>CAWCWA010000017.1:0-164171 GCA_963799085.1 uncultured Alphaproteobacteria bacterium | reverse complement strand
TGACCGCCCAGGTGGCGGGCCGCCCGGTCGGCGTCATTCTCGGCATCGCAACCTCATTGAACCCGTTCTCGATCCGCGAGCGCTACAAGCCGTTCGAGGCATTGCCGCTTGCCGAGCGCCTGGCGCGGGTGCGCGACCCCGCGGTGCGGCAGGCGATCCTCGACGACCGGCCGTCCGCGAACTTGCTCAACCGCCTCGGCCCATTGATCCAGCTGATCGCCGCGCGCTGGGACCGGATGTACGTGATGGGCGACCCGCCCGATTACGAGCCGCGCGCCGAATCGAGTGTGGCCGCGATCGCCGCGCGCACCAACCATACGCCGGACGAGGTCGCCTACGACTACCTGACCCAGAATGCCGGGCATTTCCTGTTCTTCCCGGTCACCGGCTACGCCCAGGACGACCACGAGCCGATCCGCGAGATGCTGACCGATCCCGGCACACTGCTCGGGCTCGGCGACGGCGGCGCGCATGTCGCGCAGATCGTCGACGCCAGCATGCCCTCCTACATGCTGACCCATTGGGCGCGCGACCGGCAGCGCGGGCCGGGCCTGCCGCTCGAATTCGTCGTCAAGCGGCTGACCAGCGAGACCGCCGATTTCTTTGGCTTCAGCGATCGCGGTCGGCTCGTTCCGGGCAAGCGCGCCGATCTCAACGTCATCGATTTCGAGCGCCTGCGGCTGCATCCGCCCGAGGTCGTCCACGACCTGCCGGCGGGCGGCAAGCGGCTGGTTCAGCGCGCCGAGGGCTATGCCGCCACACTTGTCGCCGGCGTGCCGGTCTTCGAGGACGGCGAGCACACCGGCGCGCTCCCCGGCCGCCTCGTTCGCCGCACCTGACCGGTCTCGCGTTTGCTGCTTTTGCTGTTATTTGCAACAAAAATACGGCAAAAGTTTGGAGCGCCGTTCTGCAGCCTGAAACCATGACTATAGTGTGAAATAGGCAATATGTCAAGAGGACAATTGCCAACCGATCGACAGACTTGGCCCCCGAAAGCCGGCGTGACGCGGCGCGGCGCGGTTGCCGGCGGTCTGATGGCGGCGATGCTGATGTCGCGGCAGGTCGCGGCCGAGACGGCGACATTGCGCCAGCTCGCTGCGGCCAAAGGGCTCCTTTACGGCACGACGATTTCCGGGGCGCAGATCACGAGCGACCCCGCCTTTGTCGGTCTGGTGCTGCGGCAGGCCGCGATCATCGTCCCGGAAAACGACATGAAATGGCAGGACATCAACCGCGGCGGGCCGGGCGAGGACGATTACAGCGGGGCCGACACGATCGCCGGGTTTGCGGTCGAAGGCGGGCTGGCGCTGCGCGGCCATAACCTCTTGTGGTATTTCCGCACGCCCGGCTGGTATTTCGACCTCCCCGGGCGTGAGGCGCAGGAGAAGACGGTCGTCGACCGCATCCGCACGCTTGCCGGCCGCTATCGCGGGCTCGTGCACAGCTGGGACGTGGTCAATGAGCCGATTGAACCGAAGGACGGCCGGGCCGACGGGCTGCGCAAGGCGGTGTTCCTGGAAACCATCGGACCCGAATATCTCGACCTTGCCTATCGCGTCGCGCATGAGGCCGATCCCGATGCGCGCCTTGTCGTCAACGAATACGACATCGAATTCGACACGCCCGAGAACGAGGCGCGGCGCACGACGCTATTGCGCCTCCTCGAACGGATGCGGCGGGCGGGCACGCCGGTCGACGCGGTCGGCATCCAGGGGCATCTTACCGGCGTCGGCGGGCCGCCCTTTTCGGCCGAACGGCTGCGCCGGTTTCTCCGCGAGATCGCCGATATGGGGCTGACGATCCAGATCACCGAACTCGACGTCACCGACGAAAACGCGCCGGCCGAGAAGGGCGAGCGCGACCGGCTGATCGCCGACGCCTATCGCCGTTTTCTCGACGCCGCACTCGACGAACCGGCGGTCAAACTGGTTCTGACCTGGGGTCTCTCGGACCGTTACAGCTGGATCGTGCGTCACGAAACCAACGAGGCGAGCTGGCGGAAGGACGGCTTGCCGTCGCGGCCATTGCCGTTCGACGCCGACCTTTCCCCGAAGCCGTCCTTCGCCGCGATCGCCCAAGCCTTCGAAAACGCGCCCGAACGCCAGCCCGGATAGGATAACCCGGCGGGCTCGCGACGAGCTGCTTGCACCGCATCGCCATTCCGGACGAGTCTGACCGGCTTCAGCCTGGGGAGCCGCCGTGATGAAGCTTTACGGTTATTTCCGGTCCTCGGCCGCGTTCCGCGTCCGCATCGCGTTGAACTTGAAGCACCTCGATTACAGCCAAACCCCGATCCACCTGCGCCGCAACGACCAGACCCGACCCGACTATCTCGGTGTCAACCCGCAGGGTCTGGTGCCGGCATTGGAGGATGGCGAGCGCACGCTGATCCAGTCGCTGGCGATCATCGAATATCTCGACGAGACATATCCCGAGCCGCCGCTCCTACCCAAGACCCCGTCCGAGCGCGCCCGGGTTCGCGCCCTTGCCGACATCGTCGCCTGCGACATCCACCCGATCAACAATCTGCGCGTGCTGCGCTATCTGACGCGGAATTTCGGGCGCGACGAGAGCGATCTTGGAGCCTGGTACAACCACTGGATCGCCGCCGGCTTTGCCGCGTTCGAGGCGCTATTGGCGGACGACGCAGCGACGGGGGCCTTCTGCCACGGCGACCGGCCGGGGCTCGCCGACATCGCGCTCGTACCCCAGGTGGTCAACGCCGGGCGCTACAACCTCGACCTGGCGCCCTACCCGACGATCTTGCGGGTCGTCTTCGAGAGCTGCATGAAGCTCGGCGCATTCGCCGAGGCCCATCCCGACAACCAGCCCGACCGCGAGGCGTGAGGGTGCGGGACCGCAGGGTCAGGTTTGCCGCTCACCCCGCAAGCGGGACGAGGGCAATAGCGAGCGGTTAGCGCTTGCGGGCGTCGGCGACCATTTCCTTCAGCGCATCGAGTTCGACGGCACCCGGCACGATGTGGTCGCCGACGATGAAGGCTGGCGTGCCGTGGATGTCGAGCGCGTCGGCGAGCGCCAGATTGTCCTTGATCGCCTGCTCGATCTCGGGCGAGGCCAGGTCCTTTTTCAGCTGATCGAGGTCGAGACCCGCCGAGGCGGCCACCCTGTCGATCGTCGCCTCGGTGATTTGGCCGCGCGCCGCCATCATCGCGGCGTGAAAGGCCTCGTACTTGCCCTGCTTGCGGGCGGCGAGCGCTGCATGCGCCGCCGTCACCGAGGCCGGGCCCAGCACCGGCAATTCCTTGTAGACGATCCGCAATTGCGGGTCCTGCTGCAGCAGCTTCTGCAATGCGGGCTGGACCTGTTTGCAATAGGGGCAGCGGTAATCGAAGAACTCGACGATCGTCGCGTCGCCATGCGGGTTGCCGCCGACCGGCGTTGCCGCATCGTCGAAAATCTCCCGGTGGCGGTCCTTCAGCGTCTGTACCGCCTTGGCGTCGGCCTCACGGTTGAGCTTCGCTTCGGCGCCGCGCAGCGCATCGATCAGCACGTCGGGGTTTTTGAGCAGATAGTCGTGGATGATCTGCTCGACCTCCTGGCGTTGCGCCGGTGTGAGGTCGGCCGCCGGAGCCGGGTTGAGGGCGGACATCGCGAATATCGCGAGTGCCAGCGCCGCCGCGACAAAAAGGCCGCGCGAGGATAAGGCCAAGATAACTCCTGCTGTCGGGATCGGAGGGGAAGAGGGTCAATCGGAACTGTCGAGTTCTTCCGCCTCGCGGCGGATTTCCTCGGCGCGGGCATAGGCGGCGGTGTTCTTTCGCAGGCTGGCCTCGGCGCGACTGGCCTGCTGCATCGCGTCCTTTTTCTTGCCGCCGGCCAATCCTTCCTCGGCCAGCGCCAGGGCCGCCATGCCGAGCTGATTGTCACGGCCATAGGCGGTGGCGAGCAGGTGCCAGGCGTTGGTGTCCTTGTCCTCGCTGCGCAGCGCGTCGTTCAGATAGGCGATGGCCCGCTTGTTGAGGCTCGGGTCGTTCGCCTCGACATAAGTCTGTGCCAACGAGATGCGCAGCAGCGGGGCGCCGGGCGCCAGCCGCACCGCTTCCTCGTAAGGCGGGATGGCGTCACGAATGCGGCCGTTCTCGAACAGCATCTGGCCCTTCAGTTCGCGATAATACGGGTCCTTCGGATAGTCCTTGATCAGCCCGTCGATGATCGGCACCGCCTTGTCGAGATTGGGGATGCGGTAATACGCGATGGCCCGCGCGTAGCGCGCCAGGACCGATTGGTCCCGCTCGGGAAAGGCGGCCAGGGTCGTGCCCGGCGGATCGGTGAAGGCAGCGAGCTTGACCTTCATGCGTTTGAAGAGCTCGACATAGAGCGGCGGGTCGGGGACGTCCGAATAGGGTGATTTCGCGACGTGGTTGCGGACGTATTCGATGCGCTCGGCGGTCAGGGGATGGGTGCGCAGATAGGGATCCTGACGCTGCCCGCTCAGCAACTCCTCCCCCTGCAGGACCTCGAAAAACTCCAGGAGGCCGCGGGCGGATTGGTGGGTGCGGTCGAGAAAGGTCATCGCCGCCTGGTCGGCCGCCGCTTCCTGGCCGACCGAATAATGAAAGAAGGCCCGCTGCGCGACGCCGCTGGCGCCGAGTAATGCCGCACCGCCGCCGCTGCCCTTCGCCGCGACGGTTGCCGCAACGCCCAGCACCATCGCGATCATGCCCTCGATGCTGGCGTTCTTCATGGCCTGCTGCGTGCGCGACAGGTGGCCGCCAGCGATATGGCCGGTCTCGTGCGCCAAGACCCCGATTAGCTGGTTCGGCGTCTTGGCGCGCACGATCAGGCCGGTGTTGATGAACTCGTTCTGCCCGCCGGCGACAAACGAATTTATTTGTCTGTCGGCGATCAGGTAGACATGCAGCGCCTCGGGGTCGAGCCCGGCCGCTTTCCAAACCGGGCTGATCATCGTGCGGATGTCGGCCTCGATCTCGGTGTCGCGGATGAAGCTCTGCGCGGCGGCGGCATGACTGAGGCAGACCAGGGCCGAAAAAGCCGCCGCTGCGGTGCGGACCAGAAAACGGGAAGCCGCGGGCATGACCCTCAATCCTCGCGAAAGCCGGCGCCCCCGGGGGGGCGGCGAGCGCCCGCTTCCGGGGACGCCTCATGCGCTTCTCAATACCTCAAATGCGGCAACGGCGAGGCAGGTGCCGTCACGACTGCACCAGCCGCTGCCACCAGCCGCGCTTGGGGTTCGCCGGCTTTTCGGTCACCGTCTGCACCGGGATTGTCGGGGGCGGCTCGGGCGCATCGGCGATGGATGGTTCCTCAGCCGGCGGTTCGGCGGGCGGCGGCGCGGCGGTCTCGGGTGCGGGTGGCGGCGCGGCGGCCTCGGGCGCGGGTGGCGGCGCGGCGGCCTCGGGTGCGGCAAACTCGGACGCGACCGGTTCGGCGATGGGGAGCGCCGTCACTTCCAGGGCGGCAGGCGGCGCCGTCACCTCGAAGGCCACGGGGACAGCCGTCACTTCGAGGGCGGCGGGTTGCGGCGGCGGTTGCCAAACGGAGCCGGTGGGGGCGACCGGCGGTTCGGCCGGGGCGGCCGACGGCTGCAGGCTCGCGCGGGCGCGGTGGTTCTTCGTCCGCGGCTGTGGCCGCCGAGGCCGTTTCAGGCGTCGGCAAATCCTCGCCGCCGGCGGCGAGTTCGAGGCCCGCCGCGGCGCTGTGCGGCATATCGCCGGCCAATGCCGGCAGGCTCGCGACCTCGACCGCGGCGGCGGCGATTTCGATGCTGACCTCCGCCGGCCAGTCGCCGGCCGCTTCGCCGTTCGGCGCTGGCTCGTCGAGTTCGGAGGCAGGCACTACCTCGATCGCATCGGGCGCCGGCGCCGGCGCGTCTGCCGCTCGCTCACCGCCGGGCTCGCGACGGCCGCGACGGCGACCGCCGCGGCGGCCCCGGCGGCGCCGCTGGCGGTCGGCCTCCGACTCTTCCTCGCCTTCCTCCTCACCCTCCTCGCCAGAGGCGCGGGCGCTTTCGGCGGGGGCCGCCTCCGCGACGGCTTCCGCCGCATCGGCAGCCTCGGGTTCGCCGTTATGCCGGCGACGGCGACGGCGGCGGCGGCGGGCGCGCCCGCGCTCCTCCTCGCCGTCGGCCTCCTGCCGCTCGGCTTCGGAACCTTCGCCCTCCTCCTCGTCCTCCTCTTCTTCCGACATCGTCGCCTGGGTCAGCGGGGCGGGCAACGCCGCACTCGCCTCGCCCGCCTCGTAGGCGCGCAGCCGCTCCAGCCGGAAAGCGGGTGGGATCAGGGCATCGTCGCGCGCCACCAGCACATGAATGCCGTAGCGGCTCTCGATCTGTATCAGCGAATCGCGCTTCTGATTGAGGATGTAGAGGGCGACCGCGGTCGGCGCGTAGATGCAGATTTCGGCCGAGCGCCGGCGCATCCCCTCTTCCTCGATCGAGCGCAGCACATAGAGCGCCGTCGATTCGGTCGAGCGGATGAAGCCGGTGCCGCCGCAATGCGGACAGGGTTGGGTGGAGGTCTCGACCAGCGACGGACGCAGCCGCTGCCGCGACATTTCCAGCAGGCCGAACGGGCTGATGCGGCCGACCTGGATGCGCGCCCGATCGTTCTTCAACGCATCCTTGAGGCGCCGTTCGACGGCGCCCTGGTTGCGATGCTCCTCCATGTCGATGAAGTCGATGACGATCAGCCCCGCGAGATCGCGCAGCCGCAGCTGCCGGGCGATCTCCTCGGCGGCTTCGAGATTGGTGCGCAGTGCGGTCTCTTCGATGTTGCGCTCGCGCGTCGAGCGGCCGGAATTGACGTCGATCGCGACCAATGCCTCGGTCTGGTTGATCACGACATAGCCGCCCGAGCGCAGCTGCACGACCGGCGAATGGATCGCGTCGATCTGGCTCTCGACCTGGAAGCGGTGCAACAGCCCGATCTGCGGGTCGCGGTAGGGCTGGACGCGCTTGGCGTGGCTCGGCATCAGCATTTTCATGAACGCCTTTGCCGTGCGGTAGCCTTCCTCGCCCTCGACCAGCACCTCGTCGAGATCGCGGGTGTAGAGATCGCGGATCGACCGCTTGATCAGGTTGCCTTCCTCGTAGATCAACGCGGGCGCCGTCGAGCGCAGCGTCAGTTCGCGGATCTCGTTCCACAAGCGCAGCAGATATTCGTAGTCGCGGCGGATTTCCGCCTTCGAGCGTTCGCCGCCGGCGGTGCGGACGATGACCCCCATCCCCTCCGGGATGTCGAGCTCTTCGAGAATGTCCTTCAACCGCCGGCGGTCGCTGAGGCTGGTGATCTTGCGCGAGACGCCGCCGCCGCGCGCCGTGTTCGGCATCAAGACGCAATAGCGGCCGGCGAGCGAAAGGTAGGTGGTCAGCGCCGCGCCCTTGTTGCCGCGCTCCTCCTTGGTGACCTGGACGAGCATGATCTGCCGCCGCTTGACCACCTCCTGGATCTTGTAGTGGCGGAAGGTTCGCGAGCGCTGATGCTCGGCCTCCTCGAACTCATCGCCGCCGATCGTCTCGACGATCTCGGCCTCGCCCTCCTCGCTGTCGAGATCGAGTGCGGTCCCCGCGGGCGCCAGGATTGCGTCCTCCGCCAGGGGGTCGGCGCGGTAGCGCAGCGCCGCGGCAACGTCATCGCCGGCATCGTCCTCGGCGGCATCGCTATCGGCGGCGGCATCTCGGCCGCCGACGGGATTTCCGCGGCTCGGCGGCACGAGTCGACATCCTCCCAAGGCAGCGCCTCGGAAACCGCCCGCGGGCGCTCCTCTGTCTCAGCCGGCGCCTCGGCGAACTCGTCCGCGATCGCCTCCGCGAGACCTTCGGCAGCTTCGGCCTCGCCGTTCCCGTCCTCGCCGCCTTCCGGCCGATCTGGAACCGGCACCTGCTCCGGCAACGCCGCTTCAATCGAGACGCCGGCTTCCTCGCCAGCGGCCTCGGCGACCGCTTCCCGCGATTCGAACTCGTGGAGCGTCCGCTCGCCAAGCGCGTCACCGCGATCGGCTACCGGTATCCTGTAATAATCCGAATGGATTTCGCTGAACGCAAGGAAGCCGTGCCGAGTGCCGCCGTAATCGACGAACGCTGCCTGTAGCGACGGTTCGACCCGCGTTACCTTGGCGAGATAAATGTTACCTTTTACTTGCTTTTTTGTGGATGATTCAAAATCGAATTCTTCGAGACGATGGCCGTTGAGGACCACCACCCGCGTCTCTTCCGGGTGGGTGGCATCGATGAGCATGCGTTTTGCCATTCGGGCGTGACTCCGAGGCGCGCCGCGGCGGCCGTGCGAAATCCGGCCGGCGGCGCGATCCCGTGCGCAAAGAAACCGGCAACGCCTGAACTCGTTCCCGCCGGGAACGATTGGATATCGGTCATCGCGAATCTCATCAGGGGGCGGCTTCAGGTTCCTACTATCGAACGTCGTCCGGTGATGCGGCGCAGCGCAGCGACGATCAAACTGCCGCTCGTACGGGCCTGTGTCGCAGTTTCCGCCGGACGCGGCGCCCGACGGTCGGACGACGGTTTTTCGCAAACGCCAATGTATCGGGTGAAACGCCGCACCACAATAATTTCGTCTCGCGGCGGATCAGCGGGCGATTACGGGCCGTTAGCCGAGAGTGCGCTGCGACAAAACATCCTTGGAAAGGCCAGCGCCGCAGGGCATATAGAACGCTGCCGCACAGCGCCACCCGGTCGGTCTCGGCGGGCGGTTGCCGAAGGAGCGTCCGCGCCGCGTCCGAAGAATGGTCAAGCTGATCCGCTTTCTCTTCGTGTGCGCAGTGCTGCTGGCAATCACCGCGTGCGTGTTTGTCGGCGTTACGATCTGGCATTTCGGTCGCGACCTGCCGGACTACCAGCAATTGGCTCACTACCAGCCGCCGATCATGACCCGGGTCCACGCCGCCGACGGCCGGCTCCTGGCCGAATATGCGACCGAGCGCCGGATTTTCGTGCCGATCCAGGCGATGCCAAAGCCGGTGATCCGAGCGTTCCTGTCGGCCGAAGACAAGAATTTCTACAGCCACCACGGGATCGATCCACTGTCGATCCTGCGCGCAGGGATCACCGACATCAGCCGGCTGAGGGCGAATCGCCGCCCGGTCGGGGCCTCGACCATCACTCAGCAGGTGGCCAAGAACATGCTCTTGACCAATGAGATTTCGGTCGAGCGCAAGATCAAGGAGATGTTGCTGGCGACCCGCATCGAAGCGGCGATGTCGAAGGATCGCATTCTCGAACTCTACCTGAACGAGATATACCTCGGGGCCGGCGCGTATGGCGTCGCCTCGGCGGCACTGACTTATTTCGACAAATCGCTCGACGAATTGACCCTTGGCGAGGCGGCGTTTCTGGCCGGTCTGCCCAAGGCGCCCAACCGCTATAATCCAAGGCGCTTTCCGCAGGCGGCCAAGGCGCGGCGCGATTGGGTGATTGACCGCATGGTCGAGGACGGGGTCGCCACGCATGAAGAAGCCGCGCAGGCCCAGGCCGAGCCGATCGTGCCGCGTCATCGTCAGGAGGCCGAACAGGTCAAGGCTCCCTATTTCGCCGAGGAGGTCAGGCGCGAACTTCTCGCCCGCTACGGCGAGAAGGTGCTGTACGGCGCCGGCCTGTCCGTGCGCACCAGCCTCGACGAACGGATGCAGGCGGCCGCCGACAAGGCGCTGCGCAGCGCGCTGATCGCCTATGACCATATCCACGGCGGCTGGCGCGGCGCCATCGCCCATGTCGACCCCGGCGGCGACTGGCCGGCGCATCTGGCGGCCGTGCCGGTGCCGGGCGTGGCGAACGATGTCGGCTGGCGGCTGGCAGTCGTGTTGCGCACCGAGCCCGCCGGCGCCGCGATCGGCCTAGCCGGCGGCGAGACCGGGCTGATCCCGTTTTCCGATATGCGGTGGGCGCGGCCGCGCCGGGCGGATGCGAGCCTCGGCCCCGCGCCGCGCAATGCCGGCGACGTGGTCAAGCCCGGCGATGTCGTCATGGTCGCCAGCACCACCGGGGCGGCGTCGAAGGCCGATGCCGGCAAGAGCCAGCCGGCCGTCTTCACGCTCTGCCAAGTGCCGGAAATCTCGGGCGCGCTCGTCGCGATGGACCCGCACACCGGCCGGGTGCTGGCCCTCAGCGGCGGCTTCAGTTTCGCGATCAGCCAGTTCGACCGCGCCACCCAGGCCAAGCGGCAGACCGGCTCGGCGATCAAGCCGTTTGTCTACCTGACCGCGCTCGACCATGATTTCACGCCCTCGACCATGGTGCTCGACGGCCCGATTTCATTGCCGCAAGGGCCGGGCATGCCGCTGTGGTCGCCGGCCAACTACTCCGATCGCTACCGCGGCATGGTGCCGCTGCGGGTCGGGCTCGAACAGTCGCTGAACGCGCTGACCGCACGGGTCGCCTCGATCGTCGGCATGGAGCCGATCGCCGAGACGCTCGAGCGGTTCGGCATCATGGACCATGTGCCTCGGGAATATTCGATAGCGCTCGGAGCCGGCGAGACGACGCCGCTGCGGCTGACCGCCGCCTACGCCATGCTGGTCAACGGCGGCAAGCGCATCACGCCCACATTGATCGACCGCGTCCAGGATCGCAATGGCGCTACGATCTTCCGCGCCGACCAGCGGCCCTGCGACGGCTGCAGCAATGTCGCATGGCATCATCAGCCGGTGCCGGTCATCCCCGACACCCGCGAGCAGATCGCCGATCCGGGTTCGGCCTTTCAGGTGGTGTCGATGATGCAGGGCGTCGTGCAGCGCGGCACCGGCGCCGCGGTCAAGGCGGTGGGCAAGCCGATCGCCGGCAAGACTGGAACGACGAACGACTACCATGACGCTTGGTTCGAGGGCTTCACGCCCGACCTCGCCGCCGGCGTTTATATCGGCTACGACGATCCTGACACGCTCGGCAAGGACCAGACCGGCGGGCATATTGCCGCCCCGGTCTTCCGCGATTTCATGATCGCGGCCTTGAAGGATGCGCCGGCGACCGAATTCCGCATCCCGCCGGGAATGCGGATTTATCGGGTCAATCCCGGCACCGGGCTGCCGGCGGGTGCGGGCGAACCGGCGATCTACGAGGCCTACAAGCCCGGCACCGAGCCCGGCCGTAACCACATTCCGGGCACCGAGGGCGGGCCGGTCGGCGAGGGCATCCCGGTGGCCTCGACCGGCGAGGGCGAGGGCCAGGCGATGCCGGTGCGGGGCGCGCCGGCGAGCGGCACCGGCGGGCTTTACTAGAGTTCAGGAGGGAGTGAGGAATGCGCGCCGAGATACAGGCGGTGGCCGACGACATCAGAAAGTCGCTGGCGCTGCTGAGGAGGCATCTTTGACTGGGAGGCCGCCAACCGCCGCCTCGCCGAACTGAACGCCGAGGCCGAGAACCCGCGGCTGTGGGACGACCCGGCGGCGGCGCAGAAACTGATGCGCGAGCGCACCCGGCTCGACCAGGCGATCGGCAGCTATCGCCGCATCGAACGCGAGGTAGCCGACGCGCTCGAACTGATCGAACTGGGCGAAGCCGAGGGCGAGGCCGCGGTGGTCGCCGAAGCCGAGGCGACGCTCGAGAAATTGCGGGCGGAAGCAGCGCGGCGCGAACTCGAAAGCTTGCTCTCGGGCGAGGCCGACGGCAATGATTGCTATCTTGAAGTCCATGCCGGGGCCGGCGGCACCGAGGCCCAGGACTGGGCCGAGATGCTGTTGCGCATGTATGTGCGCTGGGCCGAGGCGCACGGTTACAAAGCCGAATGGCTCGAAGAAAGCGGCGGCGAGGAGGCCGGGCTCAAATCAGCGACGATCCGGGTCAACGGCCCCGACGCCTATGGTTGGCTCAAGACCGAGAGCGGCGTGCATCGGCTGGTGCGCATCTCGCCCTTCGATTCGAACGACCGCCGCCACACGAGCTTTGCGTCCGTCTGGGTCTATCCGGTCGTCGACGACAAGATCGAGGTCGAGATCAACGACAAGGACCTGCGGATCGACACGTATCGCTCGTCGGGAGCGGGCGGCCAGCACGTCAACAAGACCGACAGCGCGGTGCGCATCACGCATCTGCCGAGCGGCATTGTCGTGCAGTGCCAGAGCGAGCGATCACAGCACCAGAACCGGGCGCATGCTTTTGCAATGCTGCGCGCGAGGCTCTACGAAGCGGAATTGCAGCGACGCGAGGCGGTGACCGAGGCGATGAACGCGACCAAGACGGATATCGGCTGGGGCCACCAGATCCGCTCCTACGTGCTGCAGCCCTACCAGATGGTCAAGGATCTGCGCACCGGGGTCGAGACCGCCAACACGGGTGCGGTGCTCGACGGCGATATCGACCGTTTTCTCGCCGCGGCGTTGGCGGCGCGCATCGAAGGGGCGGACGCCGTCGCCGGCACCGCCTGATCGTAGCCCGCCATCGGCCGAGGCGATCGTTGTCCTGGGCTGCCGGCCCTCGGCGCGGCTCGCCCGGCGGGTCGAGCACGGCGTGCGGGCCTATCGCGAAGGGGCCGCACCGCTGCTGCTGCTGTCGGGCGGCGGCATCGGACCCGAGCCCGAAGCGCATGTCATGCGCCGGATCGCGCTCGCCGCCGGCGTGCCCGAAGCCGCACTGCTGCTCGAAGCGGATTCCCGCGACACATTGGGCAATGCGAGCGAATGCGCCCGCCTGCTGCAAGAACGCGGGCTGCGCCGGGTGATACTCGTTACCGACCGCACGCATCTGCCGCGCGCCACATTGCTGTTTCGCCGCGCCGGGCTCGAAATCGTCGCCCCGCTCGGGGTTCCCTCGGGCTCCTGGAAGGGGGCATGTCGCGCGGGCCTCTACGAAGCGGCGGCCTTGGCGGGCGAACTGATCAGGCGGCGGCCTCCGCGAAGCTCGGCATGATATGGTGCAGCCAGAGGGCGACGAGGAGCGCGCCGACGCCGGTCAACAGGAAGAGCTCGGCAACCCCGACCCCGGCGGCGAGCAACGCCATCACCGCGACCGCCGAGGCCACCATCGCCGCGGCGTTGATAACATTGTTGGCCGCGATCGCCCGGGCGCGCCGCTCGGGCCGGGTCGTCGTCTGCAGCAGCACATAGAGCGGCAGGATAAAGATGCCGCCCAAGACCGCGATGCCGAGGAGATCGGCGAGAATGCGCCAATGCGCCGGGATGGTGAGGAATGCGCCGAGACCCGCGAGCGCGGCATCAGTGGCGGGGCTTGGGCTCGCCAGCCACAGATCGATCGAAAAAAGCCCGATGCCGAGCGCTCCCCACAGCGCCGGGCGCGCGCTAACCCGGCCACCGAGAAGCCGGCTGCAGACGAGCGAACCGATCGCGATGCCGATCGTAAAGACCGTCAGAAACAGTGTGACCACCGCTTCTTCGGCGCCGAGGATGAAGCGGACATAGGCCGGGAATTGCGACAGGTAGATCGCGCCCGCGAGCCAGAACCAGGAAATCGCCAGCATCGCGCGGTAAGGTGCGGGCTCGCGCCGCGCCTCGAGCGATGAGCCGCGCCGTGGCGGCGAAAAGGTTCCGATCCGTGCGGCTGCGCGGCGCCGCCGGCTCCGTTGCCGGGATCGCCAGGCTGATACCCGACGCCGCCAAGGCGACGATCACGATCAAGAGCGCCATCAATGCAGCACCATGGCGGCCGGCGATCAAGACACCCGCGATCGTGCCGAGCAGGATCGCGAGAAAGGTGCCGGCCTCGACAAGCGCATTGCCGAGGACGAGGTCCGCCGGCGCCAGAAGATCTGGCAGGATCGCATATTTGAGCGGACCGAAGAACGCCGCGGCCACACCCATCACCGTGAGGAGCGCCAGCAGCACAAGGCTGCTTCCGGCGAGAACGCCCGCCGCGGCGGCCAGCATCACCGCGATCTCGCCAAGCTTGATCAGCCGGATCAGCCGGGCCTTGTCGTGCTGATCGGCGATCTGCCCGGCGGTCGCCGAGCACAGAAAGAACGGCAGGATGAAAAGCCCGCCGGCGAGCGGGATCAGGATCTGCGCCGAAAGCGGCGAGGATGCGTCGGCGCCATAGGCGATCATCAGCACCAGCGCGTTCTTCAGCGCATTGTCGTTGAACGCCGATAGAAACTGCACCCAGAAGAGCGGCCCGAACCGCCGCGATCGCAGCAGCGTCAGCGCGCTCGCGGGCCTGCCTCGGCCGATGCCGATTTCCTGCATGCGTGCTGTCTCGCATTTTCGGCGGCGCCGCGCGAGCCCCGGGTTGACCCTCGGTCGGGGATTTGCCGCGACCGGCCGGGTGAACTAATCTCGGCCGGGAAACGGCGAGGCGCGGAATGGGCGAGATCGACGCCGCGACGCTAGCCCGGTTCCGGGTCGAGCCGGGATGGTCGTATGCGGTCCGGCACCGAGTGCGGTGGAGCGAATGCGACCCGTTTGGCCACGCCAACCACCGCGCCTATTTCGAATGGTTCGAGGAGGGGCGCAACCGCTATCTCGAAACCGCCGGGATCGCCCCGCTCAGACCGGAAAATCCAGGGCCGGTCATGGCCGAAGCCTCGATCCGCTATCTGCGCCCGCTCGCCTATGCCGACGAAATCCTGGTGACAGCGCGGACGATCCGGCTCGGCCATACCAGCTTCGAGATGGAATATGCGGCTTGGCATGACGGGCTCTGCGCGATCGGGCGCGCCGTGCTGATCCTGATGGTCAACGCGACCGGCGCGAAGACGCCGCTGCCGCAGGCGCTGCGTGAGGCTATGCTGGCGCGCGACCCTGGCGCCCGCGAGACCGGCCCGAACCGAGGAGAACCACAATGAAGCGTGCCGTCGTCGTGATCTGCGACAGTCTGCGCCGCGACCTGATCACACCCGGGGACGCCCCGTTTCTGACGGAACTGCGCGGACGCTCGGCCGAGTTCGTCAATCACCGCAGCGTCTTTCCGTCGACGACGCGGACGAGCGCGGCCTCGATCGCCACCGGCTGCCTGCCGTCGCGCCATGGGCTCCTCGGCAACACGATGGCGCTCGACGAGGGCGACGGGCTCGTCTGCCTGTCGGTCGGCAAGCCCGATTTCCGCGACCGGCTGCATCGCGCCACCGGCCGCACGCTGCATGTGCCGACCCTGGCCGAGCGATTGCGCAAAGAGGGCGAAACCGCCATCGCCTTTTCCAACGTGTCGCCGGGTGCGGCCTATTTCCTCGACCCCGACGGGCATGGCTGGGTCTACAACCCGGCCGGCAGCTTCGGTCCGGGCCGCCGCCCGCTGCCCGAGGCGGAAGGGCTGGCCGTCGCCAAGGGTGCGGCCGGCGACAACGCCGTCACCGAGCGGTTCTGCACGGAGGTTTTGCGTGATCGCGCGCCGGCATTGGCGATGCTGTGGCTGTCGGAGCCCGACTACACGGGCCACCATTCGCCATTGGGCTCGCCAGAGCACCGGCGGGCGATCCGGTGCGCCGACGACAATGTGCGCAAGGTCGCCGAGACAGTGGCCGCGACTCGATCCGGGCGGCGAGGACATCCTGTTCGTCGTCGGCTCCGATCACGGCATGGAAACGGTCGACGAGACGATCGATCTCGACGCCTTATTGGTCGATGCCGGGCTGAAGCAGGCGGCCGGGTCGTCGGATGTCGTCGTCGCCCCGAACGGCAGTGCCGCACTCCTCTATTTCGCCGAGCCCGATGGCGCGCTCGTCGGCCGCGTGGCCGATTTCCTGGAGACGCAGCCCTGGGTCGGGCGGATGTTCACCGGACCGATGCTTGCCGCTTCCGGTCTGCCGCGGCAGACCGCGATGCGGATCGCCTTGACGCTGAAGCCGGACCCGCGCGAGAACGCGCACGGCGTACCGGGCCACAGCCACATCGTGCGCGACCCGATGGAGGCGAAGAACGCCACCGGCTTTGGCCAGCATGGCGGCCTCGGCGTCAACGAGCAGAGCCCGTTCCTGTTCGTCTCGGGCGGCGGATTTAGCTCCGGCGCCTGCCGCGCGCCCACCTCGCTGATCGACATCGCGCCGACCCTGCTGCGCCATTTCAGCCTCGCCGCCGGCGACATCGACGGCCGCCCCCTGCCGCGCCACCCCGTTCGAAGCGCTTAGCTAGTCAGCTGCAAATTGAGACGCGGTCGGAAGGGCTGCGGCGTTGGCAGAACGGCTCACTGCCGACCCGGCGAGGTAAATCGTCTCGCAGATCCTCGGAATTAAAAGCCGGCATCCCGCCTCGGCGGCCGCGGCATGAGCGACGATGTCCAGCTACGGGGTTACGATCGGCGGCCAGGTCGGCAGGCGCGAGTCTGACCGACGCGGAGGTGTCTACGGCGGAAAGGTGTCGCACCATCCGAGGCTCGGTATGCGCCTCGGTCATTGATCTCTTGCCTTGCGGACTAACACGTTGAACAACCATCGAGAATTTGGACGTTGGCAGCGGGCACCGGGCGTGAAGCGCCGCATGGCTCGATCAGCGGCCTCCTCTTGGTCGCACCGTCGAGCCCTCAGGCATTCGGCAAGAATGTATGCGCTTCACAGAGCGCAAAAGATCAGCTCACGATTCTCCTTCCTATCTTCTCATCTTAAGGCCGGAAGCCGCGATCTCGACAACGGGCTCGTCTCTGCCGTCGGGCAACATCGCCGGTCCGCGCTCCCTCGCGAGCGCAGCCTTGCCGACTGCGGCACGATCCGGCACCGGCTTTGTCGTGTCGCGGTCACGGCCTAGCTGCGCCCTCAAGCCGACCGGTCCATGAGCAGCCGCGAGAATTTGCGGTTTGCGTCTGACGCCGATACCGCCTCTTCCACGCCTGCCACGGGAAAGCAGAGCTAATCCTGAGGCTAAATCAAGCGCGGCCGGCATCCCTGGAATTGGCTCCCGTTTATTGCCTTAGGCCTTTCTCCCTTCGGCACGCAGTACTCCATGGCCAAGCATGTCGCCAACTCTGACAAACGCGGTATCGTAGGCGCACCGCGATCGGCGGATCGGGAGGAGCCCAATGCCGCGCAAAGAGTTGAGAGTGGACAGCGTGGGCGAGGCGTATCTGGCGCTTCTCGCCGAGCGCGGCGTCGAATATCTGTTCGCCAACGCCGGCACCGATTTCGCGCCGCTAGTCGAGGCCTTCGCCAAGGCGGGACGCACCGGAATGCGCGTGCCGCGGCCGATCCTCGCCACCCACGAAAACCTTGCCGTGTCGATGGCGCATGGCTATGCGATCGCGACCGGCCGGGTGCCGGCGGTCATGGTGCATGTTAGCGTCGGCACGGCGAACGGCATCTGCGGCGTCTTCAACGCGGCGCGCGAGAACGTGCCGATGCTCTTTACCGCCGGCCGCTCGCCACTGACCGAGACCGGGCTCCCCGGCGCACGCGACGTCTATATCCATTGGGCGCAGGAGATGTTCGACCAGGCCGGCATGCTGCGCGAGCTGGTCAAATGGGATTACGAGCTGCGCAACGGCGGGCAGCTCGAAACCGTCGTCGACCGCGCGCTGGCGGTGGCGACGAGCGCGCCTGCTGGCCCGGTCTACCTGTCATTGCCGCGCGAGGTCTTGGCCGAACCTTTGCCGAATTTCGCTTTCGACGCACCGGCGCGCCGGGTTGCCGCCGCCCCGCCCGGCCCCGACACGGGCGCAATCGACGAGGCGGCGCGGTTGCTGGCCAAGGCGCGAAATCCGCTGATTGTGACCGCGAGTGCCGGGCGTGACCCGCAGGCGGTCGCCGCGCTTTCCGATCTCGCCGGGCGTTTCGCGATTCCGGTCGTGCAGCACCGCCCGCGGCATATGTCGCTCTCGGCCGACCATCCGTGTCATCTAGGCTATGATGCCGGCCCCTATCTCGACGAAGCCGATGCGATATTGGTGCTGGAGTGTGACGTGCCCTGGGTCCCGAGCCTCAAGGCACCGCGCGCCGAATGCCGGGTCGTCCATATCGGCGTCGATCCTTTGTTTTCACGCTATCCGATCCGCGGTTTTCCGTGCGATGTCGCGATTACGGCGTCGGCCGCTGCGGCATTGCCAGCATTGGCGGCGGCACTCGATCGACAGGGCGCTGAGAGCGCCGCCGCGGATCGCCGCAAGCGCATTGTGGAACGACGCGAAGCGCTGCACGCCGGATGGCGCAAGACGCAGGAGGCGGCGGCCAATCTGCCCCCGATCGACATGGCCTGGGCCAGCGCCTGCATCGCCCGCGCCAAGCCCGAGGACGCGGTGCTGGTCAACGAATATACGCTGATGCCCGAGCATTGCGGCCCGACCCGGCCGGGGAGCTATTTCGGGTCGAGCCCTGCCTCGGGGCTTGGCTGGGGAGGTGGGGCGGCGCTCGGCGTCAAGCTCGCGTCTTCCGACCGGCCAGTCATCGCCGTACTGGGCGACGGCTCGCATCTTTTCGGCAACCCGGTCGCCGTGCATCACGCCGCGCGGGCGCATGATCTGCCGATATTGTTCGTGATCATGAACAATTCGATGTGGGGCGCGGTGCGGCGCGCGACGATGGCGATGTATCCGCAGGGCGAGGCGGCGCGCAGCAACAAGCCGCCGCTGATCGATCTCGACGAATTGCCGGCCTTCGAGCAGGTCTGCGCCGCCGCCGGCGGCTATGGCGAGCGGGTCGAGGATCCGGCAGCACTGCCGGCGGCGCTCGAGCGCGCGTTGCGCGCCGTCACGGTAGAGAAGCGCCAGGCGCTGCTCAACGTCATCTGCCGCGGGCCCTGAGGCAAGGCCGGGTCACCGCCGCTGGTCGAGCCGCTTCAGCCGCCGCTCGGCTTCGGTCATGCCGAGTTCGCGGGCGCGGCGATACCAGGAGCGGGCCTCGGCCGGGTCGCCAAAGGTGTCACGGACATAGCCCTGCATCAGAAAGGCCGGATCGAAGCTTGTGCCCATCCGCATCGCCGCCCTTCCGTCGCCGGCTTCGGCCGCCTGGATATAGGCAAGGCGCGCCGCCGTCACCTTGCCGACGCGGAAAAAGTCGTCGCCGCGAGCCAACAATGCCGCGATGTCGGCAGGCGTCAGCGGCGGCGGGCCGGGGGTCGCCGGCGGAGCTATGGGATCGGGCGGTGAACTCGCCGGTGGCGACGCGGCCGAGGGCGGCGGAGCGGGCAGCACCGGCGGCGGCTCCGAATTCGGGCTTGCAGCGCGTGATGGCGGCGACGGCGGTTCGGTTGCCGCCGTTTGAGGCGGGGCAGCGGGCGGCGATTGCTGCGCGGAGACGGCCGGGGGCGGCGCCGACGCAGCCGGCGCTGGGCTTGAGGCAGCGAGCAGGCTGTCAGCGGGCGGCGATTGCTGCGCGGAGCGGCCGGGGGCGGGGGTGCGGGCGGCGCCGGCTCGGCCAGGCGACGGAAGCCGATGCCATAGAATACGCCGATCGTCGCCGCCGCGACTAGCGCCAGGATGCAGAGATAGGGCGCCACTCCGAGCGAACGGGACCCGCCGCCCAGCATCCTCGCGCGCTCGTGGGGCGGCCTTGGCGTCTCGGGCAGGCGCGCATCCTCAGTCCGCGGCGCCGGTTCCCGAGGTTCGGGAGATCGGCGGGCGTCGATGTCGGGCGGCGCATTCACCATCGAAACCTACCATATAGACGCCGGAGCAGGACCGGGACCGGGCGGCATCGGGGACACGACATTGTCACGCGCATTGGTTACGAGCAGGTTCAGCCGTCGGAGGGTTACGGGGCGATCGCGATGAGCTGGCTCAGCAATTTCGTACTGCCGAAGATTTGGGCGGTGGTCTCCCGCAAGACGGTGCCCGAAAATCTCTGGCGAAAATGCCCGAATTGCGAACAGATGCTGTTTCATCGCGAACTCGAAGCCAATCTCCATGTCTGCCGCAATTGCGGCCACCATTTGCGCATCGACGCTTCCTTGCGCCTCAAGCTGCTGTTCGACGAGGGCGCCTTCACCCGCATCGAATTGCCGAAAACGCCGGTCGATCCGCTGCGCTTTCGCGACCGGCGGCGCTATTCCGACCGGCTGAAGGAGGCGCAGACGGCCTTCGGCGCCGGCGGTGACGCCGTCGTCGTCGCGCATGGCCATATCGGCGGGATCGCCTGCGTCGTCGCCGCCTTCGAATTCGGCTTCATGGGCGGCTCGATGGGGATCGCGGCGGGCGAGGCGATGCTGGCCGCGGCCCAGCTTGCCGTCTTGCAGGAGGCAGCGCTGATCGCCGTACCCGCCTCGGGCGGGGCACGCATGCAGGAAGGGGCGCTGTCGCTGATGCAGATGCCGCGCACGATCCTTGCGGCCGACATGGTCAAGGAGGCGGGCCTGCCCTACCTCGTGCTGCTGACCGATCCGACGACGGGCGGCGTCTCCGCTTCCTTTGCAATGGTGGGCGACATCACTCTGGCGGAGCCCGGCGCCGTCATAGGCTTTGCCGGCGCGCGGGTCATCGAGGAAACGATCCGCGAAAAACTGCCGGAGGGGTTTCAGCGCGCGGAATATCTGCGCGACCACGGAATGGTCGACCTCGTCGTGCCGCGCGCCGAGCTCAACGCCACGCTTGGCCGCATCCTCGGCCTGTTGCGCGAGAGGCAGCGAACGACCGAGACGGCGACGGCTTCGGAGGCGTCATGAGCGCGCAGCCGAGCGACATCGTCCTCGCCCGCCTCGCCAAGCTGCACCCGAAGCTGATCGACCTGTCGCTCGGCCGCATCGAGCGGCTGTTGGCTGCCCTTGGCAATCCCCAGGACAAACTGCCGCCGGTCATCCACGTCGCCGGCACCAAGGGCAAGGGCTCGACCGTGGCGACATTGCGCGCCTGCCTCGAAGCCGCGGGCTACCGGGTCCACGCCTATATTTCGCCGCACCTCGTCCGCTTCAACGAGCGCATCCGCCTCGCCGGGCGGCTGATCGAGGAAGGGGCGCTGACCCAGCTCCTCGAGGAATGCGAGGTGGCGAACGGCGGCGCGCCGATCACCTTTTTCGAGATCACCACCGCGGCGGCGTTGCTGGCGTTTGCGCGCACTCCCGCCGACGTCGTTCTGTTGGAGGTCGGGCCTCGGCGGCAGGCTCGACGCCACCAATGTCGTCGAGCCGGCCGGCGGTAACGGCGATCACGCCGATCTCGATCGACCATGTGGCCTTTCTCGGCAACACGCTTGGCGCGATCGCCGGCGAGAAGGCCGGCATCCTGAAGCCGAACGTGACCGGGGTGGTAGCACCGCAGCCGGCCGAGGCGGAGGCGGTCATCGAGGCCCGCGCCGCAACTTGCGCGGCCCCCCTCTACCGGGCCGGGCGCGAATGGAATTGCGCCGCGACGGCGGGCGGAATGCGCTACGAGGGGACTCGCTGGCGGCTCGACCTGCCGCGCCCGTCGCTCCTCGGCATGCATCAGATCGTCAACGCCGGCGTCGCGATCGCGTGTCTCGAAAATCTCGCCGGTTTCAATCCTCGGCCCCGAGGCACATTGCCGCCGGGTTGCGCCATATCGACTGGCCGGCGCGGCTGCAGCTGCTGCGCGCCGGACCGCTGGTCGAGGCGATGCCTGCGGGCGGCGAGCTATGGCTCGACGGCGGCCACAACCCGGCCGCGGGCGAGGTGCTGGGCGAGGTTGCCGCGGACTGGCGGGACCGCCCGCTCGATCTCGTCGTCGGCATGCTGAACACCAAGGATGCGGCCGGGTTCCTGCGGCCATTCGCACCCTTCGCGCGCTCGCTGCAGGCGGTGACGATCCCGGGGGAGGAGAACCCGTTGCCCGCCGCGGCGATTGTCGACGCGGCCTGCTCGGTCGGTATCGCGGCCGAAAGTGCAGCCTCCGTCGGGGCGGCGGTCGAGGCGATCGCGGCAAAGGGCGCCGGTCGGCCGCGTGCTGATCTGCGGCTCGCTGCACCTCGCCGGCGTCGTTCTCGCCGAAAACGGCTGAAGTCCTTACCCGATTGGATCAGCGAAAAGCGGCAAATTGCCGTCCGGGTCGGCGATGATGGCGGTCAAGCTCAACCTCTGCGCAGCTTGCGGTTCAGGAAGTCCTTGATGAGCGGGAACACCTCGTCGGCCTTGTCCTCCAGGACAAAGTGGCCGGTATCGAATAGATGGAATTCGAGGTCCGTGAGGTCGCGTTTATAGGAGTGAGCGCCATCGGCCGGAAAAATGACGTCGTTTTTGCCCCAGACAAGCAAAGTCGGCGGTTGATGCTTGCGCAGGTACTCCTGCACTTTCGGATAGAGCGGCAGATTGGTTCGGTAATCAAAAAAGATGTCGAGTTGAATATCATTGTTTCCGGGGCGATCGAGAAGCGGTTGGTCATGGGTCCAGTTGTCCGGGGAAATGCGGCTCGTGTCCGAAACCCCATCGGTGTACTGGAACTTCGTCGTCTCCAACGTGAAGAGTTTGCGCAGCGCGTTGCGGCTATCTTCGCTGCCGTCAGCCCAGTATTTCTTGATCGGATCCCAAAATTCTTTCAGACCCTCATCGTAGGCGTTGCCGTTCTGGACAATGAGGGCCGTGACGCGTTCGGGGTGCTTCAGCGCCAAGCGCCAGCCGACGGGCGCTCCATAGTCCATGACGTACATGGCGTATCGCGTCACCCGAAGCTGGTCGAGCAGACCATCGACCAATTCGCCGAAACGGTCGAACGTATAGGCGAATGTCCTGCGATCCGGGGCGTCGCTTTGCCCGTAACCGGGATAGTCGGGCGCGATCACATGGTAGCGGTCGGCAAGATACGGGATTAAATTGCGGAACATGTGCGAGGAGGTCGGAAATCCGTGCAGCAACAACACAGCCGGCGCGTCCTCTGGCCCGGCTTGTCGGTAGAAGATGTTGACCCCGCCGACCGCTTTGGTCCGATGATGCGTGACCGGGAATGGGACGGCCGGGGCCACTTGTTCAGACGCGGAAATGGTCATCTGGAGCCTCCTCGGATCAAGAATGACGCTCGCTCATTAGTCCGCCGAGGTGCGTCGCATCACGGCCCCATCGGCGCCGCGGGCATCCTATCGACCAAGCTGATCAGGAACGCAACGCTCAAGGTCTACAAGGCAGCTGCATGGCATGTGCACGACGATCAAGGACCAGGTCCACGCCGAGTTACCGGCGTTCCTAAGGGCAACGTGATCCCGCAACGGGCCATGAGGTGCCGGCAATGCGGATCGAGCGATGCCCGCAGAGAGCTGCCTGCATCGCTTGCGACCAGCATGTCATTGCGCTCGCCGCCGGCCTTCCGAAACCTGTGGAGATGTCACTTGTCAAAGGAAAACCAGATACTGGCTTCGCGCCGAAACTTGATCCTCGGCGGAGCTGGAGTGGTCACGGCCTCGGCTCTGTCGGGCTCGGCGGCCGCAGCCGAGCCACCGGCAGCGGCCGCCGGGCCGCAAGCCATAAGCATCGAAAAAGCCGACACTGCCGTCGTGTTCATCGATCCACAGAATGATGTGCTGAGCGAGAAGGGAGCAAACTGGGCAGCGGTCGGGGCGAGCGTCACGGAAAACCGCACCGTCGAGAATATGGAGCGGATTTTCAAGGCCGCTAAGGCGAACGGGTATGAAGTATTTATCTCGCCGCACTATTTCTATCCAACTGACCATACGTGGAAGTTCGATGGGCCGCTTGAGACCGATGAGTTCAGAAACCACAGTTTTGCACGAAGCGGACCGCTGAATTTTCAGGCTTCCTAAATTCCGGGGCGGATTGGCTGGAGCGCTTCAAGCCCTATATCGAGGACGGCAAAACTATCGTCGTCAGCCCGCACAAAGTCTGGGGTCCGCAGACCAACGATCTGGTTCTGCAATTGCGCAAGCGGGGGATTGGCAAGATCATTCTCGGCGGCATGCTGGCGAATATGTGCGTCGAGTTCGCATTTGCGCGAGTTTCTCGAGCAGGGCTTCGAGGTTGTAATGGTCAAGGACGCGACCGCCGGCCCCCGGCATCCGATCTGGGGCGACGGCTATCAAGCGGCGATGATCAACTACCGATTTCTCGCACACGCCGTAATGTCGACCGATGAAGCGGTCGAGCGCATGCGTTAGGCAGCCAGCCTCGGTACTTGGTGTCAGGAACGAAAAGTGATCGGCGGGGACAGCTTAGACGTGCTCTAAGTTGCAACCGCAGCCACCGGGTGCTCGAGGCCCTGCGGGTTGTGGGCGCTCTGCAATATCCCGCTGCCAACGGGCAGCCAACGTTGGAAGCTTTCACCGACTCGTTGGATATTGGCTAACACAGTTCAACCAGATATGATGGGTCTGCGAACCCAGAGGGAGCATGCAGATGAAACGCTCATTCTTGCTGTGCGTATCGGTTCTTGTGGTCGCTGCTTGCGCCCAGCAAACCCCGCCGCCACCGGCCGCGGCCACGGCGCCGAGCTCCGCGGCGGCAGCGCCAAGCACGACAACCTTCTACGATGGAACATACGAGGGTAATTTTGTTCAGAACAAGAGCGCCGGGATGCCCACTTCGGTATGCCCGAATTTGCGGGTTGCACCGCATTTGACCATCCGAGACGGCGTTGCGCGATTCGCGGCGCTCGACCTCGAGTTTCAAGGATATGTAACTCCGCAAGGCGAGGTGCGGATGCAGGCCGCCACGGGCCAAACGTTCGTGGGACAGATAGATCCCTATTATGTGCTCAGAGGCCGGGTGACCGGGCAATGCGTATATGATGCAACTTGGCAGCGGAAATCGGCGAGAAGCCTAAACTAATGTGCCACTCGCCATCCCTGTCGGGCCATCACAGCGCTCGGTAAAGGGGAGCGGACGGCGCGCAGGAACTCGGATGGGACCCTTTAGTCCCCTTCTGGGCCAACACTCCTGTCGAGCGGAAACATGCAAACCGGGAGGCGCAAGGCCTCCCGGTTGACATATGCGTGCCTACGCGGCGTGGAGGAGTTCGAGATACTCCTCGTAGACCGCCATGTTCTTGCCGAAGGAGATCGCCGCGGCCTGGGCGCCGCAGACGAGATGCATCCAGCGCCACGGCTCGCGAGTCGCGTTGTATTCCTCGACGATCGACTGGTGGTGCTTGAAGGCGTGCATCTCGGTGAAATTGTCGTGGCAGACGATCTCGGCGAGACGCGCGATGAACGCCTGCGGGTCGTAGCCGGCCTTCATGTATTGCGTCGCGAGGTTGACCGTTTCCTTGACCTCCGGCACGGCGCGCATCTGCCCGAGATTGCTGACCTTGGACCAATCGGTCGGCGGCTGGTTGTAGATGCTGTGCCTGATCGCGTCGAGGAGCTCTTCCTGAGTGCGCGCGGGGAGTGCGGCGACCGCTTCCATGTCGGGCTGCGGGTAGGGCTCCATCCGGTTTGCGGTCGAGCGGATCTCCGGGCCCGATTGCCAGGTCAACAGCAGCAGCAGCTTGTTCTTCAGGCTGATCCCGTCGAACCGCAGCAGGTAGCGGCGCAGATTGATGCTGGTGTGCAGATGGACATCCATCGGATTGCCGCCCAGCGAGCGCAGGAAGAGACCCGCGGCCCCGATCGACAGCGCCTCACCCGCACCCTCCAGCGAGATCCCGCCGGCCAAGGCCTTTGGCCATCAGCACCGGAATATCGGAAAAGACGTCGACCGCCGCGATTGCTTTCGCCGAGCGCGCCGATCACCGCGGTTTCATCATCGCCGCTGCGCTGGCGATAAATGCGCTGCAACAATCCATGCTCCTCGATCAGCGCTTCGATCTGCGGCAGCGGCGAGGGCATCGGATTGTTCGGGGCGACCGGCGAACGGGTCACAAAACGCACCACCGGGCGCATCACAGTCTTGAACAGCTCCTTGTCGAGAACGCCGGTCTCGAAGGCGCGCCACACCGTGCCCGGGAACATGAAGTAATGGTCGTCGTGGAAATTCTTCGGGATCGCGACGCTCAGCAAGAGGTCGAAGGCCTCGATCCGCGGCGCGTTATCCCACAGCCACTGATAGAGGTGATCGGCCTTGTTCCACTCGCCGCGACCGACCGCGTTCAGGAACGCCGCCTTGGTCGCTTCGACCCCGCCGGCATCCTCCGGCTCGAATTCGAACAGGCTGTAGGGTCCCATCGCCGGATGGTTGATGTGCTTGTTGGTCAGCGCCACGTGCTGCAGCACCGGGAGAAAACGCTCTTCGCCCTGCAGGCGCTCGACCGTCTTCGAGATCGCATAGAGGCCGGCCAACGGGTGCAGCGGGCCGCCATGATGGCCGGGCGGCATTTCGGTCGAGCGGGTCACCGCCAGCGCCGAGGCCGTCAGCATGGTTTCGGTCGACACCCCGGCACGCAGCTTCTCCAGGGCCCGATCGAGAATTTCGTCCGGAGAGGTATCCTCGATGAACTGCACCAAAGGTTCGATGGCATCGGGATATCGGACGCGTTGCGGCATCGGCATAGCGAGCTTCTCCTTGAGAGGGTTTTGTGCTGGTTGGTCGGCCTCCGTTGAAATTCAGCATATTGGATCAGGCCGCGAGGTCAATCGGCTTAGCCATGCAATTCCGGGCCGAACATCCGCGCGAGCCATCGACTTAGCGCATGGCATTCCCGCCGATGACCGCGACCCTTGGAGAAGCGACGCCCTGATCGGGCGGCCGATTTCAGCACATCGTCGGCATGACGTATTCGGCGCCGGTGCGGATGCCGGTCGGCCAGCGCGAGGTCATGGTCTTGAGACGCGTGTAGAAGCGCACGCCTTCCATGCCGTGCACCGCCATGTCGCCGAACAGCGAGCGCTTCCAGCCGCCGAAGCTGTGGAACGCCATCGGCACCGGGATCGGCACGTTGATCCCGACCATGCCGATCTGCACGCGGTTGACGAATTCGCGCGCGGCGTCGCCGTCGCGGGTGAAGATCGCGACGCCGTTGCCGTATTCGTGATCGTTGACGAGCTTGACGGCGCTCTCGAAATCGGGCGCGCGCACGACCGACAGCACCGGCCCGAAGATCTCCTCCTTGTAGATGCGCATCTCGGGCTTGACGTCGTCGAACAGGCAGCCGCCGATGAAAAAGCCGTTCTCGTAGCCCTGCAGTTTGAGGCCGCGGCCGTCGACGACGAGCTTCGCCCCTTCCCTGACCCCGAGATCGACGTAGGAACTCACCTTTTCGAGATGCTGCGGGTGACGAGCGGCCCCATTTCCGCCTCGGGGTCGGTGCCGGGTCCGATCTTCAACGCGCGCACCCGCGGCACGAGCTTGTCCATCAGCCGGTCGCCGAGCGCCGCCGACCGCGACCGCGACCGACACCGCCATGCAGCGCTCGCCGGCCGAGCCGTAGGCGGCGCCCATCAGCGCGTCGGTCGCCTGGTCGAGATCGGCGTCGGGCATCACCACCATGTGGTTCTTGGCGCCGCCCAGCGCCTGCACCCGCTTTCCGTTCTGCGCCGCGGTCGCGTAGATGTATTCGGCGATCGGCGTCGAGCCGACGAAGCTGACCGCATCGACTCCGGGATGGTGCAGGATCGCGTCGACCGCCTCCTTGTCGCCGTTGACGACATTGAAGACGCCGGGCGGCAGGCCGGCTTCGAGCAGCAATTCGGCGATGCGGAACCCGGCCGACGGGTCGCGCTCCGACGGCTTCAGGACGAAGGTGTTGCCGCAGGCCAGCGCCACCGGGAACATCCACATCGGCACCATCACCGGGAAATTGAACGGCGTGATGCCGGCGCACACGCCGACCGGCTGGCGCACCGACCAGCTGTCGATGCCGCGGCCGACCTGCTCGGTGACCTCGCCGCGCATCAGATGCGGGATGCCGCAGGCGAACTCGACGACCTCGATGCCGCGGGTCAATTCGCCCTTGGCGTCGGACAGCACCTTGCCGTGCTCGTCGGTGATGATCCGGGCGAGCGTATCCTCTTCGCGTTCGAGCAGTTCGCGGAACTTGAACATGATCCGGGCGCGGGTCAGCGGCGGGGTCGCGGCCCAGCCCGGAAACGCCGCCGCGCGGCGCGCACCGCCCGATCCACCTCGGCGGCGCCGCCGAGCGCGACCCGGCCTGCGCGCTCGCCGGTCGCCGGATTGAACACGTCGCCCCAGCGCCCGCTCGTCGCCTCGACATGTTTGCCGTTGATGAAATGCTGGATGTCGGTCATCAGAATGGACCCGCTCGCTGACACTCTCGATGCCGGCATCATAGGCGCGCCCCGCGCTCCGGGGCAGCGGATTTTGCGGACAGGCGACGGGTGACCTTTCTCTTCGGCAAGCTCGTCTGGGCGGTGTTGCAGCCAGGCAATCTCTTGCTGCTGTGCCTCCTCGCCGGCGTATTGCTGCTATTGTTGACGCGCTGGCGGCGCGGAAGGAGTTTGGCGATTCTGGCGGCGGTCGGCTTTTTCCTGGTCGCCGTATTGCCGATCGGTCCGGCTCTGCTGCTGACGCTCGAAGAGCGTTTTCCGCGCCCCCACGCATTGCCGGACAAAATCGACGGCATCCTGGTCTTGGGCGGCTCCGTCAGCCCGCGCCTGTCGCAAGCCTATGGCGAGACGGTTTTCGGCGACGGGTTCAGCCGGGTTCTGACCGGGATCAAATTGGCCAGGCGATATTCCGAAGCGCGGCTCGCGATCCTCGGCGGCGAAGGCGAAATTTTTCCGGTCGGGTTCAGCGAGGCCCGCGCGACATTGGGGTTTCTGCTCGACGAAGGCATCACCCGCTCGCGCATCGTTCTGGAGGAGAGATCGCGCAGCACGCACGAGAACGCGGTCTTCGCCAAAGAATTGCTCCACCCCGGGCCGGGCCAGACATGGGCTGCTCGTCACTTCCGCCTACCACATGCCGCGGGCGGTGGCGTCTTTCCGCGGCGTCGACTGGACGGTCATCCCTTACCCGACCGATTTCCGGATCGATCCCGCGACCGGACTGCGGCCGAGTTTCAACCTCGACCGACGGGCTTGGCGCGCTGACGCTTGCCGGCAAGGAATGGGTCGGCCTCATCGCCTATCGATTGTTGGGCTGGACGCAGTCGGTGTTTCCAGCGCCGGCAGACCGGGTAAGCGGGGGATGCCGCAACCGGTCGAGCTCGTGGTCGACCGCATCGGCGCCGGGGGCGACGGCATCGCGTTCCATCAGGGCGAGCCCGTCTTTCTTGCGTTCACCGCACCTGGCGATCGGGTGCGGGCGCATCTCGGCCGGCGGCGAGGCGGCGGCATCGAGGCGCGCGCCGGCCGCAATTCTCGAAGCCGGTCCCGGCCGGGCGCCGCCGCCCTGCCCGCATTTCGGCCGATGCGGCGGCTGCGCCTTGCAGCATCTCGACCGCGAGGCGTACCACGCGGCCAAGCTCGACGGTCTGCGTACGGCACTCGGCCGCGTCGGGATCGACCCCGATCTGATCGGCAGCCTGCGCACCGTCCCGGCGGCGCGTCGGCGGGCGCGGTTCGGGCTGTTGCGGCCGCGCGAGCCGCAACAGCCGGCGCAGATCGGCTTCCGCGAGCGGTTTCGCCACAATCTCGTCGATCTCGCCGCGTGCCCGGTTCTGGAGCCGGCGCTGTTCGCCCTGCTCGATCCGTTGCGCGATGTCATCCCTGATCTGCTGCGGCCGGGCGCCGCGGCCGACGCGCTCTTGACCCGCACCGACAGCGGGATCGACTTGCTGTTCGAGGCCCTGGAGCCGCCCGGACTGCGGGCCCTCGAAAGCCTGGCCGCGCTGGCCGAGGAGAACGATCTCGCCCGCATCGTCTGGCGGACGAGGCGAAGTGAGACATTGGTCGTCGAGCGCCGCCCGGTCCACATCGTCATGTCCGGGGTGGCGGCGCCATTCCCGCCGGGTGGTTTCATGCAGGCGAGTGCCGCGGCCGAGGCGATCCTGGTGCATGAAGTCACGCTCGGCATCGGCGCGCGGCGACCGGCGCTCGATCTCTACGCCGGGCTCGGCGCGTTTGCCCTGGCGCTCGCGGGCGGCGGCCCGGTGCACGCTGTCGAGGGCGACGAGCGCGCCGTGAAGGCGCTCGGCGCTGCCGCCGCGGCCATTCCGGAGCTGACGGTCGCCCGCCGCGATCTGGCGCGCAATCCGCTCACACCCGAAGAGATCGGCCTTTACGCCGCCGCAGTCTTCGATCCGCCGCGCGCCGGCGCCTTCGAACAGGTCGCGGCATTGGCCGCCTCCGATCTCGAAGCGATCGTCGCGGTCTCGTGCAACCCCGCTACGTTCGCTCGCGACGCCGCCCGTCTCATCGCCGGCGGCTTTCGCCTCGAACGGCTCGTCCCAATCGACCAGTTCGCGTGGACGCCGCATCTTGAGATCGTGGCGGTCTTTCGCCGCTAACCCTCCACCTCGCCGGTCAGCAGGCGCTCCGCGATCCGCTCGCTGGCGTGGCCGTCGCCGTAGGGATTGCCGCCGCGGCTCATGCGGCGGTAGGTCTGCGGATCGTCGAAGAGAGCCGTCATCGCTTCGAAGAGGCGCTCCCCGTCGGTGCCGACAAGACGGGCGAGACCGAGCTCGACCGCCTCCGGCCGCTCGGTGATCTCGCGGGTGACCAGCACCGGCTTGCCGAAAGTCGGCGCCTCTTCCTGAATGCCGCCCGAATCGGTGACGACGAAATGGCATTGCCGCAGCAGGAAGACGAGTTCGGGGTAATCGACCGGCTCGATCAGCAGCACGTTCGGCTCGTGGCGCAACGGCTCGATCGCGCGGCGCACATTGGGGTTGGGGTGAACCGGAAAGACGATTGCGGCATCGGGCCGCTGTGCGATCTGGGCCATCGTCGCCGCGATCCGTTCGAGACCGCCGTCGAAATTCTCGCGGCGGTGGCCGGTCATCAGGATCAGCCGGCGGCCGGTGAGGCGGTCGTCGAGCAGCGAGGCGGAGCAGGCGCGCAATTCGGGGCTGTGGTCGAGGCGATCGGCCATCCACAGGAGCGCATCGATCCCGGTATTGCCGGTCACGACGATGCGCCCGTCCTCGACACCCTCGCGCAGCAGATTGTCGCGGGCCCGGGGCGTGGGCGCGAAATGGAGATCGGCGATCGGCGAAACAAGCCGGCGGTTCACCTCCTCGGGCCACGGCGCATAGATGTCGTTGCTGCGCAGCCCGGCCTCGACATGCGCCACCGGGATCTTGTGGTAGAACGCGGCGAGTGTCGCGGCGAAGGTCGAGGTCGTGTCGCCCTGGACGATGACCCGGTCGGGGCGAAAGTCGGTCGAGGACGCCGCTGACGCCGGACAGGACCGCGCCGGTCAGATAGGCCAGGTCCTGGTTCGGGCGCATCACGTCGAGGTTCCAATCGGGCCGCAGCTCGAACAGTTCGAGAAACTGCCCGAGGATCTCGCGATGCTGCCCGGTGACGCAGATTTTGCATTCGAATTGCGGGCGGCCCGACAATTCGCGCACCAGTGGGGCCAGTTTGATCGCCTCCGGCCGGGTGCCGAAGACAAACAGGATTTTCATCGCCGCAGCGGCCGCAGCGCTGGCGGCCGGCGGGCTCAGCCATGGTTGTGGGTCAGGCCGGTCACATCGATGACGACGCGGCGCAGCAGTTCCTCGCGCGGGATCTTGCGGAACGCGCGAATGCGCCACGAGCAGCGCTACGATATCGGCCTGGCGCACGGCATCGAGCGTCTCGGCCAGGGTAACGTTCGGCATGCCCTCGAGCGGCGCCGGCAGCGCATGCAGGTTCGGGTCGGCGACAAGGATTTGCTGCCGCCCGCAACGCGCCAGTTCGCGCGACGATCTCGATCGCCGGGCTTTCGCGCACATCGTCGACATCGGGTTTGTAGGTCAGGCCGAGGCAGGCGACGACGGGCTGCTTGAAGCGCTCGGCCCGTTCCCGGATCTGGCCGACGACGAATTTCGGCTTGTCGTCGTTGACCTCGCGGGCGGTGCGGATCAGCCGCGCGCGCTCCGGCGCCGAGGAGACGATGAACCACGGATCGACGGCGATGCAGTGGCCGCCAACGCCAGCGCCCGGCTGCAGGATCGAGACGCGCGGATGACGGTTGGCGAGATCGATCGACCTCCCAGACATTGACGCCGAGCTGGTCGCAGATCAGCGACAGCTCGTTGGCGAAGGCGATGTTGACGTCGCGGTAGGCGTTCTCGACGAGCTTGACCAGCTCGGCCGTGGCGGCGTCGGTGCAGAACGCCTTGCCGCGCAGAAAGACGCGGTAGACGCTCTCGGCGTGCTCGGCGCAGGCCTCGGTCATGCCGCCGATGATGCGGTCGTTCTCGATCAGTTCGCGCACCATGCGCCCGGGCAGCACCCGCTCCGGGCAATGGGCGACGTGCACGTCGAGCGGCGCGCCGTGCGCCGCCGGCGGAAACCGCAGATCGGGACGCAGCCGCGCCAGCCGGGAGGCGAGCCGCTCGGTGGTGCCGACCGGCGAGGTCGATTCCAGAATGACGACGTTGCCGGCCGCCAGCACGGGTGCGATCGCATCGGCGGCGGCGTCGATATAGTCGAGATTGGGCGAACGGTCCGGGTTGAATGGCGTCGGCACGGCGATCACGAAGGCGTCGGCCGGCTCGGGCGCCGCCGCCGCGCGCAGCTTGCCCAACGTCGTCGCGGCGCGCAGCAGCATGTCGAGGTCGGGCTCGGAGAAATAGGGCTGGCCGGCGTTGACCGCCTCGACCACCTGCGGGTTGACGTCGACGCCGACGACGTCGACGCCGCGGCTCGCCAGGGTCGCCGCCGTGGGCAATCCGATATAGCCCAAGCCGACGACACAGACCGTCTTGACCGGGTACTCCATCAATTGGCGCGCCTCAACCGGTACCCGTCGCTCGGTTTGGAATATCGCAATCCGCGATATCCTCAGGCGTTATCAATACTCGATAATCTTCATCGCGGCAAGGCGCCGCTCCGCCTGATCGTCGTTAACGCCCGGGCCATTCGAATACTGGGCGCCACCCTGCAATTTGCTTGGCGCATCGGCCGCTGAGGGCTACCCTCAAGGGACCCGTTAAACACGGAGCCACACATGGTCGGAATACGCGACGACCTGAGGATCGAAGAACATTTCTTCGCCGATGACGGACTCGTGCCGAACAACGCGGCGCTGCCGCTGCTCGTCTATCGCGGCGCGATCGCAACCGGCGCCGGGGCCGCGGCGGCCTGCGAGGCGCTCTTCGGCGGCAACAAATGGCCGAGCGCATGGCGCGACGGCATCTACGCCCATCACCACTACCACAGCACCGCGCACGAGGCGCTCGGCATGGCCGCCGGCTTCGCGCGGGTGCGCTTCGGCGGCGCCAAGGGCAAGGTCGTCGAACTGCATGCCGGCGATGTGGTCGTGATCCGGCCGGGGTGGCGCACAAGAGCGAGGGAGCGAGCCCGGACCTTCTGGTCGTCGGCGCCTATCCCCGCGGCCAACACCCCGACATGTGCTCGCCCGGCGAGCGCGAGCGCAAGCGCGCCGCCGACAACGTCGCCGCGGTGCCGCTTCCGGCGCGCGATCCGGTCGGCGGCGACAAGGGGCCGCTCCCCGGACGCTGGGCGCGGTCGGAACGAAGCTGAAGCGGCGCCGCCGGCGCGGTTTATCTGCGGTCGGGCGGCAGGCATTGCCCGGTATAGACGATGTCGCCGCCATTGCCGAACGGCCCGTCGATCGCCGGCACGAAGTGCCGCTGGTAGACGACATAGCCGACTGGGCACAAAGAGGCGGCCTGCAGCGCCTCGGCGAGCCAATCGCGGCGGATCCGTTCGGCGGCGCCATCGTCGTTGGCGGTCATCACCGTGTTGGTGGGCACGCTGAAGGCGAAGTTGCCGCCCTCTTGCGGCACCAAATTGGCGACCCGCGCGGTGTCCGTGTCGATGCAGCCGGCGAGGAGGAGGAGGCAGGCGGGAATGAGAAAGCGCATCGGCGGGGCTCGTGATCAGCTTCAGCTTTCTCTTCGCGCATCCTGACGCGCCGCGCAAGAAAACCCGGCGTTGGGCAAGCGCGCCGGTTGATGCAGATCAAGACGGCGCGGCGGTCGCGGCGGCATCGTTCGGGGCAGGGTCGGGAGGTGGACCATGAGCTACAAGGATCTGTTGGTGGTGTTGGACGCCGAACCGGCGGCGGCCGGGCGGGCGGCATTCGCGGCGAGGCTCGCCGAGCGTTTCGCCGCGCATCTCATCGGGCTCTATCCGGTGCCGGATTTCGCGCGACCGCGGGAATTCGGCTATTACGACCCGGCATTGCTCGATCCGATCTACCGCGAATTGCGGGAGCAGGCCGAAGCGCAAGCCGAAGCGATGCGCCAGACCTTTGAGGAGGCCGTTCGCCGCCGCGGGCTCTCGGCCGAATGGCGCGCGGTGACGGCGTTGCCCGACGGGGATCCGGCCGTGCATGCCCGCTATGTCGATCTCGCGATCCTCGGGCAACGGGACCCGGATCGCGCCGAAAGCGCCTCGTTGCCGCCCCGCCCGGAGCATGTGGCGCTGGCCTCGGGCCGGCCGTTCTGGTGGCGCCTTATGCCGGCCGGTTTGAAGAGGTGGGCCGGCGGGTCGTGGTCGCCTGGAGCGCGACGCGCGAAGCGACGCGCGCCGTCAACGACGCGATGCCGCTCCTCGCCGCGGCCGAGAAGGTCACCGTGCTGACGGTCGATCCGCGCACCGGACCCGACGCGCATGGCGAAATCCCCGGCGCCGACATCTCACTGCATCTGGCGCGGCACGGCGTCAAGGCGACGGTCGAGCGCACGGTCGCCGCCGACGTGCCGATCGGCGAGACGATCCTGTCGCGGGCCGCCGATTTCGCGGCTGATCTTCTGGTCATGGGGCTCTACGGCCATTCGCGGGCGCGCGAATTGCTGCTCGGCGGCGCCACCCGCACGATCCTCGACAGCATGACGATCCCGGTCCTGATGTCGCACTGAGCCCAGCAATCCGGATTACCGCGCCGATGCATCGCGACCGACTTGCGCGATCGTGTTTTGCTGTTTTCGCTGTTATTCGCAACGAATCAACAGCAAATTTGTCGCCCACGACCGCGTCCGCCTATGCGCGACCCGTTCACCCGGGCGCCAATGGGGTCGTGCGTATCATATAATTATGGCAATTTTATCATCCTATTTCGGCAATGCGTCGGGCCACATCCGGCGACGCCTATCCTGCAGCGCTCAGCCGCCGGGTTGCAGCGAGGGCATGCCTTGCGCCGGCTCTCTCCATACCGGAGGATTGTATTTAAGCGGCACGATCAGCAATCCCGCGGCAATCGCCATCGCTCCCGCGACACCCATCGCAAACGGAAAGCCGTGCTGCGCTATCAGCACTGCGGAAAGCACGCCGCCATCAGATTCCGCCTGAGCCTTTCGCGATGGCGTAGAGGAGTCCATAGTTGGAACCTGCCGATATCTCTCCGTAATAGTGGCCAATAATCGTCGGAAACAGTGAAAAGAGTGGACCCCAGAAGAAAATCGCGAGGATCGCCGTGACGACAAACATGGTTTCGCTGTGCAGCGCTCCGGCGAGGATGGTCAGGAACAGGAAGACGCCGGTCAGGATGTAACTCCAGATCATCGAGTTCTCGCGGCCGATCGTTCGGAAAGGCCGCCGAAAATAACGCGCCCCAGACCATTGGCGATCGTGATCCCGCCAGCCGCCGCCGTCGCGGCCGCCGCCGCGAAGCCAAAGCTGGAGAGCTCTAAAAACCGGTTGAATTTGAAGGCAAATCGCCCGCTTGTGTGATTGGGGGATGCGGGGGATTGGTCATGCGGGGGCAGGCGGGGTTTTTCGACGTTGACGAGCGGCTGAAGGAGCTGTCGGCGAAGGGCGATGCCCTGGAACGGCTGAATGCGGTAGTCGATTTCGAGCTGTTTCGAGTGGATCTGGAGCGCGCCGTTGTGCGCTCGGATCGGTCGCGGGGCGGCCGGCCGCCGTTTGATCATGTGCTGATGTTCAAAGTGCTGATCCTTCAGTCGAGCCATAATTTGTCGGACGAGCGCAGCGAATACCTGATCCGGGACCGGCTGTCGTTTATGCGCTTTCTCGGTCTCGGGTTGGCCGACACGGTGCCGGATGCCAATACCATCTGGGGCTTCCGCGAGGCGCTGACGCGCGCCCGGATCGCCGGCCGGCCGGCAATCGAGGTTCTGTTCGAGCGCTTTGACGCGGCGCTGGCAACGGCCGGGTTTCTGGCGATGAGCGGCCAGATCATCGATGCCGCGATCGTCGCCGCGCCAAAGCAGCGCAACACCGAGGGCGAGAAGCGCGACATCAAAGAAGGCCGCATTCCGCCGGCGTGGGCTGATAAGCCCGCCAAGCTGCGCCAGAAGGACCGCGACGCGCGCTGGACGGTCAAATACACCAAAGCCAAACCGAGCGCGGACGGTGCACCGCGGGTTGACCTGGCGGTCCCGGCCTTTGGCTACAAGAAATCACGTCGGCATCGATCGCCGGCATCGCCTGATCCGCCGCTGGCGGGTCACCGATGCGGCGCGCCATGACGGGGCGTTGCTGCCCGAGCTGATCGACCCCAACAACACCGCCAGCGATGTCTGGGCCGACACCGCCTATCGCTCAAAGGCCAATGAGAAGTTTCTCGCCGGGCGTCTCCTGCGCTCACAGATCCACCGCAAAAAGCCTGAGGGCAAACCAATGCCACGCCGCACCGCCCGCGCCAATGCCCGCAAATCGGCCGTGCGCGCGGCGGTCGAGCACGTCTTCGCCCGCCAGAAAGGGCCAATGGGTCTGTTCATCCGCACCATTGGCCTCGCCCGCGCGAGAACCAAGATCGGCCTCGCCAACCTCCTCTACAACATGCAGCGGATGGTTTGGCTGACTGACCAGATTGCGCCCATCTGAGCTGAGCTGAGCAGCTGAACAACCCCGGCCGCTGCTCAAAGCCGCCCAAGCCCTCACACCGTCGCGCCGATATCAACAAATCACCCACGCGGTCAAATAGTCGGTCCTCGCCCGCACGAAAACACGGTTATTGGAGGTCTCCAGCTGTTCAAGTAGCGCACGATCTTGCTGACCCCGGCGAGACCGGCGCTCGAGATCAGCACAAAGGAGACGATCAAGACCCACATCTGCCAGGTCGACAGCGCCTCACCGAATGTGAACTGATGCGAGGACGGCCGCTCGACGGCCCTCGCCTTCGGCGTCCAGCCGGGCGGCCGCCACCCCGCCGGCGGGTCCTTCATGAAGAGCGCCGCAACGATCGACACCCCACCGATGATCGCCGCCATGATGTAAATGACGTGAAAGAACTCGGAGTCGGGTGCGGTCTTGGGAATGGCCCGGATCGGGAAGATGAACGGCAGCGAACCCCACGAGAAGGCGCCGGCAATCAGTCCCGCGATCAGGCCCCGCATATCGGGGAACCATTTGTTCGCCGTCGTCACCGCCGTGTTGTAGATGAACCCGGCGAAAAAGCTGCCGATGCACCATAGGACAAGGACAAACACATAAGACGGCCCGAGCGATGTGGCGAAGATGCCGACGCCGGCGACCAGACCGCCGATGACGGTCACCCAGCGCGGCCCGAATTTGTCGCGAAGGATGCCGCCCGGCAGGGTCCCGATCAACTCGAAGATGACGAACAGCGTGAACATCCAGCCGATCTGCGCGTGCGACCAGTGATACAGCCCGCCGATATGGCCCGACATCGAGCTCCACGCGTATTCGTAGGGGCTGATCACAGCCATCGAAAGAAACGCGGCGGCAAATACGACAAAGCGGCTGTAGCCGAGAATCTGTCTGTCGGTCGGAAAGCTCGGCGATGACGCGGCCTGCATCGGTTATCCTCCCCTGGATTCAATCTCCCGCGTGGCGCCAGCATTTGCGCGACGGCGGCGAAGGTTTGTCAGGTGCAACGCCGTAATAGCTGTTTTGTTGCCAGCTACCAGTTTGTGTTGCCGATAGAGGTAGTATCGTTTACTACGACAATCAAGTAATCCAAGAAGGTTAAGTGAATCTTACTCGCAAATAGTCTATCTAACTAGTAATCGGTTGCCGATTGGTGATATACCTTACAATTCCCTAGCCACTTCGATTGCCGCCTTGTCACCGTCTGCATCTTGTCGGCTTGAGCCGTAGCGGGGCTGATCGCCGAGCCTAATCGGCGGCCATCGGCTGGCGTTCGCCGAGGTGGTGGAGGCAGTGGTCGATCCACAGCTTGGTCAGCTTTTCCTGCGCGCCGTTTTGCGACAGGCGGTGGCGCAGCGTCGGGAAATCGACGCGGTCCATGTCCTGGTCCTGGTTGAAGCACGAGAACACGACCGTTTCGGTGCCGCTCGCCGGGTCGTAGTGGCGCTGCAGGCACTGCGCGCAGATCTCCTTCATCATGCATTGCATCGGCGAGTTGATCGACGCGATCGCGCGATGGTCCGGGCGGAAATAGCGGCGCAGCGCGGCGCGGCGCGCCTCGGCGACCGCGTTCATCATGCCGTCCGAGCCGATCGCGATGATGCGGTCGACCTCGCCGAGCGGGATCGTCGACCGGCCCGAGCGCGCCCTCGCCATAGGCCTCGATCGCCGCGACGATGTTGCCGACAAAGGCCAGATCCTGCGGCCGGCCCGGCGCGAAACCCGGCGCCTCGTCGCAGCACCAGACGACCGTATCGGCGGCGCGCTCGATATCGGCGACCTTGTAGCGGTCGACGATCTTCTTGTAGCCGGCGAAATAGAGGACGCGCGAGCCGGCCGCCCGCAATGCCGCGCCGATCGAGAACAGCACCGCGTTGCCGAGCCCGCCGCCGACCAAGAGCACGGTCTCGCCGGAAGGGGTCTCGGTCGGCGTGCCGGTCGGGCCCATCAGGATCGACCGGCTCGCCCGGCTTCAGCAAGCGCGCAGAGATCGGACGAGCCGCCCATTTCGAGGACGATCGTCGATAGGAGGCCCCGTTCGCGATCGACCCAGGCGCCGGTCAGCGCCAGCCCCTCCATCGCCAGGGTCGTGCCGTCGACGCGCGGCGCCAGCGTCTCGTAATTCTGCAGGCGGTAGAACTGGCCCGGGCTGGAAGGCGCGCGCCGCCATCGGCGCCTCGACGACGACCTCGACGATCGTCGGGGTCAGCCGATCGACCGCATGCACGCGCGCGCGCAGTTCGTGGTCGAGCCGCGCCTTCAGCGCGGCGGGGGCGGGGAGGGCAGGCGAGCGCTTCGCCAGCATGCGGCTGACCACCGGATAGCCCTGCTTGGCGCCGCCCATCGCCTTGACGACATTGCCGGCAAAGCTCGGATGCAGATCGCCCCAGAAGCTGACGGCGCGGCCGTCCGGCATCACGCTGGTCAGCACGCGCACCGCGTCGGGCTTGGCGACGCGCTCCGGCGTCGGCCGGGTTGCCGTCCTCGTCGAGGGCGCGGAAATAGCGGCCGTCGAGCGCGACGTGGTCCGGGTCCTCGCGCGCCAGCACGGTGTTCGGCTGCGTCCCGGCGGCGACCAGGATCGTGCGCGCCGGCAGGACGACCTCCTCGCCGGCATGCTGGTCCGGCTGCGGCCGATGCCCGCCGACCTCGGCCGGCGCGTGCCGGGTCATCTTGAGCGCGGCGGCGTGGCCGAAGACATCGACCTCGACCTCGACCGGGGTCAGCATCTCGGCGAAGCGGATGCCCTCCTCCATCGCCTTCGCCACCTCCTCGTGGTTGAGGGTGTAGCTCGGCGCGTCGATCAGGCGGCGGCGATAGGCGATCGTGACGCCGCCCCAGCGAATTGATCAGCTTCGCGAAGCGCGGCGCGCGGCCCTCGCGGCGCGGCGGCCTCGCGCTCGGCGCGCAGCGCGCGGGCATGGGCGATGAACTCCTCGGCGATCTCGCGCTCGACGCGCGTTCCACTGGTCGCGCACCGCCTCGACGCCGCGCTCGGCGACCAGCGTCTCGTAGCGCGAGAGAAATTTCTCGACCTGCACCGGGTAATAGGCCAGCGCCTCGGTCGCGGTGTCGATCGCGGTCAGCCCGCCGCCGATCACGACGACCGGCAGCCGCACGGTCAGATTGGCGATGCTGTCGGTCTTGGCGGCGCCGGTCAGCTGCAGCGCCATCAGGAAATCGGAGGCCTGCCGCACGCCCGGGCGCCAGGCCGTTCTTCATCGGGATCACGGTCGGGCGGCCGGCGCCGGCGCACAGCGCGATATGGTCGAAGCCGAGATCGAAGGCGCTGTCGATCGTCAGCGTGCCGCCGAAGCGCACCCCGCCATACATCGCGAATTGCGCCGCGGCGTTCGAGCAAGCAGCCGGATCGATCTTCAGGAAATTCTTGTCCCAGCGCACCGTGATGCCGTATTCGGCGACGCCGCCAAACCCGGCCATCGATGCGCTCGTCGAGCCGCTCGTAGAGGCTCGCGATGTCGCGCACCGGCGCGAACGGCACGCGCTCGCCGGTCGGCGGCCACGCCCGAAATTTCCGGCGGCAGCGGCTCGATCTTCAGCCCGTCGATCGCGGCGACGAAATGCCCGTCATTGATCAGGTGATGCGCCAGCGTTGAACCCGGCCGGCCCGAGCCCGACGACCAGCACCTTATAGCCGCGATTGCGGCTTCGGCAGCGGCCGGCGCAGATCGAGCGGGTTCCACCGGGTCAACAGGCCGTAGATCTCGAAGCCCCAGGGCAGGCCCAGCACGTCCTTCAGGGTGCGGGTCTCGATCTGCGGGATATCGACCGGCTCCTGGCGCTGATAGATGCAGGACTTCATGCAGTCGTTGCAGATGCGGTGGCCGGTCGCGGCGCAGAGCGGGTTGTCGACGGCGACGATCGCCAGCGCGCCGAGGCTGTTGCCGCGCGCCTTGACGATGTTCATCTCCGAGATCTTCTCGTCGAGCGGGCAGCCGGCCAGGGTGACGCCGAAGACGCTCTTGCGGAAGCTGCCGTCCTTTTCGCTGCAGGCCCGTGCGGCAGCTGTCCTTCCGCTGGTTGTGGCACCAGATGCAGTAATTCGCCTGGTCGAGCGCGCCGGCGAGATCGGTGCCGGGGTCGGTCAGGCCGAACCCGTCGCGCGGCCGCCATTCGTCTTCGGGCAGGCGCAGCATCGTGACGCCGTGCGCACGACGGTTTCGGCCGGCACCAGATGGTGCATGTCGAGCCGGTGCGGCACGCTTGAACAACAGGCCGCGGCTGTGCCGGGCGCGCCCGGCCGGCGACAGCGTCGCCCAGGCGGCGTATTCGAGCGCGGCGCGCAGCGGCAGCTTGTGCGCGGCCTCGTCGTCGAGCCAGCGCGCGACGGCATCGGCGTAGCGCAGCTCCCAGGCGAGCGCGCCGGCCCGCGTCGCGAAATCGGCCGGCGGGCCGCCGATCAGCGCGGTCGAGTTCGTCGGCCGAGCTGGCGGGCCGTTCAGCTCGCGCCGCGTCGGCCTCCTTGATCCCCTTGACGGCGCGGCGCTGCACGAACAGGCGCTTGACCGAATAGAGCGGCGCCAGTTCGTCGTGCCGCGCCTGCAATTCGCGGATTTCGGCCGCGATGCCGAACAGCTCGCCGATGAAATCTTCGACATGCGGCGCGAGATCGACCAGCAGATCGGATTCCGCCTTGCGGTCGAGCGCATCGGGATCGGCGCGCGCCGCCATCAGCCGGTCGTGCAGCGCCGACATCGCCCGCAGCGAGATGCGCGACAAAGGCGCGGTCGAGGCGCATCAGGCCCTCGCGATCGTAAAGATCGGCGAAGGAAAGGGCGTGCTGGAGTTGGAGATCGTTCATCAGGGTCGAGGCCCAGCGGCCGGCGGCAGCGGCGTTCCGCCTGCCTCAATTCGTAGTTACGCCAAGCTTGGTCGAGAGAGCTACGACAATTCGCCGCGACTGCGTTGCGTCCGGTGAAACGCTCAGCCATGCAAGAGATTGGGTTGGCCGCGCCGTGGATAAAGGGCCGTGCGCTAGCGAACGGCATCGCCCAATCGCCATAAGCTGACATCGATTTGTCATCGTCGCGCCGCAGGCTCGTGGCATGTTCCAATTAGAGCGCGGCGGTTCAGGACGCGAGGAGCCGAGGCATGTCTGGAGACTTGTTCGACTACGATCTTCTGGTGATCGGTTCCGGGCCGGCCGGGCAGCGCGCCGCGATCCAGGGCGCCAAGCTCGACAAGCGGGTCGCGATTGTCGAACGCAAGGCCGTGCTCGGCGGCTGCAGCGTCAATCTGGGAACGATCCCGTCGAAGACGCTGCGCGAGGCGGCGCTCGAACTTTGCGGCTACCGCTCGCGGGAATTCTACGGCGCCTCCTACACCGTCAAGCAGCACATCACGATGCAGGACCTGCTGTTTCGCACCAACCGGGTGATCCAGCACGAGATCGACGTGACCCGCCACCAGCTGATGCGCAACGATGTCGAGCTGCTTGCGGCGACTGCGTCTTTTGTCGCGCCGGACACCGTTCGCCTCGACTATGTCGACGGCGCCAGCTCGCGTTCGGTCAAGGCAAGGAAGATCGTCATCGCCGCCGGGGCGGAAAACACTCGCACTCCGCACATCCCGTTCGACGGTGAACGCATCTTCACCAGCGACGACATCCTCGATCTCGATCGGCTGCCGCGGACCTTGGCGGTGGTCGGGGCCGGCGTGATCGGCTGTGAGTACGCCAGCATCTTCGCCGCTCTCGGGGTGCGGGTGACGCTGATCGACAAGCGCGATCGCCTGCTGCCCTTCGTCGATAAGGAAATCGTCGACGAGTTCTGCCATCACCTGCGGGAAAACCGGGCCACCCTGCGGCTGGGCGAGAGCGTCGACAAATTGGAGGTTGTCGGGGACGAAGCCGGCGCCCGCGTCCGGATTCACCTCGACAGCGGCAAGACGATCGTTGCCGAGAAGGCGCTCTATTCGGTCGGCCGCACCGGTGCGGCGAGCCAGCTCGACCTGGCGAGAGCCGGGCTCAAACCGGACAACCGCGGCCGGCTGACAGTCGACCAGCACTTTCGCACCGCGGTCCCCCATATTTACGCGGTCGGCGACATGATCGGCTTTCCCGCACTCGCCTCGACATCGATGGAGCAGGGTCGGCTCGCCGCGTGCCACGCCTTTGGGATCAGGGCGCAAAGCGCTCCGGAGTGGTTCCCCTACGGCATCTACGCGGTTCCGGAAATCTCGATGGTCGGGAAGAACGAAGAGGCACTCACCGAGGCCTCGGTCCCTTACGAGATCGGCAAGGCGCGCTATCGGGAGATCGCGCGCGGCCAGATCCTCGGCGATGTGACCGGCCTGTTAAAACTGATATTTCACAGCGAAACCCGCCAGCTGCTCGGCGTCCACATCATCGGCGAGGGGGCAAGCGAGCTGATCCACATCGGTCAGGCGGTGTTGTCGTTCGGCGGCACGATCGACTACTTCATCGACACGGTGTTTAACTACCCGACGCTCGCGGAATGCTACAAGGTGGCGGCCTTCGACGGCGTCAACCGCCTCGGGATCTTCGCGGAAGAGCCGACTGAAATTCTGTGAATTAGGGGTTCGCCATCCCCAATTTGTAGTCGCGTAGACTACCAAACTCGGGTGTGGTGTGATGAAGCGCGACCAAGTTATCACCCTGCTGAAAGAGCACGAACCGGAGTTTCGCGATGCCGGCGTTGGCGCGCTCTTCCTCTTCGGCTCGGTCGCGCGTGACCAGGCTCGAGACGCCTCGGATGTCGATGTGTTTTTCGATCTCACGCGGCCACAGGGCTTTACCTTGTTCGACCTGCTGGCGCTGCGGGAGCGCATGGAAGAAATTCTCGGGGCCAAGGTGGACCTGATGACGCGCAGCGGGATCGATCCGCGCCGTCGTCCCCGCATCGAGGAAACCGCAGTGCGGGTATTTTGATGGCAAAGGCAGCGCCGATCGACAGCCTCCTCGACATTCTCGAACTCATCGAGCGGATCGAACGGCAGACCGGCCGGCTGACGCGTGAAGCATTCCAGCAGGACCCGGATGTCCAGGATGCCACGGCTTACCGTCTTCTCGCGATCGGTGAGGCGGCCAAGGCTCTCGAAGACGATCTGAAAGCGCCTTATCCGGATATTCCGTGGCGGCAGATCCTAGGCATGCGGAATATCCTTGCCCACGAGTACTTCACGCGTGAAAGCGAGATCATCTGGGAGACCCTCAAAGTCGGGCTCCCCGAACTGGCGGCTGTCTGCCGTGCGGAACTGATCCGCCTCGGTTGAATCCCACCCTAGGAAGCCCCACCCTCGGCGGGTGAGGCATTGTTCGCGCGGTCGAGGACCGCGTTCAGCAGCACGTTGCAGCCGGCGGTGAGATCCTCGGGTTTGGCGTCCTCGATCTCGTTGTGGCTGATGCCGCCGACGCAGGGGACGAAGACCATCGCGGCGGGAGCGACGCGCGCCAGGTAGACGGCGTCGTGGCCGGCGCCGCTGAGGATGTCCTGGTGCGGATAGCCCTGAGCCGCCGCCGCCTCGCGCACCGCGGCGACGAGCGCGGGGTCGAACGGGGTCGGCGGGAAATACCAGAACTCCTCGACCTGCGCGTCGAGGTTCTGGGTCGCCGCGGCCTCGGCGCAGGCGGCGCGCAACTCGCGATCCATCGCGGTCAGCACCGCATCCACGGGGTGGCGGAAATCGACCGTGAAAAACACCCGGCCCGGGATCGTGTTGCGCGAATTGGGGCTGACCTGGACAAAGCCGACCGTGGCGCAGGCATGGGGCGCGTGGGCGTGGCCGATACGGTTGACCGCGTCGATCATGCGGGCGGCACCCGACCAGCGCGTCGCGCCGCCGCGGCATCGGTGTCGGCCCGGCATGCGCCTCCTGCCCGGTGACGGTGATCTCGTACCAGCGCTGGCCTTGGGCGCCGGTGACGACGCCGACCGGCAGCCCGGCCGCTTCGAGGATCGGTCCCTGCTCGATATGCGCCTCGAAATAGGCTGCGACCGGGCGGCCGCCGACGGGTTCCGGCCCGGCGAAGCCGATGCGCTGCAGTTCGGCGCCGAGCGTCGTTCGCCGGTGACGTTGTCCGGCCGGTCGAGCCCATAGCCGAGGTCGAACACCCCGGCGAAAGCGCCCGAACCGACCATCGCCGGGGAAAACCGCGAACCCTCCTCGTTGGTCCAGGCGACGATCTCGACCGGCGCCTCGGTTTCGTAGCCGAGATCGTTCAGAGTCCGCACGATTTCGAGGCCGGCCAGCACGCCATAGGCGCCGTCGAACTTGCCGCCGGTCGGCTGGGTGTCGAGATGGCTGCCGACCATGATCGGCGGATGTTCCGGTTTTCGACCCGCGCGACGCGCGAAGATGTTGCCGATTTGGTCCACTTTTACGGTACAACCAGCCGCCTCGCACCAGCCGATGAAAAGCCGCCTCGCCTCGGCGTCAAGATCGGTCGCGGCGAGCCGGCAGACCCCACCCTTGTCGGTGGCGCCGATCCGGGCCAGTTCCATCAGGCTCGCCCACAACCGCTCGCCATTCGCCTGCAGATTCCGCATCGCGCCCCTCGTCCGCTGCCTGGATCATCCTAACGCCGCAGAGGCGCGCGCCCGCGAGCCTTCGGAATAATGCCGTTGTTGGCTGGAATTCCGCCGCAATATGCGCAGATAGTATGGCAGCCGGCGGGGTGTGACCTGCTGCGTCCCCTCGAACCGGCGTTCGGGAGGAATGCATGACGATACGGAACCCGATCGAATGGACGACGGACCAGCTTAAACTTGCCGCCAGCGCGCTCGGATCGGTTGCCCAGGCCGGCGGTCCTATCGAGGCCGCGCGACCGGAAATCCGGCATATCGATGTCGGCGATCTGCGCGAGGTTCTGCGCCGCGGGATCGAGGATTTCGCGGCATGTCGGACTGATGTCGTCTTTCTCTGTCTGATCTATCCGGTGGTCGGGCTGGTGTTGGCCCGTTTGGCGTTTGGTTACGGGTTGTTGCCGCTCCTGTTCCCGCTCGCCTCCGGCTTTGCGCTGATCGGGCCGGTGGCCGCCATCGGGCTCTATGAAATGAGCCGCCGTCGAGAGCAGGGCCTGAGCGTCGGGTTTCCCGACGCGTTCGCCGTCGTGCGGTCGCATTCGTTCGGCGCGATCACCGCGCTGGGTCTGCTACTGGTGGCGCTGTTTCTTGCCTGGCTGATCGTCGCGGCAATCCTCTACGATGTCACGCTCGGCCCCGAGCCACCGGCTTCGGTCGCCGGCTTTGTCAACGACGTGTTCACCACCAGGCCCGGCTGGGTGATGATCGCGGCCGGCGTCGGCATCGGATTCTGTCTTTGCGTTGCTGGTGCTGGCGATCGGCACGGTGTCGTTTCCGCTATTGCTCGATCGCGATGTCGGGTTCGGCGTCGCGGTATCGACCTCGGTGCGCGCCGTCGTCGCCAACCCGGCCCCGATCGCGGTCTGGGGGCTGATCGTCGCTGGCGCTCTCGTCATCAGCTCGATCCCGTTCCTCCTCGGGCTTGTTGTCGTGATGCCGGTGCTGGGCCACGCCACCTGGCATCTCTACCGCAAATTGGTTGTGTCTGGCTGAACCTCCTCAGAGGGATCGGCCGACGACAGTTCAAGACCGGCCAGCGCGCCGACCGTGATCGGCTTGTAGGGCGCGCGCGGGCGGAAGGTCCCGACCTCGGCGATCGGCATGCCGCGGATCGCGGCGATGATCGGCGCTGACGACCGGGCCGCAGATGCCGCCCCTGACACGGCCCCATGCCGCAGCGGATGAAGGCCTTGACCTGGTTCGGTCCCTGCGCGCCGAGCCGGACGGCGCGGCGGATCTCGCCGGCCGTCACCTCCTCGCAGCGGCAGACGATGACCTCGTCCTCGGGGGCACAGCACCGCGGTCGGCCGGCCGGTAGAGCGCGTCGAGAAACGGCCGGATCGCGCGCTCGCGGGCGAGGGCGGCGCGGATCGGCGCGGCCGCGCGGTCGCGCTCGGCGTCGCCGATGCGGCCCAGCAGGCTGCGCGGCGTCGAGCGCGGCGAGGCGGCCCGACGGCACCGCCGCCGCGGCCCCGGCGATGCCGCCGCCGTCGCCGGCGATCGCGACGCTCGGCAGGCTCGTGCTGGCCCCACTCGTCGACCGCCGGCCGCCAGCACAGCTGCGCCTCGTCCCAGACATGGCGCCAGCTGCAGCGCCAAGGCCGATCTGCGTGTTCGGGATGACCCCGTCGTGCAGCAGCAGGATGATCGGCGGCGATCTCGCCGCCGTTCCAGGCGACGCCCTCGAGCGCCGCCGGCCCGACGCCCGCAATCCGCGCACGCCGCGCCGCACCGGCACCCGCGGCGCCGGCGCAGCCAGCGATCATCGCCAGCCCCTTGGCGAGATCGCGCCGCCCCGGCCACCAGCCGCTGCGCCGCGCCGCGGCGCGTAATTGTCGCGCGGGGTCGTTTCGAGCACCTGCAGCGGCGGCGCGCCGGCGCGCGCCAGCTGGCCGCCGACGAGATACAGCAGCGGCCCCTGCCCGGCGATCACCGTCCCGGCCCTGCGGCACCAGATCGGCGGTCTTCAGCAGGATCTGCGCCGCGCCCGCCGTCATGACGCCCGGCAGGGTCCAGCCCGGGATCGGCACCGGCCGCTCGATCGCCCCGGTCGCCAGCAGGATGCGGCGCGCCGCGATCGTCTCGCTGCGCCTTCGCGCCACGACGGAAACGCGCCGCCGCGCTGCCGCCGGGATCGATGTGCCACACCGTCGTGCCCGGCCGGTAGTCGCCCGGGCTGGCGCGCAGCGCCGCCGACGAGCGGGCGGCCGGCGAGGTAATCGGCGCCGAGCGGCGACTGCCCGCGTCGCCTGGCCCGCTCGATCGCGCGGTAGATCTGGCCGCCGGGGCTGTCCTGCTCGTCGATCAGCACCGTGTCGAGCCCGAGTTCGGCGGCGAGCACCGCCGCCGCCATGCCGGCCGGTCCGGCGCCGACGATCGCGAGATCGGCGATCGTCACGCCGGCGGGCATCGACCGAGTCGAGCGCGCCGGCCGCGCTGGCGGCGGATGCGCATGCCGGGCCGGACGGCGACCATGCAGCTCTGCCGGTTCGGCACGCCGTCGATCTCGGCGAGGCAATCGAAGCAGACGCCCATCATGCAATAGGGCGCGCGCTCGCTGCCGCCGATCGCGCGTGTCGCGTATGCTGCGGCAGGCCCGGCGAGCAGCACCGCCGCGGCGGCCGAGGCGCCCCGGGCACGCGGACCGTGCGGCCCTCGACCTCGACCGTCGACCAGTCGCCGGGGCGCGGCGTCAGGCCGCAGCCGGAACATCGAAGCGTCTTGGCCGAGAACGGCGCCATCATCGGGTCGAGCGCGCCGGCGGCGACCATCGGCGCGAACAGATTGGCGTGCGCCGCCGGCCAGCGTGACGCCGCTGTGGCAATTCGCGGTGAAGGCGCCGGGATAGCGCTCGGATTGGTCGTAGATCGGCAACCCGTCCGGCGGCATCACGCGCAGCGCCGCCCAGGCGCGCACGATCTGCAATTCGCGCGAGCCACGGAAACGTACAGACGGCGCGCTCGGCGATCGTCCTGCATCACCGCCGGGTTCTGCCCGGTGTCGAAGCCGACCTCCTCCTCGCTGCTGCCGAGCATGATCGTGCCCTCCGGGGTCTGCCGGATGCTGCCGAGCGGCAGCGGCCAGGCGCGGCTGGTGCGCTCGGTCACCAGGATCTGGCCGCGCTGCGGCCGCACCGGCGCGTTGAGCCCGAACAGCGGCGCCAGCGCCGCGTTGCCGAGACCGGCGGCGAGCACGATCTTCGGCGCGCCGATCGTTTCGCCGCCGGCCGTCGATGCGGAAGTCGCCGGGCGCGGCCTCGGCGTGCGTCGACCGTGCAGTTCGGCAGATAGGTTCCGCCCGTGATCCGGCAAAGGCCCGGTGCAGCGCATGGAACAGCGCCAGCGAGTTGACGTGACCGTCATACGGGGTCCACGACGCGCCGCTGACCGCCGGCCCCGAGACCCGGCAGCATCGCGGCCAGTCTCGTCGTGCTCGAGCATGCGGTAGTCGAAGCCGAAATTCCCGGCCTCGCGCCGCATCTGCTCCATCATGGCGCGGCGCTTTGCCACCTCCGTCCTCGCCGAGGCAGAGCTGCAAGCCGCCGTCCTGTTCGAGGCCCGATCGCGACCCCGGTGCGCTCCTCGAGGTCGGCGGCCAGCGACGGCCATTCCGCCGCCGAGGCGCGGGTCCAGCGCTGGTAATGCGGCGCGCCGAGCCCCTTGCTCTGCACCCAGACGAGCCCGAAATTGCCGCGCGAGGCGCGATAGGCGACATCGCCCTCGTCGATCAGCGCGACCGCGAGCCCGCCGCGTCCGAGCCCGTACGCGATCGCCGTACCGACCAGCCCGCCGCCGATCACGATCGCGTCGAAACGCTCCATCGCCCCTCATCGCCCTCCTCAACCGCGCGCCCCGGCACCGCGCCGATCGCCGATCTCGCCCGTGCGGTCCGCAGCGGCTTCAGCACGGCAAGCGCCATGATCGCTGCGACCGCGTTCATGAGCGCTGCGACGACGAACACGGCGTGCCAGCCTCCGCTCGCCGCCGCCAGCACATTGGCGAACGGCACCAGCAGCGAGGCCGTGCCCTTGGCCGTGTAGAGCAAGCCCGCATTGGTCGTCGCGATCTTCGCGCCGTAGACATCGGTGCAGGTCGACGGGAAAAGGCTGTAGATCTCGCCCCAGGCAAAGAACACGATCCCGCTCAGGATCACGAAATGCACCGGATCATGCCCGAAGGTGCCGAGCGCCCAGATACCGACTGCTTCGAGGCCGAAGGCGATGAACATCGTATTCTCGCGGCCGATCTGGTCGGAGACCCAGCCGAAGAACGGCCGCGTCAGCCCGTTCAGCACGCGGTCGATCGACAAAGCGAAGGTCAGCGCCGGTAGGGTCAGTCCGAGCAGGCTCACCGGCACCTTGGCGACCTGGAAGTCGTTGGCGATCGGCGCCAGCTGCGCGGTCGCCATCAGGCCGCCGGCGCCGACCAAGCACGAACATTGCGTAAAGAACCCAAAATATCGGCGAGCGCAGCACCTCGATCGGCGAATAGTCGCGCGTCGACTGCCGCAACCGGCGTGGAAGCCGGCGTTTCGCCGGGCCGGGGGGCCCGCAGCAGCAACGACAGCAGCACGACGACGAGCCCCTGGCCGACGCCGAACCAGAAGAAAGTGGCTTCGTAGCCGCTCGACTGGATCATCCCCTGGATCGGCATGATCGTGAGCGCCGACCCGGCGCCGAAGCCGGCGGCTGTCAGGCCCGCTGCGAGCCCCCGCCGATCGGGAAACCATTTGAGCGCGTTGCCGACGCAGGTGCCGTAGACCGCTCCGGCGCCGATGCCGCCGATCGCCGCCGCAACATAGAGCGTCCAGAGTGTCGCCGGCGACCGAATTGATCGCCCAGGCGATCGCCGACCAACACGCCGCCGACAAGCACGACGATCTTCGGCCCGAAGCGGTCGACCAGCCAGCCCTCGACCGGAACGAGCCAAGTCTCGGTGAGAACGAAAATCGTAAAGGCAACCTGGATCGCAGCGCGCCCCCAGTGATATTTCTGGTCGATCGGGTTGACGAACAGGGTCCATCCGTATTGCAGATTGGCGATCATCACCATGCAGACGATGCCCACCAGTCAGCTGGACCAAGCGGATAGACGTCGGCCGCGGCTGCCGATGCTCCTAGCGTATGACATCGTCGCATTCCTCCCGCAGAGCTGGATTTTGCATTTTGATCATTAAATTGTACCATGCGGTTGGAAGAATGGAGAGCGTGCAGCCGATCGCTTCGCGCGATTGCTCGGTCGACTCCTTCGTTTGATCTATAGCTTCGACGCTGATGAGCTTTGTCGGCCGCATCATCGCCGGCGCCCGCGAACTGCCGTTCGGCGGACCGCTCGGCGCGCTGCTCGAACGCGCCGCGCGCCACATCCCAGGCTGGCAGCCGCACGACGGCCAGGACGGGCGCGGAAGCCGACCCGCGCAGCCGCATCGCCTTTACGATCGCGGTGATCGCGCTCGGCGCCAAGATGGCCAAGGCCGACGGGGCGGTCACCCGCGACGAGGTCGCCGCGTTTCGGCGAAGTCTTTCAGGTGCCGCCGGGCGAGGAGGAACATGTCCGGCTGGTCTTCGACCTTGCCCGCAAGCAGCACCGCCGGTTTCGAGAGCTATGCGCGCCAGGTCGGGCGGCTGTTTGCGGCCGACCGCGCGGTGCTCGAAGACCTGCTCGGCGGCCTCTTTCACATCGCGCTGGCCGATGGACGAGGTATGCGCCGCCGAGGACGCCTATCTGCGCGAGGTCGCGCGGCATTTCGGCTTCGAGCGGCGCGATTATGCTGCGGATCCGCGCGCATCACGTGTGGGACGAGCAGGACAGCGGCGGCGAGGACCCGCTATGCGATCCTCGGCAGTCGGCCCTGGCGCCTCGGCCGACCGCGATCCGCGACGGCCTATCATCGCCTGGTGCGCGAGAGCCATCCCGACCTCGTGATCGCGCAGGGCCTGCCACCCGAATGCATCGCGCTGGCGACCGCCCGCGTCGCGCGAATCAACGCCGCCTACGACCGGCTGGCGAAAAGCGGCGTGCGGCCGGGATGACCCTGCCGGCGATCCGCGAACGGCCTCGCCGAACCACGACCAGCCGCGGCGACCCCGACGCGGATCGACATGCTGGTGCTGCATTATACCGGCATGCAGAGTGCCGCGGCGGCGATCGACCGGCTGTGCGATCCGCGGCGCGGGTCAGCGCGCATTATGTCGTCGAGGAGGACGGCGCGATCTGGCGGCTGGTGCCGGAGGCGCGGCGCGCATTTCATGCCGGGCGTGTCCTGCTGGCAGGGCGAAACCGACCTCAACTTCGTTTCGATCGGCGTCGAGATCGTCAATCCCGGCCATGAATGGGGCTACCGGCCCTTTCCCGAAGCGCAGATGGCGGCGGTCGAAGACTTGTGCCGCGACATTGCTCGTCCCGCCACCCGATCCCGCCGCATCGTGTGGTCGGCCATTCCGACATCGCGCCCGACCGCAAGGCCGATCCCGGCGAGCTCTTCGACTGGCCGCGCCTCGCCCGCGCCGGGATAGGCTTGTGGCCGCCGCCGGCGCCGGGTCTGGCGGGCCGCCGTGGCCGCGGCGTCGGGGTGGTCGAACGTTCGGGGGCGCTCGCCGATCTGGCGAGGATCGGGTACGAGGTGACGCCCGGAGACGAACACGTCGCCTTGGCCGCCTTTCAGCGCCGGTTTCGGCCGCAGCGCTGGGACGGCCGGCTCGATCACGAGACCGCGCTTCGCCTCGCCGAGGTCCGGGCGGCGTTTGCCCGGCGGCGCGCAGATTCAGCAACGGTCAGCGGCGCGAAGCGACGGCTCAGTTGAGTCGGGACGGACGGCGCGGCTCGGGCTGGCGGCGGACGATCTGGCCAGCCTGATGGTGCGCGATCCGCCAGCCGACCTTCCTCACGGACGAAAAAATTGCTGGCGGCGAGCGTGCCGCCCGCCAATTCCTCCTCGCACAGCACCAGTGCTGTGTCGCCGTAGAGCAGCACGCGCTCGTCGTAGCAGGCGATGCGGGGCGACTCCGGGTTCGACAGAATGCCGTTCCAACTCGCCATGATCTCGTCGCGATCGGTCAGCACGGTCCAACCCGGATGGAGGCAGGCGACCGGCGACCGGCGGGCCCAAAGCAGCATCCATCGCGGCCACGTCGCGCGTCGTGAAGGCGCGGTAGAATTCGAGATTGGCGGCCAGCACGGCATCGCTATCGGTCATCGCGAAATCCTTTTTGACCCGGCTGAGCCTACCCTCCGGATCGAGGGCTCGCCAGCCCGTTCATCGGGCACCATGGCGACGGTCACGGCAGAATTCTGCCTATAATTTAGGCAATAGCTAGAAATTGCCGCGATCGGCGAACCGCGTCCGCCCCTTTCCGGGCCTTGGCCTCGATCTTGCTCCTGCCGGGCGCGCCGGCCGTCAAGGCGCCGCGCGAGCGGGAAAAGGGGATGCCATGAGAATTTTGCAGACAATGTGGCGCGGGGCGCTTGCTGCGGCCGCGATAGCCGGTGCGGCGGGTGCCGCCACCGCGCAGACCCAGGGAACGATCAAGGTCGGCGTTCTGCATTCGCTGTCGGGCACGATGGCGATCAGCGAGACGACGCTGAAGGACACGATCCTGATGATGGTCGACGACATCAACAAGAAGGGCGGGCTGCTCGGCAAGAAGGTCGAGGCGGTGGTGGTCGACCCGGCGTCGAACTGGCCGCTCTTTGCCGAAAAGGCGCGCGAGCTTTTGACCAAGGACAAGGTCGCCGCGGTGTTCGGCTGCTGGACCTCGGTGTCGCGCAAATCGGTGCTGCCGGTATTCGAGGAGCTGAACGGGCTGCTGTATTACCCGGTGCAGTACGAAGGCGAGGAAAGCTCGAACAACGTGTTCTACACCGGCGCGGCGCCGAACCAGCAGGCGATCCCGGCCGTCGAATATCTGATGAGCGAGGAAGGCGGCGCGGTGAAGCGCTGGGTGCTCGAAGGCACCGACTACGTCTATCCCCGGACCACCAACAAGATCCTCGAAGCCTTTCTGAAGTCGAAGGGCGTCAAGGACGAGGACATCAAGATCAACTACACGCCGTTCGGCTATTCCGACTGGCAGACCGAGGTCGCGGCGATCAAGACCTTTGCGTCAGCAGGGAAGAAGACCGCGGTGGTGTCGACCATCAACGGCGATGCGAATGTTCCGTTCTACAAGGAACTGGCCAATGCCGGCGTCAAGGCCTCGGACATCCCGGTCATCGCATTTTCGGTCGGTGAAGAGGAACTGGCCGGCATCGACACGAAGAATTTGGTCGGACACCTCGCCGCGTGGAACTATTTCGAATCGGTGAAGAACCCGACCAACGAAGCCTTCATCAAGGAGTGGCACGAGTTCATCAAGAACCCGAAGCGCGTGACCAACGACCCGATGGAGGCGCACTACATCGGCTTCAAGATGTGGACGCAGGCGGTGCGGCAGGCCGGCACCACCGACGTCGACGCGGTGCGACAGGCGATGTACGGGCAGAAGGTTCAGGCGCCGAGCGGGTTTGTCGAGGTCATGAACACCAACCATCACCTCTCGAAGCCGGTGATGATCGGCGAGATCCGCCCCGACGGGCAGTTCGACATCGTGTCCTCGACCAAGGGCGTCATCAAGGCCGACGCGTGGAGCCCGTATCTGGCGGAGGACAAGGGCAAGGTCGCCGATTGGACCTATCCCTGGGTTTGCGGCAACTGCACCAAGCCGCGCTATAGCGATTGAAGGGGGGACGGGTCCCGGCCCGAGCGCCCATCCCGGGCCGGGACCACAGTAGATCGGCGGGATTGTGTAAATGATGGCCCGGTTGTCACGGCTGCTCGGGGTCGCGTTTCTGCTGCTGGCCGGCAACACTGCCGGCGCGGGCGCAGGACTACGCCGGACTGGTCAAGGATTTGGGAGCCGGAGGGTTCGCCGCGAAATCGGCGGCGATCGTGGCGCTGGGCGAGCTCGGCGACCGGCGCGCCGTGCCGGTATTGCAGGCCCTCGGCAACGATCAGCTGCGCACCACTTCGGACGGCCGGGTGGTCATCGTCGCCGCCGGCGGCAAGAAAATCACCGATGCGATAACCGGCGAGGAGATCGCGGGCGCCGCCGCCGAGAACACGAGTCGCATCATCGTCAACAACCGGCTGCGCGGCCAGATCGACGCGGCGTTGACCGCGCTGACGCTGTTCAGCCCGGATCACGACACCACGGCTTGCCGCCGCCCAGGATGCGTTGAAGCACCCCTCGGCGGAGAGCGTGGTGCGGCTGGAGAAGGCGCTCTCGACGGAGCACGACGCCGATATCCGCGCCGCGATCGAGGAGAGCCTTCTTGCGGGGCAGCTCGTCAGCCGGCAGCAAGGACGAGCAGCTCGCCGCCATTCGCGGGCTCGGCGGCGTCACCGACCCGCAGGTCAAGAACCTGCTCGACGAATACCGCGCACGACCGGACACCGATCCCGAACTGCGCAAGGCAGCCGACGAAGCGCTCGCCGCGATCGGCCGCCGGCTGCAGCTCGTCGGCTTTGTCGCCAATCTGTTTCAGGGGATCAGCCTCGGCAGCGTGCTGCTGCTGGCCGCCATCGGGCTTGCCATCACGTTCGGCGTGATGGGCGTCATCAACATGGCGCATGGCGAGATGATCATGCTCGGCGCCTATTCGGCCTTTGTCTGCCAGCAATTATTTCAAGCGTTTCTGCCGCCGGATTGGATCGGCGCCTATCTCGTGATCGCCATCCCGGTGGCCTTCCTGCTCACCGGCGCGGTCGGCGTGGCGCTCGAGCGCACTGTGATTCGTTTTCTCTACGGGAGGCCCCTCGAAACCCTGCTCGCGACTTGGGGCGTCAGTCTGATCCTGCAACAGACGGTTCGCTCGATCTTTGGCGCGCCCAACAAGGCGGTCTCGAACCCGAGCTGGATGACCGGCGGTTTCGACCTAGTGGGCGGTTTCACGGTGACCTGGAACCGCCTCTACATCATCTTGTTCTGCTTCATCGTACTGGGCGCTATCGCGCTGATCCTCAGCCGGACAAAGTTCGGGCTGCATATGCGGGCAGTGACGCAGAACCGGCCGATGGCGTCGGCGATGGGCATCCGCACCGCTCGGGTCGACGCGCTGACCTTCGGCCTCGGCTCCGGCATCGCCGGAATGGCCGGCGTCGCGCTGAGCCAGATCGGCAATGTCAGCCCCAATCTCGGCACGATCTACATCGTCGACAGCTTTCTTGTCGTCGTCTTCGGCGGCGTCGGCAATCTGATGGGCACCCTGGTCGGCGCGCTGACCCTGGGCATCGTCAACAAGATCCTCGAACCGGTCGCCGGCGCCATCCTCGGCAAGGTCGTCGTGCTGGTGGCTATCATCCTCTTCATCCAGCGCCGGCCGCGCGGCTTGTTCGCGCTGAAGGGCCGCACCGCGGAAGCGGAGGGCTAGACAGTGCTCGGGGCGTCGCTCGGCCGCGGCGGGAATGGTTGGGGGCCGGCCTTCTGGATCGCCTTTGCCGCCTGCGGCGCGGCGCTCGTCGCCATTGTGCCGCTATTGAACCTCTTGCCGTCGGCGGATTCGCCGATCGCGGTGCCCGATTATCTGGTGCCGCTGCTCGGCAAGTATCTGTGTTTCGCGCTGCTGGCGCTCAGCCTCGATCTGATCTGGGGATACGCCGGCATCCTGAGCCTTGGCCAGGGCGCGTTCTTCGCCTTGGGCGGCTATTGCATGGGCATGTACCTGATGCGCCAGATTGGCACCCGGGGCGTCTACGGCAACCCGCTCCTGCCCGATTTCATGGTGTTCCTGAACTGGAAGGAACTGCCCTGGTACTGGTGGGGTTTCGATCATTTCGCCTTCGCGATGCTGATGGTCTTTCTGGTCCCGGGCCTGCTCGCCTTCGTCTTTGGCTGGTTCGCCTTCCGCTCGCGGGTGACCGGCGTCTATCTGTCGATCATCACCCAGGCGATGACCTATGCGCTGCTGCTGGCATTCTTCCGCAACGACATGGGTTTCGGCGGCAACAACGGACTGACCGACTACAAGGATCTGCTGGGCTGGGACGTGCATCTCCCGAGCACGCGGCTTGCCCTTTACATTGCGTCGGCAACGGCCCTCGGGATCGGTTATCTGCTGTGCCGTTGGGTTACGACCTCGAAGCTCGGCCGGGTGTTGCTGGCGATCCGGGACGCCGAAAGCCGGGTGCGCTTTCTCGGCTATTCGACGACCAACGCCAAGGTGTTCGTCTTTACGCTGTCGGCGCTGCTCGCAGGCTTGGCGGGCGCGCTCTATGTGCCGCAGGTCGGGATCATCAACCCGAGCGAATTTTCGCCCGGAAATTCGATCGAGGTCGCGGTCTGGGTCTCGGTCGGCGGCCGCGGCACGCTTGTCGGCGCGATCATCGGCGCGATCATCGTCAATCTCGGCAAGAGCTGGCTGACGGGCGCGGCCCCAGAAACCTGGCTCTTCGTGCTCGGCGCCCTCTTCGTGCTGGTGACGCTCGTTTTTCCGCACGGGATCATCGGCCTGGCGCGGCGGATCAGACCGGCTCGGGCGCCGGCGACGGCGTCGGTCCCGGCGGGAGAACAGGCATGATCCCGGATCGTCCAGTCACCGATGCGCTCCTCTATCTCGACAACGTCACGGTCAGCTTTGACGGGTTCAAGGCGCTGAACGCGCTCTCGCTGGTACTCGACCCGGGTGAACTCAGAACCGTGATCGGCCCGAACGGCGCCGGAAAGACGACCATGATGGACGTCATCACCGGCAAGACCCGCCCCGATACCGGGGAAGTGCTGTTCCGTGGCAGCGACGATCTGACCAAGCTCGACGAAAGCGAAATCGCCAATCTCGGCATCGGTCGAAAATTTCAGAAGCCGACTGTGTTCGAGAATCTGACCGTCTTCGAAAACCTCGAACTCGCGCTCGAGGACCGGCGGGGCGTATGGCGGACATGGTTCAGCCACCTCGACGCCGAGCAGCAGGTGCGCATCGCCGTGACGCTCGAGCGCATCGGCTTGAGCGGACAGCGCGGGCAACTCGCCGGCAGCCTCAGCCACGGCCAGAAGCAGTGGCTCGAAATCGGCATGCTCTTGATCCACGACCGCACGCTATTGCTGCTCGACGAGCCGGTCGCCGGCATGACCGACCGCGAAACCGAGGAGACTGCGGCGCTGATCCTCGATCTGGCGCGCGACCGCACGATTGTCGTCGTCGAGCACGACATGGCCTTTGTCCGCAGCCTCGGCGCGCGGGTGACTGTATTGCACGAAGGTTCGGTGCTGGCCGAAGGCTCGATTGACCACGTGCAGAACGACCAGCGGGTCATCGAAGTCTATCTCGGCCGCTGAACGATGCTCTCGGTCGAAGGGGTCGATCTCTATTACGGCGCCAGCCACGCCCTGCGTCGCGTCAGCTTGACCGCGCAGAAGGGCGAGGTGACCTGCATCCTCGGCCGCAACGGTGTCGGCAAGACGAGCCTCCTGCGGGCGATCTTCGGGTTGCAGCCGATCCGCAGCGGCAGCATCGTCTGGGAGGAGCGCGAACTTGCCGGGCTGCCGCCGCACGAGCGGGCCCGCGCCGGTCTGGCACTCGTTCCGCAGGGGCGCGAGATTTTTTCGCGGCTGACGGTCGAGGAAAATCTGCAGACCGGTTTCGCTCCACTGCCACGCGGCCAGCAATTCGTGCCAGACGAGATCTTCGTGTTGTTCCCGGTGCTGAAGGACATGCTGCGACGGCGCGGCGGCGATCTGTCGGGCGGCCAGCAACAGCAATTGGCGATCGCCCGGGCGCTCGTCACCCGGCCGCGGCTCCTCGTTCTCGACGAGCCGACCGAGGGCATTCAGCCCTCGATCATCAAGGACATCGAGCGCGTGATCCGGGGGTTGGCGGAACGCGGCGACATGGCGATCCTGCTGGTCGAGCAGTATTTCGAATTCGCCCGCGACCTGGCGGCGTCGTATTACGTCATGCAGCGAGGCGAAGTCGTGCTGTCCGGCCGACGCGACGACATGGACGAAACGGCGGTGCGCACCTACCTGACGGTGTGAGCCTATTCGACCTCGACGGTCGGCGTGAAAATGTAGCCGCTGCCGCGCACGGTCTTGATCATCGTCGGATTTTGCGGGTCGTCCTCGAGCTTGCGGCGCAACCGGCCGACCTGCACGTCGATGGTGCGGTCGAACGGTCCGGCCTCGCGGTTGCGCGCCAGATCGAGCAGGCGGTCGCGGGTCAGCACCTGGTTGGGGTTGTTGACGAAGGCGGCCAGCAGGTCGAACTCGCCGGTGGTCAGCCGCACTTCCTCACCGCCCGGCGACAGCAATTCCCGGCTCGACAGATCGAGGCTCCACCCGCCGAACCGCACCCTCGAGCGGACGGCCCCGCCCGAAAGTGTGGCGCCGCTTGCGACCCGGCGCATTACGCTCTTGACCCGCGCCAGCAGCTCCCGCAGGTGGAACGGCTTCGGCAGGTAATCGTCGGCGCCCATTTCGAGCCCGATAATGCGATCGACGGTCTCGCCGCGCCCGGTCAGGATGATGATCCCGACGTTCGAGTCCTCGCGCAGCGAGCGGGCCAAAGTCAGCCCGTCCTCGCCCGGCAGCATCAGGTCGAGAATGACCAGATCGACCGGCGATTGCGACATGACTCGGCGCATTCCGGCCCCGTCATGCGCGATCGAGACCCGATAACCCTCGCCGGGAAAGATAGTCCTGGACGAAATCGCAGACCTCTAGCTGATCGTCGACGACCAGGATGTGCTCGTTATCGCTCATGGCGGCCAGCTTCGTCTGCCCTCTAACCTGGTGCCTCCGCCAAAGATCGGCGGACCGCAACGGCCCTACATATGGTTACAAATTCTTACACAAAATCAGAGACCATGACATCAACGGATTACACCCCCCCGATAAACTCGCAGCCATGAAACTCGCCCGCCGGCGGGTCGTGGCAGCGTCGGGAGCTTTTGCGTGGCCAACCTCCATCGGCAAATCGAAGCCGAAATTCCCCGCCTTCGCCGCTATGCGCGCGCACTGACCCGCGATGTCTTCGCCGCGGACGACCTGGTGCAGGATAGTCTGACCCGCGCGCTCGGCAAGCTGCATCTGTGGCAGGCGGGGACCGATCTGCGAGCATGGTTATTCACGATACTCCACAATCAGTACGTCAATCACGTTCGCCGCGCGGTGCGCGAAGGGGTCGCCGTCGGGCTGAGCGACAGCGAGCAGCTGCTGACCCGCGCTCCGCAGCAGAACCATCGCCTAGAACTGCGCGACTTGGAGCGCGCGATCGCCAAGCTCCCGAGCGAACAGCGCCAAGTGATCCTGCTGATCGGCCTCGAGGGCATGCGGTACGAGGAAGTCGCCGCGATCCTCGGCGTGCCGGTCGGCACCGTCCGCTCACGCCTCTCACGGGCGCGGCAAGCCTTGCGCCGGAACATGGGCTTCTCGCCTGAGGAGACGGCAAAAGCGGCTTGATCGATGACCGCCAGGGGAACCTTCGCGGGATCATGCCCGTTCGCGCAATAGGCGAGGCGGCCGGACCCTCGCCGGTCATGTTGCAGTCCGGCTTGGCAAAGTCTCCCTGTAGCGGGCTTGCCACCCGCAGCCTCTCGCCGGAGCCGGCGGACGTCGGCGCCGGCTTTTTTTGTCCGGAAATAGATCGCGGCAATCCGATGGCCTGCCCGCCCGCATCTGAACCCCGCATCCGCCTCCTTCTGGGCGACATAACGCGCATCGGGGCCGACGCCATCGTCAATGCCGCGAACCGGTCGCTGCTCGGCGGCGGCGGCGTCGACGGCGCGATCCATCGCGCGGCCGGGCCGGAACTCCTTGTCGAGTGCCGCAGCCTCGGCGGCTGCCAGCCAGGGGAAGCGCGGCTTACCCGCGGCTACCGTCTGCCAGCGGCCTTCGTCATTCATACCGTCGGCCCGATCTGGCAGGGCGGCAACGCCGGGGAATGCTTGATCCTCGAAGGCTGCTATCGATCATCCCTGGCGATCGCCCGCGAGCGGCGTTTTTCCCGGATCGCGTTTCCCGCCATCGCGACCGGGGTTTACGGCTTTCCACGAGAGGCCGCGGCGGAAATCGCCGTCGCCACGACGCGCGCGCACCTTGCCGCGCACGAAACGCCGCAAACCGTCATCTTCGCCTGCTTCGACGAGGCCACCTTCGGGACCTATCGATCGGCGCTCGGCGCAGCAGGGTAATTCTATTCGAGGCGCTTGTCGTCGAGATCCTTGTGCGCGCGCTCCTGCTCCTGCCGACCCTTGTCGCGGTCATCCTTGCGCCGGCCGAAGCGCACCCGGTTTTCCGCCGCCTGGCGCTCCGCCTCGGCGCGCTCGCGCCGTTTGCGGTACTGATTGAGATTGACGATCATCGGCGACCTCCAGCTGCGCAGGGCCCTCGGCGTGAATTCCCGACTTATGTAGCGGGTCCTCCCTCGGGTTTGCAGCAAAACTAGCGAGAGCCGGGTCGGGCCGCTGGGACATCAGGTCGCACGGGCCCCCGCTTCGCCCCTAGGATAAGCCAACGCGGCGATCGCGGTCGCCGGAGGGGGAACCGCACGGCAACGACAAGTCCTTGGCGTCAAAGCCCGGACCGGGCGTCGCAACGTGCCGGCTTGCAAACTTGCGGATGATTAGCAAGGATCGGTTTCGACGCCTTGGAGACCGCGCCCGGCGCGTCTCCGCTGCATCAGCCGGGGGACGGAATTGGTAGCCGGATCGGGTAGGGACATCAGGACCGCCCGCCGGGTAGCTTGCAATGTCGGGTTCACAGCGAGATGTTCGGAAGAATGCTGGGCTTGTTGTCCGCCGACATGGCAATCGACCTCGGCACGGCGAACACCCTCGTCTACGTCAAGGGCCGCGGGATCGTGCTGAACGAGCCCTCGGTCGTGGCGATCGCCAGCGTCAAAGGCCGCAAACAGGTGCTGGCGGTCGGCGAGGAAGCCAAGCTGATGCTCGGCCGCACCCCGGGCAACATCCAGGCGATCCGGCCGCTGCGCGACGGCGTCATCGCCGATTTCGAAGTGACGGAGGAAATGATCAAACATTTCATCCGCAAGGTGCATAACCGCCGCAGCTTTGCCACGCCGCAGGTCATCGTCTGCGTGCCGTCGGGCTCGACCGCGGTCGAGCGGCGGGCGATCCAGGAATTGGCCGAAAGCGCCGGCGCGCGCCGGGTCTTTCTGATCGAGGAGCCGATGGCCGCGGCGATCGGCGCCGGCCTGCCGGTGACGGAGCCCACGGGTTCGATGGTCGTCGATGTCGGCGGCGGCACCACCGAGGTCGCGGTGCTGTCGCTTGGCGGCATCGTCTATTGCCGATCGGTCCGGGTCGGTGGCGACAAGATGGACGAGGCGATCATCGCCTATATTCGCCGCAATCATAACCTGCTGGTCGGCGAGAGCAGCGCCGAGCGGATCAAGAAGGAGATCGGGTCGGCCTGCATGCCGGACGACGGCGAGGGCCGGGTCATGGAGATCAAGGGGCGTGACCTGATGAACGGCGTGCCGAAGGAGATCGTCATCAGCGAGCGGCAGATTTCCGAGAGCCTCGCCGAGCCGGTGGGCTCGATCGTCGAGGCGGTCAAGGTGGCGCTCGAACATACCGCCCCGGAACTCGCCGCCGACATCGTCGACAAAGGCATCGTGTTGACGGGCGGCGGCGCGCTGCTCGGCAACCTCGACCTTGTATTGCGGCATTCGACCGGGCTGCCGGTGTCGATCGCCGACGATCCGTTGAGCTGTGTGGCGCTCGGCACCGGCCGCGCATTGGAAGAAATGAAGACGCTGAAAAACGTGTTGATCAATATGTGGTAACAATCTCTTCTACGGTTGGGGGAGGTCCGGGGGACATGAACGCCAGCTTTGCCGCGGGGCCGAGGGGAGTGCCGCGCACGCCAGCCGGCGGCACCGCGCACCGCTGCGCGGGCTCCTTGTGATCCGCCTGTCGCCGGCCCACCGCGCCGCCATCCAGCGGATCACCTTTCCGCTCCTCGTCCTGTTGTCGGCCGCCATCATCATCATCGGCAAGGCTGATCAGGCGATTTTCGAATCGCTGCGGATTTCGGCGACGGACGCGGCGATGCCGGTGCTCGACATGATCTCGCGCCCCTTGGCCGCCGCCGAGGATATCGTCGCAAGCGGTCGGACCCTTGTCTCGATCCACCAGGACAATGCGAAGCTGCGTGAAGAAAACCGGCGTCTTCTCGACTGGCAGCGGGCGGCGCTCGCACTCGCCTCGGAAAACGCGCGGCTGCGCGATCTGCTGAAGCTGGCGCCGGATCCGGCGAACAGCTATGTCACCGCCCGGGTCGTCGCCGATTTGGGCGGTGCCTACATTCGCAGCCTGATGATCAACGCCGGCGCCGACAACGGCATCGGCCGCGGCCAGGCGGCGATAACCAACCAGGGCCTGGTCGGCCGGATTTCCGAGGTCGGCGCGCGGGCGGCGCGGGTGCTGCTGATTACCGACTTGAATTCGCGCATCCCGGTCACGGTCGAGCGCTCGCGGCAGCGGGCGATCCTCGCCGGCGACAATTCCGAGAGGCCACGCCTGCGGTATCTCGAACCGGCGGCGGCGCCGAAGATCGGCGACCGCATCGTGACATCGGGTCAGGGCGGCGTCTTTCCGCCGGGGCTGCCGGTCGGCGTCGTCGCGGCCGTCGACGGCGAAGCGCCGCGGATCGAGCCCTACGCAGAGCTGGCACGGGTCGAATATCTGCGCATCGTCGATTACGGTCTGGCCGCCGGCCTGCCGATCCCGGTGAGCCAGACGCCGCGCAGCGCCAGGCACGCGCAATTGCGGCCGGGCGACGCCGCCGGCGGCCGCTGACACAACATGGCCTTGACCACGCTCGCCACGACGGCGCGGCCGCGAGCCGACAACATCGGGGCGCGGCTGTTGCCGACGCTGACCACCGCGCTCGCGGCCCTGCTCTCGATTCAGCCGGTCCATGTTCCGGGCTACGCCGCACTGACGCCGGCCTTTGTCCTGATGGCGGCTTATCACTGGACCACCTACCGGCCCGATCTCCTGCCTTCGCTCGCCCTGTTCTCGATCGGGCTCTGCTATGACCTTCTGGCCGGAGGGCCGCTCGGCGTCACTTCGCTGATGCTGCTGATCGTCCGCGCGGCGGTGCTGCGCAGCCGCAGCCATTTTGTCCGGCGGCCGTTCCCATATGTCTGGGCCGGCTTCACCTTGCTGACGCTCACAGCGATGCTGGGCCTGTGGGCGCTCAATTCGGCGCTGGACGGGATGGTGCTCGACTTTCACAGCACCGTATTTCGCGCGGTGCTGACGATCTCGCTCTTTCCGGTGGCGAGCTTTCTACTGGGTCGTGCTCAGCGCACGTTGATGCCGGCGAGTTGACGGGGATCGGCCGAACAGGAATGCGGCGTGAAACGCAACGCCAGAGGGTGTTGACGCGGCGCACGGCGGCGCTCGCCGGGGGGCAGGCGCTGCTGGTCGCAGCACTGGCCGGCCGTATGTACCAGCTGCAAATCCTCGAAGCGGACCGCTACCGCGTCTTGGCGGACGAAAACCGCATCAACCTGCGGCTTCTGGCGCCGCCGCGAGGACGTATCCTCGATCGCTTCGGCACGGCGCTGGCCGACAACCGGCAGAATTATCACCTCGTCCTCGTCGCCGAACAGGCCGGCAATATCGAGGAGACTTTGGCCGCGCTCGGCAAGCTGATCGAGATCGGCGAGGGCGACCGACGCCGCGTCATCCGCGAAGTCCGCCGCAAGCATTCCTTTGTGCCAGTCGTGGTTCGCGCCAATCTGAGCTGGGACGAGATGGCTCGGATCGAGGTCGCGATCCCCGAACTGCCGGGCGTCTCGGTCGAGCAAGGGCTGACCCGGCATTACCCCTTCGGCGAGACCGCCTCGCATGTCGTGGGCTATGTCGCGGCGGTTTCGGAGCAGGAGCTCAACGGCGATCCGCTGCTCGAACTCCCCGATTTCCGTATCGGCAAGAGCGGCGTCGAAAAATCGCAGGATCTGATCCTGCGCGGCACCGCTGGGACGAGCCAGATCGAGGTCAACGCCTTCGGCCGGGTGATCCGAGAACTGGCGCGGGTCGAAGGGAGACCCGGCGCCGACGTGGTGACCGCGCTCGATATGGGTCTGCAGGATTTCGTGACCCGCCGCTGCAGCTCCGAAGAGAGCGTCTCCTGCGTCCTCCTCGACGCCGCGACCGGCGACGTGCTGGCGCTCGTCTCCAGCCCGAGCTACGACCCGGCCGCCTTCACCGCCGGCCTGACTCCAGGCGATGTGGCAGCAACTGTCCACCGATCCGCGCAATCCCCTCTCGGACAAGGTCATCGCCGGCGTCTACCCGCCCGGCTCCACGTTCAAGCCGGTGGTCGCCACCGCGGCATTGGCGGCGGGCGTCCTTACCCCGGACACCGCGATCACCTGTCCCGGCTATCTCGAACTCGGCGACGCCACGTTTCACTGCTGGCGACATGGCGGGCACGGAACCTTGCGGCTGCACGACGCGATCAAGAAGATCCTGCGACGTTTTCTTCTACGAGACCTCGCGTCGTCTTGGTATCGACCGGATGGCGGCGATGGCGCGCCGCTTCGGCTTTGGCTCCCCGGTCGGCCTCGACATTCCGGGCGAGCATTCGGGGCTCATTCCGAGCCGCGAATGGAAGCTCGCGACGAGCGGCGCCGCCTGGCAGCAGGGCGAGACGTTGATCGCCGGCATCGGCCAGGGTTCGGTATTGGCGACCCCGCTGCAGATCGCGGTCATGGTGGCGCGGCTGGTAACCGGCCGAGCGGTCGTGCCTCGCCTCGTCCGCGAGGCGGGGACGATGCCGCCCGGCGGTGATGCGGTGATGCCCGATTTCCCCCCGCTCGGGGTCAACCCGCGGCTGCTCGGACTGGTCTTGGACGGCATGGTCGCGGTGGTCAACGAAGAGGGCGGCACCGCCTATGCGGCGCGAATCACCGATCCGGGCCTCGCCATGGGCGGCAAGTCCGGCACCTCGCAGGTTCGGCGCATCACCGAATACGAACGAGAGCACGGCTTGCGCAAGGTCAGTGAAATTCCGTGGAAGCAACGCGACCATGCGCTCTTCGTCGCCTTCGCCCCGGTAGGCGCGCCGCGCTATGTGTGCGCCACGGTGGTCGAGCACGGCGGCGCCAGCGGCGGCGGCGGCTCCGCGGTGGCGGCGCCGATCTGTCGTGACGTGTTGCGCGAGACGCAGCTGCGCGACCCCGCGCGGCGCATCCCGGTGCGCGACAATGTCGCGCAGGGCGCGCCGGCCGCGGCTGCATCGGGCGGCTGAGAATGGCGGGGCTGTCCGCCGATCTGGGACCCCGGGGGCCGAATTCGTCGGAAAAGCTCCGCGCGATCAGTTGGAGCCTCCTGCTGCTGATCTGCGCCGTCGCGGCCTATGGGATCGTCGTGCTGTACTCCGCCGCCGACGGTCACATGCAGCCCTGGGCGGCGGCCCAGACGATGCGTTTTGCGATCGCCTTGGCGCCGCTGCTAGGCGCAGCACTGGTCGACATCCGGCATTGGTTCCGGATCGCCTACTGGCTTTACGCGGTATCGCTCCTGTTGGTGGTCGCGGTAGATCTGCGCGGCTTTGTCGGCATGGGAGCGCAGCGCTGGATCGATCTCGGGATCATTCAGCTGCAGCCTTCGCAATTGATGAACGATCGCGTTGATCCTCGCTCTGGCGCGTTATTTCCACGGCCTCGGCGATGAGGATGTCGGACGGCTGCGGTATCTAGTCGCCCCGCTCTTGATGATCCTTGCGCCGGCCGCCCTGGTCCTCAAACAGCCCGACCTCGGCACCGCGATCATGATCATGCTGACGGGCGTGGCGCTGTTCTTTCTGGTCGGCGTACGGCTGTGGGTGTTCGCTGCTGGGCGCGGCGGCGACGGCCGCGGCCACACCGCTGGTCTGGCGCTTTCTGCGCGACTATCAGAAGAATCGCATCTACACCTTTCTCGACCCCGAGAGCGATCCGCTCGGCGCCGGCTACCACATCCTGCAATCCAAGATCGCTTTTGGCTCCGGCGGGCTATTCGGCAAGGGTTTTCTGCTCGGTACGCAAAGCCACCTCAACTTCCTTCCGGAAAAACAGACCGATTTCATTTTCACAAGCCTCGCCGAGGAGTTCGGGCTCGTCGGCGGGCTCACTCTCTTGGCGCTCTATGCGCTGATCATCATCTATGGCATCGGCATCGCGATGCGCAGCCGCAACCAGTTCGGCCGGCTTCTCGGCCTCGGCATCGTCTTCAACTTCTTCCTCTACGTATTCATCAATACGGCGATGGTGATGGGGATGCTGCCGGTTGTTGGCGTGCCGCTGCCGCTGATCTCCTACGGGGGAACCGCGATGCTGGCGGTCATGTTCGGGTTCGGGCTGTTGATGAACGTCTATGTCCATCGCGACGTTCGACTAAACTGGAATGGCGAGAGCGAGCCAGGCTAGGCGCCGGTTTGACGATTATTTTCATCGAAGCGTTGCCGAGCGGCGCTTAGAATTGAGAATGCGGGCCAAAGAGACGGCGATGCGGAGGGGATTGTGATGGCGGAAAAAGACCCGGCCGAAAGCGGACGCCGCTTGCACGTGACCACGCTCCTGGTCGCCTCGCGGCGTGCGCTCGACAACGCGCTGGCGGAATTGGGCTTTGCCGAAGACGACGACCGCGTCGTCGAGCATGACGGCCGCCTCGCCTTTCTGACCTGCTCGCACGAGGAGGACAGCGACGATCTGTTCGCCCTCGTCACCGAATTGTCGGCGCGCGGCGAGAGCTGGGAATTGCAGTCGCGCATCGATACCGAGCCCGGCCGCGCGATCTATCAATCCCTGACCCGCTATCGCCCGGTCGAGGCGATCGACGCCGCGGTCGAGGAAGAGCAGGAGCCCGAAACCTCCGAGACGCCGGTCTACGATGTCGAAACCCCGGACGGCCTGCAGGCGCTGAAGCGCATCCTGAAGCGCATCGAACCCGCCGACGCGTTCGCCACAATCCGTCCGGGCAGCGACGGGCGAGCCACCGCGCGGGTGGTGCGCCGCGGCTCGCGCCGACTGCTGGCCGCCGCCAGCGCCGCCGACGAATCCACATTGCGCGGCGTCATTCGCGAGATCCTGCCGAACGTCATGTTCGATGTCGCGATGAAGCCGCCGGGATAGGCCTCGCCCGGCGATCTTGACCGCTGCCTCGGGGCGCCTGCCATCGCTGACGGCGTTGCTGCGCGACCGGACCTTGCGGCTCGCCGTGACCGGGCTCAGCCGCTCCGGCAAGACCGCGCTGATCACCAGCCTTGTGCACAACCTGCTGCGCGCCGTCGGCCGGCCCGCGCCGCCTTCCTTTTCTGCGCGCCGCGGCCGAGCGGCGGCTGATCGACGCCCGGCTGCACCCGCGGCCCGACAGCGTTGTCGCGGCGTTCCCCTATCGCGACACGCTTGCCGCGCTTGCCGCCGACCCGCCGCGAATGGCCGCCCGGCACGACCGATCTTCGGCGGATCGATCTGACGCTTCGGTTTACCCCGAGCGGCTTTCTCGGGCTCGCCCATCCGCTCGGGCGGATCGCGGGCGGGATCGCCGAGCTCGAACTCGAAATCCTCGATTATCCGGGGGAGTGGCTGCTCGACCTGCCGTTGTTGCACCAGAGCTTCGCCGAATGGTCGCGGGCGAGCTTCGAGATGGCGCGACGCGACGCAAGGGCGCCGCTCGCCCGCGACTGGCTCGATTTCATGGCTCGCCACCCGGCCGACAGCGCCGCCGACGCCGAAACCGCGCGCCGGGCGCACGATGCCTATCGCGCCTACCTCGTCGCCTGCCGCGCCCGCGCTCAGTTGAGCCTGTTGCAGCCCGGACGCCTGCTGACGCCAGGGCGGATCAGCGATCCGACGCTCCTGTGGTTCTGCCCGGCGCCGCTCGCGATCGGGGCGCAGCCGCGTCCCGAGAGCCTCGCCGCGATGATGGAGGCGCGCTTCGAGACCTATAAGCGGGCGGTGGTGCGGCCATTTTTCGAAGAGCTCGCCCGCGGGGTCGACCGCCAGATCGTGCTCGTCGACGTGCTGCAGGCGCTCAACGCCGGCGAGGAGGCGTTCGCGGATCAACGCGAGGCGCTCGACGTCATACTCGCCGCGTTCCGCTTCGGCCATGGCGGCTGGCTCGCCCGGCTGTTCGGCGCCCGTATCGACCGCGTACTGTTCGCCGCAACCAAGGCCGACCATGTCCCGTCCTTGCAGCGCGACCATCTCGAGGCGCTGATGGCCAACCTCGTCGCGGCACCCCGGCTGCGGGCGGAAGAGGCGCGGGCCCGGACCGCCGCCACCGCACTCGCCTCGATCCGCTGCACCGAGGACGGCGCCGATATTCTCGACGGGCGCAAGATCGATGTCGTGATCGGCCTGCCGCAGGGTGCGGCGCGGCGGATCCGGTTCTTTCCCGGCATCGTGCCGATGACGCCGCCGCCCTCCGGTTTCTGGGGCGAGCGCTTCACCGAATTTCCGGTATTTCAGCCGCCGCGTCTCGACGCCGCTTCCGGCATTCCCCACATCGACCTCGACAAGGCGCTCGAATTCCTCATTGGAGACGTTCTCGCATGAGCGCGACGGCGACCGACAGGCGCGAACAGCGGCTAGGCCCACGAATTATCGATACCGACGAGACCGGGCCGGCTCGAACTCGGCCCGCCGGCGGTTTCCGAGCCGATGGCGCCGATCCCGGTCCGGCCTCCCTTCCCTTCCCCTTTCAAGGTTGCGCTCGTCGGATTGGGAACCCTGCTGCTCGGGATCGCGGTGGTCGAGCTTGTTCATTTTGTCGACGGCGCATTCGACCGCGGCCCGACGATTGGGATCATCGCGGCGGCGGCGGTGGCGGCCGGGGTCGGCGGCGGCCTGTATTGGTTCCTGGCGGAATTGCGCGGCCTGTGGCGGCTGCGGTCGACCGAGCGGCTGCGCAATCTGATCCCGTCGGCGTCCGCCGGCGAATTGAAGCGCGAGATCGACGAAGCGGCCTCGATCCTGGCGCACGACCCGCAGCTTGCCGCCGCCGTCGCACGCTACCGCGCGGTCCTCGAACCGCATCACAGCGGGTCCGATGCGCTCGATCTCTTCGCCCGCTTCGCGCTGGCGCCTGCCGACGGGCTGGCGCAGACGGCGATCCGCCGCGCCTCGGCCCAGGCATTTGCGATCAACCTGATCAGCCCGACCGCCATCATCGACACGCTGCTCTTTGCCGCGCGCGCCTTGCGGCTGATGCGCGAGGTCGCGCAGATCTATGGACAGCGCCCCGGTTTTGCCGGCACCGTGCATCTGCTGCGCCGGCTGGCGGGCGGCGCCGGGCTGGTGGGTGCGGTCGATCTCGTCGGCAGCGTCGTGGTTCAGCAGCTTGGCGGCGCGGTCCTCGAACGGGTCAGCGCTAGCGCCGCCGAAAGCGCCTACGCCGCTCAGAAGATGGCGCGCCTCGGCCTCGTCGCGATGGCGATGTGCCGCCCGATCGAGTTCCGCGCGGGTGAGGTTCCCTCGCTTGGAAGCCTGGTTTCGGGCGGGTTCGTCAAGGCACGGACAAGCTCGCCGGTGTGATCAATTGAGAAACGTGTTGCCGAAAAAGCGAAACGGCTCCGGCGGCAGCGGATAGACGCCGTAATCGAGCTGACGCGGAACCCAGTCGCGGTCCTCATAGATAAACCGAACGAAACAAAACGACGGATGGGCCGCGGCGTATTCCTCCAATTCGCGCCAATTCAACCCCTGCTTCGGCCCGTGGTTCCATAGCGTACCGGCGCCGACCCGCAGCCGCCGGTTCACCGCGCCCAATTGCGGGAAAAAGTTGATGTCCATTTCGCCGCCCATGGTGTGGGCGAACGCATGACCGCGGTCGCGGCCGGGATAATATTCGCGGAAAGTCTTGGCCCCCTTTTGCCGTTCACTCTGGGTCGGAGCGAGAAATCCTTTTTCTCGCTCGACGTCTCGGCTTGCGCCCGGTTCATGGCGCGACACGCCCCACACCGCTGCCAGACGGCCCGTCGATGATCCGTTCGCCAGATCGAACAGATAGGTGCGAAAAGCGGCTGGGCGATCGCCGAGGGTAGTTTCCAGCAACCTGCCCGGATCGCGCGGCATGGCTTGATACTCGGTCGCAAGCAGGTCCGATAATTCGGCTTCCAGATAAGGAACCAGATTGGCCTGCCCGACCGGATTTGGCGCCGCGCGTGCGATTGCCCCGTAGCTGTCCCACAGCGACCGACTGGTCATGGCGGTCTCCCGGATAATTCTTTCATTAGAATGAACAAGGCCAAGACGCCGCGCAAGCGACGGTGACCACCGGCATGGGATCGGTTACCTTGTGACGGGTCCCTTCTGCTCCAGCCGGAGGTCAAAACCATGTTGTCCCGTCGTTCGACCATAATTGCTTTATCGACAACCGTGATGCTTGGCGCCGTTGCGATGCAGGGCCGCGCGGCGGTCGCCGCGGACAAAACCGTCACGATCGGCATCAGCCTGCCGCTCACTGGGGCCGACGCGCATGACGCCGAGCTGATCAAGGACGGCGCGATGCTGGCGATCGACGACGCCAATGCAGCGGGTGGGGTTTCAGGCCACAAGATCGAGGTGTTGGTGCTCGACTCGGGCACCGCGACCGCCGGCCAGTACGATCCGGCCCAGGCCGCGACCAACGCCCGCAAGATGGTGTCGGACAAGGCGGTCGTCGCCGCGATCGGGCCGCAGATGAGCGGTTCGGGCAAGGCCATGGCGCCGATCCTGAGCCAGGGCGGGCTCGCCACGGTGACGCCGAGCTCGACCAACCCCGACATCACCGATCCGAAATTCGCCGGCCAATACCGGCCGAAGGGCAAGGCGATCTATTTCCGCACCGTTACGACCGATGCCTATCCAGGGCCCGAACATGGCCAATTACTACGCCGACACTTTGAAGGTGAAGTCGGTCTACGTCCTCGACGACAGCGGCGCCTACGGGGTCGGGCTCGCCGACGCGTTCGAGGCGCAGGCGAAAAAGCGCGGGCTCAATGTCCTCGGGCGTGACCAGCTCAATCCGAAGGAGACCGACTACGCCACGATCCTGACCAAGATCAAATCGCTCAATCCCGACGCGATCTATTACGGCGGCGTGGCGCAGGCCGGGGTCAAATTGGTCAAGCAGTCCTATGACATCGTCCCCAAGATGATCAAGGGCGGCGGCGACGGCGTCTATGGGGCCGAGATCCTGAAGGCGGCCGGCTTCCCGGCGGCCGAGGGCTGGTATGCGACGATCGCCGCACCGAATGTACTGGAAAATCCCGAGGCGGCGCCGGTCATCGCCCGCTTCGTCAAGAAGTACGGGACGCAGCCCGACAATTACTCGATCACCGCCTATGATGCCGCACTCGTCGTTCTCGATGCGGTGAAGCGCGTCGCCGAGAGCGGCAAGGAGGTGACCCGCGAGGCGGTGCGCGACGCGATCCAGACCTCCAAGGTCAAGTCTTTGCAGGGCGAGATCAGCTTTGACGACAGTGGTGACCTAAAGAACCGGGTGATCAGCGTCTTCCGCATCACGAAGGACGACAAATACCCGCTCGACGACGTCCTCCACCAATATAAGTATCTCGGCGTAGCGCCGCAGAGTTCGTAAGGGGCCGGCGCCGGCCGCTACTGGGCAGCGACCTCGAGGATCGTCAAGGCCAGGGCCTGGGCGCGCGGCACCATCGTCTCGATGCGGCACCATTCCTCGTCGGTATGGGCGTTGCCGCCGACGGGGCCGGTCGCGCACAGCGTCGGCGTTCCCAATGCCGCGGTGAAGCCGCTATCGGCCGAGCCGCCGGTCGCCTCGCCGCCGACGGTCATCCCCAGACCCGCCGCCTGTCGGCCGTAAGCTTCCAAGAGACGCCGGCCCGCCTCGTCCTGTTCGAGCGGCAGGAAAGTACCCTCGCGCAGAATACGGCTGTCACTGCCCGGCAGTTCGCAACAATTGCAGATCTCGCGCACCTCGCCCAGGATCTTCTCCATGATGTTGAGGGTCGGAAAGCGCACGTCGATCCCCGCGGTGGCGCGTGGCGCCACGGTATTGACCGATTGGCCGCCCTGTACCAGCCCGACATTGACGGTGGTGCCGAGATCGTAATCGGTCAATTTATGGAGACGCTGGATCTTGCGCGCCATCGCCTCGATAGCACTGATGCCCTGGGCATGGGCCGCACCCGAATGCGCACGCCTTGCCGGTCACCTCCAATTCGATAAAGGTGGCACCCTTGCGACGCGAAACGAGGTTGCCGCTTGGCCGGCCGGGTTCGGCGTTGAAGACGGCGCGGGCGTTTCTGGCCTCGGCCTCGATGATCGGCCGGGAAGACGGCGAGGCGATTTCCTCATCGGCGGTGTAAAGCCCGGTCAGCGGACATGGCGCGCCGAAACGGTGCAGAGCCTCGAGGACAAAGCTGTTCATGACGAGGCCGGCCTTCATGTCGGCAACCCCCGGCCCGAACGCCCGATCGCCATCGATGCGGAACGGGCGCTGCGCGACGTGCCGTCCGGAAAGACCGTGTCGCAATGGCCCAGCAGCATGATCGGCCGATTCTCGCCGCCGCTGCCGGGAAGCCGTGCGGCCATGCACGCCGCCGTAAGTCGGGTTCGGAAAATCCTCGCAAGCGATGCCGGCGGCTTCGAGCCAGGCGCGCAGCCGGCCTTCGACGGCATCGACGCCGCCCTTGTTATAGCTGCCGGAATCGATGCTCACCAATTCCGCCAACAGGGCCACCATCGCCTGATGCTGGCGGCCGAGATGCTCGATGATGGCGGCTTTCGCCTCGACGCTCATGGCTGGCTCCGCGGGATCAAATCGGCCGATCGCCGTTACCCGCCACAATAGATCGCTCGTTCCGTCCCGGGCGAGGCCCTTGGTTTTGCGGAGAAGATGACGTTGTTTCCTTCCTGGTTGCCGTCATGGGTAGGCGGCGCAGTCATTCTGATCGTACCGGCCCTAGCTGGTCGCGCTGATCTATCGCTGGTCGATCGCCCGGCTTATTCGCTTGGCGGGCCGGTTCAGCCCGTTCTTACAAACCTTGCTCGCCCGCAGCCGGGGGCCGATAGGCACCATTCTGGTGATCATCGTGCTCGGCCTGACATTGCCGGGCGCGCCGCTTCCCCGGGACGTCACCGTCGCGATCGGCCGAACATTGGGGGTCGCCTTCGTCCTGGCGTTGGGCTGGACGGCCGGCCGCGCGCTCGACATCGCGTCCGAAATCTATCTCCGCCGGTTCCGCACCGATGTCGAGGACGACATCCTGGCCCGCAAGCACGTGACGCAGCTGCGCATCCTGCAGCGGACGGCGAAGACCCTGCTGGTGATCGTCACGGCCGGAATCGCGCTGATGACGCTCGATTCGGTTCGGCAGTATGGGGTGAGCCTCTTTGCCTCGGCCGGTGCGGCGGGCTTGATCGTCGGCCTCGCGGCGCGGCCGGTGCTGAGCAATCTCCTCGCCGGCATCCAGATCGCGATGACTCAGCCGATCCGGGTCGAGGATGTGGTCATCGTCGAGGGCGAATGGGGGCGCATCGAGGCGGTCACCAGCACTTATGTCGTGATCCGCATCTGGGACCTGCGGCGCTTGATCGTACCGCTCAGCTACTTCATCGAGAAGCCGTTCCAGAATTGGACCTACCAGACGGCCGATCTGATCGGTTCGGTGTTTCTGCACGTCGACTACACCGTCCCGGTGGACCGGGTGCGTCAGGAACTCAATACGATCGTCAAATCGAGCGCCAGGTGGGACCAGAAGGTGGCGGCGCTGCAGGTGACCGATACGCCGGCGGGCATGGTCGAATTGCGGGCGCTCGTCAGCGCGCGAAATTCGGGCGACGCCTGGGATTTGCGCTGCGAGGTGCGCGAAAAGCTGATCACCTTCCTGCAACGGGAATATCCCGACGCACTGCCGCGCCAGCGGGTGGAGATCGACAATATTGCCCAGACCGCGGCGGAGGACGCATCGTCGCGCCGCGGCCGGCAATCTCGCCCGGCCGCAAACCTCGCGGCGGCGCAAGAGGAAGGCTGATGCCCGACAATTCAAAGCAGAAGGGTTCGAAGAGCTATCTTTTGCCGGTCGAGGACACCGAGTTTCTGCTGCGCGACGAGATGCGCGCTACCCGTTTCGCGCTCGAATACGCCAAGGCGGAGCTGGCGCTGCGCGATTGGGGTGTGCGCTCGACGGTGATCGTCTTCGGCAGCGCGCAGATCCCCTCGCCCGAGCGGGCCGAGTCAATGGCGCGCGGCGCCGTCGGATCGCATGACCTCGACCGCGCCCGTCGCTGCGCCCGTCACGCGCACTGGTACGAACTCGCCCGCGCCTTCGCCCGCCTCGTTTCCGAGCGCGGCGGCGCGCTCTGCGAGGAGGGCGGGCTGCGCGACAACGTCATCGCCACCGGCGGCGGGCCCGGCATCATGGAAGCAGCGAACCGCGGCGCCCACGACGCCGGCGCGCCCAGCATCGGGTTCAACATCAGCCTGCCGCATGAGCAAGACCCCAATCCCTACTCGACCCCGGAACTGACCTTCCGCTTTCACTATTTCGCGATGCGAAAGATGCATCTGGCGATGCGGGCCAATGCGCTCGCGGTTTTTCCCGGCGGCTTCGGGACGATGGACGAACTCTTCGAGATCCTGACCCTGCAGCAGACGAAGAAGGCGCCGCCGATGCCGATCGTTCTGTTCGGCCGCGATTACTGGCGCCGCCTCGTCGATTTCGAGGCGCTGGTCGAGGAGGGCATGATCGCGCCCGAGGACGTTCGGCTGTTCTATTTCGCCGACGAGCCGGCGGAAGGCTGGGAGGCAATGCTGCAGCACGGCCTCAAAGCGCACACGCCGCCGCCTTCGGCTCCGTGAGAAAGACGGCGAACCCTCTACCCCTCCACCTTGAGCTCGCCGAGATAGGCCTCGCGGATCGCCTCGTTCTCGCGCAGTTCGGCGGCATTCCCGCTGAGCACGACCCGGCCGGTCTGCAAGACATAGGCGCGGTCGGCAATCGCGAGCGCCATCGCCGCGTTCTGCTCGACCATGAAGATTGTCGTGCCCTGGTCGTTGATCGTGCGGATGATGTCGAAAACCTGCTCGACATAGGCGGGCGACAGTCCCATCGAGGGCTCGTCCATGCACAAGAGCCGGGGTCGCGCCATCAGCGCCCGGCCGATCGCCACCATCTGCTGCTCGCCGCCGGACAAGGTGCCGGCCAGCTGCGAGAGCCGCTCCTCGACGCGCGGGAAGAGGGCGAAGACGCGCGCCAGATCCTCCTCGAACTCGGGGCCGCGGCGGCGCGTATAGGCGCCCATATCGAGATTCTCGTAGACCGTCATGCGCGGAAAGAGCCGCCGCGCCTCGAGCACCGGGGCGATGCCGCGGCGCACCCGCTCGGCCATGCTGACGCCTTTGAGCGAATTTCCCTCGAAGAGGATGTCGCCGCGGGCCGGCGCCACACTCCCCATGATCGCCTTCATCGTCGTCGATTTGCCGGACGCGTTGCCGCCCAACAGGCAGACGATCTCGCCCGCCTCGATCCGGTAGTCGACCGATTTCAGCACGTGCAGGTCGCCGTAATAGGTGTCGACCGCCCTAAACTCGAGCAAGTGCTGCACTCCTGCCGAGATAGGCGCGGATCACCGCCTCGTCGCGGCGGACCTCCGCGGGGACGCCCTCGGCGATCTTTTCGCCGTGATCGAGCACGACGACCTTGTCGGCGAGGCTGACGACGACATCGAGCTTGTGTTCGATCAAGACGATCGTCAGGCCCTGCCGGTGCAAGGTCTCGATCTGGTCGGCAAGCTCCAGCGTCTCGGCCGGGTTCATCCCCGCCGTCGGTTCGTCGAGCAGCAGGAGCCTCGGCTGCGAGGCGAGCGCGCGGGCAATCTCGGTGCGCCGGCGGTTGGCGTAGGAGAGGCTGCCGGCCGGATGATCGGCGCGCGGCAAGAGCCGATTGCCGAAAAGTGCCAGGATCTCGAGCGCCCGCTCGCGCGCCGCCCTTTCCTCGCGGAGCGCCCTCGGCAAGCGGAGCAAGGCAGCCGCCGCACCGATGTCGAGGCGGGCATGCATGCCGATCATGACGTTTTCGAGCACGCTCAGATTGGGAAAGAGACGGATGTTCTGAAAGGTCCGGGCGATGCCGCGGTCGAGAACGAGATGCGGCGGCAGGCTGCCGATCGGACGGCCGGCAAAGCGGATCGCACCTTCGTCGCAGGGGGTGAGCCCGGTCACGGTGTTGAACAATGTCGTCTTGCCCGAGCCGTTCGGGCCGATTACGCGCAACCACCGCCCCCGCCGGCACGCTGAACTCGACCGCGCGCAACGCGACGAGGCCGCCGAAGCGCACGGTCAGAGCGGCGATGTCGAGGATCGGACCTTCGCCGTCGCGCCGCTCGGGCGCCAACGGCGAAAACGCCGCAAAGCCGCCGCGCCTCGGCTGGGCCGCCTCTTCGTCGAGGCTCAGCGCCGGGACCCGCCGCGTCGCCGGGATCAGCCCGTCGCGCCGGTAGAGCATCATGAACACGAGGATCAAACCGAAGATCAGCTCGATCGACGACGCCAGCTCGACGTGCCGCAGCCAGCCGATATCGAGGAGCCGGCCCAGCGCCTGCAACCATTGAGACAGGTCCTGGAGGAACCAGGATTGCAGCATCTGCAGCAGCAGGGCGCCGACCACGACGCCCCACACGCTGCCGATGCCGCCGAAGACGACCATGACGAGAACCATCACCGAAACCGGAAACATGAACATTTCCGGTGTGGCGGTCTGCAATTTGGCGACATAGAAGGTGCCGGTGGCGCCGGCAAAGGCCGCACCGATCGCAAAAGCCAGGAGCTTGAAGCGCGTCCGGTTGACGCCCATCGCCGCGGCGGCGATCTCGTCCTCGCGGATCGCCATCCAGGCGCGGCCGATGCGCGAAATCCTTGAGCCGCAAGCTGGTCAGGATCAGGAAAGCGACAATAAGAAGCCCGACAAAGTAATAGGGTGTCGCGTCGACGCCGAAATCGTAGCCGAAGAATTGCGGAGCGGCGACCCCGTTCAGGCCCATGCGCGCCATTGGTAAGCGCTGGCGCATTGCGCGCCACGATCGGCACGATCTCGCCAAAGCCCAGGGTCACGATCGCCAGATAATCGCCCTTGAGGCGCAACGTCGGCGCGCCGAAGAGCACCCCGAAAAATGCGGCGATCGCGGCCGAGACCGGCAGCATCAGCCAGAACGAGACGTTGAAATGCACGACATCGCCCGAGGCCGTATGAAAGCGGCTGACGAGGTCGAGCCATTGCAGGGGCTGCCAGAACCCGCTCCATTCCGGCTGGACCTGCCAGGAAGCGGCGATGCCGTATGAGTAGGCGCCGATCGCGAAGAACGCGGCATAGCCGAGGTCGAGCAGCCCGGCGAAGCCGACGACGATGTTGAGCCCGAGCGCCAGGGCGGCGAAGGCCAACGCATTGGCGGCGGAGTCAATGTCGGCGTCGTTCGGATGCAATATGGGGAACAGCACTGCCGCAATGGCAACCGCGGCGATCGCGAGCCGGCGGCGGGTATCAGGCGTCAGGCGGCGAAACGGCCCGATTGCGGCCATGCTAGGACTTGGTCGGATTGGCGCGGCCGAACAGGCCAGTCGGGACAAAGACCAGCACCAGCACCAGGATCGAGAAGATGATCACGTCGGTCCAGCGCGTGGCGATCACCTGGCCGCCCAGGGTTTCGATCAATCCGATCAAAAGGCCGCCGACCATCGCCCCCGGGATGTTGCCGATGCCGCCCAGGACGGCGGCGGTAAAGGCCCGCAGCCCCGCCGTATAGCCGATGATGAAGCTCGTATAGTTGTAATAGAGGCCGAAGATCAGCGCCGCAGCGCCGGCCAGCGCCGAGCCCAGAAAGAACGCCATGACGATGACCCGGTCGATATCGACCCCCATCATCCGGGCGGCCTCGGCGTCCTGTGCGGTGGCGCGCATCGCCTTGCCGAGCCGAGTGCGGGAGACAAAGAGATGCAGCCCCAGCATCAGCGCCAGCGCGATCACCCAGATCAGCACCTGCTCAGTTCGATCGTGACCGCGCCGATCTGCCAGCGCAGCACCGGCAATGGGTTCGGGAAATTCTGCGACCCGGCGCCGACCGTCAGCAGGATGACGTTGAACAGAATATAGGAGACGCCGATCGTGGTGATCATCGCCGCGGTGCCGGGCACGCCGCGCAACGGGCGCAACGACGATGCCGCTCGATCGCCACGCCGAGAACGCCCGCCGCCAGCATCGTCACGGCAAAGGCGAAGCCAAGGGCGCCAGCCAGCGCCAACCCGGTCAAGACCCGGCTTTGCCCGGACAATCCGAGCAGTTCGAGCGCCCACATGCCGATGAAGGAGCCGACCATGAACACGTTGAAATGGGCGAAATTGATCAGCTCCAGAATGCCGTAGACGAGAGTGAAGCCGATCGCCAGCAACGCGTAGATCGCTCCCAGGCTCAAACCGTTGACGATCTGCTGGAGGTACACCCCATAATCGGTCATGCCCGATCGACCTCGCTGCGGCGGTTGCTGCGCCCATCTCCGGCGTCGGAGATGGTATTGCGCCCGATAACCGCCGCCGACAACCGTTTCGAGCGGCCGGTCGCGGCAGCCGCGCCAGAGGTCGCGGCGGATTGACGCCTCTTCCTGACGGACCCATCGGGGGTATGCTGCGGGTCGGGACTGCAACGGTGGCGGCGATGCCGGACGGACCGCGGTATGACGATGATTTCTACGCCTGGACACAGCATCAGGCGAGGATGCTGCGCGAGATGGCGGTCGCCGACAACCGCCTCGACCGCGAGAACGTCGCCGAGGAGATCGAGAGTTTGGGCCGCAGCGAACGCGACGCCGTCAGGAGCCGGATCCGCCGCATCATCGAGCATCTTCTGAAACTCGCCCATTCGCCGGCCGAACCGCCGCGCTCCGATTGGATGGCCTCGGTCGCCGAGGCGCGGGATACGCTCGGCGACAAGTTCTCGCCGACGCTGCGGCGCGACGCCGAGGAGAATCTCAGCAAACTTTATGCCGATGGGCGCCGGCGCGCCGACCGCGATCTGCGCCGATACGGCGAGCCCGCCGCCGCCGACGCGCTGCCGCCCGCCAGTCCCTATTCCCTCGACGACATCTGTCGCGAGGATTGGTATCCCGATCGACCAGGAGCCCGCCCATGACCCGCGATTTTGTCGGCTACGGCGCCGAGCCGCCACATGCCGGCTGGCCCGGCGAAGCGCGCATCGCCGTCAATTTCGTGATCAATTTCGAGGAGGGTTCGGAGCTTTCCTATCCGGCGGGCGACGGCGTCTCCGAGGGCGGGCTGACCGAGATGATCGGCAGCGACCTCGGCGTCAAGGGCCGCGATCTCGGCGCCGAGAGCATGTTCGAGTACGGCGCGCGCGTGGGATTCTGGCGGCTCCACCGGATCTTCACCCGGTTTGGCGTGCCGGTGACGATCTTCGGCTGCGCCCGCGCCTTCGAGGCGAACCCGGCAGCCGCCGCCGCGATCGCCGCCAATGACTGGGACATCTGCAGCCACGGCTATCGCTGGACGAACCATCCGGGGCTCGCCGAGGCCGAGGAGCGGCGCCAGATCGCCTCCGCGATCGAGTTGATCGCCAAGACGACGGGCAAGACCCCGCTTGGCTGGTACTGCCGCTACGCGCCCTCGGAGAATACCCGTCGGCTATTGGTCGAGCACGGCGGGTTTCTCTATGACAGCGACACCTACAACGACGAACTCCCTTATTGGGTCAAGGTCGGCGACAAGCCGCACCTTGTCGTCCCCTACTCGCTGACCACCAACGATTCGAAATTCGGCCGCGGCGTCTTCGGTTCGGGCGAGGATTTCTTCGCTTTTCTGCGCGACAGCTTCGATGTGCTCTATGAGGAGGGGGCCGAGCGGCCGAAGATGATGTCGATCGGCCTCCATATGCGGCTCACGGGCCACCCCGGCCGGGCCAAGGCGTTGATCCGCTTCATCGAATACATCAAGGGGCACGACCAGGTCTGGATCTGCCGGCGCGAGGACATCGCCCGCCACTGGATCGCCCATTTCCCGCCGCCCGGCTGAGCCGCCCGCCTGCGGCAGAGCGCGAGGCCGGCGAGCGCCGCCGGCAGATGTGTCGGCTTTGCTGTTTTTGCTGTTATTTGCAGAGAATCTTCCAGCAAACCGCTCCCCTTCGGAGGCTTCGTTATCGCACCATACGATCCGATTATGGCAATTTTAGCGTCGCCGCAACGAGAATGGATCGCCTCGAAGCTTTAGCGGTCGCTGAATTCGATCCACGGCGAGGGCCGTTGATGCCCGATTGTGTTGAAAAACCCCACAGTCGAAATCGGAATGAAAATAATGGTTCGTGATAAGTCCACTTTTCGTAATAAATTTCCGAAAGGGGCGGCGAGGAACGATAATATTACACAAACCGAGCGGCGATCGAGCATCCAACGACTTTTTCAACACAATCGCCCCGAAGCGGCCATCGCCGATACGTATTGTCGGCTCTCTACCGAAGAGCGAGCCGCAGCCTATTGCTCGGCGAGTTTCCGCAGGGCCCTGGCCTCTTCTGAAGTCAGGCGCGTCAATACCCGAGGCGGGCGAAAGTTGTCACGGATGTGACGGAGCTGCGCGATGGTGACCGGCCGTTCCACACGCCGTGCCGCGGAAAGGCCGATCGCAACACCGAATTGGGAGCCATTGAAGTATGCCTTGAATGCTGCACGATCGATCCCGGTCCCGTCGCCGTGCTCGTTCCAAAGGGCTATGGGGCTACCGCGCGTGAGCTGCCCAATGGTGACAAACCCGGTTACCGCGCCGATCGGCTGCGTGGCGTAGATCCAGAGTCGCGAGCCTATCGGAAGATCGGGCGCGCGGCGGCGGAGTTCGACGGTTTTTGTGCCGGCCAAAATCGCATCCGCGTAATCGGGATGAATGGAAATAATTGCGTCTGTTGCCTCAGGCACGCGCCCAACCAAGTTCGAGGATCGCCGCTAACGCTTGGTGGCCTAGCGCCGTGGTCGTCTGCAAATTCGATGCTCCTATGGCGCCAAGCCCCCGAAGCTTGTCGAGGCCAACGACTTTGGGAAAACGAAGCAGATTGTCAAAGCTCGTGGCCAATACCTCCGAGGAGGCCGAGAGCGGCTCCAGGTCTTCGACCACCGCGCCGCGCAACAGCTCATCCGTGACCTGCTCCTTGGGGAGAATCGTGGCGTCCACAATACGCGCCACGGCCACAATCGCGCCCCGCCCGCCAGAGCGCCTCAATTCGTAGAATAGCATCGGTGTGCCCGGCCGCATCAGCGGGGCTGACCGCGGCGTGTTGAAATACGCGCGCCGTGTCATAAAGGCCGCTTCCGGGCTGCCGAACAGCGGATGCTGATCGCCCGTGCCAAGAAGATCATCCGCGTAACGACGCGCGATAGGCACAACCACGCCCTCGCGGCCGGGCCAAACCAAAATTGTCGGGCCGATAGCGTCCTCAAGCGCCGCCAACCGGACAGTAATCAACTTCCCTTCTGGTCCCTGCACTGTCAGGCCCGACAGCGCGGACGCCATGTCGAGCGGAATGTCGGGAAGGCGAAGGCCGGTCCGGCGTCGCGTCTGCCGTGCTATTGATATCCAACTCGCGGGGGTGATCGGCCGGCCTACGGCAACCTTAATCAGGCTGTCCGTCCGAGGCAGCGGCATGAAGCCTCTCAGAATCGCTGCCCGGCGCACCGTCGACTGGCCACGAATCGACAGAAGCTCAATGGTCACCGGCCCGGAACCGCATGCTTCCCGGCATTGGATGTCGAGCAGATAGTCAGCAAAGGTTTCGCAGCGGACGTGATCAGGGCGGACATGGACTAGAATGCGGGCCGGCGCATCGATGCTGGAAGCCCCAATCTGGAGGCCAATGCCGACAATCTCGCTGTCTTCAGATACAGAATGGGCTTTCCACAGACCAGGCTGAGCTGGACCCGGAACAAATTCGGCAATTGTCGCGGCCGCTACTTTTTGGGCTTCAAGATAGGATCTGACAACATCGACCGAGGCGGTCTTCATCATGCAATCAATCCCCTGAAGCTGGGCTTCCCCCCTGGATGCAGTGGTGGCGGGCAGGAGCGCGTCGAACTCGTCCAGGCTCGCAACATCGATCCCAACTCTCCCCACGAGACCATCGCGAGCGGCAAGCAGGCCGCCGTCGCTGGTGACATATCCCGAAGCGCCGGCTAAAGCGGCTTGTGCCAAATGTCGCGCATCGCTCCAAGCTTGCGGACTTCCTGCGGCCCTCAACCCTGGCGTGACAAAGACGATTGTGTGGATCAAATCGGCCAGCTGCTTCGACCGATCAATGTCGGCCACCGGCAGCCGCGGCAGTTGCCTTGCCAGCTTGAGGATCGGATCAGCGGTCTCGCCTGTCGTGTGCCTTTCAAGTTCGACAATGAATTCCGGCGCAACGGCCAGGCGAATCTGGCGAGCCAGGGCCGCAGCAATTAGCCGCCCAGCGGCGGGAGACCGAGACTGATGCTTGTCCTTGATAACATCGAATAGGACATTGAGATCGATGACATAGAGCGGGGCCGGGCTCGCGCCGCGCAGTCGCAGGCCGAGATCGACCACGCTCGCCACCGTCGCGCCGGGCGCGTCGAGCACCGAAAAGAGGCTTTCCGTCTCGAGATCCCGCGCGCGCAGAATAATCGTGCGATTGCGCGCCTGCCCACCTGGCTTGACGCGGCGTGCCGCGAAGTCATTGGCTTCGTAGAAGGCCTGTGCGATGGAGAGGTCGTTCGCGACGGCCGCCGTTATGCTTAGATAACCACGTGACTCAAGCTGAGAAACAAGCGCATTAACCCGCATTCGCCGGATGAAGTAGCGATTTTGAGCATCCTTACCTCGGTTTTGATATAAGCGTCAGCATCATAGACGGCGTCGGATGGGGCGGCGATGGTGGACCCGGCGGGTGAATCGAAAAGCGAGGCGCTGAGGCTCGATTTCGACCGCCGTTTGATGCTCCAGTTTCGCGGCAGTGTAATCACCTCCGACGCTGGGATGTTGCCCTATCGCGAGTTGGACGACGTGGTGGGCCTGACCGACACGGGGGCTGAGACGCTTGCCGACGCGCGCACCGGCAAGAACGGTCGCCACCGGTTGGCCGGGTTGCTGCGCCAATCGGTATTCGGGCGGCTGGCCGGCTATGAGGACGTGAACGACGCCGACCGGCTGTGCCGCGATCCGGCGATGCGCTGGGTGGTCGGCGAGGGAGCGATCACGGGGTCCGCTGCTTCGGCGAGCCAGATGGGCCGTTTTGAGACAAGGTGGCTGACCCGGCCTGAGAACCTTGCTGCGCTCGCCGATCTATCGGGCCAGTGGATCGACAAGGTGCACCAGCGGAAACCGCCGAAGACCATTGTGCTCGACATGGATTCGAGCGAGAGCCCGACCTACGGCGCCCAGGAAGGCAGCGCCTATAACGGCCATTTCGCCTGCACCTGCTACCACCCGCTATTCGTGTTCAACCAACTCGGCGATCTGGAGCGATGCGCCCTGCGCTCCGGGAACGTCCACAGCGCCGATGGCTGGCGAACGGTGCTGGAGCCGGTGGTCGCCCGCTACCGGGGCACAGGGAAGCGGTGCTATTTCCGTGGTGACGGGGCTTTCGCCAATCCGGAGATCTACGAGTTCCTCGAAGCCGAGGGCTACGGTTATGCGATCCGGCTGCCGACCAATCCCGTCTTGCAGGGCAAGATCGGATACCTCCTCTCGCGGCCCGTCGGTCGACCGCCGCTTGAGGTGCGCCGCCACTACGCCAGCTTCTCCTATCGGGCCGGCTCATGGACCAAACCCCGGCGGGTGGCGGCCAAGGTTGAATGGCACCCGGGCGAGCTTTGCCCCCGCGTCGGCTTTATCGTCACCAACCTGGCGCGGTCACCCGAGCGGGTCGTGGGCTTCTACAACCATCGCGGCACCTGCGAGCAGTACATCAAAGAGGGAAAGGGCGCGATCAAGTGGACCCGGCTGTCGTGCCGCACCTTCGCCGCCAACGCCGTCCGCCTTCAACTTCATGCGCTCGCCTACAATCTGGGCAACTTCATGCGGACGCTGGCGATACCCGATCCGATCAAGGACTGGTCGCTGACCAGCTTGAAGGAAAAGCTGATCAAGATTGGCGCGAAGGTCGTCAGCCATGGGCGCTACGTGACCTTCCAACTCGCCGAGGTCGCGGTGTCGCGGCAGATGTTCGCGGATATCCTGTCGCTGATCGCCCGGTTGCGGACACCACCCGCCCCGGCATGACCGGCAGACGAAGTCAGATGCGACAGACCACGACGGCAGAGGTGCGTCTTGATGGAGGCAAGCAACGAGTTCCGGCGCCGCGAGCCCACGCTGCCCGCCATTTTTGCTGCCAAACGGCCGGCTGCTATCGAATTTCGTTGCGGCGACGCCGCGATGACGGGAAAATCATACCAACCGAGCCGGGAATCTGGGGAATGTCGGATTAATTAGCGCTGAGCCGATCCCCTCCCGACGGTGTTGCGGCGAGACCACCACTTGCTGTATCCGAGCGTTCGGAAAAACCCCGCTGAACAGGATAAAACCGACGACCTTCGCGCTCTCGCGCGTGCCCGAACACATTGCAATGAGGCGCTGTTTTTCGACTGCTTCCCGATAAGCGGCCTCGGGTAGAAAGCCGAGCGCCTCCTTATCGGAGTCCGCGAGGGCCCGGATAACCGGGAGAAGTTGGAGAAGCGCCTCGGCGTCGTTTTCGGCGTGGTAGGCTAGACGCCTCCGGCGCGGCGCGGTACGGGGTTTCTGGAGCATCGCATTAAGACTTGGTGGGGCGGCTCCAGCAGGTAAACACGCGTTGCATATTCTGCAAATGCAATTCCGCTAGCAGCTGCTCGATGATTTAACTCTACCAGAGGTAGGCTCGTACCGCGAGCGGCCGGAATCTGCCGCCGAGTCGGCATTGGAGCCGCCGCCCCGGGGCACGTTCCGCGCGTCATCCAACCCGGAAGCTGCGCGGATGGGCGATTGATGGGACCTCAGAAGCGACTTTGGCTGAGGCGTCGCTTGCGGGCGGGGCTATTTGTTGGGGAGGGGCGGGATTGCGAGGCCGCCCTTGAAGCCTTGCAGGGTCCACTGGTAGGCAGCGGCGCTCGTCCGCAAGGCGCCGACCCGCGCCGAGGCGAGATCGAGAATGTCGACGATGACGACACTCCAGGTCAGCGCCAAGAGGAAGATCAGCACCCGCGCCGGTCGATCCCGCAGCCCCAACTGGTAGCCGAGCACGGCCATCGACAACAGGGTCAGGCCGAGCAGCAGCCAGAATATTCTCTCCGGCAGCCGCAGGTCGAAGGCGAACCGTTCCGCAGCCGCCCGGTCGAAGACCTCGTTGAGGGCCGCCATCAGCGAGATCGAGACCGGGTTTGGCATTTCGCGCACCAGGGCCGCGAGGTGTCCCCAGATCTGCGTCTGCAAGGCGTTGGTGCGCCGGTTGAGCTCGTCGAGGACGGCCGAATCGCGGCCGGTCTGAACAAAGTCGGCGCGCACCTGCGTGTAGTCTTCAAGAAGTCTTGCGATTTCGATTGAGCGTGGGTGGCCGATCGCCTCGGCTCTGAGCCATGCGGTGCCGATGGCGTTGGCCTCGGCAAGCGCGCCGGCGCGGCGCGCGGCGAACTGCGCGCTGGCGAAGGAGAGTGTCAGCGCAAGCACAAACGCCAGGAGGGCAAGCATGCCGCCAACGACGACGCCCACACCTTCGCCGCGCTTCTCCGCCTGGGCTCCGTGCCGGCGTCCGAAACGATAGCCGATCTCGTGCGCCAGCAATTGTGCGACGAGCAGCAAAAGGGCGAAGGCGAGGGGGCTCCAATCGCCGATCGCCGCGAGCACGCTCATTTGTGTCATCGCCCTGCCAATCTCCGCGCCGCCCGCGCCAAACTGGCAGATAGCAAGAAGCCTCGCCTATAAGCAACAGCGCGCCGATCGACTTGCAACCTGAAATCGAAAGAGACGGGCGGGTCAGCGGCGGCCGAAGAGGCGTTCGAGATCGGCGAGGTCGAGGGCGATATAGGTCGGGCGGCCGTGATTGCATTGGCCGCTGTTGGGCGTCGCCTCCATCTGGCGCAACAGCGCATCCATTTCGGGCTGCGACAGCGCGCGGCCGGCGCGCACGCTGGTATGGCAGGCGAGCGTGCCGCACAAGCTCTCGACCCGCTCCTTGAGCGAGAGGGCCGCCCCCCATTCGGCGAGTTCGGCGGAAAGGTCGTGCACCAACGCCTTGACGTCGAGCCCCGGCAATAACGCCGGGACCTCGCGCACGACGACGGCACCCGGCCCGAAACCTTCGAGGACGAGACCGAATTCGGCGAGTTCCCCGGCACGGGCGGCAAGGGTCCGGGCCGCCGCCTCGTCGAGTTCGACGATCTCCGGCAGAAGGAGGACCTGGCGCGCCACGCCATGGGTCGCGAGTGCCTGTTTGAGGCGCTCATGGACGAGCCGCTCATGGGCTGCATGCTGGTCGACGAGCACCACCCCATTTGCCGTCTCGGCGAGGATATAGGTGCCGTGGAGCTGCGCGCGGGCGGCGCCGAGCGGCGCCTCGGTCATGGCGGAGGGCGACTGCGGTGCGGGGTCGGCGGGTCCCATCGCCTCGGCGAAACCCGGCATCGGGTTCAGGGGCGGCGTCGGAAAGGCGAAACGCGGCGTCGACCCCGACGGGCCAGACCCCGGCCGGAAGGCGGCAAGGGCGGCCGCGGCGACGGTCGAGGAGGCGCGGTGCCCGGCTTCGGCGAGCGCATGGCGGAGCGCGCCGACGATCAGGCCGCGCACCAGCGCCGCGTCGCGAAACCTGACCTCGGCCTTCGCCGGATGGACGTTGACGTCGATCTCGTCCGTCGGCCCGTCGAGAAAGAGCGCCACGATCGGGTGGCGGTCATGCGCCAATACGTCCTGGTAGGCGGCGCGCACGGCACCCACGAGGAGCTTGTCGCGCACCGGGCGGCCGTTGACGATGAGATACTGCTCGCGCGGCAATGAGCGGTTGAGGGTCGGGAGCCCGGCGCGTCCGCCGAGGTGGAAGCCGCCGCGCTCGGCCTCGATTGCGATCGAATTCTCGGCAAAATCGCGGCCGAGGAGTGCCGCAAGCCGCGAGGCGCCATCGCGGGTCGGCGGCAGGCGCAGCAATACCCGCTCGTCGTCGCCGATGACGGCAAAGCCGATCGCCGGATAGGCCATCGCGAGGCGCCGCACCGTATCGACCGCAAGCTCGCGCTCGGTGCGTGGCGTCTTCAGGAATTTGAGCCGCGCCGGGGTCGCGAAAAAGAGATCGCGGATTTCGACCCGGGTCCCCTTGCCGCAGGCGGCCGGCATCGGCGCGGTTTTCGCCCCGGCCGTCACCGTGATCTCCCAGCCGCTCTCGGCGCAATCGGGGCGCGACAGGATGCGCAACCGGCTGACCGCACCAATCGACGGCAAGGCCTCGCCGCGAAAGCCCAAGGCCAAAATATGGCGCAGATCATCCTCGGGGAGTTTTGAGGTGCAGTGCCGCTCGACCGCGAGCGAGAGTTCGTCCGGGGTCATGCCGACCCCGTCATCGGCGACCGCGATCAGTGCCTGCCCGCCCTCGCGCAGCGTGATGTCGATCTGTGTGGCGCCGGCGTCGATCGCGTTTTCGACGAGTTCCTTCAACGCCGCCGCCGGGCGCTCGACGACCTCGCCCGCGGCGATGCGGTTGACAAGGACGGGCGGCAGGAGGCGGATCGGCATCGCTGGCATGTTACGCGAAGGGACGGGGCGCCGGTAACGGGTCTTTCGCGCATCTTGGCGGCATCAGGGGCGGATCGCCCGGCATGATCGCGATCGGCGATCTTGCGCTCGAATCGGCGGGCCGTGCCGCTTGACATCCGACCTTGGCGCCGTTGGGGTGTCTTCGCAGAAAGGGAGGCCCGCCCATATGTCGCAGCGCAAGATCGACATCTACAATCATGTGATGCCGTTAACTAATATCCGCTAACGACGCGTGCTAGACCGGTGGTCTTGTCGGAGGGGCAGAGGGGGAAAGAGTGGCGCAAGATGAGCAGCTGAGCCCGGAACAGCAGCAAGTTTACCTGGCAATCTGGGCAGAAGGCCGTGGATACCCAGATGCACTTCAACGAAATGTCGGTTAAAGCCCGACAATTCGGTCTCACGTTCGTAGCAGCCGCGCTGGGCCTCGGAGTTGTCATACTTACTCGCGGCCCTGATTTTGTGCTTCCAATATCCTATCTCGGAATCGAGCTCCACGGTGCCGTATTGCTCATCGTTGCGAGCGCTTTCGCGCTCTATGCCGTAAGTCTCCTCGACTTGAAAGTGTATCACAGGATGTTGCGCGGAGCCGTGACCTTCGGGGAGGACTTTGAATCCAATTACATGAGACAGATCTTTCAGCTCGAAAAGGGCATGACGCAGGCAATCTCCCACTTTAGCCGATTCGATGACGCCAAGGTCGAAAGCTCTGGAGGCAAATACCACTACGTGGGGGAAATTCAAAAAAGCGCGGAAACGAAGGTCAGGCTATTCTATCGTATCTCGATCTGCGCGCTGGCCATACTGGCAGGTGTATTGTTCTTGATGACGGCGAACTTCGGCGGGCGGCACGGCATGGCAAACCCAGTTTCTAAGGTGCCCACCTCGCCTGAGACAAGCTCAGATGCTAAAGCCAAAGGGCGATACAATGTTCACTAAGAGAATGCTTGTCTGCGATCTCGACAACACGCTGTATGACTGGGTGGGCTATTTCGTTCCCTCCTTCAACGCCATGGTGAATGAAGCACTTCCGATCCTTGGGTGCGAGCGTGAGCAGTTGTTGGACGACCTACGCGAGATCCACCAAAAGCACCACGATGCTGAACATCCGTTTGCGCTGCTTGAAACTTCTACCGTACAGAGGCGGTTCTGCGGATTGAGCCTGGCGGAGATCGCCAAAGCACTTGATCCTGCTTTTCACGCCTTCAACACTACGCGAAAAAAGACTCTCAAACTAAACCCTGGGGTGAAGGAGGGCTTGGCGACGCTCAATCAAGCCGGATTTATTTTGGTTGCTCATACCGAAAGCAAGCTCTATGGGGCGTTTGATCGGCTTCACCGGTTGGAAATCCTTGGATTCTTTCGCAAGATCTATTGCCGGGAACGGCCCGCCTCAATTCATCCAGATGAGGCGGCGAGCGCGGCTTGGTTCCGGCAGATCCCGCGACAGTTGGTGAAGGAACTAGCTAATCATCGATCTAAACCCGATCCAGATGTGCTACTAGAGATCTGCCGCACAGAAGGCGTCGAGACTCATGATGCTGCATATGTTGGCGATAGCATTGCCCGAGACATACTGATGGCGAAGCGGGCGGGAGTGTTCGCGATTTGGGCGGAATACGGCGCTCAGCATGACCAAGGTCTGTACGCGGATCTCGTGCGGGTTACGCACTGGACCCCGGATGAGGTAACTCGCGAGGCGAAGCTAAGGGCGGAGGCAAAGTCAGTCCGGCCCGACTACGTTGCTTCCTCATCATTCCTAGATGTTCTGACCGCCTTGGGGATAGTTGCATCCGGGTCGACCGGGAAGCTCGCCAGAGCTAGGCAGATCGCGGATGACCCTATAGTTCGACCCCAGCCGGGGATTACGCGGCGATACAGTTGATCGGCGGCAAGAGGCGGATCACCATCGGTTTAGTCTAGATCGTAGGCATGACGGCGCGACCGATGTTTGCAAATGTTGCCGGGGCCTCGGGTTCAGGATTTCGCGTACACGCCGGCCAGAAACGAGAAGGACTTAGCCGAATCGTCACGGCGCGATCGGGTTGCCCAAAAAAGGGGCGAGCATGACGGTACGGCGAAATCGGCCCGGAAAGCGTAGTATCCTCGAGGGAGGCTCCTGGCCATGTCGCAGCGCAAGATCGATATCTACAACCATGTGATGCCGCGCGCCGTTGCCGAGCTTATGCGCGAACTGGCGCCGGGCAAGGGCGACATGATCAAGCGGGTGACCAGCATCCCGATGCTTTACGACATCGAGGCGCGGGTCCGCATGCTGGATGCATGGCCGGGCTATCAGCAGGTCCTGACCCTGTCGAACCCGCCCCTTGAAAGCGTCGCGGGGCCGGGCGACGCGCCCGCAGCTGGCGCGGCTCGCCAATGATGAATTGCGCGCGATCGTCGCAGCGCGGCCCGAGAAATTCCCGGCCTGGGTCGCCTCGTTGCCACATGAACAATGTCGCGGCCGCACTCGAAGAGATCGACCGCGCGGTTTCCTTGGGCGCGCGCGGCATCCAGATTTTTACCAACGTCGCCGGCCGGCCGCTCGACGATCCCGAATTCCTGCCGCTTTTCGAGGAGGCCGTGCGGCGCGGTCTTGCGGTCTGGATGCATCCCGCCGCGCGACGCGCGCTTCGCCGACTACCCGGGCGAGAGAAAAATCGAAATACGAGATCTGGCAGGTGCTGGGCTGGCCCTACGAAACGAGTGTCGCGATGGCGCGCATGGTGTTTTCCGGCCTCTTCGACCGGCTTGCCCGGGCTCAAGATCGTCACCCATCACCTGGGCGCGCATGATCCCCTATTTCGAAGGCCGCGTCGGGCCGCTCTGGGACCAGCTCGGCAGCCGCACCTCGGACGAGGATTACGCGCCGATCCTCGCCGCGATGCGGGCGAAGGGCCGCCGTCCGATCGATTATTTCCGCCTCTTCCACAACGACACCGCGGTCGGCGGCTCGCGCGTCGGCGATCCGCTGCGGCCTCGATTTCTTCGGCGCCGACCATGTGCTCTTCGCGACCGACTGCCCGTTCGACCCCGAGGGCGGGCCGATGTTCATCCGCGAGACGATCGCCGCGATCGACGGGCTCGGGCTTGATGACGAGGAATGCGCAAAGATCTATTCCGGGAACGCGCTCGCCATGCTGAAATTGCCGGCGGCATAAAAACGCGGGGACGCCTGGTGACGGCAGTCAAGAAGAGCGCGGCGGGGGCGCCGCCGGACGAGGACTATATCGAGCGCGCGCGCCATTTGCGCCGAGCATCGCCGCCGCCGCGGACGAGATCGAGTGCGGCCGCGAACTCCCCGCGGAGTTGCGCAGGGCGATGATCGAGGAAGGCTTTTTCCGCTTGCTGCTTGCCGCGCTCGCTGGGTGGCGCCGAACTTGCGCCCTTGAGCTATATCCAGGTCGTCGAAGAGATCGCCAAGGCCGACGCCAGTGTCGCCTGGTGCGTCAACCAGACCTCCGGCTGCTCGATGACCGCGGCCTATCTCGATCCCGCCGCGGCGCGCGACGGTCTTCGGCCGGCCGACGGCATCCTCGCCTGGGGGCCGGGTCCGGGCGAGGCGCGCGCCGTCGCGGGCGGCTACCGCGTCACCGCCGATTTCAGCTTTGCCAGCGGCAGCCACGAGGCAAGCTGGCTCGGTGCGCACCTGCCGATCGTCGAAAAGGACGGGAAGCCGCGGCATCACGCCGACGGCAGCCCGGTCATCCGCACGCTCCTCTTCCCGAAATCGGCCGCCCGGATGACCGACATCTGGCATGTTGTCGGCCTCAAGGGAACCGGCAGCGACCGCTATACGGTCGAGGATCTGTTCGTGCCCGAAGCCTTCTGTGTCGCGCGCGACGAGGACGGCGTGCGGCGTGAGGACGGGCTCCTCTACCGTTTCAGCAATCTGCAGCTCTATGCTTCAGGGTTCGCCTCGGTTGCGATGGGGATCGCGCGGGCGACGTTCGACGCCTTTATCGAATTCGCGCGCGACAAGACCCCGCGCGGCGCCCGCCATACTTTGCGGGACAACAACGTCGTGCAGGCGCAGGTGGCGAAATCCGAGGCGCGGCTCGCCGCCGCCCGCGCCCATCTTCACTCGGTGCTCGCCGACACCACTGCCGAGGTCGCGCAGACCGGCAGACTCACGCTCGAACAGCGGATAGTGATCCGGCTCGCCGCGACCTTTGCGATCCACCAATCCTGCGAGGTCGTGGGCACGCTCTACCATGCCGCCGGCGCCACCGCGATCTTCCAGTCGAACCCGTTCGAGCGCCGCTTCCGCGACGTCAATACCGTCAGCCAACAATTGCAGGGCCGCCAGGAGCATTACGAGACCGTCGGCCAATACCTCCTCGGCCTCGAACCCGAAAGCCTCGCCTGGCTGTAGCGAGCCCGCTCCCGGCACTCTCGGCAGGGAATGCGGGACTTGGGTTAACCTTTGACCATTAGCCCCGGCGCCGTTGCTATGCTATTTTTCGGTTGATCAACTGAACGGTGGACACAACCGCATCGGTGGGGCAACAAGAGAAATTTTGCGATGAGTTGGCCGCCTGCAGCCTTCATGAGCTATGTCTGGCTCGACGATCAGCATGAGAACAACCGGCTGACGCAGTTCCGTGAGCGCCTCAGCGGCGAGGTCAGGCTGCAAACCGGCGAAGAATTTGTGATCTTTCAAGACAAGACCGATATCGCCGTGGGCCAGCAATGGCAGCAGCGTATCGACGAATCGCTGGACGCCGTCTCTTTCCTCATTCCGATTTTGACCCCCGGCTTTTTCAGGAGCGAGGCGTGCCGCAGCGAAGTTGAACGTTTTCTGAAACGCGAAGAGCAGCTTGGGCGTCACGACCTGATCCTGCCCGTATACTATGTAGACTGCCCGATGCTGAACGACGCTGACTCGGCGCGAAGCCGACGCGTTGGCGAAAATTATCAATGCACGGCAACGTGCCGACTGGCGTGAATTGCGGTTCGAGCCGTTCACCTCCCCGGCGGTCGGAAAGATGATCGAGGGACTGGCGCGGCAGATCGTCCAGTCGCTGGAACGCGGCGCGCCCGCCAAACCCGTTGTCGCCAAGCCTGCGGCTACCGAGGGAGGCAGTGCGCCTGCCGCGGCGGAAGCGACCGAAACGGGCGAAGTCTCCGCAGGCGAGCGAGGCCCGGCTGGCAAGAATGAGCCGCGCACCCGTGTCGTCGATGCGCTCCATCGTGGTGATCACGTGACCTTGACCGACGCCTTGAATGCCGCCGAGCCAGGCGACCGCATCCTGGTCCGTCCCGGGCTCTACAGGGAAGGCGTCGTCATCGACAAGCCGGTCGAGATCATCGGCGACGGCGAGTTGGGCGACGTCGTCTTAGAAGGGAATGACAAGGACACCATTCTTTTTCAGGCGAACATGGGCCGGATCACCAATCTGACATTGCGGCAGACCGGCGGGGGCAATTGGTATTGCGTTAATATCGCTCAGGGCCGGCTCGATCTCGAAGGCTGCGACATTACCAGCCAAGGCTTTTCCTGCGTCGCGATCCACGACGGTGCCGACCCGCGACTTCGCCGCAACCGCATCCACGACGGAAAACAAGCGGGCGTGTTGTGTGCGCGAACGGCCAGGGGACACTGGAGGACAACGACATCTTCGCCAATGGGCTGGCGGGCGTCGCGATCAGGGAAGGCGGCAACCCGACCCTGCGCCGCAACCGCATCCGCGACGGGAAAGGGAGCGGCATCTTCGTGTACGAGAACGGCCAGGGCACCCTGGAGGACAACGACATCTTCGCCAATGCGTTCGCGGGCCTCGAGATCAGGGGAGGCGGCAACCCGAACCTGCGCCGCAACCGCATCCACGACGGAAAGACGACCGGCGTGTATGTGTACGCGAATGGCCAGGGGACCTTGGAGGACAACGACATCTTCGCTAATGCGAACTGGGGCGTCGTGATCATGAAAGGCGGCAACCCGACCCTGCGCCGCAACCGCATCCACGACGGGAAAGCGGGCGGCGTCTTCGTGTACGAGAACGGCCAGGGCACCCTGGAGGACAACGACATCTTCGCCAACGCGCTCTCAGGTGTCGCGATCAAGGAAGGCAGCAACCCGACCCTGCGCCGCAACCGCATCCACGACGGAAAGAGCGCCGGCGTGTTCGTGTACGAAAACGGCCAGGGCACCCTGGAGGACAACGACATCTTCGCCAACGCGAGCGCTGGCGTCGCGATCAGAAAAGGCGGCAACCCGACCCTGCGCCGCAACCGCATCTCAGAAAACGGATATCAGGCGATTTGGGTTTATAATAGCGGCGGAGGCATTTTCGAGGACAATGACCTGCGCGGAAATGCTCGCGGAGCGTGGGGCATCGCCAAGGATTGCGAGGACAAAGTCACCCGCAGCCGCAATCAGGAATGAGCGGCGATCGACGCCGCCCGTCAGCCCACGCCGTGGTCTTTGAACCACGCCAATAGCTTGGCCCAGCCGTCCTTGGCGGCGTCGGCGCGGTAGGAGGGGCGGTAGTCGGCGTTGAAGCCGTGCGGCGTATCCGGGTAGATCTTGATCTCGCAGGTCTTGCCGGCAGCCTTGCACGCGGCCGCCATCTTTTCGACGCTCTCGACCGGGATGCCGGTGTCGGCGCCGCCGTAAAGCCCCAGCATCGGGCATTTGAGGTCGGCGGCCAAGTCGATCGGGTATTTCGGCTGCAATTCGGTGCGCGGCCGGTCGATCGGCCCGTACCAGGCGACCGCCGCCTTCAGATCCGGGATTGTGCGCGGCGTAGAGCCAGGTGATCCGCCCGCCCCAGCAGAAGCCGGTGACCGCGAGTTTTGCCGTATCGGCCTTGCCCGAGGCCTTGGCGTAGGCGACCGCCGCGTCGAGGTCGGACATGACCTGCGCGTCCGGCACCTTGGCGACGATCTCCTTGACCAGTTCCGGGATGTCTTTGATCTTCGACGGATCGCCCTGGCGCGCATAGAGATCGGGCGCCAACGCGTAATACCCGGCCTTGGCGAAGCGCCGGCAGAGGTCCTGGATGTGTTCGTGGACGCCGAAGATCTCCTGCACGACGAGCACGGTCGGGAACGGCCCGCCCTTGTCGGGCATCGCCCGGTAGGCCGGAATCTCGCCATCCTTGACCGGAACCTTGACCTCGCCGGCGGTGAGCCCGTCCTTGTCGGTCGTAATCACGGTCTGGGCGGTCACCGGCTGCGCCGCAAGCGCGAAGCCGGCGGCGATTGAGGTCACGACAAAACCGCGGCGGCTCCAGTCGAGGCGCGGCAACAAACCCTGCAGTCCGGCGTCGGCGGCATCCATCGCGTCCTCCCAACGAGCGGTTCTTTTAAGGATAACGGAGCGCCGCGGCTGGGCGAAGTGCCGACCCCGCTGATCACGCGGGTGTGATTTACGGGTGTCGCTTCAATAATCGAAATTGTAGTTGACGCCGACGCCGGCGCCGCTGTTCTCGCCGGCTTCGGTCTGCAATGTGAGGCGCGGCGTCAGCTGGATTTCGACCGTGACCTTGCTGGTCGGCGGCGAGACACCCTGGGTGACGCCGACCGAAACACCCTCGGCGATGTATTTGCCGGCGCTGACCGCACTCCCGCCGGTCGCGGAACTGGCCGAATTCGGGTTGATGATGCTGCTCGCGACCCCGACCGGGCCGCCGCCGAAGCGCAGCCAATCGAGCCCGAGCCCGGTGCGCAGACGACTCAGAACATCGGGTCCGCGGCCGGTCAGCGCCGCCGCAGCCTGCGCCAGTTGCAGGCCCTCGGCGGCGGTGATCTGCCCGACCCCGCGACCGAAGAGGACCCGCGAGAGGACTTCGTCCTGCGGCAAGGCCGGCGTCGAACTCAAGCTGACCGTCGGCGACGACATAAAGCCGCTGATCTTGGCCTGGGCGGTGATGCCGCCCGCCGCCACTTCGGCGACGATGTCGAGGACCGGGTCGAGCTTGGCGCCGCCGTCGAAGGTGATGGTGCTCTGCGTCAGGCGAAAGCTCTTGCCGAGCAGGTCGAACGCGCCGCGGATCGCTTCGAGCGAGCCCAGAATTCTCGGCGCCGCACTCGTCCCGGTGATCGTGAGCCGGCCGCGCCACTCGCTGTCGAGCCCGTGCCCGCGGACGAAAACCTGCCCCGGCATGTCGAGCGTGATGTCGAGCTTTGCGGGCAAGGCGGGTGCGGCGGTTCGCTCCGCGGGAGGCGATGCGCGCTTGCCGGTCTTGCTGTTGATCTCGACGACATCGAGGACGACGACGGAGGGCGGCAGCCGCTCGGGGAGCGTGATGTCGGCCCGATTGACGGTCATCCGCGTGGCGACAGTGGGGCCGGCAAGTGGCCCTGTCACCCGAATCCGGCCGCTGGCGGTGACGAGCGCCTCGTCGAGTGCTGCAAGGCGAAAATCGTCGAGCCGCGCCGAGAGATCGATATTGGGCCCCGACGCGCCGGCAAGCGCGATCGTTCCCTGCGCCGCCAGTTTTCCGGAGGCGCCGTCGCCGGCAGTCAGCGACACGACGTTCAGCCGGTCGCGGTTGCCGACGATCGTCGCCTGCATCCCGGTCAATGCCGCTCCGGTCGCGAAATTCTGATAGCGGGCGTCGGAGAGTGTCACCCGCCCGCCGGCGTCGGGATTGGCGACGGTGCCGCCGACCGTCAGATCGACGGCGAATTTCCCGGTCAGCCGGTCTTCGCCGAGCGGCAGGAGATCGGCGAAATGGTCGAGCCGGCCGCCACCCTCGATCCGCACCGCAAGTCGGCCCTGCGGCGGCATCGAAATGCCGAGCGGATTGCGGTTTAGCACCAAGGGGGCGGAGCCGGTAAAGGCGATCCGGTCGCCTGCGAGCCCGGTCACCCGGCCTTGCGCGTCGATCGTGCGCCCGTTCCAGGTGGCGCGCCGCGGTCAGCCCCAGAGATTGCCCGCCATGCCCGGCGGCGCCGAAACCGAAATCGCGCAAATCCGCGTTCAGGTTACCGCGCGGGGCGGCAAATGTACCGTTGGCGCGGACGGTGAACGACAACGCGCCGCGCATCCCGCTCTTGCCGAGCAAGCGGGCGCCGGCGGCGAGCGGCAACCCGTCGCCGCGCAGATCGAGCGACAACGACTCGCCGCGGACGGCGCCGTTGCCGCCGACCCGGCCGGTTCCGAACCGCAACGCCAGACCGGCGACGGAAAGCTCATTCGCCCGCCGCGTCACCCGCAACGGTTGTTCGAGGCGGTATTGCGTGCCGTCGAGGGCGCCGGCGAAACGGTCGAGGCGCAGATCGACGTCGCCATTCTCGACCCCGACCTCGCCGGCGAAACCGGTCGTCAAGGGCTTGCCGTTGGCCTCGCCGTGGAAGCCAAGGCGGCCGGGTCCGAGGCTCGTGAAGGTCAGGTTCGCGCTCTTCAGATCGATTGAACCGGCGGAGGTTGCGCCTAGCGATAACCGGCCCGATCCGGTCGGCCTGCGCAGCAGATCGGCGAGGTTGGCGTTGGCTTTGAACCGGCCGATCGAAAGCCGCGATGATCCGGCGCCGACCGCCATCCTGCGCCCGTTCGCCGTCAGTTCGAGCGTCTGGCCGCCACCGCGCGCATCGAGCCCGGCCCGCATCTCGACCGCCCCCGCAAGCGGCGTCTGCGCCAGTCGCGGACCAGCGGGCGAGGTCGGGGATCCGCCCGGCGAGCGAACCGCTGACGAGGCCGGTGTCGAGGCCCACCCGCAGGCTGCCCTCGATCGCAGCGCCCGCCGCCGCCAGCCGCACTTGCGAGACGACCAGCTCCGACCCGCTGCGCTCGGCCGCCAATGTCACCGCGCCGTCGATGCCGGAAGCGGCGAATTTGCCCTCCGCCGAGAGCTTCTGCGCCGCCAGGTCAGGGACCTGCGCATCGACCCGCAGCCGGTCGATCCTGGCGCCGGCGGCGACGAGGTCGCGTCCGTCGATCCCGGCCCCGAGCCGCAGATGATCGAGCGGTCCCTGCGCTTCGAACTTGGCCGAGAGCGCCCCCGCGAGCTCGACGCCCAACGTCGGCCCCAAGGGCGCCAGCCGCGGCAGATCGATATCTCCGGCGGCGTCGAGCCGGTCGGCGGCGGGGTCGAACTTTCCGGTTGCGGCGACCGATAGATGGTCCGCCGTCAGCTTCAACCGGTCGAATGAGAGTACGCCCGCCGCATCGCGCTCTAATGCGCCGTCGAGCGCGACGGAGCCGCCGAGGAGCGCATCGGCCGCGGCGATCCCGGTCTCCACACCGGTTCCGGAGCCCTTGATCGTGGCCTCGAACCCGGCGTCGCCGCGGCGTTCGGCGACGATCGTCAGCCTCGTGGCGCCGCCGATCGGACGGCCGGCGAGCCCCGAGAACGGCCGCAGATCGGCGATCGCGATTTCCGCCCGCCCGGTCACAGTGCGGCCACTATCGGTCATCTGCCCCGAAGCCGAAACGTCGAGCCCCGCCCCCTTGATCGACAGCCGGGTCAATTCGGCATTGCCGAGGTCGCGGGCGGCGACGGCGGCAAAGGACCAGTCGATGTCATGCCCGAGCGCCGGTGGCAACGGCACGCCCGCCGTGGCGAGGCCTTCGACCCGGCCGGAACCGCTGAGCGCTACCTTGCCGCCGGCTTCGGGCTTGGCTGCAATCTTGGCGGTGATATGCCCGATGCCCGATCCTTGCAGCCGCACCCGCTCGGCCGAAAACCGCGCCTCGATTTCCGGCCGGTCGCGGGTTCCGCGCACCGTCGCATCGAGCTCCGCGCTACCCTCGATCCTCTCGCCGAGGAGCCCCTGGAAACGCGCCAGATTGGCAATCTCGCCGTGCAGATTGGCGGCGATATCGGACCCGGAGACAGCCGCGTCGCCGCTTACGGCGCCCCCGGCGGCGGTCAGCGCAAAGTGGTCGACAACGATCTTGTCGCCGAACGTCGCATGCACCGCGAACATCAGCTTATCGCCGACAATTGCGGCATAGGCGGGCGGCAGCAACGGCAGCAGCGCCGCCTCGCCCTTGAACTCGGCGGCCGTCGCGGTTTTCTGCGCGATGTCCAGTTCGGCCTCGACGCGGGCGTCCGGGCCGGCGGCGGCGGCCAGCCGGCCATGCCAATCGGCGAGCGGGCCTGTCCCTTTCAGCGACAGCGTGAAGGGGAGCCGGTCGGCGCGGCCCAATGCCCGGTCGACGAGCAGGCCGCTCGGCTCCTGCGCTTCGAGATCGAGGGTCAGCACCGGCTCGGCCGCGCCGGCGATTTCGAGGTCGAGGCCGAGCTTGCCGGCCTTGCCGTCGATGCGATGCAGATCGAGGCTCACCTGCTCCTTGCCGCCCGCAAGCACGAGACGGCCTTGGGCGGCGGCGACCACGGGTTCGCCGAGCACGGCGGGGCCGAGCGCCAACCGATCGATCGCTATCCGGTCGAAGACGACCGGCGCCGGTAATTGCGGGACCGAGAGATAGTCGGTCGATCCCGGCGAGGTCGAGCGGCGGGACATCTCGGCCTCGGCGATTGTCAATGCCGGGAAATGCGCCCGCCCGGCGAGCAGCCCCGCCGCCGACAATTCCACCCGGACATCGCGCAGGGTCAGATAGACGCCGTCGCGGTCGGCGAACGAAATCCGTTCGGCCGCCATGTCAAACGGCACCAACCCACGCAGCCCTTCGATCGCCACCCGAGATTCGGGATCGCTGATGGCGCCAGCGACCCTTTCGGCGAGCCACGCCTTGCCGGGCGGCGTCTGGATCAGACCGAAACCCGCTGCCAGCACCGCGACGATCACGCCGAACGCGATCCCGAGCCAGCGCAATATGCCGAGTACGATCCGCATCAGAACGCTTGCCCGAGGCTGATATAAACTTGGATCGGCGAATTTGCGTGGCGCTTGTGCAGGGGTGTCGCCAGATCGAGCCGCAGCGGGCCGAAGCCGGTGTAATAGCGAAAGCCGAGCCCGACGCCGTAGAGCATCGTGCGGCCGAGTTGCGGAAAGGGCGCTTCGTAAAAGCTGCCGGCGTCGATAAAGGGAACGATGCCGATCGTGTCGGTGATCTTGATGCGGGCTTCGAGGTTGAGCGCGAGGCTCGATTTACCGCCGATCGGCACGTCGTTGAGCGCCAGCGGGCCCGCCATCTGATAGCCGTAGGGCCGCAGCGAGCCGCCGCCGCCGACATAGAGCCGCTGGTCGGCCGGCAAATCGGCCAAAGGCGCGCCGTCGATCGAGCCCAGCGCCACCCTCCCGGCGATGACGGCGCGGTCGTTGGCCCCGAGCGGCCAATAACCGCTGCCCGAGACGAGGCTCGTCACAAAATTCAGCTTTGGCGAGGAAAAGGTGTGCGCCGGCGTGACTGAAAGCTGCGCCCGATAGCCGCGTGTCGGGTTCAAGAGATTGTCGCTGAGGTCGAGTTTGAGATAGGTGGGCACCCCCACGAGCGTGTAGTGCTGCGTGCGCTCGGCCGAGGTCAGCGTGCTGGTGTCGGCCAGCTGCTCGACATTGGCCTTGGTCAGGCTCAGCGCGATCCCACCCGTCAAATAGCGGTTGAAGCGGCGTTCGAACCCGGCCGAGACCAATGCCCGGCGGCTGTTGTAGGCGACCGGCATGTCGTTGGCGATTTCCGCGGTGGCGAGGAAATCCTGGTCGACCGCGAGAAAATCGGGGCGGCGGAAATTCCCCCGGAACGCCTCGATCTGCTGGCCCACCTCGGCCGACAGCCGCAGGTTTTCGGCATACCCGAAGAGGTTGCGATTTTCCCAGAAGGCGCGGGCGCCGAGCCCCTGGCTGGTGTTGTAGCCCACCCCGGCGCCGATCGTCCGGTGCAGGCGTTCGGTCGCGGCGATCGTCATCCGCGTCGCCTGCGGATTGTTCGGGTCGACCGAAGGCGTGATCTGCACCGTGCTGAAGAGGCCGGTTTCGATCAATGCCCTGCGGGTCTCCTCGACCTTCCTCGCATCGTAGGGTTCGTTCTCCCGCCAGCGCAGGCGGCGCTCGACATAGAGCGGGTCGAGCCGATCGAGGCCTTCGACCGCGACCCCTCCGAACTGCATCTCCGGCCCCGGCGCGATCTTATAAGTTACCGCCATCGTCTGCGTGCCGTGGTCGATGACAACGCGGCGGTCCTCGGCCTTGGCGAAGGGATGGCCGGTGTCGGCGAACGCGGTCACGAGCGCCTTTTCGGCGGCGATGACTGGTGCAGTGCGCGCCGGATCGCCGGGCTTCAGCGGCAAGGGTGGATGTCCCTCCGGCAATTCGAGCGGATGTCCCCGCGGACCCAGTACGGCGACCGATCCGACGTGATAGACCGGCCCGGGCTCGACCGTCACGGTTACCTTGGCCGGTTCGGCGGCGGTGTCGAGGTCGAATTTGAATTTCGCATCCCAGTAGCCGAGGCTGTGGGCGGCGTCGGCGAGCCGGCCAAGATCGCGGTCGGCGCGGCGGCGCAACGCCTCCTCCGAGGCCGGCGGCCTGTCCTCGAGCGATTTCAGCTCGGAAACCCCGTCCAAGAGGTCCGACAGATCGCTCTCCTTGGCGCCGACAATCTCCGCCCGGTAGCGCAAATCGGCGCGCAGCCCCGGACCGGGACAGAGCGCCGTGACCACAAACAGAACCCAGAAGACCCGCCGAACCCGCATTCCACCCCTGAATAGGAACGCCGTGCGGCGGCGCCGTGTTCCCGGCGCGGCGACGACCTAGCCGCCCTTGCGCGCCACGGCGGCTTCGATCCGACGCTTCAGACGGCGGATTTCGGGCGAGAGTTTGCGATTGGGCGTGTTGCGCACAAAGTCGTCGATCCCGCCCTTATGCTCGATCGTGCGGATCCCGGCGGCGCTGATCCGCAGGCGCACCGGGCCGATCGTGTCGGACAGGACCGAAGTGTGCTGCAGATTGGGCAGAAAGCGCCGCTTGGACTTGATATTGGAGTGGCTGACATGGTGCCCGACCTGGACGCCCTTGCCCGTCACGATGCATTTGCGCGCCATACCTGCCTCATCAAAGCATCGCGCGCGGTCATAATCCCCGGCCGCGCGCCGGTGCGCTTTCTAACGGCCCGAGCCGCCGCGCGTCAAGGCGGCCCTCTCCGCGGTGATGAGTCACGTCTTCCCGAGAAACGACGCGAGGAGATGGCGGGCGGCGGCGGTGGGGGTGTGGGTTCCGGCGACGACTTCGGCTTCGGCTTCCGCGAGGCGGGCGGCGATGGCCGGGTCGGCGCGGAACTGGTCGAGGAGGCTGTCGGAAATCTCCGACCAGAGTGCGGCGCGGGCCTGCTCGGCGCGGTGACGTGTCCAGGCGCCGCTGCGTTCGAGAGCGGCGCGGAAATGCGCGACGTCCTCCCAGATCTCGCGGATACCCTTGCCTTCGAGGGCGGAGACCGCGCGCACTTCGACCTGCCACTCGGCATGGGACGGGCGGATCAGCCGCACCGCATTGGCATAGTCCGCGACGGCGCGGTACGCCGCCTCGGCGAAGGCGCCGTCGGCCTTGTTGACGAGGATCAGGTCGGCGAGTTCGACAACGCCGCGCTTCAAGCCCTGCAATTCGTCGCCGGCCGCCGGCGGCAATACCAGCACGAACATGTCGACCATCTCGGCGACCGCGGTCTCGGATTGGCCCACCCCGACCGTCTCGACGATGACGGCGTCATAGCCCGCCGCCTCGCACAACAGGATCGCCTCGCGGGTCCGGCGCGCGACGCCACCCTCCTTGACGCCGGCCGAGGACGGGCGGACAAAGGCGTGCGGCGAGCGCGCCAGTTCCGCCATCCGCGTCTTGTCGGCGAGGATCGCGCCGCCGCCGCGCTTCGACCCCGGATCGACGGCGAGCACGGCGATGCGATGCCCGAGCGCGACGCCGTCGAGCCCGAAGCGCTCGATCAGCGTCGATTTCCCCGCACCCGGCGGCCCCGAAACGCCGATCCGCACCCCCTTGCCGGTGCGCGGCAGCAATCTTTCGACCAGGGCTTCGGCGGCGACGCGGTCCTCCTCGCGGGTCGATTTCGACGAGTGTCACCGCGCGCGCCAAGGCCCGGCGGTCGCCGGCGATCAGCTCGTCGGCGAGCTTGCCCTTCACTCCGCCGCAAGGGCGGCTTCGCGCCGCGCCGCCTCCTGCTGACGCGCCCACATCGCAGCGTAGACGCCGTCCTCGCGCAGCAGCCGGGAGTGGCTGCCGCGTTCGACGATGCGGCCGCCGTCGAGCACCAGGATCTCGTCGGCGTCGACCACGGTCGAGAGCCGGTGGGCGATGACAAGCGTGGTGCGGTCGGCAGCGATCGCCGCGAGGCTCGCCTGGATTTCGCGTTCGGTCCTTGTGTCGAGTGCGGAGGTCGCCTCGTCGAACACCAGGATCCGCGGCGCCTTCAGAATGACCCGCGCGATCGAGACGCGCTGCTTTTCGCCGCCCGACAGTTTGAGCCCGCGCTCGCCGACCGTCGTCTCGTAGCCGTCGGGAAGCGAGGCGACGAATTCGTCGATGCGGGCGAGGCGTGCGGCGAGTTCGATCTCGGCGCGGGTCGCCTCGGGGCGGCCATAGGCGATGTTGTAATAGATCGTGTCGTTGAACAGCACCGTGTCCTGCGGCACGACGCCGATCGCCCGGCGCAGCGAATCCTGCGTGACCTCGCGGATGTCCTGGCCGTCGATCTCGATCGCACCCTGATCGACATCGTAAAAGCGGAAGAGGAGGCGCGCGATCGTCGACTTGCCGGCCCCGCTCGGTCCGACAATGGCGACCTTGGCTCCCGCCGGGACGGCAAAATCGACCTCGCGCAGGATCGGCCGTCGCGGATCGTAGCGGAAGGAAACCCGGCGGAACGCGACCGCGCCGGCGCCGACGACCAATGCGGGCGCCGCCGGCCGGTCCTCGATCTCGGGCTTGACCGCCATCAGCGCCGTCATCTGTTCGAGATCGGTCAGCGACTGCTTGATGTTGCGGTAGACCATGCCGAGGAAATTGAGCGGCATGTAGAGCTGGATCAGATAGGCGTTGACCAGCACGAAGTCGCCGATCGTCATCCGCCCGGCGGCGACCCCCTCTCCGGCAAGGATCATGATGCCGACGAGCCCCGCGGCGATGATCGAGCCCTGGCCGAGGTTGAGCAGCGCCAGGGTCGTCTCGCTCCTCACCGCGGCGCGCTCGTAGGCGCGCAGCGCCGCATCGTAGCGCCGTGCCTCATGCTCCTCATTGGCGAAATACTTGACCGTCTCGAAATTGAGCAGCGCGTCCACCCCCTTGGTGTTCGCCTCGGTGTTGCGCTCGTTCATCTCGCGGCGGAAACGCACGCGCCAGTCGGTGACTGAAAAGGTGTAACCGATATAGATCGCGATCGTGACGAAGGTCACCGCGGCGAAGGCCCAGTCGTAAAGCCGCCACAGGATGCCGCAGACGAGCAGGATCTCGAAGAGCGTCGGCACGACGTTGAAGAGCATGAAGCTCAACAGGAAATCGATGCCGGCCGTACCCCGCTCGATCGCCCGCGCCAGTCCGCCGGTGCGGCGATCGAGGTGAAAACGCAACGACAGCGCATGGACATGACGGAAGGCCGAGAGCGCCACCTGACGCACCGCGCGCTGGCCGACCTTGGCGAAAGCGGCGTTGCGCAGCTCGTTGAAGCCCTGCGACATGACCCGCGCCAGCCCATACGCGACGATCAGCATCACCGGGACGGCGACCACGTCATGACCGGGCGAGAGCGCGTTGACCGCGTCCCGGTAGAGGAACGGCACGGCGATGTTGACAAGCTTGCCGGCGATCAGGAGAGCGACGGCCAGCATGACGCGGCCGCGCAAACCCCAGGAATCGCGCGGCCACAGATAGGGTGCCAGCGATTTCAGCGCGCGCAGTTCGTCCTTCAGCCGGCCCTTCTGCCGCGGTGGTCCCGGCGTCGGAAAGCGGCCGCCGGGGATCACGCGGCGGGTCCGCCGGCAAGCCCCTGCGTCGGCGCGCTGGCGCAGCAGTTCGCGGGCCAGCAGCAGGGCCGCGGCGACCAGCGCCGCCCCCCACCAGAAGGCGCAGTTGCGGCCCCATTGCGAGAAGAAGAAGCCGGCGGAAACTGGCCCTAGCACGCGGGCGAGGCTGCCGACCGATTGCGATACGCCCAGGACCGCACCCTGCTCACCCGCCCCGGCGCGGCGCGAGATCAGGCTGTTGAGCGTGGGCTGCGTCAAACCGATGCCGAGCGCCAGCGCGCTGACGGCGACGCCGAGGATCGGAATGTCGCGGGCTTCGGGCAGGATCAGCAGCCCGGCGCCGATCAGGCCGAGGCCGCACAGCACCAGCCGCTCCTCGCCAAAGCGCGCGTTGAGCCGACCGATCAGCCCGCCCTGCAATACCGCCGACAAGACGCCGACATAGGCGAAGACATAGCCGATCTGCGCCGGTCCCCATTCGAACTGCCGCATCGCCCACAGCGCAAACGTGCTCTCCATGCCGGCAAACGCCAGGATGACGAGAAAGAAGATCAGGATCAGCCGCCCCAGGACCGGCCGCCGCAGCGCGCCAAAGATCGCCTGCAGACGGCTCTGCCCCGGGCGCTTGCCGCCCGGTCGCCGGCTTGCGGCTCTCCGGCAAGAAAATCGCCACGCCGAGAAGGGCCAATGCCGAGAGTGCCGCGGCCACCCAGGCCGGCTTGGCGAGATCGGCCGTGGCAGGATCGGCGCCGGCGAGAAACCCGCCCAAGGCCGGGCCGATAATGAAACCGAAACCGAACGCGGCGCCGATCATGCCCATACCGCGGGCGCGGTCCTCGGGCTTGGTCACGTCGGCGATATAGGCCTGTGCCGCGGCGATGTTGCCGGCGCAGGCTCCGGCCAGCGCCCGCGCGGCGTAGAGCATCCACAACTCCTCGGCATTGCCAAGCCAGAGATAGGCCAAGGCCGAGGCCGCCATGCTCGCCATCAGCACCGGCCGCCGCCCGATGCGGTCGCTGAGCCGTCCCCATAGCGGTGCGGTGACCAGTTGCGCCAGCGAATAGACCGCGAGCAGTACGGTCACCTGCTGCGGCGAGGCGTCAAAGCGCACCGCGTAATAGGGCAGAAGCGGGATGACGAGGCCGAACCCGACGAGGTCGACAAAAACGATGAGAATGAGGGTCGGCACCGGTCTGATATCGCGCACCCTCAACGGCGGAGCAAGGCCCGTCGTCGCCCCCGGTCGAATGACCGATCGACGCAGCGGGCTGGACGAAGCCCTCTTGGCGATTCACACTGCCCGCATCGGCAGCTCGGGAGGCGGGCAATGGAACTCGGCAAGCTCGGCGTCTGGATTTCAATGGACGGCATGCGCGCGGCGGAGGCGGCTGAGTTCGCCCGGCGCGTCGAGGCCTGGGGCTATTCCGCGATGTGGATCCCGGAGAGCCGCGGGCGCAACGCGCTCGTCCACTCGGCATGGCTCCTCGCCCACACCAAGAGGCTGATCGTGGCGACCGGCATCGCCAATATCTACGCCCGCGACGCGATGGCGATGGCGAACGGCCAGCGGGCTCTGGCCGAGCAATCGGACGGCAGGTTCCTGCTCGGCGTGGGGGTATCGCACGCGCCGATGGTCGAGGGCGTGCGGGGCCATACCTACGATAAGCCGGTGGCGACGATGCGGGCCTATCTCGAAGCGATGCGCGACGCGCCCTATGGGGCGCCGATGCCGCGCGAGCGGCCGCTGACGATCGTCGCGGCACTCGGCCCGCGCATGATGAAGCTTTCTGCAGAGCTTGCCGACGGCGCGCACCCCTACAACACGGCCCCGGAGCACACCGCGCAGGCGCGTGGCATTCTCGGCCCCGGCAAGCTTTTGTGTCCGGAGGTCTGGGTGCTGCGCGAGACCGATCCGGCGGCGGCGCGCAGTGCCGCGCGGCAGGCGTTGTCGCGCTATCTGCAACTGGAGAATTATGTCAACGGGTGGCGCCGCCAGGGCTTTGGCGAGGATGACCTGGCCGGCGGCGGCTCCAACCGCTTCCTCGACGCGATGGTCGCCTGGGGCGACGAGGCGGCGATCCGCGCCCGCATCCAGCAGCACTGGGACGCCGGCGCCGACCATGTCTGCATCCAGACGATCAGCCCGCAAGGTTCGGGACGCGCGGCCGACGAACACATCCTGGAGTTGCTGGCGCCGGCGCGCTGATCTTGACCTCTTCCTGCCGCCGACCGACATTGTTCGTCGAGCATGACCCGCGCCGCCGTCAAGACGCCCGCCGGGTCGAAGTAGCGAGGGCCGTCCAGTGACCTATTCGGAAACCACGCGAGCAATCAAGATTACGGTCAAGCCGTTCTACCTGGAGGACCAATCCTCGCCGGCCGAGAACCACTACGTCTGGGCCTACCACGTGCGCATCGAAAACCGCGGCGAGGAAACCGTGCAACTGCGCCGGCGCCACTGGAAGATCACCGACAATCGCGGCCAGATGCAGGAGGTGCGGGGGCCGGGAGTGGTTGGCGAGCAGCCGGTGCTAGGCCCGGGCGAGAGCTTCGAATACACCAGCGGCACGCCGTTGCCGACACCGTCGGGCATCATGGTCGGCAGCTACGAGATGGAGACCAAGGGCGGCGAGAGCTTCGCGGTGCGGATCCCCGCCTTTTCGCTCGACAGCCCGCATCAGGCCGTCCGTCTCAACTGATCCCGGCTCGCCGCTCCGGGGTTCGATTGTTCACCAGAAAAAGAGAAGTCTGATGGCGCGTATGTTCGACCTGTCCTCGCCGGTTTCCGAAGATCGATCGCGGCGCCCGGCCGATGCCGGCCGGCCAACCCGAGCCGAAGCCGAGGAGGCGGTGCGCACGCTGATCCGCTGGGCCGGCGACGATCCGAACCGCGAGGGGCTGCTCGGCACGCCCGACCGGGTGGTGCGCGCCTATAGCGAATTCTTCGGCGGCTATGACGAAGATCCGGTGGCGTTGTTGCAGCGCACCTTCGAGGAGACCGACGGCTACGACGAAATCGTCGTCCTGAAGGACATCCGCTTCGAATCGCATTGCGAGCACCACATCGCGCCGATCATCGGCAAGGTGCATGTCGCCTATATCCCGAATAACCGGGTGGTCGGCATCTCGAAGCTGGCGCGGCTTGTCGAGGTGTTCGCGCGGCGGCTCCAGATCCAGGAAAAGATGACCGCACAGATCGCCAACACGCTCGACGAGGTATTGCAGCCCAAAGGTGTCGCCGTGGTGATCGAGGCGGCGCACCAGTGCATGACCACCCGCGGCGTGCACAAGCCGGGCGTCACGATGGTGACGAGCCGCATGCTCGGCGCCTTCCGCAACGATCCGCTGAGCCGGCGCGAAGTTCTCGCGATGATCGGCACCCCCGGCGGCGCCAAGCTCGACAACGTGTGATCGCCTAACCCTTGGGCGGCGGCTAAGTCTCGGGCGGCGGCTCGGGGGCGGCGATCTCGCGGGTCTCGACCGGGCCCGGCGGGTCGCCGAAATGCAGGCGGATGCGGTAGGCGCGCCAGTCGCGGCGGTATTCGACCGGATCGGGCAGGGTGATCGAAGTCGTTGCGAGCATCGCCAGTAACCGGTTGCTGCTCTGCGGTACGCCGGCGGCGACCCCGGATCCCGGCGCATTCGAGGCGAAATTGCTGACGCCGAAGGTGGCGCCCGAATAGGGGCCGTCGGGAATCTGCTGCGAGAGCATGTCGGGCGGTGCCGGGTTGACGGCGATCGCCGCCGAGGGCGTCACCTGCCCGTCGGGCGCCACCAGTTCGGCGCTGCGCAGCAGCAACCGGTTCAGCGCCTCGATCGAAATCACGTCGACGACACCTCCCGGCGGAAACCGGGCCCATGCCCGTTCGGCGGGCAATGGCGCCGGCCCGCCGCCGAGGCAGCCGGTCAGCAACAGCATGCCCAGCAATATGGCGGCGCGAAGCATCACCAGGGTTTAGCGCGGAGCAGCCGCCGCGCAAAGTGCGCCGTGACATCGACCGGGCCCGCTGGCACAATTCCGGCTACACCGATCCAGAGGCCGCCGACATGCCCGACAGCATCTCTCCCAGCGCCGATCTCGGAACCGTCGAGGACCGCCGCTTCGCGATCCGCGACTTTCGGCTGCAGAACGGCGCCGTCATGCCCGAGGCGAAGATCGCATACGAAACCTATGGCCGGCTCGCCGCCGATGGGCGCAACGCGGTCCTGATCGCCCACGGCTACACCAGCAGCCACCACGCCGCCGGCCGCAACCCGGCGAACGGCAATTTGCCCGGTTGGTGGGATGGGCTGATCGGTCCCGGCAAGGCGATCGACACCGACCGGCTCTTTGTCGTTTCCTCGAACATGTTGGGCTCGTCCTACGGCTCGACCAATGCGGCGAGTATCGACCCGCGCGCCGGGCGCGCCTATGGCGCCGATTTTCCGGCGATCACGGTGCGCGACATCGTCGCGGCGGAAAAGGCGCTCCTCGACAGTCTCGGCGTGCGCCATCTGGTCGCCGTCGCCGGTCCCTCCTACGGCGGCTACCAGGCGTTCCAGTGGGCCGTGAGCTATCCCGATTTCATGGACGCGGTCGTCCCGGTGGTGACGGCACCCCGCTCGCAGAATGTCGAAGAGAGTCTCGCCGAACTCCAGGCGCGGCTCGCCGCCGATCCCGATTGGCACGGCGGGCATTACTACGGCAGGGGCGAGGCCAAAACCGTGCTGACGCAATTACGGGTCGAGATGCTGAAGCGCAACGGCATCGAGGCCGCACTCGCCGGCCGCTTTCCCGACCCCGAGGCGCGCGAGGCGGAAATCCGCGCGCAAGCCGCCGCCTGGGCAAAGAGCTGGGACGCCAACTCGCTCGTGATCCTGCGGCGCGGCACGCTCAGCTACGACACGGTCAAGGATTTCTCCAGGATCAAGGCCAAAGTGCTCTACGTTCTGAGCCGCACCGACCGGCTGTTCCCGCCCTCGATCGCGCCGGGCGTCATGGCGGATCTGGCCGCCGCCGGCATCACGCGCGAGCTATTTCGAGATCGACACCGAACTCGGCCATTCCGCGAGCGGGCCCGAACACGCGAAATGGTCGCCGGTGTTGCGCGACTTCCTAGCGCCGCTCATCGCCGGGCTCGGCTAAGACCGACCGCTCGGCATCATTGCCCTTGCCTTCGCTTAAGGCGCGCACGCTCGGCCACGCCTCGCTCGCCCTCTACCGCGACGGCGAGAGCCCGCTGTTGCTGACCGACCCGTGGCTCGTCGGCTCGGTTTATTGGCGCAGCTGGTGGCTGCAGCATTACCCCTCGCCCGAGGAGATCGATTGGCTGGCGGGAAGCGCGGCCGTTTATGTGACGCACGAGCATCCCGACCATTTTCACATGCCTTCGATCCGCCGCCTCGGCCGGGGCCCGACCTATCTTTTCCCGGCATTGGCCGAGCGCGGCTATCTCGACTATCTGGCCGAACGAGGCTTTCGCGCGGAGGCCTCGCACCGCAGCGTTGGCACGCTTTCGTGCGAGGGTGTTTCGATCCTGTCGCTCCCGGTATGGAACGACGACAGCCTGCTGATCGTCGACACGCCCTCGGCGCTGATCCTCAACTTCAACGACGCCAAACCGCCGCCACCGATATTACGCGCGGTCCGCCGCCTGGCCGAGCGCATCGGCAAGCCGCGCATCCTGCTGTGCAGCTATTCGCCGGCGAGCATCGTCAACAGCTTTCTACGATGACGACGGCATCGTCTCGCTGAGCTCGGCACGACATTACGTGGAGTCTGTCTGCCGCCTGTGCGACCGCCTCGGCGCCGATATTTACCTGCCATTTGCGAGCCAGGCGGTCTTCGAGCGCGACGACAGCCGCTGGGCGAACGATTACCGCACGACCTATCGCGATCTCGAGCGCCATCTGGGCCTCGCGCGCCCGGCTGCTGCCGCCCTACACGACGCTCGATCTCGGCGATTTCAGCAGCGTTTCGGTCCCGCCCTCAGCCTATCGGATGATGGAGCCCGCGGCGCTGGCTCGACTGAGCGGACAGCGCCGGGAGGAGGAAAGCGACGTAACGCTCGCGGCAGCGGATGTCGCCGGGCTCGAACGCGGAAACTGAAAACCTTTCGGCTTGCTGCTGCGCTGTGCGTTTCCGCGCGGCTTCGGTTTCGAAGCTGGGCGAACGCCGCCTCCATTACGATACGAGGCGCGGCCGGCTCGTCGATAGCGCTGCGGGAAATCCATGGCGATTTCGTCATCGAGGTGCCGAAGCTGACGATGAAGGAAGCGCTGCGCAACAACCATCTGACCGATCTCGGCATCACGATGTTCGTGCGCATCCGGATCTGCCGCAAAGGGTTCGACCCGAGAAAGGCCTACGCGCTTTTCGTGCTGTTCCAGTTTGAGGATTACGGCCACCTCGCCAGCCTCGGCGCGTTTCTGCGCTGGTTTGGGCGCGGGCTCAAAAGCACCTTTGTTCTGCGGCTGCCGCTCCCGTCGCGCCGCTGAACCGCCGCCGCCTCAGCCGTGGCGCGCGCCGGCGTCGCGCCGCACCGCGCGCTGCAGATAATCGAGTGCGGCTTCGAATTGCGCGTCGTTGGCGGTGCCGATGTTGATGGGCTTGATCGGCCGGTCGTAGGGCTCGGCCGCGGCGGGACCGCCGCCGGCGGCGGTGGGCGCTAGCGGCTTCCGCGGGTTCAGCGCGCCGCCATTCTTGAAGGCGCCGTAGAGGTCGCTCTCGTAGGTCACCAGAGCATTGGCGACCTGCTGGTTTTTCGGCAGCCCGACCACAATGTCCGGATTGATGCCGTTGCCCTGGATCGAGCGGCCCGACGGCGTGTAGTAGAGTGCGGTCGTCAGCCGCAGCGCGCCGTGGCCCTGGATCGGGATAATCGTCTGCACCGAACCCTTGCCGAAGCTGCGGCTCCCCATGATGGTGGCGCGGCGGTGGTCCTGCAGGGCGCCGGCGACGATTTCGGCGGCTGAGGCCGAGGCGCCGTTGATCAGCACGACAAGCGGGGTGCCGCGCAACAGATCGCCCGCCACCGGGGCGCGGTAGACGTGGTCGTCGTCGCGGTTGCGGCCACGCGTCGTGACCACGATCCCGCCATTGACGAACTCGCCGCTGACATCGACCGCGGCGTCGAGGAGACCCCCTGGATTGTTGCGCAGGTCGAGGATCACGCCGTTCAACTGGCCGTGCGCCTGCGCCTTCAATTTCGCGATGGCCTCGGCCATCTCGTTGGCGGTGTTCTCGCTGAAGGTGGTGATCCGGAGGTAGCCGATCTTGCCGGGTTTGAGATCCGACTTGACCGAGACGACGCGGATCACCGCACGGGTCAACGTGACATCGAAGGGCGGCCGGTCGTTGCGCACGATCTGCAATATCACGCGGCTGCCGGGGTCGCCGCGCAGCCGTTTGACGACCGCCTCGACATCCATCCCGGTGGTCGGCTGGCCGTCGATCCTGACGATCCGGTCGCCGGGCTCGATGCCGGCATTGGCCGCGGGCGTGCCCTCGATCGGGGAGATGACCTCGGGAACGCGGGCTTCGAGGGTCAGTTCGATGCCGATGCCGCCGAACTTGCCGCGGGTGACGGCGGTCATCTGCTGATACTGGTCCTCGTCCATATAGTCGGAATGCGGGTCGAGCCGGCTCAACATGCCCTTCAACGCGTCGTCGACGAGGCGCTCGTGCGGGACCGGTTCGACGTAGTTCTTTTCGACCTGGTTGACCACGTCCTGGATCAGTGCGAGGTCGGCGGGGTCGGCCGCGGCCGCGCGAGAATTGGTCCCCGCGCCGGCGCTGTCGCAGCCGGAGAGAACCAGGCTCGTCGATAGCGCGATGGCGGCGCCCAAAAGCCTGCGGTGGGACGGCGACGAGGCGATCATTGCGGCTCTTTTCGCTAGCGGTGGGGCAAATGTAGTGCGGCCGCCGAGCTGCGCCAAAGCGCAATCTGCCGCGCGCCCCCTCGGGCTTTCAGTCGAAGGTGAAGCCGCTGTCGCGTAGATAGGCGGGGAAGGTCTGGCCTTCGGCCTGGGCGGCGGCCTGCCGCGCCTTGTCCTCGGACCAGCCGTAGAAATCGGCGTAGCCGAAGACCTCCGGGGCGCGCTGCTGTGCGCGCGGGATCTGGAAGCGGGCTGCGCGGCGCCGGTCGTAATCCTCGATCTCGGGGGCAAGCCGCGAATCGTCATAGCGATCGGCGTGACAGGTCGCGGCCAATGGCAGGCGCATGCTGATATGGCCTTCGAGCGCGGGATAGCCGAGGCTGAGCCCGGCCACCGGAAAAACCCGGTCGGGTAGTTCCAGTATCCGGGCGACGGCGACGGCGTGATTGCGCAACACGCTGATCGGGCAGCAGCCGAGCCCCGCCGTCTCGGCCGCCAGGATAAAGGTCTGCATCACGAGTGCCGCGTCGACCGCGGCGTTGAAGAAGGCTTCGAGCCCGGCGTTCCCCGCCGCGTGGCCATGCAACGCGCCCAGCCGTTCGAGCCGTCGCGCATCGCCGCAGAACACCAGAAACACCGGCGCATTGCCGATCCACGGCATGTCCGGAACGAGCGCGGCGAGCCCGTCGCGGCGAGCCCGGTCGCGGACACGGATCACCGAGGCCTGCTGAAAATCCGATTTGGACGAGGCCGAGAAGGCGGCCCCCAGCAGCAGCCGCAGCAATCCCTCGGCAACCGGGCGATCGGCATAGCGGCGATGGGTGCGCCGCAGCAGGGTCTGGCGCAGCCAGGGCAGGTCCGGGAGGTCTTCGGCCGGCGCCGCGGTCTCGCCAAAGCGCGCCTGCCATTCCTCGGCGTAGGAGGCCGTCATCGCGGCGTCACCAGCCGCGCCGGCGTCAGACGGGCCAGATCGTCCGCGTCGAAGAGATAGCTCTGATTGCAGAACTGGCAGGTCACGGTCGTGACTCCCTCCTGCTGCATCTCGGCGAGTTCCTCGGGCGAAAAGAGTGGCAGGATTCCCTCGATGCGCTCGCGCGAGCAGCGGCAGCGCGCGGCCAGCGGATGGGTGTCGAAGACCCTGACGCCGTCCTCGTGGAAGAGACGGAACAGCAGCCGGTGCGGCGTCAGCCCGGGATCGACCAGCTCCTCCGCGGTCGCCGAACTCATCAGCACCATCGAGCGGCGCCAGCCGTCCTCGACATCGTCGGCGATGACGCCGTAGCCACCCTCGGGCGGCACCCGCTGCAGCATCAATCCGCCGGCCCGCCAGGCGCCATCGGGCCCGGCGCGGCCGACGGCGAGCTTGATGCCGGCCTGGATTTGTTCCGACTGGCGGAAATAATGCTGCGCGCAATCGGCGAGGCTCACCCCGGCCAATTCGACGATCCCCTGGTAACGGTCGGTGTGCTCGCCCTGGTCGACGGTAAAGGCGATATAGCCCGAACCTAGGAGAGCCGGTACCGACAGCGCCGGCCCCGCCGCCGCCAGCTTCTCCTCGTCGTATTGCGCATAGCCGCGCAGCGCGCCCGCCGTCGTCACATCGGCGACGATCAGCCGGATCGGCCCGTCACCCTTGGTCTGCAAGGTGAAGACGCCGTCGTATTTGAGAGCGCCCGCCAGCAACACCGCGAGCGTGATGGCCTCGCCCAGCATCCGCGCCGCCGGCTCCGGATAGGCGTGCTGCGACAGGATGCGGTCGATCGCCGGGCCGAGCCGGACCAGCCGGCCACGCAGCGCGAAGGGATCGATGCGAAAGGGCTGGACGAGGTCGTCGGTCGCAGTGTCGGGCGAAGGGCTCAAGCTGCAGGGCTCCGACGGATCACCCGAGGCACCAGGCGAGAATGCCCTTTTGCGCATGCAATCGGTTCTCGGCCTCGTCCCACACGGCCGATTGCGGCCCGTCGACCACGCCCGCGGTCACCTCCTCGCCGCGCTTGACCGGCAGGCAATGCATGAAGATCGCGTCGGGCTTAGCCTGCGCCATCAGCCGCTCGTCGACGCGGTAAGGGGCGAGCAGGTTGTGGCGGTTGATCTCGGCCTCCACGCCCATCGAAATCCAGGTGTCGGCGACAACGCAGTCCGCCCCGGCGACGGCTTCATCGGGATCGGTCGTCAGCTGCACCTGGCCGCCCTCGCGCCGCGCCCAGTCGAGGAGTTGCGGTGACGGACTGAGCACCTCGGGGCAGGCGAGCCGCAACGTGAAATCGAAGCGCACGGCGGCATGGATCCAACTTGCCGCGACGTTGTTGCCGTCGCCGCACCAGGCCACGACCCGCCCGGCGGCCGTACCCTTGCGCTCCTGCAAGGTCATGACATCGGCCATGATCTGGCAGGGATGCGAGGTGTCGGTCAGCCCGTTGATCACCGGGACGGTCGCGTACCGCGCCAGATCGTCGAGCTTTTGCGGCTGGTTGGTGCGGATCATGATGGCGTCGACATAGCGCGACAAGACGCGCGCGGTATCGGCGATCGTCTCGCCACGGCCCAATTGGCTGTCGGTCGTGTTGAGAAAGATCGTGTCGCCGCCGAGCTGGCGCATCGCCACCTCGAACGAGACGCGGGTGCGGGTCGACGGCTTTTCGAAGATCATCGCTAGCGTCTTGCCGGCGAGCGGCCGATCGCGGCGGCCATTCTTGAACGCGGTCCCGATGTCGAGGATGCCCTTCAGCGTCGCCGTGTCGAAGCGGTCGAGGTCGAGAAAGTGGCGCGGCGGGTCGGGCGGCCGGTGCCGCCCGTCGATCGCGACCGTTCTGGCGGCGCTCACGCCGGCCACTCCCGCGCGACCTTTTGCATCAGGTCGAGCGCTTCGTCGATCTCGCTTTCGCCGACGATCAGCGGCGGAAGGATGCGCAACACGTTCTCGCCGGCGGTCAAGGTCAAAAGCCCGTTCTCGCGCAATTTGGTGACGATCTCTCCGGCCGGGACGACGCAGCGGATGCCGAGCAGCAGGCCCGAGCCGCGCAACTCCGCGAAAAGCCTCGGATAGGCCTCGACCAGCCCCTGCAGCCGCCCGCGCAACAGCTTCGCGGTGGCCTCGACCTTCCCGAAAAAGCCCGGCGCCAGCATCATGTCGAGGACGGCGTTGCCGGCCGCCGTCGCCAGCGGGTTGCCGCCGAAGGTCGAGCCATGGCTGCCGGGGACCATGCCGATTGCGGCGCGCTCGGTCGCCAGGCACGCGCCGATCGGGAAGCCGTTGCCGAGCGCCTTGGCGATCGCCATGACGTCGGGCGGAACCCCCTCCCATTCATGGGCGAAGAGCTTGCCGGTGCGGCCCATCCCGCACTGCACCTCGTCATAGACCAAGAGCAGGCCGAATTCGTCGGCGATCTCGCGCAGCCCCTTCAGATAGCCCGGCGGCGGCGTGCGCACCCCGCCCTCGCCCTGCACCGGCTCGACCAGGATCGCCGCCGTCTCCTTGCCGACCGCCGCGCGCATCTCGTTCAAATTGCCGAAGGCGACATGGTCGAAGCCTTCGAAGACCGGGCCGAAACCCTTCAGATAGGCTTCGTTGCCGGCCGCCGCGAGGGTGGCGTAGGTGCGGCCGTGAAACGACCCGCCGCAGCCGATGATGCGGAACCGCTCCGGATGCCCGGTCTCGCTCTGGTATTTGCGCGCGACCTTGATCGCGAGTTCGACCGCCTCCGCGCCCGAATTGCCGAAGAACACGGTGTCGGCGAAACAATTGTCGACGAGCCGCTGCGCCAGCTTCTCCTGGCCCGGAATGCGGAACAAATTCGAGGTGTGCCAGAGGCGCTTCGCCTGCTCGGTGACGGCCGTCGACGACGTGCGGATGGCAGTGGCCGAGCCCGGTCACCGCGATGCCGCTCGTGAAATCGAGAAACTTGCGCCCGTCGGTGGCGTAGAGATAGCAACCCTCGCCCCGGTCGACGGCGACATCCCACCGACCGTAGGTCGGCATAACGGCTGGTATCACAGAAATTCTCCTGCGCTTTGGGTTGGAACGGCTGGAAACGCGGCGACTATCGTCGTCGTCGCTCGACCGCGGCAGCACTTTGCCGCCATTTCCAACGCCAATCGGCGCAACCGGGACCGCCCGTCATCGGCACTCTCCTCGCCCTGGCGCGGCCGGCGCCCCCGACCCCGGATCCCAAGCAGGAAAGCGCCAAAGTATGATGATCCCGCCCGCCCCTGTCAATTCACCCCCGAGCGGCGGGGAGGAGCAGTTGGACCGGCAATTCAGGTCGGGGCGTGGCGTGCGGTGGCATGTTGGGCTACGCTCGGCCAGTCAGCAGCAGGCGGGCTGCTTTAATGTTCGCTTTGTCGCATCAGGAAGCGCGGACGAAGGCCGCCACCGGCGCGGGTGGCAAGTCGCCGGGCAATCGGGTCGCCGCGACGAAATTCGGCCTCTGGCGGGCGACGGAGGCGCTGGAGCGCGAGGCGGACCGCGTCGCCGCGATCGTGACCGGCGCAAGCGCGCTTGAAGCCGTCCGCGTCGCAACGCCAGGGCCTGACGAACCCGGCACGTGCCGCCAGCGCGGTCGCGGTCATGTCGGCGCCGGCGGCCGATCTGCCCGCTGGACCCGGACGGCCGCTCGACCCCGCGCTGCAGGCCTATTTTGCGCCGCGCTTCGGCCACGACTTTTCCGCGGTCCGCATCCATGACGATGGCGTCGGCGCCGCGTCGGCCCGCGCGCTCGGTGCCGTTGCCTATACCGTTGGAGGCCACATCGCTTTCGACGCCGATCGCTATCTGCCTGACGACCGAAGCCGGCCGGGAACTGATCGCGCACGAACTGACCCATGTCGTGCAGCAGCGCGCGGCGCCCGCTTTTCCCGGCCCCGGCAACCGGCTGCCGCTGACCACGCGCGCTCCGATGGCGGTGATGCGGACGGCCGCTGGGACCGCTGTCGGAGGCGGAGGAGGAGAAGCAAGAGGAGGACGCTCGCAGACATGACCCCCGGGTCCAGCGGATCGCCTGGCACCAGGACCAGCAGCGGCGCATTGCCGGGTTTCTCGACAACGCGCGGCGACTCCAGCCCGACCCCAAACGCGGCTTCCTCGATCCCGACAACCTCGTCCATAACTCGGCCGCCCTGCTCGACGCCGGCAGGCTGACCCTGACGATCCTCAGCCCGACGCATTACGACGCCGATCTGCATTTCGATACGCGCGTCCAATACCCGCAGATCGGCGGCGATTATCCGGCCGACCCCAAGGCTCGGGGCGCCGGATTGCTGGTCGATGCCGGGAGCTCCTTTGGCATGGTGCTGCCGACCGCCGCCAGCGCTCCTCTCACCATCCAGTCGCTGCCGCCGAAGGTCGAGCGGCTGCCCGGCGAGAGCGAGCCCGCGCCTCAGCAGACCCCGGCCCCGCCTCCGGCATCGGCGAGCCCGCCACCGCCCTTTTCCCCGGGCCACATTCTGCTGTTTGACCGCGGCCTGGAGGCGACCGAGGACCAGTTCAGGAATACGTTTGTTCACGAGGCGCAACATGTCGCGGATTTGTCGCCGAGGCTGCCGACCGCGACCAGCTGGAGCGAGCTTCTCGACGCCTACAAGTCAGAGTTTCGCGCCTTCTGGATTCAACCGCCGCCGCCGCGCAGCAGGGATCTGGCGCCGGAGTCGATCGACAGTCTGCCTGAAGCCAAGGGCAAGGCGGACAATTCGCGGGAGGTCGCCGCCGCGCACCCCTGCACGATCTGTCCCGCACCCGACCCGGCCGCGAAGACCGCCGGGAAGCCGTACGAGAACCACAAAACCGGCATGAAAAATCCGCGGCAGGAGCAGATCTTCTGGCACATCATGACTTATTACAAGGAGCAGCAGTACGATTGCTGTTACATCTATAATGAGCAATTTCATAAGAACGTAGACGCATTCGCTTTTCCGGAAAGTGTCAACCTGATCAATTCCGTCCGGCTGCTCGACCTCGAACTCGAGTTGCGGAAGCTTAACGGATCGATGACGCGGGCGGAGATCGCGGCGAGCCAATTGGCGGCGTTGCTGGTGGCGCTCGAACCGCTGGATTGGGCCTTTCTCGCAGATGCGAGGCTCTCAGCGCCGTTCTGGCGGCTGCTCGACGCCAACGCGCCGAAATTCGTTCGCGACGCCCTTAAAGCGCTGGGGAAGAAGGCAAGGAAGGGCTTCACCCGGGTCGACGCGGATGCTGCACTCGCCGGCAAAGCGACGCCGTAATGTCGGCCAGGGAAATCGTTGTCGGTTTCGTCTTTTTCCAGTCCCGTCGTGCCGCAGCGCCGTTGGCGTTGCCGGCGCCGCCGACCCCGGCTCCCCAGCAGAAAAGCACCGAAGCATGATGATCCGCCGCCCCTGTCAATTCACCCCGACCTCGCGAGGAACAGGCCAAACCCGGATCTCCCGATCCTCTCCGGGCCGCCGCAGGGAAGCGCCGCGGAGCGTACATGCGGCGTGCAAGGATCGTTGCTGCAACCTCCCTTGACCTGGTGATCCACCTCTCGCAGCCTTCCAGGCGATGACGCCCGCTGCCCGGCCCCGCAATTGGCCAGCCGCAAAAATCACGATCGGACGTCAAATTTTGGCCGCACTTGTTTGGTTTGTGGTTGGCAGTCGGCAGTGTGCTTTGGGCCAACCTCGTGCCGTTAGACCCGGCCATCGGCTTCCGGTCGATTTTGTGCCATTTTCGAACCAGGGGAGATGACACATGCCGAGAGAGGGAATCCCGGTCAATAAGGACTTGATTGCCTGGGCGCGAAAACGCGCCGGCATGACGCTCGCCGAAGCGACCAAGAAATTCGCCCAGATCGCGACATGGGAAGCCGGCGATGCGTTGCCGAGCTATCCGCAGCTCGAATCTATGGCCGAAGAGTTCCGTATCCCGGTTGCGGTGTTCTTTTTCCCGCAGCCACCCAGCGTGCCACCAATTCAAGAGACTTTCCGCACCCTGCCCGAAACCGAGTTCGAGCAGCTTCCGCGCCGGATACAACAGTTACTTAGGAAGGCCAAGGCGTTTCAACTCGGCCTCATCGAGCTTTGCCAAGGCCGCAATCCGGCCGCACGCCTAATACCCGCGAAGTCGAGTTCAGCCCCCGCATGTCGGTCGACACCATGGCCGCACGCGTGCGCAGCTATCTTGGCGTGTCACTCGAACAGCAAGCCGGCTGGCACGACGACGAACAAGCACTCAGGGAATGGCGGCAGCTTATTCATTCCGTCGGCATCTTCGTGTTCAAGGATGCCTTCCGCGAGGAAAGCTTTTCGGGCTTCAGCCTCTATGATGAGGTTTTCCCGATCATCTACGTCAACAACAGCGCGGCGAAGACCCGGCAGATATTCACGCTGTTCCACGAGCTTGCGCACCTTCTCTTTCACACGAGCGGCATCGACCCGCTTGAGGATGAATACGTCGAGCACCTTCCCGATCGGCCGAAGCAGATCGAGGTGCTCTGTAACCGCTTTGCCGCGCAATTTTTGATGCCGGAAAAGGCGTTCGAGACGGCCTTTGCCGGGCAACCCGCATCCGAAAGCACTGCCGAAATGCTGGCGGCGCGGTTCCATGTCAGCCGCGAGTTCATCTTCCGCAAGTTCCTCGATCGCGGGCTGATAACGCAGAGCGATTACACGAGCGCGGCACGGCGATGGGCGGAGCAGAAGCAGGGCAGCAGCGGCGGCAATCCCTATTGGAGCAAGCTCGCGTATCTCGGCCGCGAATATGTGGCCCTCGCCTTTAGCCAATACCACCAGAACCGCATCGACGACGTGCAGCTCGGCGAATATCTCGACACGAAGCCGAAGAATGTCGGCACGCTAGAAGAATATTTCCTCAGGGGTGGGACGTGAGCTACGTCTTCGAGAACTCGCCCCTGTCTGCCCTGTTCCGCAACTACTACCGAAATCGCTTCCCCACTCTCTGGCAGCGATTCGACCAGCTTGTCGCCGCGGGCCGCCTTGTGTCGACGCGCGAGGTGTTCCGCGAGATCGAGGACGGGCCGATTGAAAGCCTGCTCGAATGGGCAAAGCAAAACCGTGCGCTATTCTCGACGCCGACGCCGGAGGAAGGCGCTTTCGTTGCGAGAATTTATGCGGTGCCACACTTTCAGCAAAACATCGAGCAAAAGAAGCTCTTGCGCGGCGGCCGTGTGGCAGACCCTTTCGTCATCGCGCGCGCGGCTTGTGAGGACCGAACAGTCGTCACCATCGAGGTGATGAAGCCGAACGCCGTTAAGATTTCCCAACATCTGCGCGCATTTCGGCGTCAAGTGCCTCTCCCTTCCCGAGTTTATGGAAGCCGAAGGATGGACGTTCTGACGACGTCTCCCGCGCGAAGCGACGCGGCCAGCGGGTGACGCCGTGACGGCCTACACGGGGGGTTGGAAGCAATGACACATACGAGTTGAAAGCACGAAGGTCGAAGCTCACAGTAGCAACACCGCTTTGCGACGTTTTGGACCAATTGCGAAAAATCGCGAAACCAGAAGGCAGCAACTTGCGTTGGCGAGTTTCTTTAGTTATGTTATGCGCCGTTTCGGGTAGGCATCGGGCTGTCGGCTTGACCCCGACACCCGAGGTCCTCCGCCTTCGTCCTTTGGCAAAACACCGGCATTAAAATTGCCATAATTGCATGGTAGCTCTTCTCCCGTTGGCGGGGCGGTTGACTGGTTGGAGCAAAGGGAGCGGGACTATGGCCGGGGGTTTTGCTGATAATTTGTTGCAAATAACAGCAAAAACAGCAAAAGGCGGCAGGAAGCGGGAAGGTTGTCCCCGCTGAGGCGCTCGGCTTTTCCTTGAGCGTCGATGCCGCACTCTGCTGCAACGCCTTTTGACGCTGCCCTAACAGCGGCAGTGGGCCGGTCGATGGCGGAGGCGGGTTGCGGCGGTGGTTCGGCATCCAGCGGTGAGGGTCGGTTTGGCGCGAAGTCCGGACAGGTGGCGGCGCGGCCGGGAGGGCGTTCTGCTCGCCGCGATGGCGCTCTTCCTGGCCGCTTGTGCTGCGCCGTCGGTCGCCCCGGTGGCGTTGTCGGGGCCGCGCACCGAGCCCCTCTATGTCATCGCCCGCGGCTGGCACACCGAGATCGTGCTGCCGGCGGCGAGGCTCGGATCGCCGCTCGCTTCGCTGCAACCTGCCGCGTCAGGCGTCCGCTTTCTGGTCTTCGGCTGGGGGGCGCGCGACTATTACATGGCCCCTGACCCCGGCCTTGCCGATGCGCTGCGGGCGAGTGCGCCGGGGCCGGCGGTGACGCTGGTCATCCCGCTCGCCGTTTCGCCCGAGGACTTCGCCGGCCCCGGCAATGTCGTGCCCCTGCGCGTCACGCGCGAGGGAATGGCGCGGCTCGCCCGGATCCTGTGGGACAGTTTCGCCAAGGACAGCGCCGGCGCGCCACGGCCGCTCGGCCCCGGCCCCTATCCGCAAAGCCTCTTTTACGCCGCGAGCGGAACCTACGACCTTAGCCACACCTGCAACACCTGGACGGCCGAGGCGTTGGCCGCCGCCGGATTGCCGGTCAGCGCCGCCGGTGTGGTCTTCGCCAGCCAGCTGGTCGACCAGGTCCGGCCGCTCGCCGAACCCGCGTCCGCGCCGTGACTTTAGGGGATTTCGTAGACCGCGAGTTCGTCGCTGACGCCGCGCAGCAGGCGGCGCTGCGCCACTGGGGTCAGCCCGCTCGCCGCGAGCAGGGTCGAGGCCTGCGGATAGTCGACCACCGCCCCCGTGGCCAGGATCGAGCGCGATTTGGCGAGCCCCTGCACGCGCGAGGCGATGTTGACCGTCTGCCCGAAATAATCCTGGCGGTCGTTCAGCATCACGGCGAGGCAGGGTCCCTCGTGGATGCCGATCTTGAGCAGCATGTCCTCGCCCTCGCGCCCGGCGTTAAGCCCGTACATCGCCTCGCGCATGCGCAGTGCCGCGGCGACCGCCCGGTCCGGTGTCGGGAAGGTCGCCATCACCGCGTCGCCGATCGTCTTGACGACCGCCCCCGCCTCGGCCGCGACGATCTCGTTCAGCAGGGCGAAATGGGCGCGCACCATGTCGAAGGCGGCGAGATCGCCGACCCGGTCGTAAAGCTCGGTCGAGCCCTTGAGGTCGGTGAACAGAAAGGTCAGGCTGGTGATCTTGAGCCGCTGCTCGGCATCGATCGTGTTGGCGCCGTAGACGTCGCGGAACACCTGGTTGGTCAGCAGCCGCTTGGCGGTCAGGAACGGCCGCCGCCGGCCGAGCAGATCGTGGAGCTTGTCGCCGGCGAGCCACAGGCCCGGCAGGACGCGGACATCCGCGCGGTTTTCGAGCGACAGCCGCAGCGGCCCCGGGCGCAGCGTGACGGTGCCGGAGGGCGGGTTCACCCGATCGAAGACCACAGCCAGGTTCTGGCGCTCGCGGGTCGCCTCGCCCTTGACGTCGATGAACTGCGTCGCGTGCGTCACGGGGTCAAAGACGATCACGAACTCGGCCGGCAATTGTAATGACAAGAGCGCTCTGCCGCCCGGCGGAAGCTCGAGCGAATCGAGTGTTATGTCCTGGATCAGCTGCTCAAAATCCTCGGGCAGGTCGATGCCCGAGCCCCAGAAGATCTGGCGAAGATATTCGGCGACCGGCAATTCGTCAGGGTCATGCGCCGCGATCCGCCGCACCCGCCGGCTGACCGTGAACGTCACCTCGACCATTTCGTCGAGGTTGGGCTCGTAGCCGGCGGCGCAGAGCGCGCAATCGTATTCGTCGCGGTCGACCGTCTTTAGCGTGGCGCCCGCGGCGAGCACTCCGCCGCAGCCCGGACAAAGCACGTTCCACGACAATTCGAAAAGGCCGAGGCGGGCGGCATGAAGAAAGGCCGAGATCGCCGCCTCCTCGGCAAGCCCGGCCCGGGCCGCGAAATCGAGCGCGTTGATCCGGCAGAGGTCGTGGTCGGGTGCGGTTTCGACCGATTTTTCGATCGCGTCGACGGCCTTCGGATCGGCGCTTTGCCGCAGCAGATTAAACAGATTTTTGGCGTCGCTCATGACCGTGAACTTAGCGCAGCGCCAGGCGGCAATAAACCCCGCCGTGACGCCGGCCTCGACCGCGGCGTGCGGCCGCCGCCGGGTGCTGTCGAAGGTTCGCGATAATTGTTGGAATATTGCAATAGATCTCTCGGTTATTTGGACAAGCGACTTAGGGCTTCTTTAACGGAGCCGCGACTAACTTCGCTTCATGGACGATCGCGAAACCGAACCACCACTCTCTGCGGGCGACGCCCTGCCGCCGACGGACACCAAGCGCTGGGTCGCCCGGCGCAAGGCCGTCGTGGTCAGCGCGGTGCGACGCGGCACGATCAGCCTCGAGGAGGCCTGCCGCCGCTATCAGCTCTCGATCGAGGAATTTCACGCCTGGCAGCGCGCCATCGAGGAGCACGGCGTCGCCGGCCTGCGCGTCACCCGGCTGCAAATCTATCGCGATACGCCGCCCGCCCGGCTCTCCAAACCGCGCTTTTGAGCGGAGCGGGGCGCGCGAAAGTTAAGGCGTCGGCCGGCCAGGCCAGTTGCCGCACTGTGATTTTGTGGCGAGCGACGTTTGAACGAGGTCAGGCCGCGGTGGCCAGTCGATCGCTGCGGGTACTCATCAACGGCTGGATCCGCTGCCCGAATTGCTCCATGCCGACCAGGAAATCGTCAAAGGTCAGCATCAGCCCCTTGGTGCCCGGAAGGCTCGCCGCCTCGTCGAGCATATGCGCGACCGAAGCGTAGGAACCAACGAGCGTCCCCATGTTGAAGTTGATCGCACCCTCGGGCAAGGCGATCGACTTCGCTGTCGATCCCTCGGTCGCTGTCGGATCGGCCCCGGCCTCTTTGACCATCCACGCCAATGCCGCGGTGTCGACGCCGTCATTGTAGTGCCGCCATTTGGCCATCGCGGCCGCGTCGGTCTCGTCGGCGATCACCATCAACAGAACATAAGTGCCGACGTCCCGCCCGGTGCGCGCCGCCGCCTCCAACATCCTGTTGTTGGTCGGCGCATGGGCGGTAGGCGTGTTGACCCCCGATCCAATGACAAAGTTATAATCGCCGTATTCGGCGCCGAACCGCATGCCGCGCTCGCTCTGGCCGGCGCAGACGATCTTGACCGGGGTCGAGGGACGCGGGCTCAGCCGGCAGTCCTCCATCTGAAAGAAATCGCCCTTGAAATCGGACTGTCCGGTCGCCCACAGCTCGCGCATGATCCGCACATATTCGGTGCTGTAGTCATAGCGCCGCGCGAAATGCGCTTCGCCCGGCCACAGCCCCATCTGCTCGTATTCGGCCTTCGCCCAGCCGGAAACGAGATTGACCCCGAAGCGGCCGGCGCGATCGAATCGATCGTCGCCGCCATGCGCGCGACGATTGCCGGCGGTATCGTCAGCACCGCGACCGAGGCGTAGAGCTTGATGCGCTCGGTGACCGCGGCGAGCCCGGCCATCAGCGTGAAGGATTCGAGATTGTGATCCCAGAACTCGCTCGCGCCGCCAAAGCCGCGCAATTTGATCATCGACAGCGCGAAGTCGAGGCCATAGTGCTCCGCCTTCTGCACGATCGCGCGGTTGAGCGCGAAGCTCGGCATGTATTGCGGCGAGGTGGTCGAGATCAGCCAGCCATTGTTGCCGATCGGTATGAACACGCCGATATCCATGATCGCCTGCCCCGCAGCGTTGCTACATTCCAAGGCGCGCGCAACATGCGTGCCAAGTCTACCCGAAACCCCATTAGCGCCATGATCGAGCCATTCTTGGGATCGAGGAAGGGCGGAGACGTCCCCGCCTTTCCGCCCTACCTTTGCTGACCGCCCGGTTACAACGACCCGGCCGCCGCGCAATACGAGATCCATCGCGCTTCCCCGCTCAATGCGGCCCAAAAAGATGCGGCCACAAACCGGCCAATCCGATCACGATCAAATAGATCGCAACAACATAGTTGAGCAGGCGCGGGATCAGCAGGATCAGGATGCCGGCGATCAGTGCGACAAGCGGCTGGATCACCAGTATGTCGAATGTCATCGGAGGGCTCCGGGAAGAGTGGGATCGAGCGAAGCTTGAGGTGCCTCCTTGCAGGCTACAGCAGCCCCCGACGCCGGTCGAGGCGCTCTGCCGCCGGCCGACGCCGGATGCGCGGACCGCTCTCAAGCTAATCTTTCAGGATCGTTGCGGCGAAGTCCTGGAAGGCGCACGCTGTCGCCCAGCATCTGTGCACAGCGGGAGGATCGGCGATGAGCGACATGACCCAGAACCTTAATTTTCTGCAGGGTGTCAAGGTCGTGGATTTCACCCAGTTCGAGGCGGGCACCACCTGCACCGAGGTCTTGGCCTGGTTTGGCGCCGAGGTGGTCAAAATCGAAAACCCCGGCCGCGGCGACCCGGGCCGCCGGCTGCGGCCGGGCAAGCCCGACGACGATCCCTGGTATTTCCACCAGTTCAACGTCAACAAGAAGTCGCTGGCGATCAATCTGAAATCGCCGAAGGGGCTCGAAATCGTCAAGGAGATGCTGAAAAAGGCGGATGTGACGGCCGAAAACATGGCGCCCGGCACGATCGAACGGCTTGGCCTCGACTACGATTCGGTCAGAAAGCTCAACCCCGGCATCATCTATTGCCAGATCAAGGGCTTCGGCAATGGCAGCCCGCATGAAAAGGGTCTCGCCTTCGACATGATCGCGCAGGCCGCCGGCGGCCCGATCAGCGTTACCGGCGAACCCGACCGGCCGCCGGTTAAGCCCGGGCTCTCATTTGGCGACACCGGCACCGGCATGCTGATGGCGGCGACCGTCTTGGGCGCATTGCACGAGCGCAACCGCACCGGCCAGGGCCGCCGTCTGCAATTGGCGATGCAGGACGCGATGGTCCATTACATGCGCACCTGCTTTGCGACGATGGCGCGCACCGGCAAGGCAGCGCCCCGCCGCGGCGCCAAATCGGGCGGCGGCAATAATGCGCCCTCCGGGCTCTATCCGGCCAAGGGCGGCGGCCCCAATGACTACGTCTATCTGACCACCAGCCGGGCCAATCCCGAGCACTGGTCGCGGCTGATGAAATTGATCGGCCGCGAGGAACTGATCGACGATCCGCGCTTTGCCACCGGCGATGTTCGCGTCAAGAACGAAAAGGAGCTCGACGCGATCATCGGCGAATGGACGCTCCGGCACGACAAGCGCGAGGCGATGGAAAAGCTTATTGCCGTCGGCGTCCCGTCGGGTGCGGTGTTCGACACGATGGAACTGCAGAACGAGCCGAGCTTCGAGGCGCGCGGCATCATGCAGGTCGTGCACCAGCGCCAGGGCGACTACAAGATGGCGACCTGGCCGGTACGCGTCGACGGCAAGACCGTGCGCCTCAAAGGCTCACCGGCGCTCGGCGGCGACACTGCCGAGGTTCTGCACAACTGGCTCGGCATCGGGGACGGCGAAATCGAGGGACTGCGCCGCGACGGCGTCCTCTGAACCCTGCGGCAAATCCGGCCCTCTCCCCGCTGCGTGGAGAGGGCGTCGGACGCCCTGCCAAAAAGAGCGGAGACGATGCGTCTGCGGCTTTATGAAAACTACCGCTTCGTTCTCTATGCGCCGTTCTATCTGGCGCATGCGACCGGCGCCTATGCCGCCCATGGCCTCGATGTCGAATTGCTGCCCTCGCCCGGCGCGGGGCTCGCCGAAGCGGCGCTGATCAGGGGCGAGGCCGACGTTATCTGGGCCGGCCCGATGCGGGTCATGAAACATCACGACGACAATCGCGATTCGCCACTTGTCTGCTTTGCCGAAATCGTCTGCCGCGATCCGTTCTCGATTGTCGGCAATCGCAGCAATCCCGATTTCCGGCTGGCCGACCTGGCACGGATGCGGTTCGCCACGGTCAGCGAGGTGCCCACCCCATGGCTCTGCTTGCAGCACGATCTGCGTCTTGAGGGGCTCGACCCCAACCGGCTCGACCGGGTCGCCGACCGCAGCATGACGGATAACCTTGCGGCATTGCGCGACGGCGGGATTGCCGCGGCACAGTTCTTCGAGCCGGTCGTCGAAACCGCGCTCTCCTCGGGTGCAGGCCATCTCTTGTACGCCGCCAGCACTCGCGGCCGCACCACCTACACCGCGTTCGTCACGATGCGCGACCGATTGCAGCGCAACCCCGAGCCGCTTCGGCGCATGGTCAGGGCAATCCATCTTGCCCAGCAGCGTGTCCACTCCCAGCCGCCGCAGGAGGTTGCCGCGGCAATCGCCGACTTTTTTCCGTTGCTTGACCGGGCCGTACTGACGGGCGCGATTGCCCGCTACCAGACCCAGGAAGTATGGGGCCGCGACCCGGTTCTGCCCGAGGACGGTTTTGCCCGTCTGGGATCGAGCCTCGCTTCCGGCGGGTTTATTCGCCACCCGCCGAGCTACGGCCAGTGCGTCGACAATAGCCTCGCAGTCGCCGCGCTCGATTAGACTGAGCTGCGCCGCCCGCCCGTTTGACGCGCCAATGACGCGACGAGCGCCCGAAACCGGATTTTTCCAACTCCGGTACTTTTCTTCTTATTGACGTATGCCATTTAAACCAGAATACCGGCGCATTACGGTATGGGGGACAGCGGAAGGGAGACGCCGATGGCTACGATGGAAGACATCGTCGAGGAAAAGCAGCGCATAGCCGAACGACTGGCGCGGCTCGATTTGGATCGCGCGAAGCTGGCGGAACAGCTCAGCGAATTGGAAATTGCCGAACGCGTGCTGACCCGTTTCGGCGGCGTCGAGGCCGGCCCACGGCGCAGACGCGGCCGTCCGGCGCGGGTTGCCCCGGCCATTACCGAACGGCGCGGGCGCAAGCAGCAGCCGGCCAAGGGCGTGTCCATGAGCGACGCGGCGCTGAAGGCGGTGCAGACGCACCCCGCTGGCGCCACCGCCGCCGAGATCTTGGCGTATCTTTCGCGTGAGTTGGGAATGGCGGTGCGCCCGAACCATCTGGGCATTGCCTTGCAGCGCCACCGCCGCGCCGGCCGCCTGGAAAATCGCGACCAGCGCTGGTTTCTGCCGTCATCGGCCCAGCATGGAGAACCGCCCGTGGCAATGGCCGGCTGACCGCGGCGCCGGCAGCCGTCAATAGAACCCGGCGCCGCCGTTGACGTGGAGCGTCTGACCGGTAATGAACCCGCCGTCCTCGCTAACCAGAAAAAGACAGGTCGCGGCGATCTCGTCGGCCTGTCCCTGCCGACCGAGCGGTATGCCGGAGGCACTCGGGACGCGTCCCTGATACCATTCGGGATTGTCGCGCCGCGTATCGATGCTGCCGGGCGAGACGACGTTGACACGGATGTTCTGGGGGGCGAATTCCGAAGCGAGGCTGCGCGCCAGCCCGACAAGACCCATCTTTGCCGCCGAGACATGGGCCCGCCCGCTGCCGCCGGTAAAGGCGCCATCGCCGGTGAAGAAAAGGATGCGGCCGTATTTGTTCTTAACCATCGAATTGATGACCGCCCGCGTCAGATAGATGGCGCCGTCGAGCACCACGCCGCGCACCCGCTCCCAATCCTCCATCGTCAACTCGGTAAAGGGCTTGTGCGGGCGGATCGCGGCATTGTTGATCAGGATGTCGACGCGCCCGAACTCGGCCATCGCCTGGCCGACCATGGCGTCGACCTGGTCCCGCGCGGCGACATCGGCGATGACCGCGATCGCCTTGACGCCGCGGTCGCGGACCTCGCGCGCCACCGCCTCGGCTTCCTGCTGGTTGCTGCGGGCGTTGACCACGACATGGGCACCCTCGCCCGCCAGCCGCAACGCCGTGGCGCGGCCGATGTTGCGGCCGGAGCCGGTAATCAGTGCGACCTTGCCATCGAGCTTACCCATCGGCTTCCTCCCGTGACGAATGCGCCAATCCTATAGCACGGCGCGCGCCGCAATCCCTCATTCGGCGGCGCGCGGCTGCTCACCTTCCGTGGCGGGGTCGCCCGGCAGCATGCCGAGGGCGCGCTTATAGACTTCGAGCAGGCTCTCCTCTTCGTCGAGATCATCCTTGTCCTTCTTCCGGATCCTGATGATCTGGCGCATGATCTTGGTGTCGAAGCCGCTCCCTTTGGCCTCGGCATAGACTTCCTTGATGTCGGCGGCGAGCGCCTGCTTTTCCTCTTCGAGCCGCTCGATGCGTTCGATCAAGGATTTGAGACGCTCGCCGGCAATTCCCCCCACATCCGGCATGGTTCCCCCAATGGCTGAATGATATTGGCTGGAATGGTTCAGTGCTTCTGCTGCTGCGCGTCGAACGCGGCCTTCTGCTCCGCACTCGCCTCCTTCTGGTATTTCTTGCGCCATGCGTCATAGGGCATGCCGTAGACGATCTCGCGCGATTCCGGGTCGGAGAGCCCCAGACCGCGTTCCTCGGCCTCGGCGCGATACCATTTCGACAGGCAGTTGCGACAGAAGCCCGCGAGGTTCATCAGATCGATGTTCTGCACGTCGGTGCGCTCGCGCAGATGCGCCACCAGCCGGCGGAAGGTGGCGGCTTCAAGCTCGGTGCGCGTCTTGTCGTCCATCGCCCTCTCCTTATTGTTGCCAACCATCTATGTAGCGCGACGGCGCGGCGCTGCCATCCCCGAAGATATTCCGATGATCCGTGAAAAGTCGTTGACGGAAGTGTTTCGAGTCTGTAATTTCGACATTCGTTGGAATATCGGACACGGCATGGACGCAAAGACTTCCGTCGTCGCATTGGCGGCATTGGCCCACGACACGAGGCTCGCGGTCTATCGCTTGCTGGTGCAGCGCGGCCCCGACGGCTTACCGGCCGGGGTCATCGCGCAATCGCTCGGGCTTTTGCCGTCGTCATTAACCTTCCATCTGCAGCATCTGACCCATGCCGGTCTGATCAGCCAGCGCCGTCTGGGTCGGCAGTTGATCTATGCCGCCGACTTCGCCGCGATGAACGCGCTGATGGCCTACCTGACCGAGAATTGCTGCGGCGACGGTGCTACTTGCGCCCCGGCCTGTTGTCCGCACCCGCCCGCGATCTCGAACGAAAAGCAATCGGCTTGAAGGAGGAGGAGAATGGACGAGGCTCGAGTCAAGGAAATGGTCCGCGCCCGTTACGGCGCCATCGCCGCGAGCGCGAGCGAGGCCGGCTGCGCTACGCCCGCCGCCGCTTCCTGTTGCAGCCCCGCCGCCGCCGCCGCGGACAAGGCCCTGCAAATGGGCTACACCGAGGCCGATCTGGCGATCGTGCCGGAAGGCGCCAATCTCGGCCTCGGCTGCGGCAATCCGCAGGCGATCGCGGCCCTGCGGCTGGGCGAGGTGGTCGTCGATCTCGGCAGCGGCGCCGGCTTCGACTGCTTTCTCGCCGCCGACCGGGTCGGGCCCGGGGGCCGCGTCATCGGCGTCGACATGACGCATGAGATGCTGGCAAAGGCGCGCGACAACGCCGTGAAGCTCGCCGCCGGCAATGTCGAATTCCGCTTGGGCGAACTCGAACATCTGCCCATCGCCGACCACAGCGCCGACGTGGTGATCTCGAACTGCGTCATCAACCTTGTCCCGGACAAAGAGCAGGTCTTTCGTGAAGCCTTCCGCGTGCTGAAGCCCGGCGGCCGGCTGGCGATCTCGGACGTCGTCAACGTCCGGCCGCTGACCGCCGATCTGCAGGCCGACCCGGCATTGCTGTGCGGCTGCATCGCCGGTGCGGCGCCGGCGGCGGAGATCGAAGGATGGCTGCGCCAAATCGGCTTTGTCGATGCCCGCGTCACGGTCAAATCCGAGAGCCGCGATATGGTCAAGACCTGGGCGCCGGAGCGCGGCATCGAGAATTTCGTCGCCTCGGCCATGGTCGAAGCCCGCAAGCCGTTGCCGGGCGAAGCCGCAGCAGAAGCTTGCTGCGCCCCCTCCTGCTGCGCCTCCTAGCTGTCGCCGCCGATGGCCGCAAAACGGTTCAATGTGTTGTTTCTGTGCACCGGCAATTCGGCGCGCAGCATCATGGCGGAGGCGTTGCTTAACCATTGGGGCAAAGGCCAGTTCAAAGGCTACAGCGCCGGCAGTTTTCCGAAGGGCCGGGTACATCCGTTGGCGCTCGATATTCTCGAAAAGAGCGGGCTGCCGACCAACGGGCTGCGCAGCAAGAGTTGGAATGAGCTCGCGCAGCGCGGCGCCCCGGTGATGGATTTCGTCTTCACGGTCTGCGATCAGGCGGCGGGCGAAACCTGCCCGGTATGGCCGGGCAACCCGGTAACAGCGCATTGGGGCATCCCCGACCCGGCCGCGGTCGAGGGTTCGGAGGCCAAGCAGGAGCGAGCCTTCCGCACCGCCTATCTGGCGCTCGAAAACCGGATCAAGCTCTTCGTCGCGTTGCCGCTCGAAAAACTCGACCGCATGGCGATCAAACACAACCTCGACGACATCGGCCGCCGCGGCGCGGCGTCCGGGCCGGAGTTCGCATGACATCCCTCACCGAAACGCGCCGCAAGGCCGCGCCCGCGCTCGGCATGTTCGAGCGGTATCTGACATTGTGGGTGGCGCTCTGCATCGCCGCCGGCGTCGCGCTCGGCCAGTTGCTGCCGGCGCCGTTCCAGGCGCTCGGCCGGATGACTGTGGCCCAGGTCAACATCCCGGTTGCGGTATTGATCTGGCTGATGATCGTGCCGATGCTGCTCAAGGTCGATTTCGGCGCCTTGCACCGGGTCGCCGAAGAATGGCGCGGCATCGCCGTCACGGTCGGCGTCAACTGGCTGATCAAGCCGTTCAGCATGGCGCTCCTGGGCTGGCTCTTCATCGGCTGGCTGTTCCGACCCTGGCTCCCGGCGGCGCAGATCGATAGCTACATCGCCGGGCTCATTCTCCTCGCCGCCGCACCCTGCACGGCGATGGTCTTCGTCTGGTCGAACCTGACCGACGGCGAACCCAATTTCACGCTGAGCCAGGTCGCGCTCAACGACACGATCATGGTCTTCGCCTTTGCCCCGATCGTCGGCCTGCTGCTCGGTCTCTCCTCGATCACCGTGCCGTGGATGACTTTGTTCCTGTCGGTAGCGCTCTACATCGTCGTGCCGGTCATCGTAGCGCAGTTGTGGCGGCGCTCGTTGGTGGCGCGCGGCGCCCTGATGACGGCGCTGCGCAGGCTACAGCCCGTATCGCTCGTCGCTTTGCTCGCGACGTTGGTATTGCTCTTTGGCTTTCAGGGCGAAGAAATCTTGCGCCAGCCGCTCGTCATCGCTATTGCTGGCGGTACCGATCGTGATCCAGGTCTATTTCAATGCGGCTGTCGCCTATGGGCTGAACCGCGCGCTAGGCGTGTCGCACAATGTCGCCTGCCCGTCGGCATTGATCGGCGCCTCGAACTTTTTCGAACTGGCGGTGGCGGCGGCAATCGCGCTCTTCGGCTTCCAGTCCGGGGCCGCTCTGGCGACCGTCGTCGGCGTATTGGTCGAAGTGCCGGTCATGCTCTCGGTCGTGCGCATCGTCCTGCGCACCCGCCCCTGGTACGACACGCTAGCTATACCGGGTAGACGAGCGAGGTCGGGATGACGGTCGAATCGTAGACGCAGACCCGCTCGGCAAAGCGCAGCCGGTCGCCGTCCTCGACGACCCGGTCATGGTATCGGCCGCACAGGAAGAGTTCCGACGGCTCGTTCTGCATCGTCTGAAAGAGCGCAAAATTGGCCGTCAGCCGCATGCCGTCGGCCTCTATCGCGCGCAGCCGAATATTGCCCGTCAGATGCCTCACCAGCCGCGGCGCAAAAAGTGCCGTCTCGCGCAATGCGACGACCCGATCGCGAAGCATCGCCCGGCTCTCGCAATAGATCAGCGCCACCGGCATGCCGGCCTCGAAATTGACCCGCGGGATCACCCGGTAGAGGCAATCCTCGGTAAAGAATTCGGGCCAGTGTTCGAGCTCGCCCTCCTCGAGCGCGTCGCCATAGGCGCAATAAAGATCGGCGAGCCGCAGCCGCAATTCGATCGGCGCGTCGAATCCCCGGCGCCGCGATCATCGCCCCTCACAAACCCATGACCTGGCGGTAGTGCTGGTAGAAGCCGCGGATCGCGGTCTCGGTCACCATATGCGGCGTGTTGGCGACCTCGCGCCCGCCCATCTCGGCGACGCACTCGGCCCCGTCATTGCCGTCGATCCCGGCCTGCGACAACAGCATCGCCTCGCTGTCGTCGAGCGAGACGAGCCCCGCCGGCCCCATCAGATTGGCCTGCCGCAATCGCCGCTGGTGCATCTCCGGGGTGTCGTCGGCATAGCCGAAAAAGGTCCAGGCGAGATCGAAATGCCGCGCGTCGATCGGCACGATCTGCCGCATCGCCAGCGTGTTCGATTGCTGCTGCACGATCAGGTTCGGCCACAGCGTCTGCATGACGACCGTGGCCTCGCCGGGAAACTCGCGCACCGGCTGCAATAGCCGTGGATCCTGCAGCGCGTAATCCGCCTTGAACGCGCGCATCTGGCGGGTGGCGTCGTTCTCCTCCTGCCGCCCGCGGCTGCTGACCAAGACCCCGTGCCGCCCGGTCGCGTCCATCTCGATCGCCGATTTCTGGTCGAGGCGGAAGAGCCCGAAGGTCACCAGGAACACATGCAGCAGGCTCGCGTGGTAGGGGTCCTTGATGTTCTCGAACATCAATTTCCAATTGCTCGGGATCCGCTGCCGCAGATAGCCGAGAACGACGAGCTTGCGCCCGGAAAAGACCCGGTCGAAATAGCCGAGCATCGTGGGCCCGAGATAGTCTTCGAGCGGCTCCGTCTCGCTCGAAAAGCTGGCGAAGACGACGCCGTGCCGGCGCGCGACCTTGAGCCGTTCAAGCCCGTGCTCCTCGGGCCGGAAATCGGCCGGCATGCCGCCCTGCCCGTGATAGCCGCGGCGGAACGGAACCCCCAGCAACCGGCCGCCCAGATCGTAGGTCCACTGGTGATAGGGGCAGACGAACTCCTTGGCGTTGCCGCGCTCGGCGGTGCAGAACTGCGAACTGCGATGGGCGCAGCGGTTGACGAGCACATGGATGTCACCCGCAGCGTCCCGGACCGCCACGGTCTCGCGTGCGCCGAGCCGGCTGCGGCGGTAGTCGCCGGGGTTCGGGATCTCGGCTTCAAGGCAGACATAGAGCCAGCCCGGCCCGGCGAAAATCCGCTCCGCCTCGCGAGCGAAGATCGCCGGGTCGGTATAGACCCAGTTCGGGATGCGCGAGGGTCCGGCCGCGGGCCAGCGCCGCTCCTGCTCGGCCTCGGCTGAGATTTCGAGCGCGTGTCCCACGGCGCCGTCGGCTGGCGGCATCTGACCCTCCGATATTCGCTTGGCGACGGCCGAGCTTACACCCCGCGCGCGGTTTCCGCGACAAGCCAATCGACAACCGCCTCGGGCGCCTCCAAGCCGCCGGAGCTTCGACCTGCGCACGGGATCATTTTCGAAAAGGGAGATTGTCGCGACACATCAAAATACGTCACGGTCAGCCAATAAAGCGGTATTATGTAGCAAGCGCTAACACAGGCACTCGGTCAGACCCACTACCCCACCACAACAATATTATAGTGTCCGGTCGCCGTCTTACCATATACGGGTGGATGACACCTTTATCATTTCCGGGTTTCGCGAGAAACGATCCGCCGTCTCCAGCCGCCTCGTCGCCTTTGACCTGAGCCCCTGAAACTGCTCCAGGTTTGGGTAGAGTGCGACCACCGGAAGGGGGACGGGCGATGAAGCGATCGAGGTTCACCGAGGAGCAGATCATTGCCGTGCTGCGGGAACAGGAAGCGGGAGCGAAGACGACTGATGTGTGTCGCAAGCACGGCGTCAGCGAAGCAACCTTCTACAAGCGGAAGGCCAGGTGTGGCGGGATGGAGGTGTCGGACACCCGCCGGCTGAAAGGCGCTCGAGGCCGAGAACGCCAGACTGAGGAGAGTGCTCGCCGAGGCGATGCTGGACAACGCCATGCCGCGGGACGCGGCGGCAAGAAAATGGTGACGCCCGCCGCCAGACGCGAGGCCGCCGCTGACCTCGGCCAGGTCCACGCGGGTGAGCCAGCGGCGGGCATGCCAGGCGATCGGCGCGGACCGCAGTTCGGTGGGTTACCGCCGCCGGCGACCCGATGATGGCCTCATTCGCTCGCGGCGGCGCTATGGCGATCGCCGGCTGCACATCATGCCGCGGCGCTTACCGGATGCTCACGGAGCGGTTGCAAGTCCGCCGTCGCGGCAGCTGCAAGCGGGCGCTCGGCACTCGGGCGCTGCTGGCCTTGCCGCAGGGTCCGAACCGGCGCTGGCCGCTCGACTTTCTCCATGACCGGGCGGCGCTGGCCGGTGCTTTCGCATTCTCGCGGTGGTCGACGATTCCACCAGCGAATGCCTGGCGCGAATGCCTGGCGCTGCGTCGCGCCCGGCAAGCCGCAGCAAAAACGCCTTGATCGAGAGTTTCAACGGCCGCCTGCGCGACGGACCGCTGAACGAGACGTTGTTCGGCTCGCTTGCCCACGCCCGCATCGCTCTGGCCGCCTGACGGATCGACCACAACACGGTGCGACCGCACAGCAGCATCGGCAATCTGCCACCGGCCGACGACGCTAAGCTCAGCGCCCCGGCATCGCAACGGGAGGACGAGGTGCTTGATGGCGTCAAACCCTACCGTGCAGATCCCGCTGCAGCCGCTGTCCGATCGTCTCGCTATGGCCCTGCGGGATGGCCGCGTGACGCTTGGGGCATTGCTCCTCCAGCCAGGCGTTGACATCGTCCCACGAGGCAAAACGCGGCAGCGGCGCCGTGAAGTTGCCCCCACCCGCGGGAGACAAGCCTTAGAAGCGATCCACTAAGCGGGGGATCCAGGCTACTTACCCGGGCGTCAAGAGCTTGCAGGTTAATCATGTGCGCTACTCTAACTCACGGGGCCTACCGAGAATCGCGTTCACGGCCAACCAACGATAGCAAGCGCAGGGCGGGGGCCATGCGCCACCTCATTATCTTCGGCGGGTTCCCCTTCGTTGCACCCGCCTTACATCCGCTTTTCCTACGCCGCCAGTCTTTGCCGCGCGGCACCCTTGATGATTGCCGCGCCCTTCTCGGCGATCATGATCGTCGGTGCGTTGGTGTTGGTCGAGGTGACGGCCGGCATTACCGAGGCGTCGATGACGCGCAGACCGTCGAGGCCGTGGACCCGCAACGCATCGTCAACGACGGCCATCGCGTGGCTTCCCATCATGCAGGTGCAGCTGGCGTGGTAGCAGGTGCCGCCGTTGCGTCGCGCGTAGTCGAGCAATTCGTCGTCGGTGCTGATCTGCATGCCCGGCAGGCTTTCTTCGCGAACGAACGGCTGCAGCGCGGGGGCGGCGAAAATCCGCCGGGCCAGCCTTAAGCCGCCGATGATGGCGCGCCGGTCGGCTTCCTCCGACAAGTAACGCGGGTTGATCGCGGGCATGTCGCCGGGTCGGTTCGACTTGGCCTCGACATAGCCGCGCGACAGCGGCCGCATCTGCCAAGCGCCGGCGCTGAGACCCGGCACCTCCTCGAGTTCGCCGATCTGGCCGTTCTTGAAGCTGCCGGGGGCGAAGGTGCACTGCACATCGGGGGTCGCCGACTCCTCCAACACCTTGGCCGAGGCCGCGACGATCGAAGGGCTGTAGGTCAGCATGCCCTTGCCGGTGAAGAGCCAGCGCATGACCTCGGCGGCCAAGGGCAAGCCGCGCGAGCGCTCGTTGGCGGTCTGGGCGCCGACCACCGGGTAGGAGACGCGCGCGACATAGTGGTCCTGCATATTCTTGCCCACACCGCGCAATTCGTGCACGACCGGCACGCCGATCTTCGCGAGATGCTCGGGATCGCCGACCCCCGACAATTGCAGGATGTGCGGCGAGCCGATGGCGCCCGCCGAGAGGATCACCTCGCGCGCCGCATCGGCCCGCTCGACGCTGTTGCTCCCTGGGCCGCCGCGCGAGAACTCGACGCCGACGGCACGCTTGCCGTCGAAGAGGACGCGATGTACCAGCGCCTTGGTGACGAGCTGCAGGTTCGGCCGCTTCAACGCCGGATGCAGATAGGTGCGCGCCGCACTGGCGCGGCGGCGGCCGCCGCGGGTCTGCTGGCACCAGCCGATGCAGTCGGCATGGCCGGGCGGCAGGTCGTTGACGTCCTCGAGGTATTCGAGCCCGATCTCTTTGCCGGCCTCGATCACGGTCCCGCAAATCGCCGGCCGATCGGTCTTCGACGTGAAGAGCGGCCCCTCCTTGCCGCGCGCTTCGCTGCCCTCGCCCTCCCAACGCTCGGCCTGTTTGAAATAGGGCAGGCAATCGTCCCACGACCAGCCGCGGTTGCCGAGCTGCGCCCAGTGGTCGTAATCCTCCGGCTGGCCGCGGATGTAAATGAGGCCGTTGATCGAGGAAGAGCCGCCGATCACCCGGCCGCGGGTGTAGACGATGGCGCGGCCGTTGGTGCCGGGATCGGGCTCGGCGCGGAACTTCCATGTCAAGGTATCGTGGTCGAGCATCTTGAAGAACCCGGCCGGGATGTGGATCAGGGGGTTCCAGTCGCGGCCGCCCGCTTCGATCAGCAATACCTTAGCGCCGGGGTCCTCGGTCAGCCGGTTGGCCAGCACACAGCCCGCCGAGCCCGCCCCGATGATGATGTAATCCGCCTGCATGTTGCGCCCTCCCCGGCCCTTGTCTCCGGCGTATAGTCTAGCGCATCGTATGCGCGGCCACACAGAGGAAGGAGAAACCGCCATGCCGTTTTATCAAAAGGGCGACGTCCGCATTCATTACCAAGAGGTCGGCTCCGGCTTTCCGCTACTGGTCATCCCCGGCGGCGGGCTCAATTCGACGGTCGAGGGCCTGAAGACCCATCCTTTCAACCCGCTCGACGAATTCAAGGGCGAGTACCGCGTCATCGCCGCCGATCTGCGCAACGCCAATGGCGGCCAATCCTCGGGTCCGCTCGAAATCGACCGGCCCTGGGACGCCTATACCGACGACCATATCGGCCTGATGGACCACCTCGGCATCCGCGAGTTCATGGTGCTGGGTTTCTGCATCGGCGGCCCGTTCATCTGGAATCTGTTGAAGTGCGCCTCCGACCGGGTCGTCGCCGCCGTCTTGGCGCAGCCTTCCGGCTTCCGCCCGACGATGCCGGACCTGTTCTACCAGAACAACATCAAGGGCTGGGCGCCGGCGCTCGTCGAACGCCGCTCCGACATCACGATGCAGCAGGCGGGCGCGTTCCTCGAGAACATGTACCGCAAGAACGCCGATTTCGTGTTCACGGTCACACGCGACTTCGTGCGCCAGTGCAAGACACCCATCCTCGTCCTGCCCGACGACGTGGCCGCACACCCCTATGCGGTGGCGTTGGAGAGCGCGCATCTGGCGCCCAATGCACAGGTCAGCCTCTATCCGTGGAAGGCGAACCCGGAGCAGATCCAGCTGACATTGCGCCACGTGCGCGCCTTCCTCAGGGCCAACCGTCCGGCGAGCGCCACGCAACAGCCGCTGTCCGCCGCCGCCCAATAAGGCAGCGGTATCCTTCAGGCCGAAAGCCACCGTCGTCACCGCCGCAGAAAGGCCGGGGGTCAAATGGCCGACCAAACCTTTGTTATCGACAGCGGAAGTATTTTCATTGACCCCCGAAGACGATTGCCGGCGCCCGCCAGGCTGCGCCGTTGGCGACGAGCAGGCGAAGCCCGGACTGGGAGCAGCCCGATGCCGCAACGGCTGTGTCTGAGCCTCCTCTTCGGCGCGGCGATTGGCAACGCCGCGTGGGCGCAGGGATCGACCGCGTTCGACGGCCAATACACGCGCACGCTGACGCTGAAGAAAATCATCAGTGGTGACTGCACCGAGCCGCCTTTGGGCGCGGTTTATCCGCTAATTGTCTCAGGAGGCCAAGTCCAGTTCAAATATGTCCCCCGGTTCGACACGACGCTCAACGGAATAGTGGATGCAAACGGCAGGTTCAAGGCGTCTCGCCGCGTGCCTAAGGGGCTGGTCAGCATGACCGGGCAGATCCGATACAATGATGTCACCGCCACCATCCACTCCCCAAGCTGCCAATACACATTTCACACGAAGAATTGAGCGTCCGTAATGGGCCGACCGGCGTCAAGCCCCCGAGTTGATCATCCGGGCGGCGGGACCCTGCTTCCGTCCGCGGTCGATCCCATTCCGCTGATGCGGATAGCCGCAGAGGATCGCGGTCAATTTTCATTGCGGCCTGCCTCCGCGAGACGGAACATCACGTTCAAAGGGTCGGGAAATTCGGAGAATGTCATCCTTATCGTTTCTCGGCCTTGGTTTCTACGTGCTGGTGCTGATTGGGGCGTTTGCGGTTCGCAGCGCGGCAGGATTCGGTGCGGGATTGATCGCCGTGCCGATGCTCGCCTTCGTCCTGCCGGTATCAACCGCTGTGTCGGTGGCAACTGCTCTGACCACGTTCACATCCATGCGACACGTAGGCCGGGACTGGCGGCAAATCGCGTGGCGGCAATTCGTCGTAATCGTGTCCTACACAATAATCGGCATTGGATTGGGGTTTTACTTCATAAATCTGCTGGATGAAAATGCCCTGCGGCGTAGCTTGGGCGCATTTTTGATTGTTTATTCCATTCATGCTTTATGGCCGGCCAACGCTTCCTCGGTGTTGCCGGCGCGTCGTCACGGCGTTTTGGCCGCAGGCGCGGGAATCGTCGCAGGCCTCGTCAGCGCCTTGTTCGGAAGCGGAGCCGGGCCGATCTATGTCGTTTATTTCAATATTTTACGGGTGGAGAGAGACGTCTTTCGCGTAACCATGAGCGCCGTGGTGCTGATTGGCGGCGCCGTGCGTTTGGCCGGATATGCCAGCTATGGGTTTTATGGGGGCGCAACCATCATGCTGCTGGCCGTCGGACTGCCCTTGGTGTTTGTCGGCTCCTGGTTGGGAGATTGGCTGGCGCCAAGACTTAACCCCCCGGCGTTTCGTTCACTCGTGGGCGGTCTTGTTTTGCTCAGCGGCGTCGCGCTGCTCCTGAAATAGCTTGCTTACTCGGGACCTTTTTGTCGTCCTGGACGTGCGCCTACAACCGCCTGTCAACGTCACTCGGCCCGGGGCCGGGCAGGCGATGGCGCCGCCTGTATCCTAAATGATGACCAGAACAAGGCCGTCTCGCTGGCCTGTTTCCCGGCTCCCATGCATGGGATAGAATCCTGCTCGCGACACAGGAAAGTAGAGGAGGAACAAATGGCCTACACGTTAGAGCAACTGAGCGCAGATATCCGCCGCGCCCTTAAGGCGGATGCCGGGCCGGCGGGAAAACAGGCGGTGTGCGCGCTGGTATCGAAGGTGCTGCTGGACAAGGAATTTGTCGCCCAACACCTGACCGCAGATCAGTGCCGACCGCGTAAGGTGCTGTATGAGGACCCGGAGCTGGGCTTTTGTGTTTGCGGACATGTCTACGAAACCCCAGCGCACGGGACGCCGCACGATCACGGTTCAAGCTGGGCGATTTACGGCCTCGCGGTCGGCGATACCGAAATGACTGACTGGCGCATTGTCAAGCCGGGCGACAGCGACAACCCGACGCTGGTCGCGCCAGAACGGACCTACGTCCTGCAGCCAGGCGATTCGCACTTCTACGATGTCGGTATGGTGCACTCGCCGAAACGGGATGGCCTCACCAAGCTGGTGCGTATCGAGGGTGCAAACCTGGATCACGTCAAACGCTCGAACATCAAGGCGGCCTGAGCGCGGCGCCATGCCGGCCAGGGTTGGCGGAAGAGGACGCCATCCCTGGCCTGCCCTTGCGGCGGCGCGGCGGGCCCTGCAAAATCGCGAGAGCGCGGCTTCTCATTGACGGTCAATCTGCGGCGGTTCGCGGTCTTTTCGAATAACAGGCGGAGGAAACAGCCAAATGGTGTCATCCCCTCGGCAGACTGCCGGCGCGAAGCCGAAGCAAGCCATCGATGTCGCGCCCCTCACCCTGCATATCGGTGCGGAAATCAGCGGTGTGGACCTCACCCAGCCCTTGCCGCCGGATCAATTGAAGGAGGTGCGGGATGCCTTCCTGAAGTGGAAGGTGGTTTTCTTTCGAGGGCAAGATCTCGATCACGCGCAGCACGTGGCCATGGCGCGTCAGTTTGGCGAGCCGACCATCGGGCATGCCGTGTTCGGCCATGTCGAGGGCCATCCCGAAATCTATTCGGTGGCGAAGAACCGCACCGCCAACGAAAACCGCACGGCGATGATGGTGACGCCGTGGTCGGGCTGGCATGCCGACATCACCGCGGCGGTGAACCCGCCCATGGCGTCGATCCTGCGCGGCGTGACGATACCGCCTTACGGCGGCGACACGCTGTGGACCAACCTTGCCGCCGCCTACGCGGGCCTGTCGCCGACGATGCGCGGTTTCGTCGACGGGCTGCGCGGCATCCACAAGTTTGCGCCACGCGAAACCGTCAAACCGGGCAGCGAGTATAACGAGCGGGTCAAGCGGCGTGGATTGGAGAGCGAACACCCGCTGGTGACCGTTCATGCCGAGACCGGCGAGCGGGTCCTGTTCGTCAGCCCGTCCTTCCTGAAGTCGGTGGTCGGGCTGACGCCTCGGGAAAGTCACAAGATCCTCGAGATGTTATGGGAACATGTGACGCGCCCCGAATACACGGTGCGCTTCAAGTGGAACGAGGGCGACATCGCCTTCTGGGACAATCGCTCGACCGCGCACCTCGCGCCGCGAGACATCTTTGAATCGGAGTTCGATCGCCAGCTCTATCGGATCACGCTGGTCGGCAAGCCGCTCGTCGGCGTCGACGGCAAGCCCTCCCGGTCTATCGACGGCCTGCCGGTCCTGTCCGCCGCGGAGGAGTTGCAAATGATGGCGGCGGAGTAGTCTCAGGCTCTTCAACCCCGAGCGCACGGCGTATACCACTATCTTGAATCTTACCCTCCCAGGGGCAACGCGAGGACTGCATCATGCCCGCGGCCAATTATTTCCCTGAAGTGCTTGAAACAACCGAAGCCGAGCGCCTCGCCACTGGGTTCCTTTTTACCGAAGGCCCAACATGGCATCCGGACGGCTATTGGTATTTCGTCGATCTTCGCCGGAACAGGCTGTTTCGCCTGACACCGGGGAAAAAGCCGGAACTCGTGCGGAACACCATCGGCGGCAACGGCACGGCCTTCGACTTGCAAGGCCGCCTTGTCGTGTGCGAGGGGGACGACCGGCAGCTCACCCGGATGGGCGAGGACGGCAAGGTCGAAACCCTGGTGGACAATTACCATGGCGGGCGTTTCAACCGTCCCAACGATGTGATTTGTCACTCGAATGGCTGTCTCTACTTCACTGATCCGGAGAAGCGCCGACCCTTCGGCGAGCGCGAGATCCCGGGCCCCGAAGGCGACAACAATCTCTGGGATGGCGCCCGCGTTTATCGTCTGGCGCCGGACGGCGGCCTGAGCGTGCTGGCGCATTGCGAATACCCGAACGGGCTCGCGCTGTCGCCGGACGAGCGCACGATGTACGTGGCGAACACCCGCTCGTCGCAATACATCCACGCGATCCGGCTCGATGCCGCCGGCAACATGATCGGACGCAGCATCTTTACCGACATGAATGAAGGTTCGGAGCCGGGCATACCTGACGGCTTGAAGGTCGACAGCATCGGCCGTGTGTATTGCACCGGACCGGGCGGCATCTGGGTGATGACGCCCGACGGCAAACGCATCGGTATTATCAAGTGGCCGGAGCAAGCGGTCAATTTTACCTTCGGCGGGCCGGACCTGCGGACGCTTTTCTGTTGCGCGCACACCTCGGTTTACACGCTGCGGGTCAAGGCGCCGGGAAATCCGCATCCCTGGTACAAATTGAGGGGGCCGCGGGCGGGTAATTGCCGGTAGGCGAGACCGCTGCCGAAACCCGGAGTAGCGGAGGACCCTTAAGAGATGTCTCGTGGTCCTGGCAATCGTACGGCTTCCTCGCCTGCCGAGTTTCCCGATAGCCCGCTTTCTCGCGTTCTTCGCCAGCCGCTTATTCTCGGGCTCTTCCTGCCGGTGCAGAGCGGCGGCTGGTCGGCATCGCTGCTGCCGCGCACGACGGATTGGAGGTTCGACTACAACGCCGCCCTGACCAACCGAGCCGAACAGCTGGGATTTGACCTCGTCTTCGGTCTCGCCCAGTGGACGAGCAAGGGAGGCTATGGCGGCGTTTCAAAATACCGCGAGGACTCGCTCGATCCCTTCACCACGGTAGTCGCTCTCAGCGCGATTACCGACCGCATCATGTTGATCTCGACCGTCCACGTGCTGTTCGGCCCGTGGCATCCTCTCCACCTCGCAAAATTTGGGGCGACGATCGACCACATCGCCGGCAGACGCTGGGGGATCAACGTCGTCACCGGCTATGCGCCGAGCGAGGCACGCATGTTCGGCGGGGAGCAGATCGAGCACGATCGCCGTTACGAGATGGCTGGAGAGTTCGCCGACATCCTTACCCGGCTGTGGAGCGAGACCGAGGACCTGACCCTGCGGGGCAAGTTCTGGTCCCTCGAGAAGGCCTTCGTTACGCCGAAGCCGTGGTACGGGCGTCCGATTCTGGTCAATGCGACAGGCTCCCCGGCCGGCATCAGCTACGCCGCGGCGCATTCCGACCTCGTCTTCATCACCAGCCCCGCCGGGCACGAGATCGACGCCGCGCTTGCCGCTCTCCCCGCGCACAATGCCGTCATAAAAGCCGCCGGGGCCGAGTGCCGCCGGGAGTTGCGCACGATCATCAACCCGATGATCGTGTGCCGTGAGACCGACCGCGAGGCGCAGCAATACCACAGGGCGATCCTCGATGCGGCCGACCGAGGCGCCGTCGAAGGCTTCGTCGCGCATCAGCGCAGCGGCGACGCGGTCGCCTGGAAGGCTCATGGCGACAAGCACCGGGCGCTGGGCGGCAACATCCAGATCATCGGCAGCCCCGAACACGTCGTTGTTAAGCTGGTCGGGCTCAAGCGAGCGGGCTGCGATGGGATACAGGTCGCGTTCTTCGACTTCGCGCCAGATCTCGAGTTCTTCGGCGAGGCGGTCCTGCCCTCTGATGTGCCAGGCAGGGCTGCGGATATGACCGTCACCCGCCGCCTCGCCGCCGACGTGTAAAGGTCCGCTTTCTACCGAGACGCCAATCACATTCCCTCAGCGCAGCGCCGCGGCGATGTTGCCGCCGTCGACCGTGGTCACGTCGGCCGTAGTCTTCAGCGCCAATGCCTGGTGCACGAACGCCTGCGCTACGTCCTCGGCAGTGACCTCGCGGCCGAGGAGGTTGCCAGCCATGTAATCCCCCTCGCTGACGCCGCGGGCCTTGGCGCGGGCCGCGATCATTTCCGGCGTCAGCAGGCCGCCTCGGATGCGGTCGGCGTTGACGGCGTCGGCGCGGATGCCCTCGACGCCGTAGTCGAGCGCATATTGCCGCATCAGCGCCAATGTCGCCGCCTTGGGCAGACCGTAGGGGCCGAAATCGGGGCCGGGGTTGACCGCCTGTTTCGACACGTTGAACAACAGGACGCCGCCCGTCCCCTGCGCCAACATGACGCGCACCGCATTTTGCGCCACCGTCTGATGCGCGAAAAAATTGAGCTCAAAACTCTGCCGCAAGACCGAATCCTCGACCTCGCCGATTCTGCCCTGCCAGGCCGCCCCGGCATTCGAGACGACGATGTCGAGGCCGCCGAACCGCTCGGCGACGAGGTCGAAGGCGACGCGGACCGAGGTCCGGTCGGTCACGTCGCAAACGAGGGCCTGCGCAGCACTCCCCAGCGCTGTCGCCGCCGCCGCGACGGCCTCGGCGTCGCGGTCGAGGATCGCCACCTCAGCACCTTCACGAGCCATCGCCCGCGCTGTCGCCAACCCGATCGTGCCGGCCCCGCCCGTTATGACCGCGACCTGGCCGGCGAGCGGTTTGGCGGTCGCCTGGCCCAGCTTTGCCTGTTCGAGCGACCAGTATTCGATGTCGAAGAGATCAGCCTCGCCGACCGGCGCGAACCGGCCGATCGCCTCGGCATCGGTCACGGTTTCGACCGTGTTCTCGGCGAGGTCGGCGGCGATGCGCGCATCCCTGGCGCTGCCGCCGAGCCCGAACAGGCCGAGCCCCGGCACGAGGATCACCCGCGGCATCGGATCGAGTTCGCGCTTCGGGACCGATTGGCGCGCGTTGTGCCGCGCGAAATAGGCGTGGTAGTCGGCGACATAGCGGTCGACCGCCGCGCGCACCGCCGCCTTGAACTCGTCGAGCCGGCCGGGCTCGGGCGGCGGCACGATCAGCGGATAATTCTTGGTGCGCAGCGTGTGATCAGGGGTGACAACGCCGGCCTGGCCGTAGCGCCGCAGATCGGCGCCGTTGACGTAGTCGAGGATTGCCGGGCCGGTGCGGAATTCCAGGATGAAGCGCTGATAGGCCCCTGCCCTCGCGGGCGAGGCGATGGCGCAGGCGCCGCGCAGGATCGGCGCCGTCTCGCTGACCGGAGCGATCGAGGGCGGTAGTGCTGCGCCGTGGAATACGACCGTGTTGCGCCGGGCCAGGCGTTCCTCGGCCAGTGAGACCGCCTCGGTCATGCGCTCGTAGGCTTCTCGCGCGCTGGCGCCAAACGTGAAAATGCCGTGCTTCAGCAGCACCAGCCCCTCGACGGCAGGATCGGCCTCAAACACCTCCGCGGCCCTCTTGGCTAGCTGGAACCCGGGCATGATATAGGGGACCAGGCCAAGGCGCGCGCCATAAAGGTCGGCGCAGCGCTCCGCCGCGTCCGGCTGGTCGGCGAGGCTCAGCACCGCGGTCGAGTGCGTGTGGTCGACGTATTTGTGCGGCAGAAACGCATGCAGCAGTGTTTCGACCGACGGGTTGGGCGCGCCGGGATCGATCAAGTTGGCGCGCTGCACCTGCACCATGTCCTCGTCTGACAACACCTCTCGCTGGCGCAATTTGCGCAGCGGCGCCAGACGCACGGCGGGCAGCCCGGCGGGCTCGATCTCGGCCATGTCCCAGCCGCTGCCCTTGACGCACAGCACCTCGACCTCCTCGCCGAGGAGGTCCGTGACCATGGTCTTGACCGAGGTGTTTCCACCGCCGTGCAGCACCAGCTTCGGATCGCGGCCGAGGAGACGCGAGGTATAGACGCGCAACGCCAGATCGCGACCGACGCCCCGCCCGGCGTAATCCGTGACCAGTTGTTCCGCCGCCGCATCCGACCATTTGCTCAGCATTGTCCCGACCCTGATCCGCGCAGCCGAAGGCCAATCAATGCATCGCCCTTAACGGCCAGACAAGAATTTAGAAGTGTATGTCCTCAGGCGTCCTGGCGAACCCAAAGCGGCAGCCAGAGCATGCGATCGAGGCGCTGGAAATAGGGCTCGCGCAGCCGTTCGACGCCGAATTCGATGCCCTGCTCGCCCTGTGCGGGATCGCTGCGGAGCGTGCCGAAGAGCCGGTCCCATACCGAGAAGACCAGGCCGTAATTGGCGGCGATGTCGTCGGGGTGACGGGAATGGTGCACCCGATGGAGGGCAGGCGTCACCAAGAGCCAGCCCAGCGCATTCGTTAGCCACGCGGGGAGCGCGACATTCGCATGCGCGAAAAACTGCACGAAGAGGTTGAGCGTCACATAGAGCCCGATCACCCGAAGCGACAGGCCGGCCGCCGCAGCCGGAATGCTGACGATGAGCCCCATCACCAGCGCCTCGGCGGGGTGGTGCCGCACGGTCGTCGAGACGTCGAGTTCCGGGTCCGCATGGTGCAGCGCATGCAGCCGCCAGAGCATGGGGCTCGCGTGGAAGATCCGGTGCAAGGCATAATTCAGCGCGTCGAGAGCCGGTATGCCGATCGCCACCTGCGCCCAGAACGGCCACACTGGATCGGCGCCGCCCGCGTCAAGGGCAGCAGCGGCTGGCATCAGCAGAAATTCGACGCCCGCGGCAAACAGCATCAGCGTAAGGTTTCCGAACCAGCGCTCGATCGCAAACGCTGGCAACGGCCGCCACGGCCAGGCGATTTCCGCCTGGCCGCCAGCAAAAACGCGCCGAGAACCCAGGCCGCGCTATCCAACATGCCGGGCTCCGCGACAGCCCGGGCGGAATGCTACTTGTGTCGGAAATACTTGACGACGGCCATGCCGCCAAAACCGACCGCAAGCAATGCAAGTGTCGCCGGTTCGGGGACCGCTGGCGCTACGCCGGCGAAGGCGTTCCCGTAGAGCCCGACCAACGTGACGGATCCAAGGAGTGCAACTGACAACAGGCGATGCATCGGTGATTCTCCTTAACCTGGACTACCAGGGTGCAAAAACCGCGCCATGCATATTCGCCAATGCGTTAGCAGAATTTCGTGGCCGAGGTGTAAAATTCGGCGACAGCGAGGATCGCCTGATCCACGCCCCTCCGGGCCGGATTTCCGGCGCAGAATCAAAATCATTTCAGAGGGATGCGTTGGGGTCTCTGCACGACGTTCCCGCGCGATGCGGAGTGTCAACTTTTCCGACAGCGGGGGCCCAAGATTACGAGTGTGGCGCCGCGTAGCGTTCCTTCTTGAAGAGGCCGCGCTGGTGCGCCAGATAGGCTTCCTTGGTCATCGCCGGCTCGAACTTGGCGAGGATGTCCCTGGCCGGCGCGGCGTCGCCATAGAGCAGATCGATCGCGGTCATCGCCAGCAACTTCGCCGGAGTCAGATAGCCGTGCTGCGGCTCGTTGATTCGCCAGTCGGCGGCGTGCGCGTGACCCTCGGCGGCGACGACATAGGGGTGGATCACCGGCATCAGATGCGCCAGATCGCCCATATCGGTCGATCCCGTGCGGTGGCCGCCAATCGCGAACTCGCCGGGCCCGAAGATGGCCTCGACATTGTCGCCGAAGACGCGCGCCAGCCGCGGATCGTTCCGTTGCGGCAGATAGCCTGGGATCGTGTGGATCTCGACCTCCGCACCCATTGCCATCGCACCCGCGCGCAGGCAGCGGTCTACCTTGCGATTGGCGTCGACAATGGCTTCGAGCGAGCCGCCGCGGACAAAGGTTTCCATCGTGACTTCCGCCGGCACGACGCTGACCGCGTCGCCGCCCTTGGTGATGATCGGATGGATTCGGACGGTGTCCTTGTCCCACAGGCTCTCACGTTGGGCGTGGATCGCGTTCAATGCGATCATCGCCGCACTCAGTGCGTTGACGCCCAGTTGCGGCGCGCCGCCGGCATGCGCGGCGCGGCCGATGAAGCGGATCTGCTTGACGACCGCGCCGTTCGAGGATTGGGCCACCGCCGACCGCGTCTTGCCCGCGGCGCCGGAGCCGGTGTGGATCATCATCGCCATATCGACATCGTCGAAATGACCCTTGGCGACCAGTTCCTGCTTGCCGAGCATGAACTCGATCTCGCCCTTCGTCACGCGGCCGAGCCGCTCCTCGACATCGATGAATTCTTCGGCCGGGACGGCGAAAAAGACAATGTCGCCCGCGAGATGCGGTGCAATCTTCGCGTCGGTCAGCGCGATCGCGGCGCCGATCATGCCGGCGATCTGGGCGTTGTGGCCGCAGCTATGGGCAGCACCCGTGACAGGGTCGGCGAGCGGATGGTCCGAGGTGCGCAGGCTGTCGAGCTCGCCGATCAGCGCCACCCGCGGCCCCGGCATTGCGCCCGGCAGCCGGCCCTTGACCCCGGTCAACGCCAACCCAGTCTGCGGCTCCAGACCCAAGGCCTGCATGCGCCGCGCGACAAGGGCGGCGGTCCCGGTTTCGTTGAAGCCGGTTTCCGGGCTGCGCAAAATCGTCTCGCCGAGATCGATGATCGCGTCGGCGTGGCGGTCGACGGCGTCGCAGACCGCGCGCTTCAACTCTTCCTTGCTGGCCATATCGCGACCCCACCTCAACCGAAATGTTTCGGACAGAAAGCGCGCTCGAACCCGTTGCCGGCGCTGTCAAGTATATCGTCTCGCATAGCCGCTCCTGATTTTGAGAAAAAGGTTCCCATCCGGGCGCCGATAGCCGGAATATTCCCGATCATCCGACCGTAGCGCAATAATGGAAACTGCTGTTGCCGCAGCGCCCGTTGGGGCGCGGCCGGCTCGCCGCGACTGCCGATCGCGTCGCGACGCAATCGCCCCGACGTGCGTATCTCCGGCCGCTCGTTCCGCAACAGTGGATCACGGAGGAGCGCGGCCGCCGATCGCCGCCGCTCCCGGCGCAACCGGATCGGGCTGCCCCCTCGCCGCGGCGCTGTGGCCGGCGAGATGCGAAAGACGAGGGGCGACCGACGACGTGCAAGCATAAAAAAGCCGGGCGGAAACCTTTTGGGAGACACATCCGCCCGGCTAGTGCCCGAGCTGCGTTTGGGGGACATACGCTCGGGACTGGCTCGTTCAATATCGCCAACGGACCGCCTTCGGTAGGCTCGGAATTTACTCATACGCATGAGCGTGCCACGCTTCCGATTTGATTTGCTCGGCACGCAAAGCCCGGCTTCGGCGCTTCGGCCGGGGGTTTCTTGTCCTCTGGATGTGCGCTGAGGTCTGGGGTCCTCGCGCCGAGAGCTTTATACGACTATATGCTGAGACGACCGCGAACTAGGAAAGAATGAGGTCATCATCGTGGGGCAACATCGATGCTAAGCGCTCGATCGAGGCAGCTTCGATCTCCAGATTTTGGGCAGGCGCACACCGACTTCGTCACCCTCTGGAACGAATTGGTCAGCTGGCTGCACTGAACAGCGCGAGGCTTTTTGTCGCACCGGCCGCATCCGTCGCCCAGACCGTTACCGGCGGCTCCGGCCCTGGTTCTCGTTACGTGGACTTTCCGTCCAAGCCTTCGTTTTTCTTGGTGGGCGATGAGGGATTCGAACCCCCGACCCCCTCGGTGTAAACGAGATGCTCTACCACTGAGCTAATCGCCCGGCGCCCTTGGCTTCCCGGCTCGCCCCAGTCGAGCCAAACGCTCCCCTCGGGGCCCATCTCCTCAGTTGAGGGAGTCGCGCAATCCCTTGCCCGGCTTGAATTTGGCCTGCTTCGAGGCGGCAATCTTGATCTTTTCGCCGGTCCGCGGATTGCGGCCCTCGGAGGCGGCGCGCGAGGCTACCGAGAATGTGCCGAACCCAACCAGGCGCACTTCGTCGCCCCCCTTCAACGCCGCCTCGATTGCTTCAAATACCGCATCGACTGCCTTGCTGGCGTCGGTCTTTCTCAAATCGGTCTTGCCCGCCACGGCGTCCACGAGTTCGTTCCTATTCACGGCCTGCCCCCTGCGCGAGTTTGCGAAATTCGTTACCTTCAGTCTATTCGCCGGACAGTTTAGAACTGCACCCGGCGCCGGGTCAACTCCGGCGCCGGGAAGAATTGCCTAAATGGTTAACGGCTGGCATCCATAGCCAATACTTGCTCAAATTTCTCGACGCCAGCCGTTCATTCAGTGCGTTACCAACCCCGAACGTTCCTCTCCGGGTGGGGGGATCACCGGCTGCGGCTCTCCTCCGTCCTCCTCCCACGGGACTGGCGTCAAGGGCGCCGCCAGAGCCTTGGCGAGCAACTCGTCCACCGTACGCACCGGGATAATCTTCAAGCCGCGCTTCACATTGTCGGGAATCTCGGCCAGATCCTTCTCGTTGTCGTACGGGATCAGCACCGTCTTCAGTCCGCCGCGCAGAGCCGCCAGGAGCTTCTCCTTGACGCCGCCGATTGGCAGCACTCGCCCGCGCAAGGTGATCTCGCCGGTCATCGCCATGTCGCTTTTGACCGGGATGCCGCTCAGCACCGAGACGATCGAGGTCACCATAGCGACCCCCGCCGAGGGCCCGTCCTTCGGCGTCGCCCCCTCAGGCACGTGGACGTGGATGTCGCGCTTCTCGAAGATCGCCGGCCTAATGCCGAAGGCGTAGCTACGCGATTTGACGAAGCTCTCGGCGGCCTGCACCGATTCCTTCATCACATCGCCGAGTTTGCCGGTCGCGGTGACCCGGCCCTTCCCCGGCAACGTCACCGCCTCGATCGTCAAGAGTTCGCCGCCGACCTCGGTCCAGGCGAGCCCGGTCGTGACTCCGACCATGTCCTCGGCCTCGGCCTCGCCAAAGCGGAAGCGGCGCACGCCGGCGTATTTGCCCAGGTTGCGCCGGGTCACCGACACTCGCTCGGCCTTCTTCATCAAGATGTCCTTGATCGCCTTGCGGGTCAGATTCGCAATCTCACGCTCGAGGTTGCGCACGCCGGCCTCGCGCGTGTAGTAGCGGATCAGGTCGCGGATCGCGTCCTCGCTGATGCTCCACTCGTTCTTGCGGATGCCGTGCGCCGTCATCTGCTTGGGGATCAGGTGGCGCCGGGCGATCTCGACCTTTTCATCCTCGGTATAGCCCGGGATGCGGATGATCTCCATTCGGTCCAACAGCGGTTGCGGGATGCGCAGCGTGTTGGCCGTCGTCACGAACATCACATCGGACAGGTCGTAATCGACTTCGAGATAGTGGTCGTTGAAGGCGCTGTTCTGCTCGGGATCGAGCACTTCGAGCAGGGCCGAGGACGGATCGCCGCGCCAATCGGCGCCGAGCTTGTCGACTTCGTCCAATAGGAACAGCGGGTTCGACGACTTCGCCTTCTTCATGCCCTGGATGACCTTGCCCGGCATCGAACCGATATAGGTCCGTCGGTGGCCACGAATCTCGGCCTCATCACGCACTCCGCCCAGTGACATGCGCACGAAATTCCGACCGGTCGCCCGCGCCACCGATTTGCCGAGCGAGGTCTTGCCGACGCCGGGCGCGCCGACCAGACACAGGATCGGGCCCTTCATCTTCTTCATGCGCTGCTGCACGGCGAGGTATTCGAGGATGCGCTCCTTGACCTTTTCGAGTCCGAAATGATCGGCGTTGAGCACCTTTTCGGCACCCTTGATGTCGCGCTTGATCTTGGTTCGGTTCTGCCACGGCACCGAGAGCAGCCAGTCGAGGTAATTGCGCACGACCGTCGCCTCGGCCGACATCGGGCTCATGCTCTTGAGCTTTTTGAGCTCCGCCACGGCCTTGTCGCGGGCTTCCTTGGTGAACACGGTCTTGTTGATGCGGTCTTCGAGTTCGGCCATCTCGTCGCGGCCGTCCTCGCCCTCGCCCAATTCTTTCTGGATCGCTTTCAGCTGCTCGTTGAGGTAGTACTCGCGCTGCGTCTTCTCCATCTGCCGCTTGACGCGGTTGCGGATTTGCTTTTCGACCTGAAGGACGCCGATTTCACCCTCCATGTAGCCGAACACCTTCTCAAGCCGTTCGGACACCGCCTCGGTTTCGAGCAGCTCCTGCTTTTCTGGAATCTTTCAGCGTTAGGTGCGAGGCAACAGTGTCGGCGAGCTTGCCCGAATCCTCGATCTGGTTGATCGACACCAGCACCTCGGGCGGAATCTTCTTGTTGAGCTTGATGTACTGCTCGAACTGGGTGACCACGGTGCGGGCCAGCGCCTCGATTTCCGGCTGGTCGCCGGATTTCACGCCAATGGCGTCGGCATAGGCCTGAAAGAACGCCTCGTTGTCGGCAAAGCGGGTGATGTGCGCCCGCTGCCCACCCTCGACCAGCACCTTGACGGTGCCGTCTGGCAGTTTGAGCAGTTGCAGAACGGTGCCGATCGTGCCGACCGTATAGATGTCAGCGGTCGTGGGGTCGTCCTGCGCGGCGTTCTTCTGGGTAACGAGCAGGATCTGTTTATCGTCCTTCATCACATCTTCGAGAGCGCGCACCGACTTCTCGCGCCCGACAAAGAGCGGAACGATCATGTGCGGGAAGACGACGATGTCGCGCAGGGGCAGGACAGGGTAAAGCGCGCCGCGTACGATATCTGACATAATTCCTCTTTTATCGAAAGGGGCATCCCGGCATTAAGCCGGAAGACCGGATCGAGGCATGCCGCTCTAAGGTTGGCCCGGTTTTGCTGACCGTCAAGTCGTCCGCATCGGGCGGCGGCCCGGTCGGGATCAGTTTCCGGTCCCGACATCGCTGCGGCGATCGGAATAGATGTGGAGCGGAACCGCCCGCCCCTCGACGACTTCGCGATTGATCACGATCTCGCTGACCCCGACGAGGCTCGGCAGTTCGAACATCGATTCGAGCAGAATCGATTCCATGATCGAGCGCAACCCGCGGGCGCCGGTCTTGCGCAGGATCGCCTTGCGCGCGATCGCCTTCAGCGCCTCCTCGTTGAGCTCGAGCCTCACATCCTCCATCTCGAAGAGGCGCTGATACTGCTTGACGAGCGCGTTCTTCGGCTTGGTCAGGATGTCAACGAGCGCGCCCTCGTCGAGATCGTCCAACGTCGCCACCACCGGCAGGCGCCCGACGAACTCCGGAATGAGGCCGAATTTCAGCAGATCCTCGGGTTCGAGGTCGCGCAGGATCTCGCCCGTCTTGCGCTCGTCGGGACCGCGCACCTCGGCGCCGAAGCCGATCGAGGTGCCCTGCCGGCGCTGCGCGATGATCTTTTCGAGGCCCGAGAAGGCGCCGCCGCAGACAAACAGGATGTTGGTCGTGTCGACCTGCAGGAATTCCTGCTGCGGGTGCTTGCGGCCGCCCTGCGGCGGCACCGAGGCGATCGTCCCCTCCATGATCTTCAGGAGCGCCTGCTGCACGCCCTCGCCCGACACGTCACGGGTGATCGAGGGGTTGTCCGACTTCCGCGAAATCTTGTCGACCTCGTCGATGTAGACGATGCCGCGCTGCGCCCGCTCGACGTTGTAATCGGCGGCCTGCAGCAGTTTGAGGATGATGTTCTCGACGTCCTCGCCGACATAGCCCGCCTCGGTCAAGGTCGTCGCGTCGGCCATCGTGAACGGCACGTCGATGATCCGCGCGAGTGTCTGCGCCAGCAGCGTCTTGCCCGAGCCCGTCGGGCCGACCAGCAGGATGTTCGATTTGGCCAGTTCGACGTCGTTGGCCTTGGCGCCGTGCGCCAGGCGCTTGTAGTGGTTGTGCACCGCGACCGACAGCACCCGCTTGGCGTGGTCCTGACCGATCACATAGTCATCGAGCACCTTGCAGATGTCGCGCGGACCAGGCACGCCGTCGCGCGATTTGACCAGCGTCGTCTTGTGCTCCTCGCGGATGATGTCCATGCACAATTCGACGCATTCGTCGCAGATGAAGACAGTCGGCCCGGCGATGAGCTTTCTGACCTCATGCTGGCTCTTGCCGCAGAAGGAACAGTAGAGCGTATTTTTCGAGTCACTGCCGCTGGATTTGGTCATCGCCACTCCGTCATCGACCGGGGGCGCAGCCCCGGTCTCTCCGGTCTTCTCCTCCGCGGTTCGGCGACCGGGGCGCAGGACGAACCCGCCGCCCGGCCCGGAGCCATACGGCATCGCACCGTCTTGCCCCCGCACCACAAGTATATGGGCTCCGGACCGATCAACAACTACTTAATCATAGACGCTGCCACGCCTGCCGGACCCGCTCAGGCCCGGGCGCGCTCCTCCAGCCCGCCCGGACGCGCTTCGACCACCTCGTCGAGGATGCCGAACTCCTTGGCTTCGAGCGGCGACAGGAACTTGTCGCGCTCGACCGCGGCGACAATCGTGTCGAGCGGCTGGCCGGTATGCCGCACGTAGATCTCGTTGAGCCGCGCGCGCAGCGCCAGGATCTCGCGCGCCTGGATCTCGATGTCGGTGGCCTGACCCTGGGCGCCGCCCGAAGGTTGGTGTATCATGATTCGAGAGTTCGGCAGTGAGAAGCGCTTGCCCTTGGCGCCGGCGCAGAGCAACAGCGAACCCATCGAGGCGGCCTGGCCGATGCAGACGGTCGAGACCGGCGAGCGGATGTACTGCATCGTGTCGTAGATCGCCAGACCGGAGGTCACGACACCCCCCGGCGAATTGATGTAGAACGCGATGTCCTTGGTCGGGTTCTCGGATTCGAGAAACAGCAGTTGGGCGCAGATCAGGCTGGCGACCGCATCGTGCACCGGCCCGACCAGGAAGATGATCCGCTCCTTCAGCAGCCGGGAATAGATGTCGTAGGCGCGCTCGCCGCGGTTGGTCTGCTCGACCACCATCGGCACCAGATTGTTCATGTACTGTTCGAAATAATCGGGCATTCTGGCCTCCTCGGCAAACGCCGCGCCCACCGGAGCGGCGAACGGGTTCGACGATCAATCGGGCGCTTTGGCCTCGGTATCTGGATCGGGCAGCGCCAGAAGCTCCTGCGGCGTGACCCTGCGCTCCTCGATCTTCGCCAGTTCGACGATGAAGTCGACCACCTTGTCCTCGAAGATCGGCGCCCGCAGATTGGCAACGGCGTCGGGGTTCTGCCGGTAGTAGTCGAGCACGTGGCGCTCGTATCCAGGATGCCGCCGCGCCTCGCGGGTGATCGCCTGGTTCAGCTCGTCCTGGGTCACGATGATGTTGTTCATGCGGCCGACTTCGGCAAGCAGCAGGCCGAGGCGAACCCGGCGCTCGGCGATCCCCCGGTATTCCGCGCGGGCCTTTGCGTCGCCCTCGCTCTCTTGAGCCGCTCCCGCTTCGCCTTCGCCGGAGGTCGTTTCGGGCGCGACCACTGCTTCCTGCAGGGATGCTTCCGCGGCTGCCTCCTCGCCTTCCTGCGCCGCCACGGCTGCCTCCTCGCCCTCCGGACCCGCCGTCGCCGGTTCCGCCGCGGCTTCGCGCGCTTCTCGTTCCCGCTCCTTCTCAGCCTGGTATTGCGCCCAGATGCTGTCGAATTCGAGGTCGATCATGCCCGGTGGCACCGGAAAATCGTAACGCTCGGCGAGCTTGTCGAGAAGCGCCCGCTTCAGGCGAAGCCGCGAGGCCACGTCGTAGTCGCGCTGCATCTGCTGCTGCACCTCCTGGCGCAGCTCGGCCAGGCTCTCGAGCCCGACCGCCTTGCCCAGCTCGTCGTCGATCGCGAGCGGCGCCCGGTGCCGTACCTCCTTGACGTCGATCTCGAAGATCGCCTCCTTGCCGGCAAGATCGGGAGCTGCATAATCCTCGGGAAAGGTAACGCGCACGGTGCGGTGTTCCCCGGCGCCGGCGCCTATCAGCTGGTCCTCGAAGCCCGGCAGGAAGCTTCCCGAACCGAGCATGATCTGCCGGTCCTTGCCGCCGGCGCCCGGGATCTCGCGATCCTCGGCCCGGCCCTCGACATCGACGACGAGGATATCGCCGCTATCGGCCGGGCGATCGACCGGCTCCGACTTGCGCTGCTGTTCGGCGATCCGCTCGATCGCTCTGTCGGTATCCTCCTCGGGCACCTCGACGACGAACCGTTCGATCCCGAGATCGGAGAAATTCGGCTCCGGGATGTCGGGCAGGACTTCGACCGCCATGTTGTATTCGAGGTCGGCGCCCTCGCTGAACGACACGATGTCAACCTTGGGCGGCAGCGCCGGGCGCAGATTGTGCTCGCGGATCGCCTCGGCCGAACTTCCCTGCACCGTGCTTTCCAACACTTCGCCCAGGACCGAGGGGCCGTAGCGCCGACGCAGTATCTGCATCGGAACCTTGCCCGGACGAAAACCCGGCAGCCGGATCGTCCGCCCAATCTCGTCGAGCCGGCCGGCCACCTTCGATTCGAGTTCGTCCGCCGGGACCACGATGCGGAATTCGCGCTTGAGGCCGTCTGCGGTCGTTTCGGTTACTTGCATCGCGGTCAATCCATCGTTCCGGTGTCGTCAAGGGCCCGGCGTGGTGCGGGCGGGGGGATTTGAACCCCCACGATTTCCATCGCTGGAACCTAAATCCAGTGCGTCTGCCAGTTCCGCCACGCCCGCGCTCGACCCTGTCCGGGCAGCTCTCCCGCCCGGCAATGGGTCGTTCTTAGCATGGCCCGGGTCTGCAACCTACTAGAAGGCGGCGCGGCGGCGGCGCCGATCGCGGCCGCATTGACTTGGGCGGAGTGCGGCGCCGATCAAGACCACGCCCCGGCGCGGCCCTCCCGTCGGCCTCTCAGCCGGTCCGCGCGAGATTGCGGATCGTCGAGGAAGCGGCGACCCGCCCTTCTCCCCGATAGGCCTCGTGATTGGCCTCGATGTCGCCCGAGCGATAGAGATAATTGACCATGATGCCGGCGGATTGCTGCAGCCCCTTTGGCGAAACGTCGCCGAGCCAGTTCAGCCGTTCGACCCGGGCGCCGTTACTCAGGTGGAAATGCGCGACCGGATCGAGCGCGCGGCCGGGACGGGCCCGCTCACGCAGAAGGTAGCGCGCGCTCAGCCGTAATAGCGGCCCCCGCAACGCCGCCGCGATCTGTGGTTCGGCATGCCAGTTCGGGTGGTCCAACAATCCTTTTAGGTCATGCTCGGGAGCGCTTTCGCCAAGCACCCCGATCGCGCTGCGCTCGGCCGGCAGCAGCAGTTCGTCCGGGGCAGCGGCGATCTGGGCGTCGAGCCACGCGCGGAAACCGGGGATCGGCGACAGTGTCGCGAACACCTTGAGCCGCGGCAGGTCGGTCGCCAGCGCGTCGACCACCCGCTTGATCAGAAAGTCGCCGAAGCTGATCCCGGCGAGGCCGCGCTGGCAGTTCGAAATCGAATAGAAGATCGCCGTGTCGGCCGCCTGCGGATCGTCGACCGGGGCCGCCTCGTCGAGCAGCGCGTTGACGTCGCTCGCCATGCCGGAAACCAGCGCCACCTCGACGAAGATCAGCGGCTCGTCCGGCATGCGTGGGTGGAAATAGGCAAAGCAGCGGCGATCGGCTTCGAGCCGGTTTTTCAGATCGGTCCAGCCGCGGATCTCGTGGACCGCCTCGTAGGCCATCAGCTTTTCCAACAGGGCCGCCGGCAATTCCCAGGTGATCCGTTGCAATTCGAGAAAACCGATGTCGAACCAATTGGCCAGGAGCCGCCGCAGATCCTCGCCGAGCCCGGCTAATAGCGGGTCATTACGGCCGAGATCGATCAGCTCGGCGCGGCGGTCGACGAGAAACTTGACGCCCTCGGGCAGAGCGTTGAATTGCCGCAGCAAGGTGATGCGCGGCGGCTCCAGCGCGTCGCGCAACGCCCGCTCGGCGGCGGTCCGCGCGATCGGGTCGGCGGCCTCGGCCAACGCCACGCAGCAGCGGTCGACCCGGGCGCGGTCGACATCGAACTCGCCGGCAAGAAGCCGCAGAAACGCCTCGCGCCCGCGGGCGTTGAGCGAGAGATAGGTGCGGCCCAGATCGGCCGCCCGCCCCGCGCTGTCACCTCGCCGCCACGGCCATCGAGGCAGTTCAGCATCTGCCGCCGCAGCTGCGCGACATCGTCGCCCGAGGCGTCGACCCGCGATGCGCCGCCCAGCACGCCGCGCGCCGATTCGGCAATCTCGCGCCAGGCGATGCGCAGGTTGCTCAACGTGCGGTCGAAAACCCCTTCGAAGAATCCGGCGGGTGCGCGGTCGGTCATGGCGGCCTTGGCTGGGTTCATCGGCGGCGAGAGAGAAAGGAGCTCGGGCTCGCCGTCAATCCCGAATAATCGTGAATTTTTCATGTTGGTCCGAGTTCGCAGAGCGTCGGACTCAGCGCCTCGACCAGATCCTCGGCTACCAGCCCGGCGCCGATCCGTCGGGCCGCTGCGCCGTGCAGCCAGACCGCCGCGGCGGCGCTGGCGAAAGCGTCCATACCCTGCGTCAGGAGGCCGAGGATCATGCCGGCGAGCACGTCGCCGCTGCCGGCCGTTGCGAGGGTAGGCGGCGCGTTCGCATTGACCGCGGCACGGCCATCGGGGGCGGCGATAACCGTGTCGGGCCCCTTCAATACGACGACCGCCCCGCCCCGCCGCGCGGCCGCGCGAGCGCGCTCAATCTTGCTGCCCGCGACGTCGAAAATCCGCGCGAATTCGCCTTCGTGCGGCGTCATCACGCAAGGCGCGCCAATCGCCGCGAACAATTGCTCGGGCGCATCGGCGAAGGAGGTCAGCGCATCGGCGTCGAGGACCGCACTTTTGCCCGCCGCGAGAATCGCCCTGGTCTTCTCCCGGGTCTCGGGGCCCAGCCCGGCGCCGGGGCCGATCAGCGCAGCATTGCGCCTCTTGTCGGCAAGCAATCCCTGGAAATCGTCCAGATCGGCGACGGGGAGGACGATGACCCCGGCCAGGGCCGCAGCATAGATCGGAAACACTGTTTCGGGAGCGGCGAGTGTGACGAGCCCGGCGCCAAGGCGCGCGGCGCTCCTGGCGGCAAGCCGGGCAGCCCCGGTCATCGCCGCGCCGCCTGCGACAAGGGCGTGGCCGCGCGTGTATTTATGGCCATCGGGCCGTTGGCTGCGGGAGGTGATCCCGCCACCAGACGGGATCGTTCTCAACCGTATCCGGGACGACCTCCTCCAGCACCGACTGCCGGATGCCGATCTGCGCCAGCACGGTCTGCCCGCAATATTCGCGACCGGGAAACAGCAGGTGGCCGGGCTTCTTGCGAAAGAAGGTCACGGTCAGCGCCGCACGCGGAGCAGCGCCGCGGACCTCGCCGGTGGCACCATCGACGCCGCTCGGCACGTCGATCGCGACGACCGTCAATCCGCGCGCGCCAACCGCCTCGATCACCGCGCGCGCCGACCCTTCCACCGGGCGCGCCAGCCCGGCGCCGAAAATGCCATCGAGGACGAGGGCGGCATCATCGAGCACCGCCGGGTTCAAGGCCTCGATCGGCCCCGTCCAATGCGCCGCCGCCTCGGCCGCATCGCCCTTCAGCGCGCTGCGCTCGCCGAGCAGCGCCAGTCGCACCGGCCAGCCGCGCGCCTTAAGGACTTCGCGCCGCGACAAAGCCGTCGCTGCCATTGTTGCCCGGCCCGCACAGCGCCACGAGCGGCCGCGCAGGCCAGCGCCGCGATATGGCGTTGGCGACGGCAAGCCCCGCCTTCTCCATCAGCACGATGCCCCGCAGCCCGCCGGCGATCGTCAGCCGGTCGGCCTCGCCCATCTGCCGCGGCGTCAGCAGCGCTTTCTTCAGCCAGCCGTCGCGAGCGCTCGTCATCTGCGGGAATGTAGGCAGCCTCGCGCGCTAGCCCAACCTCGACTTTGTGGCTCGTCTTGACGCCGCGAGCTTCAACCACTACCTCAACCTCCGGCGGCGGGTGTAGCTCAGTTGGTTAGAGCGCCAGATTGTGGATCTGGATGTCGCCGGTTCAAATCCGGTCACTCGCCCCATTATCGTTAATTAGTTAGCCCCCAGCAGCATTCCCGACGCACGGGACATGAAACGGGTGGGAGGCTGGGACAGGCTTGGCGCCGCCGGCGCGGAGGTCGGTGTTTTCTTGGCGCGAGCGAGCCCGTCGGTCGGACCCGGGATCCCCGAGGCACCCCGGATCGTGCCGTGGGCCGGCGACAGCCCGACAGCACGAGCTCTAGATTTCTTCGACGGGATCCCGCGCCGGCGGCGTCGAGGAGGGATGATGGAAGTTCCGCATCCGCGTTGCGCCGGTTTAGACGTTCATAAGAGCCTGCCCTCGCGAAAGCGGGGGATGCCGTCGTGGACCTGCGTCCGCCACATGGTCGATGGCGATGTGAAAGCGACAGGCGAGGTCGTTCAAGACGACGACCAAGGGGCTGATGGCCTTGTCGGAGTGGCCGTCGGTCGAAGGCCGCGCGCGCAGCGTGATGGAGGCCACGGGGGTGTGTTGGCCACGGGGGTGTGTTGGCGGCTGGCGAGTTCGGATTGGTGCTGGCGAACGCGGCGCGCGTCAAGAACGCGCCGGGCCGCGAGACCGACGTCGACGATGCCACCTGGCTGGCCGAACGGCTGGCGCGCGGGCTGGTCCCGCGGGAGTTTCGCGCCGGATCGGCGGACCCCGGAGACGCGCAACCTGTCGCGCGCCCGCGAGCAGCTGGGCGAGCGCGGCGGGCACGTCCAGCGGCTCCCGAAGACGTTGCAGGACGCCAATATCAAGCTCGACCCGGTCATCGCCGACATCGTGAGCCTGTCCGGCCTCGCGTGATCGAAGCGTTGATCGCCGGCGAGACCGAACCCCGAGGCTTTGGCGGCATTGGCCCACCGGCGGCTCAAGGCCAGCCCGGCCGAAACTGGAGGCGGCGTTGCGCGGTCGGGCGAGCGGCCATCATCGGTTCATGCCGCGCCTTCTGCTCCGGCATGTCGATGCGATCGACGCCGCCGTCACCCGGATCGATCAGGAGGTCGACGCCCGGGTCGAGCCCTTTCGCGCCGCGGTCCAACTCTCGACCGCCATTCCCGGCGTCAGCGAGTTGAGCGCTGGCGTCATCCTCGCCGAAATCGGCCGCGACATGCCGGGCAGCAATTGGCACGTCTATGTCTACGACCCCGACGGCCACACCAACGAGATGTATTACGGCATCGAGCAGATCGGCTGGAACCGGCTGTCGAAGCCGCGCGAGATCCTTGTGTGTGGCGCTGGCAGAAGCGGTTTATGCGCGAAGGTGTGGCCGGCCTGCTGCACGACAAGACGCGGAAACCCGGTCTGCCACCATTTGTCGTCAGCGAGGAGACGCGGTGCCATGGCGGGCGCTGCGTCTTCTACGCTGCGGCGCCGAGCATCACAGCCTGGCGCTTTACCCGATGGAGTTGCGGCGCTCGCTGGGGCTCGGCGAGCACTCGACCTGCATGTCGTTCGGCGTCGAACTCGGCAGCTATGCGCAACTGCGCGCGGCGACGGCGTTTCTGAAGGAGCATGGCGTCGAATTCATCGACGCGATCCCGCCCGAACTCTCTCCCGGCATCGACTACGCCGCCTTTGCGCGCGACCCCGACGGCCATTGCATCCAACTCTACTACTACATGGAGCAGGTCGGCTGGGACGGGCGGGTGCGGCCGGCCGCCGAACGCCGGCGGGTCGAACGCCCTGGCCGCAGACGTTCCCGCCCTTGTCCGACACCTATGTCGACCAGGTGTTCCAGGGCCCGCTCGGGTAAGTTGCCGCGGGCGGCAAGCGCCCCGCCGGACGCCGGTGCATCGGAGAAGGGGGACGCCATTCGGTCAGGTCAAGGCTGCCCACATTGGCGCTGCCGGGCGAGCGCCGGCGCGAATTGGTTTCGGTGTGCGCGAGAGCCGATCCCGCCGCGCCTAATCAGCCGCTGCCGCCACTGTTGGCGGCCGACAATGCTTTCGACCGGACGCCCGACGAACGCCGCCAGTCGCCTACCCCGCCCCGGCCCGCGCGATTGCAGGTTTGCCCCTTGGTGAAAGACCGGCCCTGCCTCCTTCCACGTTTTGCTGCTTTTTGCTGTTATTTGCAACGAAGCTGCTATCACCAAAATCCCCGGCCATCGACCCACGCCCCCCCATTTTCCGCCCGGCAATCCCGCCGCCGACAGCCCGGTTGCTACCATGCAATTATGGCAATTTTTGCGTCACAGCTCGGCAACGACCGAAGGGCGCAGAGCGCCAAGCCAAGAACCGTACCATTACAAGCATCCGATCGGGTGCTGTTGGTAGAAATTGGCGATAGTCGGATAAAGGTTGATTGTAGAAAATCAGGGGCGCCGCTGTCGCATAACCGGCTTTACGAAAAGTATATATGATAGGTTCACACTAACGCTCCGCGCGAAGAAAGAGGGCAAGATTAATCTGACCAGAGCGAGACTGTTTCCTTCAGGGGGCATTGCATGGGCCAACTCGATGGGAAAGTGGCTGATCGTCACCGGCGCGACCAGTGGCATTGGCGAACGCATCGCGGAAATGTTTGTGGCCGAAGGGGCGTGTGTTGTCGCTGCCGGTCGCCGTGAAACCGAAGGCCGGAAGTTGGAGGCAAAATGCGGCTCGCAACATGAGCTTCATCCAGACCGATGTTACCGATGAAGCCAGCGTCAAGGCGATGATTGATCATGCCGCGACCCAATTTGGGCGGCTGGATTGTTTAGTCAACTGACGCGGGCAGCGGTTCGCCTATGGTCAGTATCACCGAGGTAGAGGCCGCACGATTTTTCCTCGGTTTTCAATACAAATGTCCGGGGTGCAATGTTTGGAATGAAGCATGCCGCACCTATCATGATCGCCCAAGGCTCAGGCAGCATAATCACCATCGCCAGCGCAGCCGGTCTGCGGGGCGGTCTTCCGGGCATATCTACAGCGCGTCGAAAGCGGCGGTCGTTCATTTGTCCCGCAATGTGGCCTCGGAAATCAGCAGCAAGGGCGTTCGCGTCAACACAATTTCGCCGGGAGGCATTGTCACGCGGTATCTTCGCTAAGACTGCTGGATTGGATGGCGCGGCCGCGGATCGGGCCCTTAGTGTCATATCGGATCTATTTGCAACTGTGCAGCCAATTCCACGCGCCGGAGTTACCGACGACATTGCCAACGCCGCGGTGTTCCTCGCCGGCGACGCCGCGTCGTTCATCACGGGGCAGGACCTCACTGTCGATGGCGGCTTGGTTCCATTCGGCAAGATTGGGTGGGGGGAAGGCCGTCGAGTTCCGCGCGGAAATCGCTCGGCGGGTCAGCAGGACCAAACGAGCCACCCAGATGACGCCCGAAATGCCCTATGTTTTTGCGGTGCAATTGCTACTCGTCTCCCGCTCAAAACCTATAAATGCATATTATGACGAGCGCCGTAAAATCGCCATCAAATGCTCGCTGGCTAACAAAAAGGAAATATGCCGGCGGCGGGGGTTCGACTTTGTTTTGCGGTCGGCTCGGCGCTGGAGAATTCTTCACTGGCCGCGCGGTTGCTTGGCGGTGGCGGAGGCATCGCACAGAGATTATCGGCACGCGGCATCGCGTAATCCATCAGGCTACCGCTCAACAGCTGCCCGCGGCGACGGTCACGGCGACGACCATCGCGACAGGATCGCCAACATGGCGCACCCGGTCACGCACCAGAGCCGGATGCGGCCTTGCGAACATCGGCGACCCGTCCGGACGCTTGCGCTGCAGCCGCATCATCCATCGTGCCGAGCCCGTCGCGCCGCCAAATCCTCGCCGGTGTAGACGGCCGGACGCCCGGCATCGCCGCA
>CAWCWA010000016.1:0-126741 GCA_963799085.1 uncultured Alphaproteobacteria bacterium | reverse complement strand
AGCTACCGCGAGGAACTTCTTGCCGCACGCGGGCTCGATCTGTCCCACGAAACGATCCGGCGCTGGGTGCTCAAATTCGGTTCCGGGATCGCGCGAGGCGTGCGGCGGTGACAGGCGCGGCCGGGCGACCGATGGCACCTCGACGAGATGGTCGTGCGGATCGCCGGCAGGCGCAGGTACCTGTGGTGTGCCGTCGACCAGGAGGGTGAGATCCTCGATCTGCTGATCCAGCCTCGCCGGGTTGAACGGGCGGCCCTGATGCTGATGCGCAAGCTGCTCAATAAGCAGGGCTTCGCACCCAAGCTGGCGGTCACCGACAAGCTGCGCTCCTACGCCGCCGCATTCCGGGAGCTCGGCCTGACCTGCCGGCGTGAGCAGGGCTGCGGATGAACAATCGCGCCGAGAATTCGCGCCAGGTCGCGCGACTGGCGGAGTGGGAGATGCGCGCACTTCAAATCGGCTGCCTCCACACAACGCAGTTGCTGCATGGCCGGCAGACCCGGGTATGGCGACCCGGCCTATTGCGGCCAGCGCGCGGTGATCCGGCAACACGCCCCCGCGGCGCGGGACTTCGTCAATCGTCGCGACCGCCACCGCGGCGTCGTGGACATGGTCGAGCGGGCGAAGAACCGAACCAAGTCGCAGGTGCGGGCCCGGAGCCTGCCCTCGCGAAGGCGGGGGTCGAGCATGCGATCGGGGTCGTCAAGCGGGTGTTCGGCTTCGCCAAGGTGCGCTATCGCGGGCTCAAGAAGACCGCTCATCGCCTGGTGGTGAGCTGCGCCCTCGCCAACCTATTCATCGCCCGCCGCCATCTGATGCGCTGCCAACCGGCGTAATGCGCCCGCATCGCGCCTGAAAGCCCGCCGACCGACCAAAAACCATAACCCCTATGGTATCCCGCTCGCCCGACCGCGTAAATCTCGACGCCCCCTATCCCCAACCGCCCCTTTTTCAGACGTTCCCTAATCCATCTCGTGCGGTCTGTCCTCTCGTCGGCCATCGCAACGCCGGCCACCCCCGCACAGGATGATCTCGCGCTCCGCCCGGATCGTCTCACGTACCCCATCCCTGACGACCTCGACCCCGCGCGCTCGACCGCCTTCGATAACGATGCGCGCGGCGATGGTCTGCGACAGCAATTCGAGATTGCCGCGCCGCCGGGCCGGCTGCGCATACGCGACCGCGGTGCTGGCGCGGCGGCCATTGGCGATGTTGGCGTCGAACCGGGCAAAGCCCTCGGCGACATCGGCATTGAGGTCGTCGACCACCGGGTACCCCGCCTCGCCCGCGGCCGCGAGAAAGGCGTCGCAGATCGGCAGGTCGAGCCGCGACGGCTTTACCGTGATCGGGCCGCTGTCGCCGTGCCACTCGCTGGCGCCGCGGGTGTTGGTTTTGGCTTTCTTGAAATAGGGCAGCACCTTCTCGAAGGACCAGCCATGGCATCCCATCTGCGCCCACTGGTCGTATTCGAGCGAGTGGCCGCGCAGATAAAGCATGCCGTTGATGCTTCCCGAGCCGCCGAGGATGCGTCCCTGGAACCACGACAGCTTGCGGTCATTCAGCGCCGGAACCGGCTCGCTCTCGAAATTCCAATTGCGCCGCAGCGACGTGCTGGCGATGAACGCGGCGCCGGGGAGCCGCACCATAGCGTTTGACCAGGTCGAGAATGCCGATGCAGGAGCGGAAGCCCTGTTCCGGACGCGGCCGCGAGCGCATGATCACATCGACCAGCACCGCCGTGTCGGAGCCGATCAACGCAGCCTCGCGGCGGATGCGTTCGTGGGTCCAGTCGCGATAGCGCCGGCGCGAACTGGGCATGTGGCCGGCGACGGTTGTCGGCCGATGTGGGCGGGCGCCGCGGCGATGGCTGGCGACCCGCTTGCCGCGGTGGAAGATCTCGATGGTCGCGACGGCGATCCGCGCCTCGACCTCCTGGCGGATCAGCTGGTGCGGCACGCTGTAGTGATGCTTGGCGATCTCGCCATGGTAGTCGAGGCCGCCCGGCAGCGTTTCCATTCGGCGTATTCGTAGGGTGTGGGCGGCAAGGTCTCGAGCGCCGGCCGGTCGAGCTGTTCGGACAACGCGCGCCGGCTCGTTCCCCAGCCGCGCATCGGTCGATTGTTGAGATCGTCGAGCAGCGCGCGGATCGCGGCGTTAAGATCGAAGAGCGAGAAGAAGCGCCGGTGCCGCAGCCGCGCCAGGATCCAGCGTAATCGCAGCTGCCGCGCGGCAATCAGGGTGAGAACGGCACGTCAATCAGGATGAGAAAGCGCCGCTGGATTTGTGACGCAGGGAGGGCGTAGCCCGACCGAAGTCGCGAATCCAGCGGCGGCGCGAACCCGGAGAGGGGCGCGCATCCGGCGATCGCAGCCGGCTGGATATGGAGCGGTTCTTCATACCGATGAGGAACCGCACTTGCCCGGCCGCCACATCACCGATTGCCAGATGAGGCTGTATATGAGTTTCCGTCAGACCGAGACGCCGGCCGTTTCCGCCGCCAAGGCCGGGTTCGCGACCTCCAGCGGCTATCGCTTCGAGCACGACTCTCGAATGCCCTCGCAAAAGAAAGCCCCGCGCGGCCGGCGGCGGCCCGATCCGCTGGGCGAGGTATGGGACAGCGAGGTGGTGCCGCTGCTGAAGAGCATCCCCGGTTTGCGGCCGGTCGCCATTTTCGACGAGATCCGGCGGCGCCACCCCGAGATCGGCGCCGGCATCCGCCGCACGTTGGAGCGGCGCATCCGTACCTGGCGGGCTCTGCATGGCACCGAGCAGGATGTCATCTTCCGGCAGGAGCACCCACCGGGTCGACTTGGGCTGTCCGATTTTACCGACTTGCGCGATCGCGGCGTCAGCGTCGCCGGGGTGCCGCTTGATCACCGGCTCTATCACTTCCGTCTGGCCTTCTCGGGCTGGGAGCACGCTCGTGTCGTGCTCGGCGGCGAAAGCTTCGTGGCGCTGGCCGAGGGCCTGCAGAATGCGCTGTGGGCGCTCGGCCGCGCCCCGTTGCAGCACCGCAGCGACAGCCTGTCGGCCGCCTTTCGCAATCTTGACGAGTGACTTAAGGCAGGATCAGACCCGCCGCTACGAGGCGCTGTGCGCGCATTACGGCATGGAGCCGACCCGCAACAATCGCGGCATCGCACACGAGAACGGATCGATCGAAAGCCCGCACGGCCATCTCAAGCAGGCGATTGAGGACGCGCTGTTGCTGCGTGGCTCGCGCGACTTCGACAGCTTGGATGCCTACCGCTGCTTCATCGACGAGATCGCTCGGCCGCCGCAACGCCCGACTGAAGAAGCGGCTGGAACTCGAGCGCCCGGCACTGCAGTCGCTGCCGGAGCGCCGCACGACCGATTACGAGGAGACGATCGTCATCGTCACCTCGACGAGCGGCTTCACGCTCAAGAAGGTGTTCTATTCGGTGCCGTCGCGACTGATCGGCCATCGCCTACGGGTGCGCCTGTACGACGACCGGCTCGACTGCCTTCTCGGCAGCACCCCGCTGATGACGCTGCGCCGTGGCCGGGCGCATCCCAGCGGCAAGCGCGGTCATGTCGTCGATTATCGGCATGTCATTCACGCCTTGCGGCGCAAGCCGATGGCTTTGCTCAACCTGGTTTATCGCGAGCAGCTCTTTCCACGCCGCGCCTACCAGCGCGCGTTCGAGGCGCTGTTGGCGGCCGACGGCGAGAAGCGGGCGTGCCGCACCATCGTCGGATTGCTGGCGCTGGCGCACGACCGCGCCTGCGAGGCCGAACTCGCCGGCATCATCGACGCCGAACTCGACGCCGGCAGACTGCCTGATCTGGACATCCTCGGCCGGCACTTCGGGCCCGATCCCGCCGCCATTCCAGACATCACCGTCAAACTAACGCCGCTGCATCTCTATGACGAACTCGGCATCGTCCGGGCGGGCGGTGCCGTATGAAGGCCGCCGACCCGATCGACACCGCCCGCGTCGAGCTGCTGCTCGCCGAGCTGCGCCTACCGGCCGTCAAACACGTCTGGGCGGCGCTGGCTGCCCAGGCCGACAAGGAAGGCTGGCCGGCCGCGCGCTTTCTGGCCGCGCTCGCCGAGCACGAGATGGCCGAACGCGTTCGCCGCCGCATCGAGCGTCATCTCGCCGAAGCCCGCCTGCCGCCCGGCAAGACCCTCGACACCTTCGACTTCGAGGCCGTTCCGGTGGTCAGCAAGGCGCAGGTCATGGCGCTCGCCGCCGGCGACGCTTGGCTCAACCAGGGCGCCAATCTCTTGCTGTTCGGCCCGCCGGGCGGCGGCAAGAGCCATCTGGCGGCAGCGCTCGGCTTCGCGCTCGTCGAAAACGGCTGGCGTGTGCTGTTCACCCGCACCACCGATCTCGTGCAACGGCTGCAGATCGCTCGTCGCGAGCTCGCCCTCGAAGCTGCGATCGCCAGGCTCGACAAATATCACCTACTGATCCTTGACGACCTCGCCTACGTCACCAAGGACCAGGCCGAGACCAGCGTGCTGTTCGAGCTGATCAGCGCCCGCTACGAGCACCGCTCGCTGCTGATCACCGCCAACCAGCCGTTCGGCGAGTGGGGCAAGGTCTTTCCCGATCCGGCGATGACCGTCGCCGTCGTCGACCGCCTCGTGCACCACGCGACGATCTTCGAGATGAACGTCGAAAGCTACCGCCGCCGCGCTGCCCTCGAACGCAAACGCGGCCCTGGACGGCCGCCCGTCACCGCGACAATCAAAGCCAACGCCTGATTGACGCTCAGCGACAATCAAACCTTGCGCCGCCCGCAATCAGCGACAATCATCCGGATGCCGCGACGCCGGATTCCCACCCTGATTGTCGCCGCTTTCCCATCCAGATCGCCGCGCTACACGCAGCCGATCGAGCTTCAGGATGGGCTTGAGGAGGGCGAACAGCATCTCGACCTTTTTGCGCTGGCGCCGCGACGTCTGATAGGCCTCGGTCTTGGCGATGTCGCGCGCCATATCGCGAGCGCCCTCATGGATCGAGCGCAGGATCTTCCGGGCTGGCGCGTTCGGACAGCACTTCGGCTTCAGGGAACAGTTTTGCCAATCCGGCTTGCTCGCGCGATAGCGCATCATGCCGCTGCCTGAGTTCCTTCCCAGCCGGGCAGACATAGCAGTTGCGCTTGTGGTCATAGGCGAAGTCGTCGCGGGAGTAGGTGCCGTCGGCATGCTGGGATTTGTCGAACACCGGGATGTGCGGCTCGATCCCTTGCTCATTGACCAGCCAGTTCAGCATCTCGGCCGTTCCATAGGCAGTGTCACCGATCAGCTTGGCTGGATAGAGATCGAAGCTTTCCAGCGAGCGCTCGACCATGCGCTTTGCCGCCAGTACCTCGGCCTGACGGATCGCCGTCGTCGCTTCGACATCGACGATGATCGCGTGGTCGGTATCGATCAGCTAATTGGCCGAATAGGCAAAGAACGCGGGCCCGCGGTGCGCCGCGGTCCACCGCGTCGGCGGATCGGCCGGTGCGATGAACTTGGGCGTCACCTCGCTTGCAGCACCAAACGCGGCATCATCGAGGACGGCGAGATATTCTTCGACGGCGCGGCCGGCCGCGCCAGGCGGCAGACCCGCGGCACCCTGAACACGGGTGCGGTCGCTGGCATCGGCCTGGATCAGGCTGGCGTCGACGGCGAACCCTTCGCCACCGACCAGCCCCTCGGCGATGCAGCGCTGCAGCACGCTCTCGAACAGACGCCGCAACAGGTCGCTCTCGCGAAAGCGGCCGTGGCGGTTCTTCGAGAAGGTCGAGTGGTCGGGCACCGCGCCGTTGAGCCCGAGCCGGCAGAACCACCGGTAGGCCAGGTTGAGGTGCACCTCCTCGCACCGCCGCCGCTCCGAGCGGATGCCGAAGCAGTAGCCGACGATCAGCATCCGGATCATCAGCTCCGGATCAATCGAGGGCCGGCCAATGGCGCTGTAAAACGGCGCCAATTGGCGCCTCAGCTCGCCGAGTTCAACAAACCGATCAATTGACCGCAGCAAGTGTCTTTCCGGCACATGCCGTTCGAGCGAAAACTCGTAAAACAGCGCGTCCTGCTGGACTTGCCGCGCCCCCATCATCGACTGCCCCCCAGCTGTCGCGATGCGAGATTATACCGCGGCCACCGCCACCTTTTTCAACAATATCGCCCCGAGAATGGCCATCGCTGCCTCCCCCGGGAGGGGATGGCGCCAATGTCGGCTCAACTATTCAGCCGGGGCGCACCCCGGCTGAATAGTTGGCAGGAACGCCGACCAGGGAATTTTCAAAGCCCACAATCAGGGAGAATCGCAGCACCGATGACACCCACAGACCAACGGTATCCGCGAGCGCTTTCACCGCACCGTCTTGGACGAGTTCTACCGGGCGGCGTTCCGCAAGAAAATCTATCGCACGACCACCAGCTGCAGGCCGACCTCGATGCCTGAAGCGGCGAGCACAATCGGCAACGCCTACATCAGGGTCGCAGGTGCTTCGGCAAGATCTCGATGCAGACCTTTCTTGTCGCGCTCCCGCTGGCCAAGGAGAAACTCATGGCGGCAAGACCACAGGCGACACTACACTGGCTCAGACAGCCAACACCGCCTGTCCGATCAAGTCTCAGCTAACAGGCTGTGGAAAAAGTCGCGATTTCGGAAAGACGGTCATGAAACGGGCTTGCAGCGGGGACTCCGGTCTAGTCAAATCAACGAGATAGAAAGGTGTGAAGGGCAACGAATTGGGCTGGAATTGCCGCCGATCGACTTTTCTGCAATCTGCTAGGCGGAAACCACGGGGTTGGCCGCGTGCTCGGCTTGGCGCTCTTCTCTTGCCATCTCACTCCCAATAAGCCTGGACGATCGTATTATTGCTGTCGAGGATCAGGTTGAGGCGATTGGGATTGTGCGTGATGCCCCTGATCCCGCGCGAGGGAATGATCCAGCGAAGCACCTTCGGCAGGTCTTCCTGACGCACGATGCCCGATTGTCCCGGCTGACCCTGCCCCTTCTCAACAAATTTCCTGCCGATACAGTCCTTGCAGCTATCGACATTGATCGCGGTCTGGGTATTGCCCGGAATCTGATTGACCTCTATCGCATTTTCCGAAGCGCGCACCCGCACCCCCTTGAATGGATGGTTCTCGTCTAGGGTGAAGACGGCGCCGACCGGCACAAAGCCGGTCGCCGGCTGCGTCTGCTCCGGCATGGCCGCAATGAACTGCAGATCGAGAATGTCGTCGAGCGGCTTGCCGACAAAGGTTGGGACGAGTTGCGGCGCGGTCCAGCCCTGCGAGGCGGCCAGCCCCGTCACGCGCACGATATCCAGCCTGGGTTCGGTCACGGTGCGCAACACCTCGACGCTGGTGACGTAGAGCACCGGCAGATCGGTGCCGGGCGTGCCCTGCGACTGGGAAGTGGCGCCGGCCTCTTGGCCGGGATTAGTGTAGCCGGCGGGGGCGGCTGCGGGGGCCTGGCCGGGACTGGTCTGCGCCAGGGCAAGCCCGGCCATGGCCGTTTGCAGCGCCGCGGCCACGGCAAACGCGCCCATTCGCCGGATTATCCTGTTCATGTGTCTTCCTCCGAATCGACTGTCTTCATCCAGTGATCACGGCATTTTGCTGGTGCGCCGACAGCAGGGCGTCAAGAGCGGTCGGCCCCGGCCCGGCCGGCCGCACCCGTTCGAGCGCGTCGAGCACCAGATCGGTGGCGCGCATCTTGGTCATCCGACAGTAGGTCGTCTCGGTGCTGACAAAGCTGCCGTTTTCGAACAGCTTGTTAACCGGTTCGCCACCGCCGCAGACGCTGAAATATTGGCAGCCCTCACGGCAGAGCGCGACACCGGCGGTGATGTCCGCACGCATCTTTTGCAGAACCGGCCCCGTCTCCATGTCGTTGAGCGCGTCATGGTTGATATTACCGAGCAAAAAATTATCATAAGCGCAATTCTTCAACCCCAGCAGTTCCGGCGAGAAGGTCGACACATTGCCGGCCCAGTCCACACTGGTCACCGCGAAGGGTTCGACCAGCTGATTGCGCAGTGGCGCCTCCTTCGACCGGATTACCTGCTGCAGCGCATGCTCGATCTCGCGGATGAAACAGATCTTGCCGGGAGCGGCCGCCGACAATCTCCAGAACTCGCTTAGAAAGCGGTAATAGGCACCCTCAATCCCGCTTTCGGCGAAGGATTGTGAGACATGACCGCCTTCCGATTCTTCGACGTTAAAACAGACCTGCGTGATTCCCTCGGCGACATAGAAATCGAACATTTCGTTGGGCGCCGCCATGCTGGCTGTGGTCAGGACCGAGATCACGTGAAAGGGAAGCCCATCACGGCGCAGCAGGCGGATGCCAGTGATCGTACTGTCGAAAGTGCCCCTTCCCGCTCGAGTCATCCGGTTGACGTCGTGGAAATGCCGCGGGCCGTCAATGCTGACCCCGAGATTGACCCGCGCCTCGGCGAAAAACCGGCACCAGTCATCATCGATCAAGGTCCCGTTGGTCTGGAACGAATGGACGATCTGGAGATCGGCTGGCTTGAGTTCGTCGATCAAGGCAAAAGCGTCGCGGTAGAAGGCGATCGGCAGCACCATCGGCTCTCCGGCGTGCCACACCACCGAGAGCCCGCCGCGCACCCAACCCGACGCGAAGATCTTTGAGAAAAGATTGTGCAGCGTTTGCGGTTTTATGACTGCCTTAGAGTTGCGCTGCGGCAGGTAACAGTACCGACAGTCGATATTGCAGAACGGCGTCGGCTGAATGACCAACAGTTCGATGGTCGGCGGCGGTGCGGCCGCTCCGGTGGCGATCACCCGCTCACCAATTGCGCCACCAATTGTTCCAATTGTTCCAATTGCGCCAATTATTCCAGTTCGGCCAACCCCAGTTACTCCACGGCCGCCAGCCCCCGTTGCGCCACCAATTGCCCCAGGCAAGATGAAGGTTGTCATCTCCGGGCTTGGCAGCTTCGGGTGCGAGCACTGTCGACACTGCCTCGCGGATGGCAGCGAGACGCTCGGCGACCGCCGGGTCGGGCACGGCCGCAGGCTGCATCTCCAACGGGTGCTCCCGCGCCTCGCTGGGGATGGTGGAACCCAGCAGCAGCGACACTCCGGCAGCGCCCACCGGCACAATTCCGGACAGTATGGTGCGATACTTCTGCTGCAGCGACATTCGCCTCCCCTCGTCAACGACCGTCGATATGCGCATGCGACGGCAGACCAGTTGCGGATGCCGCGCGGCGCCGTACAAGCGTCAGTCAAAAAGATTAAAGTACGATAATCCCCACGACCCTCGCAAAACAAGCACCGGGTACTTGCCTATCATTATAGCAAGAACGGCGCAGCACAGTCAAATCCAGCGCGCCTGTACTAATAGACGGAGCGAGAGGGCTCGGGCGGCCGATCAAATCGGCCGCGCCGGAGACGCACGGTGAGGACGTTCACCAGTTGCGCCACCAATTATGCCAGTCATTGCGCCAGCCGCCATTGTGCCAGCCAACATTGCCCCAACCACCATTGTGCCAGCCAACATTGCGACACCCTCCGTTGCGCCAGCCGCCATTGCGCCAACCGCCGTTGCGCCAATTGCCCCAGGCGAGCTGGGTTTCGGCGGCCTCGGGTTTGACGGCGGGTCCGGCGAGGTCGGTCACGGCGCCGCGGATCGCTTCCAGACGCTCGGCGACCGACGCTCCGGGTCGTGAGGCGGGCGCGACGTTGGCCTCGGCCGGAGGCGACGCACCGAGCAGCAGCGAAATACCGGCGGCTCCTGCGGGAAAGAGAAGACGCAAAAGCTTGCCGTATTCCTGTCGCAGCGACATCGGGCTCCGACCTTTCTCGCAATTGAGAGTGATGACGCGAACCTAGTGAAAGCCGTTGTGGAATGGGCCGGCAAACCTTTTCAGGCCATTGGAAGCGAGATCAGTCGGCCCTGCGCCATGGCGGCGACAGCGCGAGGATGCGTGCAAACGCCGGGCAATCGGGCTCGTGCGCGCCCGGGAGATAGCCGACACTCATCAGAAACTCGCCGACGATCTGGCCGCCGGTGAAGCGGAAGGTGTGGCGGAAGAGCTTCGTCCATTCGTCGAGCGGCTGCGGATGGTGCGAATCGAGCCATCCGGCGAGCGAACCGTGCGCCGCCCGCAGCCCCTGGATCCGGCGGGCGTTCTCGATCGCCGCCTCGATCTTGAGCCGGTTGCGCACGATGCCGCGATCGGCCAGCAGCCGGTCGATCTCGCCCGGCCCGAAGGCGGCGACCTGGTCGACAGCGAAATCGGCGAAGGCGGCGCGAAAGGCAAGGCGCTTCTTGAGGATGGTTAGCCATGAGAGGCCGGCCTGGTTGATTTCGAGCATCAGGCGCTCGAATAACAGCGCCTCGTCGTCGGTCGGAAAACCATATTCGTCATCGTGGTAAGGCGCGTGGATTGGATGGAAGGGAGCCATCCGGCAGTAGGCGGCGCTCATCTCACGATCCGCGAAAGCTGAGCCAGGGCGAGCGCGCGATCAGATAGATGACGAGCCAGATCAGCGCCGCAACCAAGCTCGTCACGATCGCCTTGCGCAGCAGCCGCGGGTGTCGCGGCGCGCCGGCGGCGTATCCCGGATCGTCCGGTTCGGATGGTGTAACCCAGAGCGGCAATATCGCGAACAATGTGACCCACCAGACCAGGATGTAGACGACGAGGGCGGTGAACCAGGTCATGACGGCAAGACGCGCCGGGGCCGCTCGATCAGGCCTGTTCGAGTTCGATCAGCGTGCCGCAGAAGTCCTTCGGGTGCAGAAACAATACCGGCTTGTCGTGGGCGCCGAGGCGCGGCTCGCCATCGCCCAGAACCCGCGCGCCTTCCGCCCGCAGCCGGTCGCGCGCCGCGACGATGTCGTCGACCTCGTAGCAGATGTGGTGCATGCCGCCCGCGGGATTGCGTTCGAGAAAATTGCGCAACGGCGATTCGGCGCCCAAGGGCTGCAACAGTTCGATCTTGGCGTTGGGCAATTCGACAAAAACCACGGTGACGCCGTGCGCCGGCAGCGCTTGCGGCGGCGACACCCGCGCGCCCAGCGCATCGCGGTAGACGGCGCTCGCGGCAGCAAGCTCGGGGACGACGATTGCGACATGATTGAGCCGACCGATCATGGCCTGTCAGATCCGAATGAGGTGGATTTCAATCAGCGGCCGCTTGCCGAAGCGCTCGTTGAAGACGCGGCGAAGGACGCGGCGGACGGCGTCGCGGATCGTCTCGTCGTTGCGCCGCGCATCGGGCGGCAAATCGGCGAGCGCGCGCTCGACCGCGGCGCGCAGCATCGGCGCCGCCGCCTCCGTGGCCGCCGCCTCGACCAGACCGATTGCGCTGACCGCCGGCGGTGCGGCCAAGCGTCCCTGACGATCCAAGACCACGGTGGCGACCGCGCTGCCGTTCAAGGTGATCCGGCGGCGCTCCTTCAACGCCTCGCCGCCCAGCGGCAGCAGACTCTTGCCGTCGCTGGCGAGCCGGCCGACCGGCACCTCATCGACGATCTCGGCGCCGCCGGCGGCGAGCCGCACCAGATCGCCGTTCTCGATCACCAGCGACTGATGCACCTGGCAGCGATCGGCAAGCTGAGCATGGGCGATCATGTGACGGGCTTCGCCGTGCACGGGGATCGCGATCTGCGGCCGCACCATCTGGTACATGCGTACCAACTCGCCACGCGCCGGATGGCCGGAGACATGGACGAAATGGTCCTCCTCGGTGACGATGTCGACGCCGAGCCGCGCCAGCGAATTCTGCAACCGGCCGATCGATTTCTCGTTGCCGGGAATGATGCGGGAAGAAAAGATCACAACATCGCCCGGTTCAAGATCCACGCTCGGATGGTCCTGGCGGGCAATGCGCGCCAGCGCCGAGCGCGGTTCGCCCTGGCTGCCGGTGCAGATCATCAGGATCTTGTCGCGCGGCATGTAGCCCGCCTCGTCCTCGGTCAGGAACGCCGGCACGTCGCGCAGATAGCCGTTCTCGCGCGCCGCCTTGTCGATACGCCACAGCGACCGCCCGACCAGGGCCACGTCGCGGTCATGGGCGGCGGCGGCATGGGCGATCGTCTCGAGCCGCGCTACGTTCGAGGCGAAGCAGGCGACCGCGACGCGGGCGTCATAGCGGCCGACGAGTTCAACCAGCGAACGGCGCAGATCGCCCTCCGAACCGGAGACGCCTTCACGCAATGCGTTCGTCGAATCGCAGATCATCGCCAGCACACCCTCGTCGCCGAGACGGCGCAACGCCGTTTCGTCGGAGGCCTCGCCGATCAGCGGATCGGGATCGAGCTTCCAATCGCCGGTGTGAAGTACCGCGCCGGCTGGGGTGCGCAGCACGACCGCGTTCGGTTCCGGGATCGAATGCGTCAGGATAACGAGTTCGAGATCAAACGGGCCGATCGCAAACCGACCGGACAACGGCACGACATTGATCGTGACCTTGTCGGCAAGACCTGCCTCGGCGAGCTTCGCGCGCAGCACGGATGCGGTAAACGGCGTCGCCCAGACCGGGCAGCGCAGCTGGGTCCAGAGGTACGGGATGGCGCCGATGTGATCCTCATGCGCGTGGGTCGCCACGATCCCGAGCAGACGATCGCGACGCTCTGCGATGAAGCCGGGATCGGGCATCACGACGTCGAGGCCCGGCTGAGAATCGTCGCCGAAAGTGACGCCGCAATCGAGGATCAGCCACTCCCCCTCGTAAGCGTAGAGATTGAGGTTCATGCCGATCTCGCCGGCCCCGCCCAAGGCGGCAAAGTAGAGCGCGCCCGGATCAGGCCGGTCGGCGGCAGTCCGCATGGTCAAGGCAGGCAGCGGCAGGTCGTTCATCGGTTTCTGTTCTTTCGGTGAATGAGACGCAGCCCCCACAGTGTCAGATCGGGTTCGACATGATCGATCGCCGCGGTGGCGCCGGCGATCAGCGGGGCTAGCCCACCGGTGGCGAGCACCTCCATCGCCTCGCCACGCTCGGCGCGGACGCGCCCGACGATGCCCTCGACAAGCCCGACATATCCCCAAAAAACGCCGGACTGCATCGCCGGAATGGTGCTGCGCCCGACTACGCGGGGCGGACGCCGAATGCCGATCCGCGGCAGTTGCGCCGCCGCCATGTCGAGCGCGCGCAATGAGAGGTTGATGCCGGGCGCGATGACGCCACCGCAGTAATTGCCGACCCGGTCGACGACATCGAAGGTCGTGGCGGTGCCGAAATCGACGACGATCAAGGGCGGATGGTAGCGGTCCTGCGCGGCGACCGCGTTGGCGACCCGGTCGGCGCCGACCTCCTCGGCCGGCATGTCGACATCGACGCCGATGCCGAGAAAGCAGTCCGGCCGGCCGACGATCAGCGGCTCGTGGTTGAAATACCGCTGGCACAATCGGCTAAGGTTGAAGGTCGCCTCCGGCACCACACTTCCGATGATCGTCGCGTCGATATCGGCGGGCGTCACTCCGGCCATCGACATCAGTTGGATCAGCCAAACGGCGTATTCGTCCGCAGTGCGATGCGGGTTCGTCGATACACGCCAAGGACCGCGCAACTCGTCGCCGTCATAGACGGCGCAGACGACGTTGGTGTTTCCCGAATCGATGGCGAGCAGCATCGAGCCTCGCTAGGGATGCGCCGGAAAGACTTCGCCGGCAGAAATGCGGCGCCGCTCGCCGCCGAGATCAAGAAGCAGCCCGCCCTGCGGATCTATATCGGCAAAGCGTCCGCACAAGGTGGCGCCGTCGAGGCGGACCCGGATCAACTCGCCCAACGCGATCGCTTGCGCGCGCCAGGCGGCGCGCACCGGCGCGAAGCCCTCCTCCCGCCACCGCCAAAGCCAAGCCTGGAAGACTCGGGCATAGGCTTCGAGCATGATCTCGGGCGTCACTCTCAAATCGCTATCGGCGGCGAGTGCCGTTGCCGGAAACTCCGTGTCAGCCGGCGCCGAGGCAAGGTTGACGCCGACCCCGACCACGACAAACGCGGGCTGCGGCCCCCCTAGCATTTCGGATTCGAGCAAGATACCGGCGATCTTTCGGCCGCCCACCAAGACGTCGTTCGGCCATTTATAGGAAATTTCCGACGGTGGGAGCATCTCGGCCAGAGCGCCGCCCAAAGCGAGGGCTGCGACAAAACCGAGTTGTGCGGCCCGGTCGACGGCGCAGGCGGGGCGCAGGATCAGCGAGGAGTAGAGGTTCCCGGGCGGCGACGCCCAGACCCGACCGCGCCGGCCGCGGCCGGCTGTCTGCTCCAAGGCCCAGACGAGCGTCCCCTCCTCCGCCCCGCCGCGGGCAAGCTCTTTTGCCATATCGTTGGTGCTGCCGACCCGCTCGTAACATGCCAGCCGCCAGCCCATCGGGAGACGCGGCGGCACGCGAATCACCGTGGAAAGAGCGCCGCCGCCGCCGCTTCGGCGCCGCCAACGATCGGTCCGGGGACCAGAATGAAGAACAATGTCACCACGGCGGTCACGAACAACACGGCCTTCAGTTCGCCGGCGATCGGGCGGTCGAAGGCGCCCACCGGCTCGTCGAAATACATCAGCTTGACAATGCGCAGATAGTAATAGGCGCCGACGACGCTGGTGACGACGCCGATGACGGCAAGACCGGCGAGCTTGGCGTCGATCGCCGCCAGGAAAATGTAGAGCTTGGCGAAGAAGCCGGCGGTCGGAGGTATGCCGGCGAGCGAAAACATGAAGATACCGAGCGCCAGCGCCAGCGCGGGTTGCGTCCGCGCCAAGCCGGCGAGGTCAGCGATCTCCTCGACCATCTCGCCGTTTCGGCGCATGCACAGGATGGCCGCCCAGGCGCCGACGTTCATGACCAGATAGATCGCGAGATAAACGAGCACGCCGCGAATGCCGGCCGGGGTGGCGGAAGCGAGCCCGATCAGCGCATAGCCGACATGGCCGATCGAGCTATACGCCATCAGCCGCTTGATGTTGTGCTGGGCAACCGCGGCGACGGAGCCCAGCACCATCGATGCGATCGATATGAAGACAATGATCTGCCGCCATTCGTCGACCAGCGGCCCGAACGGGGCGATCAGGAAGCGGATGAACAACGCGAGCGCCGCCACCTTGGGCGCCACAGCAAAGAACGCCGTCACCGGGGTCGGCGCCCCTTCATAGACGTCGGGCGTCCACATATGGAACGGCACCGCCGAGACCTTGAAGGCAAGGCCCACAATCACAAAGGCGAGACCGACGATCACCCCGATCGATACCGGCCCGCCGCCGATCAGCAGCTTGGCGAGGTCGGCGTAGGCGGTGGTGCCGGCGAAGCCGTAGATCAGCGAAATGCCGTAGAGAAGCATTCCCGACGACAAACCGCCGAGGACGAAATATTTGAGCCCGGCCTCGCTCGACCGGCGCGAGTTCGCGGTCGAACCCGGCGACGACATAGAGCGCCAGGTTCTGTAATTCGAGCCCGACATAGAGGATGATCAGATCGTAGGCCGAGATCATCACCATCATGCCGACAGTCGCCAGCATGATCAGAACAGGAAGTTCGAAGCGGTCGGTGCCGTGCTCTTCGTGGTAGCGGCGTCCCATCAGGATCGTCACAGCGGCGCCGACCAGCACTAGCGATTTCATGAAGACGCCGAAACCGTCGCTGACGAACATCCCGAAATACCCGAGATGGGGCCCGGGTCCGGCGGTTTGCACGACGACAAACACGACAATGAGCGCCGCGATCGCCAACCAAGAGATTAATCGCGCCGAGCCGTTTCGCCGCACGACGCCAACTATCAGCAGCACCATCGCCAGGCCGGCGAGGATGATCTCCGGCAAGGCCGGCAACAGCTCGGGAATGGGCACAGGCGTCACGGTGCCGACTAGGGCAGGCTGGCGCGACGCAGCCCGGCCGCGTCGGTAGCGGCCGTAACCCGCTGCACGAGGTGGTCGACCGTGGCGTGGATCGGTCGCAGGAACGATGTCGGATAGAAGCCCATCCACAGCACCAGCACGAAGAGCGGCGCAAACAGCGCCTTCTCGCGCACGCTGAGATCGAGAATATTGCGCAGATCGGCGCGGGTCAGCGCTCCGAAAATGACGCGGCGGTAGAGGTACAGCATATAGGCCGGGCCCAGGAACAAAGCCGTCGCCGCCAAAAAGGTCACAAGCGTGTTGACGCGATAGGTGCCGAGCAGGATCAAGAACTCGCCGACAAAGCCGCTGGTGCCCGGCAAGCCGACCGCGGCCAGGGTGAAAACCATGAAGAAAAAAGCGTAGGACGGCATGCGATGCACGAGGCCGCTAAAGCGGGCGATCTCATGCGTGTGCATACGGTCGTAGAGCACGCCGACACACAGGAACAATGCCCCCGAAACGAGCCCGTGACTCAGCATCTGGATGACCGCGCCCTGCACCGCTTCGCTCGTCAACGCGAAGGTGCCCATCGTCACGAAGCCCATATGCGCGATCGACGAATAGGCGATCAGCTTCTTCATGTCGGTCTGCGCCAGCGCCACCAGCGAGGTGTAAATCACCGCGATCGCGCTCAGGACGAAAATAAGCGGCGTGAAGTAATGCGTCGCGAGCGGAAACATCGGCAGCGAAAACCGCAGAAACCCGTATCCGCCGAGCTTCAACAGAATGCCCGCCAGGATCACCGAGCCCGCGGTCGGCGCCTCGACATGTGCATCGGGCAGCCAAGTGTGCACCGGCCACATCGGCACCTTGACCGCAAACGAGGCGAAAAAGGCGAGCCACAACCATTTCTGCAGGCCGGGGGAAAGTACTTCGCTGTGATTCATCGCATAAACGATGTCGGTGGTGCCCATCTGGTAGTAGAGCGCCAGCACGGCGAGCAGCATCAACACCGAACCCAGCAAGGTATAGAGAAAGAATTTGAAGGCCGAATAGACCCGGTTCTCGCCGCCCCAGATTCCTATGATCAGGAACATCGGGATCAGCACGCCCTCAAAGAAAACGTAGAACAATATGAAGTCGAGTGCACAGAAAATGCCGACCATCAGCGTTTCCAGCACCAGAAACGCCACCATGAATTCCTTGACGCGGACCTGGATCACCACCCAGGCGGAAACCACCGACAGTAGCGTCAGCAGCGTGGACAGCAGGATGAAGAACAGCGAGATGCCGTCAATTCCGAGATGGTAGCTGATCGTGAAGCCGCCGAGGGTCACCCACCGCGCCTGCTCGACGAACTGAAACTCCGCGCTGTCGGGGTCGAACGAGACCCACAACAGGATCGAGAGAGCGAAGACGATCAGCGATGTCCATAGCGCGATATAGCGGGCGTTGCGCGCGACCACCCTTTCCTCGCCGCGCGCAATCAAAATGAAGGCGGCGCCGAGCAACGGCAGAAAGGTGACGAGCGTCAGAAGCGGCCAGTGGCTCATAGGTCGGGTCCGACGCTCAGTGCGGCAAAAGATACCAGGTGACGAGCGCCACCAGGCCGATCATCATGACAAAGGCATAGTGGTAGACGTAGCCCGTCTGAAGCCGGCTCGCCTGCCGGGAGAGATCGCGGGTCAGTGCCGCGACGCCGTTCGGGCCCAGCCCATCGATAACCGCGCCGTCGCCCGATTTCCATAACCCGTCGCCAAGGGCGAAGGCGGTGCGGACGAAGACCCAGTCGTAAAGCTCGTCGAAATACCATTTGTTGAGCAGGAACAGGTAAAGCGACCGGAAACTGTTGGCGAGCAGCACCGGCAGTCTCGTATCGACGATATAGAATAGATAGGCGACCCCTATGCCGAGGAGCCCCATGGCCAGCGGCAAGTACCGAATCACAGCGGGCACGTTCTCCGCGGCAGCCAGCGAATTATATTGCGGCAGCACCAGGATAGAATGCTGCCAGAAGTGCGACTGGTCAGCGCCGACAAAGTAATCGTAGCCGAAATACCCGAAAAACGTTGCTCCGATCGCGAGCACGATCAGCGGGATCAGCATGACCCAAGGCGCCTCGTGGGCGTGGTGCATGGCCTCTTCGCTGGCGCGGGGCTCGCCGTGAAACGTCATGAACATGACGCGCGCGATGTAGAAGGCGGTCATGAACGCCGCCAAGGTGCCGAGACACCAGCCGTAGCGGCCGACCGCAGTGCCCGAGGCCCAGGCTGCTTCGAGGATCGTGTCCTTCGAGAAATAACCCGAGAAGCCAATTTCCGAAAACCCGATCGCCGACAGCGACAGGGCGCCGATCCACATCGTGACGTAGGTGACCGGCGTCTTGCGCCAGAGCCCGCCCATCCGACGCATGTCCTGCTCGCCGCCCATCGCGTGGATCACAGCGCCGCAGCAAAGGAACAGGAGGCCCTTGAAGAAGGCATGGGTGAACAGGTGGAAGATGCTGGCGGCGTAGGCCGAAACCCCGGCTGCGATGAACATGTAACCGAGCTGACTGCAGGTCGAATAGGCGACGACTTTCTTGATGTCGTTCTGCACCATGCCGATGCTGGCGGCGAAGATGCAGGTGGTGCCGCCGATCACGCCGACGACGGCAAGTGCCGTTGGTGCGTATTCGAAAAGCGGCGACAGCCGCGCCACCATGAAGACGCCCGCGGTGACCATCGTCGCCGCGTGGATCAACGCCGAGACCGGGGTGGGACCCTCCATCGCATCGGGGAGCCAGGTGTGCAGCGGGATCTGCGCGGATTTTCCCATCGCCCCGACGAAGAGGAGGATTGAGGCGAGGGTCAGCGCGTTGACCTGCCAGCCGAGAAAATCGGTGGTCATCGTCACCATGGCCGGCGCCTTGCCGAAGACGACGCCGAAATCGAGCGTGCCGAAGATCACGAAGACCGTGAAGATGCCGAGCGCGAAACCGAAATCGCCGACGCGATTGACCAGAAACGCCTTGATGGCCGCCGCATTCGCCGATGGCCGGTCATACCAGAAGCCGATCAGCAGGTACGACATCAGGCCGACGCCTTCCCAGCCGAAGAACAATTGCAAAAAATCGTTTGCCGTCACCAACGCCAGCATGGCGAAGGTGAACAGGCTCAAATAGGCCATGAAGCGTGGGATGCCAGGATCCTCGGCCATGTAGCCGATCGAATACACATGGACCATCGAGGAGACGATGGTCACGACCAGGATCATGATGCCGCTCAACGTATCGAGCCGGATCGACCAAGCGACGTCGACGCCGCCAGCCGCGATCCAGGTCACGAGCGGAATGACCCGTGGCCCATCGGTCGCCAGGATGTCGCGGAACACCAGGATGCCCAGCGCCGCCGAAATCAGCAGTGCGCCGCAGGTGACGATTTGCGAACCCCGATCGCCGATCGCGCGGCCAAAAAAGCCGGCGATGATCGCAGCGGCGAGCGGCAGAAAGACGACGGCGACGGCCACCGGGTCAGCCCTTCATCATGTTGATGTCCTCGACCCGAATCGTGCCGCGGTTGCGGAAATAGACGACGAGGATCGCCAGCCCGATCGCCGCCTCGGCCGCGGCTACGGTCAGCACGAACATGGCGAAGGCCTGGCCGACGATGTCGCTCAGAAACACCGAGAAAGCCACAAAGTTGACGTTGACAGCAAGCAGCATCAACTCGATCGACATCAGGATGATGATGACGTTCTTGCGGTTGAGGAAGATGCCGAAAATCCCGAGCGAAAAGAGAAGCGCGGCGACGACGAGATAGTGCGGCAACCCGATCGGCATCACTCGACCCCGCCGCCGACCGGCACCTTGACGATCGCAACCGACTCGGCGCGGGTCCGGGCAAGCTGAGCGGCAATCGACTGACGGCGCACGTCGGCGCGCTGGCGCAAGGTCAGAACGATCGCGCCGATCATCGCCACGAGCAGGATGAGCCCGGCCACCTGAAAGGCGAAGAGATAGCGGGTGTAGAGCACCGCCCCCAGCGCCCGCGTGTTCTCGACGGCCCCGGCGCCGCTGAACACCGCCGCGGCCGTAGCGGTCGGCGCCAATGTCCAGCTGCCATAGATAAGCACCAGTTCTGCAACCAGGATCAACCCGACCAGCGCGCCGATCGGCAGATAGCGCACAAAGCCGCTGCGCAATTCGACGAAATCGATGTCGAGCATCATCACAACAAAGAGGAACAGCACCGCCACCGCGCCGACATAGACGATTACGAGGATCATCGCCAAGAATTCGGCCCCGATCAGGATGAAGAGGCCAGCGACGTTGAAGAAGGCCAGGATCAGGAACAGCACCGAGTGCACCGGGTTGCGCGCCGAAACGACCATGACGCCGGAGGCCACCGCCACCGCGCCGAAGAAATAGAACAGAACGGCCTGGAGGATCATCTCGCGATCCGCCGCCGCCGGCCGCTTCCCGTGGATGCGTTGCCCGTCACCGGTAGGGCGCGTCCAGTTTCAGGTTCTCGGCGATCTCCGTTTCCCAGCGATCACCGTTGGCGAGCAACTTCTCCTTGTCGTAGAAAAGTTCCTCGCGGGATCTCGGTGGCGAATTCGAAGTTCGGACCCTCGACGATTGCATCCACCGGACACGCCTCCTGGCAATAGCCGCAATAGATGCATTTCGTCATGTCGATGTCATAGCGCGTCGTGCGCCGGCTGCCGTCCGCACGGGGTTCGGCCTCGATCGTTATCGCCAGGGCCGGGCAGATGGCCTCGCACAATTTGCAGGCGATGCAGCGCTCCTCGCCGTTGGGATACCGGCGCAGCGCGTGTTCGCCGCGAAACCGCGGGCTGAGCGGCCCCTTCTCGTAGGGGTAGTTGACCGTGACCGGCCGTCTGAACATGTAGCGCAGGGTCAGGCTCAGTCCGGCGAGCAACTCGCTCAGCAAAAGACCACGGGCGCCGCGCTCGAGAGATGCCATCCTAATCGATCCTCCGCTCTTCCCAGCGATCAAGCCACCGGCAGCCAGCCCGTCGCGACGAGCACGGCCGCGGTCAGCACCAGCCAGAACAGCGAAAACGGCAGAAACACCTTCCAGCCGAGCCGCATCAACTGGTCATAACGGAAGCGGGGAAAGGTGGCCCGCACCCAGAGGAAGCAGAACAGCACGAAGGCGATCTTGGCGAGAAACCAAATCCAGCCCGGGACCCAAGTGAAGGGCGCTACCCCGACCGGGGCAAGCCAGCCGCCGAGAAACAGCACGCTCGTCATCGCGCTGATCAGGATCATGTTGGCGTATTCGCCGAGGTAGAAGAGGGCGAAAGCCATCGCCGAATATTCGACGAAATAGCCGGCCACGATTTCGGTCTCGCCTTCGACGAGGTCGAAGGGCGCCCGATTGGTCTCGGCAAGCCCTGAAATGAAGAAGATCACGAACATCGGCAACAGCGGCACCGCGAACCAGACGTGACGCTGCGCCTCGACGATCCGGCTGAGGTTCAGCGACCCGGCGCAGAGCAGCACGGTCACCAGTACAAAGCCGATCGCAACCTCGTAGGACACCATCTGCGCCGCCGAACGCAACGCGCCCAGAAAGGCGTAGCGCGAATTCGACGCCCAGCCGGCGAGGATGATGCCGTAGACGCCGAGCGAACTGATCGCGAAGAGGTAAAGGATTCCGACATTGATGTCGGCGATGACCATGCCGGGGTCGAACGGGATCACCGCCCAGGCGACAAGGCTCAAAGTAAAGGTGATGATCGGCGCGACGATGAAGACGATCCGGTTGGCCCCGCTCGGGACCACGGTCTCCTTGATCAACAGTTTCAGCCCGTCGGCGAAGGGCTGCAGCAGACCGAACGGGCCGACCACGTTGGGACCCTTGCGCAATTGCGAAAAGGCCAGAACCTTGCGCTCGGCGTAGGTCAGGTAGGCGACCGCGATCAGCAGCGGCACCACCACCGCCAGCACCTCGCCGATCGTGATCAGGGTCAGCCCGGCATAGCCGCTCCAAAAGCTAGCCATGCGTCCCCGTACGGATCGCGGCGGCCGGCGCTTGGCGCAAAAAGACTTCGCTGCACTCGGTCATCGTCGGGCTCGCCCGGCTGATCGGGTCGGTGCGGTAGAAATCCTCGATCGGATAGACGAAGGCCGTCGGCCCCATCGGGCCCGGGACGCCGAACGGTCTCCCATGGCGACGGCGGCACTTCGTCCTCGAAGGCAAATGCCGGGCAGAGTGCCGCATCCGGCGTCGCAGATCGCCCAGCGTATCGAAGGGCAGCGGGCGCTCGATGGCGGCCGACAAGGCGCGCAGAATGCGCCAATCCTCTCGCGCCTCGCCCGGCGGAAAGACCGCGCGATGGGCAGATTGCACGCGCCCCTCGGTGTTGACGTAAATCCCTTCCTTTTCGGTGTAGGCGGCGCCGGGCAGGATCACATCGGCGCGCGCCGCGCCCCGGTCGCCGTGATGACCCTGGTATACGACGAAGGCGGCGCCGAGGTCGCTCACGTCGATTTCGTCGGCGCCGAGAAGATAGAGGATTTCGATGTCCCCGCTGCGGCAGCCGGCGAGAATGCCGGCGACATCGCGCCCGCCGGGTCCCGGCACAAAGCCGAGGTCGAGCCCGGCGACCCGAGCGGCAGCGCGGTGCAGCACGTTGAAGCCGTTCCAGCCGTCGCGAACGAGGCCGCAATTCTCGGCGACGGCGCGAGCCGCGGCCAGCACCTGCGCGCCGTCCGGCCTGGCGAGCGCCCCCTGCCCCAGCGCCAGCATCGGGTTCTTGGCCTCGCGCAATATCGCGGCCCAAGGGTGGTCGCCGGAGACGAGTGCTGTCAGCGCCGCGCCGCCCTCGCCCGCCATTTCGACCGGAAAGGTCAGATCAAGGCGCGGACCGATCGCGGCGACGCGAAACCCGCCGCGCAAATAGCGCTTGCGAAGCCGGGCGTTGACGAGCGGCGCCTCCCAGCGCGGATCGGTTCCGATCAACAGGCAGGCGTCAGCGTTTTCGATGCCGGCGATCGTCGTGTTGAAGATATAGCCGGCGCGGCAGCGCGGATCGAGTTGAGCCCCGTCCTGGCGGCAGTCGAGATTCTCGGAGCCGATTGCGATCATCAGCTCCTTCAGCGCAAACATGGCCTCGGCGTCGCAAAGATCGCCGGCGAGGCGGCGACCCGCTCGCCCGGAACAGAGGCGATGCGGTGTGCGATCAAATCGAAGGCTTCGCGCCAATCGGCTTCATGCAATCTGCCGTCGCGGCGGATATAAGGCCGATCGAGACGGCGGCGGCGCAACCCATCAACGGCAAAACGCGTCTTGTCCGAGATCCATTCTTCGTTGATCGCCTCGTTCAGCCGCGGCAGCACGCGCAAAACCTGCGCGTCGCGCGAATCGAGCCGGACATTGCTGGCGACCGCGTCGAGCACGTCGATCGATTTCGGTCTTCTTCAATTCCCACGATCGGGCGATGAAGGCGTAAGGCTTCGACGTCAACGCACCGACCGGGCAGAGATCGACTATGTTGGCCGACAGTTCGGAGCCCAGCGCGCGCTCGATATAGGTGCCGATCTCCATATCCTCGCCGCGGCCGGTCGCCCCCAACTCCTCGACTCCAGCGATTTCAGTCATGAAGCGGATGCAGCGCGTGCAATGAATGCAGCGCGTCATGTGAGTGGCGATCAAGGGGCCGAATTCCTTGTCGGACACGGCGCGCTTATTCTCCGCGAACCGCCCGCGATCAAAGCCGTAGGCCATCGCCTCGTCCTGCAAGTCACACTCGCCGCCCTGATCGCAGATCGGGCAGTCGAGCGGATGATTGATCAGCAGGAATTCCATGACCCCGTTACGCGCCTTGACCGCCTTGGGCGAGTTCGTGCGAATCACCATGCCGTCGCCCGCCGGCATCGCGCAAGATGCGATCGGCTTTGGCGAGCGCTCCATTTCGACGAGACACATGCGGCAATTGCCGGCGATCGCCAAGCGCTCGTGATAACAGAAATGCGCAACCTCGACGCCCGCGAGTTCACAGGCCTGCAACACCGTGGTTCCGGCCGGCACCTCGATTTCGGTCCCGTCGATCGTCAGCTTAGGCATCTTGCTGTCCTCACGCGGCCTGCCGCCGACCGGCGGCCTCGCGATTGGCGGCGATGCGGCGCTCCATTTCCGGGCGGAAATGCCGGATCAGGCCCTGGATCGGCCAGGCGGCGGCGTCACCGAGTGCGCAGATCGTGTGACCCTCGACCTCCTGAGTTACGTCAAGGAGCGCGTCGATCTCGGCGACAGAAGCGTTGCCGATCAACCATGCGCTCCATGACCCGCCACATCCAGCCCGCGCCTTCGCGGCACGGGGTGCATTGGCCGCAACTCTCGTGCTTGTAGAATTGCGACAACCGCGCAATCGCCTTGACGATGTCGGTCGAGGTATCCATCACGATGACGGCCGCGGTGCCGAGCCCGCTTTTGACCGCCTGCAGACTGTCGAAATCCATCAACTGGGTGTCGCAAATGGATTTCGGCAAGACCGGCACGGACGAGCCGCCCGGTATAATGGCCAACAGATTGTTCCAACCGCCGCGCACGCCGCCGGCGTGGCGTTCGATCAATTCCTTCAAAGGGATGCCCATCTCCTCTTCGACGTTGCACGGCTCGTTGACGTGGCCTGAGATGCAAAACACCTTGGTCCCGGTGTTCTTCGGCCGCCCGATGCCGGCGAACCACGCCGCACCCCGGCGCAGAATCGTCGGCGCCACCGCAATCGTTTCGACGTTGTTGACCGTGCTCGGGCAGCCGTAGAGGCCGACCTGAGCCGGAAACGGCGGCTTCAACCGCGGCTGGCCCTTGCGACCCTCGAGGCTTTCGAGCAGGCCCGTCTCCTCGCCGCAAATGTAGGCGCCGGCGCCGCGATGCAAATAGAGATCGAAATCGTAGTCTGAAGCGCAGGCGTTCCGGCCGATAAGACCGGACGCATAGGCCTCCTCTATCGCCCCCTGCAGGCGCTGCGCCTCGTTGTAGAACTCGCCGCGGATGTAGATGTAGCAATGATGCACGCCCATGCCGACCGAGGCCAACAGGCAGCCTTCGATCAGCTTTTGCGGATCGTTGCGGATGATGTCCCGGTCCTTGCAGGTGCCGGGTTCGCTTTCGTCCGCATTGACGACGAGATAGGTGGGACGGTCGCTCTCTTTCGGCATGAAGGACCATTTGAGCCCGGTCGGAAAGCCGGCGCCGCCGCGGCCGCGCAGTCCGGATTCCTTGACCTGTTCGACGATCCAGTCGCGGCCCTTCAGGATCAGGTCCTTGGTCCCGTCCCAATCGCCACGCTTCAGTGCGCCGGCGAGGCGCCAGTCGCCCTGGCCGTAGAGGTTGGTGAAGATACGGTCCTTGTCGGCGAGCATCCGGCTATCCTTGTTCAACCAGGGTCCTACGCCCGCCCGCAGGCTCCGAGCCGTGGCGTCCGGCAACCGATCCCGTAGGCGGCGGCTTGCCTTCGCGCAGGGCGTCGAGCAGCGTCTCGGTCGCCGGCCCGTCGAGATCTTCGTAAAAATCGTCGTTGACCTGCAAAACGGGGGCATTGACGCAGGCGCCGAGGCATTCGACCTCGACCAGCGTGAATAGCCCGTCGGGGGTGGTTTCGCCCATGGCGATGCCGAGCTTGCGTTCGCACGCGGCGACGACGTCGTCCGAGCCGCGCAGCCAGCAGGGCGTCGTCGTGCAGGCCTGCAAGAGGTAGCGCCCGACCGGGCGCAGATTGAACATCGTGTAGAAGCTGGCGACCTCATAGACGCGGATCCGAGCCATCCCCAGCATCTCCGCGACGTAGTCCATCGCCGCACGCGGCAGCCAGCCGCCTTGCTGCCGCTGCGCCAGGTCCAGGAGCGGCAACACCGCGCTCGCTTGCCGGCCAGGCGGATATTTCGCGATATGGGCCTTCGCTCGCTCGAGGTTCTCCGGCGAGAAGGCGAAACTCGCCGGTTGGTCGAAGGGCGGGGCCGCGGCGGGTTCGGTCATCTGTCGATCTCGCCGAAGACGATGTCCATCGAGCCGATGATGGCCACGACGTCCGCCAGCATATGGCCGCGCGACATGAAGTCGGTTGCTTGCAAGAACGCGAAACCGGGCGAGCGGATCTTGCAGCGGTAGGGCCGATTGGTGCCGTCGGAAACGAGGAAGACGCCGAACTCGCCTTTCGGCGCCTCGACCGCTGTGTAGGTCTCGCCCGCGGGCACGTGATAGCCTTCGGTATAAAGCTTGAAGTGGTGGATCAGCGCTTCCATCGAGCTCTTCATCTCGGCTCGCGGCGGGGGCGCCACCTTGCGGTCGTTGACCTTGACCGGGCCGCCCGGCATTTGCGCCAGCGCCTGCTTGATGATGCGCACTGACTGGCGCATTTCCTCGATCCGAACAAGGTAGCGGTCGTAGCAATCGCCGTTCTTGCCGATCGGCACGTCGAACTCGACCTTGTCGTAGGCGTCGTAGGGCTGGGCGCGGCGCAGATCCCAGGGCGTGGCAGAACCGCGCAGCATCGGCCCGGAGAAGCCCCAGTCAGCGGCTTGTTCGGGGGTGACGACGCCGATATCGACGGTGCGCTCCTTGAAGATGCGGTTCTCGGTCAGCAGCCCTTCTATGTCGTCGATCGTCTTTGGGAAGGTCTCGCAGAAGGCTGCGATGTCGTCGGCAAGCCCCGCCGGCAGGTCGAGATGGACGCCGCCCGGTCGGAAATAATTGGCGTGCATGCGGGCGCCCGAGGCGCGCTCATAAAACTCCATCAACCGCTCGCGCTCCTCGAACCCCCAGAGGAACGGCGTGATCGCGCCGATGTCGAGGCCGAACGCGCACACGCACAGCAGGTGGTTCAGCACGCGCGTGATCTCGGCGAACAGCACGCGAATGTACTGAGCCCGCGGCGGCGGCTCGATCCCCAGAAGCTTTTCAACGGCCAGCGCGAAGGCGTGCTCCTGACACATCGGCGACACGTAATCGAGACGATCGAAATACGGGATCGCCTGCAGATAGGTCTTGTACTCGATCAGCTTTTCGGTGCCGCGATGCAAGAGGCCGACATGCGGGTCGGCGCGCTCGATGATCTCCCCGTCCATTTCAAGAACAAGCCGCATGACGCCGTGCGCGGCGGGGTGCTGCGGCCCGAAATTCATCGTGAAATTCTTGATGCGAGGCGGGCCTTCGAGTTCGCTCGGCACGGTTGCGCGCGGTTCGCTCATCAGCCGCCTTCCGCCGCCGGTTTGGCGGCCGCTTCCCCCGCCTTCTCGTCGCCCGGCAGGATGTTGTCCATGCCTTCCCAGGGCGACAGGAAATCGAAGCTGCGGAACTCCTGCTGGAGATGCACCGGCTCGTATACGACGCGCTTGCGCTCTTCGTCGTAGCGCAGCTCGACATAACCCGTCAGCGGGAAATCCTTGCGCAGCGGATGACCTTCGAACCCGTAATCGGTCAGGATGCGGCGCAAATCGGGGTTGTCGGCGAAATAGATGCCGTAGAGGTCCCAGGCCTCGCGTTCCCACCAGCCGGCGCTGCTGAAGAGATCCACCGTGGTCGGCACCGGCTGCTCCTCGTCGGTCTCGATCTTTAAGCGGATGCGCTGGTTATGACTGATGCTGAGGAGGTTGTAGACGACGTCAAAGCGCAGCGGACGATCGGGATAATCGACGCCGCAAATGTCGCAGAGGATCGTGAACCGGCAGCGCGGATCATCGCGCAGGAACTTGAGCACTTGGGCCAGCGCCAGCCGTTCCACCTGAAGGGCGAGTTCGCCGTGACGGATTTCAGTCGCCGTCACCGCATCCGGCAGTGCCGCCGACACGTAATCGGCCAAAGCTTGCAGTCGTTCATCCATCGATCGGACTAGCGGGCAAAGTTGCGGGTTCGCCTGATCTTCTTCTGCAGCAGCAGCACGCCGTACAGCAAGGCCTCCGCGGTCGGCGGGCAGCCCGGGACATAAACATCGACCGGAACGATCCGATCGCAGCCGCGCACCACCGAATAGGAATAATGGTAATAGCCGCCGCCATTGGCGCAGGAGCCCATCGAGATGACCCAGCGCGGCTCGGCCATCTGGTCGTAGACCTTGCGCAGGGCGGGCGCCATCTTGTTGCACAAGGTGCCCGCGACGATCATCACGTCCGACTGGCGCGGGCTAGCGCGGAACACCACGCCGAAGCGATCGAGATCGTAACGGCTGGCGCCGGTATGCATCATTTCGACGGCGCAGCAAGCGAGCCCGAAGGTCATCGGCCACAGCGAGCCGCTGCGCGCCCAGTTGACGAGACTGTCGAGGCGGGCGACGAGAAACCCCTTGTCCTGCACCTGCTCGGTGGCGGCCCGAAGCAGCGTGTCCTGCTCGGCGCCGGGCGGGACCGGGCGCGTATCGGTCTCGATCACTCCCATTCGAGCGCCCCCTTGAACCATTCGTAGATGAAGCCCACGGTCAGCACGCCAAGAAACACGATCATCGACCAGAAGCCGAACAGACCGATATGACCGAGGGTTATCGCCCACGGAAACAGAAAAGCGACTTCGAGATCGAAGATGATGAACAGGATCGCGACCAGGTAATAGCGAACGTCGAAGCGGATGCGGGCGTCGTCGAACGGCTCGAAGCCGCATTCGTATGGCGAGAGCTTTTCACTGTTGGGCCGCTGCCGGGCGAGGATGAACGACCCCGCCACCATCGCCACCGCGATGGCGCCCGCTATCGCCAGGAAGACGAGGATCGGGAAGTATTCGCGCAGCAGGCTTTCCATCGGCAAACTCCGAAGCGGTTGCAACCCGGCAAGCCGCCGCCCGTCGGGATACGCCCGCCCACTACGATATAGGTCCGAAGTCGATTGTCCAAACCCGGGCAGCACATCGAAAGCACGCCCTCGACCCGCGTTCACCTCCCCGCGCTCCGTGGCGGGAGTGACGGACTCGAACCCGCGGCCTCCGGCGTGACAGGCCGGCGCTCTAACCAACTGAGCTACACCCCCGTGGCTCCGACGGGCCGGTACTCCTAGCCTCTCCCTGCCCGGAGTGTCAAGCAAAGGCCGTCGCCGTGCTGGCTCGCAAACGGCAATCCAGGCAATCTCGGCGCTGATTGGCGATGGAGGATTCTGATCCATGAGCGGCCCGCTGCCGCACGGCACTGCGATCGTGGCGCTCGGCCCTTCGACGGCGGAGCTCGGGCGAATGCTGAGCGCAGCCTTGCCGGCTGCGTCGCTGCACGGGCCACGGGCCTATGCCGGCCTCTGGGACGAGAGCTATGAGCAGGTGGCGGCGCATCTGGTCCGGCTGTTTGAAGCCGGGCGGCCGATCGTCGGCCTCTGCGCCGCCGGGATCTTGATCCGTTCATTGGCGCCGGTTTTGTTGCAGAAGCGGCATGAGCCGCCGGTCGTCGCCGTAGCCGCGGACGGTTCGGTCGCCGTGCCGCTCCTCGGCGGCCATCGCGGCGCCAACGCGCTCGCCATCGCCGTTGCCGGTCTTACCGGCGGGGTCGCCGCTATCACCACGGCCGGCGATCTGAGATTGGGACTGGCCCTCGACGAACCGCCGCCCGGTTGGCGGATCGCCGACATCGAGAGGGTCAAGCCGCTGTCGGCAGCCCTGCTGCGCGGCGAGAAGGCGGCGCTGATCGAGGAGGCCGGAGGCGGCGAATGGCTGCACGCCGGGAAGATCGCCTGGGTGGAGGACTCCGAATGGCGGGTGGTCGTGACCGACCGCACGACACCGCCGCGGAACGGCAGTCTGGTGTTGCATCCACCGGTGCTGGCGCTCGGCATCGGCTGCGAACGCGGCTGCCCGGCGGAAGAAATCGGCCGATTGGCGCACGCCACGTTGCGCGAGGCCGGTCTTGCGGCAGAAGCTGTCGCGGCGGTGGTTTCGATCGATCTGAAGACCGATGAGCCGGGCATCCACTCGCTGGCGGCGACGCTCGGCGTGCCGGCGCGGTTTTTTTCGGCCGCACGGCTCCTCGAAGAGACCGGGCGGCTGACGCAGCGATCGGAGGCGACGTTTCGCGCGACCGGCTGCTGGGGCGTGGCCGAAGGCGCGGCGCTCGCAGCCTCCGGGTCGGGGGGAACGCTCGTCGTCGCCAAACGCAAATCGCGGCGCGCGACCTGCGCCGTGGCGCGCGCCCTCCTGCCGATCGACGCCACCCGGATCGGGATCGGACGCGGCCGGCTGTTCGTCGTCGGCATCGGCCCGGGAGACCCCGTCTGGCGCACGCCCGAAGCGAGCGAGGCCTTAGCTCAGGCGGACGAGATTGTCGGTTACGGGCCTTATCTCGATCTTCTCGGCGCGACGATCGCTGGCAGGCCCCGTCATGAAAGCGGTCTCGGCGCCGAGGAGACCCGGGTTCGACTGGCGCTCGATCTTGCCGTCGCCGGCCGCGCGGTCGCGCTGGTCTCGTCCGGAGACGCCGGCATATACGGTCTCGCGGCGCTGGTGTTCGAGCTGCTCGATTGTGAGGCTCGCGCCGACTGGCACAGGCTCGACATCGTCGTCTGCCCCGGCGTTTCGGCGGTGCAGGCCGCCGCCGCCCGCGCCGGCGCGCCGCTCGGGCATGATTTTTGCGCGATCTCGCTGTCCGACCTGATGACCCCTTGGGCTGCGATCCAGACCCGCCTCGAAGCGGCGGCGGCGGCGGATTTCGTCGTCGCCCTCTATAATCCGCGTTCGGCCCGGCGTCAGTCCCATCTCGCTGAAGCCGCCCGGATCCTGCTGCGCCATCGGCCGCCCGCGACCCCGGTCTTCGTCGCCCGAAATCTTGGCCGCGCCGGCGAGGAGTCGCGAGTTCCTCAGCCTCGATGAACTGGCTCTCGCCGACATCGACATGCGAAGCATCGTTATCGTCGGCAGCAGCACGACGCGGCGGCTCGGCGGCGATCCGCAGCGCGTCTACACCCCGCGCGGTTATTTGGCCGGCCGTGCGACATGACGGTGCATTTCATCGGCGCCGGCCCCGGCGCGGCCGACCTGATCACGGTGCGCGGCTTGCGCCTGATCGAGCGCTCGTCGGTCTGTCTTTATGCCGGCTCGCTGGTGCCGCGCGAGATCCTCGCGGCCGCCCCGGCCGGAGCAAGCATCATCGACACGGCCCCCCTTACCCTCGACGAAATTCTCACGCACATGGCGCAAGCGCATACGGCAGGCCTCGAGGTCGCCCGGCTGCACTCCGGAGACCCGTCGCTATACGGCGCCATCGCCGAACAGATGCGCCGGCTCGACGCCCTCGGCATCCCGTTCGACGTGACGCCGGGAGTGCCGTCCTTCGCTGCCGCCGCCGCCGCGCTCGGACTGGAACTGACCCTGCCCGAGATCACCCAGACCATAATCCTGACCCGCACCGCGACGCGCTCCTCGCCGATGCCCGATGGCGAGACCCTCGACCGCCTGGCAGCCACCGGCGCCACGCTGGCGATCCATCTCTCCATCGCCAACCTCGCCCGTATCGTGCGCGACCTCTCACCGCATTATGGGTCCGACTGCCCTGCCATCGTCGCTCATCGGGTCAGTTGGCCCGACCAGATTTTGATCCAGGCAACGCTCGAGACGATCCGTCCCAAGGTCAAAGCCGCCGGCGTTACGCGCACGGCCTTGATCCTGGTCGGCCGCGCCCTCGCCGGGATGCCGACACCAGCCCACGAGAGCCGCCTCTACGCCGCCTCCCACCACCACCTCTTCCGACCTCGCCGGGATCGAGGTTGAACGAAATCCACTTCGGATGATATCTCACCGATCGGTTCGCGCGTCTGGAGGATGGGTCTCGTCCCACCGGATATTCGAAAGAAAAGCGAGCCAACGATTGGTATCGCGCAGTACGCTTAAGACCGATGTCACAAACCATAGGTTGAGGCTCAGAAGAACTAACGTGCTTAACTCAAACCAATGGAGGACAATCCATCGCTGCACGTCCAACGTCCGAGCCTCCTGTTCAGCGCTTCATGCAAGACGAAGCGATTGTTATTGTAATCGTCAATCCGCTGCGATGCATCATCGACGCGCGCGCTGCGCTTGGTTGATCGCCCGGAGAACCGCCGGACGGCGGCTGTCCGCAGCCCAGCCGGCCGCGTCACGGCCGGTATAATCGGTCTTGGTCGGGTTCGCGCCATTGGCGAGCAGAATGCGAACGCAGTCGAGATCACCGCGGCTGGCCGCGACCATCAGCGCGGTCATGCCGTTCTTGTTTTCGGCGTCGACCGGCGCGCCGACGTCGAGCAACAGCTTGGCCACCTCGACCTGTCCACGTTCGACGGCCAGAAGCAATGCCGTGTTACCGAGCTTGTCCTTTATATCGAGCCTGGCGTTGGCCTTGATCAGCAGCGCGATGATCTGAAGATTGCCGTTCATCGCGGCGTACTGGAGTGCCGTGCGCGAATCCTCGTCGACCTGGTTCGGATTGCCGTCATTGGCGAGCAAGTGTCGAACCAACTCGGCATCGTTCTGCTTGGCTGCGCGGGCAACGTTTTCGTAATAGCCGCCGAACAGGCTGACGTCGCCACGCGTCGGAGTGACGGCGCCGATCGCCACGATCGCCATCATCGCGCCGAGGACGGCGGCAGGGCCCTTGTTCATCACATCCTCCTCGCTTCGGGGAAGGGTTGCGGGCAGGCGAGCCAATCGAGCGCCGCTTCGACAGTGTCGACACAGTGGCCGGGCTCCACAGGCGGGCGCCGGACCATGAGAACCGGGACGCTGAGTTCGCGAGCGGCAACGATCTTGGCTTCGGTCGCCGTCCCGCCGCTGGCCTTGCACACGAGCACGTCTATCGCATGGCGCTCGAGCCGATGACGTTCTTCGGCGAGGCTAAACGGACCGCGGCCGAGTACAACTTGGTAAAAGCGCAACGGCAGCCGCTGGCGCGGCGGATCGATCAACCGCACCAGAAACCGCACATTGGTCACCGCCGAGAAGCAGGCAATCTCCCCGGCACCGATGGTCAGCCAGGCGCGGCGACCGATATGCCCGACCTTGGCCGCCGCGCTCGCCATATCTTCGACCTCGATCCAACGGTCGAGCGGGTGCCGCCGCCACGGCGAGCGGCGCAGCTGCAATCGGGGAATGCCAGCCATTTCGCAGGCATGGCGCGCCTCGGCGGAGACCGCGGCGGCGAAAGGATGGGTTGCATCGATCAGCCGGTTGATCCCACGTTCGGCGAGATAAGCCACAAGGCCCGCCGACCCGCCGAAGCCGCCGATGCGAACCTGGCCCGGCAGCGGCCCCGGGCGCTCGGTCCGTCCGGCGAGCGAGGTCGTGACCTCGATCGCGTCGCCGAAACGGGCGGCGACGCCGCGGGCGAGCGAAGCCGCCTCGGTCGTTCCGCCCAGGATCAGCAGCGACGTCGTCATGATCAGCCGACCCGCGCGAGAAAATGGCCGCTGCGATCGACGATCGCGACCTCGATCGCGGTTTCGCCCGCCAGCGTGGCGAGCGCCACCTCGCGCGCCCGCATCGCCACCCAATCGGCGAGCGCCCTGCCGTGCTCTCCGGCGCCGGCGAGGACTTCGCCGGCGCCAGCCGCTCGGCGCGCCGCCTCAACAATCGCTGCCTCGGCTCCAAGCTCCGCCAGCAGGGCGGCCAGACCCGCGACGTCGACGCGGCTGCGCGCCGAGTGCAGGTCGAGATGGCCCGCGCCGAGCTTGGCGAATTTGGCGAAGCCGCCGGCGAGCGTCAGGCGGCCGACCGGGCGGCGGCGCAGATATTTGAGCGTAGCGCCGACAAAGTCACCCATATCGATCAGTGCCTGTTCGGAGAGCCCGTAGAGAACCTGCACGGCGCGTTCCGAGGTGGCGCCTGTCGACGCCGCGATATGATCGAGGCCGGCGGCGCGCGCGACATCGATTCCCCGCCGGATCGAATGCACCCAGGACGAACAAGAATACGGGATGACGATCCCCGTCGTGCCCAAAATCGAAAGGCCGCCGACGATCCCGAGTCGCCCGTTCAACGTCTTCTGCGCGAGAAGGTCACCGCCTGGGATCGAGATCGTGACGGTCAGATCGGGAGGCGGGAGGCCGTTTTCGGCGGCGAGCTCGGTCAGCTCCGTCGCGATCATGACGCGCGGCGCTGGATTGATCGCCGCCTCTCCGACCGCGAGCGGCAGCCCTGCGCGGGTGACGATGCCGACCCCTTCCCCGGCGGCAAAGGCAACCCCGGACCCGGCGGGCGCTTGGGTTACAGTGGCGATCACCAGCGCACCGTGAGTGGCGTCGGGATCGTCGCCGGCGTCCTTGACGATGCCGGCGCGGGCGTGGGTGTCGTGACGTTCGGCTAGAGCCAGTTCAAAGCTTGCGGTGGCGCCGCGCGGCAGTCGGATCGTGACGGGGTCTGGAAAGCGGCCTGTCACCAGCGCGGCATAGGCCGCACGCGCCGCCGCGGCAGCGCATGCCCCGGTGGTCCAGCCGCGACGCAACGGCGTCGAGTTCTGCTGTGCCATCGGCTGATCTTAGCAAAATGGAGGGGCTCGACCACTTGTGGAATCTCGCCTACGAGTGTGCTTTGCGAGCGCTTACCGACCCCGCGGGCCGACGCTAAAATGGCCATATTCACACTGTATGTATTGTCGCCGTGGGCTTGGCTGGGTCGCGGGGAGCGCTTGGGCTGATCACGTTTGCTGTTTTTTCGCTGCAAATAACAGCAAAAACAGCGAGGATCGGAACGTGGCCCGGCTCAGGCTGCCGCACCGGAAAGGGAGCCTATTTGATCGACGCCGCTGTTCTCGACTTACCGGATTTGGCGCCGGGCAGCGTGTGGTTGGTCGGGGCCGGCCCCGGCGATCCGGGGCTGCTTTCGGCTTTGGCTCTGCACGCCCTCGCGCAGGCGGATGTCGTCGTCTACGACGCGCTCGTCGATCCACGCATCCTGCGACTGGCGCAGGCCAGGGCGCCGCTCGAATACGCTGGCAAACGCGGCGGACGGCCATCGCCGAGCCAGCCCGACATCTCGGCCCGGCTGGTCCGGCTGGCGAAGGCGGGGCGCCGGGTGCTCCGCCTCAAGGGCGGCGATCCTTATGTCTTCGGGCGCGGCGCCGAGGAGGCGCTGGCGCTGGTCGCAGCGGGCATACCTTTCCGCATCGTGCCCGGGATCACCGCGGGGATCGGCGGGCTCGCCTACGCCGGGATCCCGGCGACGCATCGCGATACCAATTCAGCGGTGACCTTCATCACCGGCCACAACAGTGACGGCGCGGTCCCGGATGGGCTCGACTGGGACGCCATCGCCCGCGGCGCGCCGGTCATCGTGCTCTATATGGCCCTGAAGCATCTTCCGGTGATCGTCGCACGACTTCTCGCTGGAGGCCGGCAGCCGCAAGAGCCGGCGGCGATCGTCGCCAAAGCGGCAACCCCAGAGCAATCAGTTGTGGTGTCGAACCTCGGCGAGATTGCCGCTGCCGCCACCGGGATTGAGGCGCCGGCGATCGTCGTTATCGGTGAAGTGGTGCGGCTGCGTGCCGGGCTCGACTGGCTCGGCGCCGCCCAGGGCCGCTGCCTCGATCCCGACCCGCTCGACCGTCGCCGGCGCGTCAGCGTCGCCTCCTGACCGCTGCGCTGCGGCAAGCCGTTTGTCGATTTGCTGCGTTGCGTCTATAAGGCCGCCCGGCGCAGCGGTGTGCAGCCTGATGGTTTCTCCCCCGAGAGAGGTCGCCTCGAATGCGGGCCATTCAAATCTCCCGGCACCTGACGCGCCAATTCGGTCATTGCTGATCTGATGGTCGGCGCCCCGCGGCTGTTGCCCCGCCTGCCAAGTGCCGATCAGCTTATGGCCCGAGCGCAACGCCGCGCGGGCGCCGTCGATTTTGGCTCCACCCCCTTCGAAGCGGCGCTACGGGCGTTGCTGTTCGCCTGTCGCGAGGAGGCGCGGCTGAATCTCGTCGGCAGTCTCGCGTTGCGCTGGGACACGATGCGCTTTCTGACAAATCTGTTGCGCCTGCGCGCTGAGGAGCAGTTCCGACCGGCAATCCTCGAGCAGCGCGTCGAGCGGCCGATCTTCATCTCCGGACTGCCCCGCTCGGGGACTACGTTCTTGCATTCCCTGCTCGCCGAGGATCCAGCGAACCTCGCGCCCCGCGTTTGGCAATTGATCCACCCGTATCCGGTGAACCGATCCGGCAGCGACCGCCGGCTGCAGCAGGTCTCGCGTCAGTTGCGGATGTTCGGCCTGCTTGCCCCGGACTTTCAACGGATGCATCCGATCGGAGCCGATTCGCCGCAGGAATGCTCAGAGATTACCGCGCATGTCTTCGCCAGCCTTCGTTTCGATACGACTTATCGCGTTCCTAGCTATCGCCGCTGGCTGGACGCAACGGGCCATCTTGGCGCCTATAGCTTTCACAGGCGTTTTCTTCAGCATCTGCAATACCAAGCGGGCGGAGCCAGGCGCTGGGTGCTGAAATGCCCCGACCATATTTTTGCGCTGACGGCGATCCGCGCGGTCTATCCCGATGCCCGCATCGTCTTCGTCCATCGCGACCCGCTGGCCGTGCTGCGCTCGGTGGCGCGTCTGACCGAAGTCCTGCGGCGGCCTTTCACCCGCCGGCTCGACCGGTTGGAGATCGGACGCCAGGACAGCCAGCGCTGGTTCGAAGCGACGGAATTGATGATTGCGGCCAGCGCCGCGCAACCCTTTGCCGAGCCGATTCTCCATGTGCATCACGCTCAGCTGGTGCGGGATCCATTGGCGACGGTCGGGGCTCTCTACCGCCATTTCGGGCTCGAACTCAGCCGCGACGCAGTCACCCGCATCGGCCGACTAGTGACGTCAAAACCCGACGGCGGCTATCGCACCCGCCGTTATCGCTTCGAGGATCACGGCCTCGACGCCGAGCGCGAGCGCGAGCGCTACGCCCGCTATACGGACCATTTCGGCATCCTTCCTGAGGTGGTAGCAGCGGCGGCGACCGCAACAAATCACGGCGTAAAGCTGACGCCACGCGCGTCGATTGGTCCAGCCGACTAATCGCTCCCGGCGTCGGCCGGTTTGGAGTCGGCCCAGGCGCGTCTGGACGGCGGGGCCGGAACCGAGGCCAGCAGCGCCGGGATGAAGACGAGGGTCGCGACCAGCGTGCAGCCGAGGCTGACCAGCAACAGCTCCCCCATGCTGGCGGTGCCGGGATGCGCGGAGAGCGCCAGCGACCCGAAAGCGGTGCCGGTAGTCAGGGCCGAAAACAGGATCGCGCGCGCCGTGGCCGAACCGAGCATCGCTTGCTGCCCGGCTCGCCAATTCATCACAAAATAAATGTTGAAGGACACGCCAACCCCCAGCAACAGCGGCAGGGCGATGATATTCGCGTAGTTCAGTGGCATCGGCAGCAATACCATAGTGATCACGGTCAGCAACGACGACAGCAATAACGGCGCCAGGACCAGGGAGACATCGAGCACGCGTCGCAACGCGACGAACAGGATTAGGGTGATCGCCGCGAGAGCAGCGACCGCGGCCGACCGGAACGATCCCACGATCGTGCCGGCTCGTCTCTTCGATCGTCACCGCCGAACCGCCGGCATCGGGGGCGACGGTCTCGACCTCGGCGACGAACGCGGCCAGCCCCTTGCTGTTTCTCGCCTCGGCTTTTGGCAGGACCTGCACCCGCGCCCGACCATCAGGCAACACCCAGTCGCGAGTCAAATCGGGCGGCAGTGATCGCAATGTGACCGGTTGCGCCTCCAGCGCCACCCGCAGTCGGTCGAGTTCGTCCGGAAGAAAGCCGGTCAGCGACCGGTTGGCGGCGAGAACCGTTGCATCGGGGGCGGCGGCGAGCCGGCGCAGATCGCCGGCAAGGTCGTTGAGCGGATGGTCGGGCGGGAGCTTCGGCAGCGCCGGGACGATCTGGTCGAGCGCCTTCTTGGCCGCTGCCCGCAGATCGTCCACGGCGACTGGCGCCGAGGCTGGGTGCAGCGCCAGCGTCGGGCCGAGGATGGTCGCCGCATCCGAGATCTGCGCCAGTTTCGCCGGTTGGTCACGCGGCACGAAGGTATTGATCGACAGCGCATCCGAGACCAGCGGCAAGGTTCGCAGGTGCTCGGCCAAGTGGCCCGCGGCGGCCGGGTCCGTCGCCAGGATGTCGATCGTGAACGGGTTGGTCAACGGCGAATCCATCAGGTCGTAGAGCGTCCGCATCGCCTCGGTATCGGGGTTCTTGGTGTGCAGCGGGTCGGCGTCGAAGCTCAAGCGAGGCAACAGCAACAAGCCCAGCAACGCCAATGCGGCAAAGCCGATCAGCACCGGACGGCGGCGATCGCAGACAACGTGGTCGAGGTGCGCGGCCCAGCGAAAGCCGATTTCGGCCCGTTCGCCATGCGGCTGGAACAACGTGATCAAAGCGGGCAGAAACGTGACCGTGCAGACAAAGGCGATCAGCATGCCGACGCCGGCGATCAGCCCAAGTTCGGCGACGCCTCGGAAATCGGTCGGGACAAAGGCGAGAAACCCGGCGGCGGTCGCCCCAGCCGCCACCAATATCTGGCCGCCTACGCGCTGTCCGGTCGCCGCGAGCGCCGTCGCGGGATCGCCCTTCGCATGGCGCATCTCGCGATAGCGCACGCAGAACTGGATCGCAAAATCGACCGCGATCCCGACAAAGAGGATACCGAAACCGATCGACACCACGTTCAACGTGCCAACCGCGGCGGCGGCGAAGAACAAGGTCAGCAACAACCCGAGCCCAAGCGTCAGCAGGATCGGCACGATCAATCGCCAGGACCGCACCGCGAGGAACAACCACAGCGAGATCAATAGGATGCTGCCGATCATCCCCTCGACCACACCCTGGGCTACTGTGGCGAACTCCTCGTCGGCGAGCGCGACATTGCCGGTGACGCGGACCCGCGCGTCGCCGGTCTTGACGAATTCCAACTGGCTTGCAGCAGTACGGAGAGCCACCGTCGCCGCGCCGCCCGGTTCGAGCTTGCTGTGGTCGAGCCGCGGCTTAGCCAGGACGAATTTGTATCGGCCGCCGAGATCGGTGAGATCTTCCGCCGAGCAACCGGGCCCAGGACAGCGGCTGCGGATGACCCGATATCGCGTCGAGCATCGCCTTGTGAAACCCGAGGAGTGCTGCTCGATAAGGCGTCAGATCGACCTCTCCAACTTCGACGCCCTTGCCGAGGAGGGCCAGCGCTCCGAACAGGCCGCTGGCGCTCGGGTCGGCGGCAAGCTGGCCGAGAAAGGGCTGTGCGTCGATCATCCGTTCGAGCAGCGCCTCGAGCTGATGCTGGTCGAGGAACAGAAGCCCTTCACGCTGGAGGAAGGGCGAGGCGTCGGGCCGTCGAACCGTGACGAAATGCTCCTTGTCGGCAGCCAGCGCCTCGGCCAGGGCGGCGGCCGTGGCCTCCGCCTCCTCCGGCTCCTTGGCGTCGACGACCCCCACCAGGAGATCGGAAAATTGTGGGAACTCGGCCTTCAACGCCAGCGCCCGCTGACGCCACGGCAGGCTTTGCGCGAACATTTCGTCGGTATCGGTCGTAACCCCGAGATGCGTGGCCGCGAAAAGGCCGGCGAGGATTGCCAGAACCAATCCCAGCAACGCCACGGGCCAGGAGTGCCGCCGGCAACCGCAGACGAGCCCGACGAGCAGACGCTGCAGTATCATCGGGATTTAAATAGGCGGCCGATCCGACCTGTCGACCGGCGCCCGGCTGTTTCCGGGCACTGACGGCACCGCAGGGGCGCGACTTGATCACGCATCACAGGCCGCGACGCAGCTTGCCGCACCGTTCCGCATTACCCATTCCGTCAATTTCGGAAGACATGGGCAATGTGGCATCCGGCCTTGCGCAGGGTCAACCTGCCGCAGCGCTGCAGTCTTGACCCGATACGTCAAAAATCGGTGAACCCGCGTCGCTGTCGGAATAATTGCCGTCCCGCCGGAGTTGTAGGATCGCTGTTCTCGCGTTGACGGCCGCCTAGCGACCCGATCGATAGAGTGTTCGGACTATTCGGGGTGCTGTGAGCGGCCCAGCGGATAACATTTGCTGGAACGATCCGTCGACATCCAGATGACAAGCACCTCGCACGTGATGCTACCCCCACCCGAAACGAAAAGATGGTCGCCCCGCCGAAAGGCGGCTGTCGTCGGTGCAATCCGCGCCGAGATTATTAGCCGTCGAGAAGCCTACGAACGCTACCTGCTTTCACCGGAAGAACTCGCTTCGTGGGAAGCGGCGTTCGACCAGAACGGTGTTCCGGGCCTGCGCGTTACGCGCCATCAGATTTATCGCGACACCGTGCCCGGGGGGAGGCGTGCGCCGGCCTCGAACAATGGCGCAGTTTACGTTTCCCGATGACGCGCGCTGGGACGCGGCGCAGGATAGCCTCGAATTCAGCATCGAGATCGGCGAATACCGCGGCGTCGTGCGAGTCAGGCGCGAGGCGTTCCGTCGCCTGCTGGGCCGGCGCCCAACCGCTGCGATGTGCGTTGAGGGCTATCATCTCGACCGCGCCGAATTCGAGCAGGCGGCCGAGGGTAAGGTTCGCCGCCGGGAATTGACCGAGGACGGTAATCTCGAACTCGACGCCCGCGACCTCAAAAGGGCGGCCGGCAGGCAAAGCGTCGAGTAAATTGTCAGCGATCGCAATCGATCAAGAAGTGTCATGCTACGATAGTCTCAAGTGTCTCACCTGGGACATGTCTGCGGACGTTATCTCGGCTGGGTCGCTGTACCAGAAGTAGATAATAGGCCGAATTTTGCGCGCGATGTGACTTGCCCTTCGTGGCATAAAACTTGCCTGGCTACTACTTAGAGGCTGACCCGAAATGAATTGAGTGATTTCAGCAACTTGTGTATCCGTCTGGTTGGCACGCGAGACGGGGGGCACAAGATGTGGACTGAAACCACTCGACGGCAGTATGGCCGGGAAGATCTGCGCTATGCAAGCGATGTCACCGATCAGGAGTGGGGGTTGATCGAAGCCGAACTGCCGCCGGACAAGAAGCTGGGGCGACCGCGCACCACGCAATTGCGGGCTGTCGTCAACGCGCTGCTCTACATGCTGACGACCGGTTGCCAGTGGCGGCAGTTGCCAAAGGAGTTTCCGCCGTATTCGACGGTACAGCGCTTCTTCTACCGGTGGCGGGAGGACGGGTTGTGGCGCAAGATCAATCACGGCTTGCTGATGCGGGTGCGCGAGGCCAGCGGGCGCGAGGCCAGCCCCAGCGCCGGGGTGATCGACAGCCAGTCGGTCAAGACCACCGAAGCCGGGGGGCCGCGCGGCTATGACGCCGGCAAGAAGATCAACGGACGCAAGCGCCATCTGCTCACCGACACCCTTGGCCTGCCGGTCGCGGCCGTGGTTCATCCCGCCGACATCCAGGATCGCGACGGCGCGCCGCTGGTCCTGGCCGGCGCCCGTTTTCTCTATCCCTGGCTGCGCCACGTCTTTGCCGATGGCGGCTATGCCGGGGCCAAACTGGCCACCGCCCTCGACAAGATCGGCCGGTGGACGGTCCAGATCGTCAAGCGCAGCGATCCGGCAACCGGCTTTGTGGTTCTGCCGCGGCGCTGGGTTGTCGAGCGCACCTTGGCTTGGCTCAGTCGCAACCGCCGCCTCGCCAAGGACTTCGAGGCCAGCCTGGAAAGCGCTCTCGCCTGGCTGTTTCTCGCCAGCACCAAGCTACTTATGCGTAGATTAGCAAGGCTAACACACGCTCACACTGTATTATGAGTTCGGACACTTAGGGATAATAAAGGAGCTTGCGCTATGCGCCACCGTGCCGCCGCCATGTTGGCCGGGATCACGATTGCCGCAGGATCGACGATGGCCCAGGCCAGCCCGATCCCGGCGTCGACGTTATTTGCGGATTTCAACGTCATTACGAACCAGTCTCTGGTCGTGGCGAACGATGTCGAGGGTCCGGTTCTCGTCGGCGGCAATCTCGGCAGCGCCGTGCCGCTCGGGCCGAGCCTCCTGAAGCAGAGCAACGGGATGCTCAACTTGAAGAAGGTGGTGCCACTGCCCGTTCCGGTAGCCGGATTAGGCGAGGTCAACATTTTTGGGAGTGTGGTTGGCGCCACCGCCGGCGGGTTCGGCAGTCATCCTCTCGTCGGCGCCGGTTCGGTCGTGCTGATCGGCGGCAGCAACCCCACCCCGCCGGCGACGCTCCAATCATTGTTCATTGGCAAGGGCGCCGGATCAGTCCTGCAGAATAACAGCTTTCCGTTCAATTTCGCGACCGACATCTGGGCGCAGCTGACCGGGTTCTCCACCACGCTCGCCGCGCTGGCGCCAAACAGCACGTTCGATCGGTCCACCGGCAAGTTCACCGCCATTCCCGTCGGCGGCTTGGCGGTATGGGATTTGACGGCCGCGGATCTCGCGGGACAACCGGGAGCCGTTCTCAGTTTCAGCGGGCTGTCGGCTAGCGACGCCGGCGTCGTCAACGTCACCGGAGATTTCAAATCCAAGGCCCCCTTCAACGCGGCTTTCGACATCCCCGGCCTGCCGAATGTGATCTTCAACTTCGAGGACGCGACCAGTGTGGCATTGTTGCCGCCTTGGGACGCGTCAATTCTAGCGCCAAACGCGCTGGTGACCGCTTCCTCTAACGTGATCGGCACGGTGGTGGCGCAGACCTACGTTTCGTCGGCCCAGACGCATCCTGGCTACGACTGCCCCGCCGGCCTTTGCGGGCGCGGATCCGACGGCGGGCGGGGCGACGTGGGGGGCGTCGTCGCAACGCTTACGAGCGTCGATCCGGTTCCAGAGCCCAGCTCCTTGGCGCTGCTTGGGGCGGCGCTCGCCGCCCTTGCGGGGTATCGCCGCCGTCGCGCCGGAACCAATCCCTCCGCCCGATCTTGCTAGTCCCGGATAGCTTGGCCGAGAGCGTGCAACCGATCGGCGAGATTGCCTAGTTCCCATTTGCGGGCCAGGGCGGCCCCGCGCTCCCAATTCGGCTGTTGATCGTCCAGATCGGGAAGAGGCGCGGTGCGGTTCATCGTTGCGATCGACCGGTAAAGCCGCAAGGCCTCGGCCTGCCCCGGGAAACAGCCGTCGGCGATGGCGGCTTCGAGGGAGCCATAGCGGTGTAGCAGCGCGGCGGCTCCCTTGGCGCCGATGCCTCTGGCCCCCGGAATTTTGTCAGAGGGGTCGCCGCGCAACGCGATGAAATCCGGCACCTGTTCCGGATCGACGCCGTAGCGCTCGTGAACCTCGGCAGGTCCGATCCGCGTCATCTCGCCAGCACGCACCGGCTGCAGAATGATCGTCCTGTCAGAGGCGAGTTGAAACGCGTCGCGATCCCCGGTCGCGACCACCGCACCGCCATCCCGCCCCTCCTCCTGCACGACCGCGGCGGCGAGAAAATCGTCGGCCTCGTAGCCGGGAGCCTTGGCTGCGGCGAACCCGCAGGCGACGACGAAATCCGGGAGGACGGCGAGTTGCTCCACCAGTTCGGAGTCAAATTCGCGACCGCTCTGGTAGGTTTCCAACGCGCGGTGCCGATAGGTCGGCGCATCGAGTGTATCCCAGCCGACGAGCACGGCGCGCGGATGCTCCTGAAAATAGAGCCGCGTCAGAAAATTTGCGAAACCGACGATCGCGCCCCCACCTTTTCCGCCCGCCCGCCGGATCGATTTCGGCACTGCGTGATAGGCTCGGTGGGCGAATGAATCCCCGTCGATGACGAGTAATGGCTGGATCATGACGCTACTATAGCACCTCGGTAGCGTCCCTTTCCGGAAAGGGCAGACTTCCCGATGCATGTGCTGATTTGCGGTGGCGGCGTGATCGGCGCCTCGATCGCCTATTTTCTGGGCCGCCGCGGCATTCGCTCGACCGTCTTTGAACGCGGCCGGCTGGCCTGTGCGGCATCGGGCAAATCGGGCGGGTTCCTGGCGCTGGATTGGTGTGACGGCACGCCGCTTGCGCCCCCGGCGTGGCGCAGCTTCGCGCTTCACGCCGAACTGGCCCGCGACATGGAGGGCGAATGGGGCTATCGCCGGCTGACGACCTATGGCCGGCTGGCGGGAAATTTCGGCCGCCGCGGCGGTCGCCACCACCTCGACTGGCTTTTGCCTGGCGCGAGCGTCGCACCCCTCCTCGGTTCGACCGAGACTACCGCCCAGGTGCATCCGGCCCGCTTTACCGAGGCGATGATGCGGGCGGCTCAGGCGTTGGGCGCCGAATTGCGGCACGGCTGCGTCAGCGACGTGATGCTCGGAGGAGACGGCGCCGCGGTGGGAATCGCAGTCGACGGCGAGACGGTGCCCGGCGACAGCGTAGTTGTCGCGATGGGACCTTGGTCGATCCTGGCCAGCGCCTGGCTGCCGCTGCCGGCGGTCTACGGTCTGAAGGGCACAGCCTCGTATTCGACACCGGGTCGAGCATCGCGGCCGAAGCGATGTTTTGCGAATATCTCGAGGCGAACGGCGCGGCGGAAAACCCCGAGGTGTTCCCGCGCAGCGACGGCACGACCTATGTCTGCGCCATTTCGAGCGAGACGCCACTGCCTCTCGACCCCTTGGCGGTCGCGCCCGATCCCGGCGCCATCGAGCGCCTGGAACGCATTTGCCGCGACCTTTCACCTGCGCTTGCGCCAGAAAGAATCCGAAGCCCGCCAAGCCTGCTTTCGCCCCGTGACCCACGACGGGCTGCCGCTGATCGGGGCCGTTCCAGGCGTCCCCGCTGCCTTTGTCGCGACCGGACACAGCGTGTGGGGCATCCTGAATGCTCCGGCAACCGGCGAGGCCATGGCCGAGCTGATCGCCGACGGCGCCGCCCGGAGCGTTGACTTGTCGCCGTTCAATCCGGGCAGGCTGCCGCCGCTCGACCCTGCCCGTCTCAAGCTCGCTTCCGGCCGATCATGATGTAGAGGCCGCCATCCCTACCGCCCGACAGCAGCATCTTGAGTTGCACCACGAGGCGGCGGGCAGACGCGCTGCGCGACCGTGGCTCAAACAGGCTGGTGGTGTTGGTGAAGGCGCGGCCATCGGCACGCGGGATGCTTGTCAGAAATTCGACATTGTTCTGGTCGAACCAACCCAGCACCTCGTCGATCGAATGGCGGGTTTCGTGCGGGTGCTGGTATTGGTCGCGAAACCAGGCTTTGCGCCGTGATTCGTTGAGCGCCCCGGGCAGCACGCGGCGATCGAGGAAATATGCCGTCGCGCCGAAGCGGGCGAAGGCTCGCCGCCGCGCCAAGGTGACGAGCCGCGCATAAAAATTGTAAAGCCCGATCACGATCACGCCGCCGGGCTTCAGCACGCGCAACAAGCGTGTGAAACCGGTGCCGGCGTCGCCGGTGTGATGCAGGACCCCATTGGAGATGACCGCGTCGAGGCTGTCGGGACGGAATGGCGGACGGAAGAGGTTCATCTGCAGGAAGGCGGCGTTGGCGATGCCCTGCCGCTCCCGGAACTCGTTCGCAAGACGCAACGAGTTGCGGCAGATGTCGCCGCCGAAGACGCGTCGCCCGGGCGACAGGCCGAGAAAATTCGTCAGCTGTCCGGTGCCGCATCCAGCCTCGAGCACGATCGCGTCGGGGGGCAGCTCCGCGTCGAGAGCGTGAACGAAGAGGTTGCGCCGCGCCTTTGACGCGAGCGTCTCGCGCGTCTCGTTTTCGGCATAATCGGGAAACGGCGTTTCCTCATAAAACGCCTTGACCCTCTCGGTCAGGTCATCCGTTGCCAGCGTGGCGTCAGACGGAGCGAAGAGTTCGGGGACACCTGCGATGATCGGGTAGATCCGGCTGCCGCTCGCATTAGCCAAGCCGCTCGCGGTCGCGGTCAAACCCTCCCCGGTGATCGGGCAGGCAAGCAACCCGACGCAGTCGCGCAACGGCGCCGGCACAGCCGATTTCGCGACGACGTCCATCGGAAAGGCGAGGTCACCACAAGGTATAAATGTTCTTGGTTTCTTCGGTCTGGTTGCGACGGCCGCGGCGCAGCCGCGCGAAGCCAACCAACACCAAGCCGCAGCCGGCGGCGCCGGCCAAAATCCACAGCTCCATCGCCATTGCCGTCACCTGCCCACGACGCTTTCCCGGTGGCCGCAAACCGCCGCGGCGACCCAAGGCAGCATCGCCTCGGCGACGGCGCGATTGCCGACTTCCGACAAATGATAGGCGTCAATGTAAACGGGCTCTTCGACCGCGTCAAAAATCGCGGCGAGATCGACCGCATCGTCCCGGCCCTCGACCTGCGGATGCCGGCGATAGGCTTTTTGGATTTCTGCGTAGAGCCGCCGGCGGCGCACGACATCCTTGGTGTAGTCGGCCTCGAATCGCTGCTCGTCGACGGATTTGCATCGTTTGGTTGTGATCTCGGGCTGCCAGAAGAACAGGACGGCGAACGCATGTTCGCGCGCCAACAGGCGAATCAGCGCCAGATTGGCGGCATAGCATCGGGCGACATCGGCGGCGAGCCGCACGAGATCGACTTGCGCCAGATCGGCGTCGGGCGCCGGCAGCGGGCCGCGTAAATCGAGACCCGTCAGACGCCGCAGCCGGCGCAGGGTGCGCGGCATCGCCGTCATCGCCGCCGCGAGCATCAGATCGCCGCGGCGCTGGGGTGCAGCAGGTTGAACTCGGCGCGGCGGCGGCTCTCGTTGAAGAGCGCGTCGGCATGCCCGCTCTGCTCGGCCGAAGCCATCTCGTTGATGCCGTCGTAAAAGATGGCGATGTCCGGCCGCACACCCTGCTTCAGCAATTGGTGCAAGGTGACGGCTTCCTGGGTGCTGTTGTGGCCGAGCTGGCCGAAATTGGTGACGGCGACGCGGTGGCCCAAGTCTCCGAGGCGAGAGGCCAATAGTGCCGGGATCGTCGCATGATCGCGGGCTCCCATCCCCATCATCGTCGAGCCGCCGAAGCAGAAGATGCGGACGACATCTGCGCCTCGTGCATTCTCGCCAGGCGTCGGGCGCAACCCGCGGGCGTCGAGGGTCACATATCTGCCGGCGAACGGGCGCTGCCACCATTCGACATAAGGCTTCCAATCGACCCGGACCGCACGGTTGAATTCATCGAAATAGGCGACCGCCCAGTCGGCCCCGGCATAGGCGTCGGCATTACCCGAGCGGTCGGGGCGGCTCGGGCGGCGATAGCGCAGCCATCGGCTCAACCGCCGCAGACCGTCAAATCCCGCATTCGACAACGAGGATGGCGACGACGATTACGCCGACGACATGCCACAGCGCTACGACAAAACGGCCGAATTCCCCCAACATCCGCCGATCAATCGCACACCGCCGTCCTCGCCGCCAGGAACGGCACCAGCGCCGGGCTCAGACTGCGACCAGCCGCGCCGACGCCTCCGAAAAGCGCGGCATTACCTCCCGCGCGAAGCGGCGAAGGCTTTCGCGACCGCGGCCGCCGCCGCCCGAGCCGCCGCCGTTGAGGAGCACGTAACCGACCCCCGCCTCGCGCAGTTCCTCGAGCCGCTCGGCGATGTGGCCGGCGTCGCCGTACATCGCGCTGATCTCGTTGATCACGCGCGGATCGCCGTCGGCGCGGTCGGGGCCGCCATGGACGGTGCCATCAGGGCGTGTCGCCAACTTTAACTGGCGCACCCGGTTGGCAAGCCGCCGCTCCATCGCCGCCCCGCGCTCGGCGGCATCGTCCGCGACAAAGAAGGCGCGGGTGACGCCGACTTGCATCGGGTCGAAACGCCCTCCCCGCGCCTCGACCTCGGATCGGTAGACGGCAATGTTCCAGGCGACATCCTTGGGCGAGGCGTATTGCCCGAGCAGCAGATTGTAGCCTTGGGCCGCGACACGGCGGATCGAGCGCTCGCTGCCCGCGCCCATCCAGATCGGCGGATGCGGCTTTTGCGCGGTCGGCGGCTCGACGACGATCCGATCAAATTGCCAGTATTTGCCGCGATGCGAGAACGGCTCGTCCGAGGTCCAGGCCTTGAGTATGACGCCGAAGCATTCCTCGAAGCGCGCGTCGGCCTCCTCCATCGGCATGCAGAAGCCAGCGAATTCGTTATAGCGATAGCCTTTGCCTACGCCGAAATCGAGCCGGCCTCCGGACAGGAGGTCGAGAGTGGCTGCCTGCTCCGCCAGTAGTACCGGGTTGTGCCAGGGCAAGACCATGACCGCGGTGCCGAGCCGCAAATGCCGCGTGCGCGCGCCGAGCCAGGTCAACAGGTTCAAGGTCGCCGAGACCTGGCCGTAGCCGGTGAAATGATGCTCGACGACGAAGGTCGAATAAAAGCCCAGCGCCTCGGCCTCGACATTGTAGTCGATGAAATCGCGGAAACCTTCGCTGCTGTCGAATTCCGCGCCGCCGCGCCGCGCCGCCGCACTACCGAACAGGCCGAATTTCATTGTTTCACCTCTACCGCTTGCCCACCGATCTCCCGAAGGCAAGGCAAATTCGAAAATCAAATCTCGCGGATGTGCGGCAGGACCTTCTTCCCGAACAATTCGAGCGAGCGCATCATACCGTCGACATCGCCGGTGCCGGGATCCTGCAGCGACAGGTCGAGGACGCCGGCACCCACCTCCTCGCGGCAGCGGCGGATCTGCTCGATCACCCGGTCGGGTCCGCCGCAGAAGCTGATCGGCAGGACGCCGCCGACATTGGCCGGCCGCTTCTCCCCGGCGATGTTGCGAGAGGTGTCGGCCCGCAACAGCGCGTCGCGCAATCCTGCCCGCACCGGAAACGGCGCCTGCTTGTCGCGGCGCCGCAAGGCCTCCTCGGCATCGTCGTCGGTCTCGCCCAGGATCATGTTGGCGCGGTAGATGATGTCGTCGGCCCCAGGCTCCCAGCCATAACGGGAGCAATGTTCGCGGTAATAGCGCGCCGACTTGCCCATCAGCTCGAAGGTTCCATAGGAAAGACCGAGACCCAGGCGGTGGCGGGCGGCGAACTCGCCGGCCTCGGCGCTGGTGCCGATGGCATAGGTCGGCGGGTGCGGCTGGCACTGCGGGCGCGGCCAGATCGAGACCGTGCGGTACTGGAAATAGCGCCCCTGCCAGCCGAAAGGCTGCGGCTCGGTCCAGGCCTTGAGGATCAGCTCCATCCCCTCGTCGGTGCGTTCGCGCGCCTCCCTCGGGTTGAGGTCGTAGCTCAGGTACTCGTTCGTCGTCCCGCGCAGAAGGCCGACGACGATACGGCCCGGCGCCAAAGTGTCGAGCATCGCCAACTCCTCGGCGAGGCGGATTGGGTTGCTGACCGGGACGATCGGACCGAGCAGCGCGATCTTGATCTTGTCGACACGGGCGGCGAGGTAGGTCGCGGAGACCACCGGCGAGGGTGTGAGGATGCGCGGCGAATAGTGGTGCTCCGACACGCTGACCCAGTCGAAACCCAAATCCTCGACAAGGCGCACCCGATCGACCATGGCGCGGTAGGCTTCGGCGCCGACCTCGGGATCGTATGCGCCGGCCGGCACCGGCCACTCGCGCGGCAGATCGGGCGGCGGGACATAGCGGCCGGTTTCAAAATACGAAACCTTCATGTCAGTATCTCCCGGGTCAGGCTGGCCGCTTCCAGCCGAGCCAATCGCACACAGCATCGCCCATGACAAGTTCGCGGTCGCGGCCTTGCAGCCAGGGCAATTCTTCGGTGAACATCGTCACGCATTGCCGGTAGCTGCATGGCATGCGGGTGATGTCGGTTCCCCAGAAGCAGCGCTGCGGCCCGAAGGCGTCGAAGATCTGCCGGATGTGTTTGTGGATGTTGCGGTAGGGGTAGGGCTCGCTCGAATAGCTGGGAGCGCCCGACAGTTTGATGGCAACGTTGGAGTGCTTTGCCAGCGCCAGCATCTCGCCGAGATCGGCGAAGGCCGCGTCGTCCTTTCCGCCGCCACCTCCACCACCGCGGCCAAGGTGGTCGATGTGCAGTTTGAGACCCGGGTGGCCCGCCGCGATCTTGTCGAGTGCGGCCATGTGGCCGCCGGCGAGAAGCCCCACCGGCAGCCCCTCCTTCTCGCAGGCGCCCCAGAACCAGTCGAGTGAGCCGTCGGTCCACCAACTCTGCTGATGCGGCTGATTGAAGGTAAAGCGGAAGCCGAGCATGCCCGGCCGTTGCCGCCAATCCTTGACGATCTCGAGCCGGTCGGGAGCTTGCAGATCGAAGTGCCCGAGGATGCAGAACTTGTCCGGGTAGGCCTTGACTGCTTCGACCGCCTGGACGTTGACCGCCTCGCCCAATGTGCTGGGCGGATGCAGCACAGCGGCATCGACCCCGGCCTCCGCCATCTCCTTCAGCGCGTCGTCGACATCATAGGTCGGGATCTGCCGGTGATGCGCCGACATCCGCGCGTCCTGCCACAGATGGATCTGCGAATCGACAATCTGCATGGCCGCTTTCCTCCTCGACAATATCGTTATGGATGCCCGCCGGGGACTTGGCGATCACCATTGGCCCCTCCAATCTTAGCAGCAGGGAGCGCCGATAAGAACCGAACATCACGATCGCTCGACCAGCGTTACCGGGCTTGGTCGCGGACGATCCTTGACGACGCTGTCCAACTGCGGGCGCAATTTTCCCTCGGCCTCAATGTCGGCGACGACTTCGGTGACGAGTTCAGCGACCGCGTCACGCGCCGCCGATGCCGCGCGGCCCGCGGCGACGCCGAGCGCGAGCGTGCGGAAGACGCCATCGTCGGTGATGCGATGCACTTCGACCAAGCCGCGCACGCACTCGCGATAGACCGAGGAGTGCGGCAGGATCGACGGGCCCACCCCCTGCTGCACCATTAGCCTGATCGTCTCATGGTCGTTGAGTTCGGTGTCGACCAGAAGATCGACGCCGCGCCCCGCCAGCAGCGCCTCCATGGCCGCCCGCAGGCCGTCGCCGAGGATCAGGGGTGTCCGGCGCAATTCGTCGAGCGAGACAATCCCGGATGGCCGCACGCCGGGTTTGGTGACGAGCACCATCTCTTCCTGCGCCAGCCGGTTGGAGAGGATCAGCCGGCTTCGTGCCACGTCGGCGAGGAGCCCGATGTCGATGCGGCCATCGATGACAAACTCCTCAAGCCGCACCGTGCCCGCGTGCACGACTTTGAGTTCGATCATCGGATATTGCCGGCGCATCCGGCCGAAGAGCTCCGGCACCACGACCGGGCATTGCGTCGGCGTCACGCCGAGGATGATCTTGCCGCTGGGGTGCGCCCGGTGCGCGCGAATTTCGTCGCCGGCGCGCTCCACGTCGCGCAGGATGCGCTGTGCGCTGTCGAGGAGCTTCTGTCCCGCCTCGGTCAGCCGCACCCCGCGATTGGCGCGAGTGAAGAGTGTGGCAGCGAGTTCGTCCTCGAGCCGCTGAACGTGGCGGGTCAGGGCCGGCTGGGCGATCTGCAGATGAGCCGCGGCGCGGGTAATGCTGCCGAGTTCGGCGATGCGGACGAAGTAGTGCAGGCTGCGCAATTCCATGGCGGCGCGATTTCGGCCGGCATCGCGTCCGCGGTCAACCGGAATTGTCGCTCAGCCCGGCGAGGCGAGTCCAAACATAGAGGCTGAACGTCGTTTGGTCGCCGCCCCTATCGGGACGCCGACGATGACCTTGCCGCTGTCCCGATCGCGAACGGCCGCCCCCGCTTCCTTCCGCGTTTTGCTGTTTTTGCTGCTATTTGCAACGAATTATCAGCAAATCCTCCGTTTGCAGTCCCACTGCCCAGTCCAAAGCCCGTCATCGACACGATCGATTTCTACCATGCAATTATGGCAATTTTACCATCGCCGTTTTGGCGGATTCTGGCGTCGCGGAGCGCCAAGCCCAACTGCTTCCAACGCCATCCATGCCGACGCAGCATCGCCACAATCGGAAATCGGTATTTGCATGATGGTCGGAACAAAATTACCGTGCCGCCTGCGCGGCGGAGGCGGGAGAAGCCCTTATGGAAATCGGCGTCTATCATGAATTCCACTGCCGGCCCGACGAAGCCCCAGCGGCGGCGTTTGCGACGGCCCTCGACCAGATCGAGGCGGCCGACCGGTGGGGGCTCGACGCGATCTGGCTCGCCGAGATCCATCAGCAGGCGCGCCGCTCGGTGATGAGCGCGCCGATGACGGTGGCAAGCGCCATCGCCGCCCGCACGAAGCACATCAAGATCGGCACGGGGGTTCAGGTTCTGCCGCTCTGCCACCCGCTGCGGCTCGCCGAGGAGACCGCCACGGTCGACCAGATCAGCCGGGGCCGGCTGCTGTTCGGCGTCGGCCGCAGCGGCAACCCCCGATCCTACCAGGCTTATGGGGTGCCCTATTCCGAAAGCCGCGAACGGTTCCTGGAAACGCTCGAAATCGTCAAGCGCGCGTGGACCCAGGAGCGCTTTTCGTATGAAGGCAGATACTGGCAGTTCGACAATGCGGCCGCGGTGCCGCAGCCCTATCAGCGCCCACATCCGCCGATCCGCGTCGCCGCCGCCAGCGAGGAGACCTTTCCTTCATTGGGGGAGGCCGGCTACCCGATCTTTGTCGCGGTGCGCAGCGGATCGCTGTCGGGGCTGGCGCCTGACCTCGATGCCTATCGCACCGCCTACCGGGCCGCCGGGCATCCGGGCGAGGGCGAGGTCTATCTGCGGCTGACGCTCCACATGGCCGACAGCGACAGCAAGGCGTTTGACGAGGCCGAGGCCAGCATCATGTCGGGCTACCGTACGCTCAGCACGCGCCTCGAAGGCGCCCCCAACCGGCGCCGCGCCGCCGAGGCCGAAACGATCCGCACGATCTCCTATGAGGAGGTGCGGCGCGACAAGGTCATCATCGGCTGCCCCGAACGGGTCGCCGACCGACTTCGGCAACTGCATGAGGAACTGGGACTCAACGGCATTCTGGCCGAGTTGAATTTCGGCGCACTCATCGCCCCGGAAGCGATGACCCGCTCGCTGCAATTGCTCTGCGAGAAGGTCATGCCGCGGCTGCAATGAAACGACGTCATCGGGAGAAACCCTATGAAATTCGGATTATTCGGCAGCGCGCAGGCGCGCCGCGCCGGCCCCGACACCGACATCGAGCCAAGGCTTTCGCGATTTCATCGACAACAATGTCGAGGCGGAAGCTTTGGGTTATTACAGCACGTTTCTGGTCGAGCACCATTTCACCGGCTTTGGCCAAGTCTCGGCGAGCCTCAACCTGTTGACCTGGCTCGGCGCCCGCACCCGCCATTTGCGGCTCGGCACGGCGGTGCTGGTGCTGCCGTGGCACAATCCGGTGCTGCTCGCGGAGCAGGCCGCGACCCTTGATCTGCTCTCCGCCGGCCGGCTCGATTTCGGCGTCGGCAAAGGCTACCGCTACAACGAATTCGCCGGGTTCTGCACGCCAATGGAGGAAGCCGATTCGCGCTTTGACGAATCGCTAGACGTTCTGACAAAGGCCTTCACGTCGGAAACGCCGTTCTCGCATCGCGGGAAATACTGGCAATTCGACAACATCGTCGTCGAGCCGCCGCCGGCGCAGCGGCCGCACCCGCCTTTCTGGATGGGTGCGGGCAGCCCCAATTCGGTGCGGCAGGTCGCCGAACGCGGCTACAACATGCTGCTCGGTCAGTACGATCTCGCCGACGAAATCATCGGCCATATCGCCCAGTTCAAGGCCGATGTCGAGGCGCGCGGCCGGGTCTTTGACCCGATGCAGGTTGGTGTGGCCCGCGCCGTCCATTTCGCCCGCAACGCCGAGGACAGAGCGGCGGCATTGGAGCGCCGCTTCCAAGGCCACATGCGGATCATACGCCTGGCCGAACGGCCTGGCGGCGATGGCGCGGTCGCGCTTCAAATCACGACGCCGAGACTGCGCCACGAGGCAGATCAAGAGCGTCATCTTCGGCGACGCCGACGAAATCATCGCAGAGGATCGCTGCGCTCCGGCGCGGCGGCGTCGAATACGTGATCATCAATTTCGGCGGCTCGCGCGAAAACATCCGGCGATTTGCCCGCGAGATGATGCCGGCCTTCGCCGACAACCCCGCCCTTGCCCTTGCCGGGCAAATGAGCTTTCTAGCAGGAGCAGCCTAAAATGGCATTCGAATTCGGCGTGTTTCACGAGTTTCAGCGGCGTCCGGGTCAGAGCGAAGCCGAAGCCTTTGCCACGGCCTTCGAGCAGGTCGACGCCGCCGAGCGCTGGGGCCTCGACGCGATCTGGCTGGCCGAAATCCATATGGCGCCGGAGCGCTCGGTATGCGCTGCGCCGCTGACGATCGCTAGCGCCATCGCCGCCCGCACCAGCAACATCAAGATCGGTCTCGGCGTCCAGGTTCTGCCGCTTGTGCCAGCCGCTGCGGCTTGGCCGAAGAGGCGGCGACTGTCGACCATATCAGCCACGGGAGGCTGATCTTCGGCGTCGGCCGCAGCGGTTTCCCGCGCGCCTACGAAGCCTACGGCATCCCCTATGGCGAAAGCCCCGAGCGCTTTGCCGAGGTGCTTGAAGTCGTCAAGCGGGCATGGACCGAGGAAGCATTCTCCTTCGCCGGCAAGTTCTACAATTACGAAAATGTTTGCGTCGTACCAAAGCCCTACCGCAAGCCGCATCCGCCGATTCGGATCGCGGCCAACCGTGAGGACACTTTCATCTCAGCGGGGCGGCAGGGCTACGCGATCTTTGTCGGCGCGCGGCGCGGCACCTTCGATGAGGTCCTGCCAAATTTGCGCATCTACCGCGACGCCTGGAAGGCCGCGGGCCATCCCGGGGATGGCGAGGTGTATCTGCGCGCCCCGGTCTATGTCGGCGACACTCGTCGAACAGGCGCTCTCCGACCCCGAAGAGAGCCTTATGCATTTCTATCGCTATCTGGGCGCGCGCCTCGAAGAATTGGCGAATCGTGCCGGGATCAGCGACACCGCGCGGCGGATCGAGGGCGCCCAGCGTCTGCAGACGCTAAGCTTGGGACGAGGCGCGGCGCGGTCGCGCGATCGTCGGCACGCCGGAGATCGTCGCGGATAACCTGGCGAGCCTTCGACAGCAGCTCGGCCTCGCCGGCATCCTCGCCGAATTGAATTGTGGCGGCCTGATCCCGCACGAGCGTGTCATGCGCTCGTTGCAATTGCTCTGCGAGAAGGTTCAGCCGCTCCTGCATTGAGCGTCGGACGGGGTCGGCGCCGCTGCCTGCCCTTCGTCGCCGAGACATGGCTTAGGTGTGTCGGGAAGGTGCGGCCGCCGGTCTGTCTCTTGGCACAGACAAACTGGTGTCCACGCCCAGGCGCCAAAATGCACACAGGCGGCCCAGTCCCCTTGCCGTAAATCTCAGGAGCAAATAGTCGCCGCTTCCTCATCGGAAGCCGTTCGGCGGACATCCGCGCTACGGTCGAATTTTGCTCCCCGAGTTCCCGGCGATGCGCTATGCTCGGATCGGCCTTGATGGGTTGGCCGGCCTTTGGGGGAAGGCGCGAGAGGGATGTCTGTATTGGCGACGGGGCAAGCTCGAACGAGCTGGCGTTCTGGGAAAACGCCCACCGGCGATCGCCGACGATCTGGTCGTTCTGCCGGCATGCTGGCGCTTTTGCTCGGGGGTGCATGTATCGTCTCGTTTCCCGGCCGCGCTATTGCCGACCCGCGCGGCGGAACCGAAACAATCCCGACGGGCGAGGAACTCAAACAATTGCGCGAGAGCCTGTTGAAGGAAATCGCCGCGCTGAGGAAGCAGGAGCAGAAGCTTCACCAAGAGTTTCTGAGGCTCGACCAGAAGAGCCAGGTTCTCGATCGACAACTGCGTGAGTTGCGAGCGGCCGGAACCGGCACCGACAACAATGCGCTGCCGACCGGCGCCGCGGCCCCGGGCGCCTCCCTGGTCGCCGCGCCACCAAAGGCGAAAGCCGCCCCATCGGTGACGGCGGGGGGACCGACCACCGTCAATGGTGGCCCGGGGATCGAGGTCGCCCAGACCCCGGCTCAGCAGGCGGCCCCGTCTTCCGGCGGCACCGCTAGCCCCTCACCCCCTGGCGGCGGCGAGTCGGCGCCGATCTCCGGGCCGTCGACACAGGAGCAGCAAACCAAGCAGGTCATGGAGACCGCGCCGCAACTTTCCGGGACGGGCGGCGTCCTGACGCCCAAGGGCCAGATCGTGATCGATCCGTCGATCGAGTTCGACTACTGGTCGCAGAACCAGCTCGGCGTCAACGGCTTTCAGATCATCCCCGGCATCACCTTCGGCAACATCTTTGTCAACCGCTTCACCCAATATGTGACTACCGGCGCCGTAACACTGAGAACCGGCCTGACCGACCGCCTCGAAGTCAACGCCAAAATCCCCATCGTATATAATAGCGGCAGCACCACGAGCCTGATCCCGGTCGGCGTCAACGCCCAGCTTCTCACCTTCGACGCCAGCGGCGCCGGTATTGGCGACCTTCAGTTCGGGGCCAGCTACCAGATCAATTCCGGCGAAAGCGGTTGGCCGATCTTTATCGCCAACGGCTTGTTCAAGACCGCCACCGGCACCAGCCCTTTCGATGTCCCGATCGTGACATCGAACGACGTGAACGGCCAGTTTCTGCTCGGTGTGCCGAAAAGGCTGGCGACGGGGACCGGATTCTACGCTCTCGAACCCAGCCTGACGGCGCTCTTGCCGACGGCGCCCGGGGTGCTGTTCTCCAACCTGCTCTACATTCATAATTTCGGCCGAACCCAAGATATTCAGAATAATTTGGGCGGCTCGCCTACCCCGGTCAAACTCCAGCCCGGCGAGGCGCTGGCGCTAACCTTTGGGGTCGGCTTCTCGTTGAGCGACCGCGCCGCCTTGACCCTGAGCTATCAGCAGGAACACGTCTTTACCGCCTTTGCGAACGGTCAGGCAATTTCCGGCTCGCCCTATTCGTTCGGCACCTTCAACTTTGGTCTCGGCTATCAGATTTCGCAGTCGACGCGACTAAATCTGAGCGTCGGCATCGGCGCGGGACCGAACACGCCGGCCGCCAAGATCCTCTTCGAGGTGCCGTACAAGTTCTCTCTGTAGAGCCGCGGCTTCGGCGTTTACACGCGGCGCCTACCGAGCACCGCCGCTCGGGGCGCCGGTCACGGCGCCATTTGTCGGCGGTATAATTTGCGCCGGCACCTTGATTTCATCCCAGAGCGTCACCGACGGATGCTGCGCCGGCCCATTGACGACGTCCTGAGGGCCCACGCCGGACCCGGTCTGTCTTGCCATGAAGGCGTCGGACAGAACCGTGGAACTGACGAGTATGGTCGGTAAGGTCGGCCTCAGCGGGTCGGCCGAGGCACAATGGACGTATGCGACGCCCAATCCTGCCGCCAAGGCTAATGCTCCCGCCAAGATATTTGCAGACCTTTTCCTGATCGGAACCCAACCTTTCTGATCCTCTATCATCGCATGTCCCCGAATTCCCCGCCGGGCAGCGGGGTTGGTGAATTCTCAGTGTCGCGAACGTTGTTTTGGAGTTTTTTCCTTCGGCGCCCCCCATTGCGGGTGTGGAACGAACCAGTCGAAATAATCTTCCATCAGACCGCGAATCTCGTGGGCTTGCCGTTGGACAACCAGAGCGGGATCGGCCGCATGCGCCTCTATCGGCGATCGGAGCGGCGCGGGCGCCTGCCGCGCCCCGCTGGCCGGCGAGACGGTTGCCGCTCGGCCTCCGGGCTCGGCTGAAGTGCTCAACTGCAAGATCAATTCCTTGGCCTCTTTATTCTGCGGCTGGCGTTTGACTACCTCGCGATACGCCGCGAGCGCCGCCTGATCATCGCCAAGAGACTGCAGCGATCGCCCAAGCCAGAACCACGCGTTGTCGCCTTCGGGCTCCACCTCCACCGAACGGGACAGCAATTTCCTTGCTTCGGCGTAAGCGCCGTTCTTCGCCATCTGTCGACCAACTCTGAAGAGCGCCAGCGCGTTATCCGGCGCCACCTCCAGGATCTGGCGGTAGCCAAGTTCGGCATCCTCGATTTCGTCGTTGTTCTCGAATTGCAAGGCCATCTCGAGCATGGCTGGAAGGCCCCTCGGATCCAACTGGCCGCCGAGGTTGCGGCCGGTCTTGGTGGCTATGAATAGCGGCCGTTGACGGCGTTCCACCTGCGGGGCGAATAGATATTTGTAGGGCTCGTTTCCTTTCAAAAAGTCATAGGTCGTAAACCCGTGGGCGATCGCGTGCCGGATGCTGTAGGCGTGCAGCAGGTAGCCAGCGGGCATCTCGTCATATGTCTCATCCCGGCCGGTGATGAAGAACAGCAGCGATTTCTTGCAGCGGTCGATCAGCGTCGCGAGTGCTGCGACCGGTCTGTCGCCATGCCAGAAAACCGGCAGGAACAATGTCCCGTTCTCCGCGCAGCGCGTCAGCATCGAGGTATTGCGCAAAGCAATCTCAACTGCTCGCTCGCCCTTGCTGGGCGTCCATTTGATTTTCCAAAAATCCAACAGCATCTGAAGGTTTTGCTTAAAGGTTCCGACATCCGACAACGTGATGCGGCAATCCTCCGATGCATCGATTTTTTTCAACAGGCGGCGAATCTTCTGTCGATTGTTGGTGCTCAGCGATTTCAGATATGCGTCCCAAGTGGAATGAAGCTTTATTGACGGACAAATATGGTGATTTGTCGAGTTAGGCAAATTCAGATATTCGATCGGGGTGTGCGTAAAGCGTATCTTGTCGAAAGCCCTCACGAACAGACGGCGCCTGCGGTCGGACATGGTCAGATTTTCGAGCCTGAACCGGCCCCAATTGAGCTTCCGCTTCATGTATTCGGTGAATGCCGGAACGACCTCGGCTTCGCATTCGGGCCTGGTCAGAATCCCGGCGTAATCCGAGAAGCCGTCGCCAGCCAGGCATATCTCATTGTAGAAGCCGTCCTTTTTGTCGAAGCTTGTGCGCATCCGCAGGGGAAGGAAGGCGACGTATTCGGCATCGCCCTGATTCCGTTTCGCGGCGAGGACAAACCAGATGGTCGGGTGCAAGGTCAGCCAGTCGGAAAGCCATTGCCACGACAAAAAGAACTGCGCCTCGGGATCGGCCTCATAGACCCTGTCCCAATTCTCGCGACAGGCCTCGAAGTCGCTATGCCCTTCGATGACGTCAACGTACATCCGACCGCCTCCGTAGCATCCCAATCTACAGAAATCCGAGTTTCACGATGATACCGCGTCGATGCGCCGTAGTACAGAAAGCCCGGGATCCGCGCCGCCTCGTGGGCACGACCGCGCCTTCCGAAGCATCATGATCTCGCTCAATGCAGCCCCCCGGCCGCCGGCGTGAGCCGGCTCATCACCGCCGACGGGATGCTTTGCTGCAACAATTGCGACAAACCGCTGATCCCGATGTCGACCGTGGTTACCTGTTGCACCAACTGGTTATTGGCCGTATTGCCGATTACATTGGTGATGCCGCCTCCGCCAAGGGAGCTGACGATCGACGTCACCCCGCTGCTTACCAGCGCTTGAACTGCTGGAACGGCCGAGCCGACCTGCGTCTGAATTGTACCGTTGTTCAGAATCGTCGAACCGACCGTCATGGCGGCTGTATTGCTCGCCGGCGCCGACACGGCCAGACCGGCCAGCGAAGGAATATTGATACTTTGATTGGCTTGCGGGGAAACATTGCTGATGCCGCCGCCCACCGCGGTCGTGCCGGTGCTGGGTGTGACGGTGATCGTCGGCACGACGATGCTGTGAACAAGATCGTTATTGACGTATGTCGCTTCGCGAAAGGCGAAGTTCAGCACGACGCCGGAACCGAGATCCAATCCACCACGAATTTCGCTGAGCCCCTGATCGTTCATGGCAAGGCCGGCGAGCTGCTCGCCGATGTCGGCGTCGGTTGAGCCGACTGCCGTACTCGCCTTCGATTTCACCGTAGCCGCCATCACGGGGCTCGCATCGCCGGCCGTGATCCGGGCCTCAGAGCACCCTTGGAGCGCACTTGCCAACATCCCGACACATGTAGCGAGGAGCACCGGCCAGCCGCATCGGCCTTGGATCGGAAACATACATTGACACCAAAATCTAAAATCCGAGAAGGTTGATCAGACCCGGCTGCGCCAAGGTCGCCAAGTCGAGTGCGTAACGCGTCAAAGCCAGCGGCGATCGTGGCGCGGTCGCCCATTTCTGAGGGCTGTTGAACCCCTTCGCCCGATCCAGATCGGAGGTAATCAGGAAAAAGATCCCGCTCCATTCCTTTTCAAAGACGCCAAGTTGTTCGGTCCTCATGCCGTTTGCCGGATCGGAGAGCAGCACCCAGCCGTCTTGAACGCCTTCGAGAACGACGAAGTGGCGATAGCCGCGCACATCCATCAGCACGATGGCCGGGAGCCCAACCTCAACCAGCTTTTCGAGCGGTGCCTTGTACCCGTTTGAATCGAGGCCGTGCCGCGCCAGATAGTGCTTCATGTCGAGCAGCGAGAAGCCGGACTCGCTGATCACCTCCTTGTCCCCGTGCTCGATCATGTCCGCGAACACTTGCTGCTCACTGGCTTCGATGCCGTAATTGTATTTGAGCAGGGTCGCCAGCGCCGCGGAGCCGCAGGAAAAATCGTGCTGCTGGGCGATAGTGGTTCGGAATTTCTGCTCCTGGAAGCTTTCGATGTTCATTGATACGGCGCCGCCGCCAAAGCCGATCCCGTCCAGGTACAACGACCCTGCCTTGGCCGGTGCGATCATGCCCGAGAGCAACATCCCAGCCAGGCTTAGCGTTTTCAGCCTGGACCGAATCGTCCTCGGCACAATTATGACAAAACCCATTCCGACAGCCCGTCCCGCGATGTGCTCACGGGCTGACGCTGATGTTGATATTGACTGCCGATTGGAAAATTACGTTGTTGCCCGTGTTTTGCAGAACGGTGGTTATCCCGGCATTGTTGTTGACCGAGTTGGTGTTCGCGATGGTCCCCGTTACCGAGAAGCCGGCGACGCTGTTATCGGTCAGGACGCCGGAATTGATATTTGCGCCGTTGCCGCCGATGATGTTGATGCCGCGACCATGCTGCTTGCCGAGATCCGAATTCGCCACGGCGGCTCCCGAGAGCGTTCCAAGCACCGCCGCCTTACCGCTGTCGCTGTCGCCAGCGAGGCAAATTCTCGGCGCGCCGCCGACCAGCACCATCAACGACGCGATAGCCCAGGCGGCATATCTGTTCATAATAAGCAACCCCTTGACATTTCTTCCGGGAAGATGGCCCGCATGGCCAGCGCGCGGCAATGCGGACCCTCCCGTCACCTAAGATACTTGTTCGACAGTAGGGATCTGTGCCGCCATAGCCGCGACGGCGCGGACCCCTACAATCCCTCGTGAGTTACCGGAGCGGACCGGTCACCCCACCCTGGGCGAGCCCACCGATCGCGGCGCCGTTGCCGCCGACGGTCGAGGTCAGAGCGCCACGGAGTTCTGCTGCACCGCGTTCGCGCCGGTGTTGAGGTTGGCCTGCAAGATGCCCTGGCCGCCCATCGAGTTTTCCATCGAGACATTGCCGCTGAAGCCGGCCGCAAGGTACTTGATCTTATTGCCGGCGATATTGGCGCTGGCAACGGACGACCCGGCGCCAGTGCTGATCGTGGTTGCGACGTTGTTCGTAACGGACTGCGACAAGGTGCCGTCGCCGACCACCGAGTTCTTCAGCCCGCTGAGCTTGGTGCTCGTGTTGACGCTCGAGTCTGTATAGCTCTTTGAGCTGGTGTTGTTGCTGTCCTTGGTGATGGTGTCGGTCTTGGCACCACCCGTATAGGTCTTGGTGCTGGTGTTGTTGCTATCCTTGGTGGTGGTGATGGTGTTGGTCTTCGCGCCGCCCGTATAGGTCAGCGTGTTGTTGCTGTCCTTGGTGCTGGTCTTGGTATTGGTCTTGGTGCTGGTGTTGTTGCTGTCCTTGGTGCTAGTGATGGTGTTGTTGCTGTTCTTGGTGCTGGTGCTGGTCTTCGTGCTGGTGTTGGTCTTCGTGCTGGTGTTGCCGGAGCCCTTGCTGACCGCCAGGCTGCCATTATTGGCTGCTGGGCTGCCGGCGCCGGCCGTGCTGTTGGTGCTGGTGTTGGTCTTGGTGCTGGTGTTGGTCTTCGTGGTGGTGTTGCCCGAATCCTTCACATTGTTGACGGCTTTGCTGCCGTTGTTCGCGGTCGGGCTGTTCGCGCCGGTCGAGCTCGCCGTGCTGGTGTTGGTCTTGGTATTGCCCGAGTTGCTGCTGTCGCTCTTGGTGCGTGTGTCTTGGTGTTGTCGGAGCCGAGATGCAGCGTGTTGCCGTTGGCCTGCACCGCGGTTCCGCCCTTCGCGGCGGCCGCGCCGTTATTGGTGTTCGTGTTCGTGTTGGTCTTGGTATTGCCCGAGTTGCTGCTGTCGGTCTTGGTGGTGGTGTCGGTGCTGGTCTTGGTGTTGCTGAAGGTCTGGCTGTTGTTGACGCTGAGCGCCTTGCCGCCATTATTGGCCGACGCCCCGTTATCGCCAGCGGTCGACGTGCTCGTATCGGTGCTGGTGCTGGTCTTGGTCGGCGTGATCGTGGTCGTGTTGTTGGAGTTCTTAGTGTTAGTGTTATCGGAGGCAACCGTGTTGCCGTTGGCATTGACCGCGGTGCCGCCCTTGCTAGCGGTCGTATTGGTGCTGTTGTCGGTGCTGGTCTTTGTCGAGGTGTCGGTGCTGGTCTTGGTATTGCCGCTGATGCTGGTGGAGTTGCTGCCGTTATTGGCCGAGGCTCCGTTGTCGCCAGCCGTCGATCCGCTGCTCTTTGTATCGGTGCTGGTCTTTGTCGACGTCAGCGTGTTGTTCGAGTCTTTGGTCGAGGTGTTGGTGCTGGAGTCGGTGCTCGACTTGCTGCTTGTGCTGCTAAGCGTGTTGTTCGAGAAGTTGCCGTTGGCGGTGTTGTTGGAATTCTTGGTGTTGCCCGAATTGGTGTTCGTCGCGTCGCCGCCGGCCTGCGTCGCGGTGGCCGGCGCCGCCGGTCGCAGTCGCGTTGGAGGTGCTGGTGTTCGTCGCATCTTGCGCCCACGCGCCGCCCGCACTCAGGGCGAAGACCGCGCAACTGGCGAAAAGAAGCTTTCTCATACTGGGTTCCTTTTCCTTTCCCCCGCCCCTGTGGCGGATTGAGTGACGCCTACGTGCGCCGTTCTTCGGACCGCCGGCGACAGCGCAAGCCGCCGCCTTTGGTCACGCGCCATGCCGCACGCTGACCACATTCCGGCAGCAATCGCCATGCCAGCCGATCCGGCTGTCATTGGTCCTCTTATTTCAATTGCTTGCCGGAACATCCTTAAAATTCCGTTCTATCTTGAGCGAAGTTTGAGACAGTTGATCGGTGTCCGTTTGAGACAGCCCGGGGGCGTTTTCCCGCCGGCGTCACGCTTCGGTCTCCCCGGGTTCCGCCGGCTGCACGCGGTAGTGTTGAGCAAGCTCGATCCGGTTGCGCTGCAGCATCCGATACAACGTTGCGCGCGACACGCTGAGCCGCCGCGCCGCATGGGTCATGTTGAACCGCGTCTGCTGAAGCGCGTCGAGGATGGCGTCGCGTTCCGCGTCGCTGCCGCGCCGATGCCGCCCCGCAAGCGCAATCGGCCGCAGCGGCGCCGCAGGCATCGCCGGCGCCGGAACAGCGGGGTCCGGGTCCAGGCGCAAATCCGACACGTCGATCTGCGGACCGTTGGCCAGCACGACGGCGCGGCGCAGCGTGGCGATCAGCTCGCGGACGTTGCCGGGCCAGGGATAATCGAGCATCGCCCGCAAGGCGTGAGGGGTGAAGCCCTGCAGCTCGCGTCCAAGTTCGCGCGCGATCTGCCGCAGGAAAAAGGCGGCCAGGACCTCGACGTCGCCATCGCGGTCGCGCAGCGGCGGCAGCTGCAGGTTCAGCACGTTGAGCCGGTAATAGAGATCCTCGCGCAGCCGGCCGGCGGCGATCGCATCGCGCAGCCGTATATTGGTCGCCGCGACGACGCGGACATCGACCTTGATCGGTTGCCGCCCGCCGACCCGCAGGATTTCGCCCTCCTGCAGGAACCGCAGCAACAGCCCCTGCAGATCGATCGGCATGTCGCCGATCTCATCGAGAAACAGAGTGCCGCGGTGGGCGTGCTCGATCAGCCCGTGCTTGCGCGTGCTCGCGCCGGTGAAGGCTCCCTTCTCATAGCCGAAGAGTTCCGATGCGATCAGGGTCGGCGGCACGGAGGCGCAGTTCAGCGCCACGTAGGCGGCCCCGGCACGGCGCGAGCGCTCATGGATCGCGCGCGCGACCAGCTCCTTGCCGGTGCCGCTCTCGCCCGTGATCAACACCGGCATTTCACAGGTGGCGAACTTCCGGACCTGGTCGAACACCTCGCGCATCGCGTGGCTGTTGCCGACCATGAACACCGTGGGCCTGGTTTCGGCATTCTCGCAAACGTCTTCGACCGCACCCGGGACCGCATGGTCCGGCGCCTGGCCCCATCGCCGTGCCATTGCCTCCTGCAAACGCGCGACGCCTTGGCTGGTCATGCCGGCCCCGACGTACCGCTCGTCGCTCGCGCAACCGCCACGTCTGCACGGCCGCCCGGAAGCTCGCGGCGTGGGTCCGACCGCAAAATCCTGATTGTTTTTTCGGCGGCGAAGCGGGGTGCCGATATGTCAGCCCGAACGAGGGTGGTCATCTTGCAGGTGGCCCCTTCGTGGTTGTTTGACGGGAGACGTGCAAGCATCAGACCAACCTTTAATTATCAATGATTTGACAGTGAATAGACGCTGCGAAGACATTTTTGTGTTAAATTTTCCGACGGTCCTTGGGTTAATATTAACGGCGCCACGAACTCGCCGGCGATCGTTTGCGATCGCTGAAACCGCAGCAAATCAACAGTCTAGAGTTTCTGCTCGACCGGCGGCATCGGAGATATGCAATTTTATAATCGTAATCGGCGCTTCAGCTTGCGTAAAATTTTCCGACAAGGCCCTCAGGTTTTCGAAACGGATCGAGGTCGCGCTCAGCCGATCTCTTCCGGCGTCAGCAGATCGGCAAGCTTGCCGAGCCACGGGCGGTAGCGCCGCCAGCGCGCGATAGAGGTGTTGTAGACGGGTTGGCGGGCCTGCCACAGGCTCGCTGTCGTCACGGTGCGCCGGTTGCGCTCGGGTCGCAGACAGGCATCGTCCCAATCGAGCCCGCAGAAGGCGATCATTTGCCGGGTGATCGTCTCGGGATCGGCGACCAGCCGCTCGTATTCGACTTCAAGAAAGCGCTCGGACGGCAGCGCCGCCCGCCAATGATCCATCAGGCGCGCGTATTGCCGATAGGCAGCAGCGATATCTGCCTTGTCGGCGGCGAAGGTGATCGCCTGCCGGAAATTGGCGAAATAGATCGAGAGACAGGTGTCGAGCGGGTGCCGCCGGCATTGGATAATCCGGGCCTTCGGCAGCAGCAGGTGGATGAGTCCCAGGCAAAGCACGTTGAACGGCAGCTTGTCGGTCACCCGGGCGGCAGTCGGCCCGATCCGGCGCAGCAGCTCGAGATAACCAGCTGACAGGTCCCGCCCCCACCCCGCCGTAAGATAGCTCGCCTCGGCGATCCCCCATGCCCCCATACGCTTGATCCAATAGGGCAATTCGCCGCCGCCGGCGATCTTCGGATGGCTGGAAAGGATTTGTTCGACCAATGTCGTACCAGATCGCGGCATGCCGACAATCAGCACCGGCGTCTCGTCATCACAGCCGAACTCGGCATGGGCGGCAAAGAACTCGGGGGTGAAGCGTCGGATCAGCCGATCGACATCGGCGGCGAAAGCCGGCGCATCGAAATGCATGAAGCGAGCCTTGATCGCGTTGGCCATATCGAAATGACGCATCGCGTTCTCATACTCGCCCAGATCGTCGAACAACTTTCCCAAGGCGAAGTGGAGATGCGCCCGGTTGACGTCGTCAAGCACAGGCTCGTCCAGGGCCGCCAGCATTCGCGTCACTCTGGGGCGGTCCCTCTCGGTGCATTTGCGCGCTTCGACCGCGGCAAAATGGGCGGCGACCTGCAACGGGTTGACCTGGAGGGCCTGGTCGAAGGCCGCGATCGCCTCGTCGAAGCGACCCTGCCTTGTGAGAGCGTCGCCGAGCAGTTTCCACAGCCGGTCGTCGGCAGGATCGCGTACGATCGCCTTTCGGTAGTGCCTTTCCGCCTCGGAAAAATCTGCTTCCAGGACTGCCGCCTTGGCGAGGTTCATGCAGCCGAAGGTCGTATCGGGCGCGCTCGCCGCGGCCCGCCGATAGCAGATTATGGCCTCGTCATCTTCCCCTGTATCATCGAGGAGTTCGGCGAGACCGGCATGGGCTTCCGCCATTTCCGGGTCCAGATCGAGGGTCCGGCGGTAGGCCGCAATCGCTTTCTCATCGAGATTCTGACGGCGCAACGCGACCGCAAGATCGTGGGACGCCCCGGCATTATCTTCCAGCGTCGTCGCTAGTTCGAGGGTGGCCGCGGCTTCGGCGAGGCGGCCGCTCTGCAGCAGCGCCCGGCCGAGCGCCCGATGCGCCGCCGCGTCTCTGGGGTCGAGCCTCACGGCCCGGGACAGCTCGGCGATCCCGCCGGACAGCTGCCCCGCCTCGACCAGCCGCATCCCGCGCCCTCGGTGCCGCTCGGCGGCGATCGCGTCGACGCGCCCCGCCGAGGGCGCCGGGTCGGTACGGAGGAGATTGTCCGGGAGGCCGACCTGCATCTGCCGGAATTTCTCGACCGCCTCCCTGTCCCGGCTCGCTTCGGTCAAGCGACCAAGCGTCTTCCCCCGCGGCGGCTCTGTGACATCGGCGACCGATTTCGACGAACCGGCGCGGCCACAGCACAGTTTGAACTTGCGGCCGCTGCCGCACGGGCAGGGGTCGTTCCGGCCGAGACGAACCGCCGAACTGTCTACAGAAGCGGGATGGATCGGCATGGCGAGGCGCTGGGCTTACGGCGTGCGGCCGTAGCAGGCGAGAAAGTCGAGCGTCGCCTTCGCGGCGGGCTCGGCGTGGGTCGCGGCGACATGATAGCAATCGCCAGGCAATACCACCAAGGTCGAATTCGGAATCTGCTGCTGCCAGGCGCGGGTTTCGTCGACCGAGGCAAGGCCGCTGCCGTCGGTGGTGACGACGAGTGTGGGGCAGCGGATCTTCGGCACGTCGGCGCGGATGTCGGCGCAGGCGATCGTCTTCATAAAGCCGATCTGCGTCGAAACCGCGGTGCGTCCCATGAACTGGATCCACCACTCCACACCCTCGGGCGGAAAACCGCTGCCGAGGCGGCCGCCCATTGTCCGGCGCGCCCAGGCTTCAACGCCGTCGCGCTCGAAGGCGGCGTTCAATTCCGGGACGCGCTCCGCCGCACCCGGACGCAGCGGCGGCGGCGTGCCGACGACGGTCAAGGTCTTGACCCGTTCCGGGCGGCGCGCGGCAAAAGCGCGGGCAACCGTGCCGCCGATCTTGGCGCCGACCAGATGAAAACGCTCGATGCCGAGGCTGTCCATCAACCCGACGAAATCGTCAATGACTACGTCGAGCGTCCAGAGGAAATCGCGCGGCATCGGCGTTGAGGCGCCAAAACCCCGCATGTCGGGCCGCACCACCTGGTAATGCCGCGCCAATTGCGGGACCCAGCCGTACCAGGCGAGACCGCTCTCCGCGTTGCCGTGCAGCATCAGCATGGTCTCGGCCGCGCGCCACGGGTCGGTGAAATCGTCGACCTCGTAATGCATGTCGAGATCGGGGGTCGGCCGAAGGGTCGGCATTGGGATCCTCCCACAGGAGGACCGATATTATCACTCGATTCGCGGACTGCGAGTTCGTAGAGCGGGGTCTCGACCCGCCAATCGGCATTGGCCGATCGAGACCACCCTGCAACGAACCTCCCGGCGGCCTATGCGTGCAGGCCGTGATAGTAGGTGTTGCGCAGCACGCGGCCGGGAAGCGCGCCGGTATGCTTGCCGTCTTCAAGCAGCACTTCGCCATTGACGATCGTCGCCATGATGCCTTGCGCCGGCTCCTTGATGCGCTTGGCGCCCGTCGGGAAGTCATGCACGACTTCGAGCGGCAAGGGCTTCACCGTGTCGGGGTCGAAGATGACGATGTCGGCGACCATTCCGGGGCGCAGCAGGCCGCGGTCGTAAAGCCCGAAGGTCGAGGCTGATTTCGAAGGTCAGCCGGCGCACCGCCTGCTCGAGGCTCATGACCTGCTTTTCGCGCACCCATTCCGACAACAGCCGGGTCGAGAAGCCGAAGCCGCTCTGGAACTGGACATGCGCGCCGCCGTCCGAGAGGCCGATGATCGCGTTCGGGTAGGTCAGGATCTTGGCGACGGCCTCTTCGTCGACGTTGTTCTCGCCGTGCAGCCATTCGGTGTCGAGATTCTCCTCGATCGCCAGATCGAGGAAGCAGTCGATGATGCCCTTGCCCTGCGTCTTGGCGATCTGACCGACGGTCTTGCCCTCGTACTGCTTGTTCTTTGGCAATACCGCGGTCTGCAGGACCATATAGTCCCACCAAGTGCTGCAGATGCCGATCGCCGGCCCGCCCTTGAACTCGACCGCCTCCTCGTGGAGCTTGCGGCGTACTTCGGGATCGGCATAGGCCTTGAGCTGCTGCTCGGGGCTCGACAAGCAGATCGGGTGCCATACCGGCAGACCGCGGAAGGTCTGGGTGTTGCGCATCTGGAAGTAGTCGGTGATGCGGTTCGGCGTGCACATCGGGTAGGCGCGAATCCCCTTCGCCGTCGTCGCATCTACCTGCGCCATCTGCTTCTGCCACTGGCCCGGCCGGCGCATCGTCTGACCGAGATTGTTGTAGACGACGACGCGGCCGGTCGCCTCGGAAAGGCGGCTCATCAGCGCGTCCTTCATCTCGGCGCCGTTGCCGCCGCCCGACTGGATGATGCCGGTGCCGAGGTCGCGCAGCACGTCGCCAAGCGCGAAGATCTCCTTCTCGTCGGCCCAGATCGCCGGGATATGTACCCCCTGCGGATCGAAATGGCCCTGGTTGCGCGACACCGAGAGGCCGAGCGCGCCGGCCTTCATGCCGTCGCGCACGAGGCCCTGCATCTCTTTGATCTCGTCGTCGGTGGCGGTGCGCTTCTGGCACTCGTCGCCCATCACGTAGTAGCGCACCGCGGTATGGCCGATCAGATTGCCGACATTGACCCCGAGATTGTGGTCCATCTGATCGAGATATTCAGGGACCGTCTCCCAGGTGATTTCGAGCGTGTCGAGCACCTCCATCGGGATCGCCTCGACATAGGAGAGGAATTCGGACAGCCGCCGCTCCTTGCCCTTGCGCACCGGCGCCAATGACAGTGAGCAATTGCCGAAGATCACCGACGTGGCGCCGTGATCGCAGGAATAGGAGCAGAGCGGGTCCCAGGTGACCTGCGCGTCGTAATGGCAGTGATTGTCGATGAAACCGGGGGCGACGACGCGACCGTCGGCGTCGATCGTGCGCCGGGCCGGGCCGGTCAGTTTGCCGATCTCGACGATCTTGCCGTCCTTGACCCCGACATCGCCGCGAAAGGCGGGCATTCCCGAGCCGTCGACAATCCGGCCGTTCTTGATCAGCAGGTCATACGCCATTGCATCATTCCCTTCAGCATTAAGGTCGCTGGTCACGGTTCTCGAGAGAACACTAGCACGCAAAACGACGCAGCCGCGCGCCGCGAAATCGAAGACATGGCCTTCTCTTCGCGCATGGCTGGAATGCGGGCAGAGCGAGCGCCGGTTGTCGAGGCCGAGCGCGCGGTACACAATCGCTCAAATTCAACCAGCCGGAGGGAATGACCATGTGGACGATCGATCGGCGGGCGGTATCGCGGCGCGGTCTTCTGGCCGGCGGCGCCGGCCTCGCCGGGACGGCGGCGATGTCGTCGGGGCTGGCGCTGGCGCAGGACAACGGGAAGCTCGGCACGCCGGCAAGCGTCATCAGCAATCCGCCGCGGCAGTGGGACCGGCTCAACCCCTCGATCTATCCCGACCCTGACGTGATCGTCGTCGATCCGTCGTTTCTGCCGTTGCGCCGGTATCAAGGCGCGATCTATCGGGTCTGGACCGGCGCGTTGTGGGCCGAGGGTCCGGCGTGGTCGAGCCAGGGCCGCTATGTCGTGTTCAGCGACGTCTCGGGCAATATTCAATACCGCTACATCTGGGACGATGGCCGCGTGACGGCGTTCCGGCGTCCGTCCTACAACAGCAACGGCAACACATTCGATTTCCAGGGCCGGCAGATTTCCTGCGAGCACTTCAACCGCCGTGTCGTGCGCTGGGAGCATGACGGCTCGATGACCGTGATCGCCGATTCCTACGACGGCAAACCCTTGAACTCGCCAAATGACGTTGTGCCGCATCCTGATGGCAGCATCTGGTTCACCGACCCGCCCTACGGCGGCTCGATCGCCGAGGGCCACCCGGACGAGCCTGGCGGGCCGAGCAACCCGCAAGGCATGTTCAAGCAACTGGTCGGCGCGCCGAATGCGGGAGCTATCGGCGGCAAGAAGCGCGAATTGCCGACCAACGTCTACCGCTGGGACCCGAGCGGCAAGCTCGAAGTCGCAGCAGCCGAAGACCAGCTCCCCGACCCGAACGGCATCTGCTTTGCGCCCGATTACAAAACGCTTTACGTGATCAGCACCGGCAAGGGGCCGGGCGACACCGGTCCCGGCGGGCAGCGGGTCATCTACGCCTTCGACATGCAGGGGACGAAGCCCGCAAACATGCGGCTCTTCACCGACATGACCGTCGACGGCGTCAAGTGCGGCCCCGACGGCATGCGCGCCGACGTTGCCGGTAATCTGTGGTGCAGCTCGAACGCGCCGCTCGGCTATGCCGGGGTTCTGGTGTTCAACCCCGCGGGCAAGCTGATCGGCCGTGTCCGTCTGCCCGAGGTCTGCGCCAACCTGTGCTTCGGCGGACCCAAACGCGACCGCCTCTTCATGACCGGCAGCCAGTCGCTCTATATGCTCCAGGTCGCGATCCAGGGCGCCGCACCCGGTTGATCCCGGGTGTGGTCCAAGCAAGCGATGACGATCGACGAGGATGGAAAAAGGGTTCTGTCGGATGCTTCGGATGACGACGCGATGGGCCGCCGCGGCTGCCTCGCTGTGTTTCGGGCTGGCGAGTACGCCGTCGATCGCGGCCGGGCCGCCCCCGGGCCCGGTAACGCAGGCCCAGGCACAGCAGGGCGCGGGCCAGCCGCCGAATGTCGAGACAAGCATCGCGCAGCTGCACCAGAAGCTGCAGATAATGCCGGCCCAGGAGCCACAATTCGCCGCCGTCGCCGGGGTGATGCGCGATAACGCGCGGGCCGCGACGGCCTCGCCGCCACCCGCCCCGGGTGCCAGCGCGGTCGATGACCTGCGCGCCTATATCCGCTATTCGGAGCAGGAACTCGCCGGATTGAAGCGGCTGCTGCCGGCGCTCGACGCGCTATACGCATCGCTGTCGCCCACACAGCGCAAGGCCGCAGACGCCGTCTTTCGCCAGGGCCCGGGCGGCTGACGGTACCAGGCAAAGCTAACCTACGGAGATCGCGCAATGACGACGACCGCACTGCCGCTGAACGATTTCCTCGTCATCGACCTGACCGCGCATCGCGCCGGCCCGACCGCGGCGCGCCAGCTCGCCGATTGGGGCGCGCAACGTCATCAAGGTCGAGCCGCCCGGCGAGCAGGTCGACGCCACCGGCAGCCGCCGCGACGGCCCTGATTTTCAGAATTTGCACCGCAACAAGCGCTCGATGACGCTCAACCTGAAGAGCAAGGAGGGTCTCGAGATCTTCTTCAAGCTCGCCCGGCGCGCCGACGTCATCGTCGAAAACTACAAATCCGACGTGAAGCACCGGCTCGGCATCGATTACGAGGCGGTGAAGAAGGTCAACCCACGCATCGTCTACGGCAGCATCTCGGGCTTCGGTCAGGACGGCCCCTATGCCGGGCGCGCCGGCGTCGACCAGATCGCGCAGGGCATGGGCGGGCTGATGTCGATCACCGGCCATCCGGGCCAGGGGCCGGTGCGGGTCGGCATCGCGATCAACGACACCTCGGCCGGGCTGCTGCTCTCCTACGGCATCGTGCTGGCGCTGCTCAACCGCGAGCGCACCGGCGAGGGGCAATGGGTGCACACCTCGCTGCTCGAAGCGCAGATTTTCATGCTCGACTTCCAGGCGGCGCGCTATCTGATGAAGGGCGAGGTGGCGGGCCAGGAAGGAAATTTCCACCCGACCTCGCCCGGCACCGGCATGTTCGAGACGGCCGACGGCTACATCAATGTCGCCGCCTCGGGCGACAATCTGTGGCGCCGCTTCTGCGAAGCGGCCGGCGCCCGCGACCTCTCAGAAAATCCCGATTTCGCGACCGTCGTCGCCCGCGCCAAGAACCGCCAGGCCCTGATCGCGCATCTGAACGAGATCATGCGCCGCCATACCAGCGCCCATTGGGTCGAGGCGCTGAGCAAGGTCGGCGTGCCCTGCGGACCGATCAACACGATCGACCAGACCTTCGCCGACCCGCAGGTGCAGCATCTCGGCATCGCCCGCCCGGTCAATCATCCAACCTTCGGGCCGCAAAAAGTAGTCGGCCAGCCGATCCATCTGAGCGGCTATCCGCAGCCCGACGAATTGCGCCCGACCCCAGCGCAGGGCGAGCACACCGAGGATGTGCTGCGCGAACTCGGCTACGATGCGGCGTCAATAACCGGCCTGCGCAAGCGGGGTGCGGTCTGACCTCGCCGCGCAGCGACCCTAAGGCGCCCTGCGGCTGCGGTTCGGGGGCCGGCGGGCGGCGGGCGCGCTCGGCCATGAACTGGTCGAATTCGACCTTGTCCTTGGCGTGGCGCAGGCGGTCGAGAAATTCGATGAATTCGCGCTGCTCTTCTTCGAGCCGGCGCAGCGTCTCCTCGCGGTATTCGTCGAAGGCGCGGTTGCCGGTGGCGCCGCCGCTGCGATAGCTGGCGCCGCGATAGCCGCCGCCCCAGCCAGTTCCGCCGCCGCCGCTCCAGCGTTCGGCCGCTTCCTGCATCCGCGACATGCGCCGCTGCATCCGCTCCATCCGCCGTTGCCAGCGCCCGGTTCCCCCTTGCGTCCAGCACGCCATTCTTCCGCTCCCTATGATGTAGCCGAGGACCACGAGGCCCGCGGGCCAGAACAGGATGAAGCTGACCACCATCAAGCCGATCCAGGCCGGCCTGCCGATGTCGTCGAGATACCCTGCGAGGTGGTGCATCGCAGCCTCATGTTAATGTATCTAACATTTACATAGCGTCGGCCCGCGCGCCTGTCAAGACGGGCGGGGTCAGGCGCCGGCGGGGGGTGCGATCAGCCCGAGGCCGCGCAGATAGACCAGCATGCCCGCTTCGAGCAGATCCTCGGGCGTCATCGGCAGCCGGCGCCTGCCGCCGTCGCCGCGGGCGAAGAGCGAGGCGATGCCGTGCGACATCGCCCAGACGTGGAGGCTCATCATCAGGGCCGGCGGCCGCTCTTCGCGCGGCAGGAGCGCGCACAGCACTTCGGCGGCGTTGCGCAGGACGGCGAAGCTGCGATCGGCGGCCTGGCGCAGGGCCGGGTCGTCGTCGAAGGAGAGCCCCGCCTCGAACATCGCCGAATAATAGGCGGGCTCGCCGCGGGCAAAGGCGAGATAGGCGCGGCCGATATTCTCGAAGGCGGTGAAGGGCTCGGGCCGGCCGTCGTTCCAGGCGCGTCCGAGCGCCTCGGCGAAAAGCTCAAAGCCGCGCCGGGCGACGTCGGCGATCAGCGCGTCGCGGTCACGGAAATGGCGGTAGGGTGCCGCCGAACTCACCCCGGCCGAGCGCGCCGCGTCGGCGAAGGTGAAGCCTGCCGGGCCGTGCTTTGCGATCAGCTCAAGCGCCGCCTCGATCAGCGCCTCGCGCAGATTGCCGTGGTGATAGCCGCGCCGCCCGCCCGGCCCTGAACCCGACCAGCTCATGTGAAAAGCTTTTACATCAGATCGCCGCGGGTTCACACCGACAGGGCGGCATGGGACAATCGCGGCGATTTGGTCGGAGGGAGGAAGAAAATCATGCCGCGCCTGCGGATTTACGGGATCGCCCGCACCCGCGCCTTTCGCGTGCTGTGGATGGCGCATGAATTGGGGCTCGACTACGAGCACATCGCGATCGAGACCGGGGCGGAGGGGGCGCGCAAGCCCGAATACCTCGCGGTCAACCCGAACGGCCGCCTGCCGGCGATCGATGATGACGGCTTCATCATGTGGGAATCGATGGCGATCAACCTCTACCTCGCCAAGAAGCATTCGCCGGGCGGCCTCTATCCGGCAACGCCGCAGGGCGAGGCCAAAGCCTGGCAATGGAGCCTCTGGGCGGCGAACGAGGTCGAGCGCGGGGTCAATGTCTGGTCGTTCCATGCCGCTCGCCTGCCGCAAGCCGAACGAGACCAAAAATCGCGGCCGACGCGGTCGCGTTGCTGAAGGCGCCCCTTTGCCGTTCTCGAACATGAACTCGGCGACCGGGCCTATCTGCAGGGCGACAATTTCACGGTCGCCGACCTCAACCTCGCCGCGGTCATGGGCCGGGCGATCGAGATGGACCTGTCGGCGACACCCGGAATCGCCGCATGGCTCGGCCGCTGCCTCGACCGCCCGGCGGCCAAGAATCGCGCAACGGATGCGCGCCGAGGCCGAAGCTTCCGCCTCGATCGAGGCCACCCGCGCCGCCGCCCGCCGCAACCGGCTATAATTCGCAGACCCCTTGCGTTTGCTGTTTTTGCTGTTATTTGCAACGAATCTACAGCAAACGCCGCGCCCGCATCTCTTCCCGTCCCGCCTCGCTCTCGCCCCGAATGGCGCACCTTATGATGCAATTATGGCAATTCTAGCGACGCAATCAGAGCGCCGCGCGGAATCCGGCTCGTGGCACCGGAGTCGTACTCGCCAGAATGCGCGCAATTTTATATGTCGCGATGTCGTACTCACCTCAATCGGGTAATGCCGTGAAAATTTTTGCGATTGCCGTCGCCATGCCGCTGATCTTCGTGGCCGCATGCCGAACTCGATCACTGCCCTTCTCGGTCCCTCCGTCGGGTATCTCCTCGCGCAGAGCGATCTGTGCAATTGGGGCCTGACGGAAAAGATCGAAAAAACCTACCAGGCCGCGTTCAAGACGATCGGCATGACCGCCGAACAGCAGGCCAGCGCCTGGTCGGTAGCCGCCGCCCGCCACAAGGCTCTGGCCGGCCTGCCCGCCGAAGCGAAGGCAGGCATGCGGACCGGAACCTGCACCCCCGAGACGCGGGCGCAGATCGAGAAGAACCTCTACGACTAGTCGCAGGTTATGGGGAAAACTCGGATAACATCGCCGAACGATGGCGCATCTTCGACAACCGGGCCGCGCTGGTGCTCGGCCGCAGGGCCGTCCGGGCACACCTGAAGGTTCCTCGCTGCTCTCACGAGAATAGCGCATGATGGGCGAGTGGTTTCACGATCTCCCAGTCTTATGGGTGGCGCTGACAGTGTTCGGCGTCACCTACGTAATTGCGATCGCGATCCACAAAACCGTTACAGTCCTCGCGGCCGGCGAGCGTTCGCGCGCATTCAAAGCGATCAATCCCGGATTGCTGCCGTCGCTCGCTCTCCTGTTCGGCCTCTTCGTCGCCTTTACCGCCAGCCAGGTTTGGAACGACATTGCTCAGGCTAACGCAGCGGTCAACCGCGAGGCCGAAGCGCTCGGTGCGGTAATGATCTTGTCCGCCAGCTTTCCTGGAGACGGCGGCGATCGCATCCGCGGACTGACCAGAGTCTACATCGAGAAAGCCGCGCGCGACGAGTGGCCATTGATGGCTCGTCATGCCGACAAGATCGACCTCGCTCGACCCGCGCTGGCCGAACTGCTCCAGTTGAACCTTTCCCTGACGCCGCAGAACCAGGGCCAAGAGGTCGCACAGCGCCAGATCGCAACCGCGCTCCAAAACGTGTCGGATGCGCGTCGGCAGAGGATCATCATCAGCCACTCGCAAGTAAACCCGGCCAAGTGGTTGTGCCTGGCGGTCCAAGCGATTTGCACTCTGATCGCCATAGCGATGCTCCATAGCGACAACCGGCGCGCGTCGATGATTGCAATGGGCCTGTTTGCCACCGGAATTGCCGCGTCGGTTTTCTTGATTGCCGCCCATAATCGGCCGTTTACTGGAGAGATATCGGTCGGACCCGCCCCGCTGCTGGAGGTACTCAGCGAAGAGAAGATCGGCATCAGGCGATAGCGCCGATCACGTTGGGCGCATTCGCGCGTTGACCGGCCCCGGGATAGCGTGTAGGCGAGAAAAAGCGCCGCGCTTTCCACCTCCCCGCCGTCATGGCGTCTCGGCAATTGCGATTGATCCGCCGCCCCTCCCTCACCCGCCTCCAGTGACGCGGCCCGCTGGCTTTTGCGACGCCCGGACGATGAAGAGCGCCGGGCGACGACGGATGGCGGCGAAGATCGCACAGCGGATGGGCAATGACGCCGAAGCCGCCGCCTCCGATGGGACGGGGGTTTTCGGCGCCGCGACCGGCCTGGTTGAATCTCTGATAGGCCGGTCGCCACCGCTTTGCATAGGCCGCGGGGTCAGGCCGGCGCGGCTCGCTCATTGAGCCGGGCCAGCCTGATGAAGTTGTGGGCCAGGTTGGCCAAGCCGATTTTGACGCGGGCGCGCACCATGCCGATGGTGCGGATGCGCAGCCCGAGCCGGCATTTCTGGGTGGCGAAGACATGCTCGACGCGCGTGCGCACCCGGGCGCGAGCACGGGCAGCGTTGCCGTGGGCTCTCGCAACGGCGATCGCTGTTGGTTCAGTTATCCTGGTTCATAGAATTGTAAGACCCACGCTTTGGCTGGCGGTACCAGTTTTATTGTATTGTAGATTATTTCCTGGTGCGTGGAATGGTTTTGTCAGCGATTTCGACAGCATTCGAGGTCAGGCGGTTAAGCATCGTTATGCCAATGCGGCGATGACACGGCGCGGCTCGCCCACGACCCTTGCCGCCTGTTCGAGCCGGGCGGCGGCGGCTTTGGGGTGCGCGCCGAAACTGGTCAGGGTGTCGACGACGCCGGCTTTGTAGAACGTCTTGCCGCCTGTGTTCGATGATGGTTACGCGATCACCTCGTCGGCGCGAGCGAGGATCGACAGCGGGATTGTCAGGCCGAGCGCCTTGGCGGTCTTGAGATTGACCACCAGCTCGAATTTTGTCGGCTGCTCGATTGGCAGCTCGCCGGGCGGCGTCCCATGGAGGAGCTTTTTCGCGTAGCCAGCCAGCTGGCGGTAGATCGCGTCGAGATTGGGTCCGTAGGACATCAAGGCGCCGGCAGCGACGTATTCGCGCGCGTCGAACACGGCGGGAAGCCGGTGCTTTTGGCACAGCTCGGCAATCAGCTCGAGGTAGGTGACGACGGTGGGGTTGCGGAAGGTCATGATCCCGTCCGCCTTTTGCGCCGACGCCTCCTCGAACGCCGCCGTGATGTCGTCGCTGGAGCCGACGTTCAAGGCGAGGAGATCGAGATCGAGCCGTCGCGCCGCCACGAGCGCCACTTGCCAATCGTGTTCCGCATTCGACCAATTGGGTTGCAGCAGGACGCCGACGCGACGCAGCGAGGGTGCGGCTTCCTTGAGCAAGGAGAGCCGCTTCGCGTTCAGTTCCTCGGTCATCGCGTAGATGCCGGTGATGTTGCCGCCGGGCCGGGCCAGCGACCGAGCCATGCCGTCGACGACCGGGTCGTCGTTCATGCGCCCGATCACCGGCACGGTTTTGGTCACCCGCGCGCTGGCGACAATCGAAGGTTGGCTCGTCGCCACGATGATGCCGACGCCCTTGCCCACAAGCTCGGTCGCGAGACCCGGCAGCCGCGCCCTGTCGTTGTCGGCATAACGCTGTTCAAGTATGTAGTCGCGCCCTTCGATCAGACCGAGCGCGGCCATGCCCTCGCGGAACGCCTTTAATTGATCGGGGCTATGCTGCGGGCCTTGGATTTTGAGCCAGCCGATCCGCGCGGGCGGCCCGTCCGAGGCGGCCCCAGGACGTCCTCGCCGCCAGCAATAGCAACGCGGCCAACAGGCCGCGGCGCCCTACCGGCAACGATGACACCGCAGCACCCCGACCGGCCTGGCCGAGAGATTTCGAACGTGGAGCGATGAATCCCTTCATTCTATCGACGCGTTCGGCTCATTCTATCGACGCGTTCGGCCTGGGGAGCCAGCCGGCCAGGGCCGGGCTATGGGCGAATGTAGCTCCAGCCCTGCTCCTCGAGCTGCGTCAAACGCACGATGCCCGCGGGCACTACCGTGGCCTCGGGAATGATCGTGATCGGATGTCCCTCTCGCTTCTGCATGGCCATCTGCGTGTTGTGGCAGGCCGAAAAGCGGATGTCGCCGCCAATGTTCGACAGCTTGATGGCCTTGATGCGGTCTTTCACCGGGGAAGTGTCCGCCCGCAGCATGTTGAAACCCGGCCCATAGGCGACGATCTCGATCGCGATGCTCTCGCCTTTGTCATTGTAGTACTTGATCGCGTTTTCACTGTTGGTGAGGGCAAGGTTCATCCGTTCCGGATCGTTCTGGCTCACCTGGACCACGATGCGATGGCTCGCCCCTTTCTCGGTCGCAAGCCCCGGCGCAGCAAACAGCGCCAACGCGACAGCGACGAGAGCGCTGCGGAAAATTGCCTTCATTTTAATCCTCCTCCTCTTTTGGGACCCCGGAAGCCTGAGGGGGCAGGCCTAACCCATCCCGAACCGGACCGACGCGATCCGCGCCCCCTCGGCGAGCGAGCGCAGCTTCGCCCAGACGACGTCCTCGGCCACACGGCCCATGCCGGCCGAGGTGTCGAAGCCGCAATCGGTGCCGGCGATGACACGGTGGGGGTCGCCCACCACTTGCGCCACCCGTTCGAGCCGGTCGGCGACGGCTTCGGGGTGCTCGACAAAATTGGTCAGGCTGTCGACGACGCCGGCGATCAGAATTTGGTCGTCCGCCAGCGGCATCTTCTCGAACACCTTGTATTCGTGCGCATGGCGCGGATTGGCGAAGGGCAGAAAGAAGGCGCCGACCTTGGCCCGCTGCAAGATCGGCAGGATGTCGGCGAGCGGCACGTCGCAATCGTGCGGCCCCTCGTAATTGCCCCAGCAGACATGGAGCCGCACCGCCTCGCGCGGGATGTTGACGAGGGCGCCGTTGATCGTCGCGACGACGCGCTCGACAAAGCCGAGAAAATCGCCGAGCGGCCGGTCCTGATAGGAAAGGTGGCGTTCGAGCGCCAGATCGGGGCAGTCGAGCTGCAACAGAAAGCCGGCGTCGACGATCGCCTCGTATTCCTCGCGCAGTGCCGCTCCCAGAGCGGCGAGATAGGCCGCCTCGCTGTCGTAATATTCGTTCTTCATCGCGCCCGCGATGATGCCGGGCGAGGGTGCGGTCACAAACGTCTCGACGAAATGCGCGCCCGTCTCGTCGAGCACGGCGCGGAAATCGGCGCATTCGGCGAAGGTCTCCTTGCTGAACCCACAGCGGGCGCTCAGCCTTCCCGGCGGCAGCTGCTCTTCATGCCCCCAAGGCGTCATTCAATGCAGCGTTGAGGATCGGCTGGATCGCGATGATGAGCGGTCATTCCGTTCCATGGCACTATCCGCAAGGGCGGCGACAGCTGAAGGTGCGTCGAGGATTCCGCCTCGGCGGGGCTCGGCGCGGGCTCATCAAGAGGGCGGTGTGGGGCGCGGGCCGGAACGAGAAAAGGCGACCCTGGGAGATCAGCGAAATGCCCATGTTATCGGGTACTCCGCGTCAGGTCGCGCCCGGTGCAGTCGCGGTGAGCAATTCGTAAAGTCCGGCGGCGTTCTTGGCGGCTCGCAAGCGCGCGGCCACTTGGCGGTCGCGCAAGCGCCGCGCCACCAGGGCAAGCGCGGTCAGATGATCGCTGCACGCGTGCTCGGGGATCAGCAACAGGAACACGAGGTCAACCGCCCGGCCATCGATCGCGTCGAATTCGATCGGTCGCTCCAGCCGCGCAAACAGTCCGCAAAAGCGCTCGAGTCCGCTGATCCGGGCATGCGGCAGCGCTACCCCCTGACCGACGCCGGTCGAGCCAAGCTCCTCGCGCGATCGCACCGCGTCGAGGATCGCTTGCGGGTCGATATGCAGAAGTCGCGCGGCCTGCTGCGACAACTCGCGCAGCACCTGCGCCTTGTCGGCTGTCGGCAGCGCGGCGACCACACATTCCGGGCTGATCAGATCGGCGATGTCCACCAGGGAGCGCCTCAGTCAGTTATTCCGGGGCGCGCATGCGGTACCCGACCCCTTGCTCGGTTAGGATATAACGCGGCTGTTCGGGGTCCGGCTCGATCTTTTGGCGCAGCGTGCGAATGTAGACCCGGAGATACTGCACGTCGCCTTCCCCGCCCCAGACCTCTCGCAAGATGAATCTGTGCGTCAGCACCTTGCCGGCGTGCGCGACGAACAGCCGGAGCAGGTCGTATTCGCGCGGCGTCAGTTTCACCTCGCGGCCGCTCACCGCAACCACGCGGCGCACCAGGTCCATCGTGAGTTCGCCGCACTGGAACACGGGCTGCTCGCCCTCCTGCTGCAAGCGGTGGCGCAGCGCGGCCCTGATCCGCGCCAGCAATTCGTCCATGCCGAACGGCTTGGTAACGTAATCGTCGGCGCCGAGGTCGAGGGCGTTGACCTTGCCGGCCTCGTCGGTGCGGCTCGACAGCACGATGATCGGCAGCGGCGAAGCCTGGCCGCGGATGCGCTCGATGATCTCCACTCCGTCGATATCGGGGAGCCCGAGATCGAGCACCAGGATGTCGGCGGCGCCGCGCCCGAGCATCTCAAGCGCACCGACGCCATTCTCCGCCTCGGTGACCTGATAGCCCTGCGCTGAGAGGCTGGTTCGGAGAAAGCGGCGGATCGCGGGTTCGTCATCAACGACGAGTATCTTCAGCGGCGCAGCCTTGCCGATCATGCGGCGATTTCCCTTTTTGTCTCGCCATCGACGGGGGCCGGGAAGCGGATCGTGAACACCGCGCCCCGCCGATCCTCGCGGTTCCCTGCGACGATCGTGCCGCCCATCGCCTCGACGAAGCCGCGGCAAATGGCAAGGCCAAGCCCTGTCCCGACTCTTCGGTTATCGGCGGCCTGCGCACGGTAGAACTTGTCGAAGATGCGTTCCAGGTCGGCTGCTGGAATGCCCGGGCCTTCGTCGATCACCTGGAGCAGAAGGGCATGCCCATCGCGCCGCGCCGACAGACGGATCTCGGTTCCCGGAGGGGTGTACTTGGCGGCATTGTCCAGAAGGTTGAACAGCACCTGTTCGAACAGTACGGGATCCAGCTTCAGCATCGGCAAGTCGCGGCTCAGCTCCACAACTGCACGATGCTGCCCAAGGACATTGCGCGCCCGCCCGAGCGCGCTGCCGACGATATCGGCAATATCGACCATGTCGGATTTGGGCTCGACCGCACCGGCTTCGAGCCGGGTCATGTCGAGGAGATTGGCGATAAAGCGATTGAGGCGTTCGGCCTCTTCCTGGATCGTCCCGATCAGCTCGTCCTGCGCCGTCTCGGAGAGCGTGGCGCGATAGTTCTTGAGGCTGGTGGCGGAGCCCAACACGGAGGCGAGCGGCGTCCGCAAATCATGGGAGATCGAGGTCAAGAGGGCAGCGCGCAGTTTCTCCGCCTCGGCCGCCAGACGAGCCTGCTGCACATCCTGGGCCAGACCGATCCGCTCGATGGCCAGCGCCGCCTGATCCGCGAGCGCATTGAAGAGGCGCCGCTGATCGGGTGTCAGCAACGGCCCCGGGCGATCGCTGTCGAGCCCGACGATGCCGACCGGCCCGCTGCCGGTGCGCATCGGCAGGAACAGGCGCTTTGCTCCGGGCAGCGTATCGGCGCCGCGGCCGGCCGGCTGGTTGTTCTGCCAGCACCATTTGGCCGCGGCCAAGTCGGCGCCGTCCAATGTGTCTTCGGGCGGGTAGGCGGCGCGCACCGCGACCATGTCGCCTTCGGGCAGAAGCAGCACGACATTGACCTTCAGCATCGAGGCGATCTGGAAGGCGGTGGCCCATAGCAGATCATCGAGGATGACCGAGCCGGCGAGCTTGCGGGCGAACAGATAGAGATCCTCGGTGGTATTGGCGCGCTGCCGGGCAGTGACGGCCTGGGCGCGAATGCGAGCCGCAAGGTTGCTGACGATGACCGCCACGACGCCAAAGAAAAACAACGCGACGACGTTTTCGGGGTCGGCAATAGTGAATGTATATAGCGGCGGGAAAAAGAAGAAATTGTAGGCAAGGACACTGAGCAGGGAGGCCAACAGCGATGGCAAGAGGCCATATGCGATGGCGACGGCGAGCACCGCGGTCAGAAAAACAAGGCTGATGTTCGAGACGGCAAGGAATTGCTGAAGTCCGATACCGACACCGAGGGCGATCGCGACAAATCCGAACGTCCCGATATAGGGCTTCATCTCGAGCGGTGGGCGGCGCCCTTCTGAGGGCTCCGCGGGGTGTGCGGTCTTGTTCGGCGGCTCCGGCCGCTCCGCGATCACATGCACGCTGATATCGTCGGCCTGCCGGATCAGCTGGTGGGTCACCGAACCACGCACCCACTCCGACCAGCGGGGGCGCCGCGATTTGGCGATCACCATATGGGTGAAGTTGTTGGCGCGCGCGTACGCGATCATGCCCTCGCTGACGTTTATACCGGGCACGGTCAAAGCTTCTCCGCCCAGCCGCTCCGCCAACCGCAGACTTTCCGCGATGCGGTCGCGTTCCGCCGATGACAGCCGCTGCGTGCGCGAGGTTTCGATGTGGATGGCGCTCCACGGCGCACGCAGGCGGTCGGCCAACCGTCGCGCATAACGGACCACAGCTGCGCAGCTCGGATCCTCGTTGACGCCCACCAGCACCCGCTCGCCGGCGGCCCATGGCCCAGCGATCGCGTGTGCCCGCATGTAGTCGACCATCTGGTCGTCGACGCGTTGCGCCGTGCGGCGCAGGGCAAGTTCGCGCAAGGCGGTGAGATTGCCCGGCTGGAAGTAGTGTCGGATGGCCCGCTCGGCATGTTGCGGCACATAGACCTTGCCTTCGCGCAACCGCTGGATCAGGTCGCCGGGGGTGAGATCAACGAGCTCGATTTCATCGGCCCGGTCAATGACCGAATCCGGTACAGTCTCGCGGACGCGGATTTGGGTGATCTTCGCCACCACGTCATTGAGGCTCTCGACGTGCTGGATGTTCAGCGTCGCATAGACATCGATGCCAACGCCGAGCAGCTCCTCGACATCCATATAGCGCTTCGGGTGCCGGCTGCCGGGAGCGTTGCTGTGGGCGAGTTCGTCGACCAGCACGAGTTGCGGCCGACGTCTGAGGATGGCGTCGAGGTCCATCTCCGCGAGCCAGCGTCCTTTGTACTCGATGCGCTGCCGCGGGACGGTCTCGAGCCCGTCGAGCAGCGCCTCGGTCTCCTTCCGGCCGTGCGTTTCGACAATACCGACCGCCAGATCCACACCTTCGCGCCGCTTCGCCTGTGCGGTCGCCAGCATCTCGTAGGTCTTGCCGACGCCCGGCGCCGCACCGAGAAAGATCTTCAGGCGGCCGCGCGTTTCCCGGGCCGCCCGCCGCAGCAGCGCCTCCGGGGACGGGCGGCGTTCATGTTCCAGTCGGTCGTCCATCTCGCCCGTCGGAACCCTCGCGCTCACCGCGATAGGGTATGCCTGTTTCGCCTCGCCGCCCGATCGTCACCTTTTTTGCAGGGCATCGAGCGCCAGGTTGAGCTTCAGCACATTGACATAGGGCTCGCCGATGACGCCGAGAAATCGTCCGGCGACATGGGTTTCGACCAGCTGTCGGACCTGGTCCTGCGAGAGGCCGCGGGTTTTGGCGACGCGCGGTGCCTGGAACAGTGCCCCGGCCAGCGTGATGTCGGGATCGAGACCGCTGCCGGAGGTGGTCACGAGATCGACCGGTACCGGTGTCCCGGGATTCTCCTTTTGCAGCTTGGCGGCATCCGCCTTGATACGATCGATTAACGCCTTCGAGGTCGGACCAAGGTTGGAACCGGCGGAATTGTCGGCGGCGTAGGGCGTCGGGATCGACTTGGTCGGATCTTTGGGATCAGGCTCGCTGGTCGCCGAGGGCCTGCCGTGGAAGTATCTGTCCGATGTGAAATTCTGCCCGATCAGCGCCGAGCCGATGACCTTGCCGTTGCGCTCGATCAGGCTGCCGTCGGCCTGGCGCGGAAAGACCACCTGGGCGATGCCGGTCATGCCGAGCGGGTAGATGAGGCCGGTGATGACCGTCATGACGACGGTCATCACGATGGCGGGGCGGATTTCCTGCAACATGAGGGAACGTCCTTGGGGGTCAGGCGAGGCCGATCGCGGTTACCGCCAGATCGATCAGTTTGATGCCGACAAACGGCACGATGATGCCGCCGATGCCGTAGATCATCAGGTTACGGCGCAGGATGTTGGCGGCCCCGACCGGCCGGTAGGCGACGCCGCGCAGCGCTAGTGGGATCAACGCGATGATGATCAGCGCGTTGAAGATTATCGCCGACAGGATCGCGCTATGCGGCGTCGCGAGGCGCATGATGTTGAGCGGCTGCAATTGGGGATAGAACGCGACGAACATCGCAGGAATGATCGCGAAGTATTTTGCGACGTCGTTGGCAATCGAAAAGGTGGTCAGCGCGCCGCGGGTCATCAGCAATTGTTTGCCGATCTCGACGATCTCGATGAGCTTCGTCGGATCGCTGTCGAGATCGACCATGTTGCCGGCTTCTCGCGCTGCCATCGTGCCGGTGTTCATCGCCACGCCGACATCCGCCTGCGCCAGGGCCGGCGCGTCGTTGGTGCCGTCGCCGCACATCGCGACGAGCTTCCCTTGCGCCTGCTCCCCGCGGATCAGCTTGAGCTTGTCCTCCGGGGTCGCCTGCGCCAGGAAATCGTCGACCCCGGATTTGGCGGCGATCGCCGCAGCGGTCATCGGGTTGTCGCCGGTGATCATGACCGTGCGGATTCCCATCGTGCGCAGCGCCGCAAATCGCTCGCGGATGCCGCCCTTGACGATGTCCTTCAGGTGGATGACGCCCAGGAGGCGACCGTCCTTGGCGACCGCGAGCGGCGTGCCGCCCTGCCGGGCGATCTGTTCGGCGAAGGTTTGCAGCTCCCGCACCGCTGGGTTCGGAGCCAGTGTGACCGCCACGTTGCCCCGCGTCGCCGCCGCGCCATCGGTATGGGTCAGCACCGCATCGACCGCGCCCTTGCGGATCGTGGAGCCTTCGACGTCGATGCCGCTGATCCGCGTCTGCGCCGAGAACGGAATAAACCGGGCATTGAGCGGGGCCATGTCGCGGCCGCGGATGCCGTATCTTTCCTTGGCCAACACGACGATCGAGCGACCCTCCGGCGTCTCGTCGGACAGCGAGGCGAGCTGGGCCGCATCGGCCAGATCGCGTGCGTCGATCCCGGACAAGGGCAGAAATTCGGTGGCCTGCCGGTTGCCAAGGGTGATCGTGCCGGTCTTGTCGAGCAGCAGCGTGTCGACATCGCCGGCCGCCTCGACCGCCCGCCCCGACATTGCCAGGACGTTGAAGCGCACGAGGCGGTCCATGCCCGCGATGCCGATCGCCGAGAGCAGGGCGCCGATCGTCGTCGGGATCAGTGTCACGAACAGCGCGACCAGGACTAGTACGGCAAGCTTGCCGCCGGCGTAGGAGACGAAGCTCGGGATCGTCGCGACCGCGATGACGAAAATGATCGTCATGCCGGCGAGCAAAATGTTGAGGGCAATCTCGTTCGGCGTCTTTTGGCGCTCGGCCCCTTCGACGAGCGCAATCATGCGATCGAGAAAGGTCGAGCCGGGCGCTGCGGTGATCCGCACCTTGATCCAGTCGGAGATGACCTCGGTGCCGCCGGTGACGGCCGACCGGTCGCCGCCGCTTTCGCGGATAACGGGCGCCGATTCCCCGGTGATCGCCGCCTCGTTCACCGAAGCGACGCCTTCGACGACCTCGCCGTCGGAGGGGATGATGTCGCCCGCCTCGACCAGCACGATGTCGCCGGGTTTGAGCGAGCTGCCGGCGATTGGCGTCGTGGCGCCGTCCTCTGACAGCAGCTTCGCCATCGTCTCGGTCTTGGATTTGCGCAGGGTGGCGGCCTGCGCCTTGCCGCGCCCCTCGGCCACCGCCTCGGCGAAATTGGCGAAGAGGACGGTAAACCACAGCCACAGATTGATCTGGAACGCGAAGCCCAGGCCGCCGGCGCCGGTCACAAGATCGCGCAGGAACAGCAATGTCGTCAGCCCGGCGACCACCTCGACCGCGAACATGACCGGGTTGCGCACCATCAGGCGCGGGTCGAGCTTGCCGAAGGCGCCGCCGATTGCCGGCCACAGGATGGCCGGATCGGTCAGCGTCGCGACCGGCATCTGCTTGCGGGTGTACGAAGGTTCCGTCATGGACATGAGGGTGTCCCGTTCGTGCGATCAATAAAGGACGCCGGCCTGCATCGCGAAATGTTCGACGATCGGGCCCAGCGCAAGCGCCGGGAAGAAGGTGAGACCACCGATGATCAAGATGACGCCGGTCAGCAGTCCGACAAAGAGCGGCCGTTCGGTCGGGAAGGTCCCGGCCGAGGCCGGGACGAGCTTCTTAGCCGCCAGCGATCCGGCCACGGCCATCATCGGCACGATGAAGATGAAGCGGCCGAGCAGCATCGCGAGGCCGATCGTGATGTTGTAGAACGGGGTGTTCGCGGACAGGCCGGCAAAGGCGCTGCCGTTGTTGCCGGTGCCCGACGTATAGGCATAGAGGATCTCGCTGAAGCCGTGCGGGCCGCCGTTGGCCGGACCGGTGAGGCCGGCCGGCAGCACCGTCGCCAGCGCGGTGAAGCCGAGGATCGACAGAGGCAGGATCAGAATGGCGAGCATTGCCATCTTGACCTCCTTCGCCTCGATCTTCTTGCCGAGATACTCCGGCGTGCGCCCGACCATCAGTCCGGCGATGAACACCGCCAGGATCGCAAACAGCAGCATGCCGTACAGCCCGGAGCCGACGCCGCCGAAGATGATCTCGCCGAGCTGAATGTTGATCAGCGGCACGATGCCGCCCAATGGCGTGTAGCTGTCGTGCATCGAATTGACCGAGCCGTTCGAGGCGTCGGTCGTGGCCGTCGCCCAGATCGTCGAGTTGACGATGCCGAAGCGGACCTCCTTGCCTTCCATGTTGCCGCCGGCCTGCAAGGCGCTCGGCGTCTGGTCGATATGCATCGCGGCAAACGCCGGGTTGCCTCGCGCTTCGGCCCAGAAGCAGACGGTCAGCCCGGCGAGGAACAGCACGACCATCACCGCGAACAGCGCCCAGCCCTGGCGCGTGTTGCCGACCATGCGGCCGAACGTGTAGGTCAGCGCGGCGCTGATCACCAGGATCTCCCACATCTCAACAAGGTTGGTGATCGCGTTCGGGTTCTCGAACGGATGCGCTGAATTGACGTTGAAAAAGCCGCCGCCATTGGTGCCGAGTTGCTTGATCGCGATCTGCGAAGCGACCGGCCCCTGCGCGATGACCTGCCTGGCGCCCTCAAGCGTGGTCGCGTCGGTATAGGCGCCGAGGTTTTGCGGCACGCCCTGCCACATCAGCACCAGCGCCATGACGATCGACATCGGCAGCAGCACGTAGAGCGTGCAGCGCGTCAGATCGACCCAGAAATTGCCGACGGTCTGCGCCGAGCGGCGGGCAAAGCCGCGGATCAGGGCGATGGCGAGGGCGATGCCGGTCGCCGCGGAGACGAAGTTGTGCATCGTCAGCCCGGCCATCTGGGTCAGATAGCTCATCGTCGTCTCGCCGCCGTAACCCTGCCAGTTCGTGTTGCTGACAAAGCTGACCGCCGTATTGAAGGCAGAGGTCTGCTCGACCGCCGATTGGCCGGCGGGATTGAACGGCAGATATTCTTGCAGGCGCTGCAGCCCATAGAGCAAGATGAAGCCGGCGAGGCTGAAGAACAGCATCGCGACCGTATAGGTGACCCAATGCTGCTCGCTCGTCTCGTCGACGCCGCAGCACCAATAGACGGCGCGTTCGACCGGCCGCAGCACGGGGGAAAGAAAGGTCTGCTCGCCGGCGAACACCCGGGCCATATAGGCGCCGAGCGGCTTGACAAAAATCGTCACCAGCGCCGCGTAGATCGCGATCTGGAGCCAGCCGTTCGCAGTCATCGCAAGATGCTCCCAAAGCCGCCGGCTCAGAACCGCTCGGGCCGGATCAGCGCGTAAACCAGATAGACCAGAAGGCCGAGGGTCACCGCGCCGGCGAGGCCGTAATCGATGATCATCGAAGGCCCCTCAGATCCGGTCGCAGCCGATCATGTAGAGGATGGCGGCCACAAAGAAGAGGCCGCCTATCGCGAGCATGATTGCGTCGAGCATGATCACTTTCCGAACAAATTGCCGCCTCAAACGCCGCAACACGAAGCTCGACGTCGTCGGTGTACGTCGCAGCCGGACGCCGGCGTAATGTTCTCCGACCCCAAGAATCGTGTGTCGATCATTAAAATTCGAGAGAGCGCGACGCCACCGCATCATCAAAATCGCATATAAATCTCCGACCGCCGCGGCCGTTCTTGCCACGACCGTTTGCCAAGCCACCTTGATCTCGATCAACCTAAAGTCGATCGCTCACCGGCCGCGAGGCAATGCCGGACGGTGAAGACGGTTTGTAGGCGTCAGTCAGCGGCACGAAGCTACCACATGGGACCGCCACGGCGCTCGGGTTGAGAGACCTGAACGGCAAACGGATTCCAAGCTGCAAATAGGCGCCCCGCTCTTTGAACGGCCGAAGGTCACCTATTTGGGTAAACCAGCTACCGCCTCGCCACCGCGCGAATGACTGGAGTCGGCGCATCTTCCTCCTTGCCGCCAATCCCGGCGAAGGTCGCTTCACTCAACCGACAGCGGCCGTTCGGGGTTGGCGGCGGGAACCGCTCTTGACGCCCGAGGCCGTGGGAAAACGCGTCATGTGACGCGAACGGCGGGGCGTGTTTTCCGGCCATGGCGGTCGCGCCGCCGGTAGATCGGCTGGCGCGTGTGGCTTGAGCGAGGCGATCAGGACCTGATCGCCGCCATCAGCGGTCCGACACCGAGGATGGTGATCATTCGCTTCAGGTTATAGGCCAGGACGAGGAGGCTCAGTTCGGACCTTGTCGAGGGTCCGGGTCAGGAAATGGGTGGCGCCCATCCAGGCTTTGAGGGTCCCGAACGGGTGTTCGGCGGTCTGTCGCCGCACCCCCATGGCCTCGGGCATGCGGTCGAGGCGGTCCTGCATTCTGTCGAGCACCTCCTCATTCTCCCAGCGCTTGATGATCCGCCGCTGGGTCGGCGTGCACCGGGGTCTGAGCGGACAGGTGAAGCAGGCGCTCAGATGGCGGTAGCGGTCGAAGTCTTCGGTGTGATCGGCGCGGCGATGGATTTTGGTGAGTTTTGCGCCCGCCGGGCAGGTGTAGTGGTCGTGCTCGGCGTCGTAGATGAAGTCCTGCCGGGCAAAGAGGCCGCGTTTGGTCCCGCTTGACGCAGGACCTTGGGCACGATCGGCGCGACCCCAGTGCCTTCGCACAACAGAACCTGGCCGCCGCTGAAGTAGCCGCGGTCGGCCAGGGCGGTGACCTGCTCGCAGCCCGTGGCCTGCTGCGCCTGCTGCGCCATGGGTGCGAGCTGGTGGCGATCGTATCCCTGGTTGATCACCTCGTGGGCCACGATCAGATGGTGCTCGGCGTCGACCGCGATCTGCACATTGTAGCCGACAGTCGCGGTGCCTTTGCCGCTGGTCGCCATCGAATGGGCGTCAGGATCGGTCAGCGAGACCTGCTGGTCAGGTGCGTCCTGAACCCTCTGCTCCATCACCTTCAAGGCCTGCATCTGTTGGCGCAGGCGGGCAATCTTCTCTTTCAGCCGGACCGACTTGGCCTCGGCGATATCGCTCTCTTCGCGGTCGGCCCGGTCCAATGCCCTCAGGTAACGCGCGATGCTGGCCTCGACCTGCTCCATCCGCCCGGTGACCTTGGCGACCGTGTAGTTTTGGTCACGGTTGTTCACCGCTTTGAACTTGCTGCCGTCGATCGCAACAACGGCGCGGGTGAACAGGCCCAGCTGGCGGCACAACCCCACAAACTGGGAACACACCGCCCGGATCGCCGCGCCATTGTCCCGGCGGAAGTCGGCAATCGTCTTGAAGTCGGGCGCCAGCCGCCCGGTCAGCCACATCAACTCGATATTGCGCTGCGTTTCGCGCTCCAGCCGCCGGCTCGACTGAACCCGGTTCAAATAACCGTAGAGATAAATCTTCAGCAGCGTCGAGGGATGATAGGCCGGCCGGCCCGTCGTCGCCGGCGTCATCCCCGAAAACCCCAAGGCGGCAAGGTCCAGCTCGATAAAGACCTCGACCGCCCGAACCGGGTTCTCTTCGCCGACGTAATCCTCCAGGTTGTTCGGTAGCAGCGTCAGTTGCATCCGATCGTCACCGTCAATAAACCGATGCATCGCTAAGCCCCCGAATACCCCACCAAGCTCCGGGATTCTAAAGCAGCTGCGCCCACGGCGAAATCGGCCACGACCGTAATCTCGCGTTCTTTTCACACAGGCTGGGGCCGTAGCGGTCATTGCCCGACGCCGCCGTCCGGCGCAGGGATAGGGTGCGGCCTACGTTCGGGCGGCGGCTGGGCCGGAGGACCGTGGTCCCGTTCGATGCATCACCCCGCATCTGGTAACGCTTGCGCCAGGTTCCCTCAGAGAGAACAATGGGCACCGGAACGACAAACCGCGGTCGCTCTGACAAGGGAGAGAACGCCATGGACCTCGGATTGCACGATAGGCATGCGATCGTGACCGGCGGCAGCCGGGGCATCGGCAAGGCCATCGCGCGGGAATTGGCGCGCGAAGGGGTCGATGTGGCGATCGTGGCGCGCACCAAGGGGGATCTCGAGGCGACGGCGCGGGAGCTGGGGGCCGAGACGAACCGGCGCATCCTTCCGCTCCCAGCCGACGTCACCAGCAAAGAGCAGGTGGAGCGCGTGGTCGCCGAGGCGGCGCAGCAGCTGGGCGGTCTGCACATCCTGGTCAACAGCGGGTCCCACCCGGGCGGGTCGACCACCGCGACCGGCCCGATCGAAAACGTGATCGACGAGGATTTGATCGAGGATTTCAATGTGAAATATGTCGGCGCGCTGCGCTGTGCCCGCGCCGTCATTCCGTTCATGAAGGAAGCGGGCTGGGGCCGCATCATCAACATCAGCGGCGGCAACGCCCGCAACGCCGGCAATCTCAGCGGCGGCGCCCGCAATGCCGCCCTGGTGCACATGACAAAGACGCTGTCGGTCCAACTGGGCCGTCACGGGATTACGGTCAATTGCATCCATCCCGGCACGACCCGCACCGAGCGCACGCCGAGCCTGCTCGCCGCCCGCGCCACCCAGCTGGGCGTATCCCCGGAAGAGGCGGAGCGGCGGGACTTCGCTCCGGACTCGCCGCGCGGCAATGCCATCTGCCGCATGGTGGACGCTTCGGAGGTCGCGTTCGTCGCGGTCTTCCTGGCCTCGGAAAAGGCCTGGGCGGTCTCCGGCGAGCTGCTGTCGGCAAGCGGTGGGGCCGGGCGGTCGGTGTATTACTGAGCTGAGAAGCCGGCGCGGAGGTCGATGTTGGCGCGGAACCAGCTGGCTAAGGCGCGTCGGTGGCGCAATCGATCACCGTCAGGCTGCTCGCTGCGCCTGCTCACTGCAACGCCCTGCTCCCGCGCTGGTCATCGACATGTTTCAGAGCTCTAGGGAAACGCCGAACAATGCTGGCATAGCTGGCGTGATGGCGGCCATGGCATAGTTTGTGACGGCGGCATTCCTGGAACAGTCTGCGTCTGGTAGAAATCAGGTTTGTATTGGGGTTTTCCTGTGCTGTTTTCGGGGTCAAGACAAAGTCCGGGCGCGATCAGGCACGGCCCTGCGCGAGCAGCGTTTTCTTGACGATCACCAGGTTGGCCAGCGCGAACAGGGTGCGCAGTTGCGCGGTGTTCTTGAAGAGGCCGCGATAGCGCAGCTTCTTATGGCGGAACAGAGCCTGTCCCGGCGCAGGCCGGGGTTCTTGACGATGTGGAACGGGTGCTCGACCCAGGCCCGCACCGGCGACAGCGCCCGCTCCACCGCCTCGGCCTGATCCCGCAGGGCTTTGGGCAACGCCTTGATGATGCTGCGCTTGACCGCGATGTTCCAGTCGACATCGCGATCTTCAAGTTCGGGCCGCTTGTCCGCTCCGGTGTAGCCGGCATCGGCGAAGACCGCCTCCTCCTGGCCGTGCAATAGGGACGCCGTCTGATTGATGTCGGCTTCGTTGGCGGCGGTGCCGACCATCGTGTGCACCACCCCCGCGGCGACATCCACCCCGATATGCGCCTTCATCCCGAAGTACCACTGATTGCCCTTCTTGGTCTGGTGCATTTCCGGGTCGCGCGCCTTGCTCTTGTTCTTCGTCGAAGGCGGCGCGGCGATGATCGTGGCATCGACAATGGTGCCCTGGCGCATCAGCAGGCCGCGCTCCTCCAGCATCGCACCCACCTCATCGAACAGCGCCCGGGTCAGGTCGTGCTGCTCCAGCCAATGGCGGAAGTTCAGTACCGTCGTCGCGTCCGGAACCACCGCCACCGACAGATCGATGCCGGCAAAGCCGCGCAGCGCCTGGCTGTCGTAAAGCGCGTCCTCCAGGGCTTCGTCGGCCAGCCCATACCACTGCTGCAAAAAGTAGAGCCGCAGCATCCGCTCCAGCCCGATCGGCGGCCGGCCGCGTTCGCCCTTCGGATAAAACGGCCGCAGACGTACCGACCAGCCGCTCCCACGGCACCACTTGCTCCATCTCAGCCAAAAATTTGTCGCGACGCGTCTGCTTTTTCTTCCCGGCGTATTCCGCCCGCGAAAAACTACCCTGTCGCTGCATCGCCCCGTCCTCAGTGCCCCCGGACTGAAAGATCCTACCCGATGCCAGCCCCAACAGCCGGATTTTTCAGTGTTTCCTTAGGCTCTTCGGCACCAGCATCAACGGGCCGTTGATCGGCATGACCTCGTCCATGAACACAGCGATGTTCATCGCCCGGGGCTCGGGCATGCCGTCGTCGCGCGCCCAGGTGCCGTAATCCTGGTGCCATTGCCACACATCGCCCTCGAAGGCGGCTTTGGCGTTGATCTTGTACTGGTGCATGTACAGTTTTTCGCCGAACACCTGCTCGACCGGCCAAATCAGCCGGGGATGGTGGCCCAATAAACGGAATGCCTCGTTGTAGGTGTGGGCGGCAAAGGCGGTGCGCGGCGCGCCGGTCTTCTCGCGCCACACTTCCCGCCGGTTGGTGGCGTAAATCTGCTCGGCCTCGTCGCGCAGGACTGCGACCTCCTCCTCCGAGAAGCAGCCGGTAGGAAAAGATAGCCTTCTTCAGCGAACTGCCGAAACTCTTGTGCCGTCAGCGGCATCGCGGTTTCCTCCTGCTGACAAGAACGATTGGCTGAGGCGGCGGCGCGCGGTTTCGGCGCCGGCGCGCTCGGCCCCGGCGGCGTCGCCGGCCAGAACGAGCCTGAGGATCTCCTGATGCTCGGCCCAGACCAGCGGCGCTGCTCGGGATCGTCGAGCACAGCACCCATCGAGCGTTTCAGATCGGCCATTGCGCCGCCACGGTGTCTTCGATCGCGCGGTTGCCGGACAGACGATAGAGTGCGGTGTGAAAGGCGACATCGGCTTGGATGAACGCCAGCACTGGAGCATCCGGACGCAGTGCGACACCTGAGGCAAGCGCCCGTTGCGCGGCGCGGCGCTGCTGCATGCCGATCACCCGCGCCGCGATGCGCTCGGCGGCGAGCCGGGCGGCCAGCGCGTCGAGCGCGGTGCGGACCTGGTAGAGTTCGCGGATCCTGACGGCGTCGATCCCGGAGACGATCACCCCGCGACGGCCGTTCTCCTCGACCAGCTTCTGCCGCTTGAGCAATTGCAGCGCATGGCTGATCGGCTGCCGCGACACGCCGAGCGCACGGGCCAGTTCTTCCTGGCGGATACGCTGTCCAGGAGCGAGCGTCCCGTCGGCAATCGCCTCGACCAACTGCTCGTAGGTGCGGTCGATGAACGCCGGCTGGGGGTCAAAAGGCTGCACCCATGCACCGTAAATCCGAATTCGGTATCCCATATTACGCGAACCGACCGCGACGATTAAAGATCGACCGCGCTATATGCTGCGCACTTACGATTAGCCCATGAACGCGGTGGCCGAGTTGATGCATCCAAGGCGGCATTGGGATGCCCGCTGTCGGAAGGGTGTTCCTCGGTCCTTTACCGCACCCCATCCGCCGTCCTTTTTAGTCACATCCGCCGAACAGCTCCGGGTTACCGACGGTATCTGAAACAAGTGAGTTGGTGGGAATCTCCAATAGAGAGATTATTGGAATTTTCCACCAACTCGCCCCAGGTCAATGGGATTGACGCTCCGCCTTAGAGGGGTAAGGCCGAACCATCTCCTCGACCGTGCCGTCATGCTAGTTATCTTTGATTTGCCGTTGAGCTTGACGCTGAGGAGAATGACGATGACCGCCAGCGCAGGCTGACAACATGCCCGATAACATCGGCCACTCCTTCCGGCGTCAGGACGAAGCACAAAGCCGTCGCCATCATTCCCCGGGGTGTTCGCAATATCTCGAAAAGCCGGCCCGATGACGATGTATCGCGTTGGGGCTTCGCCGATATGGCAAGCGTTGCGAGCCTTCCGTGCGAACGCATTCCCGGCGCCACGTCCGCATCCTGCGCATGTGGGTTCGCAGGCCGGGGCATTTAGCCAAGGTCGTGATCACCCACGGCTGACCCTGCTTTTTTTGGGCCAGCTTGATCGGCACGACATCCGATTGTAGCTGCCCGCTAGAAGGCGAAGCCGACGCTGGGATTCAGCGAGCGTTAGTCTATTCTCTCGATATGTGGGCAACCCCAAGAGAGCGCGGCCCTCAATGAAGTCGCCGAGATGGATTGCCGTCAGCCAGTCGGCCTTCGATTGGAGCGTGAGGCCCTCGATTTCCTGCGCTCGCACCTGCCCGACCACGAGCCGTGGCGGGCGTGGGCCAATTTCGAGTTCATCGATGACGAGGGGCGGGTCAACGAGGTCCATCTTCTCGTTCTGACACCCGCCGGTCTCGTTCTCCTCGAAATCAAATCACGCCCGGGCACTGTCGAGGGAGATGCATCCAGCTGGAAATGGATCACCGAGGGCCGACCGATCGAGGTCGACAACCCCCTGCCCCTCGCCAGCTCGGTCTCTCGGAAGTCGAGAGCTCGCAGGATCCCGGGGTGGTCCACGCCTTCGAGCACGCGGTACTCCCGCTGGGCGGTCCGGGCGAGCCGGTCGCGGCTTTCCGGCGAGGCCGCCCGAGCGTACGGGTAGATTCCGCACGCGGCTAGCAACGCCGGTGCTGGCATGCTTCGCGGCGAAATCCTGCCAGCCCTCCCCCTCGCCGAGCAACTGTTCAAGCTCGTAATCGCCGATCCGGCGACCGCGTTTGGCAGCGCGAACACCAGCCTGTTCCAAGGCGGTGGCGGTCGCGCGGGCGATATTGCTATCGACGACGCCCCGCCGACCAACGCGGCCTCGCCCCGCGGAACGTCATGGTCCGCGACGCGGAAGGCGACCACCCGCGCCTACTCGTAATGAACTGGCTGGATGCCAGCCGCGGCGAGGGCAGCGCCACTTCCTATCCGATGACGGCGGGAACCCAGCACATCGAGGACTACTTTCCCAACCCGGCGAAGGTCTACCTCGCCCCCGAAGCGCTCTCGGGAGAGGACGACGCAGCCGGCATCCGGGCAGACGTCTTTTCGCTTGGCGCCATCGCCTACCATTTGTTCGCAGGGCGCCCACCCGCGGACAACCCGCTCTACCGAACCGGTTGCGCGCAGGAAACGGGCTACGGCTCTCGGATGCGGTCGATGGGGTCGGCGAATGGCTCGAGGAAATGGTACGCGCCAGCACCGCACCGATGGTGCACGACCGCGTCCGCTCTGCGACCGAGTTTCTGGATTACCTCGCGCAGGCTGAAGCAGAGCAGCGTCCCGCCGAACCTGTAGCCCAGACAGCCGACCCGAGCACCGCCGGAGCGGGCGACATCCTCGATGGTGGCCTCATCGTCGTCAAACGCCTCGGTCGCGGCAGCACCGCCGATGCGCTGGTCGTGCGGCGTGAGGGCGAGGAGGGCGAACTCGTTCTCAAAGTCGCGCTGGACGCCGCGCACGCCGATCGCATCCGCGCCGAGGCCGAGCTCCTGCGCGGCCTGCATCATCAGAATATTGTCCGCTTCGACGCTGAGGTGACAGTATCGGGACGCCCCGGCATCTTGATGGAATGGGCGGGGGAGAAGAGCCTCGCGCAATGGCTGCGCGGTGAAGACCCGCTTTCGCTCGATCTGATGCGCCGGTTCGGCGAGCACCTGATCCAGGCCATAGACCATCTGGAGCAGGAAGGTGTCGCCCACCGCGACATCAAGCCAGACAACCTTGGTGTTGCCAGAGTGGCAGGCAGTGGCGCCTACCGGCTCGTGCTCTTCGACTTTTCGCTGTCGCGGACGCCGCCAGAGAATATCGAGGCTGGGACGCGACCCTACCTTGATCCATTTCTCGCCAACCGAGGGCCGCCGCCGCGGTGGGATCTCTACGCCGAGCGCTACGCGGCCGCGGTGACATTGCACGAGATGATGGCCGGCGTGCCCCCGGTCTTCGGCGTGGCGTAACCGATCCGCTCGTCACCGACGAAGAGGCGACGATCGCCGCTGAGCGCTTCGACCCGGCGCTGCGCGACGGCCTGACGGCTTTTTTCGACCGCGCTCTCCGGCGCGACCCGGCCGAACGCTTCGGCAATGCGGAAGAGATGCTGCGCGCCCGGGGTCAGACGTTCGAGCCGATGGATCGCAGACCGGTCACCGAAAACTGCATCGAGCTGATCGCCCGGCGGCTCGGTCGCACCAGCAGCATTGCTGATGTCGGCTACGGCGTGGAGGCGCGAGACGTTCTCGACCACATGGGCATCCACACCGTCCAGCAGTTGCTGGCCGTCGACCGAGTCCACTTTCGCAATCTCCGCGGCGTTGGGGACCGCATCCGCAAGGAAATTCGTGAGCGCGCCAAGCGCCTCGCGCAGCTGCGCCCCGACCTCATGCCAGGGGGCACCGCCGACGACAGGCAGGGCTGGGCCAGCATCGACCGCCTGGTCCAGCAGCTCCTGCCCCGCCGCCCGGCTGGCGTCGAGCTACCTGAGGACCGCATTCTCGCGGAATACCTCGGGCTGGAGCCGCCGGACGCGCCACCCATCTGGCGCAGCCCCGGTGACGTCGCCCGTTCGGCCGGCGCGGCTCGCCGCGCAGTCGCCGAGGTGCTGGACCGAGCACGGGAGCGTTGGCACAAGAGCCATGACATCAATGAGCTTCGGGGGGAGCTCGCAGGCCTGGTGCAGGGCGGCGGCGGTGTCGCCTCGGCAGCCGAGCTCGCATCCCAGCTTCTCGCCGCACGTGGCTCTGTCGAGGAGGATGAGGCAGTACGCGCCCGCCTCGCCCTCGCGGTCTTGCGCGCCGCCGTCGAATTAGAGGCGTCCGTTACCACGCCGCGGTTTCTGCCTACATGGAAACGGCACCCACCCTGATCGCCGCGGCTCCGGAATTTGCCGATTACGCGCGTCGCCTTGGCCAGGAGGCTGACCGCCTGGCTGGTGGCAACTCGCTGCCAAGCCCCGGCCGGGCCGAGGAGCAGCTGGCGTTGGTGCCGGCGCCGGAGAACGCCACGCCGCTTCCGCATGGCCGCCTGCTACGCCTCGCCGCCGCAGCCTCGATCGGCGCTGCACTCTCCGCCCGCCTAGAGCTTTATCCGCGCGGTATGGCGCCTCAGAACGCCCTTCGCTGGTCCCTCGGTGCCCTGGCCGGACCACCGATGCTGACTGAGGCGACGTTACGCGAGCGGGTACGCGGCCGTTTTCCCGAAGCGGCACCACTGCCCACGCGGCCGGAACTGGATGATCTGCTTGATCGGCTGGGCGCAGAGCGCGTCTGGCGTGAAGACGGGGTTACCGGGGCGGGCTATTATCCTTCCAACCAGGTCGGTTCTGATACCGGCACGTCTGGCCTCGTGCGCTACGGCACCTTGACGCCGCCTCCGGAGGTAACACCCGAGCTTCTCGACGCCCGCGCCCTCGAAGAGAAGATTTCGCACGCCGCGCCAAGACCGGTGCCTTCCTGGCGCTGACTGTCGAGCCGCGCCGCAGTCGCGATGCCGAGGCTGAGTTGCTTCGCCGTTTCCCGCGACAGGTGATCAGCCTGGAGCACCTCATGCTACAGGCAATGCGGGCCAAGGCCGAGGCGCGGCGGGTGCCCTGGCTCAAGGTTGTTGCCGCCGACGCCACAGTCCGGAACAGCCGGGACTTCCAGAACCTGCTTCGGCATGCCTCCCGCGCTGCCCCGCGGGTGCGGGACCAGGTCCTAGCGCTGCGCACCCCGCCTTGCTGACCCGACCCGGGCTGCTGGCACGCTATGAGCTAATGGACATGTTGACCGACTTCGCCCAGGCCTCGGGCACCAGACACGGGCCGCCCAGCCTTTGGCTCCTCGTGCCTCAGCCCGACGCCGGGATGCCGCGCGTGGATGGCTCGGTCCTGCCCGTCATATCCTCCGCCAATTGGGCACGGTTGACCGACCCCTGGATCGCCAACGCCCACCGCGCGGGTGCTGCGGCTCGCACTGCCGCGTAATTGCCGGAACCGGACGACGCCCACATGATCGATTCCAAGCGCCTTCTCGCCGACCTCAAACGCCTGCTTAACAGGCTGAAGGGCGACTTGCGCCGCTATCACGTCGCTAGCTAGGCTGGCCGCGCCGCAGTGGAGGCGGAATGGCTCGATGCCTTCGACGCCAAGCGGACTGCCGAGACCTTCGAGGCGTTCTTCGACACCGCGCTCGACCAGGCCGGCGTGCACAGGATTCCTCGGCGCCGTCTTCATCCGCTTTCTTGAAGATAACCGGCTGGTCGACCGGCCGATCCTATCCGGCGCGGGGGAGAGGCTGGAGCTTGCACGGGAGCGGCAGCAGAGCTGGTTCCGAGCCCGCCCGCACGATTCCGACGCCGAATACCTGATCGCCACTTTCTCGGAGCTCGCGCGGCTGCCCGGTCTCGCCGGCCTCTTCGATCCGGCGCACAACCCGCTCTTCCGGCTACCTCTGTCGGGTGACGGGGCGATGGAGCTGATCGGCTTCTTCCGCCAGCTGGTGCCGGAGACGGGGGCGCTGACCCACGATTTCGTCGACCCCGATTGGAGAACGCGCTGGCTCGGGACCTATACCAGGACCTTTCCGAGGAGGCGCGCAAGCGCTATGCCCTGCTGCGGACACCCGATTTCGTCGAGGCCTATATCCTCGACCGGACGCTTGAGCCAGCTATCCGCGAGTTCGGCCACGAGCAACTGCGGATGATCGACTTTACCGGACACGAAGCGCATCGTTGGACGCGTCGCCGCCTCGAAGATCGCCTCTGCGTCGACCGCGTCGTTTTTCGAGCCTCTGACGAAGGGCTTTACAAAACGCGGATTGATGAGGCGCACCTCGCGGCCAGCCGCAAGCCAGCAGCGAGCCCAATAATGTGCGCTGGCGCACGCCTCCATCGCGATTGCCTTTGGTGCGAGGCTGCCGACCACCTCGGCCAGCTTCGCCCGGCTGACCTTCTTCGACAGGATCATCCCGTCGGTGTCGATGCCGTAAAGATGAAACGACCGCCTGCCGCGCGCTCAGCAGTTAGCCTGAAAAATTCACCGGGTAGGCTGAAATAGACGGCGGGATCGGTATAAGCCGTTGGATTTCTGTATAATTTGGCTGCTGAAGCCGGATCACCCGAGGCCAACGGAGTTCGCGCCCGCCATGGACGAGAGTACGGGGATTCTGCCGGGTTTGCCAGCCGTCGCGGGCAAGCCGGTGCATGTCGGTTTCGATGGCGGTCGGCTCACCTCGGATGCCGGCATCCTGTTGCTGTCGGCCGTCGAGCAGCGGCTTCGGATCGCCGAACGGCTGGCTGCCTGCCTCGAAGATCCGCGCGACCCGGACCGGGTGCGGCACGAGCTTGCGGAGATGATCCGGTATCGAGCCTTGCTGATCGCGGCGGGCTATCCCGACGGCAACGACTGCGATGTGCTGCGCGCCGATCCCGCCTTCAAGATGGCGGTCGGTCGGCTGCCGGAGAGCGGCGAGGATCTGTGCTCGCCGCCGACCATCAGCCGGCTCGAAAATCTGCCCGGCGCGACCGCGCTCAAGCGCATGATGGCGGCGATGGTCGAGTTGTTCTGCGACAGCTTCGATCAGGTACCCCCGCCGCATCCTGCTCGACATCGACGACACCGAGGACCGGGTGCACGGCGGCCAGCAACTGGCACTGTGGAACGCCCATTACGACAGCCGGTGTTTCCTGCCGATCCACATCTACGAGGCGACAACCGGCAAGCCGGTGGCGATCATCCCCGGGTCAAGCCCGAGGGCAGGCTCTGCGCCCCGGCAAGACGCCGGACGGGGCCGAGGTGGCGCTGGTGCTGCGTCATGTCATCGGCCGCGTCCGCGCTCGCTGGCCGGCAGTCGAGATCATCGTGCGCGGCGACAGCCATTACGGCCGGCCCGAGGCGATGACGTGGTGCGAGCGCAAGGGTATCGGCTACATCTTCGGGCTCGCCGGCAATCCGGTGCTGCTGCGCCAGGTCGGCCCGCTCGCCGAAAACGCCGCTCTGGGTCGCCTCGCAGGCGAGGGAGAAAAGGTTCGGCGCTACGGCGATTTCCGCTACGCCGCCAAAAGCTGGAATGTCGAGCGCCGCGTCGTCGCCCGCGTCGAGGCCGGTCCCCAGGGCGCCGACAGCCGCTTCATCGTCACCAATCTGCCGGGCCTGCCCAAGGCGCTCTACGAGAAAGTTTATTGTGCCAGGGGACAGGCCGAAAACCTGATCAAGGCGCACAAGCTGCACCTCGCCTCCGACCGAACCTCCTGCCACAGAGCGACCGCCAACCAGTTCCGCCTGCTGATCCACACGGCGGCTTACTGGCTGCTGCTGAGCCTGCGCGACTTGGCGCCCCGCACCTCGTTCTGGCGCGACGCCCAGTTCGACACGATCCGGCTCTGCCTGATCAAGGTCGCCGCCCGCGTCACCGAGATGGTCACCCGCATCAAGCTCGCCCTGCCGACCGCCTATCCCTACCAGGCCGGCTTCGCCGCACTTGCCCGCGCCATCGCCAAACTGCCGCCGTGAACAACGGGGCCATTCGCCCCCGAACGAACCCCTCGGCGCAACCTCCAACCCTGCTCACCTGCGTCATCGGCGCCACGCAAAACTACGTCCATAGGCCGCCGTCTCGCCGCAAGCCCGCACCCCCAATGAATGAGCCGGGCTAGCTGCAATTAAAAGTTGGGGAAGACGCGGAGGTTGTTGTCGCGGAGGACGGCTGCGTCCCAAGCGATCGTGCGTCTCTTGCCTTCCACGCGCCGTTCCCCTCGCGCGCCATGCCTTCGCGGCAAACGGAGAGGAGCTGATGTCCCTCATAATGCAATCGGGTGCCGCGGTCGATCGATCTGGACCGCTGCGCTGCTTTGCTCCCGACGGCGGCGGGGTTAAGCTGTCCCAGGGATCCATCGAGGAAACAGCCATGACCATGATCGACATGCATGCCCATTGGCGGCCGGCCGAAATCGCCGACGCGTTGCGCGCCCGCGCCAGGGAGCCGCGCATCCTGCGCAACCCGGACGGCGTCGAGGTGCTGAAGGCCCCGCGGATGGGCGAAGCGCCGCTCGCCGAGGCCTTCGACGACGTCGATTTCCATCTCGGCCGCATGGACCGCCAGGGGGTCGAGGTCGAGTGTGCTGTCGCTGCTCGGCTCGTTCTGCTGGATCGAGTCCCAGCCGCTGGAGGAGTCCGGCCCGCTCTGCCGGGCGTCAATGACGGGCTCTCCGCGATCTGCCAGAAGCATCCCGGCCGCTTTGCCGCCTTTGCCGCGCTGCCCCTGACCGACATGCCCGCCGCCGCCACCGAATTCGAGCGGGCGCTCGGGCTGCCGGGCATCATCGGCGCGCAGATCCCGGGCAACTACTTCCTGACGCGCAAGGACGCCGAGGCGGCGCGGCCGTTGCTGGAAGTCGCGAACCGCCGCCATGCGGTGCTTTTCATCCACCACGGCCCGCGGCCGGGCGACGCCTTCCCAAAGGTCACGAGCGACACCGACAATGCGCGCCGCCGCAACGGCACGCTCGACATGCAGGCGAGCCTCTCCTCGGCGATGGTGACGCTGTGCCTGACCGACTGCCTCGCGTGACTATCCCGACGCGACGGTCCTCGTCCACAACCTCGGCGGCAACCTGCCCTACGAGGTCGAGCGCATGGACCACCGCTGCCTGCTCGACACGCCCGACGAAGAACTGCCGTCCTCGCGCTTCCGCAAGGCCAAGGTGTACGTCGACTGCAACTCGTTCGGCCCGCGCTCGATCGAGGCGGCGGTGCGCCTCTACGGCGCCGACGCATCGTGTGCGGCACCGACGGCACCGAGTTCGGCTGTGACTGGACCAGGAAGGCGCTCGCGGAGGCGCAGATCGGCGAGGAAGAGCGGCGAGCAGATCCTGCACGCGCAACGCCGCCGCGATGATCTCCCGCGCGAGCGCCGCGCAGCGTGAAAGAGCCGCCGCCTGATCCTCTGGGTGGCGCATCAGAAGTGCCGCCGGGCGCGCAGCGGCGCTGGGGGTCCAGCCGGCGCCCCCTCCGCGGCGTTCGGCGGGAAGGGTTGCCTCAGGCGCATTCGTCGCTTCCGCGGACCTTTCGTGATAGGCTGCTCTTCTCCGGGGCGAGGTCATCGGATGAGGCGGCGCGATCTTTTGGGGTTGGCGATAGGCGCTGTCGTCGTCAACCCATTCGCGGCGCGGGCGCAGGAGCCGGGGCGGCTCTATCGCATCGCCTATCTCGGCCCTTCGCCGCAAGGCTCCGCGGCCCAGGTCGCCTTTTTCGCAGCGCTCGGCAAGCTCGGTTTTGTCGAAGGGAAGAACCTCGACGCCGATGAGCGCGGTTACGGACGGCGGCCCGGGCAATTCGTCGAAGCCGCGCAGGAGCTGGTCCAGGCCAAACCCGATCTGATCCTTTGCGGCGGCCCCGAGGCCGGCAGGGCCGCGCAGCAGGCGACAAAGACGATCGCGCTGCTCGTCAACTCCGACGATCTGGTCGGCGAAGGTCTGGTCGCCTCGATCGCGCATCCCGGCGGCAACACCTCCGGGGTCAGCATCCGCTCGCCCGACCTCGATGGGAAACGGTTCGACATCCTGCTCGAGCTGATCCCGGGCGCTCGGCGTCTCGACGCCCTGGCCGGCAGCGACACGGCAAACGAGCAGCATTTCCAGGCGCTGCGCGAGGCGGCGCGCGCACGCGGGGTCGAGCTCTTGATCCGTACGGCGGGCGCCTATGGCGAAATCCCACTGGCGGTCGAGGCGGCAAAGGCCTCTAGCGCGGCAGGGTTGAACGTGCTGGGCTGGGCTGGGCTGGGCTCGGCTCTGCTTCTTCGGCAATCGCCGGGTTATCTTCGAGCGGACGGCGGCACTCGGCTTGCCTGCGATCTATCAGTGGCCCGAGAACGCGCGCGAAGGCGGCCTCATCGGCTACGGCCCGAGCCTCGTCCGCATCTACCGCGATCAAATGTCCCGGCTGGCGGCCAAGGTTCTGCGCGGGACGAGGCCTGCGGACCTGCCGGTCGAGCACCCGGACAGGTTCGAGCTGGCGGTCAACCTCAACGTTGCGAAAGCGCTGGGGCTGACCATGCCTCCGGCGATCCTCGCGCAGGTCGATGAGGTAATCGAGTGAGCCTTTCGCCGGCTTCTCGCATCCGAACACCTTTGTTGTCCGGCGGCTTGCAAACCCTATCGACCGAGGCCTGCTTTAAAATTGCCACAATCGCATGGCACATAATTGCCCGCAGGGATCGGCGGCTGGAGCAGCATGGCGCCTGTGGCCGGAGCGATTAGCTGATATTTCGCTGCAAATAACAGCAAAAACAGCAAATGGAGAGCGGTTTTGGTGTAAACCGCCCCGCCATGCGTGCTGTTCCTATTGCCCGGGCCGGGGCGGCACATTGGGAAGAGCGAACCCAGACCCTCCGCCATCGTCGGGTGCGCGAGAATGGGCGCCACCGAAGGCAGGCGGCTCGATCGCGCGACGCCGCGCGGCGGCAAATGCGCTATGTTGTGCGCGATAAGCGGCTCGGCGCCGAGCGGAGCGGGGCTCGTCGGATGATCGGAAAAAGCGCGGGCGCCGCACGGGCCGCGCACCCTCGGGAGGACGGCATGGATTGCTGCGGACACGCCCATCCGCTGACCCGGCGTAATTGGATTTGGGGCACGATGCTGACCTCGGTCGGCGCGATGCTCGCGGGCGGCGCCGCAGCGCAGGGTTCGACCGCCGCCGCCGAGACCGCGGCGACGGCGTCGGCGGCGCTGGGAGTGCTGCGCAAGTCGATCTCCGTCGATGTTCACACCCACGGCGGGACGACCGGCATCACCTCGAAGGCGCCGCCCGGCGACGATCTCGCCAACGGCATGCGGGCGGGTTCGCTCGCGGTCGCGTGTCTCGCCGATGTTCCGGACGGCCCCGTTCTCGGAAGAAACGCGGCCGGCGTCCTCGCCGCAATGCGCACGCCGCAGCCGGGCCAACTATACCGGCACCACCTCGAACGCCTCGCCTGGGTCGACGAACTCGTCGCCGGCCACGGCCTGCAGCGGGCATTGTCGGCGGCCGATCTCGAAGCGGCGCATGCCGCCGGGCAACCGGCGATCGTCGGCGATGTCGAAGGGCTCGACTTTCTCGAAATGAAGCTCGAACGGCTGGAGGAGGCGCACCAGCGCGGTGTGCGGCACGTGCAGCTCGTGCATTACACGCCGAACGACATCGGCGACTTTCAGACCGGCGCCGTCACGCATCACGGACTTACCCCTTTCGGCGCGGAGGTGATCGGCGCCTGCCACCGCCTCGGTTTTGTCTGCGATGTCGCGCACGCGACCGAGGACACGGTCATGCAGGCGGTCAAGGTCGCGACCAAACCGCTCCTGCTGTCGCACACAGCACTCGCCGGATCGCCGGCGATGGGCCCGACCCGGCTTGCCGGCCGACAGATCAGCCCGACCACGCGCGGGCGATCGCCGAGACCGGCGGGTCGATCGGCATCTGGCACTTCTTCCCGAGCCTCGACAAATACGTCGACGGCGTGAAGGAAATGGTCGAGGTGGTCGACGTCGATCATGTCAGCATCGGCACCGACCAGCAGGTGGCGCCCGGCGCGCTGCAGGATTATACGCAATGGGTAGAGCTCGTCGCGGCGATGCTGCGCGGCGGGTTCACGCCGGAAGAGGCCGGCAAGATCGCCGGCGGCAATTATCTGCGCATCTTCCGCGTCGCGGTCGGCTGAGGCGCATCAACGCCCGGCGGCGCAGCCCCGGCGGGTCACCGGCCCGGGCGGTGCCGCGCGCCTTCCTCGATCTCGGCTTGCGCGATCGCGCGGGCGAGGGCGCGCACTCAGCTCCTTGGCGGATTCCAGCGTCAATTCGACCGCGACCCGCGCCTCCGGCCCGAGCGACCGGTTGACGAAATCGATCGTGATCGCTTCCTCCAGCACGGCGTGGTGCGGGTGGTCGTACGACACGACCGAATGGGTCAGGTCGAACCACCCGTCATCGCCCTTGCCGGCCCCCTCGGCGCCGACGATCTCGACGATCGAGGTGCACATGCCGGCAGTTATTTCGCCAGGTGCTTGTGCAGGAACCCGAACACCTTCTTCCAGCCGTCCAACGCCTGCTCGATGCGGTAGGGCGGCCGGTCGTAATAGAAAAAGCCATGCCCGGCGCCGTCATAGCGGTGGAACTCGTAGTTCTTGCCGTGCTTCTTGAGCTCGGCCTCGTGCTGGTCGACCTGCTCCGGGGTCGGCGCGCGGTCCTCGTTGCCGAAGAGGCCGAGGAGCGGGCAGGACAGGTTCGCGGTGAAGTCGATCGGGGCCTTGGGCTGCTTCGGGTTCAGCTCCTCCTTGCTCATCACGACGCGGCCGCCCCACAGCTCGCAGGCGGCGTCGATGCTCTTCGTGTGGCAGGCATAGAGGAAGGTCTGCCGGCCGCCCGAGCAGGTGCCGAAGACGCCGACCTTGCCGTTGAGCCAGGGCTGCGCCTTCAGCCACTGCACCGCACCCTCGGTGTCGCCGATCACCTGGGCGTCGGGAACGCCGCCCTCGGCGCGCACCTTGGCGGCGACATCGTCGGCTTTGCCCTCGCCGGCGCGATGGTAAAGGTTATGGCTGATCGTCGCATAGCCGTGATGGGCGAATTTGCGGGTCGCCTCGCGATACCATTCGTCCCAGCCGGGCGCGTGGTGCAGCAGCACCATGCCGGGGAACGGGCCCGCGCCCAGCGGCCGCGCGACATAGGCCGAGATCGGCTCGTTCTTGTCGCCGTTGATCGAGATCGTCTCGGCAATCATTCCTTCATAGGCCATCTTATCGCTCCCTTTGTCGTCAAGGCCGGACGCCCGGCCGGCGGTCGTTTGCTGCCGCAATGGTTAGCGCAGACGCGGGCCGGGGTCCATCCCCAGATACGGCGGTCAGAAGCTGGGCTTGGCCGCCGCCGGCGTCAGCTGGATTTCGTGCGTCCAGCACGAGCGGTCCTGCGCGTGCAGGTACCAGAACGCCTCGGCGATATTCACCGGATTGATGATCAGATCGCGGCGGTTCTGGTTGCGCGGCAACGCGCGGGTGCCGGGCGAGTCGATGGTGCCGTCGATCACGATGTTGGCGACATGCACGCCGTGCTCCGAATATTCCTCGGTCAGCACCTGCGCCAGCGTGCGCATCATGACCCGAGGGTAGTAGAGCGACTGCCCGGTCATCCGCTTCTTGCCGCGCAGCGAGCTCGAATTGTTCGAGAAGAAGAACGAGCCCTCACCCTTCTTGCGCATCGCCGGCAACACTTCCTTGGCGACAAGAAACGGCCCGCGGCAAGCGATGTGCAATGCCGTGTCCAGTATCTCGACCGGAACGTGTTCGAGCAATTCCTTCTCGGGCGGCAGGTCGCGGCCTTCGAGGTAGCCGGCGTTGTAGACCAGCACGTCGGGATCGCCGGCCTCGCGGCGGATCGCAGCGAACGCGGCCGCGATCGAAATCCTGCGAGACGAGATCGAGTTCGACCGTCATGCAGTCGCCGCCCTGCTCGCGGATCGCCGCCTGCAACGGGGCCGCGTTGGCCGCGGTGCGGGTCGTCAGCACGGTGAAGAAGCCTTCCCGCGCGAATTTCTGCGCGATGGCGCCGCCGACGCCCCAGCGCACGCCGACCGGCAGATCGCTGTCGTCCACCGCGCGGCCGTGCGCCAGCAACGTATTGCGGCCCTCGGCCTGCCATTTCGAGGTGGCGCCGACCACGACGCAGACCTGCTTGCCCTTGGTGTTTGTTTTCATTCGGCGATCTCCTTCGATTGTTGTCGGCACTTGGCGGCGAGCGCCGAACGGCCCCGCCTTGCCCTGTTGGCGTCAGGCTTTGCGATCCCAGCCCCACCAGGCGCAGAGCGCTTCCCCCATCACCAATTCGAGGTCGCGGCCCTTGAGCCACGGCAATTCCTCAGTGAACATCGTCACGCATTGCCGCCACGAGCACGGCATCTTGGTGATGTCGGTGCCCCAGAACATGCGCTCCGGGCCGAACTCGTCATAGACCTGCCGCAGATAGGGGTGCAATGCCGCAAACGGGTAGGCCTCGCCGGAATAGTGCGGCACCCCGGTCGCCTTGACCGCCACGTTCGGGAATTTCGCCAGCGCCAGCAGTGCGGGCATATGGGTCATCGCCGCGGCGTCCTTCAGGTTCGAGGTGCCGCCGCGCCCGCCCAGATGGTCGATCGTCAGCCGCAGCCCCGGGTGGCGCTCGGCGATCCGGCCGATTTCGGCAAGCGAGTCGGTCGCCAGCATCGCGATCGGCACGCCGGCCTGCTCCGCCGCGCCCCACAGCCATTCGAGTTCGCCCTCATGCAGCCAGCGTCGCATGGGGTCGGTCAGAAACCCATAGCGCAGGCCGAGCATTCCCGGCTGCTCCCGCCAATGGGCGATGCGGGCCTTCAATTCTTCCGGCCGGTCGAGCGGCACCGCACCCATGATCGCGAAGCGGCCGGGGTAGTCGCGCACCGCCTTCAACGCCATCTCGGTCGAATTCGGGTCCCAGCCCGGCGGATGAATGACGGCGGCGTCGACCCCGCCTTCATCCATCAACGCGATCGCCTCCGCGGGCGTAAACGCCGTTACCTGCCGGTGCGAGCGGTTGCTCGGCAGACCCGACCCCCAAAGATGGATTTGTGCGTCGACGATCTGCATCGCGTCCATCTCCACTCATGTCCGCCGTCGAGTGGAGCACCCGAGCGCTCATTCCGCAATGCCCCGCCGCCGCGGTCTGCTTCAATACCGGGCGTTGCCGGGGGTTCTCGGGAAGGGGATGGCGTCGCGGACGTTGGCGAGGCCGGTGACGTAGGCGAGGGTGCGCTCGAAGCCGAGGCCGAAGCCGGCGTGCGGCACCGTGCCGTAGCGGCGGAGATCGCGGTACCAGGCGTAGTGCTCGCGGTCGATGTGGCATTCGGCCATCCGCGCGTCCAGCATGTCGAGCCGCTCCTCGCGCTGGCTGCCGCCGATGATCTCGCCGATCCCCGGCGCCAATACGTCCATCGCCGCGACCGTCCTGCCGTCGTCGTTGACCCGCATGTAGAACGCTTTGATGGCCTTCGGGTAGTTCATCACGATGACCGGCTTCTTCGCGTACTTTTCGGTCAGATAGCGCTCGTGCTCCGATTGCAAATCGATGCCCCACTTGACCGGGAACTCGAATTTCTGGTTCGCGCGTTCCAGCACCCTGATCGCCTCGGTGTAATCCATATGAGCGAATTCCGCGCCGACGATCCCTTCGAGTTTCGCCAACAACCCCTTCTCGATGCGCTGGTCGAAGAAAGCGAGATCTTCCTGCCTTTCGTTAAGCAACGCCGCGAAGGTGTATTTCAAGAGCGCCTCCGCCAATACCGCATTGTCGGCGAGGTCGGCGAACGCGATCTCGGGCTCGATCATCCAGAACTCGGCGAGGTGGCGGCTGGTGTTCGAGTTCTCGGCGCGGAAAGTCGGCCCGAATGTGTAGACCTTGGTCAACGCCAGGCAATAGGCCTCGACATTGAGCTGGCCCGAGACCGTCAGGAACGCCTCGCGGCCGAAGAAATCCTGGGCGAAATCGACTTTGCCGTCCGAGGTGCGCGGCAGGTTGGCGAAATCCAGTGTCGACACGCGGAACAATGCCCCCGCCCCCTCCGCGTCGGAGGCGGTGATGATCGGCGTGTTGACCCAGAAGAACCCGTTCTCGTCGAAAAAGCGGTGGATCGCCTTGGCGAGCGTGTGCCGCACCCGGGTCGCCGCACCGATCACATTGGTGCGCGGCCGCAGGTGCGCCACCTCGCGCAGGAATTCCAAGGTGTGCGGCTTAGGCTGGATCGGGTAGGTCTCCGGATCGTCGACCCAGCCGATGACCTTGACCGTGCTCGCCTGCATCTCGAAGGGCTGCCCCTTCGCCGGCGACGGCACGATCATCCCAGTCGCCTCGACCGCGCTGCCGGCCGTCAGCCGCAGTACCTCATCGGCATAGTTCGGCAACATGTTCGGCGCCACCACCTGCAGCGGGTGGAAGGACGAACCGTCCGACAGATGGACGAAGGAAATGCCGGCCTTTGAATTCGCGCCTCGTGCGCACCCAGCCCTTGACCGTCACCGGCCTATCGGCGGGGGCCTCGCCGGCCAGGACCTGACGCACGCTCAACGCTCTGTCGTCCATCCGCCGAGAGTGACTCGGGCGGCCGATCCTGTCCAGCGGTCGCCGCTCAGCGCAGGCGCGAGCCCGGATCCATCCCGAGGTAGACCCGACCGCCGATCGGGTACCATTCGGGCGCGATCGTGACCGTCTGGGCGACGACATGCAGGTCGCGCCAGCATTCGGCGAGCCGGCTTTCGCGCTTGAACGAAGTGCTGCCGCCGTGGCGGTAGACCATGTCCATTGCCTGGCGCGCGCTGTCCCCGGCATAGGTCGAGGCCAGGCGGCAGCGGGCGCGCTGTTCGAGTGTGGTCTCTTCGCCCGAAGCGATGGTGTTCCACAATTCAGCGATCATCGCGGTGCGGTAGGCGCGGCCGGCATTGAGGATCGCATCGGCCCGGCCGACGGCGTCTTGCACCTGCGGGTTCTCGCAGAGCAACCCGACCGGGCGGCCACGCGGCTGCTTGCCGCCCGCTAGATCGATCAACGCCTCGAGGCCGGCGCGCGCGATGCCGGTTATCACGGCGCTGTGGTGCGGCCCGACCCAGCATTGCACCGGGAGCTGATAGGTGACGCCGGGCCAGCGCGCCCATTGGTTTTCGAGCGGGATCCCGATCTGCGGCATGGTGCGTCGTTCCGGCAGGAAGACGTCCTTGACCGTCCAGTCGAAGCTGCCGGTGCCGCGCAAGCCCGACACATCCCAGCTTCCCGGCACAATCTCGGCTTCCTCGCGGTTGAACACCCCGCGCCAGTAGAGCGAGCCGCCATCCGGGTGGCGCTGGGGCTGGCCATTATCGCCGATCACCTGGAAGCTTCCCAATAGCCAGCTCGCCTCCTGGCAGCCGCTGCCGAACTGCCAGTGACCACTGACCCGGTAGCCGCCATTGACAGGCGTCGCCTGGCCGCCGCCCGGCACCGCGGTCCCGGCGATGACCGTGTCCGCCCGCTTCCCGTATATTTCCTCGACGCCGTCGTCCGGCAACCCGAGCGTCACCAACTGACCCACGCCGCCGTTGCCGAGATTCCAGCCGACCGAGCCCACACCTTCGGCCAGGCGTTCGACGACCCGCAGATAGGTCAACGGGTCGACCTGGAAACCGCCCAGCGAACGCGGGATCACCATCTTGTAGAAGCCGGCCTCGCGCAACTGTTCGAACAGCGGCTTGGGCATACGCTGCTCGCGTTCGATCTCGTCATGATACTTGCGCAGCACCGGCTGTATTGCCGCCGCCGCCCGCACCAGGGGCTGTGCGTCGATGTCCGCGGGTAACCTCGTTTCGTCGACGATCGTGTCCATTCGCTCCTCCTGCATCGGCAAGCCTAGCACGATCCGGTGGCGGCGGGAGTGAATTGCAGAGGTATTCCAAATACCGGCCTCGCGCGCACGACCGACTGTCGCCGGCGACTTTTCGGGGGGCGCGGGCCCGGACGATGAACTGACGGAGTTTGCCGCAACTTTGTCCCGCACCGGTCGATCGAGGCCGGGTTAGTTCTATTTCGCGCGATCCACAGATCGGCAATCGAAGTTTTGGGGGCAGCGACATGAATCATCGAGGTGTGACATTCATAACCGCCGGGTCAAAGGGCGGCCGGCGCCGGTTCCTGGGGACGCTGCTGATCTCTGCCGCGCTGCTGCTGGCGAACGGGTCCGTTAGCGCCCTCGTCATCAATCCGACCTACGACACGAGTGTCAGCAGTGCTCCCGCCGGCTTCAAGACAGCCTTTCAGAGCGCGGTCAGTTATTTCCAGACCACCTTTTCCGATCCGATCACCGTCAACATCAATGTGGGCTGGGGCGAAATCGCCGGCAGCTCGATCGCCTCCGGGGCCCTTGGGGAAAGCATCACCTACCTGGCCGGCTATTACAGCTACGGCCAGGTTCGCAACGCATTGACGGCCGACCGGAAGTCGGCAGCCGACACCACTGCCCTCGCCAGCCTGCCCACCGCGGACCCGACCGGCGGTAAGCGCGAGTTGATGGCGACCGCCGAGGCGGAGGCGCTGAAGCTGATCAGCTATACTGGAAGGGACGGTTATGTCGGCTTTGACGCGACGGCCCGCTGGACCTTCGATCCGTCGCAGCGCGCGGTGGCCGGCGCGTATGACTTTATCGGCGTCGCCGAGCACGAGGTTTCCGAGGTGCTCGGCCGCATTTCCGATCTTGGCACTTTCGGCAGCGCCTTAGACCCCCTCGACCTGTTCCGCTATTCGTCATCCGCACATCGAGCATTGACCCCGGGCAACGGCCAGTATTTTTCGATCAACGGCGGCGTAACCAATCTCGCGACCTTCAACGGCACCGGCGGCGGCGACCTCGGCGACTGGGCGGGATACACGGTCGACGCCTACAACGCCGCTGCCCACTCCGGCGTCATGCTGCCATTGTCGACGGCGGACCTGACGGTCATGGACGTCCTTGGCTACGACGCTTCGGGTGAGTTCGGGCGGCCAGTCGGGACCGCCCACTGGGAATCACCGCCGCGTGAAATATGGGATATTGGTCGCCGAGGTTCCGGAGCCTTCGGGATTGGGGCTCTTGGCGGCCGCGTTGGCGAGTTTCGGCCTCGTGCGCCATCGCCGCCGCACCCGAAGCGCGCAGCGATAGCGTTAAGCCGAGTAACGGCAACCCCTATCGCTTCGGCGGGTGGGCGCGGACGAATTCTTCGTTGACTTCGGCACCCCAGCCGGGGCCGGCTGGCAGGATCAGATCGCCGTTCTCGATGACCGGCGCCCGGGTGACGATGTCATCCTTCCACGACACGTCATCGATGTCGATCTCCATGACCCGGAAATTGGGGATCGCGGCGCACATATGCGCGCTGATCAGCGAGCCCAGATGGCCGTTGAAATTATGCGGCGCGACGTTGATTTCGAAGGCGTCGGCCATCGCCGCGATCTTCACCGACTCGAGAATGCCGTTCCACGCGACGTCGATGATCGCGACATCGACCGATTGCTGTTCAAAGAACGGCCGGAACTGGCGGCGTCCGTAGAGCGACTTGCAGGACGCGACCGGCACCCGCGCCGAGCGCCGGATTAAGGCCAATGCCGCCGGGTCGTAGGTGTCGATCTCGATCCAGGTCAGGTCCAGCGGTTCCAGCGCCCGCGCGAGCCGGATATAGCCCTCGGTCTTGTAGTTGAAATTGGTATCGAGATGGAGCCCGACATACGGGCCCGCACCCTTGCGGAAGGCGGCGAGTTGTTGCACCGCCGCCTCGACGATGCGGCCGTCGATGTTGAGCTCAGGATAGCCGGGTGCCGCATTGGTGCCGGGGCCATGAATATAGGGCTTGGCGCCGTCGAAGCGGATGATGTTGGTCTTCAGCCCCTTGAAACCGCGCCGCGCCACCTCCTCACCCAACACCACGATGTCGTCGAGCGAGCGGACGGGATCAACCCCGGCCCATTCGCGCACATGGTCGGCATGGCGTGCTCGGTAAGTGCCGCAATGCGACCAGTAGAGCTGCAGCCGGTCGCGAACCGGGCCGCCCAGCATTTCGTAGACGGGTATCCCCAGCGCTCGCGCCTTGACGTCCACGAGCGCATTTTCGATCGCCGCGATCGCCTGGTGATTGATGCCGCCCGGCGCCTGGCGGGTCGCGGCGTACATCAACGCCGTGATGCGCTCGACCGGCCGCGGATCCTGGCCAACGACCCAGCGCTCAGCGAGCTTGTGGATGACCCCAGTCAGACCCTGCGCGCCATAGCCTTCCATGTATTCGGACCAGCCGACCACGCCGTCGTCGGTCGTGACCTTCAGAAACGAATTGACCCGCCAGCCGGCGTCGCAATGCAGATCCTCGACCTTGACGACTTTCATCGGCTTCTTCCTCTTCTCCGGGCGCTACGCGATTATCGCCAGCGGCGATGTCCCGCGGCATCGGCGTCGTTCGCTCATCAGCCGTCGTCGTGGGCGAGCGGCGCCTTCAGCATATCGCGGATGCGCTCACGCATCGCCCCCTGGTCATAGCTGCGCAGCAGGTTGATGCGGTTTCGGTTCGGGTCGCCCGCATGCCAGTACTCGTAAATCTCCTGGCGCAGACCGAAGGAGGAGGCAGCGAGTTCGTGCGCCAGCCGGAACAGCCTCGACTTGTACTCGACATCTGCATCGCGGCCGCGCATGTAGCGGTCGAGATAGGGGCGGATTTCCGGGTGTGCGAGGTCGTTCTCGCTCGGCTGCATGATGATCCCGGAGGCGCAGATCTCGCGCAGCAGTTCGGTCATGCGGCCCGAGACCTGAGCGAACCAGATGTGCAGGCTGCGCGCCGGGCCTAATGTCCACTGGCCCGACGGTGTGGGTCCGGCCTCATGCTCGACGCCGTCCATCGCATGCCGCCACACCTCGCAATAGGTCACCATCTCGCCGAGTTTTGCGGCGACCTCGCGATAGTCGATGACGCCGATCGCCTCGGCCACCATCGTCGCCACCGCGGTCATCAATCGCATGCGCACCTCGACGCGGCAGAGATTGGCCCAGCCGAGAAAGTTGAAACCGACCCCCTGCCCGTCGGCGCCGAGCATCCGCACCATCGGTGTGGAATCGTAGAGCATGAAGAGCCGGTCCCACGGCACCAGCACGCGGTCGAAGAACAGCATGCAATCCTGCTCGTCGAGCATTTTGAAGGGGTGGCCCCAGGTGCCGCGCCAGCGCGAGATCGGTTCGCGGGCCAGGATTTTGAGGCCCGGCGCATTGGTCGGGATCGAGAAGGCAAGCACGCATTTGGGGTTGCTCCGCCGGGCGAAGGTGGCCGACAGCGAGACATAACATTCGTTGCTGTGCGGTGCGGCGGTCGAGAGCTGCTTGCCGCCGGTGACGATCACCCCTTCGCTGGCTTCCTCGACGACGTGGAGGGCGACTTCGTCGTCCTCGGAGACGCTGCGCTGCTCGTTCTGCGGCTGGGTGCTGCGGTCGACCTGCGGGTCGCCCAGCGCATGGGTCAAAAACAAGTCGCGGCTTTTGCAGTAATTATAATAATTTTCGAGGTTCTCGCCGAAATCGCATTTCGGGTGTTTGACCGCGCTGAACAGATCCTTCAGATGCAAGGCCGAGATGATGTAGGGCGCCAGGATGTCGGGGCTGCGGCCGAGCTGGCCCCAGGTCAGCTCGTTCCACAATTCGCTGTTGCGGCGCTTGCGCTTGAGATCCTCGGCCGAGCGCGGCAACAGCCAGCTCACACTGATCCGCCCGCCGGTCGGCGGATCGACGCAGGTCATCTCGTCGCGGTATCGCGGGCTGTTCTGCAGATCGTAGACGCGCGCCAGTTCGCCGACCATGTCGCGGAACGCCGGATGCGTGGTCACATCCGCGACCCGCTCGCCGTCGATCCAGACCTCTCGACCGTCCTTCAGGCTCTCGACATAGCGCCGGCCGGTCATCGGGCCGGGCGCCTCGTTGGCGGCGAGCGCGACCGCGGTCATGGTCAATGCTGCATCAGAAGCGGCGCTAGCACGTCGGGATGCGACAGCATCGGGTAGTGGCCGGCGTCGATCTCGACATATTTGCCGCCGAGCGTTTCGGCGGTGCGGCGCTGGTGCGGCTCGGGCGGGTTGGCGGCGCGGCGGCAGCGGATCACCAGGGCGCCCGGCCAGGACTGGCCCCAGAAACTCTTCAGCGATACCGGCTCCTCCATCGCGGCGATCGGGTGCGGCGTATAGCGGGCAAGCGCCCAGCCGCGCAAAGTGGGTTCGAGATCGGCGAAGGTGCGGTTCTCGGCGTCCTCGCGCGAGGGCGCGACGCCAAGCCCAGTGGTGACCCGCGGGGTCGGCCGGTTGACGATCTCGCCGACCCGCTCGCCGTCGCGCAAGGCCAGCGCATCGACGAAGACAAGATGGCCGATGCGGTCGCGCGCCATCTCCGCCGCCCGGCACAACACCATGCCGCCGGCACTGGTCCCGGCCATCACGACATCGCGCAGATCCTCGTAGAAGAGAAGTTCGGCGATCTCTTGGGCGTGAGTTTCGGTGGTGATGCCCGCGCGCAATTGATGACGGCGCTCCCCGCAACCGTCGAGCGAGGGCGCATAGACCGTATGCCCGGCCGCGCGCAGCCGCGCCGCCGTCGGCTGCCAGATCCAGCCGCCCTGATACGCCCCGTGGATCAATACGAATGTCGCCATGGCTTAGGTCTCCTTATTTTCGGTTTTCGGATGCGCCAGTTCGCGCATGGTCAACGGCAGCCCTTGTTCAATTGCCGCCGGTCACGTCGATCGTGAGGCCGGTGACGAAGTCGGCGTCGCTCGAAGCGAGAAAGCAGATGACTTTGGCCTGGTCCGGCGCCTCGGCGACGCGGCGCAACGGCGTGCGGTCGATTTCAGCCTGCTGGTCCTCGGGGCTCTGCTGCTCCCAGCGCGGGCGGATGCGCTCGGTCAAGGTGCGGCTGGGCGCTATCGCATTGACGTTGATGCCGTAAGGCCCCAGTTCGAAGGCGATCTTGCGGGTGAAGGCGATGATCCCGCCTTTCGCCGCGGCGTAGGCGGCACTGCTCGAAGCCGAGAGGCCGCGGCCGGCGATCGAGGAGAGATTGACGATCTTGCCGCGGCGCTGGCGCTGCATGACCGGGATCACCGCATGGCAGCAGTTGAAAGTGCCGTCGAGGTTGAAGGCGATCAGCCGCTGCCAGTCGGCGAGCGTCAGCTGTTCCACCGCGGCGCCCGGATGCGCGATGATCGTGCTGCCGCCGACCGCATTGACCAGAATGTCGATCGACACCGCATTCCTGCACCACCGAAGCGACGAGCGCCTCGACCTGGGCGGCGTCGAGTACGTCGACGCGGCGACCCTGTGCCCGTCCACCCGCCGCGCGCAACGCCGCTACGGTCTCGTCGAGCCTGCCCTGGTCGAGATCGACGGCGACGACGATGCCGCCTTCGCGCGCTATGATGTCGGCGGTCGCCCGCCCGATGCCGCTTGCCGCCGCGGTGATCACCGCGACCTTGTCGGTAAAGCGCATCTCCCGCCTCCGTCAGCGCGGAGTGATGGCGACGCCGGCGTTCTTTTCGAAGAGCTTGACGAGCGTCAGCGTGTCCTTGTCCGCGCCATGTTCGTTGATCACGGTCTGGAAGAGTTCGCGCACGACATTGGCGAGGATCATCGGGCTGGCGCTGTCCTGGCCGAGCTTGGTCGCCAGCCGCACATCCTTGTGCATCAACGCGAGCGTGAAGCTGACCGCGAAGTCGTTCTGCATCAGTTTCGGCAACGAGAGTTCGGTCGTGGCGCTACGGGCGCTCCCCTTCTGGAGAACCGCGGTGCAGGCTTCGAGGCTGAGCCCGCTCTTGATCCCCATCGCCAGCGCCTCGAAGGTGACGGCGCGAACTCCGGCGCTGATGACGTTGTTGACGAGCTTCATGACGTGGCCGGTGCCGACAGCACCGGTGTGAAAGATGTTGGGGCTGATCGTCTCGAAGATCGGCTTCACCTTGGCGAAGAGCTCGGGGGGTGCTCCCACCATGATCGCGATCGTGCCGGCATTCGCGCCGTGCGGGCCGCCGCTGACTGGCGCGTCGATCATCTCTACGCCCTTCTCGGCGAGCCGTGCGGCCATCTCGCGGGTCTCGCCCGGATCGCCCGTCGTCATGTCGGCCCAGATCTGACCCGGCCGCAAGACCTCGGCCACACCGCCCGAGCCAAACAACACGTCGCGCACCTCGGCCGAGGTTGGCAGGCAGGTCATGACCATGTCGCTCTCGCGCGCCAATGCCTCCGCACTCTGCGTCGGGATGGCGCCGGCGTCGGCGAAGCGGGCCACGACCTCGGGGCGCAGGTCGAAGACGCGCATCTTGTGCTCGCGCAACAACCGTCGCGCCAACGCCCCGCCCATATTGCCCAACCCGATATAGCCGAGTTCCATCGCGTCTCTCCCGTCACGGCCGATTGCGCCAGCGAGCTTCGCATTATCGAAGGCGGGCGAGAAGGGCCATGCGGATCGGGGTTGGCGTCGGCCGGCAAGCTTGGCTAGGCTGAAGGCGACGCGAGGGACGCAGTCGAGCGAGGCACGAGCATGGAATTCGGCATGTTTCACGAGTTTCCGTCATTGCCGGGGCGGAGCGAGAGCGAGGCTTTCGACGAGGCAATGGCGCAGGTGGATGCGGCCGAAGGCTGGGGGCTCGACGTGATGTGGCTCGCAGAACTGCATTTCGAGCCGCGCCGTTCCGTGCTGGCGGCGCCGCTCAGCATCGCGAGCGCGATCGCATCGCGCACCAAGCGGATGAAGATCGGCATTGCGGTGCAGGTCTTGCCGTTGTGCCATCCGCTGCGGCTCGCCGAAGAGGCGGCGACGGTCGACCAATTGAGCCACGGCCGGCTGATCTTCGGCGTCGGGCGCAGCGGGGTCGCGCAGACCTACGCCGCCTACGGCGTCTCCTACGCCGAGAGCCAGGACCGATTTCGCGAGATCCTCGAAATCGTGCAGCTCGCCTGGACCGAGCCGGTCTTTTCCTACGAAGGCCGCTACCACCAGTTCAAGAACGTGGCGCTGGTGCCGAAACCCTATCAGAAGCCGACGCCGCCGATCCGGATCGCCGCCAGCACGCCCGACACCTTCCCGGCGATCGGCCGCCGCGGCCTGCCGGTCTTCGCCTCGGTGCGGCATACGCCGTGGCCGGAACTGGCGAAGCAGGTACAGAGCTACCACGACGCCTGGGAGGCGGCGGGCCATCCCGGCCGCGGCCAGGTCTTCCTCTCGGCCCCGACCTATATCGCCGAGACCGAGGAGGCCGCCCGCGCCGAGCCGCGCGACAGCATCATGCACTTCTACCATGAGCAGGCCGATCTGCTCGAAGGTGCGGCGAGGCTCGTCGACCCGGTCACCGCCGAGCGGCGGATGCAGCGCGTCCACGATCTGCGCCGTCGCAGCTACGAGGATGCGCTCGCCGCCAACGTCTTGATCGGGACGCCCGACACGATCGCCCGGCGCCTCAAATCATTGCAGGCCGAGATCGGGTTGAGCGGCCTCCTAGCGGAACTCAATTGCGGCGGCCTGATCCCGCACCAGAAGGTGCTAAAGGCGCTGCGCCTCTTGTGCCAGGAGGTGAAGCCGGCCTTTGGCGGTGACTGACCCCGATCACCCGACCGACAGCTTGCGCAGAAAGCCGGTGCGCTGCGCGGCAGCGGCGGCCATGAAGGCGGCATTCTGGCCCGACAGGATGAAGCGCGCGCCCATCTCGATATAGCGCGGCATGATCGCCTCGTTGTAGATGCCGGCCGTGCCGGGGAATTTGCCGTGATGGCGGGCGGCGGCGATCATCGCGCGATAGGCCTCGGCGACCCGCTCGTTGCCGAAATCTCCGTGGATGCCCATTTCGGCGCAGAGATCGTTGGTGCCGATCAGCAAAACGTCGACCCCCGGCACCGCGGCGATTTCCTCGGCGTTGGCGATCGCGGTCGGGGTTTCCAGCATCACGACGGTCAGGTGGCGGCGTTGAGTGCTGCTGCCGCCTCGCCCGAACTTGCCGAGCGCAGCCCGTAATGCGGCCCGATGCCGCCCATCGAGCGGTGGCCGACCGGCGGGTATTTGAGGCGGTCGACGACCTCGCGCGCCTCGGCGGCGGTGTCGACATGCGGCATCACGATGCCGAGCGCGCCATTGTCGAGCGCACGGGTCGCGATCGCATATTCGCCGTTCGGAACCCGGGCGATCGGTGCGATCTCGGCGTCGAGGGCCGCGGTCGCGATCTGCGCGCTGGCTTCGAGCGACATCACACCATGCTCCATGTCGAGAAAGAGCCAGTCGAACCCGGCCGCCGCCATCGCCTTGCCGATCTCGACGCTGCGGGTCATGCGGATCCCCACACCCAGCGATAACTGGCCCTGTTGGAGCTTTTCGCGGGCGACGTTGCGGACGGCGGCGGCCATGGCGAACTCCTCCGGGTTTCATGAGAATAAGACCAGCCTGCCCGTTCCGAGACCCGACCGCAAGCGAACGCAAGTGCGGCAGGCCCGCAAGCCGGATAAACTCGCCTTATGACGAGCGCACCTCTGACCATCGCTGTGATCGGGGCCGGCATCGGCGGGCTAACGGCGGCATTGTCACTGCGCCAGGCGGGATTTGCCGTCGATGTTTACGAGCAGGCGCCCGAACTCACCGAGGTCGGCGGCGGCATCAATATGGGCCCGAACGCGGTGCGCGTCCTCTCTATCGCCTGGGGCTCGCCGAGGGGCTGCTGCGCGAGGGGGTCAGGCCGCGCGGCGCGCATCAGCGGCGCTGGCAGGACGGCCGCACCCTGCAGCGGGCAAGGCTCAACCCGCTCTGCGAGGAACTCTACGGCGCGCCGCATCTGACGATCCACCGGGCCGATCTCCTCTCGGTCATCGCCGCGGGATTTCCCGCCGAACACATCCATCTCGGCCGCCGACTCGTCGATTTCGCCGATCGCGGCGACCGCGTCGAGGCCCGGTTCGCCGACGGCTCGCGTGTCGAGGCCGATGTGCTGATCGGCGCCGACGGCATTCATTCGACTGTCCGCGCCGGGCTTTTCGGCGACGAGCCGCCGCAATTCGCCGGCTGTGTCGCCTATCGCGGGCTCGTTCCGGTCGAGCGGATCGCCGATCTCGGGCTTGAACTCGGTTCGCAATCCTGGGTCGGCCCCGGCGGGCACTTCGTCCATTACTTTGTCTCGCGCGGCCGGCTGCTCAATTTCGTAGGCTGGACCGAGCACGACGAGTGGAACCGCGAGGACTGGACCGACCGCGCCACGGTCGAGCGGGCGCTTGCCGCGTTTGCCGACTGGCACCCGCAGATCCGGCGCATCACCGGGGCGGCCGAGACCTGCTTCATCTGGGCGCTCTTCGACCGAGATCCGCTGCCGGTCTGGTCGCGCGGCCGGGCCACTCTGCTCGGCGACGCCTGCCATCCGATGTACCCGTTCATGGGCCAGGGCGCCGCTCAAGCTACCTTGGATGCCTGCCTCGGCGCCGCCTCCGCACGGCGATACAGCCGCGGCGCTGCGGCATTACGAGCGGCTGCGGCTGCCGCGCGTCAGCCGTCTGCAGGTGATGTCGCGGGCCAACAAGACGCGTTTCCACCTCCCCGACGGGCCGGAGCAGGAGGCGCGCGATGCCGCCTGGGCCGTGGCCGGCGACCGTTCCCCGGAGGCCTTGCGCTGGCTCTACGATTTCGACCCGGGGGCACTCGCCTAGCCGGAGCCGCGCTCCCGGTTATGCTGTTTTAGCTGTTATTTGCAGCAAAAATACAGCAAGCTGTAGCGCGGCGATCTGGATGGGAAAGCGGCGACAATCAGGGTGGGAATCCGGCGTCGCGGCATCCGGATGATTGTCGCTGATTGCGGGCGGCGCAAGGTTTGATTGTCGCTGAGCGTCAATCAGGCGTTGGCTTTGATTGTCGCGGTGACGGGCGGCCGTCCAGGGCCGCGTTTGCGTTCGAGGGCAGCGCGGCGGCGGTAGCTTTCGACGTTCATCTCGAAGATCGTCGCGTGGTGCACGAGGCGGTCGACGACGGCGACGGTCATCGCCGGATCGGGAAAGACCTTGCCCCACTCGCCGAACGGCTGGTTGGCGGTGATCAGCAGCGAGCGGTGCTCGTAGCGGGCGCTGATCAGCTCGAACAGCACGCTGGTCTCGGCCTGGTCCTTGGTGACGTAGGCGAGGTCGTCAAGGATCAGTAGGTGATATTTGTCGAGCCTGGCGATCGCAGCTTCGAGGGCGAGCTCGCGACGAGCGATCTGCAGCCGTTGCACGAGATCGGTGGTGCGGGTGAACAGCACACGCCAGCCGTTTTCGACGAGCGCGAAGCCGAGCGCTGCCGCCAGATGGCTCTTGCCGCCGCCCGGCGGGCCGAACAGCAAGAGATTGGCGCCCTGGTTGAGCCAAGCGTCGCCGGCGGCGAGCGCCATGACCTGCGCCTTGCTGACCACCGGAACGGCCTCGAAGTCGAAGGTGTCGAGGGTCTTGCCGGGCGGCAGGCGGGCTTCGGCGAGATGACGCTCGATGCGGCGGCGAACGCGTTCGGCCATCTCGTGCTCGGCGAGCGCGGCCAGAAAGCGCGCGGCCGGCCAGCCTTCCTTGTCGGCCTGGGCAGCCAGCGCCGCCCAGACGTGTTTGACGGCCGGTAGGCGCAGCTCGGCGAGCAGCAGCTCGACGCGGGCGGTGTCGATCGGGTCGGCGGCCTTCATACGGCACCGCCCGCCCGGACGATGCCGAGTTCGTCATAGAGATGCAGCGGCGTTAGTTTGACGGTGATGTCTGGAATGGCGGCGGGATCGGGCCCGAAGTGCCGGCCGAGGATGTCCAGATCAGGCAGTCTGCCGGCGTCGAGTTCGGCGTCGATGATGCCGGCGAGTTCGGCCTCGCAGGCGCGGTCGTGCGCCAGCGCCAGCAATCCGACGATGGTGCGGCACGCCCGCTTCTCGCCGTCGGCCGCCAACAGCGCCTCGAACGCGCGCTGGTAGGCGCGGCGTGGAAAGAGCTGCTCGCGATAAACCAGGTTGAGCAAAGCCATCGGCTTGCGCCGCAAGGCGTGAATGACATGCCGATAATCGACGACATGACCGCGCTTGCCGCTGGGATGCGCCCGGCCACGGCGCAGCGTCATCAGCGGGGTGCTGCCGAGAAGGCAGTCGAGCCGGTCGTCGTACAGGCGCACCCGTAGGCGATGGCCGATCAGTCGCGACGGCACCGAATAGAACACCTTCTTGAGCGTGAAGCCGCTCGTCGAGGTGACGATGACGATCGTCTCCTCGTAATCGGTCGTGCGGCGCTCCGGCAGCGACTGCAGTGCCGGGCGCTCGAGTTCCAGCCGCTTCTTCAGTCGGGCGTTGCGGCGGCCGACGATCTCGTCGATGAAGCAGCGGTAGGCATCCAAGCTGTCGAAGTCGCGCGAGCCACGCAGCAACAGCGCGTCCTCAATCGCCTGCTTGAGATGGCCGTGCGGGCTTTCGATCGATCCGTTCTCGTGTGCGATGCCGCGATTGTTGCGGGTCGGCTCCATGCCGTAATGCGCGCACAGCGCCTCGTAGCGGCGGGTCTGATCCTGCCTTGAGTTCCTCGTCAAGATTGCGAAAGGCGGCCGACAGGCTGTCGCTGCGGTGCTGCAACGGGGCGCGGCCGAGCGCCCACAGCGCATTCTGCAGGCCCTCGGCCAGCGCCACGAAGCTTTCGCCGCCGAGCACGACACGAGCGTGCTCCCAGCCCGAGAAGGCCAGACGGAAGTGATAGAGCCGGTGATCAAGCGGCACCCCGGCGACGCTGACGCCGCGATCGCGCAAGTCGGTAAAATCGGACAGCCCAAGTCGACCCGGTGGGTGCTCCTGCCGGAAGATGACATCCTGCTCGGTGCCATGCAGAGCCCGCCAGGTACGGATGCGCCGCTCCAACGTGCGGCGGATGCCGGCGCCGATCTCGGGGTGGCGCCGCCGGATCTCGTCGAAAATGGCGACCGGCCGCAAACCGGGGATGCTCTTCAGCAGCGGCACCACCTCGCTGTCCCATACCTCGCCCAGCGGATCGGGCCGCCGCCGGCCGCGCGGGGCTTTCTTTTGCGAGGGCAGTCGAGAGTCGTGCTCGAAGCGATAGCCGCTGGAGGTCGCGAACCCGGCCTTGGCGGCGGAAACGGCCGGCGTCTCGGTCTGACGGAAACTCATATACAGCCTCATCTGGCAATCGGTGATGTGGCGGCCGGGCAAGTGCGGTTCCTCATCGGTATGAAGAACCGCTCCATATCCAGCCGGCTGCGATCGCCGGATGCGCGCCCCTCTCCGGGTTCGCGCCGCCGCTGGATTCGCGACTTCGGTCGGGCTACGCCCTCCCTGCGTCACAAATCCAGCGGCGCTTTCTCATCCTGATTGACGTGCCGTTCTCACCCTGATTGCCGCGCGGCAGCAAACGGCCCGTCCACAACCGGTGCAGTCTCTATAATACAATCAAAATGTGGCGAATTTACCGCCGTCGTTCGGCAGGGGATCTTGCCGGGAAAACTGTAAGGTCTGCAAAGCCCAGGGTTGTTCGATGCTTACTTTCGCCCTATTAATTATAGAAATAATCAGCAGGGGGTAACACTATGGCGTCAATTGAAGCCCTCACGATCAACGTTGCCGCGAAGCTGGCCAAAGTTGTCGTTAAGCTGTGGTTGAAAGACGAGGGCTTGGTCGGTGGCGCTGAAGGCGTCATCGAGACCATCAAGAAGCACTTTGAAGATTGGCGTGTCGCACGTTCGGCTGAGGGGTTGGTTCGAAACCTCGAAGACGACGTGGCAACGCGGCTGGAGCGGTTCATTGGCGTTGAGTTTCCAAATCTCGCGGAGAACGAGCGTGAAGCGGCAGCTCTCGCCGTCTCGAACGCGTTGGGAAAGCTTGAGCTCGGCCCAGCGATTATGCGTGCGGACCTCGACGCAACTCTTTTAGAGCGTGCCGTCCGCGAAGCCGCTCCAGACGCATTCGGGCTTCTGGCAGAGGACGCTCGGTCACTAGGGGAACGGCTGCGCCGGGAATGCTGCAATTACATCGTGTCGCTGGCTCCAAAGTTGCCGCAGTTCGACGCAGAAGCGACCAAAGAGCTACTGCTACGCAGTACGTCGATTCTGCGAGAGCTCCAGAGCGTGCTGGATGAGGTCGTCGCGATACGACGTCAGGGGTCCGACACGCGCGACCAGGCAGAAGCAGAATTCGAACATGAGTATAGGTTCTCACTGGCGCGTGTGTTGGACCGAGTAGAGCTTTTTGGTGTCCGTCTCACTGGAGCGGCAACCCGCGAATACGGCTTGACGCGGACCTATGTCCCTTTGAGTGCAGTACGGGAAGGCACCGGCGAACCGAGCCGAGTCGACGAGGGACTCGCCAGTGCAAGTCGAGTCCTTGTTCGGGGCGAGGCGGGTTTCGGGAAGACAGTCCTTATGCAGTGGCTAGCCGTGCAAGCGGCGAGGCGTAGCTTTGCCGGGGCGCTGGAAGGATGGAATGAGCGCATCCCGTTCTACTTGAAGCTGCGCGAATTTCGAGATCCGGCGCGGACATTCCCAACGCCGGGGCAGTTCTTGTCCGGGCCACTTGGTAACCTTGTTGACCTAAGTGTCCGACTCATAATACAGTGTGAGCGTGTGTTAGCCTTGCTAATCTACGCATAAGTAGCTTGGTGCTGGCGAGAAACAGCCAGGCGAGAGCGCTTTCCAGGCTGGCCTCGAAGTCCTTGGCGAGGCGGCGGTTGCGACTGAGCCAAGCCAAGGTGCGCTCGACAACCCAGCGCCGCGGCAGAACCACAAAGCCGGTTGCCGGATCGCTGCGCTTGACGATCTGGACCGTCCACCGGCCGATCTTGTCGAGGGCGGTGGCCAGTTTGACCCCGGCATAGCCGCCATCGGCAAAGACGTGGCGCAGCCAGGGATAGAGAAAACGGGCGCCGGCCAGGACCAGCGGCGCGCCGTCGCGATCCTGGATGTCGGCGGGATGAACCACGGCCGCGACCGGCAGGCCAAGGGTGTCGGTGAGCAGATGGCGCTTGCGTCCGTTGATCTTCTTGCCGGCGTCATAGCCGCGCGGCCCCCCGGCTTCGGTGGTCTTGACCGACTGGCTGTCGATCACCCCGGCGCTGGGGCTGGCCTCGCGCCCGCTGGCCTCGCGCACCCGCATCAGCAAGCCGTGATTGATCTTGCGCCACAACCCGTCCTCCCGCCACCGGTAGAAGAAGCGCTGTACCGTCGAATACGGCGGAAACTCCTTTGGCAACTGCCGCCACTGGCAACCGGTCGTCAGCATGTAGAGCAGCGCGTTGACGACAGCCCGCAATTGCGTGGTGCGCGGTCGCCCCAGCTTCTTGTCCGGCGGCAGTTCGGCTTCGATCAACCCCCACTCCTGATCGGTGACATCGCTTGCATAGCGCAGATCTTCCCGGCCATACTGCCGTCGAGTGGTTTCAGTCCACATCTTGTGCCCCCCGTCTCGCGTGCCAACCAGACGGATACACAAGTTGCTGAAATCACTCAATTCATTTCGGGTCAGCCTCTAATGCCGCACGGTTGGGCAAATCGTGCGATGGCTGAGTGCGGCCTCGTGTTGGTTGATGGCATCGACGAGGTACCGGCCCAGAGGCGTGGGCAACTCTTCGAGTGGTTGCGGGGCCTGCAAGAGCAATATCCTGCCGCTATATTTGTCGTAAGCTCGCGGCCGGCGGCTTTGGATTCCGACGAGATCCCGCTCGGGACGCGGCTAGCTCAGGTCGGGTACACGGGCGTGACCCTGGAGTCTATGACGCCCGACGATAGTGAAGCATTGTTGATGAGATGGCATGCTGAGGTCGCGAGCGGCCTCGCCGACCTCGCGGTGCTCGCACAATTAACCGAAAACGAGCGCAGCCTTCGACGGGCGCTGCGCGAACGACCGGCGATACGGAGCCTTGCGTCGAATCCATTGCTCTGCACCATGATGTGCGCGCTGAACTGGGATCAGAAGGCAAACCTCCCTGATGATCGCATGGAACTCTACAGGATCGCCCTCGAATTACTGTTGGAACGCCGCGAAAAGGATCGGGAAATCGGTGCGGTATATGTCGCCGGGCTGGATCGGGCGAGCAAGCAAACCCTGCTCGACAACATCGCTTACTGGATGCTGCGCAACGGGATCAGCCAGGCCGACCGGGACGACGCTGAGGGGGAGATCCAGCGGATTCTGCCGCGGCTGGCGCATTTGCGCGACAACCCGCACCTGATCATGCAAGAACTGGTCGAGCGCAGCGGCGTTCTGCGACAGCCGCAACACGGCGTCGTGGATTTCGTGCATCGTACATTCCTGGAATACATGGGGGCGCGCGCGGCATTAGGCCAAGGTGACCGCGACGCCTTAGTGAACCGCGCGGACGAAGAGAGCTGGCGCGATGTGATAGTGTTTGCGGCCGGCCACGCGCAAGGGAAGGCCCGAGACGAATTGGTTGAGAAACTGCTCCAGGGCGATCGGTCCAAGTTGCGCCGCTCCCAGGAAGCAGAGGTCACGTCCGTCTGCTGCCTCGAAACCGTGGGTCGCAACCTGCGCCCCGACCTTCTGGCACGCCTGCGTGAGCAAGCAAAGGCACTGTTTCCACCCAGCGACTTCGCTGCTGCGCGAATACTTGCGCCGGCTGCAGCAGCAAATCCGGAACTCTTAGAGGGCCACACCAACCAACCCGAGGAAGTTGTCGCCGCCTGTATACGTACCGCTTCAATCGTCGGGACGCCTCGCATGCTCGAGGTTATCGCGAGTTACTCGTCCGTACCCGGTGAGCTAGTCGACCGCGAAATCACGCGGGCCTATCAGATGTTCGATGAGCACAAATACGATGAGAAGGTTCTGACGCCGCGCGACGAGCTATTTGGGGTGATGCTCTCCCGGCTCGATCCTGAGCCGGTAGAATGTTTCAAACTGCTGCTACGTTACATGAAGGGGCACCCATCCCTTCTACTCAAGGGAG
>CAWCWA010000015.1:0-373439 GCA_963799085.1 uncultured Alphaproteobacteria bacterium | reverse complement strand
CCTGAACAACGGCTAAGGCATTGGCGGTTGGGCTCCGAGAAGACCGGCAGAAGTATCGGATTTTGCGATGGTGCTTGCGATTGCGGCCAGAAGGTAGGCAAGCCAAAGGGCCAGGGCGGCGAGCACGAGGCGCAGATTGTGCCCGGCGGCGGCGAGCAGCGCGTTGATGGCATCACCAGCCTGGCCGAGGAGGAAGTTCCGGTCCAGCCTTCCGTCGGTCTTCATGTGGCCGATGGTGGCCTCGATGGCCGATCGTCGTCTCAGTTCGCGACGCATTGTGGCGGAGAGGCCACGTCGCCGGCCGGCGATCATCACCTGGCCCGCACCGGCATAGTCATGGCCGCGATAGCCCTTGTCGACGTAGATCCGCTCGGCGGCGACGCCGCTGACGCACGTCGCCTGATCCAGTGTCGCGGCGAGGGTGTGACCGTCGTATGGGTTGCGGGCGAATGCCTTGGCCGCCAGCACCAGCCCCTCGCGGTTGGTCACCGCGATGCCGACCTTGGCGCCGAACTCGCAAGGGGTGCGGGCCTTGCCCTTGGCGATGCAGACCACCTCGGGCGCATGCAGGGCATAAAGCTTGTCCTTGTCCTTCGGTTTCCGAGTCAGGAGCCGCTCGACCAGGCCGAGCAGCCGGGCGAACCTGCCCTCCAGCGCCTGGTTGCCGGCGATCTTGCGCCCGACATCGCGGAACACACGGCCCAGATAGGTGCGCAACTGCCGGAGCGCGCGGCGCATCCGGCGGAATTGCCGGGCATGGGCGTGCCGCCCGGCCCGCACCATCGCCGCCTTGGCCAGCCGCGTGTGGCTCTGCCGCAGCGTGATGCCGTGCCGTTTCGCCTGGCGCACCAGGAGCTGGAGCGCCTTCCAGTACAGCCGGCTGTCGGTCGGATGGGCGATCGCTTTCGGCTGCACCGTCGTGTCGACGCTGACCCGCTCCAGCGAACTCGGCTTGGCCACCCCAGCGTCGAGCGCGACCCCGACGCTGGCCTTCAGCATCTCTCCCAGCCCCGCCGGCCCGATCCGCTGGCGCCAGCGCGTCATCGTGCTCGCATCGATCGGCGCTTCATGCTGGAAGAAGTCGAAGCCGCAGAAGAACTGCCAGTACGGGTTTTCCACCCAGCGCGCGACGACCTCCTCGTCCGACAGGTCGTGGACGTGCTTGAGTATAGTGCAAGCCGACCATCAACCGGGTCGGCTTCGCCGGCCTGCCGATCGGTCGATAGAACCGACCAAAGGCTGCCGCGCGACGATCAGGATGCGAACGGCACGTCAATCAGGATGAGAAAGCGCCGCTGGGTTTGTGACGCAGGGAGGGCGTAGCCCGACCGTAGTCGCGAATCCAGCGGCGGCGCGAACCCGGAGAGGGCCCCGCATCCGGCGATCGCGCCGGCTGGATATGGAGCGGTTCTTCATACCGATGAGGAACCGCACGTGCCCGGCCGCCACATCAACGATCACCAGATGAGGCTGTACATGAGTTTCCGTAGACCGACACGCCGGCCGTTGCCGCCGCCAAGGCCGGGTTCAGCGACCGCCACCGGCTATCGCATCGAGCACGACCCGCGACTGCCCTCGCAAAAGAAAGCCCCGCGCGGCCGGCGGCGGCCCGATCCGTTCGCCGAGGTATGGGACAGCCGAAGTGGTGCCGCTGCTGAAGCGCATCCCCGGCTTACGGCCGGTCGCGATGCTTCGACGAGATGCAGGACGCCATCCTGAGCTTCTGCGACGGCATGCGGCGCACGCTGCAGCGGCGCATCCGCCCCTGGCGGGCTCTGCATGGCCCGAGCAGGAAGTGTTCTTCCGGCAGGACCACGCACCGGGCCGCGCGGGCTGTCGGACTTCACCGACATGGGCGACTCGGCGTCACGCATCGCCGGCGTGCCGCTTGCGCATCGGCTCTACCACTTCGTGCTCGCCTTCTCGGGCTGGGAGCATGCCGCAGTGGTCTCGGGCGGCGAGAGCTTCGTGGCGCTGGCCGAGGGGCTGCAGAACGCGCTGTGGGCGCTCGGCGGCGCCCCGCAGGAGCACCGCAGCGACAGCCTGTCGGCGGCGTTCCGCAACCTGGACCGAAGAGCAAGAGGACTTGACCGCGCGCTACGACGGCGCTGTGCGATCATTACGGCATGGGCCGACCCGCAACAACCGCGGCATCGCCACGAGAACGGCAGCGATCGAGAGCCCGCACGGCCATCTGAAGGAGGCGATCGAGCAGGCTCTGCTGCTGCGCGGCTCGCGCGACTTCGACGACCTGACCGCCTACCGCGGCTTCATCGACGAGATCGTCGGCCGCCGCAACGCGCGCAACGCGAAGCGGCATCGACACTCGAGCGCCGAGCACTGCAGGCGCTGCCGGAGCGCCGCACGCACCGACTACGAGGAGACGATCGTCCCGTCACCTCGACGCGGCAGCTTCACGCTGCGAGCAAGGTCTTCTACACGCGCGCCCTCGCGCCTGATCGGCCATCGGCTGAAGGTGCGGCTCTACGACGACCGGCTGGATGCTCTTCTCGGCGCACGCCGCTGATGACGCTGCGCGCGTGGCCGGGCGCATCGCCAGCGGCAAGCGCGGCCATGTCGTCGACTACCGGCACGTCATCCACGCCTTGCGGCGCAAGCCGATGGCGCTGCTCAACCTGGTCTACCGCGAGCGCTCTTCCCGCGCGAGGCCTATCGGCGCGACGTTGGAGCCGCTGTTGGCGGCCGACGGCGAGCAGCGGGCGTGCCGCACCATGGTCGGGCTGCTGGCGCTGGCGCACGAACGCGACTGCGAGGCGAACTCGCCGAGCGTCTCGACGCCGACCTCGACGCCGGCAGACTGCCCGACCTGGACAGCCTGCGGCCGGCACTTCGGCCCGATCCGCGCCGCCTGCCAGACATCACCGTCGACTGACGCCGCTGCAGCGTCTACGACGCCCTCGGCATCGCCGGGCGGGCGAGCTGCCGCATGAACGCCGCCGACCCGATCGACACCGCCCGCCTCGCGCTGCTGCTCGACGAGCTGCGCCTGCCGGCCATCAAGCACATCTGGGCCGGAGTTCGCCGAGCGCGCCGACAAGGAAGGCTGGCCCGCCGCGCGCTTCCTGGCCGCCTGGCCGAGCACGAAATCGCCGAACGCGATCGCCGCCGCATCGAGCGCCACCTGGCCGAAGCCCGCCTGCCGCCCGGCAAGACCCTCGACAGCTTCGACTTCGACGCCGTGCCGATGGTCTCCAAGGCCCAGGTCATGGCGCTGGCCGCCGGCGACGCCTGGCTCAAAAGGGCGCCAACCTCCTGCTGTTCGGCCCGCCCGGCGGCGGCAAGAGCCATCTGGCGGCTGCGCATCGGCCTCGCGCTCGTCGAGAACGGCTGGCGCGTGCTGTTCACCCGCACCACCGACCTCGTGCAGCGCCTGCAGGTCGCCCGCCGCGAGCTCGCGCTCGAAGCGCCATCGCCAAGCTCGACCGCTATCGACCTGCTGATCCTCGACGACCTCGCCTACGTCACCAAGGACCAGGCCGAGACCAGCGTGCTGTTCGAGCTGATCAGCGCCCGCTACGAGCGCCGCTCGCTGCTGATCACCGCCAACCAGCCCTTCGGCGAGTGGGGCAAGGTCTTCCCCGATCCGGCCATGACGCTCGCCGCCGTCGACCGCCTCGTCCATCACGCGACGATCTTCGAGATGAACGTCGAGAGCTACCGCCGCCGCACCGCCCTCGAACGCAAACGCGGCCCGGCGGCCGCCCGTCACCGCGACAATCAAAGCCAACGCCTGATTGACGCTCAGCGACAATCAAACCTTGCGCCGCCCGCAATCAGCGACAATCATCCGGATGCCGCGACGCCGGATTCCCACCCTGATTGTCGCCGCTTTCCCATCCAGATCGCCGCGCTACAAAAGGCATCGTCAAAGCGCGACCACGGCACGATACCGGCCAATCGCACCAGCGGGTGGCGAGGATTGATGATCGCCTCCAGGCGCTCGCGGAACAGATCGCTCTTGCCGGATGGCGGGCCGGATGGACGCATCAAAAAACACCGGAAAATGCACGGCCAAAGCGCCGATACCGGCATTTTCCAATACTTCACGACACAGGGGATTTTCGAAAAACAAAGACTCTTCGCTTTTCTCAGGGCCGATTACGTGAGACCATCTAACGTTTATCGTGCCTATTCCGGCCTCGATATTGACAAATTCGTCACCGTTGGAACGTATCTTCTTTGAATTTCGACTCTAAGACAAGATATTCGGTTAATGATCACTAGGTCTCGTTGGGTATTGTGGTACTTATTAAGTAACCTGTTTCTTCTAGACCAGTATGAATTCAGAGACGTCTATCCTCTGTTCAATGGTCTCCGTAACGGACCATGCTTGGAGATACGGAACCTCGGAGTTGACTAGTCGCGCGACGTCGAAGTACATGGCTCCTTTACCCATTTCTTGAAATTTTGCCTCTGCAGTTCTTAGGTATTCGAGGGCAATTATGCCGTTGACGTACCATGAGGGACAAACTAAACCATGCCGGGACAGGCCGGCGCAAATTCTCGGACGAGGAAAGATGCGAAATTGATGTTACGTTAGATATGATCACGGCTGGCGTAGAAGCATTGCGAGATTATGCACCAACGGTGGATGATTTCGAAGAACCAGAAGCATTAGTATTTGCGATTTTATATAACGCCTTTGAAGTAGCGAAGCGTAATGCAAAGTCTAGACTTTCTCGTGCTGAATAATAGTTTCTAGGGTTGTTACATCTGGAGATATTGTAAGATATCTCGCTGCCGCCATAAGTTGGATCAGGACGAAATCAATGCCGTCTCGCTCGATATCTATTCTAGAGTCTCTAGCGGCAATATCACCAATCCATCTGGCGCGCCCATTAATTATTTTAATAGATGAAAAATTTCGAATGCGTCGCAGGACAGCATGAAGATGGCTTTTATGCTCTTCGCTATGAACTCCACCAGCGATATTTGCTATGTATTTTATGATTTCCCCGCGAGATATCCATTGTCCGTAATAATATAACACTCGTTGAGATAGAAACCGATCTAGCGTTAGTTGGATAGTTTGTTCCTTCTGTCCTATTAATGCTGGTTCCCGATATATTCTCCATGATCCGCTAGGGCGTGATGGTGTAAATATGGTCCGGATGAAAAAGTCGTCGGTTGGAAGCCCATATATACCACTTTCACCGATTGATGCAAATGTATATAGATTATTAGATGCTGACGCGTAGGTCTTTTTGACTAGGGGTGCTAAGAACATAAGACGATGAGAAAGGCGGGGTGGTGAAATTTTCCGTAGATCACCCCCATTATCTATCAACAGTCGTCTTAGAAGATTGCTCAATCGTCTCAAATCGCCAGATGATATATCCATCTTGCCAATAACATCGCGCATATGAGCTAGGTCCTCGGCCATATTCAATGCGGCCTCGTGGGTAGCGACAATCATTGCCCGCTTTTGAAGATCGGACAGGGGCATATTTCGTGCTACCCTCTCTTAAACGTGGAATCAAGGAACTGACATGGAGAAGGGCCAGCAAATGCTAGATGAATTTACCGAGGAAGAGACAGCGCGCCGCCGCGATGCGGTGATCAAACGCATGATGAAAACCCCGCCGAAACCGCGCCGCGCGAGATCAGCAATGGATGATACTGACGGTGGATTATGGATCAGTCAGATAACGGGCGGTTGCGTGGATCGGCGAGAGCGTTCCGAAGATCAGTGAAAAGCTCATGATTCGTCTTACGAATTTGATCTATCATGGTTTTTCTTGCATCTGGCGTGGCATCTGGAAAACTAATTATATTTTCAGCATCCGCTATTTTCGCCTGAATGCTTAAGATGGCTTCGGGATTTTTCGAGTTTCTTGCAAGATGGCCTAGAATTTGTAACAAAAGCAGACGATGTGCGTTTAATTCTCCCCAAATGACGTCAAGCGCATCAGACATGAAAGGCTCCATATTGACGGAGCCGCCCGCCGATGAAATTGAGATTGCGCTTCGCGTCGGCTCTGACAGGTTCGCGAGGCGTAGAGCGACCGAGGCACCACCCTCGGCCGCTCACTCCTTTTCCAGCATAGCTCGGTTTTTGATCTCCGCAAGAATGGCGCGGAATTGCTCGCGGGTGAGCTTAGGCTTGCGCGTGCGATTGCCCGCGAGGCTGTCGATAGGTGAGCCTCTTGCCGGCGATGCCCTTGATGGCCGCGCTGGCGCGTTCGGAATCGTCGATTCCGAGGATGGCGCGGCGATTGTAGCGGAAATCGAATTCGGTCGCGTACCGATGCAGGTGCGCCTCCGAAACGTGGTGGTATACGCCGACGATCCCGCGCTTGAAGATGCTGAAATAATTCTCGACCGTGTTGGTGTGCCAGAAATAGGCGCGAACGTATTCCTCGGCGCTATGATTGACCGAGCCATGACCGGCAAACTCGCGGCCGATTGCCGGATAAACCGTGCTGTCGTCCGTCATCAAGTAGGACGCGCGGTTGACGTGCGTAACGATGATCGGCCGCAGCGATTTTGCCGTGACGTTCGCAACATGAAACGAGCGAACCGAACCATCGCGTTCAACCAGGGAGACGACGGGAGCCTTGGCAACCGGGCCGCGACCCTTGTTAGTTCGCTTGTGCTTATGTTTGTTGGCTTCCTTCCCGCCGATATAGGTTTCGTCAATTTCGACAACCTTGCCCTTGCCGCCCAGCCCGCCGTCCGGCAGCGCCTCACGCATCCCCTCGCGGATGCGATGCGCCATGAACCAAGCCGTCCGGTAGGAACCGAAACCGAGCATGCGCCATAGTTGATGGGCGCTGATTCCCTTCTTGCTGGCGCAAAGCAGGTGCGTCGCGAGCAACCACTTATGGAGGGGGATATGCGAGCGCTCGTAGACGGTGCCGATTGTCGCGGTGAAAGGCTTTTGGCAACCATGACACTTGTAGACGCCGGGTCGCGTGCTTTTGCCCTTTAGTTCGATAGCGTCGCCGATCAATCCACAATGCGGACATTCGGGACCATCGGGCCAGCGCAGCTCCTCAAAATGCCGCCGGGCGGCTTCTTCGTCGTTGAAGATCGGATCGGTAAGGTTCACAGTCATGCCAACCACCTTTTGTTGGCATATATCTAGTGATCCCGCGTCGGTACGTCAAGTGCATAATTGCCCAAGGGAGCATTGGACGAATTCAAGTCAATGGGTCAACTGAACCTGGCTGGCTTTGTCAGGTCAGCAAGCGATGATGATCCCGATGATACACGGCATGCAGGTCGGCCCGCGCTCGGGAACAAGCGGCGGTCAGCAACCGGAAAGCGAATTCGTGTAACTGACCTTGACCGGCTCGCGCGGCTGCATTTACTCACATCTCTGCAACTGCCCGACGTGGATCCGGAAGCGATTCCAAAGCTCGCCAAAATGGGGCTTAGAAATCTTGCGTTTGAGGTTCAGGAAAATGTCGATGTCGCGCCGCTGGCCAGCATGCCGGAACTTGAGAGCCTCTCCTTGGGAGGGGCTGGTATAACTACTCTCCATGCGTTATAGAGCTGCCCAAAACTCGCAGATCTCCAGATTGCTTCTACCAAATTCTATGATACGCTCGATTGTCTTGGTCCAGGTAGCAACCTTCGCCGATTGTCTTTGAGACGCGTACCGATATCCGACTTAGCTCCTCTCTCTATAGCGCACGGACTCGTAAGCCTCAGCTTAACCCAGGTGCCGATCGCGAGCTATCGTCATGTCGCGCCGCTCAAAGGGTTGGAGGTATTGCAACTCGAATATCTGGATTGCAACGACGAGTTCCCGTGGAGGTCGATGGACGCGCTCAGATTTCTTAGACTGTCGGCGCCGCGACCTTCCTTGCTGGTTGGACTCAGCGATTTACCGTCAGTCAAAGATGTGCGGGTGTACGAGCCACCCACAGAAACTCTTTCTTGGGTACCTGGGTCCGTGAGTGGCTTGGAAATTTGGCGGGACAAGCAAAAGCTCGATCTGACGGGCATTGGACGACTGCAATACCTAGCAAAGTTCGATGCTTCAGAATGCGAGGTGCACGGAGCAAAAGAACTATTAGAATTGCGTGGACTCAAAGAGGTAACGTTCTATTCGAGTAAGGGCGACTTTCCTGCTGTCATAGAGGCACTCAATGGCCGCGGAGTCCAAGTAAAAAGGTATGGCGACGAGTTAGATTAGCAGCAAATAGCGAAATGTGCGCGTACTGGTACGGACAAAATGCCTAAGAGCAGAAATGACGATGTTGATACCGCAGCAAAGGTGAAGATTAGTAAAGTTTTGCTTGTCGCCATTACCAAATGTTCGAAACTGCCGGGTTTTTGTCGAAGTAGGTATCTCGGCCCTGAGGCGTGATTCGGATATGCCATGATGCTAGGCCGAGATGGCCGCGGCTTCTGATATTGCCGCAGTTTTCATGTCGCGCAGATGGCAGGCGACGTGATGGCCGGGGAGGGTTTCGCGCATTGCCGGCTCCTCCTCGGAGCAGCGGGCGAAGGCGTAGGGGCAGCGGGTGCGGAAGCGGCAGCCCGAAGGCGGGTTGATCGGGCTCGGCACGTCGCCCTTGAGGATCACACGGTTGCGCTGAACCTCGGGATCGGGCACCGGCACGGCCGATAAGAGCGCCTCGGTGTAGGGGTGCTGCGGCCGGGTGAAGAGATCGCGCTTGTCGGCAAGTTCGACGATCTTGCCCAGATACATGACCGCGATGCGGTGGCTGATGTGTTCGACCACCGCGAGGTCGTGGGCGACGAAGAGGTAGGAGAGGCCAAACTCGCGCTGCAGATCGGCGAGGAGATTGATCACCTGCGCCTGGACCGACACGTCGAGCGCCGAGACCGGCTCGTCGCAGACGATCAGGTCGGGGTGCAGGGCAAGCGCGCGGGCGATGCCGATGCGCTGCCGCTGGCCGCCCGAGAATTCGTGCGGGAAACGGTCGAGCGCGTCGGCGCGCAATCCGACCTTGAGCGCCAGTTCGGCGACCCGCTCGGAGAGTTCGCGGCCGCTCGCCACCCCGTAATTGGTCAGCGGTTCGGCGATGATGTCGCGCACCGTGAGCCGCGGATTCAGCGAGGAGTACGGGTCCTGGAACACCACCTGGAGTTGCCGCCGAAACGGCCGCATCTCCCCGCGCGCCAGCCCGTCGATGCGGGTGCGGCCGATCCAAACTTCACCCGAGGTCGGTTCGATCAGCTTGAGGATCGTCTTGCCCGCCGTCGATTTGCCGCAACCGCTCTCGCCAACGAGGCCCAAGGTCTCGCCGCGGCCGATGTCGAAGGAAATGCCGTCGACGGCGTGGACCTGGCCGACGGTGCGCTGCAACAGCCCCTTCCGGACCGGGAAATGCTTGACCAGGTTCCTGACCGACAGCAGCGGCTGGGGCGCCATCATGCGAGCGCCACCTGGCTCCAATGGTGGCAGGCGGCGAAATGGCCGGGCTCCTTTTCCTCGAGGGCCGGCATTTCGCGGCTGCAGAGATCGCTCGCGAAACCGCAGCGCGAGGCGAACGCGCAGCCGGGGATCGTCTCCTTCAGCGACGGGACGGTGCCCGAAATTTCGGCAAGGCGTGGCGCCTCGTCGGTTTCGAGCGAGGCGCCGAGCCGCGGCACCGAATTGAGGAGCCCCTTGGTGTAGGGGTGGAGCGGGCGGCGGAAGAGGGCCTTGACCGGCGCCTCCTCGGCCTTTCTGCCGGCATACATGACGACGACCCGCTGCGCCATTTCGGCGACGACGCCGAGGTCATGCGTGATCAACACGATCGCGGCGTCGATCTGCGCCTTCAACTCGCGCATCAGGTCGAGGATCTGCGCCTGGATCGTGACATCGAGCGCCGTCGTCGGTTCGTCGGCGATCAGGAGCTTCGGGTTGCAGGCGAGCGCCATTGCGATCATCACCCGCTGGCGCATGCCGCCCGAAAGCTGGTGCGGGTATTCGCCAAGCCGCCGGGCGGGTTCCGGGATGTGGACAAGACGCAGCATCTCGCCCGCCTTGGCGAGGGCCGCCTTGCGGTCGAGCCCTTGATGCAGGGTCAAGGTCTCGGCGATCTGATGGCCGATCGTCAATACCGGGTTCAGCGAGGTCATCGGCTCCTGAAAGATCATCGAGATGTCGTTGCCGCGAACCTGGCGCATCTCGCCTTCGGTGAGCGCGAGCAGGTCGCGCCCGGCAAAGCGGATCGCACCCGAGACGATGCGGCCCGGCGGCGAGGGGATCAGCCGCAACACCGAGAGTGCGGTCACGCTCTTGCCGCAGCCGCTCTCGCCGACGACCGCCAGCGTCTCGCCCGGCAATACATGGAACGAGATGCCGTCAACGGCGCGCACGACCCCGTCGCGGGTGAAGAACCAGGTCCTCAGATCGGTGATTTCGAGGATCGGTTCGAGAGGTACGGCCGCCGCCTTCGGGACGGTGGGGATGTAGGCCGCGACGGTCTCGGCCATCGTCTACATGCGCCGCGCCAGGCGTGGATCGAGCGCATCGCGCATCCCGTCGCCCAACAGGTTGATCGCCAGCACCGTGACCGACAGGAAGGCGCCCGGGAAGAAGACGATGTAATAGGCGACCTGGAAGAGGCTGCGGCCCTCGGCCATGATGTTGCCCCAGCTCGGGATTGTCGGCGGCGTGCCGGCGCCGAGAAATGACAGGATCGCCTCGACGATCATCGCCGCGGCGGCGGTGAAGGTGCCCTGCACCAGGAGCGGCGGCAATGTGTTGGGCACGATATGCCGCCACAGGATGCGGATATAGCCGGTGCCGCTGGCAAAGGCGGCTTCGACAAAGGGCTGCTCGCGCAACGTCAGGACGACGCCGCGCACCAGCCGGGTGACGCGCGGCACCTCGGCGACGGTGATGGCAAAGACGACGTTGCCAAGGCTGGCGCGGGTCAATGCCATCAGGGCGATCGCGATCAGGATCGACGGGATCGACATCAGCCCGTCCATGATCCGCATCACGATCGCGTCGGTCCAGCGGCTGAAGCCGGTGACAAGGCCGATGACGAGGCCGAGGGCAGTGCTCGCCAAGGCCACGCTGATGCCGACAGTGAGCGAGATGCGGGCGCCGTAGATCGTGCGGCTGTAGACGTCGCGGCCCAGCATGTCGGTGCCGAACCAATGCTCGGCCGACGGCCATTTCAACCGATTGATCGGCGAAAGCGCCTGCGGGTCGACGGTGCCGAGATAGGGCGCCAATACGGCGATCGCCGCGATCGCGGCCAGGAGTGTGGCGCCGACGACAATCGTCGGGTGGCGGCGGATGTAGTCGCGCACATGGCGCTTGCGCTCGGCCGCAGCGGCGGGAAGGACGATGTCGGGGAGAACGGCCATGTTCCGGCCTCTCAATACCGGATGCGCGGATCGAGAAGGGTGTAGCTCAGATCGACCAAGAGGTTGATCAGCACATAGGCGGCGGAGAAGATCAGGATCATGCCCTGGATGATCGGGTAGTCGCGGCGCAGGATGGCGTCGACGGTCAGCCGGCCGAGGCCGGGGATCGCGAACACCGTCTCGGTCACGACGACGCCCGAGATCAGCAACGCCACGCCGATGCCGATGATCGTCACGATCGGCACCGCCGCGTTCTTCAGCGCATGGCCGAGCAACACCTTCTCGTTTGACAGCCCCTTGGCCTGGGCGGTGCGGATGTAGTCCTGGGCCAGCACGTCGAGCATGCTGGCGCGGGTCATGCGGGCGATCAGCGCGGTGTACACCATGCCGAGCGCGAGCGTCGGCAGGATGATGTGCGACAGGAACGGCCAGAGCCCGTCACGGATGCTGACATAGCCCTGCACCGGCAACAGGTCGGCCGAGATCGAGAAGACGTAGATCAACAGGTAGGCGAGCACGAAGACCGGGACCGAGAAGCCGAGGACGGCGAAGACCATGACCAGCCGGTCGATCCACGACCCAGCCTTCCAGGCGGCGAGAACCCCCATCGGGATCGCGGCGACGACCGAGACGATCAGGGTCGAGATGGTCAGCGCGAGGGTCGGCTCGATACGCTGCGCGATCAGTTTCGAGACCGGCAGGTTGGTGAAGATCGAGATGCCGAGATCGCCGTGCAGCAATCCCCAGAGCCATGTCCCGAACTGGATGTAGAGCGGCTCGTCGAGACCGAGCTTGGCGCGGATGCGGGCGATGTCGGCCAATGTCGCGGTGTCGCCGGCGATGATCGCCGCCGGGTCGCCGGGGCTCAGATGCAACAGCGAGAAGACGAAGAGCGCCACCACGACCATGACCGGCACGGTGGCGAGGAGGCGTCTGACGACATAGGCGAACATCGGCGGCGCGGCCCCGCTATTTCTTCTCCACGTTCCACAGAAATGCGACCGGGGCGATGATGATGCCATCGAGGTTGTTGCGGTAGGCGGTCGGGATCAGAAACTGCCCGGTCGGCGCGTAGGGAATTTCCTTGGCGTAGGCTTCGACCTGGATGTCCTCGGCGAGCTGCTTGCGCGCGGCCTCGTCGGGCGCCTTGAACCACTGGCTGATCAGCATTTCGATCCGCGGGTCGTTGGGCCAGCCGAACCAGGCCTTGTCGCCGTTGGCGCGGACGAGCGCGTTTAGCGCCGGCGAGGACAGGTCGGTCGTCGTCGTCCAGGTGTGGAACAGGTTCCAGCCGCCCTTGTCGATCGGCTCCTTCGAGGTGCGCCGCGTGATCAGCGTGCCCCAATCATTGGCCTGCAGATCAATGTTGAGCCCGCCCTTCTTCAGTGCCTCGGCGGTGACCAGCGCCTGGTTGTGCACGATCGGCTGGTCGGTCGCCGACAACAGCACGATGCGCTCGCCGTTATAGCCGGCCGCCTTGATCAGCTCCTTGGCCTTGGCGAGGTTAGGCCCCTTGAGCAATGCCTCGGCGCCGACCGTGCTCTCGTACGGCGTGCCGCAGCCGAAGATCGCGACACAGGTCTTCCAGTATTTGTCGTTGCCTGAGACGGCGCGCATGTAATCCTTCTGGTCGACGAGGTTCAGCACCGCCTCGCGCATCTTGGGGTTGTCGAAGGGCGGCTGCAGCTGGTTGAAGCGCAGGATGCCCTGGTTGCCGAGCGGGTCGACGGTGGCGACGACGATGTTCTTGTTCGCCGCCAACACCGGCACGATGTCGGTCGGCGGCTGCTCGTACCAGTCGACCTCGCCGGCGTTCAGTGCGGCGGTCGCGGTCGCCGTGTCGGGGATGTAGAGCCATTCGACGCGGTCCACCTTGACCACCTTGCCGCCCGCGGCAAAGCTCGGCGGCTCCTTGCGCGGCACGTAATCGGCATTCTTGACGAAGACCGCCTTGCTGCCGGGAACCCACTCCGCCTTGACGAATTTGAACGGGCCCGAGCCGATTGCGTCCGGGATCTGCTGGAAGGCGTCGGTCTTGGCCAGCCGCTCGGGCATCATGAAGGGGACATTGCTCGACAATTTGCCGATAGCGTCGAGGAGGAGCGGAAACGGCGTCTTCAGCGTGATCGTGAAGGTCTTGTCGTCGTCGGGCGCCATTGCGCCGACCGCCTCCATCAGCTTCTGACCGAATGGGTCGCGCTTGCCCCAGCGCTGCAGCGAGGCGACGCAATCGGCGGCGCGGACCGGTTCGCCGTCATGCCATTTGAGCCCATCGCGCAGCGTAAATTTGTAGACGAGCTTGTCGTCGCTGACCGTCCAACGATCGACCATCTGCGGCTGCGGCTTCAAATCCTTGTCGAGCGAGAACAAGGTGTCGTAGACCATGTAGCCGAAATTGCGCGTGATGTAGGCGGTGGTCCAGATCGGGTCGATGCTCCGAAGATCGGACTGCGGAATGAACCGCAAGGTCTTTTCGGCCGACTGCGCCAGGTCCGGCGCCATCAGCCAGCAACAAGCGAGTGCAATCGCGGCGATCCGCGACATTTTTGGCAAATAAAGCATCAACTCCCCTGTTTCCTTCCGGTTTCTGAGGGCGACCTTACGCCATCGAAATACCCATTTGACAGTGCAAAAGTCGGACCATAAGGGACGAACCCGGCGTTGCCCGGTCGCGGCGATTGGCGGATAAGTCGGGCCTGTCGAAGGAGGACGAGCCCATGCCCAGCGCCGATGACATCGCCTATCTGCCGGCGGCTTCGCTGATCGATTTCTATCGCGGGAAGACGTTGTCGCCGGTCGAGGTCGCCCGTGCGCTCTTCGAAAGGCTCGACCAGCTGCAGCCGCGGCTGAACGCGTTCTGCGTCGTCGATCGCGACGGCGCACTCGACGCGGCGCGCGCCTCCGAGGAACGCTGGCGGCGCGGTGAGCCCGCGGGCCTTCTCGACGGCGTGCCGGTCACGATCAAGGATTTGATGCTGACCAGAGGTCTGCCGACGCGGCGCGGCTCGCATCTCGTCGACCCGGAGCAGGAATGGTCGGAGGACGCTCCCGCGGTGGCGCGGCTGCGCGAGGCGGGGGCGGTGATACTCGGCAAGACCACGACGCCGGAATTCGGCTGGAAGGCGCTGGGCGACAGCCCCTTGACCGGCATCACCCGCAACCCGTGGGACCTGTCGCGCACGACGGGCGGCAGCAGCGCCGGGGCGGCCGCGGCCTGTGCGGCCGGCATCGGCGCCCTGCATCTCGGCAGCGACGGCGCGGGCTCGATCCGCATCCCCAGTTCCTTCACCGGCATCTTCGGGCTGAAGCCGAGCTATGGCCGGGTGCCGACCTACCCGCCCTCGCCGATGGGAACGCTGTCGCATCACGGGCCGATGGCGCGGACGGTCGGCGACGCGGCCTTGATGCTGCGCGTCATCTGCGGGCCCGACGATCGCGACCCACATGCGCTGCCGCCCGAGGACCGCGACTGGCAGGCGGTTCTCGAGGCCGGCATCCATGGGAAGCGCGTCGCCTTCAGCCCGACCCTCGGCTACGCCAAGGTCGAGCCGGAGATCGCCGCCGCTGTCGCCGCGGCGGCGCGGCAGTTCGAGGCGATGGGCGCGATCGTCGAGGAGGTCGACGCAATCTTCCCGTCGCCGCGCGAGACCCTGATGACGCTATGGGCGGCCGGAGCCGCATGGATCGTTGCCGCGCTGCCGGTGGAAAAGCGCCATCTGCTCGATCCGGGGCTGGCCGCGCTCGCCGCCGCAGGCGAGGCGATCGCGGCGGTCGATTATGTAGCGGCCGATTTCGCGCGCACCCGGCTGGCGCAGCGGATGGCGGAATTCCATCGCAAATACGATCTGCTGCTGACGCCGATGATGCCGGTCCCGGCCCTGCCGGCGGGGCAGGATCTGAACGACCCGGCGACCGAGCGGAGCTGGATCGACTGGTCGCCCTTCAGCTATCCGTTCAACTTGACGCGCCAGCCAGCGGCCAGCATCCCTTGCGGTTTGACCGAGGCGGGTCTGCCGATCGGTCTGCAGATCGTCGGCCCGCTCTACGCCGACGCCGAGGTCCTGCAGGCGGCGCGCGCCTTCGAGGCGACCCAGCCCTTACGCCGCCCGCCGCTCGCCTAGCCGCAGGCGACGGCCGACACTGGCGCAGACTCTATTGCACCCCAAATTTGATGCAGCGGATCGAGGCGAACATGGTCATCGTCACAAACAATGTGCGGAATATCGGCGACAGTCCGATCCTGCACGAAACGCTGGACGGCATTGCTGCAATCCTTGGCGCGGAGGCGGCGGGCGTCGCGGTCGCGCGGGCCGTGGCCGGGGTCTATTACACCGGGGTCATGCTGGATGGCGGGGCCGCCGGCGCGTGTGCGACGCCGATTGAGAGTCTCGCGAGACGTTCTGCTGCCCGGACGCGGCGACGGCGGGGCTCGCGCCGGGCAAATTGCGCGGGGCAAGGGCGATCGATCTCGCCCGGCAGGCGCTCGCCGGCGACGGCGTTTGGCGCGCCCTCGGCATCGCCACGCTGAATGCGCTCGCCGATCTGTGCTGGCGCCGCCGCCCGCACCCCGAGATCGAGCTGCGGCCAAGCGCCGACGCTTTCGAAGCGGCCGATATCCGCCCCGGCGAGACGGTCGTCGTCGTCGGCGCCTTCGTGCCGTTTCTGCGCGCGCTGAAACAGCGCGGGCAGCCCTTCATCGTGCTCGAACGCAACCCGGCATTGCTGAAGCCCGACGAGATGCCGTTCTTCCGCCCGGCCGACAGCCGCCGGCGAAGTGGTGCCGCGGGCGGACGTCGTGCTGATCACCGGGACGAGCCTGGTCAACGACACGCTCGACGACCTCCTTGCTCTGGCGAAGCCCGCGGCCCGGGTCGCGATGGTCGGGCCGACCGTCGGCCTCTTCCCCGACCCCTATTTGCGCCGTGGCGTCACGATCCTCGGCGGCATCCGCATCACCGAGCCCGACGCGTTTCTCGACGTGCTGGCCGAAGGCGGCGGCGCCCACGATTTTCTCGGCCGCTCGGCGCAGAAGGTGGTGCTCGCCCGCAAGCCCGAAATGGCCGCCAAGGTTGCTTAAGCCTCGCTTGCCCGATCGGGCCGGGCGCGATACAACGGCGCGAGCAGGATAGGGAGATCGAAATGGCAGATACGAACATCGTCGCCCCGAGCGAGGCGGTCAGCCCGTCGGGCATCAATCATCTGGTGCTGAACGTCCGCGACATCGAGGAATCGCACCAATTCTGGACCGAGATCGTCGGCTTCAAACAGGTCGGCGAGTTGCGCGCGCGCGGCGGACCGGCCGACGCCGCCGAAGATGCGCTTCTACAGTGCGGTCAACGACGGCCAGCTGACTCACCATACCGTGGCGCTGGTCGAGAGCCCGAATTTGCCGGCGCCCGAGGAATGGGTGCTGTCCGACGGAAGGGTGGCGATCAACCACGTCGCCTTGACGATGCCGAGTCGCGAGGCGTGGCAGCGCCAGCTCGCCTTTCTGCAGAGCCGCGGGATCAAGTTCAACTGGCGCGTCAACCACGGCGTCACGCACAGCGTCTACATCAACGACCCGAACGGCTACGGTGTGGAGTTCCTCTACGAATTGCCGCGCGAGATGTGGGAGAACGACATCAACGGGGCCATCAACTGGCTGGAGAACCTGCCGACCGAGGGGCCGGAGGCGCTCGCCGACCGCACCGACAGCCCGAGCTTCGGCGTGAAGGAGGCGGTTCCGGCCGAATAGTTCAGGTCGTCGACCGAGAGGCGCCCGGCGGTTTCAGCCGCCCGGGTCCTTCGGGCTCAGCACGCCGCGGCGGATCTGGTCGCGCTCGATCGATTCGAAGAGCGCGCGGAAATTGCCCTCGCCAAAGCCCTCATTGCCCTTGCGCTGGATGATCTCGAAAAAGATCGGGCCGATCACGGTGTCCGTGAAGATCTGCAGCAGGAGCCCCTGCCCGGCGGCCGGCGCGCCGTCGATCAGGATGCGGTCGCGGCGCAGGCGGGCGAGGTCCTCGCCATGGCCCGGCACGCGGGCGTCGACCGCATCGTAATAGGTGTCGGGCACGCTCATGAACGAGACGCCCCGCGCCCGCAGGGCCTCGACCGTGGCAAAGATGTCATCGGTCGCGAGCGCTATGTGCTGAATGCCTTCGCCGTGATAGGCCGCCAAGTATTCGGCGATCTGCGATTTGTCGTCGGCGCTCTCGTTGATCGGGATGCGGATCTTGCCGTCGGGGCTGGTCATCGCCTTTGACTTGAGGCCGGTCAGCTGGCCCTCGATGTCGAAATAGCGGATTTCGCGAAAATTGAACAAATGCTCGTAGAACTGCGCCCACAGTTCCATCCGGCCGCGATGGACGTTGTGGGTCAGATGGTCGACGCGTAAGAGGCCGACCCCCGAGTGCGCCTTGTCGTCGATCAGCGGCACGAAATCGACATCGTAGATCGTGTGCTCGCCATAGCGGTCGACGAGGTAGATCAGACTGCCGCCGATCCCCTCGATCGCCGGGATGTTCAACTCCATCGGCCCGAGCTTGCCGTGCACCGGTTTGGCGCCCAAGGCGATCGCGCGCTCATAGGCCCAGGCGGCGTCGGCGACGCGAAAGGCGATGGCGCAGACCGAGGGGCCGTGCAGCCGGGCGAAGGCCTGCGCGAAACTTTCGGGCTCGGCGTTCAGGATGAAATTGACGTCGCCCTGCTTGTAAAGGGTGACGTTCTTCGAACGGTGGCGGGCGGCGGCGGCAAAGCCCATGCGCTCGAACAACGCCGCCAGCGCCTGCGGGTCGGGGCCGGTATATTCGACAAACTCGAACCCGTCGGTCGCCATCGGGTTCTCCCAGAGATCCTGCCGCCCCGCCGTCATCGCCGCCTCCGCTCCCGGCCTCACGCAAAGGATGTGGTCGCCGCCCGGCCGCTCGCCAAGCCGCATCCGAGTGAGGCCTATCTGCCGCTCTTGTCGGCACTGCCTCCGGCGTATCGCGAACCGCCAAAGATGACGAGCGAACATGACGGCGCGGGAGCCGGCTCCGCCCGACCGCCGCGAGGTCGACCGCAAAGACCGCAGCTTGGCCGCCAATCTCGCGACGGAAATACCACCCTATATCCGCCACGGCGAAAGCGGCGGCCTTCCTCCCTTGCGCCTCGTCCATATCTTGCAACCCAGCGTCCCAAAAATGGCCCGCAGGCCACGCATGGCACTCTATTCGCCAGCGCCAAAGCCAAGTGAAAACCGAGCATGTAGCCCCGATATTGACAGGTCAGGATTTCAACTTTCGGATCATCTGACAGAAATTGACACGATGGCGGTTATGCGGCTTTGACTGGGGAATCCTCGCATCTCGGACTACTAATGTAGAACGAGCGGGGCCGCCGGGCGAACATGCGATAAGCCGGCGGCGAGGGCTGAGGGAGGTAATGACCCGTGAGCGAGCTCCGTAATCGTTATTTTCGCACGCTTGGCCTCGACGCTGAAACGAGGGCGGGCCTCCGGTGGGCTGCCCTTGCACGAGCCTGTGAACGTCGGGATTTCGAGATTGAACACTACTGGAAACGGGCGAAGTACTTTTGGGCGTTTCAGGTTGCAATTTTTGCAGCTATTGGACTCCTTTGGGCAAAGTCCGATGCCGGAGCAAGCCCGATCAATATTTTACTTGCGGGGATAGGCATCCTGACAGCTTTTACCAATACTCTTGCACCGTGCGGTTCCCGGTTCTGGCAAGTGCATACCACTACGCGGGCGTAGTATCGCTGCTGCCAGACTGGTGGCCGATAGCATATGTCATAGTTGTCACAGTCATGATCGGCGGGGCGATATTTTGGCTTTTGCGCCAGACGACCAATCGCCGTGGCACCATACCAAGAGCGGATGGCTCCTCTGTTCCAGTTCGGGGCCGCTCTCGCTGGCGAAAACGTATCTCCGTAGCAGAAGCAGAGTCGCCGCCCTTCATGAGCCGCTATGCACCGGGCGAAGACCCCCTTTAACGTGCTCGCTTTACGACCCCGAATTTTTTCCACAAGACCGTTTATGCGCCGGCTGCGGGGGCGAGCGGCGAGGTGCTTTCTCCGGGCAGCGTGACCCGATCCCGAGCCGCACGCGCAGCGCCGGAGATGTTTCAGCTACGCCTTGGCGCCCGATGGGGGAGGCGGGGCGGAGCGACGGGCCGGGATCGGGGCGGTGCGGATATTGTCGACATCGATCGGCGGCATCGGGAGGTCGAGCACGCCGGCGACTGCGTTCGCCAGAGCGTCGTAATCGCGAAAGCTGCGGCGCAGCCAATGCCGCCAGTTCGGCATGCCGCCGCTCGCATGCGCCTCGAACGCGGATTCGCGGCCGTCGAGCGCGGAGGAGACGTGGTCCCAGGCCATCTGCAATAGGGCCGAGCGCTGCAACGCGGTGTAGCCGCCGCCACCGAACGAATCCTCGAGCCCGGCGGCGAGTTCGGGTGCGGCCAGATCGCGGTCGTCGGGCGCCACGACGAGCGAGGAGCCGGGAATGATGCGCAAGAGCTCCGACATCTGCGCCCGCGCCCGCATTAATTGCACGCCGCCGGCGGCGAGATGGGCGTGGCGCGGGAAGCAGAACCCGGCCGAAGTGAACTCGGGGTCGCGCTCGGCGGCGGTCAAGGCGCTGCGCGCCGTCTGCACCGTGATAACGAGGTCGATCAAGTATTCGACCGTCTGCTCGTTCTGCTTCAGCCCCATCGCGTCGCTGAGCGCCAATGCCAGGCCGAGCGTGAATTCGGCCTTGGCGAGCCAGCCGTAGAGATGGTGCCATCTGAGCCAGCGGGCGATCGCCTCGGGCGCGGGGTCGACAAAAAAGATGCGGTCGCGCGGGATCATGACCTCATCGAGCCACATCTGGCCGTCGAGTTCGTCGAAGCGGCTCGAAAGCGGGGCAACGAAGAGGTTGTCGTCGCGGGTCGCGGGCCGGCGGCAGAGTAACGTCACCCCCGGCGCATTGACCGGCACGATGAAACTGACTGGCCGACCGCCTAGTTCCAGCCGCGACAGCGGGCCGACATAGACGTCCTCGGCAAAGGCCGGGCTCGTATGCATGCCGAGGCGGCCCGAGATGACGATCCCGGCAGGGCTCTCGCGCAAGAGTTTCAGCGCCACCCGCTCTGCCGGGTCCGGGCGCAGCCGCTGGCCGATGATCGGCGCGCCGCCGCAATAGGTCAAAAACCGCCCGGTGCGCGCGAGTTCGTCGCGGTAGGCCGCCGCCGCCTCGATCTGCTCGGAGGGCGCGCCGCCCGATTGCGCCGAGGTCAGAACGCCGAGTGCGATCAGATTGCCGTAGGCCGGGGTGTGGGTGATGTTGCCGGCGCTGAAAAAAATCGTGCGGGCGAAGGACCGCCCCATGCCGACCAGATCCTCCGTACTCTTCGGCACGACATAGGCCCAGGGAAGGGGCTCCGCGTCGGGCTCACACGGGCGCAGCAGCGCGTCGCGCCATGCCGGATCGCGGTGGCGGTCGTACCAGAGCGCGTATTCCTCGACCATCGCCCGCGTCGCCTTGTGGGTCGCGAACTCGGCGACCCAGCCCATGCCCATGACCCACACCCGGCGCCCGTCGCGCAGCGATTTGCGATAGTCGGCGCCCGTTCTCATCCGTCTCTCCCGGCACTGCGCGGAATGCGCGAAACGGAGGCTTGCGCAGCGCCCGCGAAAATGCAACACGGGCTCCTCAGGAAGAAGAACGACGGGAGGAGGCGGAGATGGCGGAGGGGCCTGTTTCAGCGATCGAATTGGCGTTGGAGAACCAGCCGATCGGCGCGTTGCAGATCCGCGTCGCGGCATTGTGCGGCCTCGTGCAGGTCTGCGACGGCTATGACATAAACTCGATCGGCGTTTCGGTGCCGTCGCTGACCCACGCCTGGAGCCTGCCGGGCCCTGCCTTCACGGTTGCGTTTCTGTGGTCGAGCATCGGGATACTGGTGGGCGCCCTCTCCGCGGGGCCGATCGGCGACCGGGTCGGGCGCAAGCCGTTGCTCGTCGCGAGCCTGACGATATTCGGCGTGGCGTCGCTGTTGACCGCCTTTGCCGGTTCGCTCGCGATGCTCAGCATCCTGCGGTTTTTCACCGGGGTCGGGATCGGCGGCGGGTTTGCCGGCGCGGCGTCGCTGACCGGGGATTACGCGCCGCACCGCCGGCGCGCGCTGATGATCATGGCGAGCTTTACCGGGGCGCCGGTCGGCGGCTTTCTGTGCGGCCAGCTCGCCGGCGTGCTGCTGCCGACCCTCGGCTGGCCGAGCGTGTTCATGGTCGGCGGCATCGTGCCGCTGTTGATCGTGGCGGCACTGATCTTCTGGCTGCCCGAGTCGCCGCGCTTCCTGGCGGCAAAAGCCGACCCGTCGCCGCGCGAGACGGCGCTGTTGCGCCGGTTTGTCATAACGCCCGGGCAGGGCGCCGCCGAACATCTCGATATCGCGGCGGGCAACCCGATCACGATGCTGTTCGGGCAAGGCTACGCGCTGCAGACGGTGCTGATGTGGATCATCTTCTTCTGCAGCCTGATGAACCTCTTTCTGTTCATCTACTGGATGCCCGAGGTCTTGCACCTGACCGGCATGACGCCGTCGGCGGCGGCCCGCGCCACCAGCTTCCGCGAACTGGGCGCCATCGTGGCGGTGCTGTATCTCGGCGTTCTGATCGACAATTTCGGTCCCGAGCGAGCCTTGGCGCTGCATTACGCCGCGGGCGTGGTGTTCATCGCGTTGATCGCGCTCGTCGCGATGCCCTACCTGGCGCTGGTGATCGTGATCTTCCTTTCCGGCATGACGATCATCGGCAGTCAGACCGGCGCCAACGCGGCCTGCGGCAAGCTCTATCCGGCGCGGATGCGGACCAGCGGGCTCGGCTGGGCGCTCGGCATCGGCCGCCTCGGCGGCATTGCGGCGCCGATCCTGGGCGGATACCTGCTGCGCACCGGCATGGCGCCGACGCACATCTTTCTGAGTGCCTGCCTCTTTGCCGTGATCGCCGCCATCGCCACCGCATTACTCGCGCTGCGCGGCGCCCGCGGCTCGCTTTACGACCAGCCGGTCCACGCCGCGCCGCATTGACGAAGAGTGCCGGCGGGCCTCAATAGACGGCGCCGTGGGCGGTGATCGGCCAGATCGCTTCGCATGAGGGGCCGAGATCCGCCGCTCCTCGCACGCCCTGGTGGACGACCAGAGCGATCTGCCCAGCGACGCCAACAGCGCCGAGCAGCTGTTCGAGGCCCTGAAGAACACGAATTGCATCGTCTTTGCCCATATCGGCGGCCGCTATGCCCACATTAAAATGGCGCACGACGCGCGGATCGAGCGTTCGGTCGAGGTGCATTCCGACTGGGGGACCTTCGAGTGGCTGCTCCACGACGCGCTGAAACAGGGTTATCGGGTCGGCATCCTGGCCAATTCCGACGGCCATAAGGGTCGGCATGGTGCCAGCCATCCAGGCGCCCCTATGGCGGGCTGTCCTGTCTTCTCGCTCCGCAGAATGCGCGTCGACGGAATCTACCCGATCAAAGTTTGGAGATCACAGCGCGAGTATTTCGCCGTTGACCTGTCGATGGACGAGGACGGCGCCTGCCATGGCCTCTTGGCCTGGTGCCTGGAAGACGGGTCGATCCACCGCTTCCGCGCCAACATGACCGTCATCGCGACCGGCGGATGCGGCCGGGCCACCAGTCCTGCACCTCGGCGCACACCTGCACCGGCGACGGCAATGCGATGGTCTTGCGCGCCGGATTGCCGTTGCAGGACATGGAATTCATCCAGTTCCACCCGACCGGGATCGATGGCGCGGGCTGTCTGATCACCGAGGGCGCGCGGCGAGGGCGGCCACCTGACCAACAGCGAGGGCGAGCGCTTCATGCCCAAATATGCGCCGCACGAGAAGGACCTCTCCTCGCGCGACGTGGTCGGCCGCGCCGAGGCGATCGAGATCCGCGAGGGCGCGTCGTGGGCGAGAAAAAGGACCACATCTATCTGCATCTCGAGCAGCTGCCGGCGGAGGTGCTCGATCAGCGCCTGCCCGGCATTGTCGAGGCGGCGCGCATTTTCGCCGGCGTCGATGCGCACAAGGAGCCGATCCCGATGATTCCGCCTACCGTCCGGTGCATCTCAATGCGCTCTCCATCGAGGCGCCGAGCTTCCCGCCCGCCGAGCGCGCCCACTAGCCGAACGAGGCCACCCGCATTGCCCGAATTTAGCCTTTCCGCAAACTCCAACGTCGGTGAAGGCAAGCGCTGGGCGCTTCCAAAACCTGCCGAGCGCCTCGACCGGCTCGACGACCCGTTCCGCCTCTATCGCTGCCACACGATCATGAACCGCACCAGCGCCCGCCCGAAAGGCCTCAACCCGGCCCGCGCGATCGCCAATACCAAGCGAATGATGACCGAGCGCGGGGGAGCGTCGCAGCGTCCCCTGAACAGGAGCTGACAAATGCTGTTCAGGCTCTTTATCCTTTGCTACATCGACGCCTTCTTTCCGGAAGTCGGCGTCGCGACCCTGGAGCTGCGCTCGCTCGCCTCGGCAATCAAGGAGCGCACGCTCACTCATCTCGACGAATATCTGGAGCAGATCGAGGCCGATGCGCAATCAAATGGTATTCAGGTGCATTGGGCTTGCGACGCCGCCGAGCACAGCCCCATCGTTCACGGCATGCTGAAGGATGACGGCGCAAAGTCTCTGATCAAGAAGTCGGCCGGTGAATTGCTATCGCGGCCCGCTTCCTACCGCGCCGCGATTGCCGCCACCTACCGTTCAGCCGGCAATTTGAACCACCAAAGCCCCATCTTTTAATTTGGGAGAGCGGCTCGATGACAGATGTTCGCAGAGAAACCGACAGCCTGGGCATCGTGGAAGTGCCCGCTGACAAGCTGTGGGGAGCGCAGACGCAGCGCTCGCTGGAGCATTTCAGTATCGGCCGGGACCTGATGCCGCGGGAGATGATCGCTGCCTACGCGACGTTGAAGAAGGCGGCGGCCAACGCCAACCAGGCGGCTGGACGGCTGGACAACTCGATCCATCGGCTCATCGTGCAGGCCTGTGATGAGATCCTGGCGGGGCAGCACCACGACATGTTTCCGCTGCATGTGTGGATGACCGGCAGCGGCACCCAGTTCAATATGAACGTCAACGAGGTAGTGTCTAACCGCTGCTGCCAACTTGCGGGTACCCCGCTCGGCAGCAAGACGCCGGTGCATCCCAACGACCATGTCAACATGTCGCAATCGTCGAACGACACGTTCCCGTCGGCGATGTACATTGCCGCCGCGGTGAACGTGACGGGGCGGCTGCTGCCGGCCGTGACTGGCCTCCGCGACGCCATCGCGGCGAAGGCCGAAGAGTGGAAGGACGTCGTTAAGATCGGCCGCACCCACATGCAGGACGCCACGCCGATCACGTTGGGGCAGGAATGGTCCGGCTACGCCGGAATGCTCAGCGACAATATCGATCGGATCGAGGATGGGCTGAAGGGCGTGTATCGGCTGGCGCTCGGCGGCACCGCGGTGGGCACCGGCATCAATGCCGCCCCCGGCTTCGCCGAGGCGGCAGCGGGGGAGATCGCGAAGCTTACCCAGTTGCCGTTCGTCAGCGCTCCGAACAAGTTCACCGTGCAAGGCGCGCATGATGCGCTCGTGCAGCTGTCCGGAACCTGCCGCACATTGGCGGGATCGCTCTACAAGATCGCCAATGACATCCGCCTGATGTCCTGCGGCCCGCGCGCCGGCTTTGCGGAATTGGAGATCCCCGAGAACGAGCCGGGCTCCTCGATCATGCCGGGCAAGGTAAACCCCACCCAGGCCGAGGCGCTGACCATGATCGCCGTGCAGGTGATGGCCAACGACGTGGCGGTCGGCTTTGGCGGCGCTGGCGGCTATCTGGAGATGAACGTCTACAAGCCGCTGATGATTTTCAATGTTATGCATTCGATCACGATCCTGAGCGACGGCTGTACCAACTTCCGCAGGTTCCTGATCGACGGAACCAAGCCGAATCTGAAGAAGATCAAGGAATATGTAGACCGCTCCTTGATGCTCGTGACGGCGCTCTCGCCGGTCATCGGCTACGACAAAGCGTCAGAAATTGCGCACTACGCGATGGACAACGACCTGACATTGAAAGACGCCGCGCTGAAGCTCGGCTTCGTGACGGAAGAGTTGTTCGACCGCGTCGTCGATCCAGCGAAAATGGTCAAGTCCTACGTTGCCGAAGACACAGGCGGGTAAGATCGAGGGATGGCATAAGAGAGTTTCTTATCCCAAGCGGCGACCCGCTTCGAGGGCGAGATGAAATGGGGATCGATCGGATGGTCGGTGCCGGCCGCCTTCGGCTACGCGGTGGGTGCGCCAGACCGCCGGGTCATTGCCATGATCGGCGATGGCTCCTTTCAACTCACGGCGCACGAAAAAGCACAAATGATCCGGCGGAAGCTGCCGGTCATCATCTTCCTGATCAACAATCATGGATACACGATCGAAGTCGAGATCCACGACGGTCCCTACAATAACATCAAGAACTGGGGCTACCCCGGACTGATCCAGGCCTTCAACGCCGAGGACGGTCGTGGACGCGGCATCCGCGTCACCAATGGCGACGAGGTGGCCACGGCGATCAAGGTAGCGCTACCCGGCCGATTATGACGGCATCGTTGCCGGCGCGCCGCCCAATCCCATCGTCAACTTCAACGCGGAGCATCTCTGGGCCGGCTGGCTGACGAACCGCGAGCCCGGCCCGCAGATGCCCAAGGCCAAGTTCGGATGGTCAACGACGCCGTGCTGAAGGCATGCGCGTCGGCTCGGCCTAAAGCAAGGGTTCGTCGACGAACCCAACAAACGCACCTTCGAACCCACACAGCTGCTTTGCAAATATGCCGACGGACCGAACTGCCTGACGGCCGCTTCGGTATGGCTGTTCACGATCCCGGGCATGGGGCACTGCTTCGATGAATGGGTGACACACAGCCAAGCGCCGGATCGCGTCGTGGCGTCGAAGGTCAGCGACGCCAAAATGGCGCGCACGCGACCGCGTGCGCATCGACGCCCGCAAAAATGCGCGTCGTCTCGACAATGCCGGGCAGGCGCTCGTTGAGGACGTCCGCCGGCTGCGCTGCGAGCGCGTATCTGTAGATGTCGTGCAAGCCCGCCAGCTCCCGCCATCCATATCACAGCGCGCGGCGCAGCGAGGGTCGCCTATCGGCGCGGCGCGCCTCGACGACTGCGGCAAGGTCAAGCGGCTGGACCCCGCCGCGACGGTAAAATCGCCACAATCCGCTGGTATCAATCGTCGCTAGTCAATTGCGGCGATCCGGCGCCAGGACCGTTTGCTGTAAATTCGCTGCAAATAACAGTAAAAACAGCAAAATACCTGCCACCCGCGGCAGCTTCTTGCCCGGAGCAGCGGGGTTGCGGCATCGTTCTTCGCTGAACCGAACGTGTCGGAACGGGGGATCGGATGGATAAGGCAGAGGAGCGGTTCGAGGCGGATTTCGTGGTGATTGGCGCGGGTTCGGCCGGGTGCGCGATCGCCGCCCGGTTGAGCGAAGACCCGGCGACCCGGGTCCTGCTGCTCGAAGCCGGCGGCGAGGACACAAACCGCTGGATCCACATCCCACTCGGCTTCGGCAAGACCTTCGCCGACCCCTCGGTCAATTGGTGCTACGAGACCGAGCCCGATCCGGGGGCGGCCGACCGACGCGTCTTCTGGCCGCGCGGCAAGGTCTTGGGCGGCTCCAGCTCGATCAACGGCATGGTCTACATCCGCGGCCAAGCGGAGGATTTCGACCATTGGCGCCAGCTCGGCAACGCCGGCTGGTCGTTTGACGACGTGCTCCCCTATTTCAAGCGCTCCGAGCACCAGACCCGCGGCGCCGACGCCTGGCACGGCGCCGGCGGCCCGCTCAGCGTGTCGGATGTAGCGCGGCATCCGATCTGCGAGGCGTTCATCGAGGCGGCATTGGGGTTGGGCTTCCCACGCAATGACGATTTCAACGGCGCCGGCCAGGACGGGGTCGGCTACCATCAGACGACGACGCAAAACGGCAAGCGCTGCTCGACCGCCGTCGGCTATCTGCGCCCGGCGATGCGGCGTCCCAATCTCCGCGTCGTCACCGGCGCCATGACCGAGAAGATCCTGTTCGAAGGCCGCCGCGCCACAGGCGTCGCATTCCGCCGCGAGGGTCGACTCTGTACCGCGGCCGCGGCGGGCGAGGTGATCTTGTGCGGCGGGGCGGTCAACTCGCCGCAAATCCTGATGCTGTCGGGCATTGGGCCGGAACAGCATATCCGGGAGTTTGGCGTTCCGGTCGTGCACCATCTGCCGGGCGTCGGGCAGAGCCTGCAGGACCACTACTCGGCGCCGATCAAGCTCCGCTGCAAATTGCCGGTTACCGTCAACGACGTAATGCTCAGCAATGCGAAGAAACTGAAGGCCGGGCTCGAATACTACGTATTCCACCGCGGCCCGCTGGCGATGATCAGCTCGCCAGCTGCCTTGTTTGCCCGCACTCGCCCCGAACTCGCCTCACCCGATGTCAAGGTCTCGATCTCGCCGTTCAGCGCCGAGCGGCCGCAGGACGGGCTGCATCGCTTTTCCGGGTTCACCTCGATCGCCTACCAGCTCCGCCCGGAAAGCCGCGGCGAGATCAAACTGAAGAGCCCGGACCCGTTTGACGCGCCGGCGGTCCACCCGAATTATCTCGCCACCGAGACCGACGAGCGCACGATCGTCGCCGGCCTCAAGCTTTGCCGGCGGATCCTGGCGACCCCGCGCATGCAGGGTTTCATCGAGGCCGAATTTCAGCCTGGTCCGGCGATCGAGAGCGACGAGGAGTTGCTCGATTACGCCCGGCGGCGCGGCGGCACCGTCTATCACCCGACTAGCACCTGCAAGATGGGGATCGACCCGCTGGCGGTGGTCGACGCCGAACTCAAGGTGCACGGGATCGAGGGGTTGCGCGTCGCCGACGCCTCGATCATGCCGACGGTCGTCTCCGGCAACACCAACGCCGCCACGATCATGATCGGCGAAAAGGTCGCGGACATGGTGCGCCAGCCGCTGCGGCTCGCGGCCTAGCCTTGGCCGATCCGCCGCGCTGTGCCACGATGCCGCATGTTTTTCCTGTGAACAGGGAGGCAATCCGATGACCGAGCAGACCCAGCAATCCGTCGCGAACCTGGGCTATCACGCCCACATTTATTACGACCCGGCAAAGACGCGCGCCATCGCCGAGCGGGTGTGCGCCGCACTCGGGGAGAAGTTCTCCGTCGAGATCGAGGAGTTCCGCGACGAGCCGCGCGGGCCGCATCCAATAAGCAACGCGCTCGTTATTTTCAAGCCCGACCAGTTTGAGCATGTCGTGCCCTATCTGATGCTGAACCACGAAGGGCTCGACGTGCTGATCCACCCGCTGACCCTGGACGCGGTCGAGGACCACAGCAGCTTTGCGATCTGGCTCGGCAACCCGGTCGAGTTGAAACTTCACGCCCTGCCGCACGGCCGCGGCGGGCAATTGCCGAGCGGGGTAACCGCCTAGGTAACCCTCCCTCTCGCCCCGCAAGCTGCTGGAGAGGGCAAAAGGAGCGTAATGGCGCAGACAAGACCTACGCTGCCGGCGCTTGCCTCCGATCTCGCCGCCGGCCGCACCACCAGCCGCGCTCTGGTCGAAGCCGCACTCGCGCGCATCGCCGACCCCGCGGGGGAGGGCAGCCGCGTTTTCGTAAAGGTCTATGACCAAGCGGCGCGGGCCGCCGCCGATGCCCAGGACCGGTTGCGCGCGGCCGGTTATGTCGCCTCGCCTCTCGCCGGCATTCCGATCTCGATCAAGGATCTGTTCGACGTTGCGGGCGAAGTCACCCTCGCCGGCTCCCGGGCGCTCGACGACGCGCCTGCGGCCGCGGCCGACGCCCCGATCGTGGCGCGCCTCAAAGCGGCGGGTGCGGTCATCGTCGGGCGCACCAACATGACCGAGTTTGCGTTCTCCGGCGTCGGCATCAACCCCCATTACGGCACGCCGGGCAACCCCTACGACCGCGGCCGCATTCCCGGAGGTTCGTCGGCGGGAGCGCCGGTCTCGGTGGCGGACGGCATGGCGTCGGTGGCGATCGGCACCGACACCGGCGGCTCGGTGCGCATCCCGGCGGCATTGTGCGGGCTCGTCGGGTTCAAGCCGACGCAATGCCGGGTGCCGCGCGACGGGGCCACACCGCTGTCGGCCACTTTGGACTCGATCGGCCCGATCGGCGTCAGCGTCGCCTGCTGCGCGCTGACCGATGCGGTCATGGCCGGCATATCGCCCGAGTTGCCCGCCGTCATGCCGACCGACGGCCTGCGCCTCGGCATACCGCAAACCGTGATGCTCGACGATTTGGAAGCACCGGTCGCGACGAATTTCGAGCGCGCCATTTCGGCGCTGAGCCGGGCCGGCGCGCACATCGTCGAATTGCCCCTCGGCATGCTCGCCGACTACGCCCGGGTTAACGTCAAGGGCGGCCTGCCGGTCGCCGAGGCGTTTGCCTGGCACGAGAAGCTGATCGAGCGGCGCGGCCACGACTACGACCCGCGGATCCGAATGCGCATCGCACGAGGTCGGGACATGACGGCGGCGGAATACATCCGCTTGCTTGAGGCGCGGGCCGATTTCATCCGCCATTTCGATGTCGAGACGGAAGCGTTCGACGCCCTGGTGATGCCGACCGTGGCGATGACGGCGCCCCCGATTGCCGCTTTCGCCCGAGACGAGGATTATGGGCGCCTCAACGTCAAGCTGCTGCGCAATACCGCGATCATCAATTTCCTCGATCGCTGCGCCCTGACGCTGCCGATCGAGGAGCCGGGTGCGGCACCCGTTGGTCTGATGATCGCTGGACGCCACGGCGAGGACCGTCGCCTCCTCGCCATCGGCAGCGGCATGGAGATTGCCTTGGCGTCCATTCGGAGCCGTTGAACGTCTTCGCTATCGGAGTACGGAACCATGCCATCTGAAGTCACCGACGACGTCTTGGATTTTCTGCTGGCCCGCGCCGGGCTTAGCCTGACGCCAGCGCAAAAGGCCGATCTGAAATCGGTCTATCCCGGTATTGCCGCGATGGCGGAGCGGGTGCGCAAGCCGCGCGGCCGCATGGCCGAACCGGCACACATCTATGACTTCGCCGAGGAGGATTCCGATGGCCGGGACGATCCCGACGATCGCCGAGGCCGCCCGGCTGATCGCCGCCAAGGAACTCTCCCCGGTCGAATTGACGCGCGCCTGTCTCGATCGCGTCCACGCGCTCGACAATCAGGTCCATGCCTTCATCCATCTGACCGAAGAGCGGGCAATCGCCGAGGCGCGCGCCGCCGAGGCCGCGATCATGAAGAACGGGCCTTCCGGGAAGCTGCACGGCATCCCGATCGGGCTCAAGGACATTGTCGATACCAAGGGCATCCCGACGACCTGCCAATCGAAGATTCTCGCCGGCAACATCCCCGACACCGACGCTGCCTGCGCCGAACGGCTCGCCGCTGCCGGCGCCGTATTGATCGGCAAGACGACGACGCATGAATTCGCCGATGGCGGCCCGAGTTTCGATCTGCCGTGGCCGCCCGCCCGCAACCCCTGGAACACCGACCACTTTACGGCCGGCAGCAGCAGTGGCACCGGCGCGGGTGTGGCGGCCGGGATGATCCTCGGCGGCATCGGCACCGACACCGGCGGCTCGATCCGCGGCCCGGCCGCACTTTGCGGCATCGCCGGCATCAAACCAACCTATGGGCTCGTCAGCCGCGCCGGGGTGGCGCCCGCGGCCTTCAGTCTCGACCATATCGGGCCGATGGCCTGGACGGCCGAGGATTGCGCGCTGATGCTGCAGGCGCTCGCGGGCCACGATCCGCGCGACCCGGCCAGCGCCTCGCGGCCGGTTCCCGATTACGCCGCCCTGCTCGGCAAACCCGTCAAGGGGCTCAAGGTCGGCGTCATTCATCATTTCCACGAGACCGACTACAAGGTCAGCCCCGGCACCCAGCGCGGCATCGATGGCGCCATTTCAGTCCTGCGCGGTCTCGGCGCCGAGATCCGCGAGGTGCAGCTTTCGCCATTGCAGGATTGGGGCGCCTGCGGCTCGCTGATCTCGATCACCGAGCGCGCCGCCGCCTATGAGGAATGGTCGCGCACCCGGCTCGGCGATTTCGGCGAGCGCGTGCAGCGCCGCCTGATGCTGGGGGCTCTCGTGTCGGGCGTCGATTACGTCCAGGCCATTCGGCGGCGGCGCGAGTTGCGCGCCGAATTGCAGAGTGCGATGGCCGGGCTCGACGCGGTCCTGACCGCGACCCAGCCGAATGAGGCGGCGCGCATCGACGCGGTGCCGATCTGGGATCTGTTCGCCGGCACCGAGCTTCATGATCCCATTCAACGTCGCGGGCTACCCGGCGATCTCGGTCTGCTCGGGATTTGGCGAAGGCGGGCTGCCGGTGGCCGTACAGCTCGTCGGCAAGCCGTTCCAGGAACCGGCCCTGTTCCAGCTCGCCGACGCCTTCGAGAAGGCTACCCCCCACCGCAACCACCGCCCGTCTCTCCTCGCATCCTGAAGGATTTCCGGGCCTCGACGGACCGGCCTTCCTCGGCGAGATGACGCTGGTGGCGAGGTTCGAGAGGGTGCCCGGCGGAACCGAAGTCGCTCTGACCTTCGCGAACCTGCCGCCGGGCTTGCGGGCCGAGGATAATGCGGCGGGAGCGCGCTTCGGCCTCGAGCGACTGGCCTACCGTTTTGAATGTTGCACAAACCCGGCTCACCCTGTGACAGTGACAAATCTAAGCGGTCCGAAGGGAGGGTGGCGATGACTTTGCGGGTGCCGATGGTGTCGCTGGAGCGCGCTCGGGAACTCGGCGACGCGATGGGGCTGCCGGCGCGGCGCACGCAGAGCGAAGCGTTTCGCGTATTGGCCAACAACCCGGGCGTCGCCAGGGTGGCGTACCGTCAATTGATCCAGCTGCTGGAAGACAACAAGTTCGACACGCGGCTGCGCGAACTGATGATCATGCGGATCGGCTGGGTCACCGGCTCGGCCTATGAATGGACCCAGCACTGGCGGGTGGCGACGACGGCCGGAATTCCGCCAGAGGATATTCTTGCGGTGCGCGACTGGCGGAATTCGGAGCGTCTGACGGCGGCGGACAAGGCGATCCTGACCGCCACCGACGAGTGTCTTGCCGGCAAATCCATCTCAGACGCCGCCTGGGAAGACGTGGCCAAGCACGTTACCGACCCGGCGCAGCAGGTCGAATTCGTCATCGCCATGGGGAACTGGCTGATGTTTTCGCTGCTGTTCCGCAACCTGCGCATACCGCTCGCCGAGGGGGTGGCAGTCTGGCCGCCCGACGGGCTCGCCTCCCCAGCGGCGGGATAGGCGCTTTGGCGCCGGCGCTCCGGGAGCCGCCGCGGCATTAAATGCCGAAGCTTGAGCCCCCGGTCTTCGACTATTTCGAGATTACCCCCAGGTGGCCTGGCCACCGACGAGCGTGATCGTGATGTGCCCCATCGTCGTATCCTTTTTGGCGCCGTGCCAATGGCGTTCGCCGGCCTTGATGTGAACGACGTCGCCGAGGTTGATTTCCTTCTGTTCGTGCTCGTTCGCGACCATGCCCGAACCCGAGGTGACGACCAGGATCTGGTCGCAGGTATGGGTATGCCATCCGGTGGTGCAGCCCTGGCTGAAGTTGACCACGCTGCAATTGTAGTTCGGCGAATCCCCGGGTTGAATGATCGTCTGGCGCGACCGGGATACCGGCCCCGTCCACCCTTCGATCCTCTCGGCGCCTTCGACCGGGAGATCGGGTATGTCTTTAAGCGTGACCACCTTCATGACGATCCTCTCCTCTATTGGCGCGCGAACTCTATCACAACCGCCGGCCTATCACCCAGCCTTGCCGCGGGCAGGCAGCGTCGCGATGCCAGCTCCCTCGGGGCGACCCAATCATGGTGTAGGCCACTTCTCTTATCTCGGATTGGGAGGGAGCATGACAATACTCAGATCTTACAGACGGCCGATGTGGCTCTGCCTGGGCCTTCTCGTGCTCGCCGGTTGCGCGCCGCAGCCGGGCGGGACCGCCTCGCAAGCGGCAGTTCCAGCGCCGCCACCGGGCATGGCGCGAGTGTGGGTCATGCGGCAGCCGACCTCACCGGGCGGCAATGTCGCCGCGGCGGATCCGATGGTTTATGTCAATGGCGCGCCTCTCGCGAAAAGCGCGCAGGGAACCGCTTTCTTTCATGATTTCCCGCCGGGGACGTATCGCTTTACGGTGCAACCCTACGGAACCCCCGCCAACCTTGTCGATATCCTTCAGCTTGCGCCCGGAACCGAGACCTATGTCCAGGTTGAGGCGGTGCCCAATTGGACCGCGGGCTCAACCGGCGGAGGCGCCAGCTTCGCCGTGGAGACGATGTCGCCGGCGGAGGCCCAGCCTTATATGCAAATGATGAAGAATTCTCGGTCAGCGCTGATGTCGACCGCCCGCACGAAAAGCGCGCGTCTTGCAGCTGTATTCCTGGCGCTTTGCATCGCCGGTTCGAATGCCGAGGCGGCCGATGACCCGCTGCCGTCATGGAACGATGGCCCGCACGAAGGCCGCGATAAACGAATTCGTCCACGCCACCACCGACCGGTCGAGCCCGGAGTTCGTACCGCCGGAACAGCGCATCGCCACCTTCGATCAGGATGGGACGCTGTGGGTCGAGCACCCGATTTACACGCAGGTGCTCTATTGCCTGGACCGGGTACCCGTGGTCGTCAAGGAGAAGCCGCACCTCGCGAAGGTCGAGCCGTTCAAGACCGTGTTGTCGGGCAACCGGGAGGCAATCGCGAAGCTCTCGATGGACGATCTCCTCAAGATCCTCGCCGCCACGCTGACCGGCATGAGTGTCGACGAGTTCAAAGCCGAGGTGAAGAGGTGGCTCGACACCGCCCGGGACCAGCGCTGGAAGCGGCCCTACACCGAACTGACCTACCTGCCGATGATCGAATTGCTGAAGTACCTGCGCGCAAACGGTTACAGAACCTACATCGTCACCGGCGGCGGTCAGGATTTCGTACGGGTTTATTCCGAGGAGGTGTATGGAATTCCGCCCGAGCAGGTGGTGGGCGCCGTAGGCGGAACCAGCTACGGCTATGACGAGAACGGTCGGCCGTTTCTCACCAAGGAACCTAAGCTGCTGCTGAACGACGACAACGCCGGCAAGCCGGAAGGCATTCACCTGATGATCGGGCGTCGGCCCTACGCCGCGTTCGGCAACTCGACCGGCGACCGGCAGATGCTGGAATACACCAAGGCCGGGAGCGGCGCGCGGCTCGCGATGCTGGTATCGCACGACGATGCGACACGCGAATACGCCTACGGTCCCGCACAAGGGCTGCCCGACACCAAGGTTGGCGCCTTCACCCAGGCTTTGTACGACGAGGCGACGAAGCAGGGTTGGGTCGTCATCAGCATGAAGAAAGATTGGGCGCGGCTGTTTCTGTTTGAAAAGGATACAAAATGAGCTTCCCGGGGTCTGTGTTCGCCGCCGGAGTGGCTCGCAGAGACGCGGCAACACGTTGCTTCGGGTACACGCTGCGCGGGTTTGTTTGTGAACGATAGTAAGGAATTACAATTTGGCCGACGCCAACGCTAGCAGTCGTATCCCCCTTGCACTCTCTCCGCGCGACATGGTGTGGGTTCCGGCGGGCGAGTTCCGCATGGGTTCCGACGCGCACTATCCGGAAGAGGCGCCGGCGCACCGGGTGGCCGTCGACGGCTTCTTTATCGACCCCTATCCGGTGACCAACCGCCAGTTCGCCGCGTTTGTCGCCGCCACCGGCTACCGCACCGTCGCCGAGCGGCCCTTGAACCCAGCCGATTACCCGGGCGCCTCCCCGCACATGCTCAAGCCGGGCTCGCTGGTCTTTCACAAGACGCGCGGCCCGGTCGATTTGCGCGACTATCGAAACTGGTGGAGTTGGAAAACGAGCGTGTACTGGCGCCATCCGGAAGGCAAGGGCAGCTCGGTCGCCGGGCGGCTCGATCATCCCATCGTGCAGGTCGCGTTCGAGGATGCCGAAGCCTATGCCCGCTGGGTCGGCAAGGAATTGCCGACCGAGGCGGAATGGGAATTTGCCGCGCGCGGCGGTCTGGACGGCGCCGAGTTCGTCTGGGGCGATGAGTTCAACCCCGGCGGCCGTCAGATGGCCAACACCTGGCAGGGGGAATTCCCGTGGGAAAACCTGTGCGTCGACGGGTTCCATAGAACCTCGCCGGTCGGCGCCTTCCCGCCGAACGGTTACGGACTTTTCGACATGGCCGGGAATGTCTGGGAATGGACCATAGAGTGGTTCAGCGCGCGGCATGAGCCCGATGCCCAAAGCCCTTGCTGCGCATCCGCCAATCCGCGGGGCGGCCTGATCGAGGCCAGCTACGATCCGGCTCAACCCGAAATCCGCATCCCGCGCAAGGTTGTCAAGGGCGGCTCGTTTCTGTGCGCGCCCAACTATTGCCGGCGCTATCGCCCGGCGGCGCGTCACGCGCAGATGATCGAAAGCGGGACGAGCCATATCGGCTTCCGCTGCGTCTTACGACCCCAGTGACGGGCGGAGCGAGCGGAGCGATGACGGACAAAGAGCCACAGAAATTGAGCCTCCTGGCGAAACTTGTGATCGCGTCTATCGTTGCGCTGATCGTCGCCGGCATCGTGTGGCACGGCGTTTCGATCCCGACCTTCCGGCGCATCTGGCACGACCTCGTCGCGCGGCCGGACGCGCCGATGAGGTTCCGCTTCGTCCTGCAGCCGTTGATGGCGGCGATCGTCGCGATCCGCCATGGTCTCAACGACGCGCGGACCGGCCGCTCACCCTATTTCTGGACGATGCTGGGTAACCCACGCGAGCGCGCCCAGCGGCTGAATGAAGGGTTGAACGCGACCGCCAGGATCATCGTTCTTGGCCTTGTGATGGACGCGATCTACCAGGTCATCTTGTTGAAACGGTTCTATCCGGCCGAGGCGGTCATCGTCGCGCTGGTGTTTGCGTTTATCCCGTATGTGATCATCCGCGGGCCGGCCGCGCGCATCGCTCGCCGGTGGCGCCGCGCATCCCCGCGTCAAATCCCGTAAAGAACACAGAAACGAACCGTCGGCAGAAGGGCACCAGGTATGTCGGATCCACGCAGCGCCCTAGGCGCGGGAAGGTTCGAGGTAAGAGCAACGGCGGACAGCCACTTCAGTTGGATCCGCACTCGCCTCAGCGTCGAACGCACGATGATGTCGTGGCAGCGCACCGCCGTCGCCCTGATCGGTTTTGGTTTCGCGATCGTCCAGTACTTCAACCACTTGCAACAAATCCCCGGAGCCCGCCCCGCCTATCTTCCGACGGCGCCGGAATATTTGGGGCTCGCGCTGATTTCATGCGGCATCCTGGCCCTTGTCATGTCGCTATGGCAGTATTTTTGGACGGTTCGTTATCTGTGGGGCGGCTCGTTCGCACCGATCGCCGGAATGACAAAGGAGGGAATGCAATCGCCGGTCATTGCGGTTGCAATTCTCCTCATCGGCATCGGCCTGTTCGCCCTCTTTGCCGTGTTCTTCCGCCTCACTTAGCCCCGAGGCTAAGCAACCGAGTTCAATATCCGAGACAACCCGACCAACGGAAGGAAATCGAGATGGCTAGATCCAGAGCAGCAGCCAAGCCAAACATCGTCGTTATCTGGGGCGATGACATCGGCATCGCCAATTTGAGCTGCTACACCCACGGGCTGATGGGCTACCAGACACCGAATATCGACCGCATCGCCAATGAAGGCATGCGTTTCACCGATTACTATGGCGAACAGAGCTGTACGGCCGGACGGGCGTCGTTCCTAACCGGTCAGCACGGCTTGCGCACCGGGTTGACCAAGGTCGGATTCCCGGCGGCCACGGTCGGCCTGGCCAAGGAGGACCCGACGATCGCCGAACTGCTGAAGCCGTTGGGCTATGCGACCGCGCAGTTCGGCAAGAACCATCTCGGCGACCGCAACGAATACCTGCCGACCGTGCACGGTTTCGACGAGTTCTACGGCAATCTCTATCACCTGAACGCCGAGGAAGAGCCGGAATTGCCGGATTATCCGAACCCACGGGATTTTCCGCACTTCCGCGAAAGGTTCGGTCCGCGCGGCGTCATGGACTGCAAGGCTACCGACAGCGACGACGCGACGGTCGACCCGCGCTTTGGCAGGGTCGGCAAGCAGACCATCCGCGACACCGGGCCGCTGACCGCGAAGCGTATGGAAACGATCGACGACGACGTCGCCAGCCGCGCCGAGGAATACATCAAGCGGCAGGCCCAGGACGGCCAACCGTTCTTTCTGTGGGTCAACTTCACGCACATGCATTTCCGCACGCATGTGAAGCCGGAGAGCCGGGGCCAGGCGGGCCGCTGGCAGAGCGAATACCACGACACGATGATCGATCACGACAAGAATGTCGGCCAGGTGCTGAAAGCGCTCGACGACGCCGGCATCACCGACAACACTTTTGTCATGTACGGCACCGACAACGGCCCGCACATGAATTCCTGGCCCGACGGTGCGATGACGCCGTTCCGCAGCGAAAAGAACACCAACTGGGAAGGCGCCTATCGGCTGCCGTGCCTGGTCCGCTGGCCGGGCAAGATCAAACCCGGCACCGTGTCGAACCAGATTGTCGCGCATCACGACTGGCTGCCGACATTCCTCGCCATGGCCGGAGATGTCGAGGTCAAGGATAAGCTGTTGAAGGGCCATACGATCGGCGACATGACCTACAAGGTCCATCTCGATGGCTTCAACCTGGTGCCGTACCTGACGGGCGAGGTCGAGAAGAGCCCGCGGGAGTGGTTCCTCTACTGCAATGACGACCAGCAGCTCGTGGCATTGCGCTACGACAATTTTAAGCTGGTATTCTCGGAGCAGCGGTCCCCCGGCACGTTGGAGCTGTGGGCCGAGCCTTTCACCAACCTGCGCGTGCCAAAGATCTTCAATCTCCGCACCGACCCGTTTGAGAAGGCCGACATCACCTCGAACACCTATTGGGATTGGATGATCGGCCACGCCTACATGCTGGTACCGGCGCAGGCCTTTGTCGGGGAATTCCTGCAGACCTTCCGGGAATATCCGCAGCGCCAGAAGGCCGCCAGTTTCAACCTCGACGAGGTGCTTCGCAAGATGCAGGAGCACCACTCGTAACCGACCAGAACCGGATTGCGGGCGGCCGGCGGGTTCTCCGGAGGAGCGGCCGATGGAGGAATGGCTGCGTCTCATCACGAAAGACACCGTCGTCATCATCGATGCCATGGCGTTGATCATTGTCGCCATCGGAACCGCCGAGGCGTTCTTTACCGGATTGTGGGTGGCCTTCCCCGTGTCGACGGCCCATCCACGGTTTCGACGCGTCTTGGTGCGCTACGGACGCTGGCTCGTCGCCGGCCTAACGTTCCAACTCGCAGCCGACATCATCGCGACCTCGATTGCGCCGAGCTGGCAGGAGGTTGGACAGCTCGGGGCTATCGCGGTGATACGAACCTTCCTGAACTTCTTCCTCGAGCGGGACCTTTCCGAGCTACGCCACGGGGACGCCGAGCCGCTCCCGGCCGGTCGGATGAGAACTGGTTGCAAAGCCGCTGATCTGCGTTGAAGAACGAGAACAGGCACCTATGCCTCGGCAAGAGACGAAAACGCCGGCGCCCTCGAATCCGGCCGACGCGGTGCGGGCCTTCTACGAGAGCCACCCGTATCCGGCGCCGATCGATAACCTCGATCGGCATCGGGAGCTCTATCGGAATCCGGATCGGCGCCGGGCCACATCGCTTCTGTTGTGGCCAGCCGAGAAGCAGCGGGCAAACCGGGAGATTCTGGTCGCCGGCTGCGGAACATCCCAGGCTGCCATCCATGCGCTGCGCGAGCCCGATGCCCGGGTAACGGCGATCGACATCAGCGAGACGAGCCTAAGCCACGAGCGCGATCTTCAGCAGAAATATGGGCTGCGAAACCTCGATCTGCACCGGCTCGCGATCGAGCAGATCGGGGAGCTCGGCCAGACATTCGACCAGATCGTCTGCACCGGCGTGCTCCACCATCTTGCCGACCCGGATGCCGGCCTTCGGGCGCTGCGGAATGTCCTGATGCCCAGCGGCGCTATGCTACTGATGGTCTACGCGCCATACGGGCGTGCCGGCATCTACATGATGCAGGAGTACTGCCGCCTGCTCGGGGTCGGTCCCACGGGTCAGGAATTGCGCGACCTCGGCGCCGTGATCGGTGCGCTGTCCGCCGACCACCCGATCGCTGGTGTGGCGCGACGGGCGAAAGATTTCCGAAACCCGGACGCCCTCGCCGACGCGCTGCTCCACCCGCAAGACCGCGCCTATACCGTGCCGCAGCTCTATGCTTGGTTGGAGCGGTGCGGCCTATCGTTCGGGCGGTGGTTCGAGCAGGCTCCCTATCTCCCGCAATGCGGGGCAATCGCGAAGACGCCACACGCCGCACGCCTCGCCTCCCTTTCGCCGCCACTGCAGCACGCCGCGGTCGAGTTGTTGCGCGGCACGATGGCCAAGCACAACTTCATTGCCTATCGCGACGATCGCCCCGGCGACAGCAAGCCCATCACCTTCAATGGAGATGCCTGGCGGGGTTACGTTCCCTTGCGTCTGCCGTGGACCCTGTGCATCCGCGACCGGACGCCCCCCGGTTTCGTGGCCGTCCTGATCAATCGGGCTCACACCTACCCCGACCTCGCCCTTCCGATCGATGCCGCGCAGGAGCGAATCTACGCCGGAATCGACGGCAACCGCTCTGTCGACGAAATCTTGCGGGCCGTCGCGGGAGCGGGTGGCGATGGGCAGACCAGCGGATTTATCGAGCAGCTCTGGCAGTACGATCAGATTGTGTTCGACGCCACTGGGAGCTTTCCGGGTCAGATTGCTGCGCACGGTGTCGATGGGGGGCTTCTCTGATGCCCAGGTCAGATGTACTCGCTGATATTGGCCGACAGCTGCAGAGGGCACCCACGCGCAACCCGATCGAGCCCGGATGGGTCCGACAAGAACGTCGGCAAATACTGCAGGCGCTCGATGATGCCGGCATCGATGTACAGCACCGATAACGGTCCGAGTGAGTTTTCAGGGCCCGATGGGACGATTCCGGAACGAAGAGCTAGCGAGACGGTTGCCGCTCAAACGGCTCCGGGATCTGGCAATGGTCCAGGAGGAAGTAACCGCGAGTGCTCGACTATGGCGATCGGCGTAAGCGGTCTGGCCATCGACCGCATCGTCGCCAACCTGCTCATCCGTTGATCCCACCAGCGCTGCGCCGGGTTTCGCGGCGCCTTCGGAATTGCTCAAAAACTCTTCGGACGCCCACGATCTCTTGCCTAGAAATTAGGCAACTTCTCTAACGCGGGCCGTCCGGAACGACCCGGAAAGGACGAGTTCCGCTTGGCACGATTCTTGGTTCCCGGAGCCCGAGTTTTCGATCCGGCCATTCCCCGGGGGTAACCTTGCAACGGGGCGTTGGGGCCGGTTGCTCTTTTGGAGTTCGGGAGAAACCGATGCGTGGCTTTTTGCAGAGGACCTTATCGGCTGCCGCCCTCTTCTTCCTCTCGACCGCCGTGGCGCTGGCGCAACAACAGGCTCCGGGCGCTGCGGCTCCCGCGGCCGCACCCGCTGCCGCCCCGGCGGCAAGCGCGCTCAATACCGGCGACACCGCGTGGATGCTGACTTCGGTAGCGCTGGTTCTGCTGATGACGGTGCCGGGCCTGGCGCTGTTCTATGGCGGCATGGTCCGCAAGATGAACGTGCTGGCGACGGTGATGCAGAGCTTCGCCATCACCTGTCTGGTCACGGTGCTCTGGACAGTTATCGGCTATAGCTTCGCGTTTACCGAGGGGTCGCCGTTTCTCGGTGGCGCCGGGCGGTTTTTGCTATTGGGGATGACGCTCGATTCGACCAATAGCCTCGCCCCGACAATCCCCGAATCGGTCTACATGTGTTTCCAGATGACCTTTGCGATCATCACCCCGGCGCTGATTTGCGGTGCCTTTGCCGATCGCATGAAGTTCTCGGCGCTGTTGTGGTTCATCGGACTATGGAGCATCTGCGTCTATTCCCCGATCGCACATTGGGTGTGGGGTTCCGACGGCTTCCTCGCCGGCGCCGGCGTGCTCGATTTCGCCGGCGGCACGGTTGTCCACATCAATTCCGGCGTCGCTGGTCTGGTGGCGGCGTTGGTCATGGGCAAGCGGCGCGGCTACGGCGTCGAGCCAATGGTCCCGCACAACCTCGTGCTCAGCGTGATCGGCGCCTCCCTACTGTGGGTCGGCTGGTTCGGTTTCAACGCCGGTTCGGCGGTAGCGGCCAACGGCAACGCCGGCATGGCCATGGCGGTGACACAGATCGCCACCGGGACCGCCGCTCTCGCCTGGATGTTCGCGGAATGGATTGTCAAGGGCAAACCGAGCGTGCTCGGCATCATTTCCGGCGCTGTCGCGGGTCTGGTCGCAATCACCCCAGCCTCGGGCTTTGTCGATCCGCGTGGCGCGCTGATCATCGGCATCGTTGTCGGCGTTGTCTGCTATTGGGCGACGACCGGGCTGAAGCATGCGATGGGCTATGACGACAGCCTCGACGCCTTTGGCGTGCACGGCATCGGCGGCGCCGTCGGGGCCATTTTGACCGGTGTTTTGGCGGTCTCTTGGGTTGGCGGCGAGGGCAAGAGCGGGCTCATCGATGGTAACCCGCATCAGGTGTTAGTGCAGCTTTACGGTGTGGCGTGCGTCGTCATCTATGATGTGATCGTATCGTTCATCCTGCTCAAGCTGGTCGATTTCACGATCGGGCTGCGCGTCGACAGCGAAATCGAGCGTGAAGGCCTCGACCTTGCGATCCACGGCGAGGTGGTGCAGTGATGACTGGATCCGTAGAAGGCCCATATCACTCGAATGCGGGAGAGCCGCTCAACCCGAGCCTGCGCCGGCCTGAGTGCGGGCTCCCCTAAAGATGGTGATGCCATGAAAAAGATCGAAGCGATCATCAAGCCGTTCAAGCTCGACGAAGTGAAAAACGCGCTGCACGAGGTCGGCGTTACCGGCATGACCGTTAGCGAGGTCAAGGGCTTCGGCCGACAGAAGGGGCACACCGAGGTCTATCGCGGCGCCGAATACGTCATCGATTTCCTGCCAAAGATAAAGATCGAGGTCGTGCTCGACGATGTGTTGGTCGAACGCGCGGTGCAGGCGATCATGGAGGCCGCGCGCACCGATAAGATCGGCGACGGCAAGATCTTCGTTCTGCCGGTCGAGCAGGCGGTGCGGATCCGCACGGGCGAGCAGGGACCCGACGCCGTCTGACGCGCGACTTTAGATCACGGGCGCGCCGGCCATCCGACTGGCAACCGGGGTATTCACGCACAAGAGGTACGATGATGTCCGAGACCGATAAAGTGATGGCGCTGATGAAGGAGCACGAGGTCAAGTATGTCGACTTCCGGTTTACCGACCCGCGCGGCAAGTGGCAGCATCTGGCGCATCACCTGCGCACGATCAGCGCCGATTTTCTCTCCGAGGGGGTGATGTTCGACGGCTCGTCGATTGCCGGGTGGAAGGCGATCAACGATTCCGACATGATGCTGGTACCCGATTGCGCGACCGCGGTGTTGGACCCGTTTGCCGCCCAGCCCTCGCTGATCATCTTTTGCGACGTGCACGAGCCGATGAGCGGCCAGCCCTACGGCCGCGACCCGCGCTCGACGGCGAAGAAGGCCGAGCAGTACCTGATTTCGACCGGGATCGGCGACAAGGCGTTTTTCGGGCCGGAGGCGGAGTTCTTCATCTTCGACGACGTGCGCTATGCGGCCGGCATGAACGGCGCGATGTACGCGATCGACAGCGAGGAGGGGCCGTGGGTCTCGGGCAAGGAGGTGGCCGACGGCAATCCCGGCCACCGGCCGCCGATCAAGGGCGGCTATTTCCCGGTGCCGCCGGTCGACGGCCAATCCGATCTCCGGGCCGAGATGCTCTCGGTCATGTTCGACATGGGGCTCAAGGTGGAAAAGCACCACCATGAAGTGGCGCCCTCCCAGGCCGAGCTCGGCTTCGAGTTCTCGACCCTGGTCGACACCGCCGACAACATGCAGATCTACAAATACGTCGTGCACAACGTGGCCCAGCAATACGGCAAGACCGCCACCTTCATGCCCAAGCCGATCATGGGCGACAACGGCTCGGGCATGCATGTCCACCAGTCCTTGTGGAAGGGCGAGAACACCGCCTTTGCCGGCAACCTCTACGCCGATCTCAGCGAGACCGCGCTCTACTACATCGGCGGCATCATCCGTCACGCCAAGGCGATCAACGCCTTCACCAATCCCGACGACGAACAGCTACAAGAGGCTGATCCCGGGCTTCGAGGCGCCGGTGCTCTTGGCCTATTCCTCGCGCAACCGCTCGGCCTCCTGCCGCATCCCCTATACCGCCAGCCCCAAGGGCAAACGCGTCGAGGTGCGCTATCCCGACCCCGCCGCCAACCCCTATCTCGGCTTTGCCGCGATGCTGATGGCCGGGCTCGACGGCATCCAGAACAAGATCCACCCGGGCGACCCGATGGACAAGAACCTCTACGATCTGCCGCCCGAGGAATTGAAGGACGTGCCCACCGTGTGCGGCTCGTTGCGCGAGGCCTTAGCGAACTCGCCGCCGACCACGCCTTCCTGTTGAAGGGCGACGTCTTCAACCGCGACCAGATCGAGGCCTATCTCGAACTCAAATGGGAGGAGGTGTACAATTTCGAACACACCCCCCACCCGGTCGAATTCCAGATGTACTACTCCGTCTGAACCCGCCCCCCGCTTGAGAGGTTAACGAAACGGTTCCGCTGTCGGCAACGGATGTCCCCAGCGCCGGCCCGACGGAGGCGGTTGATGCGCCGGTTGCCGCCAATTCGCGGCGAGCACTCCGCCGGGGAAACCTCGACATCGCCCGATGTCGAGGTCATTTGGGCGATCGTGGCCGACCAGCCCTGTCTATCGCGAACTGTTGCCCTGCGCCCGGAAAATTCGTCTGCGACGGATGACCCAACTTGGTGCCGCGAGAACTGGCCGCACGGACCGCCCGCTTTCCCGGCACCCCAACATCCCCCGCTCCGGGAACTCGGGGGCCGGTTCTGTCAACAATTTCGCGACATACTGTCGCGTATTGTCGGGAGTCAGCGGTAACGCGGTGATCGACCCGACGATATCGCGTGCATAGTGCAGCCCTTCGGCTCGCCGTGATCCAGACCCTGCAGCGGCTCGCTCATCGCAAAGAACGGCTACGACGAGCCGGCCTTAGAACTGTCGGGAGCGGTTTCGGGCGGCTTCTCGCCGGCATGGAAATCGAGCGATACGCCGTTCATGCAGTAGCGCTGGCCGATCGGCTGCGGACCGTCATCGAAGACATGCCCGAGATGACCACCGCAACGGCTGCAGTGCACCTCGGTTCGGAGTCATGAAAAGGCTGCGGTCTGTCTCGGTCTCGACCGCATCTTCGATAGGCGCGGAAAAGCTCGGCCAGCCGGTGCCGCTGTTGAACTTGCGGTCGGCGGCGAAGAGCGGCTGACCGCAGCCCGCACAATGATAGACGCCCTCGCCGTATTCCTTGTCGAGCGGGCTCGTGCCGGCGCGTTCGGTGCCATGGTTGCGCAGGACCTGGTATTGCTCCGGGCGGAGCTTGCGCCGCCATTCCTCGTCGCTGAGGCTGACAGCGAACTTCTTCGCCGGCCCGTGACCGCGACCCAAACGACCCAACAGACCCTCCGCCATGACATTCCCCTTCATACGCAAACAGAGCCGCACAGAATATCGGGATGCAACGCGCATGAATTTAAGGGACGAGCGGCGACTAATGTACCCTCTCGTCCTCCTCCGGGATCGGCCGAAGCAATTCCGCCGTCGATCGCGCGATCCAGCACCAGACGACGCAGGTGAGTTCGTCGTCGCCGCCACGTAGGCGCTGCACTTCCCGCTGTGCCACTGCCGCGGCCTCGGCGCCGTGACGCCGGACCAGCAGCATGGCCGCCTCCCAGATCTTGCGCTCGTTGGTCATGGTCATCATCACCGTAAAGCCCCCGTCCTCTGGCAAAGTTCCGGCGGACGGGGCTGCTCCGCGTCTCGACCAACGCCGGCCCCAGATTTAGTTGCCCGTGACAGACGAGAATACCGAATGCTGGTTGCGCCGAGCCCGGCTTTCCCTATAGTCGCGCCATGGCTGACCTTTTCGACCCACTTCTCCCCGGTGACGGCGGCAGCTATTCCGCCAAGGACATCGAAGTTCTCGAAGGACTGGAGCCGGTCCGCCGCCGTCCCGGCATGTATGTCGGCGGCGCTGACGAGCGCGGACTGCATCATCTCGCGGCCGAGGTGCTGGACAACGCGATGGACGAGGCGGTGGCCGGCTATGCGACCCGCATCGAGATCGAGCTTGTCGCCGGCAATTGGCTGACGATCCGCGACAACGGCCGCGGCATTCCGATCGATCCTCATCCGCGCTTTCCGCACAAATCTGCTCTCGAAGTCATCCTGACGACGCTGCACTCCGGCGGCAAGTTCGGTGGCAATGCCTACCGCACCTCCGGCGGATTGCATGGGGTCGGCATTTCGGTCGTCAATGCGCTGAGCGACGCGCTCGAGGTCGAAGTCGCCCGCGATCGGCGCCTGTGGCGGCAGCGCTACCGTCGGGGAGAGGCCGTCAACTCTCTGGAAGACGCCGGCCCGGTCCAGAACCGCCGCGGCACGACATTGCGCTTTCATCCCGATCCGCAAATTTTCGGCGATGAGGGCTTTCGCCCGGCGACGCTTTACCGCATGGCGCGCTCCAAAGCCTATCTGTTTCGGGGTTTGGAGATCCGCTGGAGCTGCGACCCGGTCTTGCAGCTTCCCGATAGTATTCCGGCGGAAGCGCGGCTGCATTTTCCCGGTGGTCTCGGCGACTTCCTGGCCGCGAACCTCGACGGGCGGACGACCCTGACGCAACGGCCCTTTCTCGGCCGGGTCGAGCTTGCCGACGGCGGAAGTGTTGAATGGGCGGTGGCTTGGCCCGAACTTGTGGAAGACGGGTTTGCCCATTCCTACTGCAACACCGTGCCGACTCCCGAGGGCGGAACCCACGAGATCGGATTGCGCAACGCGCTGTTGCGCGGGATCAGGGCCTATGGGGAGCTCGTCGGCAATCGCCGCGTTGCCCAGGCAACCGGCGACGACGTAACCGGCGGCGCGGCGCTGCTGCTGTCGCTATTCATCCGCGACCCGCAGTTCCAGGGTCAGACGAAGGAACGGCTGACCTCAGCCGAGGCTACGCGCATCGTCGAGAGCGCGGTCAAAGACCATTTCGACCATTGGCTTGGCGCCGATCCCGCGTCGGCGCGGTTGCTGCTCGACCATATCGCAGAGCGCGCCGAGGAGCGTCATCGCCGGCGCCAGCAGCGCGAGCTTGCGCGCAAGACGGCAACGCGCAAGTTGCGCCTCCCCGGCAAACTCGCCGACTGCACTCGTGACAGCGCCGCCGGCACCGAAATCTTTCTTGTCGAAGGCGACAGTGCGGGCGGCTCGGCGAAGCAAGCTCGCGACCGCGTGACTCAGGCGATCCTGCCGTTGCGCGGCAAGATTCTGAACGTGGCAAGCGCGTCTGCCGACAAGATGCGCGCCAACCAGGAACTGGCCGACATCGTCCTGGCGCTCGGCGCCGGCTCAGGCGCGCAATACCGCGAGGAGGCGTTGCGCTATGAGCGCGTCGTGATTATGACGGACGCGGATGTAGACGGCGCGCACATCGCCTCGCTGCTGATGACATTCTTCTTTCGCGAAATGCCGAAACTGGTCGAGAACGGGAACCTCTTTCTCGCGTTGCCGCCGCTCTACCGGATGACCCAAGGCGAGATCACCCATTACGCCCGCGACGACGCACACCGCGAGGAACTTCTGGCCGGCGCCTTTGCCGGACGCGGCAAGGTCGAGGTCAGCCGGTTCAAAGGGTTGGGCGAAATGCCGGCGCGCTATCTCAAGGCGACCACCATGGACCCGGCCCGGCGCACATTGTTGCGCGTTACCCTTGCGGCATCGAGTTCATCCGCGGTCGACGCGGTGGACGAGCAATTTGCCCGGACGCGCGGCCTGGTCGAAACATTGATGGGAAGACGGCCGGAGCTGCGCTTCGACTACATTCAAAAGAACGCCCGATTTGCCCGCGACCTCGACGTGTAGAAACCCGACGGCGCCGCTGGTCCAAAACTTCCCTCAGTCCGAACCGTCGGAAATCGCCGATCGCGATCGTCCCGAATCAGCGCGCCGGACTTTCTCCAGGAGCAGGAAACCGCGGCGAGGGGCGCGCAAGACACTTGCGCAGATTTGCGCCGGCAATTAATTACTGAATGTCGACCCGTTTGGGTTCGGCTTCCCGGCCTGCGATCCGTGCGACCGTGCTTCCGAGCCAATCGATGTCCGATGCGCCGCGCGCTCGCGCGGCGGCCTAATTGCTGACTTGGAGTTGCTGCCGATGGCGACCGGTACGGTCAAATGGTTTAATGCCCAGAAGGGCTATGGGTTCATCCAGCCCGAAAGCGGCGGCGCCGATGTGTTCGTACACATCTCCGCGGTCGAGCGCGCCGGCATGGACAATCTGCGCGAGGGGCAAAAATTCAGCTATGAGCTTGAACAGGGCCAGCGCGGCCGAGTGTCCGCAGTCAACCTGCGCGCCGTCTGAACGAGGTAAAGAAATTAGCGGGGATGCCGCGGCATCCCCGTCCCTCTTGCCGAGGAGACCTGTTTGGCTAAAGAAGATCTGATCGAATTCGAAGGCACCGTCCTCGAACTCTTGCCTGACGCCAGATTTCGAGTAAAGCTCGATAATGGACACGAAACGCTGGCCTATTCGTCCGGTCGAATGAAGAAAAATCGGATTCGTATCCTGGCCGGCGACCGAGTTACCGTCGAAATGACGCCCTACGATCTGAGCAAAGGCCGGATCAACTTTCGTCATAAAGACGAACGGGCGGCGCCGCCAATGTCGCCGCGACCGCAATTTCGTCGCCGGTGATAGATGCTAGTCTTGCCCAACAGGCATGGATCGCCGGGCAGAATTAGGTTTGACATAGCTGGACGACGATGCCCAATTTGGTGGTTAGGCCGTAACGCATACAATTGCTACAAGAAGGTAACATCTTCGTCAATGGGTTTTTCCGAACTTAATCTGTCGCCTGAACTCCTTCAGGCAGTTTCTGACGCCGGCTACACCACTCCCACCCCGATCCAGGAACAAGCCATCCCGTTTGTCAAGCATGGCCGGGATGTGCTTGGCTGCGCCCAGACCGGGACCGGCAAAACCGCGAGCTTTGTCCTGCCGATGATCGACATGCTGGCGGCCGGGCCGCTCGCGGGCGCGCATGCCGCGTTCGCTGATCCTCGAACCGACGCGCGAACTGGCCACCCAAGTCGCCGCCTCCTTCGAGCTTTACGGCAAGCATCATCGGCTGACCATGGCGCTGTTGATCGGCGGCGAGAGCTTTGTCGATCAGGAGCGCAAGCTCGACCGCGGCGTCGATGTGCTGATCGCCACGCCCGGTCGATTGCTAGATCTGCACGGCCGCGGCAAAATCCTGCTCTCCGACGTGCGTATCCTGGTCATCGATGAGGCCGACCGGATGCTCGATATGGGCTTTATCCCCGATGTCGAGCGGATCGTCGGACTATTGCCGAAGAGCCGGCAGACCTTGTTCTTTTCGGCGACTATGCCGGCCGAGATTCGCAAGCTCGGCGACGCGTTCCTTAAAGACCCGATAGAGGTCTCGGTGGCGCCGCCGGCTTCCCCCGCCGCAACGGTCGTTCAGTCGCTCGTCGATCGTCGAGCCGAGCAGACAAGCGCGAGGCGTTGCGCCGGCTGATCCACTCCGAAGATGTCAAGAACGCGCTGATCTTCTGCAACCGCAAGCGCGATGTCGACATCCTGTCAAAATCGCTGACCCGCCACGGCTTCGATGCCGCCGCCTTGCACGGCGACATGCCACAGGCCAAGCGCAGCGAGACCCTTGAGCGCTTCAAGAACGGCGAAACTCCGCCTTCTTGTCGCCAGCGACGTCGCAGCCCGTGGCCTTGACATCAAAGGCATGAGCCACGTCTTCTGCTTCGACGTACCGATACACGCCGAGGATTATGTCCATCGCATCGGCCGCACCGGCCGCGCGGGTCGGGCTGGCCGCTCGTTTATGCTGGCGGCCCCCGAGGACGGCAAGGCCGTCGCCGCGATCGTCAAGTTGATCGGAGAGGAGATCCCGCGAGTGCGACATCGACGGCGATCGCCACAGCGGCGCTCGAATACGAGGAGCGCGCCGTCGCCGCCCGCGCCGCGCAGCAGCCGCCCGCGGCCGGCGCGGAGACGACGCGGTTCCGCACGCCGTTCGACGCCGGCAGAATCGTCCCGTGACGGACCGCGCCGCAGCGCGCAAGCGCCGGCAAAGGCGACAACCGCGGAGCCGCAACGGTCACCCAATTCCCGCGCCGGCCGCGCTCGCCCGTACCCGATCCAGAGGACGACCGGCCGATCGTCGGTTTCGGCGATCATCTGCCAGCCTTTCTTGCCCGCCCGCCGCGGGCCACGGCGCAGCCTTGAGGCAGGCGCGATGAAGACGATCTTCGTCATGGTCAAATGCGACCTCGGCCGGGCTTACGCCGTCGCCGACGAAGCCGTGCTCAACGTCGAGCAGGTATCGGAGGTCTATTCGACCTCCGGCCAGTATGATCTCCTGATGAAGGTCTATCTGCCGGACGCGGCCGATATTGGCCATTTTGTCACCGAGCGGCTGCAGACCCTGCCGGGCGTCAAGGACACTTTCACCATCATCGCCTTCAAGGCATTCTCCGACGATTCATCCGCTTGAGCCGACCATGAGGGGAATGCATGATGAGCGACCGACGAGACGGGCTGGGTGCGCGCAGCGAGCCGCGCGCGATCTGCCTTACGGCGAAGTGCATCGGGGTCGAGATCGCCGGCCGGTCGATCGCGCTCTATGATGCTCGACGGCGATGTCTTCGCGACCGACAACATCTGCACCCACGCCTATGCGCGGTCTGTCTGACGGCTGGCTCGACGGCGACCTGATCGAATGCCCGCTGCACGCCGCCCGTTTCGACATGCGCAGCGGCAAAGTGGTCGACCCGCCCGCGACCGAGGATCTGAAGACCTACCCGGTCCGCTTAGTCGAAGACGAGATCCAGATCAAGCTCGACTGAGCCCTCAAAGCCCTACACCCCGTCCTCACACCGCTTGCGGGGAGAGGAAGGGGTCCGACGCAGCCGGCGGGTGAGGGGCAGAAAGCGACGGCCTCGCCCAGTTTTCATCCGTAAACGCGGCGATAGAGCTCGATGATCTCGTCGCTGGTCGGCACGCGCGGGTTGTTCGCGGGTGAGCCCGAGGCGAGCGCCTGCGCCTGCCATCACCGGCAGCAATTTTTCGTACACGCCGGCATCGATGCCCCAGGCGCGCGGGTCGGCACTTCGAGGTCCTGGTTGAGCCGCGCGCAATTCGTCGAGCAGCCGGGCGACCGCAGCCCTGGCTCCCCTCCCCTTCCTCGGCGATCCCCATCGCCCGGGCGCAGTCGGCGTAGCGTTCGAGGGCGGCCGGCGCGGAAAACGCGGTCATCTCGGGAAGCAGCATCGCATTCGACAGCCCGTGCGGAACATGAAAAAAGGCCCCGATCGGCCGGCTCATGCCGTGGACGAGCGCGACGCTCGCATTCGAAAACGCCATACCGGCTGTCGTCGCGCCGAGCATCATCGCCTCGCGCGCCGCACGATTGCCAGGTTCGGCGCAGGCAGTGCGGATATGGCGCGCGATCAGCGCCATCGCATTCTTGGCAAGCCCGTCGGTGAAAGGGCTGGCGCGCCGGCTGACATAGGCTTCGATCGCATGGGTCAGGCTGTCGATGCCGGTATCGGCGGTCAGCCGCATAGGGCATCGTCAAGGTCAGTTCGTAATCGACGATCGCCGCGCAGGGACAGCAGGCGAGGCCAGCGATCAGCATCTTCTCGTCGGTCTCGGTGTCGGTGATGACCGTGAAACGGGTCGCTTCCGAGCCGGTGCCGGCGGTGGTGGGGATCGCGATGACCGGCGGCCCGGACTTCGGAATTTCGCTGGGCACCTTGAAATCGCGTACCCTTCCGCCATTGGCTGCAGAGCATCGACATGCCCTTTGCGGTATCGATCGAACTGCCGCCGCCGATCGCGACGAGGCTGTCGAAGTCGCCATCGCAGAGGAGACGAGCCCCTGCTACGACCACGGCCGTCGTCGGGTCGGGAACGGTATCGGAAAAGACCGACCAGGATATCCGCGCGCCGTCGAGAAGCGCCGTCGCCCGGTCGACAATACCGCTGCCGCGGATAAACGGATCAGTGGTGACGAGCGGCTTTTCGAGGCCGAGCCGCCCCAACATCGCGGGCAATTCTCCGAGAGCGCCGCCCCCCACGGCCATAAGCCGCGGCGTGGTTATAATCGCCGGCCATCCGACCTCCCTCGAAGAACCGAGCAATTGCCGTCACATTGGCTTTTTAAGGCGGAAGCGCAACACCCCGTCCGGCTGCTCGGAGAACTCCAACAAGTCGCAGCCTGTGGTCCTGCAGAAATGCGCAAAATCCTCAATCGCCCCCGGATCGGTCGCGAGCACTTCGAGAACAGCACCTGGCGCCAAGGGTTTCAACGCCCGCCGCGCCTTCAGTACCGGCAGCGGACACAACAGCCCGGTCGTGTCGAGGACGGTTACGGGATCCGTCGCTTGCATGGTGACCGCCAATCTGTCAGCTGGACGCGATATTTACAGGGCCTCCGAGGGATCGGCAAGCAGACCGCCCCGTCCGCTCACCCCGATTCGGGGCTACGGCTGTCGGAGCGCGGGGCTCACAAAAGAAAATGGCCGGGACTTAAGTCCCGGCCAAGTTTGAACAGGGAGGCTTCACGTCTGGGAGACGTAAGGGTCCGAAGACCCTCTTTCCGGGCACAAGTCCCGGAAATCCTAATCGGAGGCATTGGCCACCGAAAACTTGCCGCGATCGAAGATCGCGTGATCGGAATGTGGAGGAAAATGCCCGCCGTCACCACAGGGATTTTCTTCTGGCTCGTCTGCAAAAAGCGCAATGCTCTAAGGACCCGCGGCGGCACTTGCTACGCCAGCGTTTCCGCCACATTCAGCTGAGTCGCGTTTCTGCGACCTTGCGTAACAGAAAGTCACGGAAAACGCTGATCCGCTTCGACGTCCGCAATTCCTCGGGATAGACGAAATAGGCTTCGACCGGCGGCCCGGTCAGCTCCGGCAGGACGCGGACGAGGTCGGGCTGTTCGGTGGCGATGAAATCGGACATCGCCGCGATCCCGAGCCCACTGACGACGCCGCGCAACATTGCATAGAAATTATTGACCGCGAGTATGGGCTTGCGCTCCTGGCCGGGCTGAGCGCCAGCATCGAGCAGCCAGTTGACGTTCGGGAGCGGCGCCCGAGCGTCTTCGCCATAGACGATCAGCCGATGCTTGTCGAGATCCTCGGGCTTTTGCGGCAAGCCGTGTTTCTTGATGTAATCGGGCGACGCATAGATGTGGCTCGGCACGCTAACGAGGTGGCGCTGGATCAGATCAGGCTGCCGCGGCGGCGACATTCTGATCGCGACATCGGCCTCGCGCATCGATAAATCAAGCTCCGAATCATCGATCACCATCGTGACCTGAATTTCGGGGTAGAGGTCGAGAAACTCACGGATGCGCGGGGTCAGCCAGGTCGAGCCAAAGGCGACTGTCGTGGTGATCTTGAGGGGACCCTTCGGGCGGTCCTTCGATTCCGAGATCAGCCCCTCAGCCATCGACAATTTGGCGAAGACTTCGCGCGCGGTGCGGAACAGTAACTCGCCCTGCTCGGTCAGAATTAAACCGCGCGCATGGCGATGGAACAGCGGCACGCTCAGGCTTTCCTCGAGCGCGCTGATCTGGCGGCTGACGGCCGACTGGCTGAGGTTCAGAGATTCGCCCGCATGGGTAAAGCTGCCCGCCTCGGCAACTGCGTGGAATACCCGCAACTTATCCCAATCCATCCCCACTCCCCCGGCAGCGCACCGATCAAGAGGACGAGATCCGGCCCCCTAATCGGCAGCGCGCCTTGCCGTAGCCTGTTCCTGCCCGGCCAGAAACTTTTCCGCTTCGAGCGCGGCCATGCAACCCATCCCGGCGGCGGTTACCGCCTGGCGAAAAATCTTGTCCCTGACATCGCCCGCGGCGAAGACGCCCGGAATCGTGGTCGCGGTCGAATTCGGGCTGAGTAAGAATGTAACCCTCGGCATCGAGCGGAAGTTGTCCAGCTACGAAATCGGTCACCGGTGTGTGGCCGATCGCGATGAAGACACCATCGCAGGCCATCTCGGTGAGGGCCTGCGTGCGCAAATCGCGCAAGCGAACCCCGGTGACGGCGGGAGGCTCTGGGGTGCCCAGCACCTCTTCGACGGCACTGTCCCAGACGACGGCGATTTTCGGGTTGGCGAACAGTCGGTCCTGCAGAATTTTCTCCGCCCGCAGCGCGTCGCGGCGATGGATCAAGGTCACTTGTCGCGCATGGTTGGTCAGATAGAGCGCCTCCTCGACCGCGGTATTACCGCCGCCGACAACCACGACATCCTTGCTGCGAAAGAAGAACCCGTCACAGGTGGCGCAGGCCGAGACGCCGAAGCCGCGATAGATGTCCTCGCTCGGCAGTCCGAGCCAGCGCGCCTGTGCGCCGGTGGCGAGGATCACACTGTCGCCGCTGTAGACATCGCCCGAATCGCCGGTCGCAACGAAAGGGCGCCGGGTAAGGTCTATCGACGTGACCAGATCGACAATCATTTGGGTCCCGACATGTTCGGCTTGAAGTCGCATCTGCTCCATCAGCCAAGGCCCCTGGACGATGTCCGCAAAGCCCGGGTAATTCTCGACATCGGTGGTGATCGTCATCTGGCCACCAGGCTGCAGCCCGGTGATCAGCAGCGGCTTGCGATTGGCGCGCGCCGCATAAACCGCCGCAGTATAGCCGGCCGGCCCAGAGCCGATGATCAGCAGTTCGCTATGGTGACGGTCGGACATCGCGGCATCCCGCTGCATGAGACGGCGCAGTATATCATTATTTTGCAACTCACCGGGAGGGGGTGGGGCTAAAAGCCGAACATATGATCGAAACTGAAGGCGCCAGCGTCGTCGATCAACCCATGATAGCCGAACAGCCGGCAAGTCGTATCGCGCACGATGGCATAGGCGCCCGCGCCGGCGCCGGCTCGGACCTCCCCGTCGAATGCCCCGTGATAAGACCACAACCGCGATCCCGAACATGGAATCGCCAATTTTGTTCGCGCGATTTCGCAGCCCTTGGCATCGTGCAGAATGATGTCGGTGGCGCTAAATTTTCGCCACGGGCGGGACGCCGGATAGATCAGGTGGCATAAAGTGTCGCAGCCGCCGTCGCCCAGGCGAAGGAACAGCCGGGTCGACAATCCGGGCGGGCGGCCGCTGTAGGATTGAGGTTCGCCGCGATAGGTCAGGATCGTGTTGAACACGTGCGCGCCGAAACTGGTCTCGGCGACATGACCACTGCGCCGATGGCGATAGCGGAACAACGCGTGCAGCCAACCGTCGGCCTCGCCTCCTAAAGCAAAATCGTAGACCAGTTCGAGATGGCCGTACGCGTCGCCCAACGCCTCGATTTCGGGAATGTCATCGACATCAAGCAAGGTGGCGTGTCCCCGCGGCAGGCGGCCCAATGACCGGCGAAAGAGTTCGCACCCCTCGGCGTCGTAGAAAAGCGCCGCGATGGGGAGTTCGGTCTGGGCCACAGCCATCGGCGTCGGTAGCGCAAGGGTCTGCCATTCTGCGCGCGGCAGGATCGGCGCCGGCAGCAGATAACCCTTGCCGAGGAAAGCTGACATGCCGGGCAAGTTCGGGTCGGGCTGCAAATCGCCACGCTCGACGTTGACATGGGCGATGCGGCGGCGGTCATGTTCCACCACCTCATAGCGTGGCCGCACCATATGCTTTCCCGCGCGGATTTCGATTTGCCGCGGCCAAGCGAGGTACGGCAAATGCTTCGCGACATCGACCGGGCGGCTGGCGAAGGGCGCGATTGGCTCGGCTATCGGCGCGATCCGCTCCTCTCCCATCGGATTGAGTGATACCGCCCCGGCCGGGATTTCCACGGGATGGCTGTTTTGCAGCCACAGCAGCACTCGCTCGCTCGGGGTGGGCGCCGGCAATCCGGCATAGCGCTCGGCTGGCCAGGCGTTTGCGTCGTGCGTCGCTGACAGGGCTCCCGTCCCGAAAGTGTCGAGCGCATATTTGACCACATCGTGCCCTGAAGCGCCGACAACGTGCAGAAACAGCTGGCCGGCGAATTCAGGCAGCTCGAAGCGAGCCCGCACCTCGCGGCTGTCAATCGAGATGGTCGCGGACTGCGGACCGCATTCCTCGCTCCATTCGGCAAGGACGGCACCTTCGCCATCAAACAGGATCATCCAGAGCACGACCGGCCCGGCCCCATATTCCGCCCAGTAATTGGCCGTCGTCAATCGCGTGTACAGCCCGCCGGCATCGCGGAAAAATACAAAATTGGTCGCGAAATTAAGTGGGTCGAGATAAGAGCTCGGCTTGGTCAGGCGGGCCGCCGGAATGCGGATTTCGTCGAGGGTGAAGAGTTCGGCGTCGGCCGGCAGCCACGACTTAATTTGCGCGACGCAGCGTCCGTCGTCGAAAGCAGCGACCCACACCGCTTGCGCCCGGCTTTGGGTGAGATCAGTTGCTGGCCTCGCCGACCGATCGAGAACGATGTCGCCGATCTTCCCGAAATCTTGAACGTAGACCCCAGCTATGTCGAGCCGGTCGAGGGGGAAGAGTTCATGAAAGGCGCCGACAACGCCGTCAGGATCGTAGATCGCGACCGGGCCGATTTGGGCCAGTCGGTCAACCAGGCGACGCGCCGGCACTGCCGCGTAAGGATGGGTCAGCGCCTTATATAAGGTGTTCCCGCCGCGCGCATTGTCGAACGTTTCGATCCTGAGCGCCATGATCGGATGGCGATACACCACCCCCCGGCGGCGGCGCAAGAGCCGCCCGGAACCTTCACATTCACTGGAGCGTCGCCAACCGGTCTTGCACAAGCGCCCGCAACGCCGCTCCGGCTCGGGCGGTGTCGTCGGGAGTGGGGTATGACCAGGATTCGATCCGGCCGGCAAAGGGTCGGGTGATCCCGGCTCTGTGCATCGCCGCATGAAAGCGGGCGAATTTGGCGTCACCGCCCGTCAGCTCGATAATGTGCACGGGTTTGCCGGTGGCCGCCGCCTCGCTCACCATCGACACCGAATCGGCGGTCACGAGCAGCGCATCGGCATAGGCGAGATAGGCGAGGTACGGGTTGGCGCCGGAGCCGTCCCAAACCTGTGCGGGAAGACCGGCGAGCCGCTCGCGCAGCAGCGCCACACCGGACGCACCGGTGCGCCGCGACGGAGTGAGGAGCACCGAGCCGCCAGCCTCGCGCAGCAGACGGGCGAGCGAATCAGCGATTTCTCCCAGGCGCTCGCGGCTCAGGCGGTAGGCGCGATTGCTGCCGCCGATCAACACCGAGAGGATCGGCCGCGGCAGCCGGGCGAGTTCGGGAAACCGGGTGCGCTCGGCAGCGAGACGGGCGGCCGTGACGCGATGGAGCGCGGCTTGCGTCACCATAACCCGCGGGCCGCGGAGACGATCATGCGCCGGGACGAACATCAGGTCGAATTGCTTGCGGCCAACCCCGGGGTCCTGGATCTGCGCCGCCACCGTGCGGCCGCCGCTCAGCCGCTTGATCGCAAGCGCCGGCATCGCCGTATTGCGACCACAGCCGATGACCAGGTCGGGCCACGGCGGTTCAAGGCCGGGCGCAGCACTGCAGCGGGGAAAGCCACAATTGCGGCGGCAGGCGCGACCACGGGAAGCGGATCGTGAGCGCCTTTTCGACAAAGGCGAAGCCGGTCGCCTCGGCCACCCCTAGCGCCTGGCTCGCCATCCCGGCCTTGCCGTCATGCAACACCCAGACCAGAGGGTGTACGGCATGCAACCCGGGTGACCGCCGCGACTGCGAATGGCATGTGCCGGGGTTTATGCGAACGGCTCGCAGACGGCAAGTCGACGGCAATTTTCTGCAATAAAATTGCCCTAGACGCCGCGATTTTCTATGATCCGGAATTCGCGGGGAGAGGAAGAGATGCGGCGGATCAAAGCTCGACCGTATCGATCGCCGTATACTGCGCAATCTGCAGGGCGACGGGCGAATGACCAATGTCGAACTCGCCCGCCGCGTCGGCATCTCGGCGCCGCCCTGCCTGCGACGGGTGCGCGCCCTCGAGGAAGCCGGCATCATCCGCGGTTACCATGCGGCCCTGTCTCCCGAGGCGCTTGGGTATGGCGTCACCGTGTTTGCTCAAGTTGGGCTATCGAGCCAAGCCGAGGCCGACCTCAAGGCCTTCGAGGACCTGATCGCCTCCTGGCCTGAGGTTCGCGAAGCCCACATGCTGGCCGGCGAAGCCGATTTTCTGCTCAAGATCGTAGCCAGCGATTGGGACAGCTACCAGCGGTTTGTGACATCGCGGTTGACCGCAGCACCAAACGTCAACCACGTCAAATCGGCCATGACCCTGCGGGTCTCGAAGCTGGAGCCGGGGGTGCCAATCTCCGACCAGCCCACCACGCCGGTCGACAACGAAAAAGCCGCCTAAACGCTCGCCCGCGATCAACCGAACGCGACGGTGACGACCTCGTAGGATTTAGCGCCGCGCGGGGTGGTAACCTCGACGCTGTCGCCCTTGCCCTTGCCGATCAAGGCACGGGCCAAGGGCGAGGTCACCGAAAGCCGGCCGCGGCTGATGTCGGCCTCATCTTCGCCAACGATCTGAAAGGTCTGCTCTTCGTCGGTCTCTTCGTCGGCGAGCGTGACCTTGGCGCCGAATTTGATGACGCCGCCAGACAGCTTTGACACATCGATGACCTCCGCCCGGGCGATCTTGTCCTCGAGCTCGATGACCCTGCCTTCGATAAAGCTTTGCCGGTCTCGAGCGGCATGATATTCGGCGTTTTCGGCCAAGTCGCCGTGCTCGCGGGCCTCGGCGATGGCGCGGATGATGGCCGGCCGATCGACGCTCTTGAGATGCTTCAGCTCATCCCGGAGGCGATCGTAGCCTTCGGCCGTCATTGGGATCTTGTTCATCGAGAGCGGGTTCACCTCCTCTTGAACGGAGATCGCAAGGGCGGCGGGACCGCCGCCGCGGGATCACCAGAAGTAGGACTGGAGCGGCGCAACTTCAAGATTTCCCGCGCGCAGTGCGGCGATCGCCTGCACCGCGGCTCGGGCCCCGGCCACCGTCGTGTAGTAGGGGACGGCGTGGGTCAGCGCGGTCCGGCGTAGGCTGTAGCTGTCCGCGATGGCCTGCGCGCCCTCGGTTGTGTTAAACACCAGCTGCACTCCGCCGCTCAGCATCCGATCAACAATGTGCGGGCGGCCGTCGCGCACCTTGTTGACGCGCGCTACCGCGAGTCCTGCCGTTGTCAGCGCATCGGCCGTGCCGGAAGTTGCGACCACGGTGAAACCCATCGCGACGAGCCGACGACAGGGTTCGACCAGCGCCGCCTTGTCCTGATCTCGCACCGAGACGAAGACGCAACCCGAGAGTGGTAGATCGGTGCCGCTAGCGAGCTGAGATTTGGCAAAGGCGCGGCCGAAATCGGTGTCGAGCCCCATCACCTCGCCGGTTGATTTCATCTCGGGACCGAGGATCAAATCGACACCGGAGAACCGGGCGAACGGAAAAACCGCCTCCTTGACCGCGACATGCGCCGGCCCGCGCGGCCGCGCGGGCTTCAGGCAGTCCGCCAGCCTTTCGCCCGCCATGACCCGCGCGGCAATCTTGGCGATCGGAATGCCGGTCGCCTTGGCGACGAACGGCACGGTGCGCGAGGCGCGCGGGTTGACTTCGAGAACGTAGACCTCGTCGTCCTTGACTGCGAACTGCACATTCATCAGCCCGACGACGCCGAGCGCGCGGGCGAGCGTCACCGTCTGCCGCTCGATTTCGGCGAGAGTCGCAGCGCCGAGACTATAGGGCGGCAGCGAGCAGGCGCTGTCCCCCGAGTGGATGCCGGCCTCTTCGATATGCTCCATGATCCCGGCGATTTCGACCGCCTCGCCGTCGGCGACGGCATCGACATCGACCTCGATCGCGTTCTGCAGATAGCGGTCGATCAGCACCGGGCCGGTTCCCGAGGCGGTCATGGCGTGCCGCATATAGCGCTCGAGGCCGCTTGCATCGGAGACAATTTCCATCGCCCGCCCGCCGAGAACATAGGAGGGCCGGATCACCAGCGGATAACCGATCCGCCGCGCCGCCTCTTCGGCCTCGGCGGCCGAGTGGGCAACGCCGTTTTCCGGCTGGCGCAGCCCCAGTCGCAGCAACAGCCGCTGAAACCGCTCACGGTCTTCGGCAAGATCGATCGCATCGGGCGAAGTGCCGAGGATCGGGATCCGCTCGCGTTCTAGCGCCGCAGCGAGCTTGAGCGGGGTCTGGCCGCCAAACTGCACGATGACGCCGACCAGTTCGCCGCGGGTCTCCTCGACGCGGACGATCTCCACCACGTCCTCGGCCGTCAGCGGCTCGAAATAGAGGCGGTCGGACGTGTCATAGTCGGTCGAGACGGTCTCGGGATTGCAGTTGACCATGATCGTCTCGATGCCGGCTTCCTTCAGGCTGTACGCGGCATGGACACAGCAATAGTCGAACTCGATGCCCTGACCGATCCGGTTCGGGCCGCCGCCGAGGATGATTACCTTGCGGCGCTCGCTCGGGTCGGCCTCGCATTCGGGGTCTTCAATCCCGTCGCCTTCGTAGCAGGAATACATGTAAGGGGTCAGCGACGGGAACTCGGCGGCGCAGGTGTCGATGCGCTTGTAGACCGGATTGAGATCGAGCACCCGCCGGCGCGCCGCGACCGTACTCTCGTCGAGGCCCGCGAGCCGGGCGAGGCGGGCGTCCGAGAAGCCCATCTGCTTGAGGCGCAGAAACTCAGTCCGGTCGGCCGGGAGGCCGTCGCGGCGCACCCGTTCCTCAGTATCGACGATCTCGCGGATGCGTTCGAGAAACCAGCGATCGAACCGGCAGGCGGCGTGGATCTCCTCGGTCGAGAGGCCGTGGCGGAATGCCTGGGCGATCAGCAGCAGCCGGTCGGGAACGGGTTTGGCAAGGGCGGCCTTGACGGCCTCCTTGCCGCCGCCTTCGACCCCCTCGATCGCGACCTCGTCAAAGCCGCTAAGCCCGGTTTCCATCGAACGCAGCGCTTTTTGCACCGAATCGTGGAAGCTGCGGCCGATCGCCATCGCCTCGCCGACCGATTTCATCGAGGTCGTCAGCAGGGGTTCGGCGCCGGGAAACTTCTCGAAGGTGAAGCGCGGCATCTTGGTGACGATGTAGTCGATCGTTGGCTCGAACGAGGCGGGTGTGACGCGGGTAATCTCGTTGTCGAGTTCGTCGAGGGTGTAGCCGACCGCGAGCTTGGCCGCGACCTTGGCGATCGGGAAGCCGGTCGCCTTCGACGCCAGAGCCGAAGATCGCGACACGCGCGGGTTCATCTCGATGACGACGAGGCGGCCGTCGGCGGGGTTGACCGCGAACTGCACGTTCGAACCGCCCGTGTCGACGCCGATTTCACGCAAGACCGCAATCGCGGCGTTGCGCATCAGCTGGTATTCCTTGTCGGTCAGCGTCAGCGCGGGCGCGACGCAGACCGAATCGCCGGTATGGACGCCCATCGGGTCGATATTCTCGATCGAACAGACGATGATGCAGTTGTCCGCGCGGTCGCGGACGACCTCCATCTCGTATTCCTTCCAACCGAGGACCAATTCCTCGATCAACACCTCCCCGGCCGGCGACGCCCGCAGCCCGCCGCGGACGATCTCGTCGAATTCCTGCATGTTGTAGGCGATGCCGCCGCCAGTGCCGCCGAGCGTGAAGGACGGGCGGATAATCGCGGGCAGGCCGACCGCGCCGAGCGCCGCCACGGCCTCCTCGAACGAGCGCACGAGCCGGCTTTGCGGCGAAGCAAGCCCGATCCGATCCATCGCCTGGCGGAACAATTGGCGGTTTTCGGCCTTCTCAATGGCCGCCTCGCTGGCCCCGATCAGTTCGACCCCGTACCGCGTCAGCACGCCGGTGCGGGTGAGCGCCATTGCGGTGTTGAGCGCGGTCTGGCCGCCCATCGTCGGCAAGAGAGCGTCGGGGCGCTCGCGCGCGATGATCTTCTCCACCATCTCGGGCGTGATCGGCTCGATATAGGTGGCGTCGGCCAGTTCCGGGTCGGTCATGATTGTCGCCGGGTTCGAGTTGACCAAGACGACCCGGTAGCCTTCCGCCTTCAGCGCCTTGCACGCCTGGGCGCCGGAATAATCGAACTCGCACGCTTGCCCGATGACGATGGGCCCCGCCCCGATGATCAGGATCGATACGATATCGGTTCGCTTAGGCATCCCGATCCATCATCTCGACGAACCGTTCGAACAGGTAATGGCTGTCCTGCGGGCCGGGGCTGGCCTCGGGATGGTGCTGCACCGAAAAGATCGGCTTGCCGGTGACGCGCAGCCCCTCGTTGCTGTTGTCGAAGAGCGACAGATGCGTCGGCTCGACACCCGCGGGCAGGCTTTCGGGATCGACGACAAAGCCGTGGTTTTGGCTTGTAATCTCGACTGCGCCGGTGATTAGGTCCTTGACCGGATGATTGGCGCCGCGGTGACCGTGCTCCATCTTGCGGGTGCGGCCGCCAAGCGCCAGCGCCAACAGTTGATGGCCGAGGCAAATGCCGAAGATCGGCTTTTCCGACGCGATCAGTTCGCGCAGCACCGGCACCGCGTAAACCGCGGTCGCCGCCGGATCCCCAGGTCCGTTCGACAGAAAGACGCCGTCCGGCCGGTGCCGCAGGATGTCCTCTGCGGAGGCTGTCGCCGGCACCACGGTGACGCGACAGCCATGCGCCGCCAGCATCCGCAGAATATTAAGCTTGGCCCCGTAATCGACAGCGACGACGTGACGTCGCGGCTGGTCCTGACGACCGTAGCCGGTTTCCCGTTGCCATGCCGTCTCGACCCATTCGTAGGTCTGGCGGCACGTGACTTCCGTGGCCAGGTCCATGCCTTCAAGACCTGGCCAGGCACGCGCCTGGTCGCGACAGTCTTCGATGTCGATCTCGCCCGAGGGTTCGTAGACGATGACGCCGTTCGGCGCCCCCCGATCGCGGATATGACGGGTGAGACGGCGGGTGTCGACCGCGGCAACGCCAATGATGCCGCGCGACCTCAACCACGATTCGAAGGGCTGTGTCGCGCGCCAATTGGCCGGTTCGGTGATCGCTGTCCGCAGGACGAGCCCGCGTACCGCCGGCGTTCCGGTTTCGATGTCCTCGCCGTTGGCGCCGACATTGCCGATGTGGGGAAAGGTGAAGGTGACGATCTGACCACCATAGGAGGGATCGGTCAGAATTTCCTGATAGCCGGTAGTCGCGGTATTGAAGCAGACTTCGCCGACTGCGATCCCGGCCGCGCCCACGCCCCGACCCCAAAAAACCGAGCCGTCCGCGAGAACAAGCGCAGCGTTGCAATCGGGCGGGCGCAGCCCCCGGTCGCCCGTAAAAGTTGGGTCGCGCATCAGCGAACGGTCCTGTCGGCATGCCGCAGACCGCCCAAAACAGCAGGGGCCGAACGTCAAAGCAGCCGCGATAGCAAAACATAGCCCTTCCCCGCTCCGGTTTCAAATATCGGCTGCGATGGCGGCAAAATTGTCGCGGAAGCGGCGGCGGGATAGGTTAAGGTCTGTGGGGTTCCAGGGGAGCTTGCCGATGCTGCGTCGAGCCTTTGCCGAGCGGCTCAAGGAGGCGATGAAGGCCAAAGACGCCGGTACCGTTTCGGCGACGCGGTTGATCATCGCCGCGCTCAAGGAGCGCGATGTCGCGACGCGCGGCGAGGGCAATTCCGAGGGCATCAGCGACGTCGAGATCCTGCGCATGCTTCAGGGCATGATCAAGCAGCGCCGCGAATTGATCGGCCTCTACGAACAGGGCGGACGGCAGGATTTGGCGGAACGCGAGCGCGGCGAGATCGCGGTCATCGAAAGCTTCCTGCCGCGCCAGCTCGGCGGAGACGAGATCGAGGCGGCGGCCAAGGCGGCAATCGCCGCGACCGGAGCCGTCGGCGTTCGGGACATGGGCAAGGTCATGGCCGCCTTGCGCGAACGCCACGCAGGCACAATCGATTTCGCCCAGGCGGGCCAGGTCGTCAAGCGGCTTCTCGGCTGAGCGGCGATCGCGCGGCGATGGCCTTTCCGCCCGGCTTTCTCGACGAGTTGCGCAGCCGCATCTCGCTATCCGATCTCGTCGGCCGCAAGGTCAGGCTTGTTCGGCGCGGGCGCGAATACGCCGGGCTCTGCCCGTTCCACCACGAAAAGACGCCGTCTTTCTATGTCGTCGAAGACAAGGCGTTCTTTCATTGCTTCGGCTGCGGCGCGCATGGCGATGCCATCGGGTTTACGATGCGCGCCAACAATCTCGATTTTCTCGAGGCGATCGAACGGTTGGCCGGGCTCGCTGGGCTCGCGATGCCGCAGGCTACGCCACAGGAACGCGAACGGGCGCAGCGGCAGAAGACCTTGCTTGAGGCTCTCGAAGCCGCCGCCGCCTTCTATGAGGTCCAGTTGTGGTCGCCCGCCGGCGGCCGGGCACGCGAATATCTCACCGACCGCGGCCTCGATCCCGGCACGATCCGCCGCTTCCGCCTAGGCTGGGCGCCGGACGAGCGGCAGGCGTTGCGCCGTGGGCTCGTCGGCGATTTTCCTGAACCGCTGCTCGTCGAGGCCGGGCTGCGCCATCGGCCGGAGAATGGCGAGACATTCGACTATTTTCGTGGCCGTATCATCTTCCCGATCGGCGACCGCGCCGGCCGGGTCGTCGCATTTGGCGGCCGGGTGTTGGGCGAAGGTCAACCAAAATACCTCAATTCGCCGGAAACCCCGGTCTTCGAGAAGGGCCGCGTCCTCTATGGCTGGTCTGCGGCGCGTCATGCCGGGGACGACGGGCCGGGCGTGATCGTCACCGAGGGCTATATGGACGTGATCGCGCTCAACCGCGCGGGCTTTACCGGTGCGGTGGCGCCGCTCGGCACAGCCTTGACCGAATTCCAGTTGAACGAACTTTGGCGGCTGGCGGCTGAGCCGATCCTGTGCTTCGACGGCGACGCCGCTGGTCAAAACGCCGCCGCTCGCGCCTTGCGGCGTGCCCTGCCGCTGCTGAAGCCCGGTCGAAGCCTGCGCTTTGCCGCCCTGCCGGCTGGCGAGGACCCAGATTCGACGATCCGCAACGGCGGCCGGGTCCGGATCGAACAGGTTCTCGCGGCGGCGCAACCGCTCGCGGCCATGTTGTGGACGATCGAGGCGGGCTTGCAGCCGGCGAATACGCCGGAGCGGCGGGCCGCGCTGAGGCGGCGGCTTGAGGACGACATCGCCGTGATCGCCGACGCGACCGTGCGCGAGGAATACCGCTCGGAGCTGCGCGAGCGCTTTTTCGCGCAAACGCGGCGCGCCCGATTTCCGCAGCGGCAAGAGAAATTGGGGCGCCCTTTTGGGCCGGCGATCGAGCAATCGCCGCGGCCACCGCGGGCTTCGGGGAGGGTGCAGTGCGAACTCCTCATCCTCATGCTGCTGCGGTATCCGGCGCTGATCGCCGATGTTGCCGAGGAGTTCGCCGCTCTCGACATGCCTGACCCCATGCTTGACAAGCTTCGCCGCAAGATTTTAGAGACAGATGCCTTGCAGCCGGGCCTTGACGCCTGCGCCTTGCAGCAACACCTTTCGCTGAACGGGTTTGCGGCGACCGTGGACGCCCTCCTTTCGCCTTCGGTCGACACAGGCTTCCTGGACCGGCGCTCCGACCCCTCTAGCGTGCGCAGCGAGTGGGACCACGTGATCGGAATGCTGATGCGAAGCGATCGGTCTGACCTGCGCGAGGCCGGCATTCATCTGATCGGCGATGTCTCGATGGCGAGCTGGGACCGGTTTCTGGCCGCCAGGGAGCGAGCAGTGCAGGATGGCCTCGACGAAGGAGATCGGAGTTGACCTGCGCCGCTGCCGTGGATCGTCGGCGGACTTGCGACAAACACTATTGGTTTCCGGTGCGGCGGCCGCGCCGGTCACGAAGCTGTTAGGGATGAGCGAATGGCGAGCAAAGCGGCGAATACGGCTGAAGTGACGGAAACCCGCGAAGAGGCCGCCGAGGCGCCTCTGCTCGATACCGTCGCAACCGCGATCAAGAAGATGCTGGCGCGCGGTAGAGAGCGCGGCTACCTGACCTACGACGAGTTGAACGCGGCCCTGCCGCCCGATCAAGTGTCCTCGGAGCAGATCGAGGACACGATGACGATGTTGTCCGAGCTGGGCGTCAACATCATCGAGAGCGAGGAGAGCGAGGAGCCGGCCGCGGCCGAAGCCGACGGAGCCGACGGCGAGGCGCGCGGCAATCTCGACGACGACGATATCGGCCGCACCGACGACCCGGTGCGCATGTATCTGCGCGAGATGGGCTCGGTTGAGCTCCTGTCACGCGACGGCGAAATCGCCATCGCCAAGCGGATCGAAGCCGGGCGCGAAATGATGATCAGCGGGATTTGCGAAAATCCGCTGACGATCCGCGCGATCGTCTCCTGGCGCGAGGCGTTGCACGAGGACCGGCTGTTGCTGCGCGATGTCATCGATCTCGACGCCACTTATGGCGGCGGTGGGTTTGAGCAGGCGCCGGCGCCGGCGGTCACGCCGCCGCCCGTGGCGGCCGCTGAAGCCGAAGAGGACGTAGCTGCCGAGGAGGAGCAGCAGGGTGAGACAGGCGATCTCGCCGAGATCGACAGCGATCTCGCCGCTGAGGAGGCCGAGGGCGAGGAAAGTTCGATTTCGCTGGCCGCGATGGAGGCCCAGTTGAAGCCGAGCTTGTTGGCCGTCTTCGACGCCATTGCCGAATTGCACAAGAAGCTCCAGAAGCTGCAAGAGCAGCGCATCAATGCTCTGCGCAAGGGCGAGGTGTTGCCCCGGGTGACCGAGCGCCGCTACGACAAGCTCAAGGGCGAAATGATCGAGCAGGTCAAACGAGTACGGCTCAATAACATCCGCATTGAGCAGCTGGTCGAGCAGCTCTACGAGATCAATCGTCGCCTCGTCGGCGAGGAAGGCCGGTTGTTGCGGCTGGCCGAAAACGCCGGCGTCAAGCGGGCGGAATTTCTACAGCACTATATCGGCGACGAATTGGCCGGGGATTGGCTCGAACGCGTCGCCATCCTGCCGGGCCGCGGATGGGCGCAGCTTGTCGAGCGGCATCAGGCCGATGCAGCGCGGCTGCGTCTCTCGGTCGCGCAGATCGCTTTCGACTCGAAATTGCCAATCACCGAGTTCCGCCGCGTCGTGCAGACGGTGCAGCGCGGCGAACGCGAGGCGGGCCGGGCCAAGAAGGAAATGGTCGAGGCCAATTTGCGCCTCGTCATTTCGATCGCCAAGAAATACACCAATCGCGGCCTGCAATTTCTCGATCTAATCCAAGAAGGCAATATCGGGCTGATGAAAGCGGTCGACAAATTCGAGTACCGTCGAGGCTACAAATTCTCGACCTACGCCACCTGGTGGATCCGCCAGGCGATCACCCGCTCGATCGCCGATCAGGCGCGCACTATCCGCATCCCGGTGCACATGATCGAAACGATCAACAAGCTGGTACGGACCTCGCGCCAGATGCTGCACGAGATCGGCCGCGAACCGACCCCGGAGGAGCTCGCCGAGAAGCTGGCGATGCCGCTTGAAAAGGTGCGCAAGGTTTTGAAGATCGCCAAAGAGCCGATTAGCCTCGAGACGCCGATCGGCGACGAGGAGGATTCGCATCTCGGCGACTTCATCGAAGACAAGAACGCGGTTCTCCCGCTCGACGCCGCGATCCAGGCCAATCTGCGCGAGACGACGACGCGTGTTCTGGCTTCACTCACGGCGCGCGAGGAGCGCGTCTTGCGCATGCGCTTCGGCATCGGCATGAACACCGACCACACGCTCGAAGAGGTCGGTCAGCAATTCTCGGTGACCCGCGAGCGCATCCGCCAGATCGAGGCCAAGGCCCTGCGCAAGCTCAAGCATCCCAGCCGCTCCCGCAAGCTCAGAAGCTTCCTCGACACCTGACAGCGCCGCGCGTCTGCCGTATCCTCGGCGTCGGCGGGCCCGTAGTTCAGCTGGTTAGAACACGCCGCTCATAACGGTGGAGTCGCAGGTTCGAATCCTGCCGGGCCTACCATCTGCGCGCCCCCCGGGGAAAAAGTCATTGCATCCGCCGGGCAAGGGGTTGTCGCCTGCCGTCCTCGCGCCGGACTATGATGCCACTCTGCGACCCCCAACCCGTCTCATCCCCAGCGCAGGAGAACCCCGGATATGACCGCGCCGCATGGCCCGCTTCAGGGCGTCAAGGTGGTGGCCTGCTCAACGGCGCAGGCGGGAACCGTGCCCTACATGCTGATGGCCGATCTCGGCGCCGAGATCATCAAGATCGAAGTCCCCGAAATCGGCGACAATTCGCGCGGTTCGACGGTCATGCCGGGCTTTCCCAGCACGTATTTCGAGACCAACAACCGAGGCGTCAAAAGCGTCACTCTCAACCTGAAAACTCCGGAGGGCCGCGCGATCCTGCACCGGCTGGCCGCCGAGGCCGAGATCTTCGGCCAGAACTTCCGACCGGGTGCGGCAGAAAAGAACGGTTTCGGCTACGAGGAACTGCGCCGGATAAACCCTCGTCTCGTCTACATCTCGGTCTCCGGCTACGGGCCGAAGGGACCGCACGCCGACCTGCCCGGCACCGATTCGATGGCGCAGGCATTGGGCGGCATCGCCGAGGCGTATTCGACGCCGGGCCAGCCGCTCAAGACCGGGATCGTCTCGGTGGCCGACGAGACCTGCGCCATCCTCGCGTTTGGCGGAGCGCTCGCGGCTCTGACACACGCCCGCGCCACCGGCGTGGGGCAGAAGGTCGATTGCTCGCTTCTGGGCAGCCAGATCCGGCTGATGGGTTGGACCTTGACAACGACGATGTGGCGCGAACGCAATCCCGTCACCGGCCAAGCCCGCATCACCGGCACGCCGGAGCGCCCAGGACTCAGCGCCAGCTTCAACGACCGGGACGACAAGCCGCTCGTATTCCAGCTGAACGGCGCCAGGGCGTGGAAGACGGCGATGACGGCGGTGGGGTTCTACGAGAGATTGGAAGACGCTGGGTTCGGCGATCTCGGCGTCATTATCGGCTCCGACGAAAAGCGGCAAAGTCTGTTGCAGACGCTGGACGAGCCTGTTTGCGACCGGGCCGCGCGACGATTGGGTCGAGAAGCTGCGCCGCGCCGACATTGTCGCAGCGCCGATCAACACCCTCCTCGAAGCCTCGAACGACCCCGACGTGATCGCGAACAATTATGTCGCGGAAGTTGACTATCCGGAGTATGGCAAGCGGCTCAAAGTACACGGCACGCCGTGGCATTTCTCGGAAACCCCGGCGAGGATTGGTGTGGCGCCCAAACTTGGCGCCGACAACAATGAGATACTGGGCCGCCTCGGCTACTCCGCCGCGGAGATCCACGACTTCCGGCAGCGCAGGATCATCTGAGACCTGATCAATCCGCGCTGGCGGCGCGCCGGCGTGTTTTTGCGCTGGCGCCGGAGTAGCGGTCGAGCAGACGTTCCGCGACGCGGGGGCTGACGAAATGCGAGATGTCGCCGCCGAGCGCGCCGATCTCCTTGACAAACCTTGAAGAGATGAATTGGAAGCGGTCGGAGGCCATCAGAAACACGGTTTCGATTTCGGGATTGAGCCTGGCGTTCATGCCGGCCATTTGAAACTCGTATTCGAAATCGGAAACCGCGCGCAAACCCCGGATGATCACACCGGCGCCGACCGATTGCGCGAAATGCATCAACAGCGAATCAAAGGCCCGCACCTCGATGCGCTCGGCATCGCCGTTTTCGAGATGGGCGACCTCGTCGCGCACGATCTCGACCCGCTCGTCGGTGGCGAGAAGCGGGCCCTTACCGTCGTTGCGAGCAACCCCGATCACCAGATGGTCGACGATCTTGATCGCGCGCCGGATGATGTCGCTGTGTCCGTTGGTGATCGGATCAAAGGTGCCGGGATAGATCCCGATGCGACGCTCGGTCATTGTTCCCCCGAATTGGTTTGCGGATTCTGCGGCTCGTCGGGTTCTTCACCGTTCGGATCGCCATTTTCGTCGGCGACTTCGGGCAGGCGTGCGACCGAGACGACCCGCTCGCCCTCCCCCACCTTGAAGACCACCACGCCCTGGCTGCGCCGGCGCGCGATGCGGATGCCGCCGACCGGACAGCGGATCACCATGCCGGCATCGGTCACCAGCATGACCTGGTCGTTGCCGCCGACCCGGAAGACGGCGACGACAGCATCACCCTCGCGACGGCGCAGATCCATATTCTCGATCCCCTGCCCGCCGCGCCCGGTGATGCGGTAGTCGTAGGCGGAGCTCCGGACCCCGAAGCCGCGCTCGGTCACGCTCAATACACACTCTTCTCGTTCGGCCAGATCGGCGTAGGTCTCTTCGGAGATCGCGCCCGGTTCGGGCTCGGCGCCGATTCAGCCTCTTCGGGCTCGGGCGGCGCTTCCGCGGCCGCCTCCCCCTCCTCGCCAATTTCCCGGCGTCGCCGCGCGGCCAGCGCCAGATAGGCATCGCGGATATCGGGGGCGACCTCTTCGTGGCGCAGGATAGACATCGAGATCACCAGATCGTCGCCGAGCAATCGGATGCCGCGCACTCCGACAGACGAACGCCCGGCGAAAACGCGCACATCGCCAACCGGGAAGCGGATCGCCTTTCCGTTGCGAGTGGCGAGCAAGACGTCATGCGCATCGGTGCAGGTGGCGACGGCAATCAGCCGGTCATCGGCGTCCTCACCCTCGAACTTCATCGCGATCTTGCCGTTGGCGCGCACGTCGCCGAAATCCGACAAGGCGTTGCGCCGGACATAGCCGTTGACGGTCGCGAACATGACCGTCAGATCCTTCCAGCTTTCCTCGTCCTCGGGTAACGGCATGACCGTCGAGATCGACTCGCCAGGCAACAGGTTTGGCAGCAGATTGACCATCGGCCGTCCGCGCGCCTGCGGCGTGCCGAGCGGCAACCGATAGACCTTGAGCTTGTAGACCCGTCCGGACGAGGTGAAGAACAGCACCGGCGCCAAGGTCGAGGCGACGAACACCTCGCTGAGGAAATCCTCCTCGCGGATCGCCATGCCGGCGCGACCGCGGCCGCCACGGCGCTGCGCGCGATAGGTCGACAACGGCACCCGCTTGATGTAGCCGGCGTGGCTGACCGTAATGACCATAGCCTCGCGCTGGATCAATGCCTCGATGTCGGCCTCGAACTCGACATCCTCGATCTGGGTCCGGCGCGGCGTGGCGAACCGCTCCCAGATCGCCAGCAATTCCGCGCGCAATACCTCGATCAGCCGGGCGCGCGAGCGCAGGATTTCGAGGTAGCCGGCGATTTCGGCTGATCAGGCCGCGCAGTTCCTCGGCGATCTTGTCGCGCTCGAGCCCGGTCAGCCGCTGCAATCTGAGATCGAGGATGGCGCGCGCCTGCTCGTCCGAGAGCCGATAGGTGCCATCGGCGGCGACCTCCCGGCCAGGTTCGCCGACGAGCGAAACGAGGGGTGCTATGTCGCGCGCCGGCCAGGACCGATCGATCAGCTCGGCGCGGGCGGTCGCGGGGTCGGGGGCGGCGCGGATCAGCGCGATGACCTCGTCGAGATTGGCGACCGCGAGCAGCAGCCCGAGCAGCACATGGGCGCGGTCGCGCGCCTTGCCGAGGAGATGGCTCGTGCGCCGGGTGATCACCTCCTCGCGGTACGCGATAAAGGCGGCGATGATGTCGCGCAGCGTCAATAGCTCGGGACGGCCGCCGTTCAGCGCCAGCATGTTGACGCCGAAGCTCGTCTGCAGCGCGGTATGGCGGTAGAGCTGGTTCAGGACGATGTCGGGTTCGGCGTCGCGCTTCAATTCGATGACGACGCGCAGGCCATCACGGTCGCTTTCGTCGCGCAGCTCGGCGATGCCCTCGACAAGCTTCTCGCGGACCGTCTCGGCGATGCGCTCGATCAGCTTGGCTTTGTTGACCTGGTAGGGGATCTCGGTGAAGACGATCGCGTCGCGGTCCTTGCGGATTTCCTCGACATGGCTTTTGGCGCGCAGAATGATCGCGCCGCGGCCGGTCTTGAACCCGGCATGCGTGCCGGCGCGGCCGATGATGGTTCCGCCCGTCGGGAAATCGGGGGCCGGCACATATTCCATCAACTCGTCGGCGGTGATCGCGCCATTGTCGAGATAGGCGCAGCAGGCGTCGATCACCTCGCCCAGATTGTGCGGCGGGATGTTGGTCGCCATGCCGACCGCGATGCCCTGCGCGCCATTGACCAAGAGGTTCGGGAAACCGGCCGGGAGGACCTTGGGCTCGCGCTCGGTGTCGTCGTAGTTGGGCTGGAAGTCGACGGTGTCGTTGTCGAGATCGTCGAGCAGCGAATCGGCGACCCGGGCGAGCCGGGCCTCGGTGTAGCGATAGGCCGCCGGCGGATCGCCGTCCATCGAGCCGAAATTGCCCTGGCCGTCGATCAGCGGCAGGCGCATCGCGAAATCCTGCGCCATGCGCACCATCGCGTCGTAGATCGCCAATTCGCCGTGCGGATGATACTTGCCGATCACGTCGCCGACGATGCGGGCGGATTTGCGGTAGCCGCGGTTCCACTCGTTGCCGTTGACCTTCATCGAATAAAGGATGCGGCGGTGCACCGGCTTCAGCCCGTCGCGCACGTCGGGCAATGCGCGGGCCACGATCACGCTCATCGCGTAATCGAGGTAGGAGCGCTTCATCTCGTCTTCGATCGTGACCGAGGTGATGTCGGGAGCCGAGGGCGGCGGCGGTGCGGATGAGACGGCCAAGACGGTTCTATCGCGTGGTGATGCCGGAGACTAAAATCGCGGCCCTGCCCGAAAGCGTCGCCGCGAAGCCCTCCTAGCGAGATGGGTCAGAAATATTACCGCATCTCGCAGCTGCGAGCAAACCGCGGGGTCATCCGGGAAGACCGACGCCGGCTCGATAGGACGAGCGGATCAGCGTGCCTCGATAACCACTCTCTATAGTTGAGTATAAAATGCTGATGTCGCTGTTATTTGCAACGAATCTACAGCAGTCTCTATCGCGCAAGTTGTAGCCATCGCCGGCCGCAACGGTAATTTATGACATGCGAGCGCGGCAATTTTATGGCGGCGGGGGTACGACGCGAGTTCACACCGCATCGGCCGGCACGGCCTCGGAGTCCTCCGCCGGTCGGCCGGCATCCACGGCCAGACGCAACGTCGCCGCGTAATCGGTCTTGCCCGTGCCGAGCAGCGGCAGCCGGTCGATTTCGACGATATCCCGCGGCACGGCGATTTCGGGCAGGCCCAGGTCGTGCCCCGCGGCGACAAGCGCGGCGCGCTCGACGGCAGGAGCTTCGGTTACCAGGATCAGCTTTTCGCCGCGGCGCGGGTCGGGGATTGCGACGACCGCATGGCGGTTATCGGGATATGCGGTCTCGGCGAGGCGCTCGGCGACGGCGAGCGAGACCATCTCCCCGGCGATCTTGGCGAAGCGCTTGATGCGGCCCTTGACCGTGACAAAGCCTTCGGCATCGACGGCGACAAGATCGCCGGTGTCGTACCAGCCCCCTTCCGGCGGTTCGACGACGCCCGCGCGCAAATAGCCCGACATGACATTGGGGCCGCGGAGAAAGAGGCGGCCGCCTTCTTCGATGCCGGGGACCGGGTCGAGCCGATATTCGATCAGCGGCAGGAACCAGCCGACGGTGCCGGGGCGATAGTGCATCGGCGTGTTGACGGCGATAACCGGCGCGCATTCGGTGACGCCGTAGCCTTCGAGAATGCGCTTGCCGAACCGCTCGGACCAGACCCTCCGGGTCTCCTCGCGCACCGGCTCGGCGCCGGCGAAGACGTAGCGCAGCGCGTAAAAATCATAGGGGTCGGCGCGGCGGGCATAGCCCCCGAGAAACGTGTCGGTGCCGAACAGGATCGTGGCGCCGATCTGATAGGCGATTTCCGGCACGATCCGATAATGCAGCGGCGAGGGGTAGAGGAAGACCCGCACTCCCGACAGGAGCGGCAGCAGAAATCCGCCGGTCAGCCCAAAGGAATGAAACATCGGCAAGGCGTTGAGCGCGATATCAGCCGGGCTGAAATCGACCCGAGCGGCGATCTGCCGACGATTGGCGAGAAGGTTCTTGTGGCTCAGCACGACCGCCTTCGGCGCCCCTTCCGAGCCGGAAGTGAACAGGATGACAGCGCTGTTGTCGGCGGCGAGCCCCACGCGGCGATGGATGCGGCCGGCGAAACGGCCGGCAACGAGGCCGTAGAGCTTGTCGACGAGACCGAGCGTCTCGCGCACATCCTCGAGCCAGACGAGCCGCTGTTCACCCGCGAGCCGGTCGGCAACGGCGCCGAGCTTGGCGAGTTCGACAAAGCGGCGCGAGGTGACGACGACGCGCAGACCGGCGACACGACAGGCCGACGACACACCTTCGGGGCCGGCGGTGTGATTGAGCATTGCCGGTACGCGTCCGCTCGCCTGCAAGGCCAGAAAGGCGAGCGCCGCGCCGATCGAGTTCGGCAGCATGAGGCCCACGGGCTTCCCCCGCCCGACGAGCGGGCCGAGCCGCCGCGCCAAGACGAGACTTGCCGCTACCAGGCGATCGTAGCTCATCGCCTGCCCGGTCGGGTCCTCGAGGATGCTATAGCTGCCGCCCTGCGCCCGGCGCGTTTCGAGGAGGGCGGCGAACAGGCTCGGCGGATCGGGGCGCCGCGCCATCATCTCCGACATGATGTCGTAGAGGCGCAGACCCGCCATATGACGCCGCGCCCTGCCCCGCAGTTCCGCCGGGACATCGAGCCGCCGCGGTTCGAGCACGGTGATCGTGATCTTGGGGAACCGCCGCTGCCGCAGCCGTCCGCGCAGGCGGGAGAAGCGCGTGTACTCGACGCCGTCGAGGCGGACCGGGACGATCGGCGCCTCGGATTTGTCGGCGATCAGCCCGGCGCCGTCATAAATCTTCATCAGCGCGCCGCCGGTCACGTTGATGCGCCCCTCGGGAAAGATCACGCTGCTGCGGCCCTCGCGCATCAGTTTGACGAGCGATTTGGTCGCCATCGGGCGCGACGGGTCCATCGTGAAGACATCGACCGCGGTGAAGAAGAGGCGCACCCACCAGCGCTGCGCCTGCCCGGTATCGACGGCATAGACCGGCGAGCCCGGAAGAAAGGCGGCGACCAGCGCGCCGTCGAGAAACGAGGCGTGGTTCGGAACGATGATCGCGGGCTCGCCGGCAGCTGCCAGATTTTCGAGCCCCTTGACCTCGACGCGATAAGCGAGGCGGAGCAGGAGCCGCGCGAGGGTGCGCAAAACATCGCTCGGCAACAGCCGGCAGACGATGACCGTGGCGACGACATTGCCGGTGGCGAGGACCAGATAAACAACCGGGATGCCGAGGCCGACGGCGAGGAGCCCCACGGTGACGACGGCGCCCGCCGCCATGAAGAGCGCGTTCATGATGTTGTTGGCGGCGATCACCCTCGCCCGCACCTCCTCGGCGCTGCGGCTCTGGATCAGCGCGTAGAGCGGCACGACAAAGAAGCCGCCCGAGATCGCGAGGCCCAGGAGGTCGGCGAAGATGCGCAGGCCCAAGGGCTCGCCGAGAAACGCGGCAACCCCGATCAGCGGCGCGGCGGAGGGTGCAACTGCGTGCCGGCTGGCGAGCGCCAGGTCGAGCGAAAACAGCGCCATGCCGAGTGCGGCCAGCGGCACATAGCGGGCGCTGACTTCGCCGCGCATCAGCCGGCCGCAGAGCGAGGAGCCGACCCCAACGCCGATCGAAAAGGCGGCGAGGAACAGGATGACCACGCCGCTGCCGGCGCCGAGATCTGTCTTGGCGAAGGACGGCAGTTGCGAGACGAGCACGCCGCCCACCAGCCAGAACCAGGAGGCGCCAAGGATCGACAGCCAGACGACGCGCCGTTCGTGCGCCTCGCGCAGGATCGCGGCGGTGGCGGCGAACGGGTTGCGGCTGATCTGCAGTTCGGGCGAGGGCGGCGGCGCGCCCGGCACCCGGAAGCTCGCGGCAAGGCCCGCCGCAGCACAGAACGCAAGCAGCACACAGGCGGCGGCCGGCCCCCACGACACCGCGACCGCGATCCCTCCGGCGATGGTGCCGGCGAGGATCGACAGGAACGTGCCCGCCTCCATCACCGCGTTGCCGTCGACGAGTTCGACGGGTGCGAGATGCTGGGGCAAAAGCGCGTATTTGACCGGGCTCGCGAACGTCGCCTGCGCGCCCAACAGAAAGAGGCAAACAAGTGCAGGCGCCAACCCGCCGGTCAGCAGGGCCGCAGCCGCGGCGAGCACCGCGGCAAGCTCCGCCGCCTTCAGGATCCGCAGCAGGCGCGAGCGCTCGAACCGGTCAGCCAATTCGCCCGCGGTTGCCGAAAAGAGAAAGAAGGGGGCGATCAACGCCGCCGCGGCGAGTGCCGCCACCATCGCCGGGTCGCGGCCGTTAGCCGACGCGGCGCCATAGGTGACGATCATGACAAAGGCGCTCTTGAACAGATTGTCGTTAAAGGCGCCGGTCACCTGCGTCAGAAGCAGCGGCAGGAATCGCCGCGCTCGCAGCAGTTCGATCTGGCGGCTCATCGGTTGGTCTCCTCAGGGGCGATAGCGGACCATACGGCTTGGGCGATGTCGGCGGCGGCAGCGGCGAGGCTGCCGTTCAGCCGACCATAAGTCCGAAAGGTTGCGGCCTGAATTACCGGACCCATGACGAGTGCTGTCGCAAGCATCGGATCGAGCGGCCGGATCTCGCCGCGGCAGATACCCTCGGCGACGACGCGATGCACGATGTCGACCGGGTTTGCCGAACCTGCGTAACCCTTCAGCCGGATATGCTGTTCCAAGAGCAGGAAGCGGGCGCGATCCCATTCGCGCTCGAAATAGCCGCAGATGAAGCCGACCATCGCCGCGATCTTGTCGCGCGCCGTGCCCGCCTCCGCCTGGGCGGCGTCGAGTTCCCAGGCAAGCGCCCCGAAATTTTCCGCGTAGAGCCGCGTCACCAGCTCTTCCTTGTTGGCATAATAGCGATAGAGCGAGCCGACCGCGACGCCAGCCGCCTGGGCGATCATCGGCATCGGCGTCGCGTCAGCACCGCGCTCGGCGAACAGATGCAGCGCCGCGGCGTCGATACGCTCCTTCAGATCGCGGAAATTCTCTGATTCTCGACATCGGCGACAAAGAATGAACGTTCATTCAATGCTCGTCTTCGAGCACCGCCTCGTCAAGTGCCTCCGCGAGAAGTCGGCTGCAGTCTGGCGGTCAGCGAAGGATGTGCGGTGTGATTATTCCGACGCCCAGATCTTAATTGGCGGGACCCGTGCGAAGACCGGTCTACCGCGGGGCGACGTTCGCGAAGGGCTGACCCTGCGTCGTGTGGGTCCGCATTCGGTTGTGACCGAAATCGTCGCGGCCGGCGACCAGCACCGCACCGTATTTCTCCAGGGAAAAACTGCCGCCCAACTCGGTCACGATATTGGTGTCTTTCATATCGGCGTAGACGGTGACCGAAGTCGGGACGTAGCGCGCGGCAAAGCCCAGACGCATTTCCTTGGTCTTGCCCAGATGCGGCAGCGAGGCGTGCATCAGCGTCGACCAGAATACGATGAACTGTCCGGCGCGGCACGGCACGGAGACGGCCTTCGAACTCGTCCGGCTCCCAATTCGGATCGACCTGGATCTCGCGCCAGTCGTAGCCGAAGAAGCCGCGCAGGACGCCGTTTACCTCCTTGCGGTTGACCCGTGCGGGGTCGTAATGCATGCCCTTGCTCTCGTCGTAATACATCGTGCGCTGCGTGCCGGGAATGAACTGCATGCAGGCAGTTTCCTCGCTGGCCTCGGTGAAGGCCATCCAGATCGTCAGCGCGCCGCCGAAATCGGAGCCGTGCGGCCAGACGATGTGCGGGATGCCGTTGCCGCCGCCGAACGTGTCGGCCTGGTGCCAGTCGGTGCCCTCGTCGCCCGGATATTTCGGAAAGAATTCCGAGCGCCAGCAGATCACGTCGGGACCGAGAATGCTCGCCATCCGGTGCACGATCTGGGGTCGGCAGACGAGATCGGCGAGGAACGCGTTGTCGAGGTGGCGGTCGTAGTCATAAACGCCGCTGCCGGGCTTGACGTCCTGGTAGGCGACGTGACGGCGATCGAACAGATCGAGGCGCAAGCGCTTCCAATGCGCCTTCATCTCGTCCGGTTCGTAGAGGGTGAAGGGGCCGAGGAAGCCGCGGGTGTGGAATTCGGCCAGTTCGTCGCGGCTCAAATGCCAGCTCTTCTGGTCATCCGGCCGGCTGCCGATTTCTGCCATGGCCTCCCTCCCATAAATGCTGATTCAACCACCGGCCGTCACCGGCTCCGCCCGTCTTTCGGCGGGCGCCGCCAGTCGTTCGACGCAGCGCGCGAGCGAGGCGATCGTGGCGCCCTCGACGATGATGCTGGTGTCGAGCGGGATGCCGAAGCGTTCGCTCAGCCGCATCACGACCGTAATCAGCGCCAGGGAGGTGCCGCCGAGTTCGAAGAAATCGTCATCGACGTCGATGTCGTCGATGGGAACGAACTCGGCCCAGATCTCCCGCACTGCCTGCTCGATGCCGGTCAAGGCCTGCCGTTGCATAAAGCGTTCTCCCGATTTGCGCTATTTCCAAGTTTGAGTCTGAGGTGATTGACGAGCGATGCGATGGTCGGGCTGATACCGTCGGCGGCGGGATCTAGAACGACGCCAAAACGCCAGCCGAGCCTGGCGAGCGCGTCGGCGAACCCCGTGGCGCTTCCGCCGCGCTCAAAGAAATCGTCGGTGACGCGCAAATCATCAACGTCGAGAGCCGACGACCAGATTTCCGCGACGGCTTTTTCGAGTGCGGTCCGCGGCGCACCGGGGCGGCGCCGGCGCGCCGGAAGCCACTCCGGCGGCGGCAGCGCTTCGTGATCGACTTTTCCATTCGGCGTCAGCGGCAGCGCGTCGAGCATGACGACGGCCGCGGGCGCCATATAGGCCGGCAACCGGGTCTTCAGCTCTGCGAGCAGGAAGTCCGGTTCCGGCACCGCGCCGCTGTCGCCGACGAGATAGGCGATCAGCCGCTTGTCGCCGGCACCATCGGGGCGTGCGACGACCAGCGCCTGCCTGACCGCCGGATATGACAACAACGCCGTCTCGATCTCCCCGGGCTCGATCCGGTAGCCGCGGATCTTGATCTGCCGGTCCAACCGGCCAAGGAATTCGAGCACCCCGTCCGGTCGATAGCGCACCAGATCGCCGGTGCGATAAAGGCGGCCGCCGGGCGGACCAAACGGATTTTCCACAAACCGCTCGGCGGTCAGCGCCGGGTTGTTCAGATAGCCGCGTGCGAGCCCGTCGCCGCCGATGCACAACTCGCCCGCAGCGCCGATCGGCAGCAATTCGAGATCGGCGCCGAGCACATAGGCCCGCGCGTTCGACACCGGCCGGCCGATCGGCACCGTGGCGCCCGCAGCGTCGGCGGCGGTGAGGCGACGGCAGACGCTGAAGGTCGTGCACTCGGTCGGACCGTAGCCGTTGATCACCCGGCATCCGGGCAACAGCTCGATCGCGCGCCTGACATGCGGCGCCGACAAGGCGTCGCCACCGGCCAGAAGCTGTTTGACCGGGGCCAGGATCGACGGGCATTCGTCGATTATGCGGTGGAACAGCCCGGCCGTCAGCCACAAGACGCTGACGCCTTCTTCGGCGATGACACTCTCCCAATCGGGCGAAATCGACGATGCCGCCCGGATAAAGCGCCAGCGTGGCCCCATTCAGAAGGGCGCCCCAGATTTCAAAGGTCGCGGCGTCGAAGGCGAGCGGCGCCAATTGCAGGAACACGTCGCTGGCTTTGATGTCGACGTAATTGGCGCCGATGACAAGACGGCTAACGTTGTAATGGACGACCGCAATGCCCTTGGGCAGCCCGGTCGAACCCGAAGTGTACATCACATAAGCGAGGTTTCCGGCCTGAACGCCGCTCTCGGGCGGCAAGGCGGCGCCTTTCGACAGTGAGGGTTCGTCAACGCCGATTTGCAGGAGTTTCGCCTCCTGGCGGGCGAAAGCAGCACTTGTTGCGGCCGAGACCAGCACCAGCCGCGCGCCTGCATCGCGCAGCATGTGGGCGAGGCGCTCGCGCGGATATACTGGATCGAGCGGCAGATAAGCGCCGCCGGCCTTCAGAATGCCAAGCAGCCCGATGACCACATCCGGCGACCGCTCCACCGCGAGCCCGACCACGACCTCCGGCCCAACTCCCAGGTCGCGCAACCGGTGCGCCAGAATATTGGCCCGGCGGTCAAGCTCGCCGTAGCTCAAACGATCCGCGCCGCAAACCACGGCGGTCGCGTCCGGCCGCACCGCAGCACGCTCGGCAAAGATTTCGTGGACGCAACGGTCGCGCGGATAGTCTGCCGCGGTGTCATTCCATTCCGACAAAAGGCGCCGGCGCTCGGCTTCGCCCATGGGTGAGGCGAGCGGACGCGTCAGCTCGCGAGCGCCGCTTAGCAGAGGGAGGCGATCGCGCGGGAGCTGCTCAGCCGCCTCGCGCTGCATCCTCTCGAACTCGCGACAACGAACATGGCATCCAGGTGTTGGCGACCCCCGCGTCAGCGGGCAGTCGACGGGGTCTCCCGCTTTTAGCTCAAATTGCTTGGACTAGTGTCAAAGCAAAATCCGTGCCGTATTCGGTAACCGCCTTACAACGCTAGCGAAAGCGCGGGCGGGCGCCATGCCTCTAACCCTGACTGTAAAGTTTTCCGACGAATGCCTGGTAAGTACATCAGGAGTGAGGTCAGCGGTTGCCAAGCCAAACTCATTATAAAGCGCAGAGATATCTTGGTCCGATCGCGCCTGTTCCGATCCCGCCGAGTATAAAGTGGCGCTCAGCCGCGCGCGGCCGATGTAAAGATCTCCGTCATTATGCAGTAGCTTAACGGCGCCGCATCAGCGGACGAAAAGAGGTTCCAGCAACAGGGGGATGGCGAAACAAACAATCGGCAGCACGCAAGCGATCAAGGGCTTGGTTACCGGCTGGCCGCGAAACAAGCGGGCGACGGCCGCGGCGAGGTTGGCGAGGAAAAAGATCACGGACACCGCAGTCCACAGCATGATCGCGGCGGCAATCCCGCCGCCAGCATCGGGCCCGCGCGGCCCCACGGCCTCGAGAAACCCCGCGAAGGGAACCAGCAGCGAGACGAAGACCACATAAGCGATGTTGCGCCGGCCGATCAACCCCACCCATTTCCGCAGCAAGGCCACAATCCCCTAATGAAATGATTGCCGGCCGGCGCCGGGGCCGATGCGGTTCCCGCCGATGTCGCGCTGCCCGACGCCAGCGGCGGACTTTATCCGAGCTGGCTCGGAGGGGACGCAAGGATCGCATCGGCAGCCTTTTCGGCGATCATATATACCGCGCTGACGATGAAAAAGCCGGGGATGCGGGGAAAGACCGAGGCGTCGACGACCCGCAAGCCTTGCGCGCCATGCAGGCGGAAATCTCCGTCGAGAACGCCGCCATTGTCGCGCGGGCCGATCGGGCAGGTGCAGGACGCGTGGTGGCCCCAGGCGGTGGTGCGGACGAAATCCTTCAATTCGTCGTCGCTCTGCAATGCGTCGCCCGGCTGCTCCTCGGCGGAAATCAGGCCGCGCTCGCGCAACTCGCGGGTCAGCGTGCGGACAAAGCGGATGCCGGCGACGACCGAATCGAGATCCTCGCCGGCGCTGTCGCTGCCTTCCTCGAAATAATGGAAGTTGATAAGCGGCGTGTCGCGCGGATCGGCCGAGCGCAGGGTCACCTCGCCGCCGCGGTTCTGCGTATGGGCCTTGAGGATCGCCCAGGTCAGATAATTCGGCTTGGTCAATTCAGCCGCGGAGTAGCCGGGAAAATAGCCGCCGAAGAGGCCCAGCAGCGCAAAGCAGAAGAGATCGGGGAGCGGCCGCTGCGGCTTCGACTTCAAAATGGCGGCAAGCACCGCGCCGTTGCTGGCGTAGACGCCGTCCTCGCCGCGCTCCCATTCGCGGTATTGCGCATCGCCGCGGCTGAAGGTGGCGCCCTTGAGGACCTCCCAGCCGGCAAAGCTCATCCGGTTGACGACGCCGACCTCGTAGCGGTCCTGGAGGTTCTTGCCCACCCCGGGCAGGTCGATCCGGACCGGAATGCCGAAGGGTTCGAGGGCGGCGCGAGGCCCGATCCCCGACAGCATCAGCAGCTGCGGGGTGTTGAAGGCGCCACCGCTGAGGATCACTTCGCGCCGTGCCTGCGCCCGCCAAGCCACGCCCTCTGCGGCGCCCGGCTGGCCATGCGCGCGGTAGAGCCGCTCACCCTTCAGATATTCGACGCCGGTCGCGCGATTCTGATCGTCGAGGACGACTCGGGTGGCGAGCGCGCCGAGTTCGATCGTCAAGCCGCTCGGGATAGCGCTGCGCCGTTTCCAGCACCCGCTCGCGGGTTCCCATGCGGTGGTGGTCGCGGGTGGCGAGCGGCGTGTAGCGAACGCCGACGGCGTTGTCGCTGACAAGCCGCCAATCGTTCGGGTCGGCCTTCGACTCGACAAGATCGAAGAGGCGTTCGATCGGCTGCCCGATCTCCTCGAACGCCTGGCCGGCCGAATGGAGCAGCACCTGGACCAGGCCGAAATCGCCGACCGCGGCCTTGGGGACAGATTTTTCGACCTGCAGCCAGCCGTTCCAGCCGTGGCGCGACGGGTTGAGCCCGACGCGCGCCAGCAACCGTTCGAGCGGGCGGTGGCGGCAATCCTCGAGGCGCTCGAAGTAGCGCCGCATTGCCGCAGCACCCCATGACGGGTCTCCGGTCAGCTGCGCGATGCCGTCCCAATCGGCGTTGTGCGGATAGACGATGATCATCGCGTTATGCGCGGTGCAGCCGCCGAACGTGCCGGCTCGGGGATAAAGGATGCCGTTGACCGGGACGCCGCGATAATCGCGGACATATTTCGGGTCGCGCTGCTGCATCGCCTCGTCGGCGTAGTGCCGAACGAAGAAATCCCAGCGCAGCGCGTCGTTTTCCGAGGCGAAGCCGTGGAAGCGACGGGACATCGTAATCGTCGGGCAGCCGGTTTATGCCGGGCTGGTAATCGTTGGTGCCCGAGAGCAGCCTCGGATCGCCGCCGGCTTCCAGCAGCAACACGCTCCGGCCCGCCTCGGCGAGCCGTGCGGCGACCGTTCCCCCGCCCGCTCCAGAGCCGACGACGATATAGTCGAAGGCGCCTCTTTCCTCCATCGCCGCCTCCCGAGTTCGCCGGCTAAAACGTCTTCAGAAAGGCGATCAGCGCCTGCTTGTCGGCGTCGCTTAATTGCGTGCCGAAGTAATGGCCGCGATTGACGACGTAGTCCGGGCATTTGCTGAGCGCGAACAACTGCTCGCCAACATTGGCGAAGACCCGGCGCGCCTCGTCGTCGCTCGCCCCTTTGCGGCAGGGCCCGCAGATCATGGAGCAGTTGCAGGACGACCTTTACCACGTCCTTGTCGTGCCTCAGCCGCTCGCCGAGCTTCGACGCTTCCGCCAGTGGCTGGAAGTTCGCCAGGAGATCGACTGGGGTGCCGGCCGGGATCGGGCCGATCTCGATCCCGGTCTGGTCGAAGACCGGGACCAGCATGATCGATCAAGCCGCTCGCATGTTTGATCACGTCGGGAAGGTAGCCGGTCGGGATGCGCAGCCAACTCGTCTGCGATGTCCGGTCGATCACCCCCGGCACCTTGTCGCCGAGCACCGGGTCCCTGTCGCGCTTTTCGGGCCACAGCATCTTGGCGATCGAATCCTGGAACGAACCCATGCGCGCCTCTACCGAGGGGCTCGGGTCGAACTGCCCGACGCTGTTGTTCAACAGGAATGGGGCGGTCGACCACAGGCTGATCAGTGAGGGCACGCGGGTATAACCGAGCCCGCCTCCCGGCATCACGAACGGCTTCGGTTTCCCGGTAAAAGGATCATAAACCGTGATCGTGCCGACTGAAGGCAGCGTCTTATATGAATGCCGACGAAAAATTGTCCCAGATGTTGTTACGGATCGCGTTGGTCGCCAGCGGGCTGCAGGCGTTGGTCTGCAACAGGCGTCACCGGCACGCGGCCGTCATTCGACAGGAAATTATCGTCGAGAAAATCGTCAGCCGTCACGATCTGGCGCATCTGCCGGCGAAAGCCGTCGGTCTTCGTCCACGCCCAATACTTGTTGAAGCAATTGAGATAATTCGGGCCGATGCAGGCGGACGGGTCGGCGCCAGCGGGCCGCGGCGGCGCCTTGCTCGAATGGCAGGCCGCGCAATTGTCGGCGAAGACGAGTTTGCCCTGCGCCACCGTCTGCGGCGGATCGTTGAGGTAGGCTGGCGCCGCCCGGCGCGTTCTTGAGCTTGTGCGGGTAGGAGGCCTTGACCAGGAACAACGCCATCGCCGGCGACTGCATCTCGGTCGCCTGCCAATAGGACGAGTTCTTGCGCGCCGTCGTGATCTCGAAGGGGGTGATCGGCTTGCCGCCCAGAACCGGGTTGAAATGGCGCAGCCATTCCTCGCTGAAGAGGCCGATATTGACGTAGACCCGGTTCAAGGCGCCGAGCGCGCCCACCGAATCGGAGCCGTCCTTCAGCACATGCGGCGTCCACACCGTATTGGGCGGCTGGAAGAATTGGGTCAACGGCCCCGAGGCGACGAAATCGTTGAACTGCTTGTTGGCGAGATTGTCGGGGCCCAAGGTCTCGCGGCCCCAGCGCTTTGCCGCCTCCAGTCGTGGCCATAGATTGTAGACCGCGTTCATCGTACGCGGATTGTTGATGTTGTCGCTGGAGACGAGCGAGGTGTCGAGCGAACCCGGCCGCGCGGTATGCAGCATTGGAACAGGAAGTTCGACTGGTCAGCGTTCCAGGCAAGGATGCGGTCGACCCAGAAATACTGGGCGCCGACGGTCGAACTCAGATTCTGCCCATTGCGGCGCCTCGGCATCGGCGGGCGGTTTTTCCGGGTTCGGCCCGACATGGCAGAAGCCGCAGGACATGCCGACCCGATAGGGCCGCACCAGATCCTTCGACAGGTAGTAACTGGGATCGTTGTAGAACCGCTCGGGGTCCCATTTCTTGGCCACGGCTTCGTCGAAATCCGGGTTGGGGAAAAGCCGCAGGCCGACGATGCCGGTCGGGTAGCCGTAATAGGAGCCGAGCGGGATGTTCTTGCCGCGCGCGCCGACCGCGACACCCGGATATTTCTGGGCATTCTCGAAGGGGTCGGGCGGGCAGTCCTTGCTGCGCACATCGAGCCACAGTCCGTAGCGGTCGGGGTTCGGCCCAGCGGCCTTGGTGAAGCACGGCTCGTTGACGAGCCCCAGATAGGTCCAGCGGTTGTCACGGCTGTATTTGAGGCCGGGCGAGGAGGACAGAATTTTCAGAAGGTCGAAGGCGCCGAAGGTCAGGTTCGTCAGCTTGTCCCACAGCCGGTCGTTGCCGCCGGTCCAAACGAGCCACATGTTGCGGCCCTTGACCTCGTCCGGGGTCAGCGCCACGCCGCCGTCCATGTCGTGGAAATAATCCTCGTCGGCGGGCGGCAGGGACTGCGCCGAGCGCCCCGCCTGCTTCGCCTCGTCGATGATTGTCTGCGCTCGCGAGGGTGCGACCAGCGCGATGAGGGCGGCCAACGCTACGCCCGCGAAAACGGCGCGAGACGCAATGGACGCGCATCTTGTCATCGGTTCCCCCTCGCCGCCGGCAGCCGCCTGATTAACCTTAGCTGACAACCCGTGGTTGGCCAATCGCCGACACAAATTTAACAGCAGGCGGTATTGCGGCGAGTGAGCCGGCTCACATTGGCGCGAGATCGAGTTTTTCGCCGAGCCGCATCATCCGGTAGCCGAGCCCGAGATAAGGCTGCCAGCCGGCGCGGCTCTCCGCGAACGCGGCGGGCTCGCAGCCGTGCTCACGGCGCAGATAGCTCGTCAACGCCGAATCGACCGGCAGCCGCGTGAAATCATGCAACAGCATCCGGCAATGCGAGGCCGCGTAGGGACCGATGCCCTTGATACCGAGTAGATAATCATGGTCCAGGCGGGCGGGGTCGCCCTCGCCGGAAAGATCGATCGCTTCGTCACCGAGAAGACGCCGGGTCGCGTGGATCACGGTCGCCGCCCGAAAACCGAGCTTAGCCCGTTCGCGCAGCCGTCCCTCGCCGTAATCGAGCAATGCCCCGGGACCGGGAAAGACGCCGCCGCCGGGTTCGGCGACGAGGGCTGCCGCCATTCGACAGGTCGAGGACCAGGCGGTGTTGATCGTCAGGATAGTCTTGACGAAATCCTCGTAGAAGGACGAGCAGCGCAGGATGCGTCCGCCTCCCCGTTCGATCAGGGCGCCGGCGTCGCCCAATGCGGCAATCGCGGCGGCCGGGTCCCAGTCGGCGGACAACCAGCGGCGCACCCGATCGGCGATTGCCGACGCCTCGTCAGCGCCGAAACCGTCCCAGCGGATCTCGATCTTGCGCGGCTGCTGCTGGCCGATCGAAACCGTTCCCTGCCGCCCGCCGATAAGCTCACGGCAGGCGAGCCGGCCGGTCTCGGCATCCCACGACCACGGCGCCAGATGGGCCCAGCCGTGGCTCATGACCGTGAGGCGCAGATCGATCGGCCACGGGAGGTCGAGAACCTCCTCGCCGCCGGGCATGCGCGGAAGCCCCGAATCAGGCGGCGGCGAGCGCCTGGTCGAGATCGGCCAGAATGTCGTCCGGATGCTCGATGCCGATCGACAGCCGCACGTAATTGTCGGTGACCCCGGTCTGCAGCTGCTCTTCCGGCGACAATTGCGAATGCGTCGTCGACGCCGGATGGATGGCCAGGCTGCGCGCGTCGCCGATATTGGCGACGTGGTAGAACATCTGCAGCGAATCGATGAACCGCCGCCCGGCGTCGCGCCCGCCTTGCAGCTCGAAACCTAGAAGGCCGCCATAGCCGCCCTTCAGATGGGCGTCGGCCCGGCGCCGGGCTTCGCCCGCCATCAGGCTGGGATGAATGACGCGGGTGACCTTCGGGTGCTCGGAGAGGAATTTGGCGGCCACCATCGCATTCTCGCAATGCGCGCGCATGCGCAGCGGCAGGGTCTCGAGACCCTGGATGAACAAAAAGGCGTTGAACGGGCTCATCGGCGCGCCCAGATCGCGCAGCAACGTGACTCGCATCTTCAGGATGTAGGCGATCGGCCCCAGCGGCTTTACCGCCTGCGTCCACACCGCGCCGTGGTAGCTGGGGTCGGGCTGGTTCAACAGCGGAAAGCGGTCGGCATGCTTTTCCCAATCGAAATTGCCGCTATCGACGACGATGCCGCCGATCGAGGTGCCATGGCCGCCGATATATTTGGTCGTCGAGTGCATGACGATCGCGGCGCCGTGCTCGATCGGCCGGCACAGCACCGGGGCGGCTGTGTTGTCGACGATCAGCGGCACTCCCATGTCGCGGCCGATGCGTGCGACCTCGGCGATCGGGAAGACTTCGAGCTTCGGATTCGGCAAGGTCTCGGCGTAGTAGCAGCGGGTGCGGGCGTCGGTGGCGCGGCGGAAATTTTCCGGATCGGCCGGGTCGACGAAGCGCACCTCCATGCCCATCGTCTTCATCATCGTGTTGAGGAAGAGGTTCCACGTGCCACCGTAGAGGTCGGTGGAGCTGACAAAATTATCGCCCGCCTGGCAGATGTTCTGCACCGCGAAGAGCGAGGCGGCCTGTCCCGAGGCCAGCGCCAGGGCCGCGACCCCGCCTTCGAGAGCGGCGACGCGCTCTTCGAGAACCGCGGTCGTCGGGTTCATGATCCTCGTGTAGATGTTGCCGAGCTCTTTCAGCCCAAACAGGTTGGCGGCATGCTCGGTGTCGCGGAACTGGTAGCTCGTCGTCTGGTATATCGGCACCGCGACGGCGGTCGTCGTCGGATCGCTGCGGTATCCCGCATGGAGCACGAGGGTTTCCGGATGCTGGCTCTTGGTCGGCATGTGGATCTCCAAACGGGGATAATCGGTGCGGGCGGCACTTTGCCACGAGCCTGGCGGCCGCGTCAGCCGCTTTTACAGCGCCGGCGGATCAGCTGGAGCGGCACAGCATGAGAGGAACTGCCCTGGGGATCGCCGCCGCCATCTTTTGCGTCGTCGCAGTCGGCGTCGTCATCGCCGGCTTCTGGAACGATCTCGGCGCCTCCGAGATCACGCCTGCGGGCTGGCTGGCGATGATTTTCGGGGTCCTCCTCACCCTCGGCCTCGGCATCGGACTGATGGCGCTGATGTTCTTCAGCAGCCGCCGCGGCTATGATGACGGGGCCGGTGATCGCGATCGGAAATATCGTTGATTCTAATCGAACCGTCACGGCAGCCATGACAAAAGGTCTGTAACGGGCTTGGTTCTCAACCTATTGTTTAAATACGATGATAGCGCGCCCGCTTTTGGAGCCAGTTGTCGAATGCTTCTTGCGATTTGCCCGCGGTCGTTGCAACGTATTGGCGCGTGATTTGACGAGGGGGTCCGTTGAAGAATTCGGCTAGATCGGCGGAGGAGCCCAAGCCGGCGCCCAAATACGGGCGCGGCACCGGAGTTCCGAACCCGATCGACGTACATGTCGGCAACCGAATCCGAATGCGGCGTCTGTTGCTCGGAATGAACCAGGAAACGCTGGCGAACGCGCTCGGCCTGACCTTCCAGCAGGTACAGAAATACGAGGGCGGCGCCAATAGGGTCAGCGCCTCCCGGTTGTCGGCGATGGCCGAGATTTTGGGCGTGCCGATCTCGTACTTCTTTGGTGATCTGCGCCCGGACGACGCCGAGATCAGCCCCGAAGACAAGCGCTGGCGGGAATATTTGCAGCGGCCGGAGACGATCGAACTCATTCGATTTTATTATTCGATTCCCGATCCGCTTGTGCGGCGTCAATTTCTTGACATGACGAAGACCGTCGCCGATTCCTCCGACCCGGAGCCATGACGCGCGGCCGCCGGCCGCTTTCCTGATAGCGCACGATCACTTGCGAAGGATCCGATGAGCTCGAAACCGACGATTTCGCACCTGTCGGGCGGTTCGCCGCGCGGTCTGGTCGCGGCTGACGTTGACGCCGTCGTCGCGCGCTTCTCCTCGCGCGACGCAACGATCGCCGTGGTCGGGCTGGGTTACGTCGGTCTGCCCTTGATGCTGACCGCCGCCGAACGCGGTTTCCGGGTGATCGGCTTCGATATCGACCGCGCCAAGGTCGACGAGATCAATGCCGGCCGCTCCTACATCCGGCACATCAACGCCGAGAGCATCGGCGCGCTGCGGCGCTCGGAGCGCATCGAAGCGACCGACGAGTTTGCGCGCCTTGCCGAGGTCGCTGCGATCCTGATCTGCGTGCCCACACCCCTTACCCGACAGCGCGAGCCCGATTTGACCTTTGTGGTCGGTACTACCAAGGCGATCGCGCCCCATCTGCGGCCGGGCCAGCTCGTCGTCCTCGAATCGACGACCTACCCCGGCACGACCCGCGAGGTGATGCAGCCGATCCTGGAAGAGAGCGGGCTGGTTTCCGGTCGCGATTTCTTCCTGGCCTACTCGCCCGAGCGCGAGGACCCGGGCAATGTCGGTTTCGTCACGGCGGACATCCCCAAAGTGATCGGCGGCGACGGTCCGGACGCGATGCGGGTGGCGCGCGCTCTCTACGACCAGATTGTCGCCAGCACCGTGCCGGTTTCCTCGCCCGAGGCGGCCGAGGCGGTCAAGCTGACCGAAAACATCTTCCGCTCGGTCAACATCGCTCTCGTCAACGAACTCAAGGTCATCTACGAGGCGATGGGCATCGATGTCTGGGAGGTGATCGACGCCGCCAAGACCAAGCCGTTCGGCTTCATGCCGTTCTATCCGGGTCCAGGGCTCGGCGGCCACTGCATCCCGATCGACCCGTTCTATCTGACCTGGAAGGCGCGCGAATTCGAGCTTTCCACGCGCTTTATCGAGCTCGCCGGCGAGGTCAACACGGCGATGCCGCACCGGGTGGTCGACAAGGCCGTCGCCAGCCTCAGCGCCAGGCTCGGCCGCGCGTTGCATGGCGCGCATGCTCTGGTCGTCGGGGTCGCCTACAAGAAGAACGTCGACGATCTGCGCGAGAGCCCGGCGCTCAAAATCATGCAGATCCTCGGGGAGCGCGGCGCCGAAGTGTCATTCCACGACCCGTTTTTCCCGGAGATTCCGATGACCCGCGAGCACGCGTCCCTCGCCGGCCGGCGCTCGACGCCGCTGACCGCGAAGGCGCTGGCGAAGATCGATCTGGCGCTTATCTGCACCGACCACGACGCGGTCGATTACGCGCTGCTGATTGAGTGCTGCCCACTCGTCATCGATACCCGCAACATCTGCGCCCGGCTCGGGCTTGGCGGCGACCGGGTGGTCAAGGCCTGACCCTCGGGATCTCCCTCGCCTCGGTCTTGCATTTCGGCGCGCCCCGCGCGAGTTTGCCGGCAATCGAACCGAAATTGGGCGACGAGGAGAGAGCCGTGAACGATATCGCACCGTCACGCTACAAATGGGTTGGAACGCGGCCGATCCGCCCGGACGGCGTGCCGAAGGTGACCGGCCGCGCGCTTTACGGCGCCGACTTGGCGATGGCAGGGGCTCTTTATGGCAAAGTGATCCGCTCGCCGCACGCGCATGCCCGGATCCGCTCGATCGATGCCTCGAAGGCGCTGGCTCTGCCCGGCGTCAAGGCCGTGGTGACCTCCGCCGACTTCCCCGACCATAAATTCGAATATGTCGGGCCGGAGCGGGTCGCGCAGAATTTCTGGCACATCACGCGCAACGTCATGGCGCGGGAAAAGGCGCTGTATGAAGGTCACGCGGTCGCCGCGGTCGCGGCGATCAACAAGGCCACCGCCGATGAAGCGGCGGAACTGATCGCAATCGATTACGAGGTCTTGCCGCACGTCATCGATGTCGACGAGGCGATGGCGCCTGATGCGCCGCTGTTGTTCGAGGACATGATCACCCGCGGCGTCGAGCCCGCGCCGAGCAAGCCCTCGAATGTCTCAAAGCGGCTCGAATTCGCGATCGGCGATCTCGACCAGGGCTTTGCCGAGGCCGACTTTATTGTCGAGAAGGAATTCAAGACCGCGGCGGTGCACCAGGCCTATATCGAGCCGCACGCGACCGTGGCGCGCGTCGACGCCGATGGCCAGGCCGAGATCTGGGCGTCGAGCCAGGGGCATTTCGTCGTTCGCGCGCTGACCGCCAAGCTCTTAGGCATGCCGGTTGGCGACGTGCGGGTCAATCCGGCCGAGATCGGCGGCGGCTTCGGCGGCAAGACCGTCGTCTATCTCGAACCGGTGGCGGCGCTGCTGTCGAAGAAGACGGGAAGGCCGGTCAAGATCGTGATGAGCCGAGACGAGGTGTTCAAGGCCTCGGGGCCGACCTCGGGCGCCTCGATGTGGGTCAAGATGGGCGTCAAGAAGGACGGGACGCTGACCGCCGCCGACGGCGTCTTCAAATTCCAGGCCGGCGCCTTTCCGGGCTCGCCTGTGATGAACGCCTGTCTCTGCGCGTTCGCCCCCTATAACATCCCGAATGCGCGCACAGTCGGCTACGACGTGGTCTGCAACCGGCCAAAGGCGGCGGCCTACCGCGCGCCGGGGTCGCCGATCTCGGCCTTTGCCGTCGAGAGCGTGCTCGACATGCTGGCCAAGAAGGTCGGCATGGACCCGCTGCAATTGCGGCTGAAGAACGCCGCCCGGCCTGGCACGACGATGATCTATGGGCCGAAGATGGCCCATGGCGGCTATGTCGAGACCGTCGAAGCGCTGCTCAACCATCCGGCGTACAATACATCGCTGGGCCCGAACCAGGGGCGCGGCGTCGCCTCGGGCTACTGGTTCAACGGCGGCGGCGAATTGAGCGCCACCGTGCAGGTCAACGAGGACGGCACCGTTCTGGTCGCCACCGGCAGCCCCGACATCGGCGGTTCGCGCGCCTCGATGGCGCTGATGGCGGCTGAAACGCTGGGTGTGGATTACAGCCAAGTGCGGGCGATCGTCGCCGACACCGCCTCGATCGGCTACACCCATGTGACCGGCGGTTCGCGCGTCACCTTCGCCACCGGCATGGCCGTCGTCGACGCCAGCAAGAAGGTCATCGACGATCTGCGCGCGCGGGCGGCGGCGATCTGGGACGTCGATGTCGATGGTGTGGTGTGGGAGGACGGCTGCGCCAAGCCCGCCGGCGCCAACGTCGGCGATTTCGCGCCCTTGTCGCTGAAGGAGATCGCGGCAAAGAAGGCGCTGACCGGCGGTCCGATCGGGGCCCAGGCCTCGGTCAATGCCGGCGGCATGGCGCCCGGCTTCACGACCCAGTTCTGCGATGTCGAGGTCGATCCCGGAGACCGGCAAGGTCACGGTGCTGCGCTTTGTCGCCGCCCAGGACGTCGGCAAGGCGATCCACCCCTCCTATGTCGAGGGCCAGATCCAGGGCGGCGTCACCCAAGGCATCGGCTGGGCGTTGAACGAGGAATATATCTACGACAAGGCCGGGCGGCTCGATAACGCCGGTTTTCTCGATTATCGCGTGCCGGTCGCCTCCGACGTGCCGATGATCGAGGCGGTGCTGGTCGAAGTACCGAACCCGGCGCACCCCTATGGCGCCAAAGGGGTGGGCGAGGTCAACATCTGTGCCCCGATGGCGGCAATCGCCAATGCGATCGATAACGCAGTCGGCCGGAGGCTGACCGAATTGCCGATGTCGCCGCCCCGGGTCCGCGCCGCCCTCGACGCCGCGGGCGCCGACGACTAGAGCGCTGCCATGGCCGAGACGTCCGCGCGGGTTGTGCTGTCGAGCGGGTTCAGCCGCCGCTACACCGGCGGCCTGCGGGAATTCACGGTCGAGGCGAAAAACCTGCGCGGCGTCATCAAGGCGCTCGACAAGCTCTACCCCGGGCTCGGCGAGCATCTCGAGGAGGAAACCACCGTCGCCATCGACGGCGAGATCCACGAGGTCGGCTATCTCCAGCCGCTGCGCCAGGGCAGCGAGGTCTTCTTCATCCCCAAGCTCGAAGGGGGTTAAGGCCGGCGCCACGGCTTCTGCGGGATTGCGGCAAACCAGAGGGAGGGAAAATGGCGAAGGGCATCCTGATCGCCGCGATGGATTTTTCGACCGTCGCCGAAGACGAGTTCCACGACTGGTACGATCTGGAGCACGTTCCCGAACGGGGGCGCGTGCCGGGCTTTCTCGACTGCCGGCGCTGGATCGGCGCGCACAACCCGAAAATCTCGGTCGCGACCTATGAACTCGACAATGTCGAGGTGCTGCAGGGCGCCGAATATCGCGCGATTGGCGGCGAGAACCTGTCGCCCTGGTCGAAGCGCATCACCGGGCGGGTCAAAATGCTGATGCGCTTCGAGGGCGAGCAAATCCTGCCGGGCGACGCTCTCGGGCCGGCGAATGCGGGAGCGCTGTTGCTGAACGCGATGAGTGTTGCGCCCGAGCACGAGCACGAATTCAACGAATGGTACAACACCGAGCATATTCCGGCGCTTGCCGCGGTGCCGGGTGCGTTGAGCGCGAGGCGGTTCCGTGGCAGTGGTGCGGAGCAACGCTACGTGGCGCTCTATCACCTGGTATCGGCCGAGGTGCCGGATTTGGCGGCCTGGAAGGAGGCGGCGAGCACGCCCTGGACCGAGCGCATGCGGCCGCATTTCCGCGACCATCTGCGCATCGTCAGCCGCCGCTATACGCGTGCCGGCTAGCCCGGAACGACGCCGCGGCAGGAGAGCGCCACGGCGACGAAGGAGCGCGCGCCGTCGGGCCGGCCGCTGAGATAGGCGCTTCGCAGATGGCGTTCGAGCCGATCGCGCCGTGCGGTGTCGAGACCGGCGACATAGGCGCCGAGCATGCCCTCGCCGGTCGAATACGGTCCCCAATAATCGGCGAAATCGGCGAAATCCATGCGGATCATCAGCGAGCGCTCGTCGATCTCGACGAGCCCCGCCTCGGCCCAGATGCGCGGCAACGCGCCCGGCGCATAGATCGGGCGGGCCATCGTGTGGTCGCGCGCCGCGACGGCGGCCTCGTCGATGGCGGCGGCAGTATCCCAGAACATGCGGTTGGCGACAGCGCCGCCGGGCGAATCCCAGAACGCCGCCGCGACCACGCCACCCGGCCGGGTGACGCGCCGCATCTCAGCCACGGCCGCCTCGGGCTGCGGCAAGACCGAAGGCAGCACCAGCATCGACAGCGCGCGGTCGAAGCTCGCATCGGCAAAGCGCAAGGCGCTGCCGTCGCCGTGCTCGATCCGGATGCGCGGGTCGCGGTTTCGTGCCTGCGCCTCGGCAAGATAGATTTCCGAATGGTCGATCGCGGTCAGGCTTGCGATGTCAGTCGCCTGCGGCAAGGCGAAAGTCAGACTGCCGGTGCCGCAGCCGACCTCGAGCAAATTCTCCCCATCGGCGATGCCGGCATGGGCGATGAAGAGCGGCGCCAGACGCCGGCTCCAGCGCCCCATCAGCCGCTCGTAATTGGCGGCGTCGCGGGCATTGAACATTGAGGGCATCGCGCGGCTCCCTGGCGGCGTTGTCTCAGGATGATAGCCACAGCGCGCCGTTGGCGGTAGTCGGAACGGCCACGGGCGGCGCCGATGCTCGGGGCGATCGCGCCGAGGTGGCGACTCGGCGACGGCTTCCCAGTCGATTCGGCGGGACTGTCAGAACCAGCCCGCCGGGCTACTCCATCGCCTTGACGATCTCCTCGCACATCTTTTTGGCGTCGCCGAAAAGCATCATCGTGTTGTTGCGATAGAAGAGCTCGTTTTCGACGCCGGCGTAGCCCGAGGCCATAGACCGCTTGACGAAGAGCACGGTTTTGGCGCGCTCGACATCGAGGATCGGCATACCGTAGATCGGCGAATTCGGATCGGTCTTCGCCGCCGGGTTGGTGACATCGTTGGCGCCGATCACGAAGGCGACGTCGGTGGACGGAAAATCGCGGTTGATCTCGTCGAGTTCAAAAACCTCGTCGTAGGGGACGTTGGCCTCGGCCAGCAGCACGTTCATGTGGCCCGGCATCCGGCCGGCGACCGGGTGGATCGCATAGCGCACCGACACGCCTTCCTTCTTCAGAAGGTCAGCCATCTCGCGCAGCGCGTGCTGCGCCTGCGCCACGGCCATGCCGTAGCCGGGCACGATGATCGCCGAGCCGGCGTTCTTCAGGATGAAGGCGGCGTCCTCGGCGCTCCCAGCCTTGACCGCGCGGTCGCCAGCACCCGGGCCGGCCGTGACCGCCCCGCCTTCGGTGCCGAACCCACCCAGGATCACGTTGAAGATCGAGCGGTTCATCCCCTTGCACATGATATAGCTGAGGATGGCGCCCGAGGAGCCGACAAGCGCGCCGGTGACCACTAACAGGCTGTTTGAGAGCGTAAAGCCGATGCCGCAGGCCGCCCAGCCGGAGTAGGAATTCAGCATCGAGATCACAACCGGCATGTCGGCGCCGCCGATCGGCACGATCAAGAGGAAGCCCAACGCCAGCGAAATCAGGAGCACGAGCCAGAATGCCCCGCCGGCCCCAAAGAGCGCGAACACGACGATCAGGACGATCAGGATGACGCCCAGCGCGGCGTTCAGAAAATGTTGGCCGGCAAAGGTCAGCGGGCGGCCGGTGACCAGGCCCTGCAATTTGGCGAAGGCGACGATCGAGCCGGTGAAGGTGATCGCGCCGATCGCCATGCCGAGCGACATCTCGATCCGGCTGCCGGGCTCGATGGCGCCGGGGAGGCCGATCCCGAAATCCTCGGGCGCGCCGAAGGCGGCGACGGCGACGCAGACCGCGGCCAATCCGACGAGGCTGTGAAAGGCCGCGACTAACTGCGGCAGCGCCGTCATCTGGATGCGCAGCGCGATAAAGGTCCCGATCGCGCCGCCTATGACGATGCCGGCGATGATCAACCCGTAGCTGACGACGTGAGGTGTCGCGAGCGTCGTGCCGACAGCAATCACCATGCCGGCAATGCCGTAGATGTTGCCGAGACGCGCCGTTTGCGGCGAAGAGAGGCCGCGCAACGCCAGGATGAAGCAGATCGAGGCGATCAGATAGAAAAAGGCCGCAAGGTTCTCGCTCACCGCGGCACCGCTACTTCTTTCTTTGGAACATTTGCAGCATGCGCTGTGTCACGATAAACCCACCGAAAATATTGATTGCGGCGAGAATGACGGCGAGGAAGCCCATGATCTTGGCAACGCCGATGCCGGAGGGACCGGCGGCGATCAGGGCGCCGACGATGATGACGCTCGAAATAGCGTTGGTGACGCTCATCAGCGGCGAATGCAAGGCGGGCGTCACCCGCCAGACGACGTGATAGCCGACGAATACCGCCAAAACGAAGACCGTCAGTTCGAAGACAAAAGGCGTGCCGCCGCCGGTCGTCACGGCGTGCGACTGCACACTCGCCTGCTGCGCCAAAGCTTCGAGTTCGCGGGCGAGCCTGACTGCCTCGTCGGCAAGCGCCCCGGCGCGTTCCCCGAGAGAGGCGGGTTCGGCCATTTCTATGCTCCCTCAGCCATGCGGAACGACCGCGTCGACCGCGACGAGCGGCGCCAGCGCCGGATTGACGACGGCGCCGTTCTGGGTCAGGAGCGTCGCCTTGATGATCTCGTCGGTGACGTCGATCTTGAGCCGTCCGTCGCCGTCGACGATAAGCGTCAGAAACGCCAACAGGTTGCGGGCGTAGAGCTGGCTCGCGTCGACGGCGATGCGCGAGGGCATGTTGAGGTGCCCGACGATCTTGACCCCGTTCGCGGTGGTGACGATTTCGCCCGGCCGGCTGCCCTCGACATTGCCGCCGGCTTCGACGGCGAGATCGACAACGACCGAGCCCGGCGCCAGTTCGCCGACCATCGCCTCGGTCAACAGCACCGGCGCCTTGCGGCCCGGGATCAGCGCGGTGCAGATAACGATGTCGGTGCGCCGCAACGCTTCGGTGATTTTTTCCTGCTGTCGGCGCTGATAGTCCTCGCCCATTTCGCGGGCGTAGCCGCCGGCGGTTTCCGCCGAGCGCGCGGATTCCTCATCCACGGTAATGAATGTGGCGCCGAGGCTCTCGACCTGCTCCTTGGCGGCGGCGCGGACATCGGTCGCCGTCACGATCGCGCCAAGCCGGCGCGCCGTGGCGATCGCCTGCAGCCCGGCAACGCCGGCGCCCATGACGAGCACGCGCGCCGCCTTGATGGTTCCGGCCGCGGTCATCATCATCGGCAGGGCGCGGCCGAATTCCTCGGCGGCCTCCAGCACCGCGCGATAGCCGGCGAGGTTCGCCTGGGACGACAGCACGTCCATGGTCTGCGCCCGGGTGATCCGCGGCAGCAACTCCATGGCGAAGGCGAGGATCCCGGCGCGGGCATAGGCCTCGACGTCCTGCGGATGTCGCAGCGGCTGCAGCAGCGCGATCAGCACCGATCCCGGTTTGAGGCAGCGCAGTTCGTCGCCGCCCTCGCCGTCGATCAGCGGGCGCTGCACCTTAAGCACGATGTCGGCGTCGGCGAAGGCGGCCGACGCGTCGGGCACAATGGCCGCCCCCGCCGCCGCATAGGCTGAATCAACGAACGCAGCAGCTTGGCCCGCGCCGGCTTCGACGGCGACCTCGAGGCCCATCGCGACCATCCGCTTGACCGTGTCAGGCGAGGCCGCCACCCGGCGTTCGGCAGTGCGCCTTTCCTTGACGACGGCGACTTTCATCAGGCGGCGGTCCCTGGAGGCAAGCGAAAAGCGCCGGCACAATGCCGCGCCACTCGGGCTTTGTGAAGAGCGAAGCCGGCGGCATTGACGGAACAGTCTTGTCGCGCCCGCCGCGCGGTCGGCGAACCAGTCGCGGGTGCAGCGCCTACTTTTTGCTGCAAGCCCGCCAGATCATCGCGCTTTCGCCGTCTTTGGCCGGCGTGTATAGGTTGCGCGCCTCGCCATCACCACCTACGTAGATCTGGCGAGAGATTTTGCTCCGGTGGGGCATGCGAGCCCGGTGAAGCGCGTATTACCTCGCGACAGGCGGGAATATGTCAGCAGGAGGTCCGTTGTCGCTGCAGCAGAAATCGACGGGATCGCGACTGCGTCTCGTTGCGGAGACGGATCAGCCACGCGATCTTTTTGCCGAGCAGCTGATTGCTCTGTTGCCGCGATTGCGTCGGTTTGGCCGGGGGCTCGCGGGATCGGCGGTCGAAGCTGACGATCTCGTCCAGGCCGCCTGTGAACGAGCGCTCGCGCGCCGGCACCAGTTTCAGGAAGGTACGCGTTTCGACAGTTGGATGTTTCGTATCATGCAGACGATCTGGATCGACCAGATCCGCGCGCGGGATGTTCGCAAGGAGGGTGGCGAGATCGCCGAGGAGCGGCTCGGAACGGATGAACCGGTACGCCAAATCGAGGCCCGGCTCGCGCTCGCCGAAGTGCGTCGGGCGGTCGGTCGTCTACCGCCGGACCAACGCGCGGCATTGATGCTGGTGACTGTGGATGGCCTCAGCTACAGACAGGCGGCCGAAGTGATGGGAGTGCCGGTCGGCACGATCATGAGCCGCCTCGCACGGGCGCGGGTGGCGCTGCAGCTGCAGATCGAAGTAGGCGGTGGGACGGCCAGGAGCAGCGAAGATGCACAGGCGCAGTGACGATCGACTCGTCGCCTATCTCGACGGCGAACTCGAGACGGAGGAGCGGCGCGAGATCGAAGCATGGCTCGCCGACGATCCGACGGCGGAGGCGCGGCTGGCGGCGCTCGGCCATTCGACCAATCTGCTCCGCCAAGCCTTTGACGAGGCGATGCATGAGCCGGTGCCGGAGCGGTTGATCACCGCGGCGCGCGGCGGCGCACCGGCGGCGGCAACGGAACCGACATCGCAAATCGTGCCTTTGCCGAGGCGTTCGGGGTCGCCACCGCAATGGTATTGGCGCGCGGCGCTGCCGTTGGCGGCCTCGATTGTCGGTCTCCTGATCGGCGCCGGCAGTGTCTACTTCGGCGGCGTGGGCTTTGCCCCCGGCAGCGCCGGCAACCCGGCGCTCGAAGCGAGCGCTGTCAACAACGTGTGGCTCAATAATGCCGCCGGCTACTTCAAGTTGTTCGTCAGCGCCGGCGACAACGCGATGATCGACGTTCCGGCGACCGGTGACACCCGCGAGGCGCTGCAAAAAATCAGCCAGAGCCTGCCGCAAGAGGTGCGGTTGCCGAACCTGAAACCGTGGGGATTGAATTTTCGCGGCGCGCGGCTGGTTGTCGTCGAGGGCCGCCCGGCGGCGCAGCTCGTCTACACCACGGACAACAAGGCCATCGGTCCGCTTACCTTGATCATCGGCTCGTCTAAACAACCCGACATTTCGCCGACCTTCGACCGCCGGCAGGACGTGAACCTGCTTTACTGGCGACATCAGGGGCGCGCCTACGTGCTCGTGGGCCAAACCGATATTGGTTACCTGTGGGGAATCGGCAACGACATCGCTTGGCAGCTCGACGCGATCTGACGGGGTGCCCGCGTCCCTCCGAGGAACGCCGGCGATGGTAGCGTTTTTGTGCCGGCTTGCGTATATGCTCACAGGGCAGGACCCGACGAGGACGGGCTGATGCGGCTGCTGCTGATCGAAGACAACGAGCGCTTCGCGGCGCTGCTTAAGCGCGGGTTGACAGCCGCGGGATTCGTCGTCGACGTCTTGCCGACCGCGGCCGACGCGACGGCGGCGCTGAACACCACCCGTTTCGAGATCGTCGTCCTCGACCTCGGCCTGCCGGACGCCGACGGTCTCGACATTCTGAGCGAGATGCGGCGCCGGAAAGATGCGACGCCGGTTCTGATCCTGACCGCCCGCGGCAGCTTGAAAGACCGCGTCAACGGGCTCGGCAGCGGCGCCGACGATTACCTCGTCAAGCCCTTTGCTCTGGAAGAACTGGTCGCGCGGCTTGCGGGCATTGCTGCGCCGGCCGGGAAACCTGCTTGGCGTCTCGCTGGAGCTTGGCAACGTAACCCTCGACACGGTCGCGCGCCAAGTCACGGTCGATGAGCCAGCCGATTTTTTTCTCGGCGCGCGAGACCGCGGTGCTCGAACATCTGCTGCGACGCAGCGGCCGGGTCGTCGGCAAATCCCTGCTCGAGAACAACCTCTACGGGTTGTCGCAGGAGATCGGCTCGAATGCAGTCGAGGTCTACGTGCATCGTTTGCGCAAGCGATTCGCCGAGGTCGGCGCCACGGTCCAGATTCATACGCTGCGGGGCGTCGGCTATCTGATCGCCGAAAAGCGATAAACCCGCGGTGATGCGGTTTCGCTCAGTCGTCTCACGCATCGTCGCGCTGCACCTGCTGGCGATCCTCGGCACTTCCATCTGCATGCCGCTCGCCTTGTACCTAATGCTCGATCATGCTGCCGACACGCTGCATCGCGACGCGCTGATCGAGAATGCGTCCGAGATTGCGCGAAATCTGCGGATCGCCCCGGACGGAGGGGTCCGTGTTGAGTTGCCGAGACCGATGACCCACCTCTATGCCGAAGGCTACGGGCGTTTTTCCTACACCGTCTTCGACACTGACGGGCGGGTCGTGGCGTCGTCCCTTCCAGCCGATGAGCCCATCGATCCGGCTCTGCTAAAGGCGCGGAACCGAAAGCACTTCGCGCTGCGCAACGGCGATGTCGACATCCGCGGGGTTACTGTCCCGGTCGATCGCGGCGCCCGTCGATTGTGGGTGCAGGTGGCCGAGGATCTCGCCCATCGCGACGTGCTGGTCGACGACATCGTTGCGCAATTCTTCGTACGGGTAGGCTGGGTCACCGCTCCAATCCTATTGATATTGCTGGTTATCGATGTGGTAATTTTTCGACGCGCGGTGCGCCCGGTCATCGCCGCCTCGGCATTGGCCGAAAAGATCGGGCCCGACCGCACCGATCTGCGCCTGCCCGAAGACAAAATGCCGGATGAAATCCTGCCGCTGGTTCGCGCGGTGAATCAGGCGCTCGACCGCTTGGAGTCAGGCTTTCGCAGCCAGCGCGAGTTTACCGCCGATGCGGCGCACGAGTTGCGCACACCTTTGGCGATCCTGCGCGCCCAGGTCGACACGATCGACGACCGCGAACTCGCCGAGGCGTTGCGCAACGATGTCGAGAGCATGAGCCGGCTGGTCAATCAACTCCTCGAAATCGCCGAACTCGACACCTTCGTCATCGACGCCGACGAGGTGGCCGATCTGACGGCGACCGCCGCCGAGGTTGCCTCATTCATCGCGCCGCTGGCGCTGTCGCAGGGCCGCACCGTGGCGGTAACGGGCGCGCATCGCCCCGTCTTGGTCCGCGGCAACGGCGACGCATTGGCGCGCGCGATCCGCAACCTGGTCGAAAATGCGCTGTCGCACACAGCGCCCCACACTTCGGTCGAGATCAAGGTTGATCCGCTCGGGGCGGTCAGCGTCATGGACCGCGGACCGGGGGTGCCGGCCGCGGCGCGAGATCAGATCTTTCGCCGCTTCTGGCGCGGCGATCGCCGGCGCAGCGGCAGCAGCGGCCTCGGCTTGGCGATCGTGGCGCGCATCGCAGAGATGCACGGAGCCGCCGTCAGCGTCGCAGATCGGCCCGGCGGCGGCGCGGTTTTCACGATCCGATTTCCGGCGGTGCTCGACGCTCGCCGCGCGCCGGCAAGCGTGCTCGAACCCGTCGCTTGACGGCGCCCGATGGCCCGGTCGCCGTCGAAGATTTCCTGGACCCCACCGACCCGTTCGGGCAAGATTGCGCCGCTATTCCTTTCGCCGGTTTCCGGCATCGAACGCGCGGTTTTCTTTTGCGTGCCTAGATCAGAGCCGATCTGCACTGGCGCGCTCAAGTCATGAGCAAGAAAGGCTAGAGAATGGTTGCTATCGAATCGACACCGGCAATGGCGGCTGCCGTTTACGCGGCGATGGCGCGCAATCTGGCGGTGGTCCGGCGCCGCCTCGGCAAGCCCTTGACGCTCGCGGACAAAATTCTGCTGGGGCATCTCGACGATCCGGAACATCAGGAACTCGAGCCGGGTAGGAGCTACTTGCTGACCCGCCCCGACCGGGTCGTGTTTCAGGACGTGCTCGGCCAGACCGGGCTCTTGCAGTTCATGCAAACCCGGCGCGACAAGGTGGCGGTGCCGACGACGGTGCATTGCGACCATCTGATCCAGGCGCGGCATGAAGGCACGCAGGACCTGCGCGAATCCCTCGCCGAGAACCAGGAAGTTTACGACTTCCTGCGATCGGCCGCGGCGAAATACGGCGCCGGCTTCTGGGGGCCGGGCGCCGGCATCATCCATCAGGTCGTGCTCGAACAGTACGCGTTTCCGGGGGAATTGATCATCGGCACCGACTCGCACACACCCAACGCAGGCGGGCTCGGCGCCTGCGCCGTCGGGGTAGGCGGCGCCGACGCGGTGGAGACGATCGCCGGGCTGCCGTGGGAAGTGCTCTACCCGCGCCACATTGCCGTCTTCCTGACCGGTGAGCTCAGCGGCTGGACGGCGCCCAAGGACGTAATTCTCTACGTCGCGGGCAAATTGACCGTATCGGGCGGCACCAACGCGATTGTCGAATATATCGGTCCGGGCGCGCGCACGATCAGCGCCACCGGCAAGGCGACCATCGCCAATATGGGCGCCGAGCTGGGCGCCACGACCTCCGTCTTCCCGGCCGATGAGCATATGGCCCGTTATCTGCGGGCGACCGGCAAACCCGACCTGGTGCCACTCTTCCAGCAGCATCAACACCTTCTCGAACCCGACAAGGAGGTCGAGGCCGACCCGGCGAAGTATTACGACAAAGTCGTCGAGCTAGACCTGTCGACGCTGGAACCGCACATGGTCGGACCGCATTCGCCCGATCGGGCGCGACCCGTCTCGCGCCTTGCCGCCGAAGTCGCCGACGCCAAGAACGGATTCATCGACCACATCTCGACGGCGCTGATCGGCAGCTGCACCAATTCCTCCTACGAGGATATGAGCCGCGCCGCCGAAGTCGCCGAGCAGGCCAAGGCGCACGGGGTGAAGGCCGCGACGCCGTTCCTGGTGACGCCGGGCTCGGAGGCGGTGCGCGCGACGATCGAGCGCGACGGCCAGATGCAATCGCTGAAGGACATCGACGGCACGGTGCTGGCGAACGCCTGCGGCCCTTGTATCGGCCAGTGGCGGCGTTCCACCGAGGAGGGGGCGGTGCCGAATACGATCGTCACCTCGTACAACCGCAATTTCCCGCGCCGCAACGACGGTCAGCCAACGACGATGAACTTTATCGGCAGCCCCGAGATCGTGACGGCGATGGCGCTCGCCGGACGGCTCTCGTTCAACCCACTGACCGACACGTTGAACGACGCCCAGGGCAAGCCCTTCCGCCTGACGCCGCCCAAACCCGCACCCGAGGTGCCGGCGCACGGCTTTGACGCCGGGCATGCGACCTATATCTCGCCGCCCGAGGACGGCAGCAGCATCACCTTGGCGGTCGATCCGCATAGCGAGCGGCTGCAACTGATGGAGCCGTGGCTTGCCTGGGACCACAAGGACTTCGTCGATTGCCCGGTGCTGATCAAAACGCAGGGCAAGACCACGACCGATCACATTTCGCCGGCCGGGCCGTGGCTGCGCTATCGCGGCCACCTCGACAAGTTCAGCGACAACATGTTCATGGGGGCCACAAACGCTTTCAACGGCGAAGCGGGGACCGCGCTAAACGTGCTCTCCGGCGAGAAGGGCGTCATGGTCTCAAAGGTTGCCCGCGACTATAAGGCGCGCGGGATCAAATGGGTGGCGATCGGCGACCACAATTACGGCGAGGGTTCGAGCCGCGAGCATGCAGCACTATCGCCGCGGCTTCTCGGCGCCTGCGCCGTCATCGCCCGCAGCTTTGCCCGCATCCATGAGTCGAATTTGAAAAAGCAGGGGTTATTGGCGCTGACTTTTCAGGACCCGGCCGATTACGACCGGGTGCGCGCCGACGACAGGTTAAGTCTCGTCGGCCTCGAAGAGATGGCGCCCGGCCAGCCGGTCGAGTGCCGGATCAAACACGCCGATGGGACGAGCGAGACGCTGCGGCTCAATCACACCTTCAGCGCCTCGCAGCTCGAATGGTTCCGGAAGGGATCGGCGCTGAACCTCTTCCACCACTGAGGCATGGCGCGGCGCCTCCGCTATCAGGAGGCGCCCGATCTCAGCTGGAGGACGCAAGCCAGGATTTCGGCGACGGTTCCCCGAACATTCGCTGCCGGCGAGATTGTCGCGGAACCGACGTTCGGTGATCTTGTTGCTGAGGGGAATATCGGTTCCGACGAGAACTCAAACGAAGCCTGTTCAGCCGCAGCGTCAAATGCGTCGAACTGTCGCATGGCGTGGCTTACGGCGTCTGAACATTCCCTTCTTAAGAGAGCGCAAACACAGATGACGGTTTTGTCGCGCCCGATCGAGACCGGAGGCGGCCGAGCGTACCGACAGCGGGGATTCACGCTGTTGGAACTGCTTGTGGTCCTCGCCATCCTCGGATTGTTGATCGGGCTCGTCGCGCCGGCCGCTTTGCGCCAGCTCGGCTCCGCCAAGGAAAAGATCGCCCATCAATCGATAGAGCGCTTGGCGGGGGTTCTCGACATCTACAAGCTTGACGTTGGAACCTATCCGACCACCGAGCAGGGTCTGCAGGCGCTGATCACCCGACCCTCGGGCGTGGCGCGGTGGAACGGGCCCTATCTGAAGGGCGACAAGGCGCCGGAAGATCCGTGGGGCCGGCCCTTTCTCTATCGCCAGCCGAGTCAGCGCCCGGGGCGCGAATACGACCTCTATTCGCTAGGCCCCACCGGCCAGCCAGGCGGAACGGGTCAATCTGCGGCCATCTTCAACGACTAGGCGCGAGAGAATGGCTCACGGCGCGCCGGTCTGCCAAACCAGCGCGACATAGCCCTCGGGCAGGGTCGGGTCGGTTCGGATGATCGCGGTGCGGATCACCTCGGCGTTGCCGGGACCGCGCGCAACCGCAGTCAGGCGGAGAGTCAACGTCGCTGGGGCAGGTCCCGTCGATGAACCGGCCGGCGGCGCGAGCCGATCGATCGCGGCGGCAACGATCGGATCGGCGGCGACGCGGTTCGGCTCCGGTGGGCCGTAGAGCGTCAGGTGCGGCCGCAGCGCCGCGAAAACGGCCGGCGTCATGCCGCGGACGCGTCCCAGTTCGTCCAGAGTTTCCATGGGCTCGCCTGGCGGACCGTAATCGAGACCGGCGGCGCGATATTCGGCCAGCAGCCGGTCCGGGGGTTGGGCGCCGGGCGCCGAGCCGATCCATTCGGCAATCGCGGCGGATAGCCGGGACGCGGTTGCGGGATCGCTGCCGATCGCGCGGAGCAGCGCTTCGAGGAGCGCCGGCGAGGCGGTGTTCGGATTGACCCGACCGGCCTCATCCTGGAGCCGCACTTCCACCCGGCAGTCGCCCACCGTCAGACGGTGCACGTCGCCGTCAGCCGCCCAGCGCTGGTCCGGCCGTGGATCGGTCGCCGCGAAAATCGCCTGGGCGATCGCGCCGTCGGCAGCAGCCTCGGCGACCGCGTTGGCGACGAGATTTTCTGCGATAGCGATTTCGGTGCGTCCGCTCGCCGTCACATGCGCGACGAGAAAGCCGATCAACACCAGGCTCCACAGTACGATAATCAGGGCAAAGCCGCCGTTACGGCGCAAGCGGCGGGCCGGCCGGGCGTAAGGGAGGCTCAGAGCTTGTTTGGATTAGACGAGCCCAGAACACCCTTGCGCTCCAATTGCTGCGGGACCAGCCCGGCATTGATCAATTGGCTGCGCAGATCCTCGGTCAGCGCTCGCGCGTCGCGCTGGTCACGGACGACATGAGGGGTGATCAACACCAACAGCTCGGTGCGCGCGCGGGAATTGGCTTGGGTGGAAAACAGCGAGCCGACGACCGGAATGTCCTTCAGCAGTGGAATACCGCTGTTGCCTTGGGATGCGTTGTCCCGGATCAGCCCCGCCATACCGACTGTCTGCCCGTCCTGCACCGCAACCCGAGTGCGAAAGGTCTGATCATTGAAGGTCGGCGAGCCTTGAACCGAATTCACCGCCGGGGTCTGGGCGACATCACTGACCTCCTGGGCGATGTCGAGGGTGACCAACCCGCTCGAATTGACCCGCGGGGTCACCTGCATGATGACCCCGGTCGCATGATAATCGACGCTGTTGACGGTCGGAGCGCCGGCGGCAAGCGTGCTGGTCGCCGTCCCGGTCAGCACCGGCACCTGCTGGCCGACCTGAAGGCGGGCCGGCTCGTTGTCGAGCACCATGACCTGCGGCGCCGACAGCACCTTGACCTTGGTCACCGAAGAGAGCGCCGCCAAGGCGAAATTCGGCGATTTGCTAATAATGAAATACGGCGAGGTCGACGGGAATGTCAAATTGCCGAGCGCCGGGAAATTCGGGATCGACGGCGTGCCTAACGTTTCAGCAACATGATCGACCTTAAAGTAAAATTGGGTGCCGTATTGCAGCTGGTCGTTGAGGTCGACTTCAGCAATCGTGGCTTCTATCAGGACCTGAAGGGGGATTATGTCAATCTTGCGGAGCATTCCGTCGATCACCGAGTATTCGCTCGGCGTCGCATAAATCAAAAGCGCGTTGTTGCGGCGATTGGCGATGATGCGGATACGGTTCTCGGTGCCGGCTGCCGGCGCCTCGCTCGACAGCGGTTCGGTGGCTGGGGTCTGAGACTCTGCCGCGGCGGGGGTTGCGGCGAGGCCCGAACCCAGCCCACCCGTCGCCCCGGCGCCGCCGGTTGCCGCCCCGCCCACGCCGGAAGCAGCGCCTTGCCCGCTCGTCCCCAACGCGCCGCCGCCCTGACCCGGCAGACCGGTCGACAGCGACACCGGGGCGGAGCCGGGTGCGGTGCTGCCCGGCGCCGGCGTCGGCGACACATGCCCCGGAGTGAACGCGCGCTGCAGCAGGTTTTCGAGATCGATGCTCAACCCGTTCTGAACGTAGTAAACGTGCCAGCTGCGCGCGGTGGCGTCCTCGACGCGGCTCGCCAGCCGAAAAAAGCGGTTGGCGGCGTCGATGTAGCGGGATTGCGAGGACACCACCAGCACAGCGTTGACGCGGTCCATCGGCAATACGCGCACGATCCCGGCGAGCGGGCCTTCGGTCTGCGCCTGCAAGATTTTCTCGAATTGCGCGGCGAGCTTAGCAGGGTCGCCGTCGCCCGCCGGAAAGAGCGCGTAGGATTGGCCGGCAAGCGCGTCCGTGTCGAAGGCGCGAACAAGGCCGACAAGGGTCTGTCGCACTGCCGAGGTACCGCTGACGAGCAAGGCGTTGTGCGCCGGGTCGGCGGTGATCTTGCCACCTTCGGCGACGAAGGGTTCAAGCATTTTGGCAAGGTCCCGGGCCGAGGCATAACGCAGCGGCACGACCTGGGCCCCTGCGCCGAGGCCGTTGCCGCCGGCGCTCAAGTTCGTGGCGGCGCCCGCGGCGATCGGGACAATCGAATAGATCCCGTTGTGCTCGACGAGGGTCGCGCCGTTCTGGTTGAGGACGGTCTCAAGCGTCGGCAGCAGCGCTGAACGCGGCAACGGCGTACCGGTTTCGATCGAACCCGTCCCATGCACGTTGGGGTCGATCGTATAATTCAGCTTCAGCGTCGTGCCGAGGATGGCGCGGGCGATCTCGCGGATGTCGGTATCGACGAAATTGAGCGTGACGTCGCCGCTTTGAGTGGTGCCGAGCGCGGGCGGCGGAGGTCCTGCCGTTGCCGGCTGGGCCGGCGCGCCACGGTCCACGAAAGCGCGATCCCGACCGCGTTCGGGCGCGATTTCGCCATTGATCCGGGGAGGCGCCGCCTGCAGTCCGGCCGGCTGCTCAAGCGGGATCAGGCCCGGCGACGGCGGCGGCTGGCAGGCGGCGAGAACCAGCAGCGCCGCACCCCAGCCAGCTCGGCCCCTACGTTTCACCCAGCGGCTGCCCCTCATCGCCGCGCTCCGGCCAGACCGGGTCGCGGCGGTGGGGACGGGAGGTTCGCCGGCCCGCCGGGTCTTCCGGGCAGAACCGGCGTCGCCACCCGACCTCGCACACGGCCGAGCGCCGGCACCGGCGTCGGTTGCGGGGGTGGGGGAGGCGGCGCGAGGTTCGGGTCGATTTTGGGCTGCAAAGTCTTGACGCCGTCGGGGCCGGTCAGCGACACCGCCAGCGGGGTGATGCTGTCGATGCGCCAGCCGGCGATACTGTCGCCCTCCGTCACCATTATCGGCTTGGCGCCTGTCGGGACGAAGATCGCGAGGCGATGGCCGGGCTCGGTCAAGATGCCGGCGAGCCGCGTGTCGGAAAGCTCGGCATCACCGGTCCTGTCCGCGGCCTCGGCCGGGGCGGGCCGCCGCGTGCTGCTAAAGAGCGGCCGAGCCAGGATCGTGGCGATCAGGTCCTCTGCCCTCGCCCGCTGCTCCGCACGCGGCGGGGAACCGGCCGGCGACCGCATCGGAGCCGCAACCGATACCGCCTCCTCGGGCTCGGATCCGACCTCGAGCAAAACGAGCGCGGCGAAAAAGAGGCAGCCGGCCAGCAACAAATAGAGGAGGTAGCGGTCGATCATGATTAGGCGGAGGTCATGGCTTGGCGGCCGCGGCTTTCTCGCCGTCTGTGGCTTTCTCGTCGGCGCGGAACGCATACACGTCGAGGCCGGCATCGAGACCGAGATCGGTTTCCGACGCGGCCGGCCGCCCGGGCCTTCGCAGGACGCCATGAACCTGCAGATTGTCGACGATCAACGGCGGGGTCGCGGATCCGAGCTCAGCGAGAAGCTTTACGAGGGTCTCGTAGGGACCATTGAGAACAAGGCGCAAGCCGATGCGGCGATAGCCGCCACGGGGTTCGGCCGGCACGCTCTCGGTGCTGCCGATCGAGACGCCCGCGGCCGTTGCGAAGGCCTCGATACGGCTCTGCAGATTGGCCGATGCTAGCGCGTCGGTGGCGCCATCGAGGGTGATTTCTCGGCTGCCGTCGGCGGCCTGCAATTCGGCAAGACGCGCCCGGAGCGTCGGCAATTCCGCCGCGACCGCCTCGAGCCGAGGCAGCAGCATTCGGTTGTGCCGCAGCGTCGCGTCGCGCTCGGCGTAGAGATCGAGCAGCGGCGCGGCAGCGAAGAGATAGACCGCCCCAAGCGCTATCAGGACCAGCAGCACGGCCAAGACCTGGCCTCTGGCGCCGGTAGGCATGGCGGACATGGCGGTGAGCGAGACTACGGCGCGACCTCCGCAATGATCGTGAAGATTTCCGAGTGGAGCGCCTCGATTCGGGTAACCGGAGCAGCAAAGGCGGGATTGTGGAACATGCCGTCGCCGGCAAAGGCGCCGATCAGCCGCGCCGCCGCGGCCGAACGGCCGCTGAGGGTAAGTTTGCGCTGTCGCAATTCCAATTCGGTCAGATAGGAGTCGTCAGGCAAAACCCGGGTGGCCGCAGCCAAGATTTCAAGCGGCCGGCCGGCCTTATCGCGCTCGGCTTGGATCAAAGTGGCGCTTCCGGAGAGCTGTTCGATTTCGCGGCGCAACCCTTCGGCTTCGCCCGCAGCGGCGCGAGTAGCGGCGACCTGCCGGTCTAGCTCAGCCAGCGCCATTGATTGCCGCACGAACGGTGTCGCTATCGCGGCAAGGGCGAGGATTGCGCAGGCGATCGCCACCGGCCTGACCAGACGATTGGTCGGATGAACAGGTCGCCCACCCTCATCGTCAAGCGGCAGGTATGCCCCCGCGTCCGGACCGTCCGCGATTTCCGCGCGTCGCGGAACGATGCCATGCCGACGAAGCGCGTCGAGCAGGGCGCCAAGCGAGGCCCTGGGCACCAGCAGCAAACGCACCGAAATCCGCCCGTTCTGCCGGTCGATCGCCTCGATGCGATGGTTCCAGTAAATATCCTCGGGCTTGAACGGCGTCTCCCGGTCCATCTCGAAAGCGAGGACCTGGTCGAGTTCACGCTCCGCAGCCAGCGGCAGGCTCAACGTCTTTCCGAGCACCTCCGATCCGCGCAGGCGGAGTACCGTCGGGCTCCCGTCGCCGCGGCGCAGTTGCGAAAGTCCGCTCGCCCCAAGTCCAATCTGAGTGAGCTGCGTTTCCTTGCCGTTGCGGCGCAAGCCGACGGCTACCGCGTCAACGCGCTGCCCCGGCAAGCCGATCGGGGTGACAACCGTCGCATCGGCAATTGTCGGGGACGGCCGCCGCAACCTTGGCGGCAGAAGCTCTCCAAGCTGACCGAGCCACCAAGCGAAGAAATCGCGCAGCATTATGCAAAACCGAACCGACGCCGTATCGCCGACGAACGATGCCCTATGCTACAGAGCCGCTCGCTCACTGCAAAGTCCGAGCAGCCTTGTGGGGGCTTCTACCCGATAATCATTACAAAAAACCGCTTGATCGCACGAAACTCGCCACGGTTTTTCCACAACTCCCCCTTGCTCCCTCGGTCGGCGCGCGCTGATTCTCGGTTGTCGGGCTCCCCAAGATAGCGAATCGCTCTATCCTAAAGCTGCGGCGCGACGATCAAATCGGGCCAGATGCGCGGGTCACCCTTGGCAAAGGCCAAGCGCACCCGAATCAATTGGGGCAATGCGGGCCCTTCCCATGCTGCCTGCCAGCCTGGCGCCTGATCCGGCGAAGCCGCCCCCCAATAGGCCAGGTCGAGCCCCTCGACGCCGCTGATCAGCTCTGTCTCGACCGGCTTGGGTGGCGGACCGACGGAAACCTCGTGGCGACGCGGCGTCCAGACCAGTACGAGCCTTTGCCGCAGTAGCTCGATTACGATGTCGGCGCGTTGTGTCGCGCCGAGCCCGGTCGGCAGATCGCCGACAAAATCGAGCCGGCTGCTGCCGCCCTTGATCGTCGTCGATCGACTCTGAGCGCCGGTCGCTGACGGCGGCGGCATCCCGGTCAATAGGGTGCGCAGCACGCGCGCGGTCGAATCCAGATCGGTAATCCGCTCGATGCGCTTGTTCTGCGCGGTCCATAGCGCGAGGCCGGCGCGCACCCCCTGGGCAAGCCCGACAACGAGCAGACCTAGTACGACCAGCACCACCAGGGTTTCGAGCAGCGTGAAGCCGGCTTGAGCGGGGCGCGTCATGTGCCCTCAACCGCCGGGGGAAGCCGCGCCGAGGCGCAATGTCTTGAGAACCACCGATCGGTCACGACCGCGCGACGGCCAGGACACCGCCACCTCGACATTGTAGAGGACGGTTCCGCCGACAACTCCGTCACCCGCGCCGCGCCGCCGCCGGCTCGACGCGCAGCCGCCAGCGGTAGCCACCGCCGTCATCGCCGGCGAACTCGCCGACGACGAGCGCCACATTGCGGCCGACAGCGGCAAGATGCGACTGGGCGCGCTCGACCGCTTCTTCGGCGCGAGCCGCGGTGTCGGCCGCGAACATCCCGCCCGAGCCCGCCTGAAACAAGCCGACGAGCGCAAGCGACGCAATTGCGAGCGCGACCACAACTTCGAGCAGCGTGAAGCCGGCCTCGCGGCGCGCCGGTTCAGCGCACATCGGCAATGCTGACGCGGCCGGTCAGCCACTCGACGCCGACCGCTACCCGGCGGTCTGCCGCGCGAGCGTGATCCTGCCGCCGGTCGAACTGCCGTCGGGGTTGAAGCGAATATCGGCGCTCGCAGCCCCCCGACGTTCGCCCGCCACCGTCAGCAGCGCGATCGGCCATATCCGGCGGCAGACGGCGCGGCGGTCGCGCGCCAACGCGGTACTGGCGGCTGGCGAGATCGAGGTCGAAGACGACCGGACGGTTGCCGGCGATCGCCTCGGCCCGCGCCAGGCGCAGACCGGCGGCCAGATCGGACGCCGTCGCGTCGATGCCGAGGCCGCAACTCCAGGGCGGTTTGAAGCCGACGATCAGAACGATCGCCAATCCCATGATGGCAAGCACCACCAGGAGCTCGATCAGGGTGAAGCCGAGCGCGCCGGTCACGCGGGGCCGAAGGCGCGGATCACACGGCAAGGTCATTGAGGCTCAGCATCGCCGTCAGCAATGCGCTGACGATGCCGGCGACGGCGAGGCCCATCGAGATCGTGATCAACGGCACGGCGAGCGCCACCAGCCGCTGCATCATCAGCCGCGCCTGCTCGTCGTGGATATCGGCGGCCTTGAGCGCCATCGCGGCGAGCTGCGCGGCCTCCTCACCGAGCTGCAGCAGGTGGATCGTGCGCGGTGGAAACAGCCCCGAAGCGCCGAGCGGACGCGCCAAGCCCGCGCCACCCTTCGCCGCCACCGCCGCCGCATCGACCGCCGCCGACGCGGCGCGGTTGCCGAGGGCCTCCTTGGCAATGCCGAGCGCCGGGATCAGCGCCACGCCGTTCTCGAGGAGGCTTCCGAATGTCCGGGTCAACCGCGCCGCCAGGGTCTCGCGCAGCAGTTTGCCGACAACCGGCAAATGCAGCACCAGGCGGTCGAATTGCAGCCGGTAAGCGGGTTGCGCGAGCAACCGGCGGGCGATCAGGGCGGCGGCGAACAGCGCCAGCAGAAACCACGGCAGGCCGACGCCCACCACGGCGCCGGCCGCCATCAGCATCCGGGTCGCGGTCGGCAATTCGGCGCCGGCCTGTTCGAAAATCGGGACGAATTGCGGCAGCACGTAGTCGAGCAGCAAGATGATCGATCCTAGGGCGGCGACCACCAACAGGGCCGGATAGACCATAGAGGCCCTGAGGCTCGCGTTGAGGCTGCGCTCGCGCTCGAGCAGTGCGGCCAACCGTTCGAGCGTCGCCGGCAGGGTGCCTCCCGCTTCGCCGGCGCGCACCAGCCCGACATAAAGCTTATTGAACGAACGGGGTTCGCTCGCCAGTGCCGCGGCGAGCGAACTCCCGCCGCGCACCCGGTCGCGGACATTGCTGAGGATCGCGCCGGCGGCGGTGGTCGGCGTGTTGTCGACGACAAAACGCAAAGCCCGATCGAGATCCTGCCCGGCGCCCAGCATGATCGCCAGTTCACGCGTGACTTCGACGAGCGAGGCCTTGCCGAGGCCGCGCGCTCCGCCGAGTTCGAGCTGCAGCAATTCGGTCCAGCGGCGGCCGCCATCCGCCGGCTCGGCGCGCAGCACGAGCTGTCCCTGGCGTTGCAGCCTCTCGACCGCGCTCTGCCGATCAGCAGCATCGATCACGCCGCGAACCACCTCCCCGGCGGCGTTGACCGCCGACCAGCGAAACGCCGGCATCAGCTTACGCTCACGCCTCGCTGCGGATGCACCGCACACCTCCTCGATCGTCGTGTCGCCCTCGAGGACGGCGAGCAGGCCGCTGTCGAAGATCGGACGCATGCCGCCCTCGACCGCGGCGCGCTCGATCGCGGCGTCGTCGGCGCCGTCGAAGATCAGCCGATCGATCGCCCGGCTCGGCACCAGCAATTCGGCGATCGCGCGACGGCCGCGATAGCCGGTGCCGCGGCACTCGGGCAACCGCCCGGGCGGTAAAGTGTGACCGGCCCGCCGCCAGCCAGGCGGTCGAGGCCAAAGCGCTCGTGCAACGATGCCGCAGCGGGCTCGGGCTCCTTGCATCTGGGGCACAGCCGCCGCACCAGCCGCTGCGCCAGCACCGCCTTCAGTGTCGCCGTCAGCAGATAATCCTCGAGCCCCATGTCGCGCAGACGGGTCATCGTCGCGGCGGCCGAGTTGGTGTGCAGGGTCGACAGCACGAGATGGCCGGTCAGCGCCGCCTGCACCGCGATCTGCGCGGTTTCAAGATCGCGGATCTCGCCGATCATGATGACGTCCGGATCCTGCCGCAGGATTGAGCGCAACAGGCTCGCAAAGTTGAGCCCGATCTGCGGCCTGCACCTGGATCTGGTTGATGCCGGCCAGCTGGTATTCGATCGGATCCTCGACGGTGACGACGTTGCGGGCAACGGTGTTCAGCTTGAGAAGACCCGTGTAGAGCGTCGTCGTCTTGCCGCTGCCGGTCGGGCCGGTGACCAGCACCATGCCGTTCGGCAGCTCGAGCGCGCGCTCGAAGCCGCTGCGGATGTCGTCCGGCAGCCCGAGCTTGCGATAGTCGAATTCGACGGCGGTGCGGTCGAGCACCCGCAGCACCACCGTCTCGCCGTGCAGCGAGGGCATCGTCGAAACCCGGAAGTCGATCTCGTGGCCGCGCACCGTCAGCTTGATGCGGCCGTCCTGCGGCAGCCGGCGCTCGGCGATGTCGAGCCGGGCCATGATCTTGATGCGCGAGATGATCGCCGCCTGCAGCCGCGCCGGCGGTGATTCGACCTCGTGCAGCACGCCGTCGTAGCGGTAGCGGACGCGCAGCCGGTCAGGCAACGGTTCGAGATGCACGTCCGAAGCGTGGGTTTCGACGGCCCTCGCGATCAGCTGGTTGACCAGCCGGATGACCGGCGCCTCGCTGGCGAGATCCTTGAGCCGCTCGGCGTCTTCTTCGGCCGGCTCGGCATCGGGAACCACCTCGTCGAGCATCGCCTCGGCGTCAACGCCTTCAGCCTCTTCGGGATAAAGCCGATCGAAGGCGGCTTCGAGTTCGATCGGGACCGCGACCGCGATCGCGACCGGGCGAGCCGAGTGCGGCGGCGACCGCGCTGCGGGTAAAGGTGTCGAGCGGGTCGGCCATCGCCAAAACCGCGCGCTCACCATCGCCGGCGATCGGCAAGGCATGCGCCCGGCGCAGAAATTTCGGCCGCAACTGCTCGCTGAACAGCGCTTCTTCGGGATAGTCGGCGGCAAGCGGCGCGCCAATCAGCTGCGCCAGGGTGTCAGCGAGCCCACGTTCGCTGATCAGCCCGAGCTGGGTAAGCACCCGGTCGAGCCGGCCGCTGGTTTCGGCGGCGACACGGCGGGCGCGGTCGAGCGTGCGCTGATCGACCATTCCGGCGGCAAGCAGCGCCGGGCCGAGCCGCGCCAACACCTCTGCGGCCTCTACGGCAGTTGCGGAAGCGATGGCCTCGAAGGTCATAGTCGCGCTATACCTCGGCGGGGTCTTTTACTACGGCCCGGACGCAAATCTACGCACAAAAGAATAACCGATTGCCAGAGGCAGGGGCGAGAGCGCGTGCTCGATGCGAATTGGCTCGATCGGATGGCCGACGCGGGCGCGATTGCCTGGACCGCCGTCGCGGCAGCACCCTTTGTCGGCAGTTTTCTCGGCGTCCTCGTCCGGCGCCTGCCGACTGGTGGCTCAATCGCCTGGTCGCGCTCCCGCTGCGAAAGCTGCGGCGAGGTTCTTCGGCCACGCGACCTGGTGCCGATCCTCAGCTGGGTCGCCGTGCGCGGCCAGTGCCGTTATTGCAGCGAACCGATCGGCTGGTTCCATCCCGCAATCGAACTGGCGTGTGTCATGATCGCCCTCATAGCGCTCGCGGTCGGCGGCGCCGAGAGGGTTTGGCTCGATTGCATCTTCGGCTGGTGGCTGCTGGCGCTGGGCTGGATCGACTGGCAGAGTTGGCTGCTGCCCGACGTCCTGACCTTGCCACTCGCGCTTGCCGGGCTCGCCGCGACCTTGGCGCTTGATCCCGGAGATTTGACCGACCGGGCTCTCGGCGCCGCCCTCGGCTATTTGGCGCTTCGCGCGGTGGCCGCGCTTTACCACAGATGGCGCGGGCGGGAAGGGCTGGGACGCGGCGACGCCAAGCTGCTTGCCGCGGCGGGCGCTTGGGTCGGGGCCGGCGCGCTGCCGCAGGTGATCCTCATTGCGGCGCTCGCCGGTTTGCTCGCCGCCGGCGTGCTGGGTTTCGGCGGCGTCCGCCTCACCGCTCATTCGGCGCTTCCGTTCGGCCCATTTCTGGCGCTCGCCGCCTGGATCGTCTGGCTGGGGTTCGGCTGGCCCGGCCTTTCCTAGCCGGGACCGACGCCGCCCGGCTAGACCTGCGGCACGCGCATACCTTGTTGCACGGCCGGGCGGGCGCCGACCGTCTCGAACCAGCGGCGTATATTCGGGTAGTCGGCGAGGTCGACGCCTTGCCAGGCATGACGGGCGATCCAGGGCCAGGTCGCGATGTCCGCGATTGAATAATCGCCGCCCGCGAGAAACGTTTGCTCACCGAGCCCGCGGTCGAGCACACGGTAGAGACGCGCCGCCTCCTTTGTGTAATACGAAACCGCTTCGGGAACCGGTTCCGGCGCAAAGCGGCGGAAATGATGCGCCTGGCCAAAGATCGGCCCGATCTCCCCGACCTGGAACATCAACCATTCGATCACGGCGATCCGGTCGCGCGCGTCGACGCCGAGATAGGCGGATTTGCTCACCGCCAGGTAGATCAGAATAGCGCCCGAACTCAAAGACAGCGAGCGGTCCGCCCGCCGCGTCCTGATCGATGATCGCCGGGATCTTGCCGTTTGGATTGATCGAGGCGTAGTCCGGGCTAAATTGCTGGCCATTGCCGATATCGACCGGAAAGACGCGGTATTGGGCGCCGATTTCCTCGAGCATGATCGAGATCTTGTGCCCGTTCGGCGTCGGCCAGGTGTAGAGATCGATCATTTCTTCCTCCCGCGCGCCGGGCATCGGCGGACTGCGTCCCGCGATATTCTAGATTTTCCTTTGTCCGGCAAGGGCTGCCCCATTAGCAAGGCAGGCACTTGCCTTCGCATCAAAATGATGTATCTCGACAGTGCAGCAAAAGGTTGAGGGGAAGAGGCATGATTCACCCGGTCATTCTGTCCGGCGGGTCTGGCACGCGGCTCTGGCCGATGTCGCGGACCCTCTATCCCAAGCAGTTGTTGAACCTTTTTGGAGGCCAGAGCCTGCTGCAAGAAACCGCGCGGCGGGTCGCCGATCGGGACCGCTTCGCCCCGCCCCTGATCGTCGCCAATGAGGAGCACCGCTTCATCATCGCCGAGCAGTTGCGCGAAATCGCCGTCGAGCCGCGCGCATTGCTGCTCGAACCGGTCGGCCGCAACACCGCCCCGGCGGCTTGCGTGGCGGCCTTGACGCTGAGCGAGATCGAACCCGATCCGCTGATGCTGCTGTTGCCTTCCGACCATGCGATCGGAGACGCCGAGGCGTTTCTCGCTGCGATCGACCGGGCTGCCGCGGCGGCGGCCAAGGGCGCGCTTGTCACCTTCGGCATTACGCCGGAGCGGGCCGAAACGGGCTACGGATATATTCGCAGAGGAGCGCCGCTCGACGGGCTCGCAGACGCCTTCGCCGTCGCCGAATTCGTCGAGAAGCCGGCGCTCGGCGAGGCGCAGCGTTACCTCGATAGCGGCGAGCATTCCTGGAACAGCGGCATCTTTCTGTTTCCGGCGTCGGTCTATCTGGCGGAATTGCAGGAGCGCCGCCCGGAGATGGTCGCCGCCTGCCGCGCGGCCTTGGCCAAGGCCCGCCGCGACGACGACTTCACGCGGCTCGACAAGGAAGCCTTTAGCGCCTGCGCGGCCGATTCGATCGACTATGCCGTAATGGAACACACCAGGCGCGCGGCGGTAGTGCCGGTCGCGATGGGTTGGAGCGATGTCGGCTCCTGGGATGCGTTGTGGCAGATGAGCGCCAAGGACGAGGCCGGCAACACGCTCTGCGGCAACGTCGTGGCCGAAGACACGCGCAACTGCTATTTGCGCTCCGAGGCCGGGCTCGTCGCGGCGATCGGCGTCGAGGACCTTGTCGTTGTCGCCACCGCCGACGCGGTCATGGTAGCGCCGCGCGAACGCACGCAGGAAGTCCGCGCCCTTGTCTCGCGCCTCGTCCGCGAACGGCGTGAAGAGGCGGCGGCGCTGCCGACCGTTCATCGCCCTTGGGGGACCTTCGCAGCACTGCACAAGGGTCACCGGGTCCAGGTCAAGCACATCATGGTCAAACCCGGCGGCAAGCTGTCATTGCAAATGCACCACCATCGCGCCGAGCACTGGATCGTCGTCCAGGGCACCGCCAAGATCCAACGCGGCGAGGAGGAAATGATCCTCGGCGAGGACAAATCGACCTATATCCCGCTCGGCACCGCGCACCGCCTCGAAAATCCGGGAAAGATCCCGCTGCATCTGATCGAGGTGCAGTCGGGCGGCTATCTCGGCGAGGACGATATCGTCCGGCTCGACGACAGCTACGGCCGGGCTTGAGCATCCGATCCTGAAGTCAAACTCGCGACATTCTCGGCGGAAAGGTCGGCAGGATAGGGCCGCGCCCGCCGCCTGCGCTAAGGCAACGCGTCGGAGCGGGTGTAGCGGCGCCAGGCGCTCATCTGGATTTGCGATGTGAGGCAGTGGACGACGACGGGCTTCGTCTTGACCGCGAAGGCGCGGGCGATGCCGTCGGCGATCTCGGCCTCGGTCCGGATCGTGATTCCCTCGGCGCCGAACGAGCGGGCCCAGGCGGCGAAATCGGGGTTGGTCAGCCGCGTACCAGCCAGCAGCGGACGCTCGGGATAGCGCACATAGGAGTGCATCCCGATCGTGCCGTACATGCCGTTGTCGGAGATGATCATGATCGGGTTGGCGCCATACTGCATCGCGGTCGCGATCTCGTTGCCGGTCATCAGCGCGCCGCCGTCCCCGACAAAGGCGACGACCTGCGTATTTGGCCGGCGCAGCGCCGCCGCCACCGCCATCGGCATGCCCGAGCCCATGGCCCCCACCACCGAGGACAGGAACACTTGACCCTGGCGAAAGCCGATGTAGCGGTGGACGAAACTGCCGAAATTGCCGGCGTCGGTGGTCACCGTCGCATCGGGGGCGAGATGCTTGTCGACCTCGCAGACGATCGCGGCGAAGTTGATCCCGTCGGTGGTCGGCTCCCATTCCTTCGCCAATAATTTGCGGTGGATCGCGTTCAGCCCGGCGACCCAGTCGTGCCGCTTGCCGGCGTCGGCCGGCGCGCCGCGGCCGAGCAATGCCTTGATCACCTCGTAGGGGCTGCAAGGCAGGCCCAGATCGGGGCGCCACACGCGGCCGACCTCGTTCGGATCGGGCCAGACATGGACGAACGGCAATTGCGGCTGCGGCGCCTGCGGAAAGCTATAGGACTGACTGACCGTATCGGTCATGCGCTCCCCCAGCGCCAGCAGCAGATCGGCGCGCTTCATTTCGCCGATCAACGCGGGCGGCACCCGGATCCCCATATAGCCGCCGAAATGCGGGTGGGTCGCATCGAAAAGCTGCGGCCGGCGGTGGGTCGGGCTGATCGGCAGCATCCACTCCTCGGCGAAGCGGTTCAGGTCGGCAAAGACCGCCTTGTCGCGCACGGCCTCCGCCATCAGCGCGCCGCCGACCAGCACCAGCGGCCGCTCCGCCCGGGCGAGCATTTGCGCCAGCCGGTTGAGGTCGTCCGCGCGCGGCCCGGCGGCCACAACCGGCCGCGCGGCATCGAGTTCGGCCTCGGTCTCCTCGTCGAAGATATCCTCCGGCAGCACCACCGCGACCGGTCCCGGCGTGCCGCTCTCAGCCAGATGAAAGGCGCGCGCGATCGCCTCGGAGGCCTGTTCCGGCTCGTTGACCTCGATCACCTCCTTGGTGACGTCGGACAAGAGCCGCGAATAGTTCTGCTCCTGCAAGGCGAGGCGGCCGAAATCCTTGCGCTCGACCTGGCCGACCAGCATCACCATCGGGGTCGCGTCGTGATAGGCCGAATGCAACGCCACCATCGCGTTCGACAATCCCGGGCCGCGCGACACCACCGCCACCCCGGCGCGATCGCGCAGCCGCCCGTCGGCGACCGCCATATAGCCGGCCCCGCCCTCATGGCGGCAGACGACGACGCGGATCGAATTGCGCTCGATCAACGCACTGGTCAGCCCGATATAGCTTTCGCCCGGCACGCAAAAGATCTGGTCGACATCGTGCGCTTCAAGGCTCTCCGCCAGCAGGCGGGCGACGGTGCGGGTCATTCTCGGCTTGCCCTTTAATGAGGCGACGCGGAGATCGATGCCGAAAAGAGCTTAGCCGCGAACGGCGCGCCGGGCCTAGCTCTTGATCTCCATGTCCTCATAGGACGGGAACGGGCTCATCCACACATCGGTGATCGTGTGTCTGGTGACGCGCGGGCCGACGCCCATCAGCGCACGCAGATCCATGATCGGCGCGTACATGACTCGGTCGATCGTCAGCTGCTGGATCTTGTAGAGGATCGCCTCGCGCTTTTTCGGATCGCGCTCGCCGGCCTGCTCCTGGAAAAGTTGGTCGATGTCGGGGTAGCCGCCGTAATTGTAGGCGCCCTTGGTCTGGATGAACGCCTCGACGCGACTTGCGGCGTTGCCGGAATTTCCGGCCGCGACCATGAAAATCCCGTACAGCTTGTGCGCCTGCCAATCGGCGTAGAATGCGGCGCGCTCCATGCCGCGCAACGTCACCCGGATGCCGGCCGCATTCAGATCGTTGACTACGGCGTCGGCGACGGTCGGGAAGCCGGGGATCGCAGCAAATTGGCCGGCGTCGAAGCCATTGGGATAGCCGGCCTCGGCGAGGAGTTTCTTCGCCTTTTCCGGATCATAAGGCAGCGCCTCGACTTGCAGCGCATAATCCATGACCCGGGGTACAATGACACCGGCCGGCGGGCAGAAGCCGAGACAAGCAGCCTTGTTAATGCCCTCGCGGTCGAGCGCGTAATTGGCTGCCAACCGGACGTTCTTGTCGTGCCAGGGCGATTTCGGGTTCCACTGATCGGCAAACTCGATCCAGAAGATAGAAGCGTGTTTGGTCGCGACGATCTGGACGCCGGGCGCATTCTTCAGGCCTTCGGCATCGACGCCGTCGAGGGCGAAGGCGATGTCGGCTTCACCGGTCTTGATCATCAGCGCCCGCGTCGTCGCTTCGGGCACGCTGCGCATGATCAGCGTCTTGACGTTCGGCACCCGCCGCCAATAGCCAGTGAAGGCTTCGAGCACGACCTCGACCCCGGGCTTGTTGCTGACGAATTTGTAGGGGCCGGCCCCGATCGGGTGCTTTTTGAAGCCGTCGTCGCCGACCTCGGTTAGATACTTCTTTGGCACCACGATCCCGACCGCGCTCGCGGTGGTGCCGAAGAACGTCATGAAGTCCGGCCAGGGTGTTTTCAGGTGGAAGCGCACGGTCAACGGATCGACGATTTCGACCTCGCGGATATGATCCTTGATCGTCGCGGCACCGGCGCCCTGATAGCGGTTGTAGCTGAACTTCACATCCTCGGTCGTGATCGGGTCGCCGTTATGGAAGGTCAGGTTCGACCGCAATTTGAATTCATAGGTCAGGCCGTCCTCGCTCTCCTCCCAGGATTGCGCGAGGCTCGGGCCCATCTTCTGCCCGGGATAGGGGCGCACCAGCGCGTCGTGTATCGCGTACAGCATGCCGAAAGGGGTGATCTGCGGCGGCGCGGTCGACGGGTCGAACCAGGCGGGCGATATCGTGACATGCCAGGCGATGACGGCCTGACCCGCCGGCTGTGCGTCGGCAGCGAGCAATCGCGTCGCGCCCAGAACCGAAGGTGCGGCGACCAGCGCGCCGACAAACGCCCGCCGCGACAGCGAGCCCTGAACCCAATCCATAACGTTCCTTTCCCTACTTCATTTCCATCGCCGCGCGGGGCGCGCACGCGATTGTCGGCGAATTGGGCCTTTTTCCGCAATACCCGACTAGCCAGGGCCGCTGCCGCCGTCACTGCGGTCGAAATCACCGGGCTGCAGCGCGATCGGGGTACCGTGCGGCGTGCGGCGCGCGGCATGCTCCCAGGCGGCGCGATAGCGCAACAGACTAGCGGCTTCTGCAGCGCCCTTCGCGGCAACGATGCCCTCCAGTGCAGCGAGCCAGTGATGGTAATAGGTGTCGCCCCGGTCCGGATCGCCTGCCACTTGCGCCCGTTCGATCTCCCTGACGAGTGCTTCGGTCCATTCGGGCCAGGTGAAGAGGCCGCGTTCGTACAGCGCGAGCCCGAGCGCAAAGGCGTGCGCCTCCCAGGGCTCGCGAAACACCGGACCGTCGTTGTCGCGGGGGATGCCCGGCAAGGCTGTGGCGGCAGCGGTTGCGGTCATGCCGGATCGAGATAGGGTTCAAACGCGTCGATCGAGACCTTGACCGCGGGATCGGCGGCCTCGCCCCACAATTCGCGCGCAGCGAAGACGACCGTGTACAGCCATTGCGGACTTTCGCCGCTGCCGAGCGCGGCAGTATCAGGGAAGACGTGACAGCCGCGGATCGCCTCGACATTCCCTGTTTTGCCGCGGGCATATCGCGGCAGGCGGGTGTGGGTCAGAGGATTGATGTTCCTGGCGACTACCCTATCGCCGGTCGCAAAGCGCGGTGGCGTCGGGGCCGGGCGCTCATAGTTGCCGCGGGCCTGCCCATTCCGCACTTCGGCCTCGGTCAAGACGCGCGGCAACGTCCTCCCCGGCCGCAGCGAACGACCGGCGGCGATTTCATCGGAGCCGACGAACCCATGCTCGACAAGGCGGCGCTCCAAGCCCAGAAACCAGCGCCGATAATAGGACGAGCGCAGATAGTCGAGCGGCGCCAGCGTTTCCATCGAGGCGCGGCCGGCGTCGATTGTCCACAGCCCGGCAAAGCCCATCGCGCGCTGCATCGCCAGCACGCGGCCCTCCCAAGCTTCGTGAAAAGGCGGCTCGTCAGGCTCGACCTCGACCGGGCCGAAGCCGTGCATGCCGCCCATATCGTGGATCGAGTTCGTCATCGCCCGGCCTCATCGGGCGCTTTCGGCAGACCAGTCCCGATCATGCTGTCGCGGGTAACGAGCGAGGCAAGCCGCTCCTCGCTCCAATTTTCCGCGCCGGGAGGGCGCATCGGGACAACCAGAAACCGCGTCTCGGCGGTCGAATCCCAGACCCGGATTTCGGTCTCGGGCGGTAATTCCACACCCAACTCGGCCAGAACACCCTTGGGGTCGATCACCGCGCGTGAGCGATAGGGGGCCGATTTGTACCAGACCGGCGGCAGGCCCAGCACCTCCCAGGGGTAGCAGGAGCAGAGCGTGCACACGACCATGTTGTGCGTCTGCGGGGTGTTTTCGACCGTGATCAGATGGCTGCCGACCGGGCTTGCGTGGCCCAAGGAATTGGCCGCTTCGGTAGCGTCCTTCAGGAGGCGTTCCTTGAAGTCAGGATCGATCCAGGCGCGGGCGATAATGCGGGCGCCGACATGCGGTCCGACCTTGGTTTCGAACGTCTCGACGATCTGGTCGAGCGCCTGCGGATCGACATAGCCCTTCTCGGTCAGGATCGTTTCGAGCGCCCGCACTCGCGCGTCCATTTCCGAGAGTTCGGAACCATGCGCATTGTGAGAGTGGTCAGGCATCGCTGCTCTCCTCTGTCGTCCGGAAGCGCCGGCGAACTTCCGCCATCGCAGGGTGGCGCCATGGCCGCCTCCGGCACCTTGCCTCGCTCAAATCAATCGCCGAGACTTACCGCCAAAACGGCCGCGGGTCTCCGCCCCACCGCATACGTCGCCAGAGGCGACAGCGCTCCTGTCTCGCCCTCGATCCGGTATGCGGCCAGACGACCCGACGCCGTCCCGGCGGCGAAAAGGAAACGGCCTGCCGGATCGAGGCCGAAGGCGCTCGGAACCGCCTCGGTCGAAACATGCCCGGCCGGCGTCAGCCGCCCGGACGCAGCGTCGACGGCGAACCCGGCGATGCTGTTGTGGCCGCGGTTGCCGACATAAAGATATCGCCCCGACGGCGTCAGATGGATCTGGGAGCAGGTGTTTCTCCCGGTAAAACCGGCGGGCAGAGTTGTGATGGTCTCCACCGCGGAAAGAGCGCCCGAGGCAGGATCGAGCCGATAACTGGTGACGCTGCATCCCTGCTCGTTCGAGAAATGGACGATGTCCCCGCTCGGATGGAAGCAATAGTGGCGCGGCCCGAGACGCTCGGCCGGCTCGACCCGGAACGGGGAATTCGCGGTCAGATGGCCCGTCGTCGCGTCGAACTTGAACTGCAGGATCATGTTCGGTCCGGGGTTCTCCCGCGCCGGCTCGAGGACGTTGTCGTTGAGCCGCGCGATGTGCGGCACAAAGGCAAATCGGTTTGAGGGGTCGGTCTGGATGGCGTGGGCGCCGACCGCAGTAGCGAGCCAGTCGATTGGCGGGCCGCCCACCGCGCCATCCCCGCCCAACGGATGGACGGCGGCAAAGCCGCCCTGGTAATAGGCCGCCAGCAGGTACTTGCCGCTGCGGTCGGGGGCGAGAAAGGTGGGGGCATGCGCCGGCGTGATGTTCACTTGCGGCGAAAGGGCCCCGGCGCCCCGGTCGATCCGGAAACTCATGATCGCCGGTGCATTGCGGCAGCCGACATAGAGCACTCGCTGGTCCGGGCTGACCGCCAGCACGGAAGGTCCTCCGGCGACCGGCGTTTCGGCGGAAGGCGTCAGCCGGCCGCTCTCGGGGTCAAGGGCGAAGCTAACGATCTTGTCTTCGTCCTGCAGACAGACATAGAGAGTAGATGGCATCGTCGGTCCTCCTCCGCGCTGCCGCCGCCGATGCGGCCTATCCCGATTCTAGGGCAATCTTCGCTGATCCGAAACCCGCGCGACGATGGCGCTCGGCCGAGCGCCGGATGATATGGTTGCGAACATCGGACGGAGGTGCGGATGTTGCCCCCCAGAGACCGGATAGCGATTTGTTTTGCCCACGTCGCCTATCGCTTGCAAGAGCGCTTCGCGGCGCTGGAGACTGGCATCCACAGCTTTGCCGCGCGTGACGGCGAGAGCCTCGAGCGGCGCATCGGCGAGGCCGACGTCCTGGTGATTTCCGGCCTGTGGCGGGACGAGCTTCTCGACAAGGCGGCCAGGCTTCGCTTCATCCAATCTATCGGCGCCGGCACCGACCAGTTCCCGCGGGAGGCGCTGGCGCAGCGGGGGATCAGGTTGGCGAGCGCGCGCGGCGTCAACTACCGCGCCGTATCGGAGCATGCGATGGCGTTGATCCTCGCGTTGAGCCGCCGGCTGCCCGAGGCGCGCGACAATCAGGCCCGGCGGCTCTGGCGGGGCATTATCGGCGACCTCGCCCAGCGGGAGGATGAACTCGGCGGCAAACAGCTCCTCATCGTCGGCCTGGGACAGATCGGCGGCCGCCTCGCCGAACTCGCCAAGGCCTTCGACATGCAGGTCGTCGGGCTGCGGCGCAATCCGGCGGCCGGAAGGGGCGCCGCCGACGCGGTGCACCCGACGAGCGATTTCGACATCCTGTTGCCGGAGGCCGATTTCGTCGCTCTTACCTGCCCGTTGACCGGGGAGACCGAGAATCTCGTCGACGCCAGGGCGCTGGGTCGGATGAAGCCCTCCGCCTATCTCGTCAACGTCGCACGCGGGCGCGTCGTGGACGAAGGGGCGCTGATCGCGGCGCTTGGCGCCCGTCGTATCGCCGGCGCCGCGATCGACGTGACCGTGGAAGAGCCGCTCGCTCCGACGTCACCCCTTTGGGCGATGGAAAATGTACTGATCACGCCGCATACCGCGGGCGAGACCCGTCGTTACGAAGACAATGTGATCGCGATCCTGTGCGACAATTTGGAGCGCCTGTGGCGCGGCGAGCGCGAATTGCGCAACCATGTTGTTTGAGGCCCGGAGAGGCAGCGCCCGCCGCCTCGACCGGGTGAATTAGCAAGAAACTTCGCTCCAGTGTGAAATGGCTCACAACGGGAAACGGCTCGGCAGCGACATTCAAAGGACGCGCGTCGATGCTTAAGGATTGTCTGGAGCAGGGAGCGACCGCCCTGTCGGACGACTCGTCAACGAAGGCAGGAGCAAATCAGCGAGGGGACCGGCAGCCAGACAAAGGTGTCGCGCTCGTGCCGCAGAACGCGTTCGCGACAATCGAGCAGGTAGGTGGCAAGTGGCGGCCACGGGTGCTCGACATGCCGAAAACGCCGGGGGAGCCGGGCAACCTGCCATAGAGCCGCCGGAGCAGCGCCATCACCCGTTCGCCCGCCTTCTTGCTGCGGACGTAGATGTTCGCATCGTCGGCATAGCGCACGAAGCAATGGCCCCGGCGTTCCAGCTCCTTGTCCACCTCGTCGAGCAGGACGTTCGCCAGAAGCGGCGAGAGCGGTCCGCCTTGCGGCGTCCCCATCGCCCGCTCCTGGACCACGCCATCCATCATGATCCCGATGTTCAGATAGGACCGGATCAGCCGCCGATGACCCCGGCATCACCGATCCGTTTCTGAAGGCGGTCGATCAGGATGTCGTGGTTGACCCGATCGAAAAACTTCTCCAGGTCCACGTCCACCACGACCCGCCGGCCCGGTTGCCCGTAGGACTGGGCCACGAGAACGGCGTCATGCGCGCTTCGGCCCGGACGGAAGCCATAGCTGTGCTGGCTGAAGGTCTCTGGCCCGCTCGCCCTGGTCCACAGCGCCTTCTATCCGGTTCTTGTTCATCGGCCCGCAGCTTCGTTCCACGCTTCCTCCCCACAATCGGTCGCGCTCATGCAGTTGCGCTTCGCTTCGTTCGCCGTGACCAGCTTACGGTGGGACTTCCACCCACAAGAGTGCGCCCATGCCGGGCGCATCAAAGAAAAGAGCCGCGCCTCTCGGCGCGGCCCTTTCCAGGAACGCGAGGAACCGGAGCGTCAGCTCTTGTTGCGCCGCCGGCGCACGATCCCGAAGCCTAGGAGCGCGCTGCCCAGGAGCGCGAGTGACGCCGGTTCCGGGATGCGCGGCACAAAATTCTTGCTGATCGTGAAGGTCGTCGATTGGCCCGCGCCGAGCGGTCCGAGGTTCCATACGACATCCACCGCGCCGTCGCCGATGATCGGACCGGCGCCGTTGTTGAAGTTGTTGAAGTTGCCGGCGGTGGCCGCAATTGCCATAGCCGCGAGGACGTTGGTGGCAGTGTCGATGTCCCAGTACGACGGCGCCAGGGAGCCTGACATTGTGCCATCACTCACGATCGCACTGCAGGGTGCTGCATTGCTTCCGACGGTCTTGGCTGTCGTGCCGTCGAAAGTCGTCGTCGGACAACCGATGTCGCTGCCGAGACTGCCGTTGGCGTGAAAGTTGAAGTAGTCGGAAAACAGCAGATCAGTAGTCGAGGCTTCGCCGTTATTCGTGAACAGAAACTGCTCGGTGACGCCGTTGGCCCCAACTGTCGTCGTAATCCCGAGTGACAACGCCCCGAACGAGAGCAACGACGTTCCGACATTGCCGACTACGGATATGTCGTTCACCACGGTCCAATCGGTACCGCCGAGATAGGTCGCATTAAGGGTGCCAGCGTCGAGATATGGCGAGATCGAGTTGTACGCGTTGGCGGGAGCGGCGGTGCGTCCTAAAGTGGTGAAGTCCGGTCCGTTATCGCCCGAGAGAACATCAAGGTGCTGGTCGTAGGTGGCAGGTTGGCTTGTCGCAAACCACGTGTCCGACCAGCCGTAGGCGCTTTGGCAATAGGTCTGGCTGCCGCCGTTGATCGGCAGCACCGTGATTGCCGGGCCGACGGTGCCCGCCGCCGCAGCCGTGTTGCACGGCTGAACTACAGCGGCGCTAGCCATGTGCGGAACGCCGGCTCCTATCGCGAGGCCGCCAAACAGAATGGGAAGAAGCGCTCTGGCTCGGATCATACGTGGAACTCCCTCGCGTTAAATCTGTCAGAAACGAGGGAAGCAATGACCGTGCCAAGTCACCCAAAGAGCGTTACCTCAACCTGTTACCCACGGTGCGCCGATCACGATTGTAAATTCGGCCGACACGTATCCGAAGCCATCGCCAACCGAACGCTCCATAAGAGTTGGGTCCGATGGTCTGCGGTATCTAGATAAGATGTATAATATATTAAATAAGGATATAATGGTGTAGACTCGTATACCCTCTATGAGTAGCAGAAAATCGGTTAAGGCGATAACATAGCTGTAAGGTTTTTCGACAAGGGGACGGCCGGGAAGCGCAAGGGCCGCACCATATGGATCGGTACGGCCCTGTTCGCGAAATCCGCCAAAGCCCTTGAAGACTCTGGCGGCGCCGCGTCGCGTCAGCCGGTTCTGCGGCGGCGCAGCGCCCCGAGACCGGCGAGTGCCACGCCGAGCAAAGCCAGCGAGGTCGGCTCGGGCACGGTGGTGCGGAAGTTCTTGTAGATCGTGAAGTCGGTCGAGGCGCCATGCGCGAGCGCGCCCAGATCCCAGACTAGGTCCGCCGCCCCGTCCCCGATCACCGGACCGGTGGCGTTGTTGTAGGTGCCGTTGGCGATGTCGGCGAGGACCGATGTCGAGATGCCCAAATCCCATCTCGCCGGCAGTTGCGAGCCGTACATCGACCCGTCGGAGACGATCTGGCCGCCGCCGCAGCCGGCCTTGCCGACCGTGGTGACCGTGCCGCCGGCATAGGTCGTGGTGGCGCAGGAAACATCGCCGCCGAGGCTGCCATTTGGATGGAAGTTGAAGTAGTCGGAAAACCGCAGAGCGTTGATGTCGGTGCTGGTGCTGTTGTTGGTGAAATGGAAAGCTTCGGTAATCCCGTTGGCGCCGACGGTTGTGGTTATCGTGGCATAGAGATCGCCCAGACGGATCGTCGAGGTCCCGACCGGGCCGCCACCCGGCACCGAGATGTCGCTGACAACTTGCCAGTTGCTGCCGATGAATTGCGAATTCAGCGTGCCGCCATCCAGCCATGGCGAGATGAAGTTATAGGCGTTGCCGGAGCCGATAATCCTTTCGCCGATGCGAAGGGCGAGATCCGGAGCATTATCGCCCGACAGCACGTCCAGATGCTGGTCGTAGCTGGCGGGCTGGCTCGTCGCGAACCAGGTGTCGGACCAGCCAAAGGCGCTCTGGCAATAGGTCTGGCCGCCGCCGCTGATCGGGGCGACGGTGATCGAATTCGCCCCCGGGCTTGAGGCATTGGTAACGCACGGTTGTATCGTGGCCGCGTCGGCCGGTGCGGGGAGGCCGACCACCACGGCAAGACCGCCCAACAAAATCGGGATAAATCCCTTAACACTTAACATGCTTCGACTCCTTAGGGTGTACCGCTATACGTGTAGCAATACGCGTGCCACTCCTCATGGTAGATTTACAATCAGATGCTTGGCTGAGTTTCAATGTTAACAGGCTCAATGAAATTGTAAATTTCTTCGACGCAGTGTAACCGCCACCGACACTCTCTTCGTCGCGGGCTGCCTTCGGCGATCGCCTCGGAGGGTTCGGACAACGGCGCTATGCTGGCGGCGCTAGAGCGCAAAAGGAGTCGAAAAATGACCAAGACATACCTTGTGGTGCGCGCCGAAGTGCCCGATCCGGGCGACCGCGCCAGATTCGATCATTGGTATGCGAGCGATCACCTGCCCTGGGCGATCCGCGCCTTCGCGGCGGCGCGCGGCTGGCGCTGCTGGAGCCGGAGCAATCCCGCGATCCACTACGCCTTTTATGAATTCGCAGATGTCGCGGCGGCCGACGCAGCGATCCGCCCGGAGACGATCAAGCCGCTCGTCGAGGATTTCGACCGGGTCTGGGGCGACCGCGTGTCGCGCCGGCGCGAGATCCTGGAACTTGTCCAGGAATTGCCGGCCTGACCGCTTACACCCGGCGAAAGCGCTTGCCGTAGCCGACGAGCTTGCGGCGCGGCAGATGGACGCCCTTGGCATCGCCGGCGACGACCCGGCCGATCGCCCAGGCGCGCCTGCCGTGGCGCTTCAATATGTTCAGGACGGCCTCGGCGTCGCCCGGCGCGGCGAGCACACAAAAACCGACACCCATGTTGTAGACCTCGTGCATCTCCCCCTCGTCGATCCCGCCCAGCCGCTGGATCAGTTCGAAGATCGGCGGCGTCGCCGGCAATGCGTCGATCTCGAAGCCGACCGTCGCGGCGACCCGCGGCAGGTTCAACAAGCCGTCGCCGGTGATGTTGATCAGCGCCTTGACCGAAGGAACCTCGGCGATGATGTCGAGCGCCTCCGGCACATAGATCAGTGTGGGCCGCAACAACTCGTCGCCGAGCGGCATGCGAAGCTCGGGAAAGACGTGGTCGATCGGAAGTTTCGCTCGGTCGAACAACACGCGTCGCGCCAATGTCAGGCCGTTGGCGTGAATGCCGTTGCTTTCGACGCCGATGATAATGTCGCCGGGGACGAGCGCTTCGCCCGTCAGGATGCGGTCGAGCGCCACGAGCCCGACCGCCGTGCCGACCAGATCAAAACCGCGGACGATGTCCGGCAATTGCGAAATTTCGCCGCCGGAAATCGAGATCCCGGCCTGCCGCGCGCCTTCCGCGAGCCCTACCGCGATCGCGCCAAGCATCTCCGCGTCGGCCCGTTCGACCGCGATGTAATCGACCAGCGACAGCGGCCGCGCGCCGACGCAGATCAAATCGTTGACGTTCATCGCGACGCAGTCGATGCCGATCGTGTCGTATTTCTTCATCATGTCGGCGACAATCGATTTCGACCCGACCCCGTCGGTCGAGATCGCCAGCCCGAGCCCGCCGCCGATGTCGATGACATTGGCGAAATAGCCGATGTCGAGCTTGACCTCGCCGCGCTGCCCCGCCGCCGGCCAGGTCCCCCTGATCCGCTCGACGATCTTCTCGAGGCCCGATTGCGCCGCGTCCGCGTCGACGCCGGCGGCCTGGTAAAGCGGGGTTTGCGGGGCCATAGCCGCTCCGTTTTTTCGGAATGCGAAATTAGACGAAGGATAGCGGACTGCGTAAAGTGGCGACCGGACCACGGATGGAGGACCGCCATGACAGAAACGCCGCAACTGCGTCCCTTCGGCGAACATCTTGGCGCCGAAGCGCTTGGTGTCGATCTATCGAAGCTCGACGACGCCACCTTCGCCTGGATCGGCCGCGCCTTCGCCGAGCATCCGGTCCTGGTGTTCCGCGACCAGCATCTGGGCGCCGGCGACATCGCCGCCTTCGGCCGCCGCTTCGGCGCGCCGCGCATCCATTCGCTGGTCAGCTATCGCCACGAGGAATATCCCGAGGTGTCGTGGCTGCGCAACGTCGACGAAGATGGCGGCGTCGATTGGTACGGCGTCAAGCGCGCCACCGACTGGCATACCGATTCGACCTATGAGGAGGTGCTGCCGCTATTGGCGATGCTGCATGCGCTCGAAATCCCGTCGACCAAGGGCGGCACGATGTTCGCCGACATGTGCGCCGCCTACGACGCGCTGTCACCGGAAATGAAGGAGCGGCTCTCAGCCCTCGTCGGTCTGCACGGCCGCACCGATGGCCCCGCTGGCGCACGCCTCTACGATCCCGAGGAGGAGATGCGCCGCACCGACAAGAGATATGTCGAGCAGCGCCGGCCGGCGGTCATCAACCATCCGGTCACCGGGCGGCCGATCCTCTTCGTCAACCCGATGCACGTGCACGGTTTTGACGGCATGGCGCGGGAAGAGGCCTGGCAACTGATCGAGGAACTGGCCGACCACGCGACCCAGGACCGCTTCACCTATTACCATTCCTGGCGGGTCGGCGATCTGTTGATCTGGGACGAGCGGGCGACGATGCACCGCGGCGCGGGCGATTATCACCCCGAGGAGCGTCGCATCATGCTGCGCACGATCGTGTACCCGAATTAGCCGGCCCTCACGCGCGGGGGCACCTACCGGCCCGTATGGGCGGTGATGATCGCCTCGGCGAAGAGCTTCGTGGCGTCGAGATGGCTGATCGTCGCGGGGAGCCGTTCTTCGGCTGCGGCGGTCGAGGTAACCGTGTCGGCGACGACGATCCCGTCGAAGACCGGGTCGGCCAGCACGCTCGGAGCCTTGCCCATGAAGAGGCCGTGCGTCGCCGCTGCGAAGACGCGCACAGCCCCCGCCTCGCGGCATTTTCGCGCCGCCCGCTGCAAGGTGCCGCCGGTGCTGATCAGATCGTCGAAAATGATCGCCGTGCGGTCGCCCACCTCGCCGACCAGTAGGTCGCCGGTAACGATGCCGCCGCTGCGGCGTTTTTTCGACAAAGGCGGCGGCGGGCTCGTCTTGCAGACGCGGCGTCAGCGCGCGGCGAAAGATTTCTGCGCGCTTGGCGCCGCCGATATCGGGCGAGACGACGGCCACCCGCTCATGGCGGCAAAGTTGCGCGAAATGTTCGACAAACACCGGTATCGCTTCGAGATTCGTCGTCGGGCAGCGGAAGGCATTCTCGAAGGCGGCGAGATTATGGACATCCATGGTCATAACCGCGTCGGCGCCGCAAGCCTCGAAGAGCCGGGCCACGTATTTCGTCGAGATCGGGTCGCGCGGCTGGGTGCGCCGGTCCTTGCGCGCATAGCAGAGATAGGGGACGACCGCGGTCACCCGCTCGGCGCCGGCGTCCTTGAGCGCGCCGACGAAAAACAGCAGCCGGCAGAGTTTGTCGTTCGGGCTCTGCTTGGCGTCGCCGTAGAGCGAATGGATCACCAAGGCGTCCTGGCGGCGTACCTCGGCGAGCGGCCGGGTCTTGTGTTCGCCGTCTTCGAACCCGCGTTCCTCGTGCTCGGCGAGCACCAGGTCGAGATGGGCCGCGATCCGCGCGCCAAAATCCCGCGAACCTTCGAGCGCAAATAGGCTCAGACCCCAATCTCCCGACATCGCCGCCCTCCGATCCAATCTTCCGCCGCCGCCGGACGCCGGGATATTCTAATCCGCTACGGCGGAGCTTGACCTGGATCAATCGCGGCCGGGCTTGCGGCGCCTAAATCTTCGATGCCGAGCGAGGGGGGAGCGCGCGAAACGATGCCGAGGGATGACGGCGCGCTTTTGACCGATCTCTATCAGTTCAACATGCTGCAGGCCTATCGCGACCGCGGCATGGATGAGATCGCGGTCTTCGAGCTCTTCGTTCGCAAATTGCCCTCGCGCCGCGGCTTCCTGATGGCGGCCGGCCTTGAACAGGCGGTGCAGTTTCTCGAAAATCTGGCATTCACCGAAGAAGACCTCGACGCGGTCCGCCGCATTGGCGGTTTTTCCGAGGATTTCATCGCCTACCTGCGTTCCTTCCGCTTTAGCGGCGATGTTGACGCGCTGCCGGAAGGCACGGTGTTCTTCGCCGACGAGCCGATAATCCGTGTGACCGCGCCCTTGCCCGAGGCGCAATTCGTCGAGACCCGCCTTGTCAACCTTCTGCACTTCGCGACCGTGATCGCGTCGAAGGCGGCGCGCATGACGCTCGCGGCCCCCGGCCGGGCGCTGGTCGATTACGGGCTGCGGCGGGCCCATGGCGCCGAGGCCGGGGTGCTGGCGGCGCGGGCGGCCTTTATCGCCGGCTTCGCCGGGACCGCGACGGTGGCGGCGGGCGTGCGGTTCGGCATCCCGCTCTACGGCACGATGGCGCATTCGTTCGTCCAGTCGCATGCCGACGAAACGGCGGCCTTCGAGCACTTTGCGCATTCGCATCCAAAAGGCCTCGTGCTGCTGATCGACACCTACGACACCGAGCGCGGCGCCCGGCGCGTCGTCTCGCTGGCGCCGCGGCTGGCGCAAGCGGGGATTACGATATTCGGCGTGCGCATCGATAGCGGCGATCTGGGCCAGCATGCCCGCCAGGTCCGCCGGATCCTCGACGCCGGCGGTTTGCAGTCGGTCAAGATCGTCGCCAGCGGTGGGCTCGATGAGGATGCGCTGCAGGCGCTGACGCAGGCGGGCGCGCCGATCGACTCCTACGGCATCGGCACCAGCCTGACCACGTCCTCCGATGCCGCCGCCCTTGATTGCGCCTATAAATTGCAGGAATACGCCGGTCTGGCGCGGCGCAAGCGCTCGGAGGGCAAGGCCACCTGGCCCGGCCGCAAGCAGGTCTGGCGATGGTATGACGACGCGGGTCGCTTGGCGCGTGACCTCGTTTCGCTGGAGAGCGACCGGCAGCGCGGCGCGCCGCTGCTGCGACCGGCGATGCGCGGCGGCAGGCGCGTCGCCGGTCTGCCCGATCTCGCCGCCAGCCGCGACCATGCCCAGGCGGAACTGGCGCGCCTGCCGCTGGCTCTCGCCAGGCTCGAACCCTTCTCCTACCCGGTCGAGATCGGCGCCCCGCTGCGCGCTCTGGCGGCAGAGCTCGACCGCGCCGCATAGCCCGGAATGGATCACCGCGCCGCCGCCTGCGATGTCGATATTGCCCGCAAGGTGGCCTTTCTCGCGACGCCCGCTGCCTATCCGGAGCCGACCTGCAGCGTGGAGCGGATCGAGACGCATCTCTCGTGGGTCTTTCTGACCGATCGGCATGTCTACAAGCTGAAGAAGCCGCTCCGCGGCAAGGGCTTCGACTTTTCCTCCCATCGGGCGCGGCGCGAGAACGCCGAGACCGAAATCCGCCTCAATCGCCGCCTTGCCCGTGGCGTCTATCTCGGCATCGTGCCGCTGACCGCCGAGCCGTCGCGCGGGCTCGCGATCGGGGGCGAAGGTTGGCGGTCGACTGGCTGGTCAAGATGGAGCGCCTGCCGGCAGACGCGATGCTCGACCGGCGGCTCGCTGCGCGGCGATTGGCGGCGCAACCAGATCGAGGCGCTGGCCGATCGGCTCGCGCATTTTTTCGCCGAAGCGCCCCGCGCGAAGGGTCGGCCGTGTCGCCTATCTCGACCGATTGCGCGAGGAATGCCGGGCGAGCGAGGCCGCGTTCGCCGCACTTGGCCCCGCACCATTGCGGCCCGTTGCCCGCAACCTTGCCCGCCGCATCGAGGCCTTTATTGCGCGGCGCCGGGAGCTCCTGCTGCGGCGGTGGCGCGACGGCCGGCTGGTCGAAGGCCATGGCGACCTCCGCCCCGAGCATGTCTGTCTGACGCCGGCGCCGATCGTCATCGATTGCCTCGAATTCCGCGCGGATTTGCGGCAGCTCGACCCGGTCGACGAATTGTCTTTTCTGGCGATGGAATGCGAGCGGCTCGGCGCGCCGGGGGTCGGGTCGGTTCTACTGCGCCGCTATTGCTTGCGCACCGGCGACCGGCCGCCACCCATGCTGATCAGCTTCTGCAAGGCCTTGAGCGCCCTGATCCGCGCCCGGATCGCGATCCTGCATCTGCGCGAGCACCCGGTCCGCGAGCCCACGAAATGGCCGCGGCGCGCCGCCCGCTACTTGACGATCGCCGGACGCGAAGCCCGCCTTCTCGGCCCTTGACGAGCATTCATCCCGCGCTCGGGCGCGGCCGGGAGAGGTGCGGCGCGTCGAGCCCGACCCCGACAAGCCGGCCGAACAGTTGCGTCAGCCGCGCCCGGTCGGGTTCGGGCAGCGGCGGCTTCAGGATCGAGGCGATGTTGGTCCGCAGATGCGCGGGATTGCCGGTGCCGAACAGCACGACGTCGACCCCGGGCTCGTGCCGCACAAAGCGGTAGGCGGCGTCGATGACGCTTGCCGCCCCGCCCTCGTGGATCAGAAAATCGAGCGGATTTTCCCGCTCGGCCAACGCCTGCGGAACCTCGCCCGCGGCGGCAAGCTCGCGCATCGCCGCGGCGAGCCGCTCGGGCCGTGAATAGATGTTGCGCACCGCGAACATCAGCAATGTGCCCACGCCATGCGCCATCGTCAGCGGAAAGACCGCCTGACGCGCGTTCTGGTGCATCATGTGAAAGCCGACCATGACGACTTCCCAGACACCGTCGGCGACCGCGCGTGCGATCATCCGGTGCTGGGGGTCGTGCGGTGCGGTCTCGGTGATCCCGAGATGGCGGAACTTGCCCTTTTCCTTCTCCCGCAGCAGCACGGGCATCAAAACGTCGCGGGCGTGGTCGTAGGCGGCGGGCGCCACACCATGCAGCTGGTAGACGTCGATGTAGTCGGTATCGAGCTGGCGTAATGAATTGTCGAGGCTGGCGACGATCGTCTCGGGTGCGGCCCGTCCGCTGCTGACCGCAAACGGCGCCTTGGTCGCGATGACGACATCCTCGCGCCGCGCCGCCTTCACCGCCTTCCCCAGCACCTCCTCGGTGCCGTAGGCGGAAGCGGTGTCGAAGAAATTGACGCCACGCCCGATCGCCTTATGGATGATCGCGACCGCGTCCGCCTCGCTCCCGCCGGTGCCGAGGCCCAACTGGCTGAACCCGCCGCAGCCCAACCCCGCGACACTGACCCGCAGCCCGGTCGTGCCGAGCGTCCCATATTCCATCGCCGATCTTCCGCTATGCGCTATCGGCGATTACCCGCGCAAGATTTCGAGCCAGCGGAATGTCGGGTCTTTTGCCGACGCTACGCCGCGAGCGCCAGCGAAATCCCGAGCGACTCGAGATCGGGCGCAATGCGCGGGGTCAATACGCCGACCTTGCGTAGATTGCGCACCAGCCCGGCATGGAGGTCGCGGCGGAAATATTTGCGGAACGCGGTTTCGGCGCCACCCGCCGCCCGCTCGCGCCGCAACTGCCGGATCTCCTCGATCTCGGCCTTGCTGAAACCCATCTCCTGATAGGCGACGAGCGGGAAGATGCCGCGCAATGTGCGGTTCAACGCCCAGATCGCGAAATCCTCCATCTCGTTGCGCTCGGCCTCGCTCGCCTCGGCCACGACCTTCGGCAATGACAGCATGCCGAAACCCATATGGCGCGCTTCGTCCTGCAGGATGCGGCGGCAGACCTGGCGCAGGATCGGGTCCTTCGAAGATTCGGCGAGCATGCGGAAGAGCGAGACCGCGAACGTCTCGGCGACGAGCTGCAACCCGATCGTCTTTAGATACCAGGCCCCGGTCCCGAGCAATGTGTCGAAGATTTCCTGCACGTTGCCGGCGAGCGGATAGCCCTCGCCATCAAGCCGCAGGCCGAGATAGCGGTGCAATACCTCGTTGTGCCGCGCCTCGTCGGCGACCTGGGTCGCCTGGAACAGTTTAGCGTCCTGCCCCTCTACGTTCTCGACAAGCTGGCTGCACACCAGCATCGCGCCATGTTCGCCATGCATCAGCGTCGTGATCCGCCAGCGCGCGACACGGAGGTTGAGCTCGACCCGCTCGGCCGGCGACAGCCGGTCCCAGAAACGGGTGCCGTGGATGTCGACCAGATCGTCGGCGATCAGCCCGCCATCGCCTTCGAGCGGCTGCGACCAGTCGATATCGGTCGACGCATTCCACTGGTCGATCTTGGCCTGCTCGTAGAGCCGCCGCATGTCGGCGTGTTCGCTGTCATAGTCGTGGCGGAACCAGGCCGTGTTACGAATTTCGATTTGATGGCCGCGCTCCATAGGGGAGCCCTCCCTGATGCCTGACCGCCTGCGTCCTCACTCAATATAGTCGAAGCGGCAGAAATTCCAAAGCGCATCGCTCCGGTATTGCTCGCCCACGATACACTCTTTAGGATTAATTTTCGGAACACGCAGGCGAGGAATGAAGCGATGGAATTCGGCGCGTCGATCTTTTTTACCGATTATTCGATCACCCCGACCGAACTGGCGCGGGCGCTCGAGGAGCGTGGTTTCGACTCGCTCTGGGCGGCCGAGCATTCGCACATTCCGGTGCCGCGCCAGACGCCGGCGCCGGGCGGTGGCGAGTTGGCCAAGCGCTATTATGACGTGATGGATCCGTTCGTGACCTTGACCGCGGCCGCGGCGGCGACCCGGCGGCTCAAACTCGGCACCGGCATCTGTCTCGTCATCCAGCGCGACACAATCCAGACGGCCAAGCTCGTCGCCTCGATCGACCAGGTCTCGGGCGGCCGGTTCCTCTTCGGCATCGGCGGCGGCTGGAACCGCGAGGAGATCGAGAGCCACGGGACCGTCTTCGCCACCCGCATGCAGAAGATGCGCGAGCAGATGGAGGCGATGAAGGAAATCTGGACCAAATCGACCGCGCAATATGACGGCGAGATCGTCAAGGTACCCTCGATGATGACCTGGCCGAAGCCGGTGCAGAAGCCCCATCCGCCGATCATTCTGGGCGGGGCCTTCCCCTGGGCCGCGCGCCGGGCGATCCGCTACGGCGACGGGTGGTATCCGAATGCCTCGAGCGGCGATCCGGAGGTGTATTTCCCGCGCTTTCGCGACATGGCCAAGGCGGCCGGCCGCGATCCCGACAGCCTGCCGATCACCTTGGGCGGGGCCCCCGAGGACGCCGAGAGGCTGAAGCGCTTCCGCGACCTCGGCGCCGCACGGGTCAACGTCACCCTGCCGGCCGAAAAATCCGACCAGATCCTGCCGATCCTCGATCGCTGGGCCAAGTTGATGCAACAGGTCCGGTGACCTTGTTCCGGCTGCAGGTCAGCCATGCGCGCGATGACATTGCGAATTGATCGCAGGCGCGGTATCGAAGGCAGGCAACTTCCCGCCGTGAGGCGCGCATGTATGTCTGCCTGTGCAATGCGATCACCGACCGCGAGGTTCGCGCCGAGGCGGCACGCGACGGCAGCACGGTAGCCTCGATCTATCGCGGGCTCGGCAAGCGGCCGCAGTGCGGGAAATGCGCGGCGCTGATGCGCCAATTGCTGCGCGAGACAACCGAACCCCTGCAGGAAGGCGCCGACTGACCCCTCTTCTCCCTTGCGGCCGGGCTCCGTCGCCGCCAGCATAGCCGCAGTCAATTTTCGCGGGAGGCGACCATGCGCGGCGACGCGACCGTCTTGCAGCATCTGAACGCGGTCCTGAAGAACGAACTCACCGCGATCAACCAGTATTTCCTGCATGCCCGCATGCTGCGCCATTGGGGCGTCACCAGGCTCGGCGCCTACGAATATTCCGAGTCGGTCGACGAGATGAAGCACGCCGACAAGCTGATCGAGCGCATCCTGTTTCTTGACGGCCTGCCCAATCTGCAGGATCTCGACAAGCTGTTGATCGGCGAGAATGTGCGCGAAGTGCTCGAGTGCGATCTGCGGCTGGAGCAGCAGGCGATGCCGGTCTTGCGCGACGGGATCGTTCACGCCGAGAGTGTCCGAGACTTCGTCACCCGCGACCTCTTCAGCGAGATCCTTGAAGGCGAGGAGGATCACGTCGATTTCATCGAGACCCAGCTCGACCTGATGCAGAAGACCGGCATCGAGAATTACATCCAACTGCAATCCGGCCCCGCCGAATAAGCGACCGCGCCGGCGAGGCTGACGGCAAGCTAAGCTATCTGGCGTCGACCCCACCGCTCATTGGCCGTAAGCTTGACAATAAAGAACCGCCATTATCCCGCTCGCGTGCGCGCCGCTCCAGCTCCTGGACCAGGGCCTGTATTTCGATCAGTGTCTGAGGATCGGTGATATTACGCGCAAGTTCGCGCAAATGCCGCGCCTCGGCGCGCAGAGCCGCCGCCGTCTTCATGATCGTCACCCTAATGTTCGGGTGAAGAAGGCGCCGGCGCGAAGTGTTCTACCTGTTCTGTCTTGGGGGCGTCCTCTTTAATGAAGGTTCGCCACTCCCGAGCCATGTGGAACAGGAGCTGCCGGTGTTCCGGATTGTCGGTCAGCTCCGCCAAAAGCTCGCACTCGGCGACGCGATCTCGATAGTATCGAATTAGCTCGGCAGGTGATGGCATCCACGCAACCTCTCGAAAATCGAGCGGGAGCGCGGTAGCGTCTCTCGGTCGCCGGGGCTCGGCAGGGTCCCATCCCGGCGATCCGTTACGATACGTTGATGCGCCCCGTTGCGCAACCGTAATCACCCGCGTCGACCCGGTCCGTCGCTTCTGTTCAAGCATACAATAATCCCGCGACCCCCCTATCAATTCGGCAAATGCGGGCCGGAACAGCGCTACGCCTTTGCCCCGGTATCTCATACCTCACCCCAGCCGATCACACGGCCGAATTGTGGCCGAATGTCTTGAGGTATTGCACCGTATCCTCGAGTCCGACGACATCGGCGTATTTCGCGTCGAGATCGAAAAGGCTCTGCGCATGAGCGGATGCGGAGCGATCCCCGACCGCCTCGCGTACGACCATCGGGCGAAAGCCGTATTGAACGGCGTCAACGGCAGTAGCACGAACGCATCCACTGGTGGTGCAGCCGGTAATGATCAGAGTATCCACGCGTTGAGCCACCAGGCGCGACCCGAGATCTGTTCCAAAAAAGCAGGAGGCATATTTCTTGACAAGCAGTGTATCGGTTTCACGGAAATCAAGACGCCGATCGATTTTCCAGCCGTCCGTATCCGCGGTCAACGTGCGAAGACCCTTTTGTTTTGCCGCCCAGATGCCGGCGTCTCTCATCTCCCGGTCGTCGTACCGAACCGTCGAGAAGAACACGGGCACATTGCGGGCATGCGCCGCCTCCAGGAGCGGAACGGTCGCGGCGATTTGACTGTCGAGATTGGAGCCGAGCATGGCCTTCTCGTCGGTAAACGCGTTGGCCATGTCGACGACGATCAGCGCGGGGCAGTCGCCGAAGCCGATGCGCAGACCAAAGCCGCGTTGAGCGAATAGCTCCGTATCGCTCAGAGTCGGATTATCCATCATGTTCGTCCCGTACCCTTTTTTGCTTAAGGCTCGCTGAATTTGGAAGCTATCACGGGAGGTGCGCAAGGCAAAGCGCCTGGCCTCCTAAGCGTGAGCCTAGCAAGCAGAAAATTGCCATAATCGTATCGTAGAGTGCGCGGTCGGTGGCATAGGGGACGGGTGGCGGAAGGCGTGTGTGCAGAGCGTTTGCTGTAAATTTGTTGCAAATAACAGCAAAAACAGCAAATGGGCGCGGCCCGACGGGCAGGCTCACCAGAGGTAGGAGCCGCCGTTGACGTGCAGCGTCTGGCCGGTGATGAAGCCCGCGTCGTCGGAGGCGAGAAAGACGGCCGCCCGGGCGATTTCCTCGGGCTGCGCCATGCGGCCGAACGGGACGGCGCGCGCCGCCTCGGCGAGTTCCGCCTCGCTCATGCCGTAGCGCGGCTGCGCGGTGTCGGTGAGGCCGGGGGCGATCGCGTTGACCCGGATGCGGTAGGGAGCGAGCTCCAGCGCCAGGGCGCGCGTCAATGACAGGACGCCGCCCTTGCTCGCGACGTAATGCGCGCCGCGCGGCGAACTGCGGAAGGCCGCACCCGAGGTCAGGTTGATGATGACCCCGCCCCGCCCGGCGGCCACCATCTCGCGCGCCGCCGCCTGCGCGCAAAAGCAGGTTCCCTTGAGGTTTGCGTCGAGCACGAAATCCCAGTCGGCCTCGCTCATGTCGAGAAACGCGACCCGCGGAAAAACCGCGGCATTGTTGACGAGGATGTCGATCGGCCCGAGTTCCCGCTCCGTCGCCGCGACCATCGCGGCGACCTGGTCGAGCCGCGACACGTCGGCCTGAACCGGGAGCGCCCGCCTTCCCTTGGCGCGGATCGCCTGGGCGACGCCTTCGGCGGCCTCGCGATCGTCGAGCCAGTTGACCGCGACATCGGCCCCCTCCTCGGCCAAGGCCAACGCCGTGGCGCGGCCGATCCCCTGCTGCGCCCCGGTGACGAGCGCGATCTTGCCGCCGAGCTTCATGGCCGCCGCTTCAGGTCTGCTTGAAGCAGCGGTTGGCGTTTTCCCAGAAGAGCTTGCGCCGGATCGTCGGGCCCCAGGCTCGGCCATTCGAGGATCTTGTCGATCGAGTGCGGGAACCAGGATTCGTAATGCGGATAGTCGGAGCCGAACATCAGAACGCCGTCGCCCAGCGCCCCCGTCACCATGTTGAACATCGGCTCGTGCTCATGCGCCTCGATGTTGCAGAAGACGCGGCCGGCGGCGAAATGCTCGCTCGGCAGATGCTTGAGTTTGGCGGTGCGGCCGACGTAGCTGACCTGCTCGTCCATGCGCCGCACCCAGAACGGCAGCCAGCCGAAGCCGCATTCGAGCACGCAGAGCCGCAATCCCGGATAGCGGTCGAGGATGCCGCCGGCGAGAAACCCGGCCATGAACCGCATCGCTCCCCAGGGATGCGAGCAGAGCCGCGCCAGATAGACATTGTCCCACATGTCCTCGTAGCCCGGGAAATAGGGCGGCGACCAGGTGAAGCTGTGATGCACGATCGCCAGATCGTGCTCCTCGGCAGCACGCCAGATCGGTTCGAGATCCGGGTGGTCGACCGGCCGGTCGTTGTCGAGCAGCGGCTGCACCGCGACCGCCCATTTCGAGTTGCCCCATTCGCGGATCTCGCGCACCGCCTCGCCGACGTCGCGGGTCGAGGCGACGATCGGGCCCTTGAGCCGGTCCGGGAACGGCCCGCAGAATTCGTGCATGAAGCGGTGGTAGGCGCGGATCAGTCCGATTTCGAGCGACACGTCGGGCAGGCCCACGACACTCGTCCACACCGAGGGCACGAGGAAATGCACGTCGGAGCCCTCGACGTCCATGTCGAGGACGCGGTTGTCGGAGCGGTCGTCGACCACGCCGGGGCTCGGCCGCCGCTCGCCGCGCCATACCCGGCCGTCGGCCGAACCGGGCCGCGGCTCTGCTTCGCCCAGGGTGCGCTCGTAGGCCTTGCTGGCGAAGCGGTAGGTGTGGCGGACGCCGCCGTCGGTGCTGCGCGACTTGATCGCCACCCGATAGGGGGCGAGATCGTCGAGCCGCGGCCGAAACGCCGGGTCGACATATTTCTCCAGCACGTCGGCGCCGGGGTCGATATGCGTATCGGTGTCGTAAACGCGGAACCCCTCTTTCATGGTCGGACCTCCTGCCGCGGACGACCCATTCTAGCCCGGCGCCGCAGGCCGGCGCACTGCCGTTCACAGCCGGCTGGTCGGCGATGTCCGATAATTCGACGCCGCAGGCTATCCCGGGCGGACGCCAGGCCTGTCGCTGCGCGCTTCCATGGCGACCTCGACCGCATAGGTGCGTTGGTCAAGTTGCAGCCGGCGGGCGACCCAGCTGGCCCCCACGAGCCGGACGGATATTGCTCCCTCAAAGTCGCGCCGAAAACAATGCGAGAGCGTCCGATCTTAACGCCGTGCAAGCAATATCACGCTACGAGTTTGGCGTGGCTGGCGGACGACCGGCCTGCAACTGCGTGGGAACACGATCCGATGCCGCTTTCCAATCTCGCTCGGGCGTCGTCATCGAGCATGACAGGCGAGTTCGGGAACATCCGCAAGACAAGCGACCCGCCGAGTTCCGGCCGTCAGATCCTGACGGTTGCCGGCATCGCTATCGGGGTCGTCATGTTGGCTTTCGAATGCGGGCAATACCTGCTCGCCGGCATCTATATCGATCATATCGAGGGGAATGTCGTCATCAGCGGCTGGCAGTATCTGCACGGCGTACCACTCTATCGAGATGCGCGATGGCGCTCCTCGCCTTGCGACGTTCTACGGCCCGTTGGCCTATCTTCTCGAAACCCCTGCGCTCTTGCTGTTTGGCGCCAATATCGCGGCGAGCAAGACGACATCCGTGCTGGCGTTATTCGTCACGATACTGATCATGACGGCCCATTTTTTGCGGCGCGCCAAGGATGGCGATGCGCTGCAAGGTGTCTTCGTCCTCGTCGGGACGCTGGCGTTGTTTGCTCCGATGAGTTTCCGAGTGCGTCCGGACCCGATCGAAACCCTGCTGGTCGCCGTCGCTGTAGTCGTCGCCAAATGTCGCTGGCGGGCGGTCTGGACCGGGATTTGCGTCGGCCTGGCGGTCAATCTCAAAATACACGCGTTTCTTTATTTTCTGCCGGCATTGCTTGATCTGTGGTCGGCCGACAGGATGCGCGCCCCGCTGATCGCCGTCACCGTAGCGCTTGCCGTATTCATCCTGCCGTTCGGCCTCCCGGGTATTTCGTTGGCAGACTACGTCGCCGGCCTTGCCCAGCAGATCGGCGGACGACCGCCGGAATCGGCTCGAATCTGGGCGATCCTGATCTATGTCGCGGTTCTGACGCTGCCGCTCGCGACGGCGTTGGAACCGCGATGCATGCCTCAACGCACGCGCCGATATGCGTGGGCGACGCTGGCGACGGCGGCATTATTGTTCTACCCGGCGTCGTTTCCGGGAGCCGGTCCCTACCACTTCTTGCCGCTCGTCCCGGTGATGGCCGATCTACGTTTTCAGCTTCGGACGCGACGCATGTCCGCAGAACTGACGCCCTTCGTCATTCTGCTCGCTGCCTCGCTTCCGGCCAGCTACGTCGTTCTCGAACTGGCGAGCAATCGGAACGCCGATCTTGCCAGCGCCGAAGCATTAGCGCTAGCGAAAGAAAGCCGGTTACGGCCGGTGGCGGTGGGCTACGGCGACAGCCGGCAGGGCTATATGCTCAGCCAATTGAGCAGAACCAAATTGGCGCTCGACGGTCAACCCGCCCCGCTCGATGCGCAAGTTCTAATGGAGCTGCGCCAGAGCGGGATCGACGCATCGCTCCGGTGGATACCGCTCCTCGAACAATGCGATGTCCGCCGCTGGCTTCTGCCCAAAGGCGAAGCGCCGTTCGCGCTCCACAGTTTCTTCTATGACAAAGCCCCATTATTCGATCAGCGCTTCCGGCAATCCTTTTTCGCGAATTACCGGCTGACGGCTAGTACAGCTAGCTTCGATATCTGGGATTGCTCGCATCGGTGAGCAGTCTTTCCGCCTCCGAGAAGGGTCTACGCGCTCCTGGCTCGCGCGAACCGCAGCCGCGATGCCGGTCGGATCGGCAGGGCGATGACGGAAACGAGGGTGAACAGGGCCACCACGATGAATGGGCCGATCGGCAGATGCCAGTGTTCGGCGACACCGCGTGGGTTAAGGGTCATAATGAACAGGCCCGCAAGCACCCATCGTCCCCATTCGGGCAGACGATAATCGCCCTCGGCGCGCAGCAGCCACAGGCCGGCCACTCCTGCCAGCATCAGATCGTAAACGAGCGCAAGCGGGACCGCGACAAGTGTCGCCGAGGCGAGCGCCGCCGCGCGGATCGGGAGAGGAAGCTTGCGGAACCATACAATTGCCACCAGCGCCGCCGCCGCCGCCGTGGCGACGGCTTGCACCAGATACGCCAGCGCCGGGGCGCCGCCCAAAAGCCTCGCTCCGCCGAACGGCGTGACAAAACCGCCAAACGCGACGCGCCCGGACTTGTAGATGGCGTGCGAAGCGGCAGCTGCGGTCAGATAGGCGCTCCACGTCGCCCAGCCGAACGCCGTCAGCGAGGCGAGCGCCAACACGACCGCCGAAACCGCGGCAGCGCCAAGCGCCCGCCAACGCCCGCCGGCGATCAGCGCTACCGGCACCAACAAGGCCAGATGCGGCTTATAGCAGAGCGCACCGAAGAGAAGGCCGGCCAATATCGGCCGACGATCGACAAGAATCGTACCCGCCCCGAACAATGCCGCTGTCAGAAGAGCGTTCTGCCCCAGACCGATCGTCCAGAATACCGGCGGAAAGGCCAAAATCAGCACAAGCGGAGCCCAGCCTTCTTCGTCCCAAATTCGCCGCGCGACGAAGAGGAACGCGATAAGCGTCGCTGCCTCGAATAAGACAAACGCCATCAGGTAAGGCGAACGAGCGAGCGCGGCGCAGAGCAGGAGAAAGACGGGAGGATAATAAAAGAAGTTGTAGTCTACCCCGTTCGCCGTGGCGCGCTGTTCGGCGGCGTAATGCGCTTCTTGATCGTAGGCAAGTTCGGGACTTCCGGCGTCGACCAGTCTTCCGGCGGCGTAAAAGCTGACGAAATCAGTGGTTGTGGGCCCGTCCAGAGGGACAATCAGACCATAAGTTCCGGCCACTATGAAGATGAACAAAACGACTTCCGCGGCGAGCAGGGTCACTCCGCAGATGCGAACGCGCCGCCCGTCGAGTAGCTGCGGAACGGTTCTCGGGAAAGGCGGCGAAAGCGACACCCTAGCCGAACCCTTCACAGAAGAGCCGAAGATCGGCTTGAGCGCGAGTTGGCGGCGGGCTCTGGGTCGCCAACCATGGCATCGACTTTAAAGTCGCTCGAAATCGAGCTGAACAGCCCGCTAACGGTCGTTCCAATTGAACCCGCTCCCGCCACCGCGATAATCCCGATGAAGCAAGCGATCATCGCGTACTCGATTGCGGTAACTGCCGACCGGTCCTTGATCAGGGATCGAAAAAACGCAAACATTGCGTGCTCCCCGCGAAGGACGTGAGCCCGGAAACCGCCCGCCGAGCGATGCCAAATGTGGCAAGAAGCGGTCGACCGCTCGACGGCGACTGAAACCGCCGAGCGTCGACCAAGACCACGGGAACTAAATGCTGGTCGCGATCGTGCTGAAGGAGGTGCTGAGGTTGGTCCCGATCGTGGTGATCAGGCCGATGATCACGACGGCGATCAGCGCGGCGATCATTCCGTACTCGATGGCGGTAACTCCGGACTCGTCCTTGACAAGATTGGCGATTAGCGCACGCATTTGGGGTTCTCCTGGATTGCGATCGCGTGCAATTTCCGATCAAAGTCTTAATCAGTTGTTAAGTGCCGCCGCGAATTCCCAAGGAAAATATTCGAAATTTAGGGATTGCGGTCTAACCGGCTTAGATCCGTCGGGACAGCGATCGCGAGCAGAGCCGCGCCGTAGCGGTCGAGCTTGCTCTTGCCGATGCCCGGGATTTCGGCAAGCTCGGCGCGGGTCGCCGGGCGTCGGCGGGCGATCTCGCGCAAGGTCAAGTCGTGAAAGATCACATAGGGCGGCAGCTCCTGCCGGCGCGCCTCGTCGAGACGCCAGCCGCGCAATGCCTCGAACAAGCTCTCGGCTGCCGCGTCAAGGGCGGGGTCCTCGACACATCCTTCCGGCCGCCGTCGCCGTGTTTCGCGGTCGCGTCCATCATCGCGGAAGCGGACCGTCCTCTGGCCGCGCAGTATTTCCTCGGCTCCCGGACCTAGGGACAACCCCCCGTGGGCGACATCCGGTACTGCGAAACCCTGCGCCACCAATTGGCGGAACACCGACAGCCAGCCCCGGCGATCGAGTTCGCCGCCGATCCCGAAGGTCTTCAGCCTGTTGTGGCCGAGCCGTTTGATCCGCTCGCTGTCGGCGCCGGCCAACACGTCGACGAGGTAATGCGCGCCGAAGCGCTGACCGGTGCGATAGATGGCGGAGAGCGCTTTTTGCGCCGCCACCGTGCCGTCCCAACTCGGCGCCGCGCCCCGGCAATTGTCGCAATTTCCGCAAGGCGGCTGATCGCGCTCGCCGAAATAGCCGAGCAGGACCTGCCGGCGGCAGGAAACCGTCTCGCAATAGCCGATCAGGGCCTCGATCTTCCGCCGCTCGATCCGCTGCTGCTGCTCGGTCGCCTCGCCCCCCTCGACCAGCCGCATCAGGCTCATCACATCGCCGATGCCGTAGGCCATCCAGGCATCGGCCGGCAATCCGTCGCGACCGGCGCGGCCGGTTTCCTGATAGTAGGCCTCGAGGTTCCGCGGCGCGTCGAGATGGGCCACAAAGCGGACATCGGGCTTGTCGATCCCCATGCCAAAAGCGATCGTTGCTACGACGACAATCCCCTCCTCGCGCAGAAAGCGCTCTTGATGGCGTTCGCGCACCGCCGCGTCGAGCCCGGCATGGTAGGGCAGCGCGTCGCGCCCGCGGGACTGCAGCCAGGAGGCCGTCTCCTCGACCGAGCGGCGGGTGAAGCAATAAACGATCCCGGCGTCGTTCGGATGCTCGGCCGCCAGAAAACGCCAGAGCTGTTCGCGCGGATTGCGCTTGGCGACAATCCGGTAAAAGAGGTTCGGCCGGTCGTAGCCGGCGGCGAACACCGGCGCGCCCGCGAGCCCGAGCTGCGCCACGATGTCGCGCCGCGTAGGCTCGTCCGCGGTCGCCGTCAGCGCCACCAGCGGCACGCCGGGAAAGCGATCCTTGAGGATCGAGAGCTGCTGGTATTCGGGGCGGAAATCGTGGCCCCATTGCGAGATGCAATGGGCTTCGTCGATGGCGATCAGGGCGGTGCGGCATTTCTCGAGCATCGCGAGGCAGCGCGGCGTCAGCAGCCGCTCAGGCGAAACGTAGAGGAGGTCGAGCCTGGCATCGGCGGCGTCGCGCTCGACTGCTGCGGCCTCCGCGGGCGAGAGCCGCGAATTCAGTGCCGCGGCGCGCACTCCGGCTTGGCGCAGCGCATCGACTTGGTCCTTCATCAACGCAATCAGTGGCGAGACGACGACGCCCAGCCCTGGGCGCAGCAACGCCGGCACCTGATAGCACAGTGACTTGCCGCCGCCGGTCGGCATCAGCACCACAGCGTCGCCGCCGGCTGCCACGTGCTCGACGATCGACAATTGCTGACCGCGAAAATCGGCAAATCCGAAGACGCTCTGCAGCACTTCGTGCGGTGTCGACGGGTGCGGCCGGGCGCCGCCGCCGGACCTCTTCGCTGCCACATCTCGTTTGTCGAGGCTCATCCTCTCTTCTCCAAATCCCGGCCATCACTCTGCCATGCGGCATGCAAATTATGCAGGCCGCTCCTGCGCCAAATCGGCGCCGATCCTTTACCGCGTCGCGACCTTTTTCTTGCAATGGTAATTCAGAGCTGGTCGATTTGAGGTTGCGCCAGCGTCCGCCGACACTACGTAACGCCACCGGCGGGCGAAGCCGATCACCACCAAGCGAGGCAGCGTGCCGAACCCTCCAAGAGCGTGGCCGGTAAAATTCGCGTCGCTGCTGTGCGCATCGGGGTTTGCCGCGGCCTTGCTCAGCCTCGGCCACGCCGTTGCGCTGGCGCAGGACGCGTCGGCGCCCCCGCCGGCGAGCATCTCCGGTGCCGACGCAGTGGCGCCGGTGGCAATCCCGTTCGACGGCAATCCCGAGCTGAAGGCGCGGCTCGACACGCCCGGCCGAGTGACCGTTGCGGGCGAGCGGCTGCATGGCGATCTGCTGCGCCGGTTCTATGCCGCGCGCAGCTACAAAACCGTCTGGGACATCCACCCGGTCCAGGCCGCGGCATTGCGCCGGACCCTATCGAATGCCGATCGCCAAGGCCTCGACCCCGCCCTGTTCCAGCGTCCCGCACTGGCCAACCGCGAGGCGAAATTGTCGGCGGCGGAGCGCGACCTGTTGCAATCTAACGCCTTTCTGTCCTATGCCGACGCCTTGGCGCGCGGCGCCGTGCCGATCGAGGATCGTTTCGACGACGAAGATTTGCGGCCCGAGCCGGTCGATGTCGCCGCCGTCCTCGACGCCGCGATCGCCCTCACCGATCCTGGAAAGGCGATCGAGGCGCTGGCGCCGGCCTCGCCGGAATACCGGGCGATGCTGCGGGGCTACGCCGAATACAAGGCGATTGCCGCGGGTGCGCCCGGGTCCGCCGCCGAACCGCGGCGGAAAGGCCAACGCGTCGTCACCGGCGACCGCCTGACCGCTGAAAAGCGGGCGCGGCTGTTGCAGATCAATCTTGAAAGGCTACGTTGGCTGCCGCGGCAGATGCCGCCCGACCGCGTCGTCGTCAACACCGCAATCGCCGAGCTGCGCTTGTATCGCGAAAACCAGCCGATCTTCACGACGCGCGTAATCGTCGGCCAGACCGACAAGCAGACGCCCGAATTTCAGTCGACGATCAATAGCGTGCTGTTCAATCCGCCGTGGAATGTCCCCCGGTCGATTCTGGAAGAGGAGATCCTGCCCAGGCTGGCGAGCGACCGCGGCTATCTGGCGCGGCATCACATGCGGTTTCGCGGTCCGACGTCGGTGCAGCAGGAGGCGGGTCCCTACAGCGCGCTTGGCCGGCTCAAATTCGAAATGCCCGACCGGTTCGACGTGTACCTGCACGATACGCCGGAACGCTGGCGGTTTCGCGCAGCGGGCCGCATGATGAGCCACGGTTGCGTCCGGGTCCAGAACCCGCAGACCTTCGCCGCCCTTATTCTTAGCCAGAGCCCGGAAGCGATCGCCAAGGCGATTGGCCTCGACTACACTAATCGTCGGTTGTTGCCGGCGCCGCTACCGATCTTTATCGTCTACCAGACGGCCTATGTCGAATCGGACGGTTCGATCGCCTTTCGCGGCGATCCTTATGGGCGCGACGAGGAGATCTGGGCGCGTCTGACTCGCGCGCAACAGCCGCCGATGGCGCAGGATACCGCGGCTCCCCAACGGAAAGGGTGAGGTCCGAGAGAGCCTGCTCAACTGGCGCATAAAAAATAGTAACAAAAAGCCCGCGATCTCTCAATTCGCGGCAGGACGGGCTTGTTCCGCCGGATTTACGATGCTATGGCCGTTCCCGGGGATTGGGGGGAGTTGCCATTGAATGCATCATCGTTGATGAGCCGTCGGCGTTTGCTCGGCGCCGCGGCTGCGGTCGGCGCGGCCGGTCTGATAAAGCCGGTTCCGGCTGTGTCCTTTGCTCCAAAATCCGTATCGCTCTACAACGTGCATACTGGCGAATGGCTGCGGACGGTTTACTGGGCCGACGGCCATTACATCCGCGAAGCGGTACGGGACATCAACTGGATCCTGCGGGACCACGATACCGACGAAATCAGGCCGATGGACGCCGGGGTTCTCGATGTTCTCGGCCGGCTGCGCGAGCGCCTCGACACACACGACCCGTTCCTCGTGGTCTGTGGATATCGCTCGCCGACGACCAACCGTCGTCTCTATCTTCAGGGTGTCGGCGTCGCCAAGCACAGCTATCACATCAAGGGCATGGCCGTTGATCTGCGGTCCGAGCGGCGCAGTCTGCGCGAGGTCCGTGACGCGGCGTTGAGCCTCGGCTGTGGCGGGGTTGGGTATTATCCGCGATCGGATTTCGTGCACGTCGATTGCGGCCCGGTTCGCCGCTGGTAGGCCGCGGGGCGCCTTTGGACGCAGAAGCCGCAGATTAATACGGAACTCTGACGCCGTCGCGTTGGTTATTAGCAGCATCGATAATTACACGCGGCTGATCGCCATGTTAGGTACGATCCTGCTGATAATCTTGATCCTGCTGCTCGTCGGCGCATTGCCGCACTGGGGCTACAGCAGCGGATGGGGTTACTACCCGAGCGGCGGGCTCGGTTTGCTGCTGGTGATTGTCGTCGTCCTGTTACTGCTCGGACGAATATGACCCTGGTCAGGGGGAGGTGAGGCCCGGCGTAACCTCTCCAATCGCAGCGGCAGCGGCGAGCCGAGCCATAGCGCGAACCGGCTGTGGTCGGCTAGGGAGTCGTCCGTCATCGGATGAACAAGGATATCCAACCCGCCGCGATTGAGCATCAGCCAGGGAACCAGACGCGCAAATGCCTCGACCGCAAACGCCACCTGATACATCGCCGTCGGATGTGGCCCGACCGGCTCGTCGTGCCAATTGCCGATCCGCCCCTCGAAGCGTTCGCCGATCCCGGCGCGCAGTCGTTCGGCGATCGGCCGCGTCGCCGTGCTGTAATAAACATGGGCATGATAGCCGGAAATCGCGCTCGCTTCGGTGAATTCGTCAGTCATGCTTCGCCTCCTCCCGGCGGATCGAGCGGCGGGGTCGCAGCACCTGGACCCAGCGCGCGTTGCATCACAACGACGTCGACCCAGGCGCCGAACTTGAACCCGACCGCGGGCAACAGCCCGACCCGAGCAAAGCCCAGCCTCTCGTGCAAGCGGATCGAGGGCCATTGATCGCCGCCGCCGATAACCGCGACCATCTGACGATAGCCGAGCTCGGTGCAGCGCTCGATCAGAGCCGTGAGTAATTCGCGGCCGATCCCCTGCCCGAGTTCGGCGGCGTCGATGTAGATCGAATCCTCAACCGAATATCGGTAGGCTGATCTCATCCGGTACAGGCTGGCATAGCAGTAGCCGACTACCCGCCCGGACCGCTCGGCGACCAGATGCGGCAACCCGCGGGAGACGACTTCCAGGCGGCGTCGGCCCAGTTCCTCGGGTGCGGGCGGGACGTCCTCGAACGAGGCGACGCCGTGCAACACATGGTGGCGGTAAATCGCCGCGATCGCCTCGATGTCGGCCTCGCCCGAGGGTCGGATGGTGATCGCACGATCGGCCATTCCTCAAATGACGCGGATCGGCTTGCCGTCGAGGAAGGCGACGACATTCTCGACGATCTGCGGGTAGGAGCTGCGATAGTTCTCCTCGGTCACATAGCCGATATGCGGGGTCAGGATCACGTTCGGCGCTGTGCGCAACGCGTGGTCGATCGGCAGCGGCTCCTTGTCGTAGACGTCGAACCCGGCATAGGCGAGGCGTCCCTCCTTGAGCGCGGCGATGATTGCGCCCGTGTCGCAGATCGGCCCGCGCGAGGTATTGACGACGATGGCGCTCGGCTTCATCAGCCCGATTTCGCGGGCCCCGACGAGGCTGCGGCTGCGCGGGCTCAGCACCAGATGCACCGAGAGAATGTCGGAGCGGCGGAACAGCTCGTCCTTCTCGACCCGTTCGACGCCCTGCGCCGCAGCCTTCTCCGCGGTCAGGTTCTGGCTCCAGGCGATCGCCTTCATGCCGAAGGCGAGACCGACGCGGGCGACCGCGCTGCCGAGGCGCCCGAGGCCCAACAGGCCCAAGGTCTTACCGGCGACGCGATGGCCGATGCGGGTCTGCCACCCGCCTTGCCGCATGAACTGATGATCCTCGGCGATCCGTCGGGCGGCGCCGAGGATCAGTCCCCAGGCGAGTTCAGCTGTATCCTCGTTGCCGCCACCAGGACCGCCGGTGCCGCACACGGTCACACCCCGGTCCTTCAGCGCTCCCATGTCGAACGAGGCGTTGCGCATGCCGGTGGTGATCAACAATTTGAGTTTGGGAAGACGGTCAACGACGGATTTTGGAAACGGCGTGCGCTCGCGCATCGCCGCGACGAGCTCGGAATCGGCAAGTGCCCGCACCACCGCGTCCTCATCGGCGAAGGCGTGGCGCTCGACGGCGATCTCGACGCCACGGCCCCTGATCGGCGACCAATCCGCCATGTCGAGTGCGACCCCTTGGTAATCGTCAAGGATGCTCAGCCGCATCGTCGCTTCCTCCTCCCTGGTTGGTCAGGCCGGCCTAGCCCATTGCCTTCTGCAAGTTCGTGTCGAGCTCCACCTGACGCCGCGTCAGAGAGCGGCGAGCGCAGCGTTCAGCGTCTCACTCGGCCGCATCGCCGCCGATGTCTTAGCCTGATCGGGCAGATAATAACCGCCAGTATCCACCGACTTACCCTGCGCGGCGATCAGCTCAGCATTAATCTTGGCCTCGTTGGCCGCCAGCGCCTCCGCCAGCGGTTTGAAGCGGGCTGCCAGTGCCGGGCTTTTATTCTGCCCGGCCAGCGCCTGTGCCCAATACAGCGCCAGGTAGAAATGGCTGCCACGATTATCCAGTTCGCCAACCTTCCGCGCAGGCGAGCGGTTGTACTCAAGGATCTTGCCGTTGGCCTCATCGAGCGTCTCGGCCAGAACCTGCACGTCCTTATTCCCACTTGTCTGCGCCAGATGTTCCAGCGAAGCGCCAAGCGCCAGGAACTCGCCCAGCGAATCCCAGCGCAGATAGCCTTCGTGCTGGAACTGCTCCACATGCCTGGGCGCCGAACCGCCGGCCCCGGTCTCGAACAACCCGCCGCCCGCCAGCAGCGGAACGATCGACAGCATCTTGGCCGACGTGCCCAGCTCCATGATCGGGAAAAGATCGGTCAAGTAGTCGCGCAGCACATTGCCAGTCACGGAGATGGTGTCGAGCCCCTTGCGGATGCGATCGAGTGAGAACTTCATTGCCTCGACCGGCGCCAGGATGCGGATGTCGAGACCCGATGTGTTCTCGTTCTTCAGGTATTTCTCGACCTTGGCGATCAACTGCGCGTCGTGCGCGCGTTTGGCGTCGAGCCAGAACACCGCTGGGGTGCCGGTGAGGCGTGCGCGGCGCACCCCAAGCTTGACCCAGTCCCGGATCGGCGCGTCCTTGACTTGGCACATCCGGAAGATGTCACCGGTCTCGACCGGCTGTGACAGCAGAACCGTGCCGTCATCGGCGACCACGCGCACCGTTCCGCCCGTGGCGACCTCAAACGTCTTGTCGTGCGAGCCATACTCCTCGGCTTGCTGCGCCATCAACCCGACGTTCGGCACGGAGCCCATCGTCTTCGGGTCGAAGGCGCCATGCGCCTTGCAGTCCTCGATGACAGTCTCGAACAGCGTCGCGTAGCAACGATCGGGGATCGCGGCGATCACCTCGTGCAGCTTGCCGTCAGGGCCCCACATATGCCCGGATTCGCGAATCATCGCCGGCATCGATGCATCGATGATGACGTCGCTCGGCACGTGCAGATTGGTGATTCCCTGGTCGGAATTGACCATGGCTAGGCCAGGCCGCTTCGCGTAGGTGGCCTGGATATCGGCCTTGATCGCCGCCTTTTCAGCCTCCGGCAACGTCTCGATCCGGGTCAGCATGTCGCCCACGCCGTTGTCGGGATCGACGCCCAGGCGCGTCAGCGTGGCGCCATGCTTCTCGAACACATCGGCGAAGAACACGGAAACGCAATGACCGAACAGGATGGGATCAGAGATCTTCATCATGGTTGTCTTGACGTGCAGCGAGAATAGGACGCCGTCCTTCTTCGCGGCGTCGATCTGCGCGGCGAAGAAGGCGCGCAACGCCTTACGGTTCATCACCGACGCGTCGATGATCTCCCCGGTCTGAAGCGGCGTCTTCGCCTTCAGCACCGTGACCGCGCCATCGCTGCCGACCAACTCGATGCGGGCATTGGTCGGCGCCGCAATCGTCGTCGCGATCTCCGAACCGTAGAAATCGCCGCCGGACATGTGCGCCACGTGCGATTTCGAGTCCTTGCTCCAGGCGCCCATCCTATGCGGATTGTTGCGCGCGTACTGCTTCACGGCGCCGGCGGCCCGGCGGTCGGAATTGCCCTCGCGCAGCACCGGATTGACGGCGCTGCCGAGCACCCTGCCGTAGCGGGCGCGGATTTCCTTATTCGCCGGCGTCGCGTCGCTATCCGGATAATCCGGCACGTCGTAACCCTTGCTCTGCAACTCCTTGATCGCAGCCTTCAACTGCGGGATCGAGGCGGAGATGTTGGGCAACTTGATAATGTTGGCCTCGGGGCGCATCGCAAGCTGGCCAAGTTCGGCGAGCTCGTCGTTAATCTTTTGCGCTGACGTCAGTTTGTCGGGGAAGTTGGCGATGATGCGGCCAGTCAGCGAAATGTCCTTCAGCTTTATCTTCACGCCGGCCGCCCCGACGAAGGCTTCGACGATCGGCAGAAGGGAAAACGTAGCAAGCGCAGGTGCTTCATCAACCTTCGTCCAAACGATTTCGAGATCTGACATGCTGCACCTCCGCGAGCCGCTTTCGTTTCGGCTGAGTTGATCTATTGGACGATTATGGGCTGTCTTGTCGCACTGACGTGAGGCGTCGCGGCTCTCCATCCCGAGGTCGTACTATTTCAGGTCGATGTCGAGATAGGGCAGGATCAGCTTGTTCTTGATGAAGCTCCACATGATCCGCGCCATCTCGTCGCCGTCGAGTTCGACGATCGGCCGCGCCACCTTGATCTTTGCCATCGACATCATCCTCACAGGCAGCCGGAAAGAGGTCCGGCCGAAATCTCGTCAAGCGCGCGAAGATAGTTGCCGCTAACCGGCGAGGCAAGCTGGAGGGTGGCGACAATCGCCAAGCGCCGGCTGAGCCCGCATGCCGTAATCCGACGCAGCAGACGCCATTTTGTGCACAAGGCCAGTAGCGGCGCCCGAATGTGGCGCAATTCTGCGGTAGTTTAAGCTTGTTACGTTAGATTTAGCGTTCTCGAATTTCGGTCGTAACATTTTCGCCCCGAGTTTCAATACTCTAGAGATATTGCACTAAGGATAGGCAAGCCGTTGCGGGTCGTCACCCTCTCTCAGTTTTCGGTGCTGCTGGACCTCCTATCCACGAACTTATCCCCAGCCCCGTGGATATCTATGGATTTTGCTGTTGCGTCAGTTTGTTAGTCCAAGCCGTCCGGTCTCAATCGCGATGCGCGAGGTAGGCTGATCCCCGAGCGCCTCCATCAGCGCTGCGATGGTCGGAACGACGCGCACTAGGTCGCGCGTTCGGGGTCGCGCAAAACCGGCGTTGATGATGTGGTCGAGGAGCGCGAGCAACCGGGTCCAGTAGCCTTCGATATCGACGAGCAGGATCGGCTTGTCGTGCAGTTGAAGCTGCTTCCAGCTCAGAATCTCAAACGTCTCGTCTAGCGTGCCGATGCCGCCTGGCAGGATTGCGAAGGCGTCGGCCCGCTCGGCCATCTGTCGCTTGCGCTCGTGCATGCTGTCGACGACGACCAATTCGGTGACGCCGTGATGGGCGAGTTCGGCGTCGTGCAGGCGCCGCGGAATGATGCCGGTAACCCGGCCGCCTCCGGCAAGCGCGGCATCGGCGCACAGTCCCATCAGCCCGACGCGGCCCCCGCCGAACACCAATTCGATGCCGGTCGCCGCGAGACCGGCACCGAGCTGCGCGGCAGCGGCCCGGTAGACCGTCGCCACCGCTCCTGAAGCGCCGCAATAAACGCAAAGCCGTCGGATCGTCGACATCGTACCTCGTGTTCTGCCGGCAATCGGAGCCGAGAGATTGCCGACCGGCGCGGTAATTGCGGTCCTGTTGCTGGCGGGCACGGCTGCGTTCGTCCCTCCGGTCGGGCGAGCGCGCTGCCGTCGTGATTCCCAAATCCGCAGCAACAATTCCCTCCAAACGGCCGCCGGACGTCAAGCCCGCTCCGGCCGCACCCAGCTTTGACATCGTCAAGATCGGGCCGGGCGGGACCGACGTCATCGCCGGCCGCACCGCGCCGGGCGCCGAGGTTACTGGTCTCGACGGCGACAAGGCGCTGGGCGTGGCGACCGCCGATAGCCGCAGTGAATGGGTACTGGCGCCGACCAAGCGGCTGGGGCCCGGCGATAGGGTGCTGTCGCTCGACTCAAAATATCCGCGAGGCGGCAAAGAGGTCCGCGCCAAGATGATAGTCGCGCTGTCGGTGCCGTCGCCGGCAGCTTGGGCATCATATTCGACCATTTTTCTCGTCAAGCCAGCGGGCTTCAAAGGCACGACATCAGGCGATTACAGTATCTTGCCCGGCTCTAGTTGCTGGCAACGCCAATGCGAGCGCCGTCGCACCGGAAGCTGGCGCCGCCTGCGATCACCGAACTGACGGCCGACCAAACCTGTGTCGTGCGGCACGGCAACAGCTTGTGGCAAATCGCCCACCGAGCCTACAGCGCCGGTGCGCGCTACCTGGTCATCTACACCGTAAACCAGGGTCAGATTCGCAATCCGGATTTGATCTATCTAGGCCGATCATGACCTTGCCGAAATCGTAAGCCGTTGCCTCAAGCATAGAGTTCCGGGGCAAGACTCGGCGCCACGCGGTTGCGCGCTTTGAGATAGGATTGCCAGAAAAGGCAAGCGGCGACCGCGCGCCATGGTCGCCAGGTCTCGCCGAGGGCGCGCAATTCGGCCTCCGCCGGACGGGATTCGAGCCCAAGACACTCCTGGACCGCGATCTGCAGACCCAGATCCCCCGCTGGCCACACGTCATCTCGGCCAAGCACAAAAATCAGATAAACTTCGGCGCTCCAGCGGCCAATGCCTCTGAGCGAGATGAGCGCGGCGCGGGCGGCCTCGTCATCGGCGGCGGCGAGCCGGGCGAAATCGAAACTGCCGTCGGCGACCTTGGCCGCGAGGTCGCGGGCGTAGCCCATCTTCTGGCGGCTGAACCCGCAGGCGCGCAACGACGCGTCGTCGAGGGCGAGAAAGGTCTCGGGCGCCAAGGGGCGGGAGGTCTCGGTCAGGCGGCGGTGCATCGCCGCGGCCGCGTCGATCGAGACCTGCTGTTCGAGAATGATGTGCAGCAATGTGGGGAACCCATTGCGCCGGCGGCGGAACCGGGGCGACCCGGCTTGCTCCAGGATCGCGGCGAAGACCGGCAACGTGGCGAGCGCTGCGATCCCTTCGGCAAGACCCTGCGGAGCGTATAGCGCTCCGTCCGCCGCCCCCGCCGCCAATTCGTCGCTTCGCCATGGCTCCTTCGCTTTCGCTATCGCAACCCTGTTCGCGGCCGCGGTTATGGCATAACTAGCAAGCGGACCTCCAGCCGGGGTCGGTCGGCAAGGTCGGAGGAAGGGTGCGAATTGGTCGCCAGATCATCGCGGCGTTGGTCGCGGTCGGCTTGGTGATGGCAGCCAGCGGGCTCGCCGTTCGCATCTATATGGGCCGTCCGGCGGGAGATCGCCTAGCCCGTGACGAGCGGGTGGACCTCGCACGACTGAAGTCGCCGCTGCCGCGGGCCAGTTGGCTCGCCTGTCCGCCCGGCTACTGCGCGGCGGCCGAGGCCCGGCCGAGCCCGGTATTCGACATTCCTTGGCAGCGACTGCGGGACTATTGGGGCGAAATCGTCGCCGACAACCACCGGCTGGCCGCTGTCGAGACCGACCCCGAGGCGCGCCGCTATGCCTACATCGAGCGTTCGCCATTGTTGCGCTTTCCCGATATCGTGACGGTAGAGTTCGTGGCCCTCGGCCCAACCCGCTCCAGCGTCGCCATCTACAGTCGGTCGCGCTACGGCAAATACGATTTCTCCAAAAATCGAAAGCGGATCGAACGATGGCTGGCTCTGCTGCAAAAAATTGCCCAGCCAGCCATCGCCAGCGGGTCCGGGTCGCGCTGAGGTCGGGCGCAACGGGACGTCATCCACACGGGTCCTCCGGCAATCGATAACGGCGACCGGCAGACGGCACCGAGCCGCGATGCCCGGCGCCTCGACCCGGAAATGTGCCCGGCCGTGTCGAGTGGAAGATGTCGCTGCGCGCCTGCTGCATCAGATCGATGCCGGGCGGGCGCATTACCGATACCAGCGCCATCCCGGCGAGAAAGCCGCCGATATGCGCCCAAAAAGCGACGCCGGGCCTACCGGGTGCCGCGGCAAGCCCGCTGAACAATTGCATCGCGAACCACAGGCCGAGCAGGATCCAGGCTGGCACATTGATGATGCGAAAGAAGATGACGATCCAGATGAAGCAGTGCACGTTGGCGCGCGGATAGAGCAGCAGGTAGGCGCCCAGCACCCCGGCTATGGCCCCGCTGGCCCCGACCATCGGCACATGTGAGGCGGGACTGAACAGCGCCTGGACCAGCGCCGCGGCGACGCCGCAAAGAAGATAGAGAACGAGATAGCGCGCGTGGCCGAGCACATCCTCGATGTTGTTCCCGAAGATCCACAGGAACACCATGTTGCCGATCAAGTGAAACCAGCCTCCGTGCAGGAACATGCTGGTGAAGAGCGTTCCCCAGGCAGGTAGGACGTGCAAGGCCGGGGCCAGATGGGCGCTGCCAAACAGCACCGCCGGTATCATCCCATAGCTGAAGATCACCTGGTGTTGATTGTTCCCGAGCTGCCACAAAAAGGCGCCGACGCAGAGGCCGATTAGGCAGCAGGTGACGATTGGCGCGCGGACCGTGGGATTGTCGTCGTAGAGCGGGAGGGCGAAGACCATGGCGGGCGCCCGTTACCGCCTCGGGCAACCCGGCGGCATCGCTCGCGCCGGCTTAAGAGCCTACGAGGCCGAGTTGGGGGCTCGACGGTTCGGCGAAAGTGCGTCGCGGGATGCGCCCAGCCAATCGCGCGAGTCGGCCGGCCTCGACCCCGGTTCGCATTGCCGCCGCCATCCGCCGCGGGTCGTGCGACTTGGCGATCGCGGTGTTGACGAGAACCGCGTCGCAGCCGAGCTCCATCGCCAACGCCGCATCAGAGGCGGTTCCGATCCCGGCGTCGAGCACTACCGGCACCGGGCTGCGCGAGCAGATCACCTCGATCGCCGTCGGATTCGCGATGCCGCGCCCCGACCCGATCAGCGAGCCCAAGGGCATGACCGCGGCGCAGCCAACATCGGCGAGCTTGCGGCACGCGACCGGGTCCTCGTTGCAATAGGGCAGAACGGTAAAACCCTTGCGCACCAGCTCGTCGGCGGCATGAACGAGCTGCTCGACATCGGGATAGAGCGTTTCGCGGTCGCCGATCAGTTCGAGTTTCACCCAATCCGTTTCGAGCGCTTCGCGGGCAAGCTCGGCGGTTAGGATCGCGTCGCGCGCCGTGACGCAGCCGGCGGTGTTCGGCAACAGCCGGTAGCGGCCGCCGAGCAGGTCCACTAGGCTCTCGGCATACCCTTCGAGGCTGATCCGCCGGATCGACACGGTAACCAATTCCGCGCCGCTCAATTCGAGGCAGTCGAGCAGCATCTGCTGGTTCGGATAGCTGGCGGTGCCAACGAATAGCCGGGAGGACAGCTTCACGCCGGCGATCGTCAGGGGGTCGGTCATCAGTCAAGTTTCCTCAGATGGTTGCGTCAGCCGCCCTGCAGCGGACGGACGATCTCGATGTCGTCGCCGGTGGCGAGAACATGAGACGGCCACTCGGAACGTCGGACCACCGCGCCGTTGACCGCGACCGCGAGAAACCGCGCCTTGGCATCGACGCCGCGCGAGGCAAGAAGCTCGGCGACTGTCGTCGCCGCAACCTCGTCCTCCACCCCGTTGACCCGCAGTCGCATTATCCTCCCTCCGCGGCGAGCGGTGGGGAAGCCCGCGACGCGGCACGGGGAACGGCAAACCGCTCGGGGCTGAAGGGCGTCGCCGCGTGCGGCAAATGGCCCGTCAACAGCCAGGAACTGATCACGGCCGCTGTTACCGGCAGTAGCAGGATGCCGTTACGGTGATGGCCGGTCGCGATGACAAGCCCGTCGATGCCGCTCGGTCCTAGCATCGGCGCGTCGTCGCGCGAGCCCGGGCGAAACCCAACCCAGGTCTCGACGACCGACAGATCCTCGATCGCAGGCACGGCGCGCCAGGCGCCCTCAATCAGCGCCAGAAGGCCGCCGGCGGTAAGCGCTTCGTCAAAGCCGCGCTCTTCGACCGTGGCGCCGACCAGGAGCCGCCCGTCAAGGCGCGGAACGAGATAGCCGCGCGGCAGCCAGATCACATGGCGCAGCAAAGGTGCGGCCGGATCCATGCGCAGCGCCAGCATCTGCCCCTTGATCGGGCGCACCGGGGGCAGCTGCGCCGACGGAATTCCGCTGACTTGGCGGGACCAGGCGCCGGCAGCCAGCACGACGATGTCGGCGGGGGTACGTCCGCGCTCGGTGACAACCCCCGCGGCGCGTCCGCCCGACACCTCGATCTCGCGCACCGCGCAGTGTTCGTGAACGGCGACACCGCATCGCCGCGCCGCGACAGCCAGCGCTTCAACCACGAGACGGTTCTCGACCTGATGATCGTTCGGGCTCAGCACCGCGCCGGAGATGCCGGCGCGCAGATGCGGTTCGCGCCGGCGCGCTTCGCCGGCAGCGAGCCAACTCAATTCGAGGCCGAGGCCTTTCTGGAATTCGAAAGTGTGGTGGAGCTGCTCGGCGTCGTCACGGGTAAGCGCGACGACGAGCGTACCCTCATCGCGGTAACCGACGGAAATGCCGGCTACGGCTTCGAGCTCCCGCGCGAAACCGGGCCACAAGTGCTGACTCTCCAGCGCCAGTGCCAGCAGCGGTTCCTCGCCCGGCTCGGTCTCAACCGCGGCGGCAAGCATTCCTGCCGCCGCCCAGCTGGCCCCTCGGCCGGCTGCGCCTCGATCATAGACATCGACCATGCAGCCCGCTTGCGCCAGCCGCCAAGCGATGCCGAGCCCCATGACGCCAGCGCCGACAACTACAGTTTTGGGGCGGAAGCGCGATCCGGTGATTGTCGCGGTGATGACGGACTCCCTTCGCCGGGCTTGCCCGACCAGGTTCAGTGGGTCTGATCTCAGCCGACCGCCGCGCGCACTTGCGAGCGCAACGCCGTTCGGCACCCCAGCCATTCCGCAATTTCGGTCGAGGGGCTTGCCGATGCAAGGGTTTTTTCAGATTGGCGCTTGCCCGCGGCTGGTCATCCAGGCGTAGTCGAGAAGATCGCGGCCGAGGAGGTCGAAGTCCATTCTCCGCCTATTCGCGCTCGGGCTGCGGCGGGAGCGCTCGAAGAGTTGCAAAAAGACGATCGCCGAGCGGAACAGCGACAGGACACGGTAGAAGGCGAAGTTCGGCGCGGCGCGGCCGGTCAGGAGCTGGTAGGCGTCGAGCACTTCGCGGCGGGACGGGAAACCGGCTGTGGCCGTCGGCATCTGTCGGATACGGTGCAGGCAATCGGGATCGCCCGGCTCGACCCAATAACTCAGCATCACGGCGAGATCCCAAAGCGGATTGCCGCGCGTGCCCATGTCCCAGTCGATGACGGCGACCGGAGCGAGGCTCCTCGGTTCGAAGATCATGTTGTCGAGTTTGAAGTCGGAATGGATCAGCGTTGGCGGCGGCTCGACGGGGAGCTGCCGGCGAAGCCACGAGACCGTCTCGGTAAAGGCGGCCGGGTTCAAAAGATCGCCAACGGCGCCGCCGCGCGTGGCCCAACCCTCGACCGTCCGGACGAGAAATCCTTGGGGCCGACCCAGGCTTTCAAGCCCGACCGCATCGGCCGGCACGGCGTGCAATGCAGCCAGGCTCTCGACCAGATGGCCGCCGAGCGCTGCGCCTATTTCCGGCCGGCCGGCGAGGTCCGGCGGCAAGATGTCGCGGATCACGATCCCCGGGCGGTGCTCGATGATTTGGAACGGTGCCCCGAGAACGGTCGGATCGGTGCCAAAGAGGAGCCCGCGCGGCGCCAATGGATAGGCCCGCCACAAGGCCGAGAGAATGCGGAACTCGCGGGCCATGTCGTTGGCCCCCGGCGGCAACGGTCCGGCCGGCGGGCAACGCAATACCGCCGGTGCGCCATCGATCTCGATCAGATAGTTGAGATTGCCGAAGCCTCCCGGCAAACTGACGCGGAGCGGACGGCCCAAGCGCCATCCCCCGGCGCTCGAGAAAGGCGGCGAGGGCGGCCCAATCCTGCGGCTCGGTTTCCGCGGATCCCCTGAATTCGGCCGTCGTCGTATCCGATGGCGCTGACATATCCTTAGCTCTCCCACTATAAGATCATGTCGGACCGAAACGGATCTTCTCGATGGGAACTGGACGGCGTCTTAGCCTGGGGTTGGCGGCGATCGTGCTGCTGGTTGCCACGTCACCGGCGCATGCCGCCGACGCAGAACTCGACCGGTTCAAGGGGCAGATCGACGCCGTTATCGCCGGGTTTGGCCCCGACGTCGCGGAATGGGTCGGGGCCGTGCCGTGGGATCTGCATCGCGATGGCGACGATCTGATCGCGACAGTCACCAATGGCAAAATGGTGATTCCTGCCGACCCGCAATTGCGCCTCGGTTTCGATCGATTGGAAATCCGCGAGACGCCGGCGCGTGACGGCGGCGAATCCGTCGCCTTGGCGATTTTGCTCCCGAAGGCGGTGACGCTCGAAGAGGCCGGCGGAAGCCAGATCAAGATTGCCCTCGACGACGCGCGCGCCAATATGGTTCTCGACGTCGCCTCCGGACGCGCCCGCGACACCGCGCTCACCATCACCGCAATCCGCCTCGATCATCCTGACAGCGGAAGCTGGGTCAGTCTCGGCCCGCTGACGATGACCTCCAAGCTGATCGCCGAGCCGGGGGGCGGCTGGAGCGCGCCGGCGGCATTCGAACTGAAGAAGCTGGAGTTTGCGCTGCCATCGGCGCCGGCGGCGGGCAGTATCGAACATATCTCGGTGGCCGGAAATTCCGCCGGACCGAAGCTCGAAACGCTCGAGCAGTTGCGCGATACGCTCGATGCGCTGCAGAAGGATAAGGAGAGCCCTCCGGATGTGCGGCTGGCTCGCGTCATTGCGGTATTGCCGAGCGTCCCGTCGGTCTTTGGCACGATCCAGGCGAATGCCGTTCTCGAAGGACTCAAAGCGCGAGGCGACGGCAGCGAGCCTCTGGCATCGCTGGCCAAAATCGAACTGACGGCCACCGCCAACGGGTTCGATGCCGATGTGGCATCGATCCGCTTGGGAATTCGTGAAGATGGGCTCGAACTAGCGCCGCCGCTGTTTGACGCCCGCCTTGTGCCGCGCCGGATCGTCATCGATCTTGGCGTCGAAAATCTGCAGACTGCAACGCTGCGCGCGATGTTGCAGGCAGCCGCGCAGAGCGGCGGCGACGACCCCGAGAAACAGCAAGCTTCGCAGCAGATGCTGAGCGCGTTGGCGACGCTAAACCCGACCTTTCGCATCTACAACATTGCCGTCGATACCGCCGAAATCGGCGCCGACCTGAAGGCGGAGGCGAAAGGCTCGCCTTTGCTGCCGTCGGGTTATACGGCAAATGGCGATTTTGTCGTGCGCGGTTTTGACGCGATCCCCGGCCTGGTGGGTTCGGCGCCGTTTGCCGAATACCTGCCGGTGTTGCGGGAATTGGCGGTCCCGGGCAAGGCTGCGGACGGCGCGCCGCGCGCCAGCTTCCACCTCGCTTCGTCGCCGGAGAACTGGTTCAGTGTCAACGGCAACGACCTCAGTTCATGGTTCGCGACCGCGCCGCCCGACGGGCCGCCGCTAATCAGACCGGCGGAGCCGCCGATGCAGGGCGCGGATGTGAAGAGCGTGCAGCGCGCTCTTGCCGCGGCAAAGCTGCCGGTCGATCAGGACGGGGTTTATCGTCCCTCGACCGCCGCCGCCGTGGCCCGCTTCCAGAAGCAGAAGGGGCTCAATGTCAGCGGCGTGGTCGATGCTGATACGCGCCGGGCGCTCGGGCTCAACGCGCCGGCGCCACGGCCCGGAGAACGCAACTGACCCTCCGCAAAGCGGCCGGCGACAGTGAGCCCAGTTTGGGAAGGAGCGCGCGATGAACAAGACCTATCCCGATGCCGCGACGGCGCTGGCTGAGCTGTTGCGCGAGGGCATGACGATCATGGCCGGCGGATTCGGCCTTTGCGGCATACCTGAAACACTGATCAAGGCGATCCGGGACTCCGGGGTCGGCGGGCTGACCGTGATCTCGAACAATGCAGGCATCGACGGGGTGGGCCTCGGCCTGCTGCTCGAAAGCCGGCAGATTCGCAAGATGATCTCCTCCTATGTCGGCGAAAACAAACTCTTCGCCGATCTCTACCTCAAGGGCGAACTCGATCTGGAATTCAATCCCCAGGGGACCTTGGCGGAGCGAATCCGTGCCGGCGGCTCCGGCGTGCCGGCATTCTTCACTAAGACTGGGGTAGGCACGCTGATCGCAGAAGGCAAGGAAACCCGCGAGTTCGACGGCGAGACCTATGTCATGGAACACGGGCTTGTCGCCGACCTCGCGATCGTCCATGCGTGGAAGGCGGACCGCGAAGGCAATCTCGTCTATCGCAAGACCGCGCGCAACTTCAACCCGGTCATGGCGACGGCGGGGCGGATCACCGTCGCCGAGGCGGAGCATCTGGTCGAGCCCGGCGAGATCGATCCCGACCACATCCATACGCCCGGCATTTTCGTGCAGCGCATTGTCCACCTGCCGACGCTCGACAAACATATCGAGCAGCGCACCGTGCGCCGGCGCGACCGTTGATCGCGACGGCTCGGAGAAAGGAGCAAGCCCATGCCCTGGTCACGCGACGAGATGGCGCGCCGCGCCGCCGCCGAACTCAAAGACGGCTTCTACGTCAACCTCGGGATCGGCATTCCGACCCTGGTCTCGAACTACATCCCGGCCGGGATCACGGTGCAGTTGCAGAGCGAAAACGGCATGCTCGGCATGGGCCCCTTCCCGTTCGAGGGCGAGGAGGATCCTGACCTGATCAATGCCGGCAAGCAGACCATCACCGAATTGCCGACGACCAGCTATTTCGACAGCGCGCAATCCTTCGGCATGATCCGCGGCGGCCATGTCGACCTGTCGATCCTCGGCGCGATGCAGGTGGCCGAGAACGGGGATCTCGCTAATTGGATGATCCCGGGCCGCATGGTCAAGGGGATGGGCGGCGCGATGGACCTCGTCGCCGGCGTCAAGCGCGTCATCGTTCTGATGGAGCACACCGCGCGGGGCGAGCCGAAACTGCTGCGCCGCTGCACCCTGCCGCTGACCGGCGCCGGCGTCGTCGATACCGGTGATCACCGACCTTGGCGTCTTTGTCATCGACCGGAACGGTATGACGCTGACGGAAATCGCCCCCGGCGTCTCGTCGGAGGATATCCGCCGCCAGACCGAAGCCTCCTTTGGAATGCGCGCCGGTCTCTCTTGAGTTGGCTGGCCTCCAAAAGCGAGAAGGGCCGGCAAACCCGGCCCTTCCGGAGGCTCAACGTTCTTGAAGGATTCTATCGGATTGTCAAACGTACCCCTTTTGGGGTATAAGCGCAAGCCATTTTTATGCCATGATTGCGGTCCCGACACTGCTTGATCCGATCACCTCCCGCACCGCCATGCCGATATCGCCTTGCCCGCCAGCCAGATCAAAAGTCAGATGTGGCCCCATCGGCGCCGAACGCAGGCCGGGTCTGGCGCTGTTCGCGGTATCGACATCGGCGACGCTCGCCACGCCTTGCGCGACGAGGCGCGCCGCCTCGTGCCACAGCGTCGCCCGCAGGCGAGGTGACCCTCGATCTCCTTGCGGAGATGAATCGGCCACTTTCCGAGCGCCCCATAAATCGCAAGCGCGCGTGCCTCGGTTTCGGGGCGCGGTCCGAGCGCCGCCGACAACCTTCCGATAAGAGACGCTGGGTGCGGCGAGTTGAACGGTTGGCCCGTCACGCGGCGCTCAGGGTAGCAGCAGATTGCTTAGAATTTAGTCATCAGCAAACCGGACGAGCTTGAAGCGATTATGGTCGTCGCAGGAAGGACGGTATCGAGGCGCGATAGGACGCGCATGACGCCTTCGCGCTCGGGATACGCTTGCCAGGACGACGAACCATGCGCCGGCGACCGCCAATTCGAGTTCGCGACTGAAACGAAGGCGATCCCGGGGCGGCTTCGCGCGCTTCCGCCCCAGGAGCGTGTCGCCCGCCCGCGACGCTCAGCCCGCGAGCCAGAAAGAACGCGGCCCAGCTTGCTCCGATGGTGCCGGCGCCGATGACTGCGACGCGCCCGATACCGGTCGTGTTCATGCCTTTCTCCTCCTCAATATTGTGGTCGGGTGCGACGACCGGCTTCATCGACGGCGGCGGCGAATCCTGCTACGCCTTTGTCATCGGCCTTGAGCCCAGTGTCCCCAAGCCTCGCATCGTGCCTGTCTCGTCGCGCGACCTACGCCTCGATTTTTTTCGCGGTCTCGCACTGGTTCTGATTTTTGTCGATCATATTCCACAGAATATCTTCAGCTATTTCACGCTTCAACCGCTGAATTTCTTCGATGCCGCAGAAGTTTTCATTTTCATTTCAGGGTATACGGCCGCTCTCGTTTACGGTCGGACATTGGCAGCGCAAGGAACGCTGCGCGCCTCGGCGCAGGTTTTGCGCCGTGCTTGGCAGCTTTATGTGGCGCACGTATTTCTCTTTGTGATCTTTATTGCCGAAGTCTCCTATACGGTCGCCCGCTTCAACAATCCTATGTATAATGATGAAATGCGCGTCGGTGATTTTCTCGAAGAACCGCATGTCGCCATAGTCAAAGCGCTTCTGCTACAGTTCCAACCGACCTTTCTCGATATCCTGCCACTCTATATTGTCTTATTGGCTGCGTTTCCGTTGATCTTGATCGGACTGCGATTATCGCCGCTACTGGTGCTTATCCCGTCCTCCGCTTGCTATCTCGTCGTGCAAATCTCGGGTTTGTCGGTACCTGCCTATCCTGAGGGTCATGTCTGGTTCTTCAATCCGCTTGCATGGCAATTCCTGTTCGTTATCGGCGCGATCTTGGGCTTCGGCCGGACGCGGCCAGCACTGCCTGCGCGCTTGCGTACTCTGCTGTTGGTGGCGGCTGCGGCCGTCGTCGCCGCCAGTTCGATCGTCCGGATAAGCTGGACGATTCACGGGTTCTGGGACGCATTTCCCGACCTTCTGCTGAAAGAATTGTGGCCGGTCGACAAGACCAATCTGTCGCCTATCCGTCTCATTCCGTTTCTTGCCCTGGTTGGGCTTGTCGCGGCAAGCATCCGGCCGACGGCAGCCTTCTTGAGTTCCGCTGCGGCCAAACCCTTCGTCCTTTGCGGCCGCTATTCGCTCGAAATTTTTTGTCTCGGGATATTGCTTTCGGCGCTCGCGCATTTCGTATTGTCGGAATATAGCTCGGCGATCCTTCTGCAGATTGCTGTCAACTTTGCCGGCATCTCGATCATGTTTCTGGTCGCCAGAATGCTCGAATGGTATCGCACGGTCGGAAATGCTGCACCGGCGCGGACAGTGAGCGGCGGTGAGCCATGACCGGGGGCTGGGCGCGCAGGTTGTCGCTAATCCTGGCCGGCGTGCTCACGACGGCTATAATCGTGCGGGCACCGCCGGTTCTCGGGCTGGCGGAATGCACGGTTCCGGCAGAACTAATCGATGTCGACGCCAAACTCCCCCAGCTTGCCGAGAAATTGCGCAGCGGCGGGCCGGTGCGGATTGTCGCGCTCGGCGGCGCTTCGACGCTCGGTTCGGCGGCGGGATCTCCGGATTTGGCTTATCCGCGGCGGCTCCAAGAGGCCCTGCTTCGCTGGTATCCCGCGATTCCGATCTCCGTCGTCAACAAGGGCGTCCCGCGGCAGACTGCGCAGCAGATGCTGGCCCGCTTTCCAAGCGACGTCTTCGCCGAAGATCCGGTGCTGGTGATCTGGGAAACCGGCACTACCGATGCGGTTCGCGGCGTCGACGTCGAGTGATTTTGCCGCCGCGTTGCAAACCGGGGTGGACGAACTGAAGGCAAGAGCCATAGACATTATCTTGGTCGATATGCAATTCTCGCATAGCACGGCGACCGTGATAGATTTCGAGCGCTATCTGAAGGCGATGCATCGCATCGGCGATGTCAATGATCTATACGTGTTCCCGCGCTTCGAGATGATGCGCTATTGGAGCGAGCAGAACATGTTCAACTTTGACGGTGTCGCCAAGGAGGAACGGGCGGGTCTCGCCGCCAGCGTCTATGAGTGTCTCGGCCGCAATCTCGCCGCCGCAATCCGGCTTGCCCTGCAATGATAGGACGGTTCCGGCCCGGCTTGCGCATCCTTCTCGCGATCGCTGTCTGGGGGATGGCTGGTGGTGCGGCGCTGGGTGACCCGCCAGGCGGCGCTTTTGCGGTCGATTGCGCGGCTCCAAGGGCGCTGACGACAATCGGACCGGCGCTGGCGCGGACCGCGGCGCGAATTGAACGCGGCGAAGGGTTGACGATCGTCGCGATGGGATCGTCCTCGACCCTGGGCGTTGGCTCCAGCAGCCCGATGATGAGCTATCCAAGCCGGCTGCAGCGCGAACTGGAGACGCGCTTTCCCGATCTTGCGATCCGGGTCATCAATCGCGGCGTCGGGGGGGAAGATGTGCACCAGGAACTCGCGCGTTTGGAGCGCGACGCAGTCGCCGAACATCCCGATCTTGTGATCTGGCAGGTCGGCACTAACGCAGTGCTGCGGCGCGAGGATGTGCGCGAGGATCGGGCGCTGATCGCCGGCGGCGTCGCCGTGCTTCAGGAGAATGCAATCGACGTCGTGCTGATGGATTTGCAATTTGCCCCGCGTGTGCTCGCACGCCCGGGTCTCCCGGACATGGAGCGGATCATCGCGGAGGTCGCAGCGCGCAGCCGTGTCGGCCTGTTTCGCCGCTTTGAGATCATGCGGGAATGGGACCGCACCGGGCAGTTGGCCGCAGCGGCGATCAGTCCCGACGCACTGCACATGACCGATGCGAGCTATGGCTGTCTGGCTGAGGAGCTTGGCGAGGCGCTCGCCCGGAATGTCGCCTCGAGCATCAAGATTGTGAAATCGCCGGGCCGCCAGCCTTCGGCAGTCGCCGGGCTCGGCCAGGCAGGCGGGGCGTCGGCGCCGCGTTGAGCAGGCATCCGCGCGCGTCACCCTCGCGCGGCTGATCGGCCGATGGCGATGCCAGCCCGCCGCTGCGGCAGAACGCCGCGGTAGAATAGGGCTGACGCCAAGCTGACGGAGGCTGTGCCAAATCCGTCCGGGGGCAATCGTAGTCGTTAACCTAGATTTTGATTGGGATTTTTCGCTACCATATATATGATGGTGGAGGTTGAGAAGGTTAACACAATATGTTGTCGATTGCCCGCGCTGTGCTGCTTCAGAGGAAAGGGGCGCATCGACCGTACGCGTCGCCGAACCGGCGGACAACGAGATCCGTACTCTCGCCACAAAGCGTTGGCATATTGATTGCGTCGGAACGTGGCAAGATGGTGACGTGGTCGGTCGCCGTCGCGAGGGGAAGGGCACCGGCGGGGTGGAAGTTGCCAGGATCTCGGAGACGGCCCGGCGCGGCGCCATATGGTTCGCGTATGCGGGATATTCGACGAAATGTTTTTCGTCGAGTGACGTTGACTGATTTGGGAATGACGGGAAGCGGCGCGGTTTGAGCGCTGACGTCAGCTGAGGTGTGACATGGGTTTTGATGATGGCATCTTCGGAATGTACTCGCGGTTGTACGAGAACCGGCGAGAGGTAGAGCTGTCCATCGAGGAATATCTCGGCAAGTGCTCCGACGATCCGTCCTATTACGCCAGCGCGGCCGAGCGCATGCTGCGGGCGATCGGCGAGCCCGAGATGATCGACACCAGCCAGGATCCGCGTCTCGGGCGGATCTTCATGAACCGGACAATCAAGGTCTACCCTGAGTTTTCAGATTTCTTTGGCATGGAAGAGACGATTGAGCGGATCGTCGGGTTCTTCCGCCATGCCGCGCAGGGCCTCGAAGAGCGCAAGCAGATCCTCTACCTGTTGGGCCCGGTTGGCGGCGGCAAATCCTCTCTAGCCGAGCGCCTTAAGCAGCTGATGGAAAAGGAGTCGGTCTACGCGCTGAAGGCTGGCGACGAGATCAGCCCGGTGTTCGAGAGCCCGCTCGGTCTGTTCGACCCCGTCACCTTCGGCACTGAGCTGGAGCGGCTCTATGGCATCCCGCGTCGGCGGCTGACCGGAACGATCTCGCCCTGGGCGGTCAAGCGTCTCGATGAGTTTGGCGGCGACATCACGAAATTCACCGTGGTGCGGCTGCAACCGTCGCGGCTGAAACAGATCTGCATCGCCAAGACCGAGCCTGGCGACGAGAACAACCAGGACGTCTCGAGTCTCGTCGGCAAGGTCGACATCCGCAAGCTGGAGTTCTTCAGCCAGAACGACCCTGACGCCTATTCCTATTCGGGCGGGCTCAATCGGACGACGCAGGGGCTCCTCGAATTCGTCGAGATGTTCAAGGCGCCGATCAAGATGCTGCACCCGTTGTTGACCTCGACGCAGGAGGGCAATTACGTCGGGTCGGAGAATATCGGCGGCATCCCCTATCAAGGGATCGTGCTGGCGCATTCGAACGAGGCGGAATGGCAGAGCTTCAAGAACAACAAAAACAACGAGGCCTTTATCGACCGGATTTCGGTGATCAAAGTGCCCTACTGCTTGCGCTCCACCGAAGAGCGCAAGATTTACGAGAAGCTTTTGCAAAACAGCGAATTGGCCGACGCGTCCTGCGCTCCGTCGACGCTCGACATCCTGGCGCGCTTCAGTGTGCTCTCACGGGTCAAGCCGCATGAAAATTCGAATTTGTATTCGAAAATGAGAGTTCTACGACGGCGAGAGCCTGAAGGACACCGACCCCCGCGCGAAATCGGTGCAGGAGTACCGCGACGCCGCTGGGGTCGACGAGGGGATGGACGGCATATCGACCCGCTTTGCCTTCAAGGTGCTTTCAAGCACCTTCAACTTCGATACCCAGGAGGTTGCGGCTGATCCGGTGCATCTGATGTACGTGCTCGAACAGGCGATCTGGCGCGAGCAGTTCCCGGATGACGCGGAGAAGAAGTACCTGAACTTCATCAAGGCTGAGTTGGCGCCGCGCTATGCCGAGTTCATCGGCAACGAAATCCAGAAGGCCTATTTGGAATCCTACTCGGATTACGGCCAGAACCTGTTCGACCGCTACGTCGCCTATGCCGACGCCTGGATTGAAGACCAGGACTACAAGGACCCCGACACCGGCCAATTGATGAACCGGGAACTGTTGAACCAGGAGTTGTCGAAGATCGAAAAGCCCGCCGGTATCGCCAATCCAAAGGATTTCCGCAACGAGGTTGTGAAATTTGCCCTGCGCGCCCGCGCTGCCAATGCCGGCCGCAACCCGTCCTGGACCTCCTACGAGAAGTTGCGCGAGGTGATCGAGCGGCGAATGTTCTCGCAGGTCGAAGATCTGTTGCCGGTTATCAGCTTTGGCTCGAAGAAGGACTCCGATACTGAGAAGAAGCACGCCGACTTCCTTGAGCGAATGGTGGCGCGCGGCTACACCGAACGGCAGGTCCGCCGGCTGGTCGAGTGGTATATGCGTGTCAACAAGGCCGGGTAGGATTGGTATAGTGCCCGGTTTGGAGGAAAGCCGATGAATATCGTCGATCGCCGACCGAACCCAAAGGGCAAGAGCCTTAGCAACCGCCAGCGCTTTCTCGGCCGCGCCCGCGCCGAGGTCAAATCGGCGGTGCAGAGCGCCTTGCGCAAGCGCAAGGTCGCCGATGTTGAACACGGTGAGAAGGTGGCGATCCCGATGCGTGGGATCGTCGAGCCGATGTTTCATCACACCCGCCGCACCGGTCGCAGCGAGCACGTCGTTCCCGGAAATAAGGAATATCTGCGCGGCGACGAGATTCCGCGGCCGACCGGTGGGGAAGGGCGTGGCGGTTCGCAGGGCAGCCCCGACGGTTCGGGCGAGGATGCGTTCGAGTTCACCTTGTCCAAGGAAGAGTTCCTCGACATGTTCTTCGAGGATCTCGAGTTGCCCGACCTCGTTAAGAAAGTCTGCGCGAAACCTTCGCCTTCGACCTGCAGCGTGCCGGGTACACCGTCACCGGTAGCCCCGCCAATCTCAGCATCCGCCGGACCATGCGCAACAGCTTGGCGCGCCGGATTTCGTTGCACCGGCCGAAGCAGGCGGACCTGGAAGCGGTGCGTGAGGCGATGGAGAATGCCCGCGCTCGCGGCGCCGAGGAGGAAGCCGAGCGGCTCGCTCGCGAGCTCCTGCGGCTTGAGCAGCGCAGCAAGATCATCCCTTATATCGATCCGGTCGATGTTCGCTATAACCGCTTCGATCGGGTTCCGCGTCCGAACACCGAGGCGGTCATGTTCTGCCTGATGGACGTGTCGGGCTCGATGACCGAAGCGATGAAGGATCTTGCCAAACGGTTCTTCATGCTGCTGCATGTGTTCCTGATCCGCCGCTACCGGCATGTAGATGTCGTTTTCATCCGCCATACGAGCACGGCCGAGGAGGTCGACGAGGATACGTTTTTCTACAGCCGCGAAACCGGTGGCACGGTGGTGTCGACAGCGCTCGACAAGATGCTCGAGATAGCCCGGGCGCGTTACCCGACCGATCGCTGGAACATCTACGCGGCGCAAGCTTCTGATGGCGACAATTACGGCGCCGATAGCGGTCGCTGCGTTGCGTTGCTCGGCGGCGAAGTCCTGCCGATCTGCCAGTATTTCGCCTATGTCGAAGTTGGTGACGGGATGGGCGGCAGCCTGACCGGTCTTGCTCGCGATAGCGATCTGTGGCGCGCCTATAGCGAAGTCGCGCCGGCGCATCCGCATTTTGCGATGCGCCGGGTCGGCGATCCGTCGCAGATATTCTCGGTCTTCCACGAATTGTTCGCGAAAGGGGGCGTGCGTGCCTGACCTGCGCTCCGCGGAGGCGGTAAAGCTCGAAACGGCAACCCCGCTCTTCAGCGGCCCGAACTGGGATTACGCCTCGCTGCGTCAGACCTATGGGGCGATAGAGCGGGTCGCGCTCGACGAACTTGGTCTCGACGTGTACCCGGTCCAGGTCGAGGTCATCACCTCCGAACAGATGCTCGACGCCTACGCTTCGGTCGGCTTGCCGCTGATGTACCGGCATTGGAGCTTCGGCAAGCGCTTTGCGTTCCACGAGACCCTCTATCGCAAAGGGCTGCAAGGGCTCGCCTACGAAATCGTCATCAACTCCAATCCCTGTATCTGCTATATCATGGAAGAAAATTCCATGACCATGCAGACGCTGGTGATGGCGCATGCCGCCTTCGGACACAACCATTTTTTCAAGAACAACTATTTGTTTCGCCAGTGGACCGACGCAAACGGCATTCTGGATTACCTTAGCTTTGCCCGTGATTATGTCGCCAAGTGCGAGGAGCGTCACGGGATTGAGGCAGTCGAGCGTGTCCTCGACGCCGCGCACGCGCTGAAGGATCATGGCGTCAACCGCTACGCCCACCGCAACAAGCCGAACCTGGCAGAGGAGCGGCGTCGCGCGGAGGAATGGCAGGCGCACGCCGAGGCGACCTACAACGATCTCTGGCGCACCGTTCCCGGCGCCGGCAAGGACAAGGAGGATGCCGGCTCTGCCGAAGCGCGGCTCCTCGAAATCAAGCGTGAACTCGGGCTGCCCGAAGAGAACTTGCTCTATTTGATCGAAAAGCGGGCGCCGCGGCTTGAGGATTGGCAGCGTGAGCTGGTCCGCATCGTTCGGCTGATCGCGCAGTATTTCTATCCGCAAAAACAAACTCAGATGATGAACGAGGGTTGCGCCACCTTCGTCCATTACGAGATCATGCGGCGCTTACATGACAAAGGGCTGATCACCGAAGGCTCGATGCTCGAATTCCTGCATTCGCATTCGAGCGTCGTCTTCCAACCTGATTTCGACGACCCTCGCTTCAGTGGCCTCAACCCCTACGCGCTCGGTTTCGCCATGATGAGCGACATCCGTCGCATTTGCGAGGATCCCAAGGACGAGGACCGGGAATGGTTTCCGGACATCGCCGGCAAGGGCGACGCCTACGGGGTATTGCGTCACGCCTGGGCCAATTACCGTGACGAGAGCTTTATCCTGCAGTATCTGAGCCCGGAAATGATCCGCCGCTTCCGCCTGTTCCACGTCTCCGACGACAGCACCAAGCCGTCATTACACGTCGAAGCCATCCACGACGATTTCGGCTATCGCAAGATCCGCAGCGCGCTCTCGCGGCAATATGATCTGTCGCGACGCGAGCCGGACATCCAGGTCATCGATGTCGATCTTCGTGGCGATCGCTGTCTCGTCTTGGCGCATTACGTCCATAATGGCGTGCTCCTCGCCGAGAAGAGCTGCCGCGCCGTGCTCCGCCATGTCGCGGTGCTGTGGGGCTATTCAGTCAAGCTGCTCGAAATCGACGCGGCTACCGACAAGACTCTGAAGACGTACGAGGTCGCGCAGCCCGGCTGAACGCGGCTCCGGCGGCGCGCCGCCGGCGATGATCGTTCTCGGGATCGAAACCAGCTGCGACGAAACCGCCGCGGCGGTGGTTGCAACGACGGTGCAAGGTGCCGAGATCCGCTCGAATCTGATCCGCTCTCAGATCCGCGAGCACTCAGTCTATGGCGGTGTTGTTCCGGAGATAGCCGCTCGGGCTCATCTCGAGCATCTCGGCGCTTTGATCGAGCACAGCCTTGAAGAGGCACGAATCAGTCTTGCCGAAATCGACGCGATCGCGGTCGCGGCCGGACCGGGTCTGGTCGGCGGTTTGATTACCGGCACGATGATGGCCAAAGGCATTGCCTGGGCGGCGGGCAAGCCCTTTGTCGCCGTCAACCATCTCGAGGGCCATGCCCTGACGGCGCGCCTGACCGATGGCGTCGATTTCCCGTATCTGCTTCTGCTCGTTTCCGGTGGACATTGCCAGCTTCTCGTCTGCATCGGCGTCGGTCATTATCGGCGGCTCGGCACAACCCTCGACGACGCTGCCGGCGAAGCGTTCGACAAGACGGCAAAGCTGTTGGGGCTCGGCTATCCGGGCGGCCCGGCGATTGAACGCGCCGCAGCATTTGGGGATTTCCGACGTTTTTCCCTGCCGCGGCCGCTGCGAGGGCGCGCCGGTTGCGACTTTTCGTTCTCGGGGCTGAAAACCGCGGTGCGCCAGCTCGTCGTCAATGGCGCGCCGATGGATGCCGGCGCCACCGCGGACCTGGCCGCATCCATCGAACTCGCCATATGCGACGCGCTCGCCGATCGTGCCGCCAACGCCATGGATTGGTTTCGCGAGCATTATCCGGAGGGACGTACGCTGGTGGCGGCGGGCGGAGTTGCGGCTAACGCGCGTCTGCGCCAACGTCTCGCGACGTTAGCCGCGGCCGAGGGGCTCTCGTTTGTCGCTCCGCCTGCCGAATTATGCACCGACAACGCTGCGATGATTGCCTGGGCGGGCCTCGAACGGCTGCGGCTCGGTATGACGGACGGCCTGGATTTTGCGCCGCGTCCGCGTTGGCCCCTCGACGATTCGGCGCCGCGGCGTCCGGGAGCAGGCGTCAAGGCATAACCTAATGCGCCGGCTTGCAATCATTGGCAGTGGGGCGTGGGGTACGGCGTTGGCGATCGTCGCACGGCGCGCCGGTTCCAACCCGGTGCTGTGGGCGCGCGATCAAGACATCGTCGAAGCAATCAACCGAAACCATGCAAATCCACTGTTCCTGCCTGGAATTTCGCTTGATCCGGCGATCGCAGCCACGAGCGATATCGGAGCGGCCACGGCGGGCGCCGACGCCGCTTTGCTCGTTGTCCCGGCGCAATATCTGCGCGGTGTCCTCACGGCTTCCCGCGAACGATTCCCGCCCGGTCTGCCGCTGCTGCACTGCGCCAAGGGTATCGAAACCGGCTCGCTTGCGATGATGTCTGAGATCGGCGTTGAGATTTTGCCGACGTCACCCTTCGCGGTCCTCTCGGGACCGACCTTCGCTGCCGAGGTTGCCCGCGACCTGCCGGCTGCCGTGACGATTGCCGGCCATGACACGGGGCTCGCCCAAGGCTTTGGCGCGGCGCTCGGCAGCGTCCGGTTCCGTCCCTACCTGTCGTCTGACCCAATCGGCGCCGAAATCGGCGGGGCGGTCAAGAATGTCCTGGCGATCGCCTGCGGCATCATTCTAGGCCGGGGGCTGGGCGACAATGCTCGTGCCGCTCTGATCACCCGTGGCTTGGCCGAAATGGTGCGGCTCGGCGAGGCCAAGGGAGGAAGCGCCGAAACCTTCCGCGGGCTTTCCGGTCTAGGCGACCTCGTCCTCACCTGCACCGCCCTCCAATCGCGCAACCACTCTCTCGGGCTCGCCCTCGGTCGTGGGGAGAGCCTGAGGGCGGCGCTTGCGGCTCGCCGCTCGGTCGTGGAGGGCGTTGCAACCGCAGCCGCGGTCATCGCTCTGGCGCGGCGGCTCGGGGTCGAGATGCCAATCAGCGAGGCGGTCGATGCGGTTCTGCATCGTGGGATCTCGATCGATGCGATAAGTGAAGGATTGCTGCGTCGGCCCTACCGGAGTGAATAGTTGACCCCATCGCGCGTGGATCGTGCGGCCGGCGGAAAATCCTTTTCCGAGCTGTGCGAAAGCCAATATCATCATCCAGCGAGCAAAGCCCATCGGCTCGGATTGATATGAGCGACAACGGAAAACGTGGCGAGGAAGGACCGGGGACGGGGGTCGTCGTCAAGGCGAAGCCGAAGACGAAGAAGCCCTCGATGTACAAGGTATTGATGCTGAATGACGATTACACACCGATGGAGTTTGTCGTCCACACCCTCGAGCGGTTTTTCAACAAGAGCCGGCAAGAGGCGACGCGCATCATGTTACACGTGCATCGGCGCGGCGTCGGGGTGTGCGGCGTCTACACCTACGAGGTGGCGGAAACCAAGGTCACTCAAGTGATGGACTTCGCCCGGCAGCATCAGCACCCGCTGCAATGCACGCTGGAAAAGGACTAGTTGGATGGTCGTCAGGTGGGCATGACCCGGAGGTCAGCCAGGAAGGAAGGCGGAGTGTGCTGTCACGCAATCTAGAAAAGTCGCTCCATCGGGCGCTGGCGCAGGCCAATGACAGGCGGCACGAGTATGCCACGCTTGAGCATCTGTTGCTGGCGCTGACCGAGGATCAGGACGCGGTCGCAGTGCTGCGCGCCTGCAGCGTCGATCTCGATCGCCTGCGCCGCGAAGTCCTCAACTATGTCGACAACGAGTTGACCAATCTCGTCTCCGCCCATGGCGACGACGCCAAGCCCACCGCAAGCTTCTCCCGCGTATTGCAGCGCGCCGCAATCCACGTCCAATCCTCTGGGCGCGAAGAGGTGACGGGCGCCAACGTCCTTGTTGCCATGTTCGCCGAGCGCGAGAGCCATGCCGTCTACTTCCTGCAGGAGCAGGACATGACGCGGTTCGATGCGGTCAACTACATCTCCCACGGCATCGCCAAAGCGCCCGGGCGGTCGGAGACGCGACGCGTCCAGGGTGCGGATGAGGACGAGCGTGGCGAAAAGTCGCAGAAACGCAGTCATGACGCGCTCGATGCCTACTGCGTCAACCTCAACAAAAAGGCCAAAGGCGGCAAGATCGACCCGCTGATCGGCCGCGAGGCCGAGGTGGAACGCACGATCCAGATCCTGTGCCGACGGGCAAAGAACAACCCGCTTTACGTCGGCGATCCCGGCGTCGGCAAGACGGCGATCGCCGAAGGGCTGGCGCGCCGCATCGTGCAGCGCGAGGTGCCCGAGGTCTTGTTGAACGCCACGATCTATGCGCTCGATATGGGCGCGCTCTTGGCGGGTACGCGGTACCGCGGCGATTTCGAGGAGCGGCTGAAGGCGGTGCTCTCCGAACTCGAGGCCCATCCGGGCGCGATCTTGTTCATCGACGAGATTCATACGGTGATTGGCGCCGGAGCGACGAGCGGCGGGGCGATGGATGCGTCCAACCTCTTGAAGCCGGCGCTTGCCGGCGGCGCCATCCGCTGCATCGGTTCGACGACTTACAAGGAATACCGGAACTATTTCGAGAAGGATCGGGCCCTCGTCCGTCGATTCCAGAAGATTGACGTCAACGAGCCGACGGTCGAGGATTCGATCAAGATTTTGCGCGGACTGAAGCCTTATTACGAACGCCACCACAAGGTCCGCTATACGAGCGATGCGCTACGGGCGGCGGTCGAACTGTCGCATCGCTACATCGGTGACCGCAAACTGCCGGACAAGGCAATCGACGTGATCGACGAAACCGGGGCGGCGCAGATGCTGGTGCCCGAGAACCGGCGTCGCAAAACCATCACCGCCAAGGAGGTAGAAGCCTGTATCGCAACAATGGCTCGGATTCCGCCAAAGAGCGTGTCGCGCGACGACCGAGAGGTATTGAAGAATCTCGACCGTGATTTGAAAACGATCGTGTTTGGCCAGGACATGGCAATCGAGGCGCTGGTTTCGGCGATCAAGTTGGCGCGGGCAGGGTTGCGCGATCTGGAAAAGCCGATCGGCTCCTACCTGTTCTCCGGCCCGACCGGGGTCGGCAAGACTGAAGTCGCCCGCCAGCTTGCGCGCACCCTCGGCATCGAGATCACCCGCTTCGACATGTCTGAATACATGGAGCGGCATACCGTGTCGCGGCTGATCGGGGCGCCGCCGGGTTATGTCGGCTTCGATCAGGGCGGGCTGTTGACCGACGCCATCGACCAGCATCCGCACAGCGTATTGCTGCTCGACGAGATCGAAAAAGCTCATCCCGACCTGTTCAACATCCTACTGCAGGTCATGGATTACGGCAAATTGACCGATCACAACGGCAAGAACGTCGATTTCCGTAACGTCATCCTGATCATGACGACGAACGCCGGCGCATCCGATCTGGCCAAGCCGGCGATCGGCTTCGGCAGCGGCGTTCGCGAGGGCGACGACCGGGAGGCGATCAACCGCATGTTTACGCCGGAATTCCGCAACCGGCTCGACGCGGTGATCTCATTCGCCGCATTGTCTCCCGAGACGATTGGGCGGGTCGTCGACAAATTCATTCTGCAGCTGGAGGAGCAGCTCGCTGACCGCAACGTGACGATCGAACTCGATCCGAGCGCTCGCGCTTGGCTGTCGGAGAAGGGTTATGATCCGCTTTTCGGCGCCCGACCGCTCGGCCGCGTTATACAGGAGCACATCAAGAAGCAACTCGCCGAGGAGCTCTTGTTCGGTAAGCTGGCCAAAGGCGGGATCGTCCGGGTCACAAAGAATCCGGAGGCCGACGCCCTCGCCTTTACCTTCGAAGAAGGTCCGATCGCGCCCATTCCGCTCAAGGAGCCGGCGCTCGTCGAATAGCCGCACTCGGCCCGGCGATAAGTGGATGGACGCGGGGATCGCGTCAGTCTTCGGCCTGACGGAACGGGGAGTATTCGCTTAGCCCCTCAATCTTGCGTTCGACCATCTCTCGTTCGCGGGCGAGGAACTGAGCGACGGCGCGGCGAAAACCGGGATCGGGGATCCAGTGCGCGCTGTAGGTTGGCGCCGGCAGATAGCCGCGCTGGATCTTGTGCGGACCCTGAGCGCCTGCCTCGACCCGCCGCAGGCCGTGGGCGATCGCGAACTCGATCGCCTGGTAATAGCAGCACTCGAAATGGAGGAATTTATATTCGCCGTAGCTGCCCCAGTTGCGGCCGTAAATCGTATCCTTGCCGAGAAGGTTGAGGGCGCCGGCAACGTATTTGCCGCCGCGCTGCGCCATTACGAGGACGATCTTCTCCGGCATGCGTTCGCCGATCAGCGCGAAGAAGCGGCGATTGAGATAAGCCGAACCCCACTTGCGGTCCGAGGTCGCCAAATAGAACTCGTAAAATGCGTCCCAATGCCGCGTCTTTAGATCGCCGCCGGTCAGAACCTCGATCTGCAACCCCGGCGCCACTGCCTCGCGCCGCTCTTTTTTGACCGCTTTGCGCTTGCGGGAATTGAGTGCGGCAAGGAAGTCGTCAAATTCGCCGTAGCCCTCGTTTGTCCAGTGGAACTGCTGGCCCATGCGCTGCAGGAACCCGGCCTCGGTCAGCATCTCGGCATCGGCGTCGTCAGGGAAATTGACGTTCAACGACGAAATCCGGCGGCGCTTGGTCAGTTCGACCATCCCGGCGATCAATTGCGCGCGCAATTCCAGCGGTGCGCCCGGCCGCAGCAGCAGCCGCGGCCCTGGCACCGGGGTGAACGGCACCGCGCTCAGCAACTTTGGGTAGTAGCGTCCGCCGGCCCGCTCATAGGCTTCCGCCCAACCGTAATCGAAAACATACTCACCATAGGAGTGGGTCTTGGCGTAGAGCGGGACGACACCGGCGATCTTGCCATCCGGCCCGGAGATCGAGAGATGCTGCGGTGTCCAGCCGGTACGCGGGGCGGTCGAGCCGCTCTCTTCGAGAGCGTTCAGAAAGGCGTAAGAGACACTCGGATTGACGTCTCCGGCGCAGGCGTCCCATTCGGCGGCCGGTATTTCGGCGATCGCCGGATGCACCCGCACGGTGATCGCGCCATTGCCATCGTTCATTGCGGCTCGCGCTCCGCATCGCTGTCGTAAGTTTTCCCGATCGCCAAGATAGGCGTTGTGCAGCGCCTGTCCAGCGCCGCGAAACCGCCGCATTCGCAGCCTAGTGCGGCTCCATGGAATGATCATGCGCAAATTTTTTCCTGCCGTAATCCCGTTGGTGCTGTTCCTGTCGACCTGCCCGGCGGTCGCAGCCACCCTTGGAGATCCGCAGATCGGCTTCAGCGCCGAGCGGGTGCTCGTCTTCGACGGCCAACGTTATGTCGGCCGAATGTGGAACATGCCAGGTGAGCAACGGCACGAGCAGGCATTGCCGGCGCTCAAGCCGGTTTTCATTCTGCGCGCTGAGCGCGCGGTCGGCGACGTAGTGTTGCCGCAGCTCCACACCGTGGTCGAGTTCGAGTTTCCCAAAGCGTTCGAGGTCCTCAGCAATCCCGGTCTATTGGGCAAGCCTTCAGGGAATGACACCGTCAACGGGGTCGCGACGACACGATATTCAGTCGATCGAGATCTGCCCGAGGGTCACGCCATCGGTTCGCTTTGGCTCAGCCGCGACGGCATCCCAATGAAATGCGAAGCGCGCTACACCGCCAGCAACGGCAAGGTCTCCACGATTTATTGGGAATTGCGCAATGTCCGGATCGGCCCGCAGGACGCTTCGCTGTTCGCGGTGCCGAACGGTTACGCCAAGCTTCCGCCCGAAGCCGCGGCGCAACTGCTGGGTCTCCGTTTGGCGTCGCCGCGTCGTCACAACTAAGATTACGACGACAAATGCCGGCGATAGACGTCGAGAAGCATCGTCTCTTCACGCTCCCAGCAGTAACTGGACCGCAGTCCCGAATCGGCGACACGGGCTCGCAATCGGGGCAAATCCGCAAGCACCTCGCGCACGGCTTGCACCAGCGAATTGGGATCGCCGGCGCTGAACACGCTGCCGATACCGTTGCGGCGGACGAAATCCGCCATCGTCCGGCAGTCGCTGACCACCATCGGCAATCCGGCGTGCAGATAGTCGAAGAGCTTGTTCGGGAGTGCTATCTCGGCATTGCCGTAATGGGCGAGCGGATGCACGCCGATCGTCGCGTCGCGAAGAAAGGCCGGAACTTGGTCGGGGGCAACATAGGGGTGAAAATGCAGCCGGCGGGCACACCCAAAGGTGCGCGCCTGGTCGATCAGCGAGAGGACATAGGGCGAGCGTCCTTGCGCGATCAGCGCGAGATGAACGCCGGGTAGGCGGGCGAGTGCCGCGACCAGAGTGTCGATGCCGCGATGCGGCGTCAGCCCGCCGGCATAGACCAATAGCGGCGCGCCGGACGCAATGCGAAGCGTACGGCGCAGCGTCGAACGCGTCCGCAGATCGAGGCGGTTGGCGCGCGGCGCGTTGAGCAACACCGTTGGCTCCGGATCGAGCCTGTAATCGGCCGCCAAAGCCTCCGCCAGAGCCGGCGAAACGGTGAAGCTGTGGTCCGGATGACGGGAATGAGCGGCTTCAAACTCGACGACGACGCGCCGCCATTCCGGGTCCTCGACGGAGTTGGGCCTGCCGTCGTCGCGAAAACTGTGCCCGGCGGTGTATTCGGCAAAATCGTGAAACCAGACAGTCTCGCGCCCTTCGGCGCGCAGCCGGTCGCGAAAATCATGGCCTATCCCGATCGCCGCGACGCTCATCGTGTGGATCGCACGCGGCCTGATCGCGCGCACGTAGGACCACATATAGGCGTGCAGATACTGCACCATCATCGGCCAATTGAGCGCCGGCACCCGGATTCTGGCCGTGCGCAAGAACGCGTGGGCATCGGGGAAATAGAGGACCGGACAGCCCAACGCTTCGCCCACCCGGACGCGGGAACCGTGGTGGCGGGGTGAAAGCTTGCTCATGAAGGCGACGGAAAAGCCGGCGTCGAGCAACGACTTTCCGACCCTCAAGACCCGCGCGCGATGGCGAATGCCGCTGGTATGGATCAGCACTACGTCGCGCGGTGCGACGGCATCCGCCATCGCGTGGAACGAGCGAAACCTGCCGGTGCCGGGCGCCCCGGCCAGGAACAAACGGGCTGCGACCCGCCACCCGGTCGCGTCGTAAAGCCGGCGACCTATTCGTTCAAGCGGAGACGGCACTACCAATACGGAGTTGCCCCCGTGCGGAACATCGGCGCAGGCTTATGGAGCGGGTGAAGGGAATCGAACCCTCGTCGTAAGCTTGGGAAGCTTCTGCTCTGCCATTGAGCTACACCCGCATACTTGAATGGTAAGCGATCGGCGGCCCCCTTCAAACGCCCTTGACGACCACCGACGCCGCGCCGCCTGTCAGGCCGCTTTCGGCGGCTCGCAAGGAACCGTGCCCATAGTTGCCGGCAGGCACACTTCGAGGATCTTCACGTCGTCCGAGGTGCGGATCTCGTTGTGCGGCGTGCCGCCGGGAATGAAGCAGGAATCTCCGGCTTCGAGGCGGCAGCGCGAACCGTCCTCGAATTCGAGCTCGACCCAGCCGGCAAGCGCATAGACGAACTGGCCCTCGCAGACGTGATAGTGCCAGCCGGTTGGCTGGGTCATGCCGGTGACGGCCTCCATAACCTGCGCCCGCATCCAACCTTGGCTCGCCTTGGTGACGCCGAGATCGCGATACTTGAAGAAGTTGCGCCTGCCTTCGACATAATCGGGCGTCTTAGCGCTGGTCACCGCGACTTTCATCGCCGGCTCGGCAAGCGCGGCATCCTTGGTTAAGGTCGCTTCGATCGTCATGCCTGAATCTCCTCCCGCTTCAAGGTTCGCGATTATAGTACCATTCCGCGAGCGGGAGGAGGATCTCGATTAAGTTCGCGGCGACCCGTTTGCGATTTACCGGCAGGCGTCACTGCCCGCTGCTGCGAGGCCGATCCCGGTCGCCTTTGTTTGAGGAGCAGCCTGCCTGACTGCGCTAAACCCAGCGCCGGCTTCCAACAAGCCGATGCGGCGGCGAACTTGGTGATGTCGGATCGTCGGCCCAGGCTTCTCCTTACTGGGTTGCTTTGCTTCCGGCGTGCCCCTGGAGAATGGTGCGACCCCGGCTCAGGCCGGATAGGGGGTACGATCTGCGTTCGCAGAGCACCACGGTTCTCGGTTCCGCCCAGGCAGGCATGATGACCGAAACCGGCAACGCCAGCTTGATCGTCAATAATCCGGCCTCGCTTGTTTGGGGAAAAGGAAAGCGAGATCGTGGTGGGCGGAATGCCAACCTTTACCGCCGACCATTTGGCAACGGGTCTGCGCGAACCGTGCTCGGCACACCGATCTCGGGCGGCGACGGCGGCAACAACGGCACCAAAAGGCCCCGCTACCCATTCTCTATGGCAACCTCGCTGCCGCCGGAATTTCCAATGGGCCTGCCTTCACCTCGCTCTACGGGTTGGGGTCGTTGCGGCAAGCTGGGTGGCTCGGCCGCTGTTATGCAATCAGTAGCGAACTGGTGGCGTACGACATCCCGCCGACATTTTTCTACCGGCCGGGCCCATCTCTGTCGCTCGGTGTCGCGCCGCTCATCCGATATTCCCGCACGAAATCGAACGCCGCGATCGATTTCGGGTCGATCGGCCAGGCGCTGCTGGGAGGTTTTGGAGGGGGTCAGCCGGGGCTGAACGACGGCAGCGTCACGACGCGCACCGGCGCCTGGTCGGCGGGCGTGCCGCAAGGCGGACCGCTCTCGCCGCTTCTGGCGAACGTCCTGCTCGACGAGGTGGACAAGGAGCTGGAACGCCGGGGCCATTGCTTCGTGCGCTATGCCGACGATGCGAACATCTACGTCCGCAGCAAGAAGGCGGGCGAACGGGTGATGGCGCTGCTCCGGCGGCTCTATGGCAGGTTGCGGCTCTCGATCAACGAGGCCAAAAGCGCGGTGGCCAGCGTGTTCGGTCGCAAGTTCCTGGGCTACGCCTTCTGGGTGGCTCCAGGCGGCGCGAGCAAGCGCAAGGTGGCCGCCAAGCCGATGGCGACGTTCAAGCAACGCATCCGGCAACTGACCCGCCGCTCCGGCGGATGCAGCGTGCAAGATGTGGCGGATCGCCTGCGGCTCTACGTCTTGGGATGGAAAGCTTACTTCCGGCTGGCGCAAACACCCAAGGTCTGGAACGAGTTGGACCAGTGGATGCGGCACCGGCTGCGAGCCGTCCAACTCAAGCAGTGGAAGCGCGGCAAGACCATGCACCGGGAACTCATGGCGCTGGGAGCCAGACCCGACGTGGCGCGACGGGTGGTGGCCAACAGCCGCCGCTGGTGGCGCAACAGCGGCATGCTCCTCAACACCGTGCTCACCCTCCAATGGGCCGACCAGCTGGCAATGCCCCGCCTCGCCTGACCTCAACTCCTCGAACCGCCCGGTGCGGACCCGCATGCCGGGTGGTGGCAGGGGAGCGATCGATGACGATCGCCCCCTATGCCGATTCTGACGCTTAGAATTCGCCGCTGCGGTAGGCCTCGTCGAGGCGCTTTTGATCCTCTTCCGAGGGCTCGTCCCAGGCTTCGCCGCGGCGGCGCAAGGCCCCGGTGAAGTTGGGCGGGCGCTTTTCGTTGAAGGCGCGGCGGCCCTCCTCGCCATCGGCCGTCGTCTGGATCAGGAGCGAATTGATCAGGTTCTGAATCTGCCAGGCCTGGTCGGTCGGCAAATCGCCGAAGCGCACGACAAACTCCTTCATCATGCGCACCGCGACCGGCGGCAGGGTGACGATGTGGCGAGCGATCTCTTCCGCTCGCTCCATCAGCTGCGCGTGCGGCACGACCTCGTTGACAAGGCCGATGCGCAGGGCCTCCTGCGCGTCGAACGGCTCATCGGTCAGCAATATCTTCATCGCGTCGATGTAGCGAAGCTGGCGGGCGAGCAATGTGGCGCCCGGCCCGTGACCAACCCATCCCTGCGTCAAGAGCGCGAATTTGAACCGCGCATGCTCGGCGCTCGCAATGCGGATGTCGGTCGAGGATAAGAGGATGTAGAGTCCGGCGCCGGCGGCCCAGCCGTTGACCGCGGCGATGACCGGCTTCCACACCCGCGGATAATGGTCGCCCATGCGCCCGTCGAGCCCGGTTTTCTGGCCGTTGACGGTGCCGGCGAGCGGCCAGAAGACGCGCTGCGTGCGCAGATATTCGCGCTCCTCCTCGGTGATGTTCGCGCGCGGCGCGAGATTATGGCCGCCGCAGAAATGCCGGTCGCCCGCCCCGGTCAGGATCGCGCAGCGGATGTCGCGGTCCTCCCACAAATCGATCCAGGCCTCCGAGATCTCGTCCGAGGTCGCCTTGTCAAGGATGTTGGCCTTCCCCGGGTTGTTGAGCGTGATGTAGGCGACGCCGTCGCGCTTCTTGTAATCGATGGCCAAGTTCGTCCTCCCTGCCCGCGTGTGGATCGACGCAGCGGACGGCCGATCTTAGCCCAATTCTCCGGCCCCGCCGCGGCAAACTCCACGAGGTGTGACCAGCGTCACTTTGCTCTCGCCTAAACCGGGTTATTGTTTTCGCGGCGGCTTTGGAAATCGCCGTACCGCGAGCCGGAGGGGAGGATGGCGCTGCTGCGTCGCTTTAGGGAAATCTTGCGCTGCTTCTGGGAGATCTTTCGCGATCTCGCCTTTGTGCTGTGGCCGCTGCGGATGATCGTGCTGCCGCTGGCGGTTTGTCTTGCCGCCCTCCTGGCATTGCCGCAGGCGCAGGAGATCCTGGTCAAGATCGGGCAGGACAACGACCCCGCCGACTGGGCGTTTTTCGGCGTCGCGGCATTGTGGCTGGCGTTCAACGCCTGGTATTGGGGGCGCTTCATCACCGGGTTTGTCGGCGATCTGCGGCCGCCGCTCGAACGCTGCGGCGCGCCCGGCTGCGGTGGCAAGCCATTTTTCGGTGGCCAGGCGGCGCGCATTGCCTTTCTGACGGCGCATCTGCCGCGCGTTCTCGGCTTTGTCGTGTTAGCCGGCATCGCCGCGGCGCTCCTGATCGCCTCGAGCGTGCTGCCGGAAAGCGACGCCGACGCGCGCCGTCGCCTGATCACGGCCGCCGTTTTCGCGGGCATCGGCGCCTTCGTTCTTTACGCCGTCACCTGGCTGCGGCGCCCGGTGGCCCGCCGGCTCGGCGCCGACATTCCAAAGGAACCGCCGAGGTTGCACTCGATCGGCGATCTCGGCTTGGTGCTGGGCTTCTCGGCGGCGATCTCGCTGGCGCTCTTTGTCGCGAGTTGGGCAGCGCCGGTCTGGACCGGGATGGGGCTCGGTCCGGCGGCGATCCTGTTCCTCGCGGCCACCGCCTGGATCGCCTTTGGCACATTGCTGGTTTATGCCTGCCAGAGAACCGGGTTGCCGATCATCGGCACGATCGCGCTTGTCGCCTATCTGAGCAGTCTGGTCCCGGACAGCGGTATTTTTCACGACAATCACGATGTCCGCACTCTCACCGCCGCTCCGCCGAGCCGTATCGGCCCTGAAGCGCAGCTGATCGCCTCGTTCGACGCCTGGGACAAGAAGCCCCGCCCTGACGCCAAGGCGCCGATCGTCATCGTCGCCACCGCCGGCGGCGGCATCCGCGCCGCTTATTGGACCGCGACGGTTCTCGGCGAACTGAGCGACCGCTCACTGAAGAACGCCGCCGCCTCCGTCCCCGACGGCGCCCCGCGGCCGCTTTCGTTCGCCTCGCAGCTTTTCGCGATCAGCGGCGTCTCGGGCGGTTCGCTCGGCGCTGCCGTCTATCGCGCGTTATTGCTCGAATGGGCGCAGGGTCATCGGACCTGCGCCGCCGACGGAACGGCCAAAGGCTTCTTCGCCCCCTGCGGCCAAGCAGCCCTTTCGGCGGATTTTCTCGGACCCGCCGTCGCGGCGACGCTGTTCCCCGACCTGGCGCAACGCCTCGTGCCGATCTCTTTCCTACCGGATCGCGCCGCGGCGCTCGAAGAGGCCTGGGAGGCGGGCTGGCGGCAGGCGATCGGCGACGACCGGTTCGCTCAGGATTTCCTGTCGGACGGCGCAAGCGGGATCGCCCTTCCGGCATTGCTGCTGAACGGCACGTCGGTTTCGAGCGGGCGGCGGCTGGTGACCAGCACCCTGCCGCTGACGATCGCTGGCGAGAACGGCAACACGTCGGCGCTTCCTGGAGCGACCGATTTTCTCGCGGCGGCCGGAATGACGGTGCGGCTCAGCACCGCGGTCGACAATAGCGCCCGTTTTTCATGGCTTGGTCCCGCCGGCACGATCCGCCGAGCGGACGGGCGGATCGTCGACCGTGTCGTCGATGGCGGCTACTTCGAGAATTTCGGCGCCACCACGGCGATCGACCTGATCCGCGCGCTCGAGAAAAAGCTCGCGAACAAGAACGCCCCGCATCTGATCACGATCCTGATCAGCAGCGACCCCGATCTCGACAGCCCGGACCGGACCGATTGCGAGAAAAAAACTCCCCTCCCTCGGTATTTCAGCGACCGCGGCGGCGAGGTGCTGACGCCGGTCGTCACCCTGATGCACACGCGCGAAGCGCGCGGCACCTATGCCGCCGACGAGCTGGAGACCCTGACCCATGACGTTGGCGGCAAGTTCTTCCATTTCCGGCTCTTGAAGCAGACCGACATCCACGATGCGCCGCTCGGCTGGACGCTGTCGCGGCGGGCGCAGCAAGCCATTCAGGAAACCTGGTCGAACGGCTGCCAAAATTCCAGGCAGATGGCGGATCTGGCCAAGCTGCTGAATTGGACCCGCTGATCGATCCAGCCGGGGCGGCTACTGCGCGGTAGATTTCGCCGTCGGGACGATCCGGGTGACAACCATCGCCGAGCGGTCGAGGCATTCGCCGACCCGGGGCGCGATCGTGTTCTTCCAGTGGTCGGTGTCGTACACCGCCTTGTAAAGTGTCTCGCGCTGCGCCTCGTTCTCGAAGCGTCGCATCCAGACGTAGACAGAATTGTCGGTCTCGCCGCGATAGCTGCCGGTGATGACCATGCCTTTCGACACCTGGAAGGGGATGATCTCGCCTTCCATGATCTTCAGCCACTCGTCCATCTTGCCCGGCAGAACCTTGTATTGCCGCAATTCGTAAAAGGCCATCCTGCGCTCCCGTTTGGCGTGCGTCGTACCGTCATCGAGCATAGCCGCCGGGCGTGGTTTGGCGCTACCCTCCCGGCAACGCGCAGCAGCACGGCTCGGGAGGGCAAAACGACATGGCCAACGACATCGCTTCGGCGGAGGTCGAGACTTCACCCAGCGTCGAGACCGCCTCGGGCAAACTGCGCGGGAGATCGCAGGCCGGCATTCACGCGTTCAAGGCGATCCCCTATGCCGCGGCGCCGGTCGGGCCGAACCGGTTTCGCCCGCCACAACCGGCGCCATCCTGGGGCGCGACACGCGAGGCCGGCGCCTATCTGACGCACGCCTGGCAATTGCCAAACCGGCCGAAGCGCCGGGCGGTGCTGGAAACCCTCTTGGGCCCGGCCGACGCCACGCCCGAGAGCGAGGATTGCCTCGGCCTCAATGTCTGGACCCAGGGCCTCGGCGACGGCGGCAAGCGGCCGGTCATGGTGTGGCTGCATGGCGGCGCCTTCGCCTATGGCTCGGGCAACCGCGCGGTCACCGACGGCGCCAATCTCGCCCGCCGCGGCGATGTCGTCGTCGTCAGCGTCAACCACCGCCTCAACATTCTGGGCTTTCTGCATCTGGGCGACATCGGCGGCGCGGAATGGGCGTCCTCCGGCAATGCCGGCATGCTCGACATGGTCGCGGCATTGCGATGGGTGCGGGACAACATCGCGGCCTTCGGCGGCGATCCCGGCAACGTCACGATCTTTGGCGAATTGGGCGGCGGCGGCAAGGTCAGCGTGCTCTTGGCGATGCCGGCGGCGAGGGGTTTGTTCCACCGCGCGGTGATCCAGAGCGGCGCGGCGGTCCGGGTCTCGACGCGAGAGCGGGCGACGGCGCTTGCCGATGCGGCCCTGCGGGAAATCGGGCTCCGCTCCGGCGATTTGCACAGGCTGAAGGATGTTCCGATCGAGCGGCTTTTGGCGGCGATCGCTCCGGCCGCGCGTGCTGTCGGCCGATCGCGCTGGCCGCTTCTCGACCGCTACGATTTCGGCCCGGTCGTCGACGGAAACGACCTGCCGCAGCATCCGGCCGAACCCGGGGCGCCCGTGACAGCCGACGACATCCCGCTCTTGATTGGCGGGACGCGGGAGGAGAGCGCCTTCTTCCTCGCCGACGACGACAAGGTGTGGAACGGCAGTTTGACCGAGGCGGAGTTGCGCGAACGGGTGGCGGCGGTGGCCGGCGGCGAAACCGAGGCGCTGCTCGACGCCTATGGCGCCGCGATGCCGGGGGCAAGCCCGGCCGACCGGCTGATCGCCGCGCTCACGGGTTCGAATTTCTGGATCCGCACGGTGCTGCTGGCCGAGCGCTACGCGGCGCGCCGGGCGCCCGTCTACATGTATTCGCTCGACTGGCAAAGCCCGGCGCATGATGGTCGGATGAAGGCGCACCATGCGATGGACCTGCCCTTCGTCTTCGATAATACCGATGTGCCCGACACCACTGCCGGCGCGCCCGGCGCCCGCGAGCTGGCGGCGAAGGTGTCGGCGGCATGGATCGCCTTTGCCCGCAACGGCCATCCCGAGAACCCGGCACTACCGCGCTGGCCGGCCTATAATGGCCAGGACCGAGCCACGATGATCCTCGATACCGTGTGCCGCCTCACCCGCGACCCCGACCGCGCGGCGCGCGAATTGTGGACCCGCGTCGCGACGCATCAGCCTTGAGCGGCAGGCTAGCGCAACGCCTTGAGGCATCCGACGGAGTGTGGCGATACGACCAACAAAATTGCCACAATCTCATGATATCCACAGCCAGAGATAGGAAGCAGCAAAAGGAGCGGCAGAGGTGGTCTGGCGAGCGATTAGCTGTTCTTTTCGTTGCAAATAACAGCAAAAACAGCAAAACAAAAATTGCCGACGCGGCGCTTGCGTCTTGGCGGCCGCACACGGCGGGCATACTTTGTCGGCGGGTAGCGGGTCCGTTTTTGGGTGGCTTGCATGCGCGGGGCGCAACCCTCGGGCATTATTCGAGGTTGGCGGCGGCGGGCGGTGGGCTCAGGATGAACGGCGTTCAGAAACCATCAGGCCGGAGCACGCAATGAGCGCCCATATGACCCCGGAACAGGTCCGTTCCAAGATCAGCCACCCGATCGTCGACGGCGACGGGCATTGGGTCGAATACGACCCGGTGTTCAGCGACAAGATGCGCAAGGTTGGCGGCGATCTGGCCGCGGATGGCTTTCTGAAGGCGATGGGCGCGACCCGCGAGGCGCTGTTGATGACCCCGGACGAGCGCCGGCACAAGCGCATCGGCCAGTCGGCGTTCTGGAGCCGCCAGGCGGAAAACACGCTCGACCGCGCCACCGCGATGATGCCGAAGCTGCTTTATGACCGCCTCGACGAACTCGGCCTCGACTTTGTCATCGTCTACCCGACGGCCGGGCTGCGCTTTCCGCGCATCCAGGACGACGCGACCCGCCGCGCCGTGATCCGCGCCTACAACATAGTCTCGGCCGACTACTTCTCGGGCCTCGGCGACCGGCTGACGCCGGCGGCGATCATCCCGATGCACACCCCCGACGAGGCGATCGCCGAACTCGAATTCGCCACCAAACAGCTGGGCTCCAAGGTCGGGATGTTCGGCAGCAACATGGCGCGCAAGGTGCCGGCGGCGGCCGCCAACGACCCCGACACGGCGCGCTTTGCGGTGTGGTACGACGTACTCGGCCTCGACAGCGAGTACGATTACGATCCGGTCTGGAAGAAGTGCGTCGAGTTGGGCATAGCACCAACCTTCCACAGTGCCTCCAGCAACCAGGGCCTGCGCCTCTCGCCGACCAATTTCACCTACAACCATATCGGCCATTTCGCCGCCGCCGGGCATGCGACCGCCAAGGCGATTTTCCTCGGCGGCGTCACCCGGCGCTTTCCGGAATTGCGCTTTGCGTTTCTTGAAGGCGGGGTCGGCTGGGCCTCACAACTCTTTGGCGATCTGATCGAGCATTGGGAGCGGCGCAGCGCCAAGGCGTTGGAGCGAATGCATCCGGATAAGCTCGATCGCGCCAAGCTGATGAGCCTCGTCGAGAAATACGGCTACAGCGACATCGCCCAGGCGTTGCGTGAGCGCGACGGGCTGCCCGACCCCGAACAGGCCTATCTGACGGGCGGCGTCGAGAACATCGACGATTTTTCGGCCTGCAAGATCGCCAGGAAGGAAGACTGGGTCGATCTTTACGCGAAGCCCTATTATTTCGGCTGCGAGGCCGACGATCGGATGAACGCGACCGCGTTTGGGAAGAGCAATCCGTTCGGGTCGAAGCTGAACGCGATCTTCAGTTCGGATATCGGGCATTTCGACGTGATCGACATGCGCCACCCGTTGCCCGAAGCCTATGAACTCGTCGAGGACGGCCACATCACCGCCGACAACTTCCGCGACTTCACCTTCGCGAACGCGGTCAAGCTGTGGGGCACGCAAAACCCGGGCTTCTTCGAGGGCACACGCGTCGCCAAGGAAGCCGCCGCCCTGCTCGCCGCGGCGCAAACCCCGACCGGCGTCGCCGCCGAGTAAGCCGGCGCAAAGTTACCGGAAACAGCGCCGCCGCAACGCGGCGCAGTTTTTTTGCGTCGAGCGTTTGCTTTCGTGTGAGAGCTGACGAAAAGCAACGCACGGTCCGATTGAGCCGCTTTTGGCGGCAGCTGTTCCGGATACCGGCTATCTCTACCGGTGGAAATGCGGCTGGCTGTTGGGCCGGCGTTTTCTGCTGCTGATCCATCACGGCCGCCGCACCGGCCGGCGGCATGAGACCGTGCTCGAAGTCGTTGACTATCGAAGCGCGGGTCCGGAGGCGGTCGTGATCAGCGCCTTCGGGCCCGCCGACTGGCTGCGCAATATCGAGGCCCGGCCGGACGCGGTTGCGGTCGTGATCGGTTCACGGCATTTCGCCGCGGTCCACCGCCGCCTTGGCGCCGAGGAAGCGGTGGCGGCCGTCAAGGGTTACCAGCAACGCAACCGGTTGATCGCCCCGTTGATCCGCTTCGCCCTCAGCCGTTTTCTCGGCTGGCGCTACGACGGCTCGGACGACCACATCCGCCGACTTGCCGCGGAGCTGCCGCTGATCGCCTTCCGTCCGTCTTCCCGCACAGCCAAGGGGGATGTGTGACGCGGTTCACAGATTTCTGTCAGCTGAGGGGGCATCCTTGGAGCAGAGATTAGTTCGGCGAACGGAGGACGTGATGACTTCGGCCGCGTCTTTGACGGATCGGGTGGGCGAGCTCGGCAACACGTTCACCGGCGAATTGCTGCGGCCGGGCGAGGCCGGCTATGAGGAGGCGCGGCGGGTCCATAATGGGCTGATCGACAAGCGGCCGGCCCTGATCGCGCGCTGTCGTGGCATCGGCGACATTGCCGACGCAGTCAAGCTCGCGCGCGAGTTGGGGCTCGAAATCGCTGTGCGCGGCGGCGGCCACAATGTCGCCGGGCGCTCGACCGTCGAGAGCGGCTTGATGATCGATCTGGCTGCGATGACCGGCATGCATGTCGATCCGAAGGCGCGTACCGCCCGCGCCCAGGGCGGCGTCACCTGGAGCCTTTTCAACCGCGAGACGCAATTGCATGGGCTGGCGGCGACGGGCGGCGTCATCTCCACGACCGGTGTCGCCGGGCTGACCCTGGGCGGCGGGCTCGGCTGGTTGATGGGCAAGCATGCGCTCGCCCTCGACAGCCTCGCCTCGGTCGATCTGGTGCTGGCTGACGGGCGCATCCTCAGCGCCAGCAAGGACGACAACTCCGATCTCTTCTGGGCGGTGCGCGGCGGCGGCGGCAATTTCGGAGTGGCGGCCTCCTTCGAATACCGCCTGTATCCGGTCGGGCCGACGGTCACCGGCGGCGTCATCGCCTATCCGTTCGACGCGGCACGCGACATGCTGCGTTTCTATCGCGACCTGACCGCTTCGCTGCCCGACGAGCTGACGGTTTTCGCCGGCCTCATACACGCGCCCGACGGGTCCGGAACCAAGCTCGCGGCGATGGTGCTCTGCCATTGCGGCCCGCTCGACGCCGGCGAGCGCGACGTGCGAAAGATCAAGGGGTTCGGAACGCCGGCGCTCGACGCCGTGGGGCCGATGCCCTACACGCAGATGAATTCGATGCTCGATGCCGCCTATCCGCGGGGCGCGCTCAACTATTGGAAGTCGAACTTTCTCTCGGGGCTGAGCGACGCGGCGATCGACACGATGATCGACAGTTTCGCGCGGTGCCCGACCCCGATGGGGCAATTGCTGATCGAGCATTTCCACGGTGCGGTGACCCGCATCGGCGTCACCGACACCGCCTTTCCGCATCGTACTGAGGGTTACAATTTCCTCGTGCTGGCGCAATGGGCGGAGGCAAAGGAGAACGACGCCTGCATCGCCTGGAACCGCGATACCTACGATGCGATGCGCCCCTTCATGAGCGCGAACCGCTACGTCAATTACCTTGGCGACGACGAATTGAGCGAAGCCACCGCCGACGCCTATGGCCCGAACTATCGCCGGCTGCAGGAATTGAAGAAGAAGTACGATCCCGAGAACGTCTTTCACTTGAACCAGAACATCCAGCCGCTCGCCTGACCGGGAGGGGTCGGGCGTTTAGCGCGGCGATCGCCGTTCGGTGGTCTGTTCGCGCCGGTTGTGCTAACGCTTGCCGGCGATGGGCGCGAGCCAGCCTGAGACCTCCGCTGACGCGCACCGGTTCGCCGACCGGATCGAGGCCGGCGGCGCAGCATTGCTGTTCGGGGGGTTTAGATTGTTGCCGATCGACGCCGCCTCCGCCCTCGGCGGCGCTCTGGCGCGGCGCATCGGCCCCCGCCTCGGGATCTCCAAGCAGGCCCGGCGTAATATCGGCCGCGCTTTTCCCGACCTGTCAGAGGCCCAGATCGGAAACATCGTCACCGGCATGTGGGACAATCTCGGCCGTGTCGCGGCCGAATACCCGCATCTGCGCGACATCCGCGTTTACGAACCGGGGGGCCGAGTCGAGACGCACGGTCTCGAACATGTCGATCGGGCGGTCGCCGCCGGGCGGCGGATGATCGTTTTTTCCGGACACATCGCCAATTGGGAGATCGGCATGCTGGCCGGCTTCCAGCACGGGATCTCGGTCGCCCAGATCTACCGCTCCGCCAATAATCCGCTGATGGACCGGATGATCGCGCGATTTCGCGGCGATCACGGCGAACTCATCCCCAAGGGCGCCGTCGCCGCGCGGCGCGCGATTGCAGCGTTACGCCGCGGCGAGCATTTGGGGCTGCTCGCGGACCAGAAAATGAACGACGGCATTCCGGTGCCGTTCTTCGGCCGGCCGGCGATGACCGCCCCGGCGCTTGCCGTTCTGGCGCTGCGCTTTGACTGCGACGTGCTGCCGCTGCGGGTCGAGCGGCTCGAGGGGGCGCATTTCCGGGTCACCGTTTCCCCGCCGCTGCCGCTGCCGCGCAGCGGCGATCCTCATGCCGACGCCGCGGCGCTGATGGCCCGGGTCAACGCGACCCTGGAGGGCTGGATCCGCGATCGTCCGGAGCAATGGCTTTGGGTGCACCGACGCTGGCCCGATTAGCCGCCGATCCGAGTTCGCGCCGGCTGCGGCCGGCAATCCCTCTTATGCCTTTTTATCCTCCTCCTCGGCGTATTCGGGGACCCGAAGATAGACCCAGACGAGGTTCGCCAGCAGCACAAGGCCGGTCATCAGAAACACCCAGCGCAGGCCGAAAGCGGCCGCCACCGCGCCACCGGTCAACGGTCCCAGCGAATTGCCGAGAAACATCGCCGAGGCGGTGACGCCGTAAATCGTGCCGCGATCGGCGCGCGGCACCAGCCGGCCGACGAGTGCGTTCGCGGTCGGCAGGATGCCGCCGATGAAGAGCCCGACCGCGAAGCGCAGCCCGGTGAACGTCCAGTAATTATCGGTGAAGGCCTGCGGCAGGATCGTCAACGTCGCGCCGAGGAGGCAGATCAGCAGTACCCGGCGGTACCCGATCACGTCGCTCTTGTTGCCGAGAAAGGGGGCGGCGACGACGTTGGCGAGCCCGGTCACCGAAAAGGCGATCCCGCCAAGGGTGGCGAGGTCTGGCCGGGGGCCTACCATCTCCTGCACGAAGAGTGTCACCACCGGCTGCACCGTGCGCACTCCGAACTGCGCCATCAGCAGCAGGAAAAGCAAGGCCGGCAACGCCGGCGCGCGGGCCACCGCCAGGAGGCTGTTGAGGATCGAGCGTCCGCGGCAGCTTTCGGCGGCGCGACGAACGTTCCTGCACCACAAACCAGACGAGCCCCGTCGACAGCAGGATCGTCGCCGAGGTGCAGTAGAACGGAATGCGGTAGCTGCCGGTCGGATCGGCGAGGCCGCCGCCGAGCAGGGGGCCGACGAGCGAGCCCACAAGCTGGCCGGTGCTTAGCCAGCCGAGCGCATAGCCGAGCCGAATTTCGGGCGCCTGGCTCGCGACCAGAGCAATCGCCGCGCTGGAAAATCCGGCGAATACGGCCATCAATGCGCGGAAGGCGAAGAACTGCCAGACATTGGCGGCGATCCCCATCAGGGCGGCAAAGACGCCGATCGCGATGCTGGAGCGCAGCAGCATCAATTTGCGGCCGTGGCGGTCGGCAACCCGGCCCCAGACCGGCGAGGCGAAGGCGGCGATGAACGAGGTGACGCCACTCAGAACGCCGGCCCACAGATCGACGGCGCCGGGCGAACTGACGCCGAGTTCGGGCAGAAAAAGCGGCATGATCGGGCTCAGCATCGAGAACGCCATCGTCATCACGAACTGGATGCCGACCATCGCCCACAGGGTGCGCCGCCACTGCGCCGGTTCGCTGTCGGCTGTCTCGGCGATAATGGCAACGCCCTCTTCGCTCATGCCCGATGGTGCTCCTGTCGCTGCGGCGAGCCATCCGTCCTCTAGAGGATCGCCCGCCCGCCGGCGCCGCTTTACGCGCTCTCCGCGGTGGTGCCAGAGTAATGACAGTGTTGCAATTTTCGTGCGTGCCGCGATGCCTGAACATGAATTCGACCTGATCGCGATCGGCGGCGGCTTTGCCGGGCTTGTCGCGACTTTGCGCGGCGCCGAACTGGGGTTGCGCACGGCGGTTCTCGAACAAGGCGGCGGCGCGCACTATCTGTGCAGCTCGCGCTATGCCGGCGGGGTCTTTCACGTCTCCTACCATGACGTGAGGCTGCCGCCCGCCGAGCTCGCGGCGGCGATCGCCAACGCCACCGGAGGTGAGGCGGACCCAACGCTCGCCGAGGCTGTCGCCGCGGACGCCCGCCGTGTCGTCGACTGGCTGACGGCGCAAGGCGCGCAATTCACGCAAGGGAGCGCCAGCAACTGGCACCGCTTTGTGCTGGCGCCGCCGCGCGCCGCGGTAGCCGGGCCGGATTGGGTGGGCCGCGGCCCCGATCTGCTGCTGGCGCGTCTCGGCGATCGACTCCGGCAACGCGGCGGGCAGATCCTTCTTGAAACCCGCGCTCGCGCATTGCGGTTAGAGGGCGGGCGCTGCGTCGGCGTTACGGCAGAGCAAGCCGGGCAGACGGCCGATTTTGCCGCCGCTTCCGTGGTCGTCGCCGATGGCGGCTTCCCGGCCGATCCCGAGCTCTTCCGCCGGTACATCGGCCCGCGCCCCGACCGGGTGTTGCAGCGCCACGCCGGCACCGCCCGCGGCGACGGGCTGAGAATGGCGCAGGAGGCGGGTGCTGCGGTGCTGGGCCTCGACCGCTTCTACGGCCATCTGTTGAGCCGCGGCGCGATGACGAACGGGAGGCTGTGGCCCTACCCGCAGATCGACGCCGTCGCCGCGGCCGGGATCGTCGTCGACACCGACGGCCGCAGGATCGTCAACGAGGGGCTTGGCGGCATCGCCATCGCCAATGCGCTCGCCCGGCTCGCCGACCCGCTCTGCGCCACTGTCGTGTGCGACGCGCCGATCTGGGAGAGCGCCGGCCGGGCTCACCAGAATCCCGCCCAATCCGCTCGTAGAGGAAGCGGGCGGCGCGGTGTTCCGGGCGGCGAGTCTGGCCGATCTATCGGCGATGGCGGGGCTGTCGGAAGCGGGTCTTGTCGAGACGGTGGCGGCGTACAATACAGCGATCGCGGCAGGAGCCCTCAACGCCTTGACGCCGCCCCGCTCTGCGCGCGCGGGCCTGCCGCGGCCGATCGCCGAACCGCCGCTCATTGCGATCCCGATCTGCACGGCGATCACCAACACGATGGGCGGCATCGCGATCGATCGTGACGGCCGGGCGCTGCGCCCTGACGGCTCGGCGATCGCCGGGCTTTACGCCGCCGGAGGCGCCACCGGCCGGCTCGAAGGCGGCGGACCGGGCGTGGGTTACGTTGGCGGGCTGATCAAAGCCTGCGTCTTCGGCATGCGCGCGGCAGAGCACGCCGCGGGCAAATTCAGTAACTCGAAGGCGAGCGATTTACTTACACCAATATTAAATGATTCTGAACGCAATATTACATAATAATTGCAAGACAAGCACGCAATCCTGCCATACACTCCGTGCAAGCCTCCGCGGAGAGGCAGTGTCCGATCAGAACGGAGGGATGGGCGTCATGGCGTCGGTTGCCGGAACAAAAACAATCCCGTGGTGGAGAGAGCCGACCAAGGACCAATGGTACGCCTTCGGGGCGGCCTGGCTCGGCTGGACCCTCGACGCGTTCGACTTTACGGTCTTCCTACTGATCATGCACCCGATCGCGGAGACGTTCCACGTCTCGATGACGGCGGTCACGTTCGTCTTCACGATCACCCTTTGGATGCGGCTGGTGGGCGCCACAGCCTCGGGTTGGCTTGGCGATCGCCTGGGACGCAAACTGCCCTTGATGATCTCGATCCTCGGCTATTCGGCGTGCAACTTCATCGCCGGGTTCTCGCCGACCTTCTGGTTCCTGTTCTTGTTCCGCGCCATTCTCGGCCTGTTCATGGGCGCCGAATGGCCGGCCGGGGCGTCGCTAGCAATGGAGACGTGGCCGCAACGCTCGCGCGGCTTCATGGGCGGCCTTCTGCAAGGCTCCTGGGGGCTCGGGTTTCTGTTGTCGTTCGCGTGCTATGGTCTTTTTTTCAACTCGATCGGCTGGCGCGGCCTGCTGTGGATCGGGGTGCTCCCCGCCTTGGCCGTCCTTTACATCCGGTTTTTCGTCAAGGAGCCCGAGGTCTGGGTGCAGAACCGCGAACTCCAGCGTACCCAGAAGCGCGAGGTCAGGGCGCCGCTGATCAGCATCTTCAGGCGCGGCATGATCCTCAACACATTGAACTGTTGCTGGTTCATGGCCAGCGGGTTTGTCCTATATTATTCGATAAATGTCCTGTTCCCAACGCACTTGCAGGTCGACCTGAAGATGTCGCCGGGTGCGATCGGCGAGATCGGCGTCGCCGCCAACCTTGTCGTCTTCCTCGCAAGCATGGGCTGGGGTTGGGTGGCCGATAAAATTGGCCGCCGGCCGGCGCAGATCCTACCGGCACTGATCGCGATCCCGATCGCCCCGCTTTATCTGCTGACCGGCAATTTTACGCTGATCTGGTGGGCCTATGTAATCCAGGGGGCATTCGGCAGCGGCGGCTTCGCCAGCCAGGCGCCGAGCTACCTCGCGGAGCGGTTCCCGACCGAGGTGCGCGCCACAGCGGCCGGGTTCTGCTACCACCAGGGTGCGATCTGGGGTGGCCTGGTGGCGCCGATCCTGGCCTATTGCGCTACCGCTTTTCACATCGGTTACGCCATTCCGATGCTGGTCGGGACGGTCGTCGCGGCGCTGAGTTTTGCCATCGCGATCGCGCTCGGTCCGGAAACGAAAGGCAAGGAGCTCTCCGCCGAGCTGGTCGTGGCCTGATCCTATCACCTCGGCTTTGCGATCCCGATGCTGGTCGGCACGTTGTTCGGGCCCTTCCGTTTCTGTCACTGCTCTTCGGGCCGGAGACCAAGGGCAAGGAGATAGGCCGGATCTGGTGATCGCCTGAAAGTTGATGCCGCGCTAAAAATCGCGCGACATTTTAGCGCAGGCTTGCTAAGCTCTGCTTAAGGCTCCGTTTGAGGGGGTCGTTGGCGGAGGGGACAAGGCGATGACGAGCGTCGAGGGCGCGCGAAATATCCCGTGGTGGAAGGAGCCGACCAAGGACCAATGGTATGCCTGGTGGGCGGCATGGCTCGGCTGGACGCTGGACGCGTTCGATTTCACCGTGTTCCTGCTGATTATCAAACCCATTGCCGACGAGTTCCACGTCCCGACCACCGAAGTGGCGATCGTCTTCACGCTGACCCTCTGGATGCGGCTGATCGGGGCCGTTGCCTCGGGCTGGCTCGCCGACCGGATCGGGCGCAAGACGCCGCTGATGATCTCGATCTTCTGGTATTCGATCTGCAACTTCATCGCCGGGTTTTCGCCGACCTTCATGTTTCTGTTGATCTTCCGCACGATCCTCGGGATCGGCATGGGCGCCGAATGGCCGGCGGGCGCGGCGTTGGCGATGGAATCCTGGCCGATCCGCTCGCGCGGGTTTATGAGCGGGGTCTTGCAGGGCTCGTGGAGCATCGGCTTCCTGCTGTCGAGCGTCATCTATGGGCTGTTCTTCGACACTATCGGCTGGCGCGGCATGTTGTGGATTGGCGTTCTGCCGGCGCTCTCGATCGTCTATATCCGCTATTTGTCAAAGAGCCCGAAGTCTGGCTCGAGAACCGCCGCCAGCAGCGGACGCAGAAGCGCGAGGTTCGCGCGCCGCTGATCAAGATTTTCCAACGGGGTATGCTCGGCAATACCCTGTTGGCCTGCTGGTGGATGGCGAGCAACTTCGTCCTCTACTACTCGATCTGGTCGCTGTTTGCGACGCATCTGCAGCAGACCTGAAGCTGAGCGCGATGGGAACGGCGGTGCCGTTCATGCTCGCCAACATCCTGAGCTTCCTCGGCATGTGTTTTTGGGGTTGGACAGCCGACATCATCGGCCGTCGCTGGGCCATGATCATTCCGGCCGCGATCGCGATCCCGATCGCACCGATTTATCTGTTCACCAGCAGTGAACTCTGGATCATCCTCGGCTTTGGCCTGCAAGGCGCGTTCGGCGGCGCCCTCTACAGCCAATTGCCGAGCTACCTGTCCGAGCGGTTTCCCGACCGAGGTGCGGGCGACCGCGAGCGCCTTCTGCTATCATCAGGGGGCGATTTTCGGCGGGCTTGTGGCGCCGATCCTGGCGTTCTGTGCGATAAATTTCAATCTGGGCTATGCCATTCCGATGCTGGTAGGCACCGTCGTCGCAGCGGGGAGCGTCGTCATCTCGCTGCTGCTCAGCCCCGAGACCAAGGGCAAGGTCCTCTCGGCGGAACTGTCGGTGGCCTAGCGGCGCCGGCCTGTTTCGGAATATTGTCGCTGTCCCGGGTCCTCGGTAACGTCGCATGATGCTTGCGGCGGGCGGGCGGGCGCCCTCCGGCCGAGGCGCGCGAGCCGGTTCGGCGGGAGGAAAGGCTGATGAAGGCGGATTATGTGATCGTCGGCGCGGGTTCGGCGGGCTGCGTGCTGGCCAACCGGCTGACCGAAGACCCGAGCGTAAAGGTTGTGCTGATCGAGGCCGGCGGGCGCGACTGGAACCCCTACATCCACGTCCCGGCCGGCTTCATGAAGATGCTCGACCATCCGACCTTGACCTGGAACTACCACGCCGAGCCCGATCCCGGCACCGCCGGGCGCGCGATCCTTTATCCCCGCGGCCGCGTCTTGGGCGGCTCGTCCTCGATCAACGGGCTCATTTACATCCGCGGCCAACCCGAGGATTTCGACCATTGGGCGCAGCTCGGCAACCGCGGCTGGGGTTGGGACAACGTGCTGCCTTATTTCAAAAAGGCCGAGAACTGGGAAGGCGGCGAGACCGAAATCCGCGGCAAAGGCGGCCCGCTCTTCACCTCGAAAATGGACCGGTCGCCGCTCTGCTCCGCGGTCATCGAGGCCGGCAAGGAGATCGGGCTCGAATATCGCGAGGACGTCAACAATCTACCGCCGGGGGCCGGCGACAGCATCGGCTGGTGCCAGCAGACCCGCGGCGGAAGGCGGCGCGCCAGCACCGCGCGCACCTATCTGCGGCCGGCGTTGAAACGACCCAATCTGCAGGTGATCGTCAAGGCGCAGGTCAACCGCGTCGTATTCGATGGCCGCCGCGCCGTCGGCGTCGAGTATGAACGCGGCGGTGCGGTCGAGCGCGCCGACGCCGAGCGCGAGGTGATACTTTCCGCCGGCGCCGTCAATTCGCCTCATATATTGCAGCTCTCCGGGGTCGGGGCGCCCGAGCATTTGAGCCGCGTCGGGATCCCGTTGCATCACGCCTTGCCGGGCGTCGGCCGCAACATGCAGGACCACTATATCGCGCGGATCAGCTACCCGGTCTCCGGCATGCAGACCGTCAACGAACGCTCGCGCGGCATGGCGCTCGCCGGCGAGGTGGTCCGCTATCTCATTACGGGCAAGGGGATGCTGACCTACAGCGCCTCGCTGGCGGCGGCGTCGGTCAAGGTGCTGGAGGAATCGGCCACCCCCGATGTGCAGTGCAGTATCGCGCCCGGCAGCTTCAAGGACGGCCAGATCGGCGAACTCGACGAGTTTCCCGGGATCACCGCCGGGGCGTGGCAAATGCGGCCCCTGTCGCGCGGCTATGTCGAGGCCAAATCGGCAAATCCGCGCGAGGCGCCGGCGATCAATCCGCGCTATCTGAGCGAACAGACCGATCGCCGCGCCATCGTCGGCGGGCTGCGCTTTATCCGCCGCCTCTTCACCGCCCCGGCCTTGGCCAGATATGTCGGCGCCGAGATACTCCCCGGCGCCTCGATCGAGAGCGACGAGGAATTGTTGGAGTACGCGCGGCAGAAGGGCTCGACCGTCTATCACGCGACCTGCACGTGCAAGATGGGCAGCGACCAGATGGCGGTGGTCGACGACCAGCTGCGTGTGCACGGGCTCGACGGGCTGCGGGTGATCGATGCCTCAGTCATGCCGGCGGTCACCTCGACCAACACCAATGCGCCGACGATCATGATCGCCGAAAAGGGTGCGGAACTCATCCGTCGCGCCGGCCGCGAAAGGCAAACCGCCGCCGAGGTCGAGGCGGCCTGAACAATGCTCGCTTGTGGCTCGGCAAAGTTCTTCCGCGATGCCGGGCCTCGGCTTATCTTCGGCGGCACTGCATGGGAGAGAGCCGATGAAAACCGCCCTCGCCGCCTTTGCGTTTCTCGTTTTGTTCGTCGCCGCAGGCGAGGCACGCGCCGCCGGGGTCGAGCTTGAAGTGATCCTCGCCGCCGACGTCTCGCGGAGCATCGACGACGCCGAATTCGAACTGCAGCGCAAGGGCTATGCGGCGGCCTTGACCGACCCCCGCGTGCTGAAGGCGATCCGCAACACTCCAAACGGGTCGATCGCCGTCAGCTTTGTCGAATGGTCGGGGGAAGAGGACCAGCAGATCGTTATCGACTGGACCGAAATTCGCGACGAGGAGGACGCGGGGGGGCTCGCCGCTGCCATCCTCGGCGCACCCCGCTCGTTCATGGGGCGCACCTCGATCAGCGCCGCGATCGATTTCTCGATGACCCATTTCGGCAAGGCGAAAGGGCATGCCGCTCGCCGCGTCATCGACATCTCGGGCGACGGCACCAATAATTCCGGCCGGCCGGTGACCGAGGCCCGCGACCAGGCCCTGGCGCAAGGGGTGACGATCAACGGGCTCGCGATCATCAACGACAAGCCGAACCTCGGCTATTCGGCCCACACCCAACCGCCGGGCGGGTTGCCGAATTACTATCGGCAGAACGTGATCGGCGGTCCCGACGCCTTTCTGATCGTCATCGAGGATTTCCACTCTTTCGCCGATGCCATGGCGAACAAACTTTCGAAGGAGATCGACGTGTCGGGGCGCTCGATCCGCGAACAGGTTTCCTCGCTTCCCTGATCGGGTCGCCTGAAGAGCAATGAGAAGCATCCTTGTCGGCACCGACTTGTCCCCGCGTTCCGAGCGGGCGGTGCGGCGCGCCAATTTGCTCGCGCGCCGCATTTCCTGTCCGCTGACAGTCATTCACGTCGTCGATGACGACCTACCGACCTCGATGGCCGAGCAGATGATTTCGGGCGCGAAGGAAACGATCGCAGCCTCGCTGCGGCGAATTCCCGACGCCGAGGCGTCGATCGCGGATGTTGTTGTCGCCAGGGGCGAAGACTGGCGAACGATCGTCAACGAAGCGTATGCGCGCAACTCCGACCTGATCGTTCTGGGCTCCCACCGGATGACCGCCGTGGGGTTTCTCCACGGCTCGACAATGGAGCGGGTGATCCGAGCCACTCACCGGACGGTGCTTGTCGTCCGTGACGAGCCACGAGGGTCCTATCAAAACGTTCTGGCGGCGGTCGATTTCTCGGTCGCGTCGCGATACGCCGTACAAGCGGCGCTGGCAGTAGCCCCCGATGCGGATTTTCATCTGGTCCACGCCTATCAGGTCTCGCTTCCGGCATTCTTGTCCCGAAACAGCGCTCGAGACGAGGCGCCCAGCGCAGCGCGATGTTCGCCGGGATGGTCGAGGACGAGATGGCGACATTCCTTGCAGCGATCGGCCGTGAGCCCCGGACGATCGGCCGAATCCTGAAGGAAGGCGCGGTCCTCGAGGTAATCGAGAGCGAGGTTCACAGCCGGAAACCGGATTTGCTGGTGCTTGGCACGCACGGTCGAACGGGCGCGGCTCTCACGCTGTTGGGGAGCGTCGCTCTGGCCCTTCTCGAATATCCTCCCTGCGATGTGCTCGTGGCGCAGGCCTGGTAGCGAGCCCGAACGAAACGGGCGCCACCATCAGCGGACGCGGCCCGCCGAACGCTGGTCCCACCATTTCTCGAACTCCATCACTGCGACAAGAAGCGAGGCGACAAGCAACAGAAGGGCCCATTCAGCGGGCGGAATCGGCGCCAGGCGCAGCGTCTCACTCAGCCCGGGCATGTGCATCGCGACGATGTGCAGCGTCTGTGCGCCCAGCACGCTAAGCACCAGCAGCGGATTGGCGAAGAATCCCTGCCGAAACACCGAATGGTGTTCGGAACGGCTGTTGAAGGCCTGAAAATTTTCGAAGAGAACGAAGAGAAGCAGCAACAGATTGCGCGCCTCGGTTTCGTCGTAGCCCCGCTGCAGCAGCCAGTAAAAGATCAAGAAGCCGCTAGCCGCCATGGCAATGGCCGAATGCGCGATGCGGCGCAGCATGACGCGGTCGAAGATCGGCTCCTGCGGGCGGCGGGGCGGATAGGAAAGCTCGTCGCCCTCAGCCTTTTCCGCGGCCAGCGCCACATCCTGAATCCCGTTGGTGACGAGATTGAGCCATAGCAGCTGCACGGGCAGCATCGGCATCGGCAGACCCGTCAGGATCGCCAGCAGAAACAGCCCGACCTCGGCGGCGCCGGTCGACACCAGCATAAAGATGACTTTGCGAATGTTGGCGTAGGCGATGCGTCCCTCGCGGATGCCGTCGACGATCGAGGCGAAATTGTCGTCGGTGACGATGATGTCGGCGCTCTCCTTGGCGAGATCGGTGCCCTTGCGGCCCATGGCCACCCCGACATGCGCGTGTCTGAGAGCCGGCGCGTCGTTGACGCCGTCCCCGGTTACCGCGACGAAATTGCCGTTGCGCGCGAGCGACAGCACGATCGACAGCTTCTGCATCGGCTCGACCCGGGCGTAAATGCGCGCGGTTCGGGTCAACCGGTCGAGCGCCTCCTGCCCGTCCTCCTCGGCGCGGCGCACCTGACCGCCGGTGACGACCTGGTCCGGCGAAAAGACGATCCCGGCGCGCTCGGCGATCACGCTCGCGGTCTTGGGATCGTCTCCCGTAACCATCGCGACCTCGATCCCGGCGTGGCGGCAGCCGCGGATCGCGTGCGGCATTTCCGGGCGCACCGGGTCCTGCATGCCCGTGAGCCCGAGGAAGGTCAGCCGCACCAAGTGCTCATGGGAATATTCGGCTTCGGGCTCCGCCGCGATTTCCCCTTCGGCAAAGCCGAGCACACGCAGACCTTGCGCGGCCAGTTCGTCCTTTTGCCGCAGCAGCGCGTCGCGCTCGATCGGAGCCGTCCGGCCGCCAAATCCATGCGGTCGGCCATGGCGATCAGGGTTTCGGGCGCGCCCTTGACGAAAATGCAAATCGCGTCGGCGCGGCGGTGGAACGAGGCGGCATATTTCCGGTCGGGCTCATAGGGAATACGCGCCACCAGCGGGTAGCACTGCAGGATTTCGTCCTGTGCGATGCCGCCTTTGCGCGCCGCCGCCAGCAGCGCTACGTCGACGGTGTCGCCCGTCCCTTTCCAGCCGTCCTCCTCCCGTACAAGGCGCGCCTCGTTCGGCAGGGCCGCGGCATATAGCAGCGCCGCCGCGCGCGTCGTCGCCTCTTCGTCCTCGTTGTGCGGGCGGATCGAGCACGCATCGAGTTCCTCTCCAGGCTCGCACGTCAGCGCCGTGCCGTCCGGGAGGCGGATATCGGTGACCATCAGTTCGTTCATTGTCAGCGTGCCGGTCTTGTCGGTCGCGATCATTGTGCAGGAGCCCAGCGCTTCCACCGCCGGCATCTTGCGAACGATGACATGAACTTTCGCCATCCGGCGCATGCCGATTGCCAAGGCGACCGAAATGGCGACGGGAAGCCCTTCCGGAATTGCCGCCACGGCAAGGCCGACCGACATCATGAAGAGTTCTCCCAGCGCCATCCCGCGAAGCAGCCCAACCGCCGCCAGGAGCGCCACCGCGGCGACGATGGCGATGGCGATCATCCGGGTGAAGCGCTCCATGCGGACGATCAGGGGCGGCGGCGAGATCGATCGCTTGCCGATCTGCTCGGCTATCTTGCCGATCTCTGTCCCAGCCCCGGTTGCCGTCACGATCCCGCGACCGCGACCGCGGATGACGACCGATCCTGCGAAGGCCATGACCGGCCGATCCTCCGGCGATCCGCTCTTTGGCGACGGGCTTTTGCCAACAGGCGCGGATTCACCCGTCAGCAGAGATTCGTCGCACTGCAGATCGGCGCTCTCGATCAGTCGTAGATCGGCGGGAACCCGCCCACCGGCTTCGAGCAGCACGAGATCGCCGGGCACCAGATCACGTGTGCTGAGTTGTTGCGGCGTTCCGTCCCGGATGACTTCGGCAAGCGGCTGCTCCAGGCGTCGAAGAGCGGCCGCGGCCTGACCGGCGGAATATTCCTGGGCGGCGCCGATGATCCCGTTGATCAGCAACACGGCGCCGATAAAACATGCGTCCTTTATGTCGCCTGACGCCAGCGATACCAGGGCCGCCGCCAGCAGTATGTAGATCAATGGGTCGAGGAATTGCCGCAAGAAGATGGCAGCGACAGAAGGGGCACGAGGTTCAGGAAGACTATTTGGCCCGCATTGCGCCAACCTGGCGCGCGCTTCGACGGTACTCAGCCCGGTCATTCGATCGCCACTCCCAATTCGGCATATGGTTGATGAAGGCCGGCTCCGATTCCGACGCTATCGCACTCCCCAACCACCAGCGGCGCTGATGCGGCCTGCTTTGGCGGGGCAAAGCGTTTTCTCACTTATCTAAACGGCGCTCAGACCCGTACACTCGTCTGCAATGAACAACCGCCGCGATCTCTATCCGCCAGTCGAACCCTATCGCACGGGCCGGCTGCGCCTTGATGCCCGTCATGTGATGTATTGGGAGCAATCGGGCAATCCACGTGGCGCGCCGGTGCTGTTCCTGCATGGCGGCCCCGGCGCAGGCGCTACGGCGGTGCACCGCCGGTTCTTCGATCCCGATTATTGGCGGATCGTGATTTTCGATCAGCGCGGCGCCGGCCGATCCACACCCTCTGGGAGAGACCGCCGACAACTCGCCGGCGCATCTGGTCGCCGACATCGAGCGCCTGCGCCGCGAACTCGGCATCGAGCGATGGCATGTGTTTGGCGGCTCCTGGGGCTCGACCCTGGCGCTCGATTACGCGCTAGACCCATACGAACCGCTGCGCCGGGCTTGTCTTGCGCGGCATATTCCTGTGCCGCGCCGAGGAGATCGACTGGTTTCTTTATGGCGTGCAGCGAGTCTTTCCCGAGGCGTGGCGCAATTTCTCCGAGTTTCTGCCGGAGGCGGAGCGCGGTGATCTGCTCGCCGGCTATCATCACCGCCTGCTCGACCCCGACCCTACGGTTCACCTGTCGGCAGCGCGCGCCTGGAGCCTTTATGAAGGCGCCTGCTCGACATTGCTGCCCAACCCGGACACGGTGGCGGCGTTCGGCGACGACCGGCTGGCGCTCGGCCTAGCGCAAATCGAGGCGCATTTTTTCAGCCATCATCTATTTACCGGCGAGCGCGACCTGATCCGCCGGATCGACCACATCCGGCATCTGCCCGGCGTCATCGTTCAGGGCCGCTACGACATGGTCTGCCCGATCCGCAGCGCCGACTTGCTCGCCCGGACGTGGCCGGAGGCGGATTACGTCGTGGTCCCCGATGCCGGCCATTCGGCGATGGAGCCTGGCATCCGCAAGCAACTCGTCCTCGCAACGGAGCGCATGAAGCGCTCCTGAGAGCCGCGCCGCGGATGTTGTTGCGCAAAGCGCAGTCCTTTCTAGGATAGCGCTTGTTCTTTGCCCCTAATCAAACCGGGAGGCGATGTGGCTCTGGGCAGATCGGAACGGCGGGCGGCGCTGTGTCTGTTGATTATTCTCGGTGTCGCGACTGCACGTTCGGCTGCAGCACAAGTCACCTTCGGGTCGCCCGCCGACCCGCCCCGCTTTGTCATCGGCGGCGGCGCCTACGACATCATCCCCGACCCGGACAAACCGGGAAGCGGGGTCACCGGGCTGGTGCTGGGCGAGTACCGTTTTGGCGACCTGGCATGGATCCTGGCGCCCTTCGTCGGCGCGATGGGGGCGGGATCGGGCACATTTTACGGCTATGGCGGCGTCGGGTTCGACATCAACATCGCCGAGCGGTTTGTCGCAACTCCGAGCTTTGCGGTCGGCTATTACAACCGCGGCGGCGGCATCGAATTGGGCGCTCACTGCGAATTTCGTTCCGGCGCGGAATTCGATTATCGTTTCGAGGATCAGACGCGGGTCGGGGTCGGGCTCTACCACATGTCGAATGCCGGGCTTGGCAAGCAGAATCCGGGAGTCGAGCTCGCGACTTTCGTGGTGACCGTCCCGTTTCGCTGACGGGCCGCAGCCTTGGCGATGTTCGCGATCGGGCGTCGTTGGCAAACGCTGTCGCCCGCGGCCCGGGCGGCCGTGCTGATGGTCACCGGATCGCTGTTGTTCTCGATCATGGGAGCGATCGTCAAACTCGTCGGCCAGCGCCTTGACAGCTTTCAGATCGCGTTCTTCCGCTGTCTCTTCGGCTTCGCCGCGATCCTGCCGTTCATTCTACTCGAAAAGGGCCATCACGCCTTCCGCACCACGCATCATTGGGGTCACTTCCTGCGTGGCGCGATCGGGGTGGGCGCGATGGTCGCGGGCTTTTACGCGACGACTAGGCTGCCGCTGACCGATTCGACCGCGATCAGTTTCACCGCCCCCCTCTTCATGATCATCACGGCGGTGTTGCTGCTCGGCGAGACCGTGCGCTGGCGGCGGGGGCTGGCGACGTTCGTCGGCTTTATCGGGGTTCTGGTCATGGTTCGGCCCGACAGCGGCGCGCTCGACATGGCGGCGATTGTCGGCCTCTTCGGGGCGGCTCTGGTGGCGCTGTCGACGACCCTGATCAAGCGCCTCTCGGCCACCGAACACGCGCTGACCATCCTTGTCTATTTCGGATTGTTCTCGACCGTGCTGACCGCGGCGCCGGCCTATTTCGTGTGGCGTCCGCCCGATTTCTACGAGTTGACGCTGCTGCTCCTGGTCGGCGCCTTGGGCGCTGTCGGCCAGTTCTGCCAAATCCGCGCTTACGCGATCGGCGAGGTGACGGCCGTGGCGCCGATCGACTACAGCCGGCTGATCTTCGCCGGGATCATGGGCTACCTGCTGTTTTCGGAACTCCCCGACCGATACACGATTGCCGGTGCCGTCATCATCGTCGGCTCGACCCTCTACATCGCCTACCGGGAGGCGCACCTGTCGCGCCAGCATCGCGCAGTCTTGCTCGCCCGCTTTTCAGCACCGCACCCCGAAAAGACGGCGCACCACCCGCACCTCGCGGCGGCGGCGCGCCGCTTGTCGGCAACGCTGCACCGCCATTAGACCGCTGCGGGTCAGGGCAATGGCGGGCGCTTGTCGCGATCGGGCGCCAGCTCGTCGAGCGCCTTGGCGAGCCGGATGTCGAGGTCGCTCAGCCCCTCGACATCATGCGTCGCGAGCACGATTTCGACCCGGTTGTAGACGTTGAAGAGTTCCGGATGGTGGTCCATTTTTTCGGCAATGAGCGCCATCCGCGACAGGAAGCCCCAGGCCTCGGAGAAATCGCCGAAATGAAAGCTTTTGCGGATCGCGTCGCGGTCCTCGACCTCGACCCAGCCGTGCAATTCGGCAAGAGCGGCATGTCGCGCCGCGCCGACGAGCTTCTCGACCATGTCGTCCTCCCTTGCTGTGCCCGGGTGTGGAAGTGAGCCGCGCCCCGCCCGAGGTCAAGCGCGACGATCGATCGAAGACGCCGCCTACCTCTGCCGACATCGAAAGCCTGGCCAACCGGGCGCTCGCGACGATCCCGCGCAAGTTGCGCCGCCATTTGGGCCAGGTCGTGATCCGGGTCGAGGAATTCCCCGACGAGGAGACCGAGGCGGCGATGGGGCTCGAAAGTCCATTCGACATTCTGGGCCTTTATCGTGGCGTCGCCCTGCCGCGCAAAAGCGTCACCGATCCGCGGCCCGATTTCGACATGATCTTTCTCTACCGCCGGCCGATCCTCGATTACTGGTGCGAGAGCGGCGAGGAACTGGGTGATCTGGTTCGCCATGTGCTGATCCACGAGATCGGTCATCATTTCGGTTTCAGCGACGAGGACATGGCGCGCATCGAGGCGCAGGGCTGAAAGCGGAGAGGACGTAAAAGCCGTCGACCCGGGCAAGGCCCTCGAATTCGGCCGGATCGGCTGCTATATGTCGCCCATGGTTGCGCATCGCGCCTGGATCTCGGCGAATTAGCGGCCCGGTTCTCCTCTGAGGACCGGGAACGCGAGCGTTTTTCAATCTCTTCATCCAGGGGTTCACGATGCCCACGGATTATCGTCCGACCGTTTTCCTGCCCAAGACCGACTTCCCGATGCGCGGCGACCTGCCGAAACGCGAGCCGGCGATCCTGGCGCGCTGGGAGAAGATCGATCTCTACCGCCGGCTGCGCGAGGCCGCCAAGGGGCGCGAGAAATTCGTGCTGCATGACGGCCCGCCCTACGCCAACGGCCATCTCCACATCGGCCACGCGCTCAATAAGATCCTGAAGGACGTCGTCAACCGCTCGCAGCAGATGCTGGGCCAGGACGCGCCCTACGTGCCGGGCTGGGACTGCCACGGCCTGCCGATCGAATGGATGATCGAGGAGAAATACCGCGCCCGGAAACAGAGCAAGGACGACATCCCGGTCGCCGAGTTCCGCCGCGAATGCCGAGAATTCGCCGAACATTGGATCGGGGTGCAGAAGGAGGAGTTTCGAGCGCCTCGGCGTCGTCGGCGACTGGGAGCATCCTTATACGACGATGGCCTACGCGGCCGAGGCGCAGATCGTCCGCGAGATCGGCAAGTTCCTGCTGAACGGCGGGCTCTACAAGGGCGCCAAACCGGTGCTGTGGTCGGTCGTCGAGCAGACCGCATTGGCCGAAGCCGAGGTCGAGTATCACGACCACCGTTCGACGACGGTCTGGGTGCGCTTCCCGATCGTGCGGCCGAGCCTTCCGGAATTGGCAGGGTGCGGCGGCGCTGATCTGGACGACGACCCCCTGGACCTTGCCCGGCAACCGCGCGATCGCCTTCAGCGCCGCACTCGATTACGTCGTGATCCGGGTCGACGCCGCCGCCGCGGAAAGTCGCGTACGGGTGAGCGAAACGCTGCTCGTCGCCGCCCCACTTGCCGCCGAAGTGGCGACGCGGGCCGGGATCGAGGCTTATTCGGTCACCGCCCGGCTGCCCGGCCGGGCGCTCGCCGGCACAGTGGCGCGGCATCCGCTGTGCGGCCAGGGCTACGATTTCGACGTGCCGCTGCTCGCCGCCGATTTTGTCGAATCCGATCAGGGCACGGGTCTCGTCCATATCGCCCCCGGCCACGGCGCCGACGATTGGGAACTCGGCCAGGCTAACGGTTTGCCGATCCCGGACACGGTCGGCCCCGACGGGGTCTATCTGCCGGGCGTGCCGCTCTTTGCCGGCCGCGCCGTCTACCGCCAGGACGGCAAGCCCGGCGACGCCAACGAGGCGGTGATCGCGGCGATCGACGCGGCGGGCGGGCTCCTGGCGCGTGGTGTCCTCGACCACTCCTACCCGCATTCCTGGCGGTCGAAGGCGCCACTGATCTTCCGCAACACGCCGCAATGGTTCATCAGCATGGAAGCGAACGGATTGCGCGACAAGGCGATGGCGGCAATCGCCGCGACCCGCTGGGTGCCGGCGCAGGGCCGCAACCGGATCGAGGCGATGGTCGCCAACCGGCCGGATTGGTGCGTCTCGCGCCAGCGCGCCTGGGGTGTCCCGATCGCCGTCTTCACCCATCGCGACACCGGCGAGCCGCTGCGCGACCCGGCGGTCGTCGAACGCATCGCCGCCGCCGTCGAGGAAGCGGGTGCGGATGTCTGGTTCACCGCCGATCCGCGGCAATTCCTCGGCAACGCCTACGACCCCGCCGAGTGGGAACAGGTGACCGACATTGTCGAGGTGTGGTTCGATTCGGGCTCGACCCATGCCTTCGTGCTCGAAGAGCGGCCCGAGCTGAAATGGCCGGCTTCGCTCTATCTTGAAGGCTCGGACCAGCATCGCGGCTGGTTTCATTCCTCGCTGCTTGAAGCCTGCGGCACCCGGGGCCGCGCACCCTACGAGGCGGTGTTGACGCATGGCTTCGTGCTCGACGAGCAGGGCCGCAAGATGTCGAAATCGCTCGGCAACGTCGTCGCACCCCAGGATGTGATGCGACAGAGCGGTGCCGACATCCTGCGGCTTTGGGTGGTCGCCTCCGACTATTCCGACGATCTGCGCATCGGCCCCGAGATCCTGAAGCATCAGAGCGACATCTATCGCCGGCTGCGCAACACATTGCGTTATCTGTTGGGTGCCCTTGACGGCTTCACCCCCGAGGAGGCGGTAACGCCGGCGCAGATGCCTGAACTCGAACGCTGGGTGTTGCATCGCCTCTCCGAACTCGACCTCCTGGTGCGCCGCTCGATCGAAGACTTCGATTTTCACGGCATGTTCACGGCGTTGCACAATTTCTGCGCTGTCGACCTGTCGGCCTTCTATTTCGATATCCGCAAGGACCGGCTCTATTGCGACGCGCCCGACGATATTCGGCGGAGAGCGGCCCGCACCGTGTTCGATCGCTGCTTCGACTGCCTCGTCAAGTGGCTGGCCCCGGTTGTCTGCTTTACCGCGGAGGAGGCTTGGCTCGCCCGCCACGGCGATACCGAAGGGCGGAGCGTCCATCTCGAACTCTTCCCCGAAATCCCTCCGGGCTGGCATGACGCCGCGCTCGGCGAGCGCTGGGCGCAATTGCGAGATCTGCGCCGCGTCGTCACCGGCGCGATCGAACTCGAACGCAGCGCCAAGCGGCTCGGATCGAGCCTGCAGGCGGCGATCGAATTGTTTGTCCCGCCGCACCTTCTCGACATCGCGCGCGAGGTCGACTTGGCTGAGTTGTGCATCGCATCGAGCGGGGCGGTGCGGGCGGGGCCGGTCCCGGACGACGCCGTCACGCTGCCCGATCTACCGCAGATCGGGGTGCGGGTGACGCTCGCCGCGGGCGAGCGCTGCGAGCGCTGCTGGCGGGTGTTACCGGAAGTTGGGCGGGTCGCCGGCCGCCCCGACCTCTGCCAGCGCTGCGCCGAGGTCGTCGACCGTCTCCCGCAACCGGCGACGACGGCCGGATGATGCTGGCGCGGGGGCTCGCGACAGCGGCCGCGGTCGTGGTTCTCGATCAGCTCAGCAAAGCCGCGATCCTCGCTCATTTCGCCGACCGCGCGCTCGGAAACAGCGAGCCCTTGACGCCGTTCTTCAACTTGGTGCTGACGTTCAACCGCGGCATGAGCTTCGGCCTCTTCAACAACGGTGCGGGCGCCAACGCGACGGTCTTTTCGCTGGTCGCCGCGGCGATTGTCGCCGGCCTCGTCTATTGGCTCTACCGGGTCGAGAGCGGCTTGCTCGCCATCGCGATCGGGCTCGTCATCGGCGGCGCGGTCGGCAACGTCATCGACCGGCTGTGGCGGGGTGCGGTCGTCGATTTTCTCGATTTCCACATCGGCGCCTGGCACTGGCCGGCCTTCAACATCGCCGACAGTGCCATCTGCATCGGCGTCGCCGCGATGCTGTTCGACAGCCTGCTGGAGCGCCGCGCGGCGCGCTGATCCGCCGCCGCTGTCGGTGGCGCGGGTTTGTTCGAGGTCAGTGAGGCGGCGGTCGAAATCGCTGGTTTCAATCGCGCGCAGATAGGTTTCGACGGTCTGCGAGAGGGCGTGGGCCTCGCCGGCGGTGATCCGGCCGCGCGCGGCGGCGGCGAGGAGGGCGGCCATCGCACCCGCGATGTCCGAAGCCCCGCTGATCGGCGGCAGATCGAGCATGACCGGCTGTTCGCGGCGGGATGCTACGGTGCGGTCGAGGCAGAGCCGCAATGCCGCGGGGTCGCCGTCGAGCGCCATCTCGACCGCCTTGCGCGCGAGTTCTCGGCTTCGCCGTCGAGCAATATCGCCGCCGCACGGGTTCCGCGATTGAGCCTGCCGCGCGGCCGCCCCGCCGGATTGCCCGACTGCCCCTTCTCAAACGGCCGCCCGCGCGGCAACCCGCGTTTTGCTGTTTTTGCTGTTATTTGCAACGAATTATCAGCAAAATCTCCGCCCATAGTCCTACCCACCCGGTCCAAGCCCTCGCCGACAGGGGTATTGCTACCATGCAATTATGGCAATTTTATCGTCATGCTTTTGGTAACGAGAGTGGGTTAACAGGCGCTGATGGTTGAAATATGGTGGCGCGTTGGCCTTATGATGCATGCATCAATTGATCAAAGTACGGATACTGACATGGATCATCGGATCGACGCTCATCTCGCCCGCACCCAGCTCGGGCAGATCATGGACCTTGCCGTCAAGAACAACGAACGCTTCATCGTCGACCGGCGCGGTGAACCGGCCGTCGTCATCATGAGCGTGCAGGACTTCATCCGCACCGCAGCGCCGCCGCCCGACTGGCTGGAGAAGGCCTGGAGCGGCGCCAAGCGGCGAGGGCTCCACGACGCCCTGACCCGCGCCGATATCGACGCCGAGATCGCCGCGCACCGGCGCAAGAAGGCCGCTGACGTTTCCGGCGGGGTGCCGTGATCCGGGCGGTCATCGATACCAATGTGCTGGTCTCCGGCCTTCTCTCTCCCGAGGGCAACGAGGCGCTGATCCTTCTCGCGATCCATCAGGGGCTGGTATGCCCGTGCTGCACTGAAGACATCCTCGCGGAATACGCGGCCGTGCTCGCGCGGCCGAAATTTGCATTTCCGGCGGAGGATATTGCAGCGGCGCTTGCCATGTTCCGCGACAAGGGCGAGTTCTTCCTCCCGGAGGTCTCCGGGCCGGTCTCTTCCGATCCGGGCGATACCAAATTCCTGCATTGCGCGCGGGCCGCGCGAGCGGATTACCTCGTCACCGGCAACAAGCGGGATTTTCCGAATGCGTCCTATGGCGTGACGCGCGTCGTGAATGCCGGCGAACTGCTCGACCGGATCACATTGGAGATCTGACCGAATGAACCAGCCATCCGCGTGCTGCTGCGACGCACTGCCCGGTATAGTCCGCCTCCGCCGTCGAGCGCCAATTCGACCGCCTTCCGCGCGAGGTTCTCGGCCTCGCCGTCGAGCAGCACGGCCGCGGCACGGGTCCCGCGATTGACCGAGCCGCGCGGCCGCCCCGCCGGATTGCCCGACTGCCCCTTGACAAACGGCCGCCCCCGCTTCCTGCCGCGCTTTGCTGTTTTTGCTGTTATTTGCAACGAATTATCAGCAAATTTTCCGTCCATAGTCCCACTCACCCCGTCCTAAGCCCTCGCTGACAGGACCATTGTTACCATGCAATTATGGCAATTTTATCGTCTTTCGTCTGGCAACGAACGTGGCTTGCGGAGCGCCGAGCGTATGTCCGTGGGGGGATCGACGCCCATCTATGTCGCATGGTAACGCCGGTGCCGAACCGACATGAAGATCGTATGGCGGACGCGGAAGCTGACTTATTGGCGACCATGTTCGAAAATGACCGTTATCTGCTGGAGTAGAGCCGCGCGGGCGAGGGGGGAGAAGGGAGAAGCCAGTGTACGACGGACCTGACCCAGACATGACGTGGTACCTAAGCTTGAGCCGGGCGAATCAGGCGACCCCTCGATGTCCTTTCGCGTCGGTCAAGCGTTGCCCACGGTATTACCAGAGCCTCTCGCTACTTGGTAAGGCGGGCAGTACCAAAATACCGGCCGAAGAAGATGATCGACTTCTAAAGTCGTGGGAGAAGTCTGATCTCTGGCCTAGAACAACAGAAGGCGCAACCTCGATATTTGGTCCCGAGGGCGAATACAAACATTTCAGTAACTTTTGTCCGGAGGTTTCTTATGATCGATTTCATTTTTTTGCCTCCGGGCTCTACCGATACGCCGATGAAATCGATATCGGGCTCGCGCATGAACGACTAGGGCGTGAAGGGAGCCGGGGTGCCAACTGGCGATGGTCATGGGCAGCCATTACCCCGATGCATTTTACCGAGTGCCCGCTGTATTCACCGCTCACCCATGGTGAAGGGCTTCCAGCTCAAAAAGAGGATGCACGCGATTCAACGCCAACAGCTGAGAAACCGGCAGAGCTACTAACGCTCAACCCCAACTTCCATGGGTTGGGTGTCAACCTGAAAGAGGCCGCTCGACGGTTGCGGCGGTGGTGGAAAGGATCATGAACCAGCTCGTCCCGATCACCTCGCCTGCGTTGCCCGCGCTCGCCACCGTTGCCGGTGAGCGCTATCTCAAGAACGGCGGCACACTCGAAAAGGCCGCCGCGATGGCGAACCATGCCTCGACGCGCACAACCCAGCTCTACGATCGGAGACGCGACGAAGTCAGCCTCGATGAGGTTGAGCGGATCGCTATCTGAACGTGCGACTGCGGTCGCTTGATCTTCGTGCGGCAGCGGCAGTCCGCGACCGAGCGCAACCGGCTCGATAACGGATCAGGTCACGGTTCGGCGGGGCGGTTGCGCATCAGGCAGACCAAGGGGGCTGCGACCGCGGCGGTGAGCGCGATCAGATAGAAGGCGTTGATGTAGCCGATCATCGAGGCTTGGCGCTGGATCTCGTTGGTCAGGCGTATCAAGCCGCTGGTGGTCTCGATGTTCCAGGCGGCGGGCGCACCGAGGCCTTTCAGCGCCGAATTGAAGGGATTGATGAACTCGACCATGCGCGCGTAGTTGGCGGCGGTCGAGCGTACCAGGAGCGCGATCGAGAGAGAGATGAAGAGGCTCGAGCCGAAATTCCGCACCAGGGTGAAGACGCCGGAGGCCTCGGTTATCTGCCGGGCCGGCAGGGTCGCGAAAGCCAGCACGGTCATCGGCGTGAACGCGAGGCCGAAGCCGAAGCCCTGCAACGCGTTGGTCCAGAACACGTCGAAGCTCGTCAGATTGAGGTTCAACTGCGCCATCTGCCAAGCGGCGAAGGATTGCGCGGACAGCCCCATCGCCACCGTCAGGCGCGGAAAGTGCCGGCTGACCGGCACGACGACGAGGAACGCGACCCAGTTGCCGATACCGCGCGCCGCCAGCAACTCGCCGATCGCGCTGTCGGGATAGCCGCGCAAATCGTGCAGCAGTGTCGGAAACAGCACGAGGCTGGTAAAGGCCAGCATGCCCATGAAGAAGGCGATTACGAGGCCGACCGCGAAGTTGCGGTTGAGCAGAAGCCGCGGATCGAGAAACGGCGTGGGCGAGGTCAGGCTGTGCACCGCGAACACCCAGAAGGCGGCACCGCCGACCGCCGCGTAGGCAAGGATCTCGGGCGATTGGAACCAGTCCAAGCGCTGGCCGCGATCGATCACCAGCTGCAGGCCGGTCATCGCGATCGAGAGCGCCAGGAACCCCGTCCAATCGAGCCGCGCGCGAGTGTGCGCGGTGTAGCCCGAGAGCGAAAACCAGCAGAAGCCCATCGCGATCAGCCCCGGCGGCACGATCATGAAAAACACCGCCCGCCAGCTGTAGGTCTCGGCGATCATGCTGCCGATCACCGGGCCGACGACCGGGCCGACAACGCTGCCGAAGCCCCAGATGACCATGACGGTGGCGTGCAGCTCGCGGGGGAAGGTGGCGAGCACGATCGCCTGGCCCATCGGCATGATCAAGGCGCCGCACAAACCCTGGCCGACGCGGTAAAGGACCAGCGTTTCGAGGCTGTTGGCGAGGCCGCACAGCAAGGAGAAGAAGGTGAACCCGCCGACCCCGCCGAACATGACACCGCGCCAGCCGAGCCGGTTCGCGAGCCATCCGGTCGTCGGCGTCGCCACCGCCGTCGCGACGAGGTTCAGCGTGACGACCCAGGCAATCTCGTCGTGGGTGGCCGAAAGGGCGCCCCGGATCTGGGGCAGGACCACGTTGGCCAGCGTGATGGTCATTCCGAACAGCAGGCTCGACAGCTGCACGGTCAGCAGGATCAACCACTGCCGCGCAGTGATGCTGCGCAGCCCGGTTTTCGCCAACGTTGTTGTGCCCATTTCTTAGGCAGGGTGCGGAGCCACATGCCTCTGCGCAACAGCGAAAATCGCAGGGCGGACCACCGGATTGTCGCGCAGAGACGGAAGCCCGGTTCGACCCATCCGCTAATTGAGCGTGAATCGCCGGTTCAAGTCCGGCAAACGTGGTCTGGGAGCAGGCGGGGTTAGGCCCGCATCAGGTCGAGGAGGATGCCTTCGCGCACGCCGCGGTCGGCGACGCGCAGCCGGCCGACTGGCCAGGTGGCGCAGATCGCGTCGAGGATGGCGCAGCCGCTCAACACGAGGTCGGCGCGCTCGTGGCCGATGCAAGGGTTGGCGGCGCGGCCGGCGAGGTCGAGCCCGGCCAGATGCCCCGAGACCGCCTCGATCTGCGCGAAAGTCAGGATGCTGCCGTCGACGAGCGCGCGCGTATAACGCGGCAAGGCCAGGTGAATGCCGGCAAGCGTCGTCACCGTGCCGGAACTGCCGAGCATCTGCACGCGGCCCGATTTGACATGGCGGTAGATATGGTGGGCGGCCTCGAACGGGATCAGCGCCGTCGCCGCCTCGGCGATCATGGTGCGGTAGGTGGCGGGCGAGACCTCGCCGCCGCCGAAGCGGTCGGTCCAGGTCACGACACCGAAGGGCAGCGAGGTCGAGGCCAGGATCTGCGGCCGCCGCTGTCGCCGGTCGCCGTCGCCCGAGATGCGCAGCCAGACGATCTCGGTCGAGCCGCCGCCGATGTCGAAGACTATCGCGTAGGGGACGCGCGGGTTCAGGAGCGGGGCGCAGCCGGCGACGACGAGACGCGCCTCCTCGGTCGTCGAGATGATTTCGAGGTCGAGCCCGACCTCGTCACGCACGCGGCCGAGAAAGTCCTCGCAATTGGCGGCGCGGCGGCAGGCCTCGGTCGCGACATAGCGGCCGCCCGAAATGCGGCGGTAGGCGATCTTGTCGGCGCAGATTTTGAGTGCGGCGATGCTGCGCGCCATCGCGTCCTCGCCGAGTTCGCCCGACGCGGCCAGGCCCTCGCCGAGCCGGACAATGCGGGAGAATGCGTCGACCACGCGAAAGCCGCCGCCCGTCGGGCGCGCCACCAAGAGGCGGCAATTGTTGGTGCCGAGATCGAGCGCGGCGAAATTCGCCGGGGCGCGGCGGGGCGGGATTTCCCGGGCGCGGGGCTGGGCATAGCCGGCGCGCAGCGCCGCGGGCGGCAACGGTTGCGGCAGCGGCGCCGGCGCCCCGCCTCCAACCCATCTCTCGCTCCCGAGGGATTTTTCCACCGGCCTCCAACCACGCGAAAACATTTCGACTTTCGATCGTAGCGCAGCCGGGCCCGGAAACAAAACCCCTCAAAGTCGACGCATCCGACCGTGACCGATCCGGGATCGACCGGATCGGCAGTGCCTTCGACGCCGGCGGGACCCTTGTAAAGCGGCGCTCGGCGTCGCATCTAGTAGCACTCTGATGGCAAGAGTGCCAATTTCGGCTAAAAGCTGTCCTGCCGATCGGTCGCCTTCAACAAAGGCGACGCGAGTCAAACGGCCATTTGAGGAAATATCTTGATGAATTTCAGACCACTACACGACCGTGTCCTGGTTCGCCGAGTGGCGCAGGAAGCGGCGACCAAGGGCGGGATCATCATCCCGGACACCGCCCAGGAAAAGCCGGTGGAGGGCGAGATTATCGCGATCGGGCCGGGCGCCCGCGGCGATGACGGAAAGGTGCAGCCGCTCGACGTCAAGACCGGCGACCGCGTGTTGTTCGGGAAGTGGACGGGCACCGAGATCAAGATCGACGGCGAAGACCTGATCATCATGAAGGAAGCCGATGTCATGGGCGTCGTCGATGGCGGCGCCGCCGCGGCGAAGACGCACTGAGAAGACGCACTGAAAGGAAAACAATTTCATGGCTGCAAAAGATATTCGGCTGGGCTCGGATGCGCGCGAGCGCATGCTGCACGGCATCGACACTCTGGCGAACGCGGTGCGGGTGACCTTGGGGCCGAAGGGCCGCAACGTCGTTCTCGACAAGAGTTGGGGTGCGCCGCGCATCACCAAGGACGGCGTCACCGTCGCCAAGGAAATCGAACTTTCCGACAAATTCGAGAACATGGGCGCGCAGATGGTGCGCGAAGTCGCCTCCAAGACCAGTGACGCCGCGGGCGACGGCACCACGACCGCGACCATTCTCGCCCACGCCATGGTGCGTGAAGGGGTCAAGGCGGTGGCCGCGGGCATGAACCCGATGGACCTCAAGCGCGGCGTCGACCTGGCGGTCGATGCTGTTGTCAAGGACGTGCAGAAGCGCTCGAAAAAGGTCTCGACCAACGAAGAGATCGCGCAGGTCGGCACGATTTCGGCCAACGGCGACACCGAAATCGGCCGCATGCTGGCCGAGGCGATGCAGAAGGTCGGCAATGAGGGCGTGATCACCGTCGAGGAGGCAAAGAGCCTCGAAACCGAACTCGACGTGGTCGAAGGTATGCAGTTCGACCGCGGCTATCTCTCGCCCTATTTCGTCACCAACGCCGAGAAGATGGTCGCCGAGCTCGAAGACGCATACATCCTGCTGCACGAAAAGAAGCTCTCCGGGCTGCAATCGCTGTTGCCGGTCCTCGAAGCGATCGTGCAGAGCGGCCGGCCGTTGTTGATCGTCGCCGAGGATATCGAAGGCGAGGCTCTGGCCACTCTTGTCGTCAACAAACTGCGCGGCGGCCTCAAGGTGGCGGCAGTGAAGGCGCCGGGCTTCGGCGACCGGCGCAAGGCGATGCTCGAAGACGTGGCCGTCGTGACCGGCGGTCAGGTGATTAGCGAGGAACTCGGCATCAAGCTCGAAAACGTGACCCTCGACATGCTCGGCCGTGCCAAGCGCGTGCGGATCGACAAAGACAATACGACGGTCATCGACGGCGCCGGCAAGAAGGAGGACATTGCCGCCCGGATCGCGCAGATCAAGGCGCAGATCGAGGAGACGACCTCCGATTACGACCGCGAGAAGTTGCAGGAGCGGTTGGCCAAGCTCGCGGGCGGGGTCGCGGTCATCCGTGTCGGCGGCGCCAGCGAAATCGAGGTCAAGGAGCGCAAGGACCGGGTCGATGACGCCGTGCACGCGACCCGAGCCGCGGTCGAGGAGGGTGTGGTGCCCGGCGGCGGCGTCGCGCTGCTCTTTGCCGGCAAAATTCTCGCCGGCCTCAATCCCGCCAACAACGATCAGAAAGTCGGCATCGACATCGTGTTCAAGGCGATCCAGTCGCCGGTGCGGCAGATCGCCGAGAATTCGGGCGTCGAGGGCTCGATCGTCGTCGGCAAATTGACCGACAAGGCCGATCCGAATTACGGCTTTGACGCGCAGTCCGGCGAATACAAGGACATGGTGGCGGCAGGCATCATAGACCCGACCAAGGTCGTACGGGTGGCGCTGCAAGACGCCGCCTCGATCGCCGGGCTCTTGATCACCACCGAGGCCATGATCGGCGACCGGCCCGAGCCCAAGGGCGCTCCGGCGATGCCGCCGGGCGGCATGGGCGGCATGGGCGGTATGGGCGGCATGGATTACTAAGGATCGCCTCCGGGAGCGGTGGCGCGGGAAAATGCCCGCGCCACGGCGCCGTCCCTGGTCGGACCCACCAGCGTCGCCGACCGCAGATACTCGCTGGGAACTCTGACCAGCGCTCGGATCAGCAGAGCAAAACCTCGATTTTCCAATGTGACGGGCGATCGTGTGATCGGCTGAACGCCAGCGTTTAAGCGCCGATTTCCTCGGTCATTACGGTAAAGCCCGCCAGCGTATTCGGGCCAAAGGTCGTGCTGATCGCCACATCCGCGGCGTCGCGGCCACGGGCGATCAGCACCCGGCCGATGCGCGGCGCGCTGTGACGCGCGTCAAAGGTGTGCCACTCCCCGCCGAGATAGGCTTCGAACCAGGCCGAAAAATCCATCGGCGCATCATCCGGGGGCACCCCGATGTCGCCCAGATAGCCGGTGCAATAGCGCGCCGGGATGTTCATGCAGCGACAGAACGCGACGGCGAGATGGGCAAAGTCGCGACATACGCCGGTGCGGTCGCAATAGCCCTCCCAGGCGGTCCTGCCGACGCGGGCGTGTTCGTAGCCGAAAGAGATGTGCTGGTGCACGAAGTCGCAGATCGCCTGCACGCGGCCCCAGCCGAGCGGCGTATTGCCGAACAACGGCCAGGCGATGTCCGACAGCCGGTCGGTCTCGCAGTAGCGGCTGGGCAGCAGAAATACCAAGGCCTCGTCGGGTAGATCCTGTACCGCGTGCTGGGGCGCGTCGAGGAAGACCGGGTCCGGCTCGCCGGTATCGTTGACGACGGCCTCGGCGGAGAGCCGCGTGCGGCCGGCGGGCGCCACGATCCGGCTGCACCAATTGCCGAACGCGTCGCGGTAACCGCGCACCGGGACCGAAGGGCTGACGATAAGATGGTCGGGTGTGGCCATGTCCGAGACGCGCGAGTAATGCACACTCAGCATCAGCAGCATCGGCGTGGGCTGCGGGCAGTCGTAGACCAGTTCGTAACCCACACGGATCTGCATGCCTCTAACTCCGGCATTTCTGCCTTAAACCGTGGCGCGGGCCTTGTGGTTCCCGGCATTGCGCGGTCTGCCGTTTCTGATCGGGTGCAATCGCTGTGCCGCTGGAATTCGCGCGTGATTTGCCGGCGGCGGCGTCCGCTCATCGCGAGTAGGCTCGGGGCCCAACCGCAGCACACGCACCGGGCTCCGCGTCAGCTTTTCGATATCGCGCAGATAGGGGCGTTCCTCGTCGCTGCAGAATGAGATGGCCGTGCCCGCCAGACCGGCGCGCGCGGTGCGGCCGATCCGATGAACATAGTCTTCCGGAACGTTGGGCAGTTCGAAATTGATGACGTGGGATACGTTATCGACATCGATGCCGCGCGCGGCGATGTCGGTGGCCACCAGGACGCGGGTGCGCCCGGCGCGGAAATCGGCGAGCGCGCGTTCGCGCTGGGGCTGCGATTTGTTGCCGTGGATCGCCGCAGCGTCGATGCCGGCATCGTCGAGATGGCGGGTGACCCGGTCGGCGCCGTGCTTGGTCCGGGTGAAGACGAGCACCCGCGCCAGAGCCGGGTCGGCTAGCAATTTCGCCAGCAAATCGCGCTTTTCCGCGCTGGCGACAAAGACCACGCCTTGATCCACCAATTCGACCGTCGTCGCGGCCGGGGCGACAGCGACGGTCACCGGGTCATTGAGATATTCTTCGGCGAGTTTGGCGATCGGCCGCGGCATGGTCGCCGAAAACAGCAATGTTTGCCGCTGCTGCGGCACCAGCTTGACGATCCGTTTCAGCGCGTGGATGAAGCCGAGATCGAGCATCCGGTCGGCCTCGTCGAGCACCAGCGCCTCGACGCCCGCGAGGTCGAGCGATCGCCGGTCGATCAGATCGAGCAGGCGCCCGGGCGTGGCGATCAGGATGTCCACACCCGAGACAAGCCGCCGCTGCTGCGCGCCAATCGGGACGCCGCCGAAGACGACCGCGGCGGAAAGCGGCAGACTGCGACCGTAGGCGCGAAAATTTTCGAGGATCTGGCTTGCCAGTTCGCGGGTCGGGGTCAGCACCAGCACCCGGCACCGGCGCGCCGATGTCGGCCGCGGGCGTTCGGAAAGGCGTTGCAGCAGCGGCAATGCGAAGGCGGCCGTCTTGCCGGTCCCAGTCTGGGCGATGCCGCAAAGATCGCGGCCGTCGAGAACCTTTGGGATCGCCTGGATCTGGATCGGGGTGGGGGTCGTGTAGCCCTCGGCGGCGAGGGCGCGGAGAATCGGTACTGCTAGTCCAAAGTCTGAAAAATTCGGCAAAACTGGCGCCTCTGTAACATCGGTAGCCCGGACGCGCGCGCGAGTCGTCGCATGCGCGGACGGGGGCGGGAGACGACCCGCGTGACGAGGGCTGTCGGGGAGCGCAGAGGATAAAGACGAGCCCAGCCCTGCTGACGGCAGGATCGCTCACGCGGACCCGATCACGCACCCCAGGCCGGGGCGCGAACACTGCGCCCTTCATATGCTAGGGCGGCAGCCCGCGGTCAAGGTGGGCGGGTTGCGGCGGTTGGCCTCACGCCTCGCCGTAATGGACGCGGCGGTAGTTGCGCGACGGGATCAGGTCGTCGATGTGCACGTCCCAGAGCGTTGAGCCGGCGGCCGCTTCGTGATCGTGGAAGAGGCGGTCGAACTGGCCCATCTCGGTGACCCTCGCGGCGTTGAGGCCGAAGCCGCGGGCGATCGCGGCGATGTCGCCGCGGCCGTGGATCGCGTGCTCGGGGTTGACGCCATAGGCGCGGAACTTGTGCGAACTCCGCGCCATAGCCGCCGTCGTTCAGGATGCAGATCAGGAGCTTGAGGCCGTGGCGGCGCACCGTCTCCAATTCCTGGATGTGCTGGTAGAGGCTGCCGTCGCCGTCGATCAGCATGACTTGGTCGTTGCCGCGCGCGACCGAGACGCCGATCGCCGCCGAGAGGCCCGAGCCGATCGCGCCGAAATCGATCGGGATGTGGTATTTGCCGCCGGGCCGGCCTTTGAGATGCGTCATCGCAAAGCTGAAGCAGTGGCCGCCGGCGACGACGATGTCCCAATCCTTGGGGATGGCGGCGTTCAATTCGCGCATCACCGGGCGCGGGTCGAGCGTCCCGGGGGTCACCTCGAATTCCTTATTGTCGGGGATGTCGGCGGCGATCTTGGCGGCGACCGCATTGCTACGCCAGCCCGGCCGGCGGATGCCGCGTTCGTCGAGCCGGCGGGCGATCGCCTCGGCGGCGGCGCGGGCATCGGCGCGGATGTGCAGGTCGGCGGTCTTCAGCCCCTGCCACAGCCCGCGCGGGTTGATGTCGATCTGCACGACCTTGGCGTTGGGGTAGAGATAGCCGCCCTCGGTCGTGTAATGGCCAAGCCCGACCCCGGCGCCGATGACGAGATCGCTTTCGGCGAAGTATTCACGGGCGAGGTCGCTCGAAAACGTTCCGGCGATGTCGAGCGCGAACGGGTTGCCGTCGAAGAGGCCCTTGCCGAGAAGGCTCGTCGCGAGCAATGCGCCACTGCGCTCGGCGACCGCTTCGAGCGCTTGGCGGGCGCCCGACCAGAGCGCGCCCCGGCCGCCGATCACGACCGGCCGCTCTGCCTCGGCGATCATCGCCGCGACCTCGTCGACGAGTGCCGGATCGGGTGGTGCGGCCTGGGCGCGCGGCACGAGGTCGGTCGAGGGCGTATAGTCCGGGAAATAGGGGAAGGCTTCCTTCTGCAGGTCGAGCGGCACGCTCAAGATGACCGGCCGGCGCTCGGCGCGGGCGACGTAGAAGGCTTCCCGCACGCAATCGAGCGCCCGGTCGATCGTGCGGATCGGCACAAAATGCGCGCCTGTCGCCAAGGCGAGCGGCGCCTGGTCGATCTGCTGCAGATACCAGGACGCACCGATCGGCGCGTCGCCGGCAAAGACGACGATTGGCGCGTTGCCGCGGGCAGCCATCGTCAATGCCGTCATGATCTGGGTGTAGCCGGGGCCGCAGGTCACCGAGGCGACGCCGATCTTGCCGGTGGCGCGGGCATAGGCGTCGGCCATCGCCACCGCGCAATGCTCGTGCCGGGCATGGATCAGGCGGGCGTGCTGATTGTCGGCCATCGAGGCCGACCAGTACATGTTGGCGTCGCCCATCAGGGTGAACACGGTGTCGACCCCCTCGGCCGCGATCGCCTGCGCCAGAACGTCGGAAACCTGGTTGTCGCTCATCGGGTTTTTCCTTTGAGGGAGAAGAGGTCCTTGATCCAGCCGAGAAATGCCCGCCACAAGAGCGCCCCGCCCTGCAATGCGCCGGCGGGCGCCGGCGGAGCAACAGCGGTGGCCGCTTCGGGCTCGGCCTCGTCTTCCGGCACGTCCTCGGAGAGCGGCTGCTCGGCGGCAAGCCGCGCCATGTTGCCGGCGAACTCCGCGAGGAGCGCGCGCGCCAGATGGACGCCGCCGGCATTGGCGAAAGTTTCGAGCGGCCCGGTGACGTTGAAATTGCCGTCGACCTTCAGGAGTGTGGTCGCCCGCCCGCTCGCCGTCACCAGGCCCGAGGCGAGCGCGCGGGAAGCGCCGCGGCCGTCGATGCCGCGTCCCTCGATCCGGCACGACCGCTCTTCGTGGTCGTAGCTGAGCTTGGCTTCGCCGCGGAAGATCGCGACGGTCGGCCCGAACTTGACCCGGACCGTGCCCTGATAGACGCCGCCCTCGTCCGAGGCGGTCAGACTGGCGCCGGGAATGCAGGAGGCGACGACCTGGGGATCGCTCAAGAGCGGCCACACCGTACGGGGCGGCGAGGGGATCGTGACCTCTTCGCTGATCTTGATCATCGGCTCAGTGCCCGTCCGGGCCGGCGACGATCGCGTTGTCGTGCAACCGCGCGATCTCGCCGGAAGAAAGCCCCAGGATTTCGCCTAGGACGCTGTCGGTGTGCTGGCCGAGGAGCGGCGCCGGAAACGGCGGTTCGCGCGGTGAGGCGGAGAAGTCGAGCGGCAGGCCCGGCGTCAGATAGCGCCCGATCCCCGGCTGCTCGATCCGGGCGAAGAGCGGATTGACCTCTGAGCAGCGCGGGTCGCCGCGCACGAGTTCGACAAAATCCTGGAACTGGCCCCAGAGCACGCCGGTCCCGGCGAAGTTACGGCGGATTTCATCGAGGCTGCGGGAGGCGCACCAGCGGCCGAGCACCGCGGCATATCGCATCGCGCGCCTCGAACCGCCCGGCCTCGGTTTCGAGATCGACGTCGAGCATCGGCCCGATCATCGCCAGCCGTTCGGTGAGACCCGTCGCCTGACCGATCGCCCGCCATTGCCGGGGTGTCAGCGCGATGATCATGACCCGCCTACCATCGGCGGTGGCAAAGTCGCGGCCGAAGCTGCCGTAAAGATCGTTGCCGAGTGCGGGGCGCGCGCTGCCGTTGATCTCGACATCGCCGACATAACCGAGATTGGCGACGGTCGCGAGCATCACATCGGCGAGCGCGAGCACGATCTCTTGGCCCTCGCCGGTGCGGGCGCGATGGCGTTCGGCGGCGAGGAGCCCGGTTGCGAGGTAAAGCCCGGCGGCCACGTCCCAGGCCGGCAATACGTGGTTGACCGGTCCGCCTCCCGGTCCCGTCACCAGCGGGAAGCCGCTCGCCGCGTTGACCGTGTAGTCGACCGCGGCCGTGCCGTCGCGATTGCCGATCAGGCGAAGCATGATCAGATCGTCGCGCCCGGCCTTGAGAGCGGCGAAGTCGAGCCCGCGCAACGGCGGCAGGTTGGTCAGCACGATGCCGGCGCCGGGCCCGGGGGCGGTCGCCAGCGCGCGGGCGATCTCGCGCCCCTCGGGCTTGTCGAGGGCGAGCGCCAGCGACCGCTTGCCCTTGTTGAGCCCGGCCCAATAGAGGCTGGCGCCGTCCTTTGTCACCGGCCAGCGGGCATGGTCGATGCCGCCGCCGATCGGGTCGATGCGGATCACCTCCGCCCCCATCTGCGCCATCGTCATGCCGCCCAAGGGTGCGGCGACAAAGGCCGAAATCTCGACGATGCGCAGATCCTCAAGCAGCCGGTTCATGCGCTCCCGCCCGATGCGAAGAATGTGACACGCCTAATCCTACGCCGCGTTGCGCGGGCGAACCATAACGGGATACCCGTCGACCCGGTCGGGTTCGAAAGCCCAAATCCGGTGCGGCTTCGGGTTGGCGATGCGTCGGCGGTTACGGCAGGGCGCAGGCGCCGGGGTTGTCGCAGCGCGGCGGCGCCGGAAGGGTGGTCGCCGTCACGGCCAGCGAGTTCGACCCGCCGGCAACGGTGATCTTGTATTTGTACGACGTGGCGGGGTGCAGGCCCATATCGGCGAAGCTCGGCTGCGCAACCGAGCCCATCGGCGCGAAAGTGTCGTCGCCGTCCGTGGCGCGCGAAACCGCGTAGCCGTCAGCGCCGGCAAGCGGAGTCCAGGCGAGTGCGGCGCCGGTATCCGAGACATCGTTGACGACGATCCTGGGCGGAACTGAAGCATTCGTCTCCGCCTCGTTCGGCAGATACCGGCTGGTGAGGCGATCGAGCATGGCCTTGATCGCGGCAATCTGCCGGCCGGCCTTAACCGCGTAATTGAAGTTGGTGTAACCCCACCAATCCCAGCAGCCAAACGGGTTCAGCGGCTCGAATTCGGCCGGATTGCCGGCGATGGTCTGCGGGTAGAGAATTATCAGGCGATTGCTGTCGGCCCACTCGTTATAGCCGGCGTGGCGGATGTAGCGATCGCCGATCGTGTCGAAATTCTGCTTGCAGCCGTGCAACGCGATGTGGACCCGGCATGGCTGCCCGGCGTCACAAGCCGCGGGAACGTACACATATCCGGTCTCGGCCATGCTGTAGGAGGCGGGCGACTCCGGCTCGGTAAATTCCCGCTGATCGAACGACAGCAGCTTGCCGGAAAGCGCATCCCGGCTCTTCGGGTTCAGCGCGCCGTAAATGTGCTGAAGGATGATACCGGCCTGGTCGTAGTTACAATGGTCGATGTAATAACCTTCGTTCTTGTTGCACGCCAGCCCGTACTCGACCGTGACCTGGGAATGGCCGGCGCCGATGGCATTTTGCAAGAACAGATTGCCGGGGTCACGATCGCCGAGATAGTGCAGGTAAAAGCGGTAGGCCGCCTCCCCGACTGTTGGATTGACGACCGAGTTGTTATAGCCGGCGAAGATGTAGAGGCGCTGATTTGCGATATTTCGCGGCTGGTCGATGTCACCCCCGCGCGCCCATTCATCGGTCTGCGCGATTAGCGGCTTGAGGTCGGGGGGAGGGCCCTTCATGCACGGGCCGGTCGCGGTCAGAGCGGGCCCGAGATTGCCCAGGAGGCCGTCGACCGCGGTGCCCTGTGCGCAATAATAAGGCCCGCCGGCAATCACCCCGACACCTCTGACGATCGACGACCACGAGACCCCGAACTGCACGGCCATAAAGGCGCCGGAGGAGATCCCCGAGATCGAGCTTTCCTTGATGTCGGCATTATAGGCGCCGAGCGGCGGCGCGGCGCTCGCCGCGAGGACCGGCGCAAGAACGAGCGCCGCGAGCGCCAGGCCTCAGGCGGATCAGACAAGACGATAGCCGATTTCCGGTCATCGGTTCGGTCCCTCAATGGCCGAACTTGCCCCGCAAGAGATGCGCCACGCGGTTGTGGCCACGGAGGCTTGCCGGACTGGTGCACCGCGACCGGGTGGCCGCGGCGCGGCGCGGTTCGGACGCGTCTATTTCTTTGTCCAGATGGCGTTTGCCATGGCAAATTCCGCCGGTCCGACGGTGACCGGCTCGCCGTTCTGCCACTGCACGATGATCAAAAGCGCTCCGGTGCGGCGGCCGTTGGAATCGAATTTGAGCCGATCTCCCGGAAAGAACTTCGCCGGTCCGGTCGTCGTGTCCATCGCGTGGATCGCCTCGTTGACCTTTTCGCGGTCGGCGATGCCGGCCTTTTCCAGGGCCTCCTTCATGATCATCACATGGCCATAGCCGGAGAGGCTGTCCTGGCTCATCCACGGTTCGCCGGTGCGCTTCTTGAACTCGGCGACGAGCTGTTCATCGCCCTTGATCGGCCAGTTGGCGAGCACCGTCATGACGCCGTCGACGATCTCGGGTCCGGTCAATTTGAGAAGTTCCGGCGTCACCAGCGGGCTGCCATTGCCGACCACCGGCAGACGCGCATGCGACAGGCCCATCTCGGCGAGCTTCTGCAGCAGCAGCACGTTGTCGGGCACGCTCGACACGACGAGAAAGAGGAAATCGGGCTTCACCGAGCGGAGCTTCTGGATGATCGGCGTCGCGTCCGAGAGGGGCGGGGTGTAGGTCTCGTGGGCGACGAGCTTGATCCCCTCCTTGTCGAGCCCGCCTTCGACGATCGGCTTGACGAAGCTCATCGGTGCCGCGGTGTTGTCCTGAATGATCGCGACTGTCTTAGGCTTGGCGCCGGTCGCCTTGGTGGCGAGCGCTATGATCGACGGCAGGGTCGCCTTCGCCTGCTCTTCGCCGGGGAGCGAACTCTGAAAGACATAATGAAAGCCGCGGTCGGTGATCTTGTCGGCGTAGGAGAGCGTCAGCCAGGGGAGTTTCGCGCGCTCGGTCACTTCGGTGACGGCGAGCGTGAAGGAGCTGAGCCAGGAGCCCTCGCCGGCGACCAGATCGGGATACTGTGAAACCAGGCGCTGTGCAGCGTTCTTGGCTTTTTCCGGGTTGTCACCGGCGTCGGCGACGATCAGCTTCAATTTGGCCCCGCCGAGCGCCTTGACGCCGCCTGCCTTGTTGACATCGTCAATCGCCATCTCGGAGCCGGCGCGCACCAGATAGCCCTGCCGCGCCCACGGTCCCGACAATGGCGCGATCAGCCCGATCTCGACCTCCTTGGGGTCGGCCGCGTCAGCTCGCGTCCCGAGCAGCGGGGCCAATATCCCGGCGAAGAGCAGTGCTCCCGCCGACAGTCTGAAAAGGTGCAACATCACACTTCCTCCCTCAATTGGTTGCCTCACATGCCGAGATAGGCGCGGCGCACGCGATCGTCGGCGAGCAATACCTCGTGCGGCCCTTCGAGAACGATATGGCCGGTTTCGAGGACATAGCCGTAATCGCAGGATTCGAGCGCCTCGGCGACGCGCTGTTCGACGAGGAGCACCGTGAGCCCGTCCTCGCGGTGCAGCGCCTCGATGCGCTCGAAGATCAGATCGGCGACGGCGGGCGCCAGGCCCATCGACGGCTCGTCGAGCATCAGGAGGCGGGGCGAGGAGGCGATGCCGCGGCCGATCGCCAGCATCTGCTGCTCGCCGCCCGAGAGCGTGCCGGCGAGTTGGCCGCGGCGCTCGGCCAGCACCGGGAAGAGTTCGTAGATGCGTTCGATGGTCTGCGGCCAGCGCTCGCGCCCGGCTGCCGGGTAGGCGCCCATTTCGAGGTTTTCGAGAACGGTCAAGGACGGGAACACCTGGCGCCCTTCGGGGACATGGGCGATGCCGAGATGCGCGCGGCCCGCCGGCGGCACGGCGAGGAGGTCGCGGCCCTCGAACCGGATCGAGCCCCCCGCACTCGCGACGGTGCCGGAAATCGTCTTGAACAATGTCGTCTTGCCGGCGCCGTTGGGGCCGACAAGGGCGACAAACCTGCCTTCGCCGACGCGCAGCGTCACCTCGGTCAGCGCGGCGAGCCCGCCATAGGCGACGGTCAGCCCCTCAACCTCGAGCACGCCGCCCCATCCATTTGCTGCCGAGATAGGCCTCGATCACCCGTTCGTCCCGCGTCACCGCATCGGGGCGGTCGGCGGCGATCACCTGGCCGTGATCGAGGACAATGAGCCGATCGACGAGCCGCACCATCGCCTGCATCGTATGCTCGATGATGACGATCGTCACGCCTTCCTCGGCGAGCAGCCGGATCACCGCCAGAAGGTCCTCGGTCTCGCCGCCGCCGAGCCCGGCCAAAGGCTCGTCGAGCAACAGCAGCCGCGGCCGGGCGGCAAGCGCTCTCGCCAATTCCATCAGGCGCAGTTCCTTGGTCGTCACACCCCCGGCGAGGACATCGGCGCGGCCGGTCAGCCCGACCCGGTCGAGGGCAGTGCGGGCCGCCATCAACGCCGCGGCGTCGGTGCGCTCGGCGACATAGGCGCCGACCAGCGCGTTCTGCAACAGCGACATGCGGGCGAACGGGCGCATGATCTGAAAGGTGCGGCCGATGCCGAGGCGGCAGACCCGGTTCGGCTTGAGCCCGACGAGATCGTGGCCGTCGAACACCATCCGGCCGTGGTCGGGGGCGAGAAACCCGTTCAGCAGATTGAAGAGGGTGGTCTTGCCCGCGCCGTTTGGCCCGATGATGCCGAGGATGCCGCCGCGCTCGACCGCGAACCCCACATCGTGCACGGCGCGAAGCCCGCCGAAGGATTTCGACAGGCCGTCCACGATCAGGATCGCGCCGGAAGCGGCCGAAACGGGGCGGCGGAGGGCAGGCTCCATCCTCGTTCCGGACGCCGCCGGGGTCGCGGGCGGCTCCCGCCGCGCAAGCCGGTCGCGCACCTTCCAGTAAATGCCCTCGGGCGCCAGCAGGATGACCAGAATGATCGCAAGGCCGTACACGACACCCTGGATGCCAGGGATGATGTTGCCGAGATGCGCCTGCAATGTTTCGCTGAGCGGCACCAGGATCGCGGCGCCGATGACCGGCCCCCACATCGTGGCGACGCCGCCGAAGAGCGCGACGATCAGGGCCTGCGCCGAGGTCAATACGCCAAAGACGCTCTCTGGGGTCACGACCAGCAACACCACCGCGTAGAGCCCGCCCGCCGCCGCGGCGAGCGCGCCACTCAACACGATCGCGCGCATCTTCCAGCGCAACGTATCGATGCCCGCCGCCTCGGCCGCGGGTTCGTTCTGCTTGATCGCGAGCAGCGACATGCCGAAGCGCGTGCGCTCGATCGCCAGCGACACAAGCAGCGCCAGGACCAGCATCGCGACCGCGATCGCGACATAGGCGCGGTAATCGGTGAATTGCATGTACCAGCCGGGGGCGGCGCGCTTCATCGGCAGCGGCACTTCCTGGTAGCCCAGCCATTCGAAGACGTAGAGGAGCGCCAGCGGATAGGCCAGCATCGCCAGCGCGAAGTAGTGGCCGCGCAGACGAAAAGTCGGATAGCCGATGATGATTGCGGCGCCGCCGCCGACGATCATGCCGAGCGGAATACCGAACCAGGGTGTGATGTCGAATATGACCAATGCCAGGGTCACGGTGTAGGCGCCCAGTCCGAAGAACGAGGCGTGGCCGAATGAGACGAGGCCGGTGTAGCCGCTTAGGATGTTCCACGACAGGCCCAGCACCGCCCAGATCGGCACCAGGGTCAGCATCAGCTGGTAGTAGGAATCGCGCACGGTCATGCCGAGCAAGAGCCAGACGGCCGCCACTGCCGCGATTACCGCGAGCGGCCGCAAGAGGCTCCTGCGCGTCCCGCCCATGTCCTCAGGTCCGCTCGACGCTGCGGCCGAAGAGGCCCTGCGGGCGCAACTGCACGACCAAGAGGAAGACCACGAAGATCGTGGCGTTCTGCAACTGCAACGGCAGCACCAGGGTCGAGAGCTGCTGCACCAGGCCGATCGTCATGCCGCCCCAGAAGGCGCCGAGGATGCTGCCCATGCCGCCGAGCACGACGCCGGCGTACATGATGATGACGAAATCGAACCCGACATAGGGCTGGAACGGGTAATAGGTGGCGACGAGCCCGCCGGCGATCGCGGTGATGCCGGTGCCGATGCCGAAGGCCGCACCGTGCGCCCGGTCGACGTCGATCCCCATATAGACGGCCGCCTCGGGGTTGTCGGCGGCGGCGCGCAAGGCCTTGCCGAACCGCGCCCGGCTGATGAACCAGTAGAGGGCGCCGCCGACCAGGATCGAGACGAGGAAGGCGAGCCCGCGCGCCTTGTTGACGAAGACGGCGCTGAAGTCGTCATAGAGGAGCGGCACCTGCCAGGCGCTGGCGGCGAGCGAGGTGCGCACCACCTGCGGCGTCGAGCCGAAGGCGATCAGTCCGCCGTTTTCCAGGATCAGCGCGATGCCGAGGGTCAGGATCAGCTGCGAATTGTGGCCGCCGCTCTCGCTCGCCGCCGCCCGCGTGCCGGTGACCCGCGAGATCAATAACCGGTGCAGCACCCAGCCGCCGACGAACAATACCGGCCCCGCCAGCAATGCCGCCACGATCGAGGCCGCATCGGCGCCGAGCAATGCGCCGATGCCGAGGCCGGTCACGGCGTAGAGGCTGAAATACATGCCCAGCATCAGGAAATCGCCTTGGGCGAAATTGATGACGCGCATCACACCGAAGATCAGCCCGAGCCCGACGCACATCAGGCCGTAGACGGCGCCGACCAGGATGCCGGCAACCAGCGCCTGGGCAAAATTCTCGATTGCGACGGCGAGATCCATCAGCGACGGGGAAGCATGGTCATGTCCGAAGTTAGCGGCGACGGGCGGCGGGTTGATCCTCGATCGGCGCCCACGCTCGGTCGCGAGAGTTCACGCCTATCCTGACTGCCCGCGCCCGATGCGGCAAGACGGTCGGCGTCCCTTGCCGTTCGGTCGCACAAGGCGCAGCGGCCGCCGCGGCCGGTCAGCTGAGGGCGATCAGGGTGCCGATCAGGTCGGCCGGCCAGATCAGGCAGAGTGGGGCGCGGGTCAGCGCCTGCGCCACCGAGGCGGCGCTCTCGCCGGAGAGGTCGGCGGCCATGTGATGGCTGAAATGCGCAAGGACGCCTGCGAGATACAGCGCAGTCACCCATTTCCAACCTTGGCGCCCGGACAGCCGTTCTTGCTTTCGCCCGGGAGCGGCAAAGCTGAACACCCGGCGTCCATATTTAGGCAATCCCGGAGGGCCGATCATCGTCTCACCCGCGCTCGCGATGCTGGCGAAACCGCCGCGCTTTCGCGCTCTAAAATCATAGCCCGCTTTGGCTCGGCCGTCACGGCTTTAGCTTAGTCCGGCAGCAGCTGCGAGCGTATAGAGCCCGGCCGTGGCGAGGATCGCGGTCGCCAGCAGGCGGAACGTCCGCGCGCCAATGCGGTCGCCGATCGGCCGGCCGGCGACGCCCCCGACGACGGCGAACGGCAACAGCACCACCGCGGCGAGCCAGGTCCGCCCAGGGATTCCGACCCCTGCCGCGTGGGTCGCCAGGCTCGCGCTGTAGGCAAGCGCGAAATACGCCAGCAAGGTCGCGCGGACCGTCTGCGGCGGCGCGCCGGCGAGCAGCAGATAGATCAGGATCGGCGGCCCGGCCATTCCGGAGAGCGCGGTCGCCACGCCCGAGCAAACGCCGGCGGCAAAATCGAAGCCGGGACGCATCGGCAATGGCGCCCATGCACGCTCCCCGCGGGCTTGCGCCGCCGCCATCAAGAGGGCGAAGGCGAGGATCGTCACGCCGATCGCCACCCGGACGACGAGCGGATCGGTCGCGCGAAACGCCCAGAGGCCGAGCGGCAGGCCGGCGAGGCTGCCGAACGCCAAGCGCGCCAGCAGCCGCGGCGCCACCATGCGCCACAACCCGGGCACGACGGTCAGCGACAGCGCCGTCGAGAGGATGATGATCAGCTGGACCGCGTGCGCCGGCTCGATCACCAGGAGGTAGAGCGGTGCGGCGAGCACCGCGAAGCCGAAGCCGCTGACCGAGTAGAGGAGTGCCGCGATGAAGGTGGTCGCCGCCAGCGCGGCCCAATCAACGAGCGGCACCGATATGGCCGGTTACGGCGTCTTGTGAAACGCGGCCGCGCGGCGCGGCTGCGGCGCCTCATTGCGCAACGCGAAGGATCCCCTCGATCGTCTCGATGCGGTAACCGCAGCAGAAGCGCGCGACGAAGGCGTGCGCGAAGGCGGCGTCAGCGAAATAGAACGCGATCGCATCGTTGACGACGCCGACGAGCCCGGCCGGCGCTGTTGCCCAGCCGTCGGCGCCGCAGGTCTGGTCGAGCCAGGCCTGCATGATCTCGAACTGCCGGCCTAGCCCCTCGGGCGGTGCTGCGATCCGCACCCGCACCGGGAAATGCTGTTCCGCCTCGCGCCGCGCCCGCAACGACGCCCTGGTCATGCCGCTCTCCGTTCCTGGTTCGTTCGAGACGAACCTAGCGCGTCGCGCCGGCCATGTCCACCCGCCGCAATGCCGGGCGCAACGCCCAGGCGAGCGGCAATGTCGCGAACACGAAGGCGGCGACCAGCAGCATCATCGTCGATACGCCGAGGGCGTCACTCACCAACCCGTAAAGCACGGGAGCCAGTGCGCCACCGCCGATCGTCCCGGTGTAGAAGATGCTGAAGGCGCGATGCCGCTTCTCGGGCGCCACGAGTTCGGGGACGGTGCCGTAGAGCACCGAGGAGGTGCCGTTGAGCGCGACCCCGATCAGCGGCAGCACCGCGAGCGCCGCTATCAATGGCAATGGCAGCAGCAGGACAATGCCGAGCGCCGTCAGCCCCTCGGTCAGAAACACCGCCGGGATCACGCCGATGCGCGCGCCAAGAAAGCCGCAGACGAGCTTGCCCGCGGCGCCGCCGGCAAATACCAGGGTCAAGGCGATGCCGATCATCGGCAGGTCCGCGCCCTTGCCGCGCAGCAGGAACGGCAGAAAGGTCAGAAAGCCCATCCGGGTCGCGCTGTCGATGACGCCGATCGCCAGGAGCAGCGGAAAACCACGGCCGTCGCCTGGGGTGGCGGCTGGGGATTTGGCAGCGTGCGGTTGGATCTCGATCTTGTCCTCGGGCGTCAGCCGCGAGAACAGGATCGCGAATGCGGCGGCGATTCCGAGGAGCCCCAGCGCCAGCGTCGCCGAGCGCCAGGCCATTAGGCTGACGAGCCCGGCTGTCGCGGCCGGCAGCGCCATCTTGCCGAGGTCGCCCGAGAAATTGTAGCTGGCGAGCGCGCCGCGCGAACGCTGGCCTTCGAAGGCGCGGGCGACAAGGCTGGAGGCGATCGGGTGCTGCACGCTCGACCCGATCCCGCCGACAATGAGCGCCGCGACCAGCAGTGGAAAGCCGGCGCTGACCCCGGCGATCAGGTAGCCCGCCCCGGCAAGCGCCGTGCCGAGCGCCAGTAAGAGCGGGCCGCCGATGCGGTCGGCCAACATCCCGGCCGGTACCTGCAGCCCGGCCATCGACCCGGTATAGAGCGCCCGCAACAGCCCGATCTCGGCATAGCCCAAACCGAATTCGGCTTGCCACAGCGGCAGCAGCACATAGAGGAGGTCGGTATAGCCGTCATGCAGCGCATGCGCGCCGCAGGTGACCGCCATCGTCTTGCGTTCGGCACTTCCGACAAACCCAGCAACCGCCGCCGTGACCTGGGACAACGCGTCCGACCTTTCCTTGCCGCGGGCGCGATGTCAGCCCGCTCCCGCCCAGCGATCAAGACATTTATTGCCGTTTTATGACAAAAACGGCGGTGCGGACTCGCTGGCGGCAATTGCGATAACATAGCCGGTGAGCAGCGGAATTCTCGGGAGGCACTCAAATGATGCGTTCATGGATCCATTTCACCCGCGGCCGCTTTGTGCGTCAGGCGCGGGTCGGGCTCGGCGAGTTGCGCGAGGAGCATCTCTCCCGCCACGGTTTTCAGGGCCCGGTGGCGATGATCTATCGCACCGACGGGCCGAACGAGGTTCTGCGGGTCGAGGGCGATTACCGCTCGCGCGCGGTCGACAGCGCCGATGTCGTGTCGTCCGACGCGACCGACCCGCGCGGCGATTGGCAGGTCATGCTGGCGAACGAAGATGTCGCGGTCGCCATCAGCCGGCGTCGGCAGGCGATGCCCTACCGCTACCGCGACATGGCGGGCGACCTCCTCTATTTCGTGCATCGCGGGACCGGGACCGTCGCCACCGAGTTCGGGCCGATCGCTTACGAGCCCGGCGACTACATCCATTTGCCGAAGGGTACGACGTTCCGCCAGATGCCCGACGACCGCGACCATGTCCTGCTCGTCGTCGAGACGCCGGGTCCGATCGGCATGGCCGAGCACGAGAATGTCGGTCGCCATACGCCGATCGACCCGACGATGCTGGAGGTGCCCGATGTCGCCGATTACGGCTGGCCGGCCGAGCGGGAGTACGAGGTGCGGCTGCGCCATGAAGGCGGTCACAGCTCGATCTTCTACAAGAACGATCCGTTGAAGGTGGCCGGGTGGAAGGGCGACCTCTTCCCGTTCAAGCTCAACATCCGGGCGATCCTGCCGATCATGTCGGACCGCATCCATCTGGCGCCGTCGTCATGGGCGACGTTCGAGGCGCCGGGGGTCGCGATCCTCTCCTTCGTGCCGCAGGTCGCGGTGTCGGATCTGAACGCCGAGGAACTGCCCTCCTACCACCGCAACATCGACATGGACGAGGTCATGCTGAACCATGCCGACGACGATCCCTCGGGCCGCCGTCCGGGGCTATTCCGGCACACGCCGCAGGGCATCCTGCACGGCGCCGACGAGGCCACCCGCGCCCAATTCCAGAAAAAGCGCCAGCCCGGCCAGCGCCGCACCGGCTGGAGTGTCGGCGTCGACACCTACCGTCCGCTCCAACCGAGCCCGGAATTCGCCCGCATGGCCGGATGAGTGTCGGAAAAAACTCTTCCGACCCTTCTGGCGAGTTGCATCGCGCCGATGCGCTGCATATCGACAAGCATCACGCAGCGGCGGTCGAGGCCTACCGCAATGCGCTGGCGGGCGATCCGTGGCTATACCAGGCGTGGTACGGCCTCGGCTGCGCCAGCCTGGCGCTTGGAGCCTACGGCGCGGCGGCCGACGCGTTGCGGCAGGCGACGGAGTTGCGGCCGGACGCGAACGGGGCGCGCTGCAACCTCGCCGAAGCGCTGTTTCAGCTCGGCGAGGCCGATAACGCAATCGTCGAATATCGCCGCGCCGCCGCGAGCGACGATCCGGAAATCCGGGCGGTTGCGCTGGCCGGCATCGCCTGCGTCATGCCGGGAGCCGGAAGCTGCGACAATGCCGCGGTGCTTGCCGCGCGACGGCGCTGGGCGGGTTCGGTCGTCCGCGACTCCGGCGCCGCGGCTGCCCCGTCCGCGCGCAAATTGCGCATCGGCTATCTCAGCGCCTTCTTCGGCGCCCGCAATTGGATGAAATTCGTCTGGGGCGTCATCAACAACCACGACCGAGGCCGCTTTCAGATCCATCTGCTGTCGGACGGCGACGACCCCTCGGCCGAGAGCGGCTACGCCGATCATGCCGAGGACCGCATCTGGCAGATCAGAGGCGTGCCGAATGCCGTCCTGGCAACGCACATCGCCGAGATCGGGCTCGATGTGCTGGTCGATCTCAACGGCTACAGCGGCCAGCGCCGACTGCCGTTGTTCCGCTATCGGCCGGCCCCCGTGCAGGTGAGCTGGATGGGCATGTACGGCACGACCGGCATCCCGGAGATCGATTATCTAGTTGGCGACGCCGCGGTGATCCCACCCGAGGAGGAACAGTTCTACTGCGAGCGCGTCATTCGGGTACCGGGCACCTATCTGGCGTTCGCGGTGTTCTATCCGACGCCCGAGGTGACGCCGCCGCCGTGCCTTGCCGCCGGGCGCCTGACTTTCGGCAGTCTCGCTTCGGCATACAAGCTGACCGAGCCGGTCATCGCCGCCTATGCGCGGATCCTGCGCGGCGCGCCGAGCAGCCGCCTGCTGTTGCGCAATCGCACACTTGACGAAGCCTCCAACCGGGAGGCGCTGCTGGCTCGTTTCGCGCGCCACGGGATCACCGCAGACCGGCTGATCCTGGAAGGTACGGCCGAACACCTCGCGTTTCTGCGCACCTACGACCGGGTCGACATCGCGCTCGACACCTTTCCCTACAATGGCGGTACGACGACCGCGGAAGCCTTGTGGCAGGGCGTGCCGGTGCTGACCTGCAACGGCGACCGCTGGGCCGGCCGCACCAGCCGTTCGCTCTTGCTGGCCGCCGGGCTTGGCGAATTCGTCGCCGCCGACCAGGCTCGCTTCGAAGCCATGGCGATCGCCCTTGCCGCGGCACCGGATACGCCTGCTCGGTTGGCGTCCTTGCGCGCCGGCATGCGCCGCCATCTGCAAGCGAGTTCCGCGTGCGACGTCGCGACCTTGTGCCGGTCATTGGAGGCGCTCTACCTGCGCGCTGCGTCGGAGCGGATCAGCGCGTAGGATGTTGGGGCTGGGCGTCGTAATCGGCGACCAGTTGGCGGAGGCGGGGGATCAGTTCCTCGCCGTACTGCACGGCGTCCGGGCGGGGGTCGTAGCCGCGGATCAGCAATGTCGTGGCGCCGAGTTTGTAGTATTCGAGGAGCGCGTTCGCGACGGTTTCGGGCGAGCCGACAAGGGCGGTCGAGTTTCCCGGCGCGCCGGTCGCGGCGGCAAGCGCCGTCCAGAGGCACGTGTCGTGCACCTCGGCCTCGGCGGCGGCGCGCAGCAGCCGTTCGGAGCCGACGTTCTGGCGCTTCGGGGCCGGCGCGCCGGCGCGGTTGCGCAGCACCTTTTCGAGAATGGCGCGGGCCCGGTCCCAGGCCTCGCCGTCGGTCGCCACCAGGATCGGGCGGGTCGAGAGGCTGAATCTCGGGGCGCGGCCGCAACGCGCCGCCTCGCGCCGCACGCGCTCCATGAAGAGGGCGGTGTCCTTCAGCGGCTCGCCCCACAACATGAAAACGTCGACGTGGGGCGCCAGCGCCCGGATCGCCGCCCCCGACCCGCCGCCGCCATAGATCGGGATGTGCGGCTCCTGCCGGCAGCGGATTTCCGCATAGGTGTTGCGGGTACGGTAAAATTCACCCTCGTGGTCGAACGGCGCCGGCTCGGTCCAGACCCGGCGCAGCAGCCCCATGTATTCGGCGGCGCGGCGATAACGCGTCTCGTGGTCGGTCCAGTCGCCGTCCTTGGCCTGGTCGGCGTCGCTGCCGCCGGCGATCATGTGCACCGCGAGCCGCCCGCCGCTCAACTGGTCCAATGTGGCGAGCTTCCGCGCGGCGAGCGGCGGCGCGACGAAGCCCGGCCGATGCGCCAAGAGGGAAACCCAGCCGCCGGGTCACCGAAGCGGCGTGCGCGCCGACCATGAACCCGTCGGGCGCCTCCGAGAAATAGCCGATCAGCACGCGGTCGAAACCGGCCCGCTCGTGGATGCGCGCCGTCTCGGCGAGGATTTCCGCGTCGAACGGCGGCCCCGAGGGCGGGATCAGCTCGGACGAGACCCGCGGCGCGATCCAGCCGATCATCTCCACGGGCATGGCGCGGCTTTCGGCCGGCTTGCTGGCTCGCCGGGCTCAGACCTTGACGGTCGAGGCCGCGTAGATCTCGTCGATCGATGTTGCGAGCGCCGCCTCGAACTCTGCGTTGCTCATCGACACCCGCAGGTCCTGGACGAGCGCGCGCGAAAAGCTCGCGATCATGCCGTGGTTGGCGGCGAGGCGTCTGCAAGCGTCGGTGCGGGTGTAGCCGCCCGAGAGCGCCACCACCCCAACCACACGCTTGTGATTGACCAGTGGCGAATAGAGGTCCGGGACATCCGGCAATGTCAGCTTGAACATTACCTGGCGGTCTTCGGGCAGCGCGTCGGTCCGCTTTTTCAACTCGTCGAGCAGGATCGCCTCCGCGCCCTTCTTGTCCGGGCTCTTGATCGAGACTTCCGGCTCGAGGATCGGCATCAGCCCATGCGCGGCAATCCGTGCCGCCACCTCGAATTGCTGCGCCGCGATGGCGGCGATGCCGTCTTTCGAGGCGAGGTTGATGACCGAGCGCATCTTGGTGCCGAAGACGCCAAGCTTGACCGCCCGAGCGAGCAGCGTATCGAGCTCCGGCATCGGCCGCATCAGCTGGACGCCGTCCTTCTCGGCCTCGAGCCCCTTGTCGACCTTGACGAACGGAACCACACCCCGCTCCTCCCACAGGAAGGACGGAACCGGCCTGCCCCGCACCTCGCCGTCCATCGTGCCTTCGAACAGGATCGTCGCGATGACCTTGGCTCCGGTGAAGGCTGGTGCGGTGATGATGCGCTCGCGCATCTGATGGATGAGCCGGAACATTTCGGCGTCGCCGCTGTAGGCGGTGTCGGGAATGCCGTAGAGACGCAGCGCGCCGGGCGACGATCCGCCGCTCTGGTCGAGTGCGGCGATGAAGCCGCCCTTGCCGCGCATTTGCGCCATCATCTTTTCATTGGCCATGATCGTCCTCCTCGCGTTAGTCGCCGTCGAGCCCAGTCTAGACCAATCGCCCCCGAGCCGGCGAGTAGTGGCATGGCGTTCCCGGACCGTGGCGATGTTCCCTGTTTCGGATGGAGTGCTCCTCCATAAACGCCGAATGCCGGTTTTCAGCCAAGGCAGACCGAGTTTGTCGGTGTGCAGAAATTGCCGGGCGCGGGCTCGGGCATATCGGCAGTGGGTTGACGGGTCGGGCCGCAAGCGTCAGGCTGGAATTCATCCCATTCCTGAACGCCGTTCGGAAGGACGTGGCCCATGAAATTGATGTGGTTTCATCTGATGCCGTACACCGAACTGCCGGAGGATTTCCGCGACAAGCATCCCTCGGTGTGGGTCGACATCCATTCCTCGCTGTTCGACCCGAGGCGCGCGCATCTGATGTACAACGACTTTATGGACGAGCTCGAATTCGCCGCCGAATGCGGCTTTGACGCGGTCTGCGTCAACGAGCACCATTCGAACGGCTATGGGCTGATGCCGTCACCCAATCTGATCGCCTCATCGCTCGCCCGGCGCACCACCGACACGGCGATCTGCGTCATGGGCAACAGTCTCGCGCTCTACAACCCGCCGACCCGCGTCGCCGAGGAATTCGCGATGATCGACGTCATCTCGGGCGGGCGGCTGATCGCCGGCTTCCCGGTGGGGACGCCGATGGACACGTGCTTTGCCTACGGGCAGAACCCCTCGATGTTGCGCGAGCGCTATCACGAGGCGCACGATCTGGTGTTGAAGGCGTGGACCGAGCCCGAGACCTTCGCGTGGAACGGCCGCTTCAACCAGCAGCGCTATGTCAACATCTGGCCGCGCCCGGTGCAAAGCCGCACCCGCCGATCTGGATCCCGGGCGGCGGCTCGGTCGAGACCTGGCAGTGGTGCGCCGCGACCGACCACGTCTACGCCTATCTCAGCTATTTCGGCTACAAAGCCGGGCAGGCGACGATGACCGGCTTCTGGAACGAGATGAAGAAGCTAGGCAAGGACCGGAACCCGTATCACGCCGGCTTTCTGCAGTTCGTCGGCGTCGCGGAGAGCCGCGAGGAGGCCTACCGCCTCTACCGCGAGCCGGCGGAATACTTCTACGGCCGCTGTCTGCATGTCGACGCGCGTTTCGCCAATCCGCCCGGCTACACCAGCGAGGCGACGATGCGCGCCGGGGTGCAGGGCCAGGTGGCGCAGGCCGCCGCGCAATCCTCCACGCCGCCGAAATACGAGAACAAGTTCCAGCAACTGGCGCGCGAGATGGATGCGATCGTCGACAAGGGCTATGTGATCATCGGCTCGCCCGACGAAGTCGCCGACCGGCTGCGCCAGGTAGCGAAAGATTTGAACGTCGGCCACCTGATGCTGCTCTTGCAGTTCGGCAACATGGGCAAGGATCTGGCCAAGTACAACACCAAGCTCTTCGCCGAAAAGGTCATGCCGCAACTCGGCGATGTCTTTTCCGAATGGGAAGACCGCTGGTGGCCGCAGCCGATGGCCCAGGCGGCGCGGGCGCCGCTGACCCCGTTCCAACCGGCGGCGATCGCGGCGGAGTGATCGGGGTGAGCGCGGTCGAGACCTCCTCGGTCGACATCAACGGTTTTGCCTGCCGGGTGTGGCGCGCCGGATCGGGGCCAAAGCTCGGTTTTCTCGCCGGTTTCGGCGGGTTGCCGCGCTGGATGCCGTTTCTCGACACGCTGGCCCGCGAGCGCACCGTTATCGTGCCGTCATTGCCGGGCTTTCCCGGCGGCGACCGCGGCCACACCGTGCTCGACAGCCATCTCGACTGGCTCTTGGCGGTCCGGCAATTGTTGCAGCAGGCGGGGCTCGAGGGCGCCGATCTGGCGGGCGGCTCGGTCGGCGCCTCGTTCGCCGCCGAAATCGCGGCGATCTGGCCGAGCGCGGTCCGCCGCCTGGCGCTGATAGCACCCTGGGGTCTCTTCGACGAGAAGGAGCCCGCGACCGATCCCTGGGCGCAGCGTCCGCCCGAATTGCCGGGGCTGCTCTGCGCCGATCCCGAGCGCTGGAACCAGCTCAAGGCCGAGCCCGAAGGGGCGAATTCGCCCGAATGGCCGATCGAGCAGACCCGCGCCAGCGAGGCGGCGGCCCGCGTTTTCTGGCCGCTCGGCAACACCCGGATCGAAAAGCGCCTGCCGCTGATCGCGGCGCCGACGCTGCTGATCTGGGGCGAGGAAGACCGCATCATGCCGAAGAGCTATGCCGATCGCTTCGCCAAGGGGATCGCCGGCCGCACCGAGATCGCGACGATCGCCGGCGCCGGCCATCTGGCCGAACTCGACAAGCCCGACGAGGTCGCCGCCGCGATCTTGCGCTGGACGAACTGACGGCCCGGCGGCCGTGGCTCTGCATTAACAAAATCGCTTGGCTGAATTCAGGTTATTTTCAGCTTCCGTCGACAGAGTGCAATCCACTCGCATTTGCATTCTCGGCGGGAGCCCTTGATGCGTGCCTGGATTTGCGGCGTCGGATTGCTGGTGCTGGCGATGTCGGCGCCAGCATCGGCCGACGAACCGAACTTCGCGATCGCGATCAAGGACGGACAATTCGTTCCGAACGAACTGACAATCCCGGCGGGCGTCAAGGTGAAGCTGACGGTTCGCAACGAAAACCGCACCGCATCGGAATTCGAAAGCACCCAGATGCACCGCGAAAAGGTCGTGACGGCGGGTCAGGAAATCAGCGTGTTCGTTGGGCCGCTGGACCCCGGCCGCTACGAATTCTTTGACGATTTTCATCCCGAGACCCGCGGCTTCCTGATCGCGAAATAGCAGCCGGGAAGCGGCCGCGGAGCCGGCGTCTTTGCTCCAACAGGAGATCAGATTGCGCGCCACCCGCATATTGGCGCTATGCGCCACCCTCGGCGTCGTCACGGCCGCACCGGCGAGCGCCGATTTCAAGGTGCAATATCCCGACGCGGAGCCCGGCGAGATGGCGGTCGAGACCGTCGGCGACGCCGGTCACGATCCCCGCGCCGACCATAACGGCGAAAAGAGCATCACCCAGGAATTCGAGTACGGGATAGCCAACTTCTGGCGCGCCGAACTCGAACTCGAGCAGGAGCGCGACCCAGGCCGCGACGAAACGCTCAACTTCAGCCAGGTGACGCTGGAAAACATATTTCAATTCACCGAACGCGGCCAATACTGGATCGACAGCGGATTTTTCTTCGAGTTCGGCAAGAGCACGCTCGGTGGGACGGCCAACGAGGTGACCGCGGGGCCGATCTTCCGCAAGGAATTCCTCGGCACGATCAATACCGTCAATCTCTTTATCGGCAAAGATGTGGGCAGGTTCTCCTCGGGGCGGCCCGAGTTCATCTACGCCTGGGAAACGCGATTTGCTTTCGGCACTCCGGTCGAGCCCGGTTTTCAGGCCTACGGTCAGCCGAGCGATTTTGTCAATTCGGGCTGGCCGCACGACGATCGGATCGGCCCGCAGCTGTTCGGCAGCTTTGCGCTGGGCCCGGGCAGGGTGAAGTGGAATGGCGGCATCCTCTTCGGCCTCACCTCCGCCGCACCGAAACAGACGCTGCGCTGGCAGGCGGAATACGAAATCCACTTTTGACGCCTTGGGACCAAAGCTCCGGTGCTTTTCTTCGCCGCGGGCGCGTGCCATGCTCGACCCCGAATACGAGATCTCCGAGCGGCCCCATCCTATGGATCCTGCGTTTCTGACGATCGCCGAACTCGCCCGGCTCTACGACCAGCGGGAATTGTCGCCGGTCGAGGCGACGCGGGCGTTGCTCGACCGCATCGCCCGTCATGACGGCAGATTGCACAGCTTCATCCGGGTGACGCCCGAGGTGGCGCTGGCCGAGGCGGCGGCAGCCGAACGCGAGCTTATGCAGGGGCGCCGGCGCGGGCCGTTGCACGGCATTCCTTATGCGCTGAAGGACATCATCGAGACTGCCGGCATCGCGACGACTGGCCACTCGAAGCTCTGCCAGGATTATGTCCCAGCCACCGACGCCGACATCGTCGTTCGGCTGAAGGCGGCGGGCGGGATCCTGATGGGCAAGCTCGCGACCTGGGAATTCGCGCTCGGCGGGCCGAGCTGGGATCTGCCCTGGCCGCCGGCGCTCAACCCGTGGAACCCGGATCACCTGCCGGGCGGCTCGTCGAGCGGCGCCGGGGCGGCGGTGGCGGCGGGCTTTGTGCCGGGGGCGATCGGCACCGACACCGGCGGCTCGGTGCGCGGGCCGGCCGCGTTCTGCGGGCTCGCCGGGCTGAAGCCGACCTATGGCCGGGTCAGCCGCCGCGGCGTCTTCCCGAACACCTTTACGATGGACCATTGCGGCCCATTAACTCGCAGCGCCGAGGACATCGCGCTGATATTGCAGGTCATCGCCGGTTTCGACCCGGAGGACCCCGGGAGCGAGGACGTTCCGGTTCCGGATTACCGCGCGGCGCTCTCCGGCGGCATCAGCGGGGCTGCGCCTCGGCCTTGTCGAGGATTGGCACACCGGCGGGGGCGCCCATCCGGATCTGGCGCCGGCGATCGCCGCCGCGGTCGAGGTGTTGCGTGGTCTCGGCGCGGTGGTTGAGCCGGTCAAATTGTCGAGCCTGCGCGACTACACCGATTGCAAAACGACGATTTCGAGCGTCGAGCTTTTCGCGATCCACGAGCACGATCTGCGCACCCGACCGCAGGATTTCGGCCGCATCTTGCGCAACCGGGTGTTGCCGGGGGCGCTGATCCGTGGCGAGGACTATCTCGAAGCGCTGCGCTGGCGGGCGGCGTTGGCGCGCGAGCAGGCGCTGGCGCTGAGGACATGCGACGCGTTCGTGACCGCGGGCGCACTGACCGTCGCCGACCGCGCCGACCCGAACCAGCCCGACCGTCTCGTCAGCGCCCCCAGCGTCACGATGCCGTTCAGCGTCGGCGGCCTGCCGGCGTTGACGATCCCGTGCGGCTTCAGCCGGGCCGAAGGACTGCCGCTGTCGTTGCAGATCGCCGCCGCGCCGATGCAGGAAGAGACCGTGCTGCGCATCGCGCACGCTTACCAGCAGGCAACCGACTGGCACCGCCGCCATCCCGAACTCGGCTGACGGCCAGGGAGAAACCGAAGATGCGCACCGATCTGAGCCATCTACCGCCATCGACGCCGGAGGAAATCCGGGAGATGACCCGCCGCGCCGGCCTCGACCTGCCGGAAGAGCTGATGCAGCAATTCATCGCCGCCTGGCCCGCCTATGAGGCGATGGTGCGGCGCATCCCGCGCGGTCTTGGCCGCGAGGCGGAGCCGGCGCACAGCTATCGCCCGTTGCGCATCGTGCGCGGCTGAAGGGCGAACTGCCGCGCGCTTTTATCGATCCGTTACGCTTTGCCGGGGAAGATGCGCCCGTCGACGCCGTTGTTTATCGGCGACGGGTTAGGCTCGCCATTCGATGGAGGGGTACAGAGGTGAGAACGCGATCGGTTACGGTGCTCGCGGCGGCGGGCCTGCTGCTGGCGCTGGCGGGCTGCACCAACCCTTATGATCCGGTACAGCGCGGAGTCGGCGGCGGCCTGCTCGGCGCCGGCGCCGGGGCGGCGATAGGGGCAGCTGCTGGCGGTGGGCATGGCGCTGCAATCGGGGCCGCGGTCGGCGGCGCCGCCGGCGCGGTGACGGGTGTTCTCACCACACCGCCGCCACCTCCGCCGCCACCCGGGTATTGAGCCAAATCAGCTCGGCGGCGCCTCTTTGATCAATTGTGCGACGCGGCGGACGAGGGCCTGCTGCGCCGTCGGCGACGCCTTGGCGCCCGCCGAAGCCTCGATCAGCCGCGGCGGTTTGGGGCCGGTCGTCGGCAGTGGCGGCGGCGCCGCGATCGAGGGCTGGACGCCGACGCCGGAGGGGCAGGCGTTCCGGAACTGCGCACCGAAACCTTCGGCGCCGAGCCGTTGCCGGCATCCTGATAGATCACGGTCCGGCTGCAGCTGCCGGCGCCCGTGTTGACCGAGGTGACGACAACGCCTGAAACCTGGCCGCGGCCGAAATCGGGCGCTGTCGCGAGCGCGGTCTCGACGTCGGGCCCGGCGCCGATCAGCCAGACCGGGGCGTTGGCGACGGCTCGGGCCGAGGCCAGCATCCGGTCGAAGGCCGCCTCGCGGTCAGCGGCGTATTGCCAGAGGTCTTCAGCCGACGGCGTCACCACGTCGAAGCCTTCGTTCGCCCAGGGCGCGGGATTGGCGCCGAACGGCTCCGGCGCCCGGCAGCATCACCAGGATCGCGGCCGGCGCCGAGGGACCGACGGCGTAAACGGGGGGCGGCGAGCCGATCGCGCCGGCCGGGATCACCGGTTGTCCCCGCCAAGCTATCGTCGGGGCGCCGACGCAACCGATCAGCGGCAGAACGCCGAGACAACAGAGAAGCGCTGCGGCGCGTGGTTTCCACATCGAAGGGCCTCCTCTGCGGTTCATCGGGGAGTGTCACGATCGCGCCCGATTTCGGCGATTTTTTGGCGCGATCAACCCCCCGCTGCCGGCGGGGCTATGTGGTAGGGTGGGTTGAGCGCCTTTGCGAAACCCGCCGTTAGCGTCCGTTGCCGGGTTCAATGGGTTTCGCGGCGCTCTACCCATCCTCCGCGGTGGTCAGCCCAGGTCCGCGAGGCGCGGCAGGACCTCCTGCTGAACAGCGTCAGGTTGGCGACGGTGTCTTCGTGGCTGATCAGGCCGCCCTGGCCCATCATCAACAGTGGCCGAAGCCGCCGACTGGTCGTAGAAGGCGCGCAGCTGTTCGTAGACGTCGTCGGGGGTCCCGGCGAAGACAAGGCCGGCGTCGATCCCCTCCTCGACCGTCACGGTACGGGCGTTGATCGGGCGGCCGTCCCGGGTCTGGACCCGTGTGGCGCGCGCCGCCATCGCACCGCCGCCTTTCAGCATCTGTGCGGTCGCGCGCGGCGGGGCGTAGCCGGGCGGATTGGCGAATTGCGGCGCGACGATGCCCGAGGTGCGGCTGTAGCCCAGGATTTGGTCGGCGCGACGCCAGCCCTCCTCGCGCGTTTCGCCGACGCCGATCAGCGCCATATAGGCGAGCTTGTCGAGGCGCGGTTCGCGCCCGGCCGCGGCCGCACTCTTGCGATAGGCCTCGAAGATCGGCGGCGTGCGCACCCAGCCGGTGTTGAGCACCCCGATCGTGATGCCGCGCGCCGCCGCCTCGCTGGCGCTGCCCTCGCTGCCGACCGGCGTCCACACCGGCGGGTGCGGCTCCTGCCACGGCCGCGGCCAGACATTGACCTGGCGGTAGTGGAAATGCTCGCCCTCCCAGTTGAACGGCCCGTCATGCGAGGTCATCGCCTTCAGGATCAGGTCGTGCGCCTCCCAGAACCGCTCCGTCAGCAGGGCCGGATTGGTGTTGGCGGGCGAAATCTCGAACGGCACGCCTCTGACAAAGCCCATCTCGATGCGGCCGCGCGAGATCACGTCGAGCATCGAAAATTCCTCGGCGACGCGGATCGGGTCGTTGCGGTTGCCGATCGGCATGCCGAGCGCCAGGAGCCGCACCCGCTTGGTCTCGCGCGCCAATATCGCCATCGGGATCGTGCACACCGAGTCGGCGCAGGTTGCGGTGGCGTGATGCTCGTTGGTCATGATGTTGATGCCGAGCTCGTCGCACAGCGCCCATTCGTCGAGATAGCGGTGGTAGAGGTCGGCGCCGATCTTCGGGTCGAAAAGCCGGTTCGGCACCACGACGCGATAGGAATCGCCGAGCTGCGGCCAGGCCGGGTGATAAGCCATCTCACTGAAATGCCAAACTTTCATCGCCCTGCCTCCTCTGCGCTCGTTCGAGAAAGCCCCGTCCGTCGGCATGCCCGCCGAATAATTTCGAAGCTATCAGTTATCGCAATCTCGATCTGCCCGCGTCAATGCTTGCCTCTCGGGCGATAGCATTCATGGCCGCAGGCTCATCGCCTCGAAAGATAGACACAGGGCAGGCCTCGGTTTATGGCTCGCTGAAAACGCCGGGGACTGATAACATTGATTTTGTCCGTATCTTCGATTAGGGCCACCACGGTGATCTTCTCCTGTCGTCCCTCCTTATCTACCTCAGCCCTCAGTAATTCTGCTTCTTGGAATGGAACAGGATTACTTGCAAGAAACACTGCCGTGTCCCGGCCTTTGCCTTTCGGACGTATCACCAAATCCGGCAGAAAGTCCGGGAACTCCAAGGAAACAGGCTTCCTTTCGTCGATGTTGGCCACGTCGCCAAAGTGCTGCATGATTGCAGCTGTCGCGTCCTCACGAAAGGTCGAACGAACAAAATCGCGAGTGAGCAATTCCAGATCACGAATTCTCATCAGAGCAGAGAGAAACTGGACCATCTTCGTTGTTAGTTCTCGCTGTTCGAAAGTACCGGTTCTGATCTCATAAGTATCGTGGTCCCATGACGCCCTGGCAGTTTGAAAAATCCAGTTCCAGCAATTGTTGTCTCTGCCCTCTTTCAATATCGATACCGACGGCTATCAATTGGGCAAGATACTCACCGTCGTCTTCGAGATGGTAATTTTCTCCGTCTGCAATAACATAGAAACCGATGCGGTCACCCGACGGGTCCGCGAAGCCCGCACTGACGGCAAAGCCGCATGGGACCGGATTGACGGTGATTGCCTCGCAAAAAGTCGCGCATAGCGTTTTTTCGAGGCTTTCTGCCGTCGTCATAGCAACGCCCCTTTTGGATGCTCAATCCGAAAATGACGTCGCGCTTCTTCCCAAAAGCTGTGTTCCCGCCAAGCGTTCTTCCGTCGATGCAAGCGCTCCGTACGGGGAATACGGGCGAGTTCATCAATGCTTGATGGTCCCTCCTCCAGCCCCCCGCGCTCACAATGCGCGTGCGCATGCAGACCCGGATGCGTTCCGTGGTATTCCAAGCGACTTACCAAAGACGCGCGACCGGAAGGAGTGCGAAAGATTAGCCAAGCCTTCCATTGATCCTTATTGGGATTACATTGCGTCAGGAATATGTACTCTTTACTTGTTAGGTCCATCGCGATAACAGAACGCCATTTCCACTCTCCTCGTATCGGTTTGGTCTTGTCAAAGATTCTCGAATAGCGATGCTGCATGTCGTCTGAACGCCAATTCGTATCGGAAACTAGAATCTTTGGCGCTGATATTAAGTTTCTAATTCGCATATCTAATATCCTGAGCCCAACCCCTTTATTACCGTCTGCCTGGGAACAATAAACCTCAACTATCGGAGGCAAAGGTCTCGATAGCGCGGACGACCTCGTCCGGACATTCGATCTGCGGGTAGTGTCCGGCCCGGGCAATCGCGCGGAATCGCGCCCGCGGCAGGGCGCGGCAGAGCTTCTCGCCGTAATCGGGCGTCACGATGCCGTCCTCCTCTCCCCAGATCACGAGAGCCGGCACGCGCACGCGGTGCAGCCACTGGCGCAGCCCGGGGTCGTGCATATAGGGCCGCCAGCCGTAAAGGGTCGTTGCCGCGCGGTCGCGGGCGATCGCCTCGGCTTCCTCGTCGCTGAGGCTCGCATAGTCGGGCACTGCCCGCGCTGGGTCGAAAAAGGTCCGGCGTCGGACCTCGTCCTCGGGGAGCGCGTAGATGTCGGCGATGTCGCGATCCTCGCGGCCGCCGAATTTGACGCCGAGCGGGTCGATCAGCGCCAAGCGCCCGATCCGCGCCACCGAACGGACACACATTTCGAGCGCAACCCAACCGCCGAACGAAGACCCGACAAGGGTGACACTGCCTAGGCCTTCGCGGTCGAGCCAGTCGAGATAGAGGTAGGCGAGATCGTGGACGGTGCGGAACCCGTCGGGGCGGACGGAGTTGCCAAAGCCCGGATGACGTGGCGCGGTCACCGTAAAGCTGCGCGCAAGCGCCCGGAGAAAAGGCTCGTTCTGCGGGACATAGTCGCCGCCGTGCAGGAAGAGGAGCGGTGGACCGTCGCCGGCGACAAAGCCTTCGATCGCATGCTCGCCGATCTTGATTGTCGTCATTCCTCCCTCGCCGCAGCCGGACAAAACTCGTCGGCATCAGTATCGCGATCATTCCACCGGGGGTCCACCCGCCGCGCGATGCGGAAAAACCTCTCGGCATGCTGCGACATTTTGTCCTATGTTAAGACAGATGGCGTTCGCGGTCGAGCGCCGGGATCGGCGAGGTGTCCCGATGAATGTCGAAGCAATCCTGCGCAACAAGGGCCGTTCGGTGGCGACGATCCGCCCCGATGCGACGATTGAGGCTGCGGTCGCGGCGCTGCGCGAACACAACGTCGGCGCGCTGGTAGTCAGCGAGGACGGCGAGACCGTCGACGGCATCATCTCGGAGCGCGATCTGGTGCACGGGCTCGGCGACCACGGCGGCGATCTCCTGTCGTTGCCAGTGGATCGGGTGATGACGCGGCAGGTGGCGACCTGCGACCCGGCGGATAGCGACGCCGATCTTATGGCCGAGATGACCAACCGGCGCATCCGCCATTTCCCGGTGGTATGCGACGGCCGGCTCTGCGGCATCGTCAGCATCGGCGATCTGGTCAAGAGCCGGCTCGACGAGATCGAATACGAGGCGCGCTCGCTGCGCTCCTTTATCGCCGGCGCCTGACGCCCTAGCGGCGGTACAGCGCCTGCTGCGGCTCGACCGCCGGCTTCGGTTCGAGAAATGTCGCAATCGTTCCGGCCTGTTTCCCGATCATCGTCTCGCCGGCGGCGACGAGCGCGTCCACCTGATCACGCGGCAGCGTCAGCCCGGTGCGGATCGCGAGCAGCCGCGCGCGCGCTTCCGGATCGGGGTAGTCGGCAAGATTGATGCTCACCACCCGGCCCGCCACATCGTCGCAGGGCTGGCCCTGGACGAGCGGCCCCTGGCGGCAGCGCGCCTTGCGCAGATTCTCGACGAAGCCGTCGACCGTGCTTTCCATCGCCACGAGCGTTTCCAGATTGTAGGCGCTGATCTGCGCGCCGGTGGCGGCGGACACGATCTGGCCGATCCCGGTGACGATGCGCTGCCGCGGCCAGTTCGGGTTGGGCGCCGAGGCGGCGTTGACGCTGATCACCAGGATCCGGCGGACCGGCATCAATTCGGCAACGAGGCGGTCCGCCTGCGTCTGCAGGATCAGCGTGTCGTTGATCAAGACGCGCAAGGCCAGATTGTCGGAAATGCCGCCGTCCATCAGATGGATCCATCTGACCTTCTCGTCGTCCGAATAGCGCTCAAGGGTGTCGAGCGCCGCGCGGGCGCGCAGGTCGTTTTGCGCGCGCTCCACGGCACCCGGCGGGATCGGTGAGGGCAGCGGGCAATGCGGATCGCGGTAATTGCGCAAGGTTATCGGCCCGAAGAGCACCGGAAAGCCATTCGAGGCGGCGACCGCGCGGGCGATTTGAACCCCGCCGAGCTCGGAGCAGATCGCGTCGAAGGTCAGCGGCAGAAAGCCGAACGGTCGGCCGAAACTGATGTCGGTGGCGTTGATGCTGATTTGCGGCCGGCCGCGCCGGAAGAGGTCGCCGTAGGTCGCGCCATGAAACATCAGGCGATCGTAAATCTGCGTCATCCGGTCGTTGGTGCCGACCAGCGGGTTGAACAGCCAGTCCCAGTTCCACGGCAGCAGAAAGGTGCCCCAGATAAAGGCTTCGACATCGCGGTAGAGGAATTCGTCGGGGAAGGTCGCGAACGAGGTCTCGCCATAGAGCCCGAAATGGGCCGCCGGGAAGGAGCCGCCCGAGACGCCGGCGAGCAGATCGATCTCCGAGAGGAGCGTGCTCTCCCGCCCCTCTGGCCGCACGCGGATATCGCGCATGCCGCGCAGTACGCCAAAGCCGAACGAGGCCGAGCGCTTGCCGCCGCCCGAAAGCGCCACCAGAACGAGCGCGCTTTCCGCGCCACTCCGGCGGTTTTCTTCGAGGAGGCGATATTCGGCGTTGCCGGCCGATGAGCGCAGCGGCTCGTTCATCGGCACGGTGAGCGAACTGCACCCGCCCAAGGTCAGCGTCAGCATCAACAGGGCCGTGCGCCATAGGCCGCCGCGCGATGGCGGGACGCCGGGCTGTCTTCGCCTATTGCCCGGCTGCGTCATCCGCGGAGAGCGCGATCGCTAAGGGGCGGGAGCCCGGGTGGCGAGCGCACAGGCCTTCCAGCGCGATCAGGATCGGAACGCCGAGAAAGGCGCCGGCGATGCCCCATAACATCCCCCAAAAGAATACCGAGAACAGCACCATAAAAGGCGAGACCGACACCGCCCTGCCGGCGATGCGCGGCTCGAGATAGCTGCCGACCAGCAGTTGGATGGCGTTGAGGCCGACAAATACGGCAAGAGCGGAGGAAAACGACTTATATTGCGCGGCGGCGAACAAGGTGGGCAGCAGGGTGGCGATAAAAGAGCCGATGAACGGGATGAAATTCAGCACGAATGCGATGACACCCCATTCGCGGCCGAGATCAAGCCCGTAGATCGTGGCGAACCCCCAGAAGCCAAGCCCCGTCAGTACGCTCATCCCGAAGCGGACGAGCATGTAGGTTTGCAATCTGCCGGCGATCTTCGAGGCAGTTTCGGCGGTCGCCGCGGCGAGCGCGCCGTCGCCGATCCGACCGAGCCGCCGGCCGAGGGGTGCGAGTTCGAGCAAGCCCAGAATGACGAACAAGAAGGTCACGAGGGCAAACGTCACGATGCCTTGCAGGCTGCCGCCGATTTCGCGAACCGCGCCCAGAATCCATGACATGTTGAATTGTTGGGCAACGAGTTCGGCGGCGTAGAGCCCGCGTTCCTCCAGAAGATCGGCCACATGTGTGTAAAGGCTCTGCAGCCTTGCGGCGTTGTCGATGATCCATTGCGCGATCCGGCCGAAGCCCCAGACGATCAGCCAGCACCCGCCGCCGATCGCGAGCAAGGCGACGACAGCAGTGATAAGAACCGCGATGATGACGGGCAACCGCGCCTGCAATCGCCGCTGCAGCGGCCAGACGAGCGCTATGACGAAGAGTGCCAAGGCGACCGGCGTCATGACCGCCCGCGTCGCCCAGAGTGCCGCCAATATCAGGATGCCGGCGGCGCTCAGGAGCGCCAGGCGGAGGAACCGGTCGCCGGGCGGGCTCAGCATCCCGCAGGCCTCCCGGCCGCCGGGAACGTCGCGCGGTTCAACGGGAGGCCAGCATTGCGAGGCCGAGGGCGACGGCCACCGCCAGCAACGACAGGACCGCCACCGACCATTGCCGCAGATAGGCGTCGGCTCGCTCGACCGCCGCACTCCAGCGGGCGACCGAAATGACGGCGGCTTCCCCCGCCGTCACGATGTCGCCTTCCGGCACATGCGGCAGCCGGTCTCGCCAATGCCGCAGCGACAGAAACAGGATCGCCCCGGCCCCGACCGGCCACAGCGCGGCCCCGAGCGCTGCCGGCGCCAACACGTCGAGCGGCGTCGGGTAGAGCGCCCAGGGAACAACCAGTGCGCCAAGCGCCGTCGCGAGAAATGGGACGGAGAGCGCCGCGGACATCGGCCCCTCCGCCGGGCGCGGCGCGGTCGCGGCGAGGCGGCTCAGAAAATGCAGCATGAGTAGAGCGCTTCCCGCCGCCGACACTGTCGCAAGCGTCCCGACGACGCCATCCCCCAGCGGCGCCTTGATCGCGAGCTTCGCGAGCGCGCCGCCCGTCAGCGGCAACCCGGCAAGGCCCAATGCAATGATTCCTGCGGGCAGCAGCACCGGCCAGAACCGGGCGCCCTTGGTCGTGGCGACGCCGATCGCCAGAAACAGCGCGCCCTTGACGATTACGTGATGAGCCCCGGCGAAACTTGCGGCGTACGCGGTCCCGGCGTCGCCCGTCGTTAGCCCCATGCCGAACACCGCCGCCAGCAATCCCATCTGGCTGACGCTCGAATAAGCCAGCACGGTCTTCGGGTTCTGCTGTGTCACCCCGACGAGGACCCCGTAGAAGGCGGAAAATATCCCCACCGCCGCCAAGGCGTAGCCCCAGCCCGGCATCGAGGTCCCCAGTGGCAGGAACCGCGCGAACCCGATCACCCCCGCCTTGACCGCGGCACCGCTCAGCGCCGCCGCGGCGGGGATCGGGGCCGCCGTATAGGCGAGCGGCATCCATACATGCCCAGGGACGAGCCCGATCTTCAGCCCGAAGCCGAGAACGAGAAGTGCGAGTGCGGCATCGCGCCAGTGCGAGGCCGGCAAGGTCGCCGCCGCCTCGCGGATCGAAAGGCTGCCGTCGGGACCCGCCGCCATGAAGACGAAGCCCAGCAGCAGGAACGCCTCGCCCAGCACCGCCAGCGCCGCGTAGATGACGCCTGCGCGGCGCGCGCCGGGATTGTCGTCGTGCGCGATCAGGCCGTACGCCGCCAGGCTGACAACCGAATAAGTCAAATAAAAGCTTACCAAGTCGGCGGCGATGAAGACGCCGAGATTGCCGGCCAGAATCAGCAGCCACCAGACTGCGAACCGGCCCCGCTTCGGCTCGTTGCGGACAAGAGCCGCCGCCTGCAGGCCCGCGGCGATCCAGAGAAACCCCGCCGTTCCGAGCAATAACGCCCCCGGCAGGTCGAGCGCCAAGTTCATGCGAAAGGGCGGCTCCGGCAGCACCAGCGGCGGGGCCCCCGGAGACCAGATCGCCGCCGCGAGCGCGGGCAGCGGCGCCAGCGGCAGAAATTGCGGCATGCGCTCCCGCACGCGCCCTGAGACGCAACCCGCCAACATCGCCAGCGGCAGGGCGAGCGTGGCGCCGAGGAGTGCGGTTCCCACGGTCATGACCGCAGATCCCGGTTGTGGCTCATCGCAGCGCCGCGGCGGCGATTTCGGGGCGGCCGATCTGCAGCAGCTCCGACGGACGCAACGGGACGAAGCCCAGCAGCACCGCGCTCAGCGCCACCACCGCCACGATCGCCTGCCGTCGCCACGATACGGTTCTCGACAGGATCAGCGGCTCGGTCGGGTCGGAGAGGGTGCGGGTGAGCACGATGAATACGTAGCCGCCCGCGAGGAGCCCGCCCACCAGGATCACCGGCGTCCACCACCACTGGCCCTCCTCGACCGCGGCCGTCAGCAACAGCGCCTTGGCGACAAAACCACCGCTCGGCGGCAGCCCCATCAACGACATGCCGCCAAGCGCGAGGGCAAAAACCGTGACCGGCAGGGCCCGCGCGACGCCGCCGAGCCCGGCCAACCGGTCATGACCGAGCGCCTCGGCGATCAGCCCGGCCGCCATGAACATGGCCGCCTTGGCGCAGGCATGCGAAACCGCCTGAAGGATGCCGCCGGTCCAGGCCGCCGTGCCCCAGAGAGACCCGGTCTGCGGCGCCGAAGCGAGCGGAAATATCAGAAACAGATAGCCGATCTGCGCCACGGTCGAATAGGCGATCAGCAGTTTCAGCCGCACCTGCCGCAGCGCCAGGATGCTGCCGAAGATGATCGCCATCGCACCGAGCGCGCCCAGCACTTGCGCCGCCGCCGGGGCCGGCATCGCGGATATGACGTTGAACCATAGCCGCACGACCAGAAAAAACGGCGCCTTCACTACGAGCCCAGACAGAATGGCGCTTGCCGGGGCCGGGGCGCCGGCATGCGCGGGTGGGAGCCACAGATGGAGAGGATAAAGTGCGGCCTTGGCGAGGAGACCCGCGGTCATCAATGAAACCGCCGCCCACACCGCCGGCTCGCCGCGGACCCGGCCCGACAAGAGCACGATGTCGAGAGTGCCGTAGGCTCCGTAAAGAAGCACGGCGCCCAGGAGATAGAAGACCGAGCCCAAGAGCGCGAATAAGAGGTAGCGCAACGCCGCCGTGAGGGTCGCCGGGCTGCCGTCGAGACAGACGAGCGGCACCGCGGCGAAAGTCAGGATTTCGAGCGCCACGTAAAGATTGAACAGGTCGTTGCCGAGGAAGACCGCATTGAGGGCGGCCCACACCGCCGACAGCAACGTCCAGAACACCAGCGGCGCCCTTGTCTCCGCGCCCTGGGGTGTGGCGAATTGGGTTCGGGCGAAGACGCCGATGGCGCAGACCAAAAGTGCCGTAGTCGCCATCATCACCACAGAGAACCCGTCGGCGCGAAAGGCGATGCCAAGCGGCGGTTCCCAGCCGCCGACGACGTAGTAGAGTGGGCTCTTGGTATGCCACACGCGAAGGCCGATCGCGAATGCGACGGCAAGGCCGGCCGGCATCGCCAAGAGGGCGATGCGTTCGGCCCAGCGTCCGCCGAAGAGGAATGAGAGGAGGGCGGCGGCCACCGGCATTACGATCGCGAGGACGAGGAGGAAACCTCCCTCGGTGGACCCCGGCGCTAGCATCGCCCCGTTCGGCGTCAATGCGGAAAGTCGTCTGCCGCCGCGCCGGAAACCGCCTTCGAGCGCGGGCTTTCCCGACTGTCCGCGCCGGCGATCCGAACGACCAGCGCCACCGCCAGCGCCGTCGCCGCGAAGGCAACGACAAGGCCGGTGATGATCAAGGCCTGCGGCACCGGGTCGGCGTCGAAACCGGCCGCGGCGCCACGGCGGGCGATGGCCCCGAACAGCAGAAAGACGCCGCCGCCGATCAGGTTGAAGGCGAGGATCTTGCGCAATGCCTGCGGATCGACGATCAGGCCGTAGAGGCCGATGCCGACAAGCGCCGCGCCGGCCAGACCATAGAGGGTCTGCGCGCTCATCGCTGCGGCTCCTCTTCGGGCGGGCCCACCACCACGAGGGCGAGGGTCGCCGCGATCGCCAACGTCACCGGAACTTCGATCAGCAGGATCAGGAGCTTGGCGTGGTCGGGCGGGTAGCCGAGAAAGGCGTCCGCAATGGCGAAGCCTGCCGCGCCGACCACCAGGAACGTCAGCGGACCCACGACCAGCGCCAGCCGGAGCCGCCGTCGGCCGATCGCCGGCGGGTCGCGCAGCCCGGCCAGCATGACCAGGACCCACATCGCGGCGAGGATCGTGGCGCTCTGAAATTCGCCGCCCGGGCGATCGGAACCGGCCCAGAATATGTGGAGCCCCACCAATATCCCGGCGGGCGGCAGCAATCTCGCCAGATAGGCGAGAATGCCCCCTCGCGTCGCCACGCTGCCGCGGCCCCGCCCGGCCGCCCCACAACCGGTCGGGAGCGAACGACCAGACGCCGACCAAGGCGAGCACCAGCACGACGGTCTCGAGCAATGTGTCGATCGCGCGGTACGCCATCAAGACCGCGGTGACCGGGTTGCCGAGCCCAGTCAGGGCGAGATGTTCGGCGACGAGTGGCGCGAGCGTCGCGGGCGGCCGCGGCAGCCGTAATACCGCGACGGCGATCGCGGCGACGACGAGGATGCTGAGCGCCGCTGCAGCAAAGCGCCGCCCGGCATCCGGCTTGTCGTCGTCGGGCAAGGGGCCGGCGCCGCGCAGACGGGCAACGGCGGCGACCAGCAATCCGCCGGTCAACCCGCTACCGATCGCCGCTTCCGCGAGCGCCACGTCGGGGGCGGCAAGACGCGCCCAGGCCAGCGCCAGCAGCAGCCCGTAGGCGACGAACCCGACGACGGCCGCGAAACTCTCCTTGACGACGATCGTCCACGCGGCAACGGCGAGAGCCAGAACCGCAAGGCCGCCGTCGAAGGCCGAAGCGAGCGTCACCCGTCCGGGCCGCCGGGCCCGGCGGCCTCGGCGATCAACTGGCTGACGGCGGCGCCGGCCAGCAAGGCAAGGAGCCAGACGAGAAGAAGCTTGCAGACGGCGAGCGCGCCATCGGCTTGAAACGTCAATCCCAGTACGATCAAGCCGAGACCGAGGTTGTCGGCCTTGGTCACCGCGTGCAGCCGGCTGAGTGCATCGGGAAACCGCAACAGCCCGACTGTGCCGGCGAGAAAGAAGAAGCCGCCGGCGCAGACGGCGAGAACGGTCAGCCCGTCGGCTACGAGGCTCATGGCGGGTCCGTCCGCCGCGGCCTCGGGTCTCCGGCTTCAATCGACTTGACGAAAGCCGCCGCGACAAATGCCGCCAGCACCGCCAGGACGAGGGCGATGTCGACGGCCGCCGGCATCGTCATCGGCTGCTCCAGCAGCAGCAGAACCGCGATCCCGCCGGTGCCGAGCAATTGCGCCGCCATGATGCGGTCGGCGCGCCCCGGCCCGCGCAGGATCCGGATCAACCCGAGCGCCACCATCGCCAGGACAAAGGCGGCGGCGCCGAGCAGAAACTCAGCCATCGTGGGCCGCCCCGCCCGTCAGGCGCAGGAAGGCCGCCTCCTCCACGGCGAGCTCCGCCGCCACCGGCCGGCCGAGATCGAGACAGTGGATCAGGAGCGCCCCGTTCCGATCGGGGCCGACGGGCACGGTGCCGGGTAGCAAGCTCGTCAGCGTGGTAAACGTATCGAGCACCATCCCCGGCGGCAGCGTTGGGCGGTAATGAATAAACCCGGGGCGCAATGGCAGCCGGGGGTCGAGCGCTCGCCTTGCCACGTCAGCGCCAGCAGTTACAGACTGGTGAAGGAACCGCGCCATGTATTCGATTGCCGGCAGGACCCGCAGCCGGCCGATGCCTGGGGCCAGCAGAACGAGGCTCGCCCAGGCGGCCGCCACAGCGGCGACGATTCCCGCCGCAATATCCGGCCCGCCGCCGTGGGTCAGCGCCGTCCAAGCGACGAAAAAGCCGATCGCCCGCATCGCGCCGGCTCGGGCCGTCATCGCAGAGCGTCCGACGCCGGCAGGGGCGAGCGGGTCGCCTTCGACGGGGATCTGCGGCCTTCGAACCAGGTCACGTAAAGCGTCGGCAGGAACACCAGCGTCAGCATTGACGCAACCAAGAGCCCGCCCATGATCGCGAAGGCCATCGAGCCCCAGAACACGGTCGGCGCGATCGGGATGAGCCCCAGAACGGTCGACGAGGCGGTCAGCATGATCGGCCGGAAGCGCGAACTCGACGCATCGATCACCGCTTCGCGCACCTCCTTCCCCGACCGCCGCTCTCCTTCGATCTGCTCTATCAGGATCACGGCGTTCTTGGCGATCATGCCGACGAGCGCGAGGATGCCCAGGATCGCCACAAAGCCCAGCGGCTGGCGCGAGATCAGGAGGGCCGCGACGACGCCGATCAGTCCCAGCGGGACGACGCTCAGAACGACGGCGAGGCGCTGGAAGCTCCTCAGCTGAAACATCAGCACGGTCAGCACGATCAGCAGCATGTATGGGACGACAGCGAAGACCGAAGCCTGCGACTGGGCGCTTTCCTCGGCGATGCCGCCCAATTCGATACGATAGCCGGGGGGCACAGAGGCCGAAAGCTTCGCGATCTCCGGCTCGAGCTGGGAAATGACCGTCTCCGGCAATACCCCGGGGGCGACATCGGCCTGCACGATCAGCACCGGCACGCGGTCGCGCCGCCATACCAGCGGATATTCCTGCGTATACTCGAAGCTCGCCAGCTGGTTCAGCGGCACGCTCCGGCCGTTCGGCAGCGGCATCTGCAAGGTGCGCAATGTGTCGATCGACAGGCTCGGGCCGCCTACCTGGCGCACCACGACGTTGACCAGATAGATGTCGTCGCGGACCTGGGTGACGGTGGTCCCCGAGATCGCAGTGTTCAGCACGGCGCCGACCGCGGCCGAACTGAGTCCGAGGCGGCGGGCCTCGTCCTGGTCGACCTTGACCCGAAGCTGGCGCTGCGGCTCCATCCACTCGAAATTGATCCGGCGGGCGTCGGGGGCCGTGGCGATCGTCTGCGCCACCTGCATCGCGATCTCGCGCACCTTTTCGAGGTCCGGCCCCAATACGCGATACTGCAGGGGCCAGCCGACGGGCGGGCCAAGCTCGAGCGGGTAGACCCGCCCGACGACGTTCGGAAATTCGTCGGCCAGGAGTTTTTCGAGCTGTGGCTGCAGACGTTGCCGCGCCTCGATGTCCTTGGTCACGATGACGACCTGGCCGAAGAACGGGTTGGCCAGCTGCACGTTCAACGGCAGGTAGAAGCGGGGCGCGCCACGTCCGACATAGCTGCTGAAATGGTCGATATCGGGGTTGCCGGAGAGGTGCTTCTCGAACCGGTCCATGACGCTCTCGGTGCCGTGGATCGAGGCGTTCTGCGGCAGGTCGAGATCGACGAGCAGTTCGACGCGGTCGGAGGGCGGGAAAAACTGGCGCGGCACCAGGCCGAGCCCCGCGATCGACAGCGCAAACGCCCCGAGGGTCACTGCAAAGGTGATCCACCGCGCCCGGATCGCCCCGGCGAGAAAGCCGCGATAGGTGCGCAACAGCCGACCCGGCCCCTTGTCCTGCGTCTGCTGCGGCGGCTTCAGCAAGAGAGTGCCAAGGAGTGGGGCGAAAACGACCGCGACGAACCAGGACGCGATCAGCGAGATCGCGACGACCGCGAAGATCGAGAAGGTGTATTCGCCGGCTGAACTCTGCGCAAAGCCGATCGGGACGAAGCCCGCGATCGTGACCAGCGTCCCCGACAGCATCGCAAAGGCGAGCGCCTTATAGGCGTAGACCGCCGCCACGTTCATCGGGTCGCCGGCGGCGAGCCGCCGCGTCATCGCGTCGATCGTCGTCATCGCGTCGTCGACGAGCAACGTGAGCGCGATGATCAGCGCGCCCAGCGAAATGCGCTGCAGATCGATGCCGACGACAGCCATCACCGGGAAGACGATCGCGAGCGTCAGCGGGATCGCGATCGCGACGACGGAGCCCGCCCGCACCCCGAGCGCCACAAAGCTGACCGCGAGCACGATCAGGATCGCCTGCCACAGCGAACTCGTAAAATCGGTGATCGCGTGGTCGACGATCTGCGCCTGATCAGCCACCAGGGTCGGCTGAATGCCGACCGGCAGATCGGCGGTCAGCTGGGCCATGGCCTTCTTGAGGTTGCGCCCGAGCGCCAGGATGTCGCCGCCCTCGCGCATCGCGATCGCAAGGCCGATCGCCGGCTTGCCGTTGACGCGGAACATCGGCTGCGGCGGATCGGCGAAGCCGCGGCGCACCTCGGCGACATCGCGCAGCCGCAGGATCCGGCCGCCGGCGGAAAAATTGACGTCGAGAATGTCCTGCTCGGAGGTAAAGGCGCCGGAGACCTGCAATGAGAGCGCCTCGTCGCCGGTGCGCAGCACGCCGGACGGGCGCACGATGTTCTGGGCCTGCAGCGCCGCGACCAACACGCTGGGGTCGAGGCCGAGGCTCGCCAGCTTCTCGTTCGAGAAATCGATGAAGATGACCTCGTCCTGTGCGCCGAGCACGTCGATCTTCGAAACGTCGGGTATCTTGAGCAGCTCGGAGCGGATGTTCTCGACGTAGTCGCGCAACTCACGGAACGTGAACCCGTCGGCGGTAAAGCCGTAGATCGTGCCGTAGGTGTCGCCGAACTCGTCGTTGAAGAAGGGCCCGATGACGCCCTGCGGCAGGGTCTGCCGGATGTCGCCGATCTTCTTGCGCACGTCGTACCAGGTATCGTCCACCATGCGGCCGTGGGCGGAGCCGAGAAGATCGACAAAGATCACGGTTCGGCCGGCGTTTGTGTAGCTGCGCAGCACGTCGAGGTTGGGCACCTCCTGAAGGCGGCGTTCGAGCCGCTCGGTGACCTGCTTCAGCGTCTCTTCCAAGGTGGCGCCCGGCCATTGCGCCTGCACGACCATCGTGCGGATCGTAAACACCGGGTCCTCGGCGCGGCCGAGATGCAGGAACGTCAAGGTTCCCGCCGCCATGATCATGATCATCAGATAGATGACGACCGAGCGGTTGCGGATCGACCACTCGGAAAGGTTGAAACCCGTCACGACGTGGCGCCGAGCAGCCTGACCTTCTCGCCCGGCCGCAGCGCCTGGACCCCGGCGGTCACCACCACGTCACCCGGCTCCAGCCCCTGCGCCACGACGACGCGCGCCAGATCGTAGCGCTCGACGTCGATCGGGTGGAGCGACACCGTGTTGGCCTTCGGATCGACGAGCCATACGGCGGGCTGACCCTGAGACCGCGTCAAGGCCGAGGCCGGGATCGCGATCCCCTCGGCGCCTTCGAGCCTGACGGCGCCGGTCACGGTCGACCCGAGACGCATCGCCTCGGGCGGATTGTCGAGCCCGACCCGGACGCGGAACGTACGCGTCACCGGGTCGGCCTGCGGCGCCACTTCGCGCACCCGCCCGGTGGCGCGCACGGTCGGGTCGGTCGCCAGAACGACCTGGACGATCGGGCTATAGGGCGCGTTCTGGATAAGCCTCGCCGGTACGTCGAAGACGGCGTCACGACCGCCCTCGCGCGCCAGTTGCACGATCAGGTGCCCCGCCGCCACAACCTCGCCCGGTTCGGCGCCGACCGCGGTGACGTGGCCCGGCGCGTCGGCGATCAGCTCGGTGTAGGAAAGATTGTCCTCGGCGGCGGCTTCCTGGGCGCGGGCGGCGTCGACCTGCGCCTGCGCGGCCTGAAATGCTTGCAATGCCTGGTCGTGGCGGACCCGCGTCGTCCAGCCGCCGCGCAGCAATTCATCCTGTCGGTTGAAGTCGTTGCGCGTCTTGGTCAAAAGGCTCATCGCACTGGCGAGATTGGCGCGGGCCGCGCGCAACGCGTTTTCGGCCGGTTCCGGCTCCAATCGCGCGATCACCTCTCCGGCGCTGACATGATCGCCGACGCCGACGGTGCGGGCGATCATCCTGCCGCCGATGCGGAAGGACAGATTAACTTCCGTCTCCGCCTCGACCTGACCGGTCAGCGACACCGTCTCGCCCGATTGCTGGCGCTCGACCGTCACGACGCGCACCGGCCGCGGCTGCTGCGCCGCGGGCTGGTCGGAAGGCTTGCATGACGCAAGCAACACGACAGTCGCCACGAGCCAAATGGCCCGCTTGGCTACCGTCGACATGCGGAAGCGAAACCAGAACGGGCCGACGGGGCTCAACGGAAACCTCTCAATCCCCTCGGCCGCACGCTGTCACGATCGAATTGCTTTACCATGGGGTCCCCTGCCGCAGAAGCGAAAAGGATCGGTTGGCGATATCTCTCGGCCGGCCATCGGGCATTCTCAGAACGAGCCGAGCCAGGAGCCGAGCGCGATCACGACGGCAAGCGCGATGATCGGCCCGACGATCGCAGCCATAACAATATCGAGATAGCTCTCGCGGTGGGTCGAGCCGCACACCGCGAGCAGCGTCACGACCGCGCCATTTTGCGGCAGGCTGTCGAGCGTGCCGGCGCTCATCACCGCGATGCGGTGCAGCAGGGCCGGGTCGATGCCCTGCGCGGCGGCAAGCTGCATATAGGTCTGGCCGAGCGCGTCGAGCGCGATCGTCAGGCCGCCCGAGGCCGAGCCCGTCAGCGCCGCCAGCAAATTGGTCGAGACCGCCAGCGAGACGAGCGGCCCGCCTTCGATCGACAGCACCCAGTGGCGCACGAGGGCAAAGGCCGGCACCGCGGCCACGACCGCACCGAAGCCGACCAGGCTCGCAACGCTCAGCACCGGCAGCACCGACGCAGTGGCGCCCGCATCCATTGACTCGCGGATGCTGGGCAAACGGCCTCGGTTGACGGCGATGACGGCGATGATCGCGGCGGCGAGTGCGGTCACCACCGACCAGACGCCGGCAACCGCGGAGAGCGAGGTCGCGCCGAACCGCTCCTCGGCCAGAAAAGACACGTCGAGGCGCGGCAGGATGACCAGCGACATCAGCACATTGACGCTGACCACGATCAACAGCGGCAGCGCCGCCAGTACGATCGGTGGCGCCACACCCCCGGGCCGGCCATGATGCACCTCCGGTGGATCGAATTCGCGCGCCGTCGTGGCGCGCTGGCGCACGGTTTCGTTTTCGGCGGCGGCGTCGACCGGGGCGGGGATGGCCAGGCCGTAGCCTTCACCCCGGCGGCGGGCGGCGGCTTCGGCGCGTCCGAGCCACCACAGCCCGAAGGCCAGCATGATCGCCGAGGCGATAATCCCGAGACCCGGTGCGGCGAGTGGTGTCGTGCCGAAAAACGGCATCGGGATCGCGTTCTGGATCGCCGGGGTTCCGGGCAAGGCCGACATCGTAAAGGTCGAGGTGCTGAGCGCGACGGCCGCCGGGATCAGCCGGTTGGGGATGCCGCTGCCGCGAAACAGCGCCTGCGCCATCGGCACCAGAACGAAAAACGCGACGAACAGGCTGACCCCGCCATAGGTGACAAAAGCGCCGGCCAATACCACGGTCAAGATCGCCCGGCTCGGCCCCAGGGATTTCGTCATGAATTCGGCGATCGCCGCGACCGAACCGCTGTCTTCCATCAGCTTGCCGAAGAGCGCGCCCAACAGAAACAGCGGAAAGAATTGGGCGATAAAGCGCGAGGCGCTGTCCATGAAGGTCTGCGTCCAATAGGCGAGCAGCGGCCCGCCGGCAAAGGCCGCCGCGATCAGTGCCGCCCCCGGCGCCAATAGCAGAATGCTCCAGCCGCGATAGGCCAGCCAGACCAGCAGGCCGAGGCCGAGCAGGATGCCGAACAGCCCCATGCGGTTCAGACGCTTTGCAGCAGCACGTCGAGATCGTAGCTCGATCGCCGGCCGAGATCGCCGCCATGCGCGGCAAGAAACGCCTCGGTGGCGCGCCGTCCCTCATCGCGCAGCATACACAGAAAATCCCATTCGGCGTTGAGCTTGGAGGAATAGCCGAGATTGACCATCGCCTCGCTCGAGATGCGGTGGATGCGCATGCCGGCCCATGAGGCACCCTCGGTGTCGCCCGGATCGGCGACCTGGCGCAGCAGCGCGATCATGCGCAATTCCTTCAGGAGGACGGCGTTGAACGACACCTCGTTCAGGCGATTGAGGATCTCCCGGGCGCTTCTCGGGGTGCCCGGCCGCTCGACCGGGTTGATCTGCACCAGGATCGTATCGTGCGACTGGCATTCCCGCACCAGCGGGGTGATCGTCGGATTGCCCGAATAGCCGCCATCCCAGTAGTCTTCTCCGTCGATTTCGACCGCTTGAAACATGGTCGGCAGGCAGGCCGAGGCGAGCAGCACATCAGGCGAAATCTCGCGATTGCGAAAGACGCGGCCCTGGCCGGTGCGGACGTTTGTCGCGGTGACAAAGAGCTTGATCGGCGCTGTCGCGAGGCGCTCGAAGTCGATGCATTCGGTAAGGATTTGGCGCAGCGGATTGAACCCGCCGGGGTTCAGATCATAGGGCGAAAAGACGCGCGCCATCATGTCCATCGCGACAAAGGCGGGAGAATGGTCGAGCGACCAGCGACCGAGCAGCACGTCGAGAAACCCGCGCCGCAGCGGGCTCAAGAGTGCCGCCCGCGAAACCTCTCGCCAGAACGCCTCCATCGCCGCCCGGGCCGCCGGAGCGCCGCCCTTGGCGTGGCCGTCGACCAGCACGGCCGCGTTCATCGCTCCTGCCGAGGTTCCCGAGATGCCGTCGATCCGCAGCCGCGGCTCCTCGAGCAGCCGGTCGAGGGCGCCCCAGGTAAAGGCGCCGTGCGCGCCGCCGCCCTGCAGCGCGAAATCGACAAGCAGAGGATCGCGAGCGGGCTTCTCAGCCTTCGTGGTCGCCATCGGGGTAAACCCTTTCTGGGATAACGGGTTGGCGCGACGCTTTGCTGGCCGAATGCGCCGATCCCTCGCGGGCCGCAGCGCACCGCCAATAGCGGCGGCAAACGCAGGTCACGGACTTCCTTTTCCGGGCAAGACGCCGAGACGATCGGGCAGCGCGCCGGCCGGGAAAATCGCCAGCAGGGCGAGGCTCGTCAACGCGATCAGACAAATCTTCAGCGACCGGAGACGCCCCTGCGTGTTTATGCGCACCGCCTCGGCTACTTGTTCCGGTGCGGCCGACGTGTGCTCGAGCGCCTCCAACAGCCGATCGTTGCCGACAAATGTGACATTGTCGAGGTCGAGGTCGACCTGCGCCTTGAGCGCCTCCGGAATCACCGGGTTGTCGACCAGTTCCGTCATGACGCTCGCGCTCAGCACACCGATCAGAAGCGCGCCGGCAATCGCCGTGCCAACCGCCCCGGCGAGGTTGTTGGTGGCGCCGCGGAACGAGGCCACATCGCCGGCCAGCCTCTCCGGCGCCGCGGCGGCCAAGACATTGAACAGCACAGTCACCAGCGCGCCCTGCCCGAGACCGATGCCGATCAGGGCGAAAATGACCGAGAATGTGCTCCACTTGTTGCGGACGAAGATGGCCAACGACATCAGCCCGACGGCCACCACGACGAAGCCGAAGCGCGCGATGTTGCGCAAGGACAGGCGGTCATACAGCCTGGGCGCCATCACGGCGGCGGCAAAGATCGACAGCGAGTGCGGGATGATCGCCAGCGCCGTCTCCAGGCTGTTGCGGCCCTGGACAATCTCGATGTAAAGCGGGATCAGAAAGCTGATCGCCGCGCCGAGGACGACGATCATGAACATCGAGAACACCGCGGCCCGCTGCTCCGGCGTCTCGATTACATCCAACGCGATCAGCGGCGTCTTCCCCGCGGCGCGACGCCTGTGCGACCAGGCAAAGAAGGCCTGACCGAGCACCACGCCGAGAACGACCAAGACCAGCGCCGGCGACAGACCGGCAAGGGTGAATGGCGCTGTGGGTTTCGCCAGCAGCAAGCCCCATCGGTTGGTGTTGTCGAAGCCGACGCTGATCAGGACAATCGCCGACGCCGCGAGAACGAGGCCGATTCCGTCGATCCGCAAATCGCGTTGAGGTTCGACCGGGCTGAGCCGCCTGCTCAACAGAATGACACCGGCGGCGAGGACCCCGAGCAAGCCGAACGGGTAGCGCCAGCCGATCCATGCGCCCAGGGACCCGGCCACCAGAAACGCCAGCACGCCGCCCATCGCCTCCGATGCGCCCAGCCATCCCAGCGCTTGCGCCTGCTGCCTCCCCTGATAACTGGCGGCGATAAGTACGACCAGCGTCGGCACCAAGGCCGCCGCCGCGGCGCCCGCGATGCCCTGAGCCACGATCATCGTCGTCGCGTTTGGGCTCACCATCATCATGACCATCGCCGCGCCGAACAGCAGCACCGTCAGCTGAAAAACCGGCCGCGGGCCGAACAGCTCGCCGATCTTGGCGCCAAGCATGACGAACCCGGCGATGAAGAGCGAGTGAATGACGATCGCCGTACCCACAGTGGTCGGGGAGGTGTCGAAGCTGGCGACAATTCCGCCAATCGAAACGCGCAACGCGTTGATGTTGAACGACATCAGGATCTGGGCCATCGCGATGACGAGCAACGGCAGCCAGGAAGTTTGCGTGCGCATCCCAGGGTTGCCGGTTGAAGCTGGTTCTGCCGCCAATCCGTCGATTCCCCTTTTGTGGCCGGCGCTAAACGAGCGCAGGGCCGAAAAACGCATTAATGCAATGCTCTCGCAACCACCAGCCCTTGGTCACCAAAGGTGCAGCGGTCGCGGCGCTCGCCGCTCGCCGACGAAAAGCCAGAAGGAGCCCGTTCGAGCCCTCGCCGTTTTCGCCATCGGATTGTCGCAAGCGATCGTATTGGCGCCGGATTAGCCTGTCCTTGGCAGGTTGTCCCAAATTTTGACCGTGCGTCCCAAACCACAACATCGGTCGCGGCGTGTAAGGCGGTGCCCGGAAAATTCATTTGACAAGGCTGCAATTCGCTGAATTCATTAGACGAGGATCTCCTTGCGAATTTGTATTTTCAATAAGCGCCTTGGTTTCCGGGTTGTATGGATTACGGCCGACGCGGATGAAGCCGAGGTGCGGTGGAGGAGCGAGGGGAAATGACGCCAGAAACGTTTACGACGCAATCCTTGCGCCCGCGCGGCCAGTTCGAAGCCTGGCAGTCGTGGTATCAGCCGGTTTTCGACGTTTTGCCGAAGCAGCCGGAAGACCATGCCGGATTTCTCGCCGAAATCCGTATGTGGAAGCTGGGCGGTCTAGCGATGAGCCGCACCTCGGCGCCGTCGGTCAACGTCACGCGTACCAGGGGACACCTGCGTCGCGATCCAGTCGATCACTGGATCATCAGCTATTGCGCCCGCGGCGCGCATTCCGCGATCACCGCCGGCAGCTCGCTGGAGGTGCCGCCGAGAGTGCCTTTCCTGTGGTCGCTCGGTCAGGAATTTCTGCACGAGCGCACGCATGTCGACCGGATCCAGTTCTTCCTGGCGCGCGACGCGTTTCGCGATATCGGGCCGCTGCTCGATGCAGCGCTCGGTTCGGCGCTGGATACCCCTTTGGGGCACTTGCTCGGCGAATACATGGTGGCGCTCGAGCGTCGCTTGCCGATGCTGACCGAGGCCGACCTGCCGCGTCTCGCGAGCGCTGTCGGCGCGATGGTCGCCGCCGCGGTCGCCCCTTCGGCCGAACGCCTCGCCGTGGCAAAGGCGCAATTCGACCTGGGCCGGATGGAGAAGGTGCGCCGCACCGTCAACCGGCATTTGCGAACGCCGACCTTGCGACCGGCGACGTTGTGCCGGCTCGTTGGAATGTCGCGGTCCAATCTCTACCGGCTGTTCGACAATGGCGGCGGGGTCGCCCGCTATATCCAGCGGCAGCGGCTGCTGGAAGCGCATGCACTGCTGGCTGATCCCGGCAACGGCATGTCGATTTCGGCCATGGCCGAGGATTTTTGCTTTGCTGACGCGTCGGCCTTCAGCCGCGCCTACAAGCGGGAATTCGGCTGCAGCCCCAGCGACACGCGCGCGGCCGCGCTGAGCGGGCTGAAGCCGAGCGCGCCGCCGATGCGCGCCGCCGACCCCTCGCAACCGGCCGATTTCAGCGATCTCCTTCGCGGCTTTTGACGCGCGGGAGGGTTCGACTGCGACCCCGTAAAGGCTTCGCGCGGCAAAGGCGATGAGCGCGTCCGCCGCTATCACGCTCGTCGGCGGCCTGGGCCTATTTCTCCTTGGGATCCACCACCTCACCGAGGGCCTGAAGGGGCTCGCCGGCGACTCGCTGCGGCGCACTTTGCAGGCGCTGGTCGCCGGCCGCTTGAGCGCCGTCCTGTCGGGGGCGCTCTTCACCGTGGCGATCCAGTCCTCGACGGCGACGACCTTGACCGTCATCGGGTTCGTCAGCGCCGGGCTCGTCACTTTTTCGCAGGCCGTCGGCGTCATTATCGGCGCCACTTTCGGCACGACCTCGACGCCGTGGCTCGTCGCGGTCTTCGGCTTCCGGGTCAGCGTCGCCGCCGCGGCCATGCCGATGATCGGCATCGGCGCCTTTTTGTGGATCGTCGCCAAGGGCCGGATGCGATCCTTCGGGGCGATCCTCGCCGGTTTTGGGCTGCTGTTTGTCGGGATCGACTATCTGCAGAACGGAATGGCGGGGATTCTCGTGGAACCTTGATGCGATCGGCGGCAGCGGTCTCGGCTGGCGATGGATTCTGGCCGGCCTCGGCATCCTGATGTCGATCGTCATGCAAAGCTCGAGTGCTGCCGCCGCGACGACGCTGGTGGCACTGCATGCGGGCTCGCTGACCTTTGACCAGGCCTGCGCGATGATCGTCGGACAGAGCGTCGGCACTGCCGCGACCAGCGCGCTGGTGGCGATCGGCGCCGGCTTGGCGGTGCGCCGAGCGGCCTTGGCGCACATCGTCTACAATGTCAGCGTCGGCCTGATCGGACTGCTATTGCTGGGGCCGATGGTCGCGGCCGCCGGCTGGGTGGGCGCGCGGCTCGACGACCCGCAGGGCGTGCTGGCGCTAGCCGCGTTCAGTAGTATCTTCAAACTCATCGGGGTTATGGCGTTTTTCCCGTGGCTCGACCGCTACTCGCAGCTGATCGTCACACTCTCGGGGCGCGGCAGCGAGACGGCGGTAAGTCGCCTCGACCCGGTCCTGGCGCGGGCCGGTGGGGGCGTCGCCGTCGAGGCCGCCTGGCGCGCCACCTTGGAGATTGCGCTGGGTTCGATCGATGCGGTCCGCCGCGGGCTGGCGGGCGAGCGTCCGCAGATGGGATCGAACCGGGACGCGGTTCGGCAAGTCGAACATTTTCTCGAGTCGCTCTCGCTCGAAACCACCGATCTGGGGTCTTTCGAGCCCCGTCTCGTGCGGCTGTCTCATGCGCTCGATCACTTGACGCAACTGGGCGACGACTTGGCGCGCACGCCGCCCGTGGTCGCCGGATGGGAGCCGCCGCCGGCGTTTGCCGCCGGCGGGCGGGCGCTTGCCGCATGGCTCGATGCCGCCCGGGAACCGAAGACATCGGACGATCCGGCGATCTTGAAGGCGGTCGAGCAGGCGTCCCGGCAATTGAATGAGGAAAGCAGAGCAGCGCGCGAAAAGATATTGCAGGATCTGGCGCTGCAGCGGACCCGGACTGAAGGCGCGCGCGCGGCGCTCGACGCGCTCGCCTGGGCGTCGGCCGCGCTCTACCATGCCTGGCGGACGATCGTCTCGCTCAAGATTGCCGCGGACGCTGACGAGGCCGTCGTCGATGATGTCGGTCTCGCGACGGAGAACCGCCAATGAAGTGCAAGGACTACGAAAAGGCGCCGCGCAAATTGCAGGTCGAGTTCGGCGCGCCGCAGTAGGTTGGGTCAAGCACGAGGGCTTGTGCGTGGTCGTGATGTTCAGGTGTGGCCGTGGCCAGTTCTTGGCGGCCTTGTCTTCCTCCCTCGTCGTCGAGACCGAAAGGCTCACCATCGGCAAGGCGAGGCGTCCCAGGCCCGCCCGCAATGAGTGTGGCCCCCTGACGATCAAGGCCCGCTTCCCGGTGGCGCGCCGGGAACGCCGCAAAGTTGGGATGCTCGGTATCGTACCGGGATTCCAGGCTCATCACGCGCCGCGCCGAGGTTGCTACGCTATGGCCCGACGTCGCACGCGTCGCCGGCCGCAGGACCGGGCCAGCCGCGCCGGCTCCGACTTGGCCCGAATGGAGATCTGGACAAGATGAAGCTCAATCGCACAACCCTGGCGCTGGCCCTTGGCGCGGGCCTGCTGCTGGCGGCGCCCATCGCCTACGCAGCGCCGACCGCCCTCGAACAGGCCGAGCTTGACGGCCTCAGCCCAGAAATGCGCGCCGACGTGCTGAAACGGGCGGTCGGCGGCAATTCAGTGACCGAGGTCCTGCAGGTGATGCTGCTGAACAACATCAAGATCAAGCATGAGGCAAGCCAAATCGTCGCTCTCGACTGGGGCAAGGGCGTGGCGATTGTCATGCTGCCGAGCGGCGGCATGGCGGCTGTCCAGTTCGATCCCAAGACCTTGCAGATCAAGGGATAGGCGGACCCCCGGCCGACCGCCTCGGGTGGTCGGCCTTGGTCCGACCCTGCCCGAGCGCCTCGTTTGGAGGATCGCGTTGTCCGATCTCCTGATCATCGAGTTTGCCAGCGAGGCGAAGGCGGAAGGCGTCCGCGAGACGCTGCTGGCGATGCGGGAAGAATATCTGCTCGAACTCGAGGACGCGGCGATCGCGGTCACCGAAGCAAACGACTGCGTCAAGCTCAACCAGCTCTTCCGGCCGGCGGCCCCGGGCGCGGTCTCGCGAATGTCGTGGGGATCGCTGATCGGCCTTTTGTGCATGACACGGTCCGCCGATCCCGCAACCGGCGCCGCGCCGCCCGCGCGCTCCAGCCAGCTGAGTGATCTCGGCATCGGCGATGTGTTCCTCAAAGACGCGGCCCGGACTCTGCGCTCGGGCAATGTCGCGCTGCTTCTCTTGATCCGAGGCCGAACGACGCAGAAAGTGGTCAGAGCGCTGCGCGGAACGGGAGGTGTGGTGCTGCGCAGCTCGTTCGACGAGACGAGGCCCGAAGCGCTGCGGGCGGCTCTGGCGGAGGCGCGTGCGGCCTATGCGGGCGCCAAGACCGACGCGGCGCGATGAATTTCTGCCGCCCTTTCCCGGCAGGGCAAACAAACGAAGAGGTCTGACATGCTGTTTTCAGGCGGTTTTACCTTCTCCAACTTTCTGGCCGACGTCTTTTCGATATTTATCTTCGTGCTGTGGTTCTGGTTGCTGATTACGGTTTTCAGCGACCTGTTCCGCCGCCACGACGTATCCGGCTGGGGCAAGACGCTGTGGGTAATATTGCTGATCGTGTTCCCCTATATCGGGATATTCATCTATCTGATCACGCAACACCGCGGGATGGCGGAACGCCAGCAGCAGCGGATGCAACAAGCTCGCGACGAGCTTCGACAAGTCGTTGGCCTCAGCCCCGCCGATGAACTCGAGAAACTCGAACGGCTGAAGAATTCGAATGTGATTTCCAATGAAGAATACCAGCGGCTGCGCGCCCGGGTCGTGCAGTAATCGACATGGGAGCTTGATCAGCGTTGTACTGTCGCGGCCGCCCTCTACCATTCCCGGCGGACGATCGTCTCGCTCAAGATTGCCGCGGACGCGGCCGAGGCCGCAGCTGATGATGTGGATCTCGTGACGGAGAACCGCCGATGAAGCGCAAGGAGTACGAAAAAGCGCTGCGCAAACTGCAGGTCGAGCTTTGCGCGCTGCAGGAGTGGGTCAAGCATGAGGGCTTGCGCGTGGTCGTGGTGTTCGAGGGTCGCGACGCGGCCGGCAAGGGCGGCACGATCAAGGCGATCACCGAACGGGTCAGCCCGCGCGTCTTCCGGGTGGTGGCGCTGCCGGCCCCGTCCGACCGCGAAAAAGGGCAACTCTATCTGCAGCGCTATGTCACGCACCTGCCCACGGCCGGCGAGATCGTCATCTTCGATCGCAGCTGGTACAACCGGGCCGGCGTCGAACATGTCATGGGCTTCTGTACGGAGGAGCAGCACCACCGCTTCCTCAAGGTCTGTCCGGAGTTCGAGCTGTTCATCGTCGACGGCGGTATCACCCTGATCAAATACTGGCTCGAAGTCGGCGACGAGGAGCAAAAGCGCCGATTCCTGGCCCGCATCGAGGATCCGCTGCGGCAATGGAAGCTGAGCCCGACCGATCTGTGTTCGCGCAGCCGGTGGTTCGAATACTCACGGGCGCGCGACGCGATGTTCGCGGCGACGGACACCAAATTCGCGCCGTGGCACATCGTTCGTTCCGACGACAAGCGGCGGGCGCGGCTCAGCTGCATCCGCCACCTGCTCGACCAGATTCCCCACAAAAAGCTTCCGGCCAAAAGAGTGAGGCTTCCCGATCGGGGGATGGAGGACGCCTACGACGATCTCGCGTCGCTCGACGGGCTCAATTTCGTGCCGGAATACACATAAGGCCGGCGGCCGAGGCGCGGCCCCGGGAGCGAGGGAGGAAGCATCATGCAGGGCGCAGTGCCCGCCGGTGAACCTGTAGCCTGGCACGCGGTCGCCTCGGCCGAGGCAATAGACCGGTTGCAGACCGACCCGCAGCGAGGGTTAGCCGCCGACGAGGCCGCGCGGCGCCTGGGCCGCTATGGTCCCAACAGCCTGCCCGAGGGCAAGAAGCGCGGACTGCTGACGCGGTTTTTCGCCCAGCTCAACAATGTTCTCGTCTACGTGCTGCTTGCCGCCGGCTTCGTCAAATTGATGGTCGGCCTCTGGCTCGACGCCGCCGTGATCCTGGGCGTCGTGATCATCAACGCGCTCCTGGGATTTCTGCAGGAGGGCAAGGCCGAAAAAGCCCTCGAACTCGATCCGCAACATGCTCTCGGCCGAGGCGCGAACCCTCCGCGCCGGCGAAACCCGCCTCATCCCGGCCGAGGACTTGGTGCCGGGCGACGTGGTATTGCTCGAATCGGGCGACCGCATCCCGGCCGATTTGCGCCTCGTCGACGTCAAGAACCTACGCACCGAAGAAGCCGCGCTCACCGGCGAGTTGGTGTCGATCGACAAGACGACGGACGCGGTCTCGGAGCGGGCCACCGTGGGCGATCGCAAGGGCATGGCCTTTTCCGGGACACTCGTCGCCTCTGGCCGCGGCGCTGGTGTGGTCGTCGCCACCGGCAGCGACACCGAACTCGGACGCATCAACCAGCTGATGGCCGGCGTCAGCTCCCTCGACACGCCGCTGCTGCGCCAGATCAAGAAATTCGGCTACGCGATCACGGCGGTGATCGCGGTCGTCGCCGTGATCGTGTTCGCCTACGGCAGATGGGTCCGGGGCATGGATTTCGTGCCGATCTTCCAGGCGGTCGTCAGCATCGCTGTCTCGGTCATACCGGAGGGTCTGCCGGCGCTGATTACCGTCACGCTGGCGATCGGCGTCCAGCGGATGGCCCAACGCAATGCGATCATCCGCCGGCTCCCGGCCGTGGAAACCTTGGGCTCGATCTCGCGCATCTGTTCCGACAAGACCGGCACCCTGACTCTGATGGAGATGATGGTGGTCTCGGCCGTGACCGCGGACGGCGCCTACAAGATCACCGGCGAGGGCTACGCGCCCGAGGGCGAGGTGTTACAGAACGGCAAGAAGGCGGCGCCGGACCCGGCTCTGACCCTGATGGGCCGGGTCTCGATGCTGTGCAACGACGCCGAAATCCGCCGCGAAGAGGGGGCCTGGAAGGTGGAGGGCGATCCCACCGAGGGGGCGCTCTACCCGTTCGGCAACAAACTCGGGCTTGAGCGCCCGACCGAGCGGGACGCCTATCCGCGGATCGACGCCATCCCGTTCGAATTGGAGCATCGGTTCATGGCGACACTGCACCGGGACGAGGCCGGGAGGCAGCTGCTGCTGGTCAAGGGCGCGCCCGAGGTGATCCTCGACCATTGCGACCGTCAAGCTTCCTCCGACGGCGCCGCTGCGCCGCTCGATCGCGCGAATTTCGAGCGCGCCTCGGACGAACTCGCGGCTCAGGGAGAACGCGTATTGGCCTTGGCCGCAATCGAGGACGCGAACCTGGCCGTCGGCAATCTCGGGCCGGCCGATCTGCCGCGCAATCTCGTCATGCTGGGTCTCATCGGGTTGCTCGACCCGCCGCGCAAGGAGGCGATCGAGGCGGTGGCCGAATGCCATCAGGGCGGCATCCGGGTCACCATGATCACCGGCGACCACAAGATCACCGCCGCCGCCATCGCCAGGATGCTGGGCATCGGCGACGGGCGGACGGCGCTCACCGGCGGCGAAATCGAGGAGATGGACACCGCGACATTGCAGGACCGCGTCCGTGACGTCGACGTCTTCGCCCGCGCCAGCCCGGAGCACAAGCTGCGTCTCGTCAAGGCGATCCAGGCGAACGGTCAGGTCGTGGCGATGACCGGCGACGGGGTCAACGACGCGCCTTCGCTGAAAAAGGCCGATGTCGGCGTCGCGATGGGCATCAAGGGCACCGAAGTGACGAAGGAGGCGGCCGAGATGGTGCTCGCCGACGACAATTTCGCCTCGATTACCGCCGCGGTAAAGGAGGGACGCACCGTCTACAACAACATCGAAAAAGCCATTCTGTTCATGCTGCCGACCAATGTCGCCCAAGCGCTCGTCATCATGGCCGCGATCTTCATCGGCTTCACGGCGCCGATCACAGCGCCCCAGATCCTGTGGGTGAACATGGTGACCTCGGTGGCGCTCGGGCTCGTGATTTCCTTCGAGCCGCATGAAATCGACGTGATGCGCCGGTCGCCGCGCACCGTCGACCGCCCGATCCTCGACGGTTTCGGCATCTGGCGGGTGATCTTTGTCGGCCTGGCGCTACTGCTGCTGACCTTGTGGGCGTTCTTCTGGATGAAGTCGAAAGACGCCTCGGACGAACTCGCCCGCGCCGTCGCCGTCAACGCGCTGGTGATCGGTCAGGTCTTCTATCTCCTCAACAGCCGTTACAAGCTCGATTCCTCGTTGTCGCTGCGGGCGCATCTCGGCAACCGCTATCTGGCGCTGGGGATCGGCGCGGTCGTGGTCCTTCAGCTTCTCTTTACCTACGCCCCGCCGTTTCAGCGACTTTTCGAGACCGACGCGATCCCGCTCTGGGTGTGGCCGTGGCTGTTCCTCGGCGGCCTGGTCTTTTTCCTCGTCGTCGAGGCCGAAAAGCTCGTCATCCGCAAGGCGCGTTCGGCGCCGCGCGCTCCCGCGATTGACGATCGCCGCCGAGGGCGCCTGAGGATCGAGCAGCGTTTTACGCCACACCGTAAGGTTGCCGCGCCAGCCGCGCTCGGCTCCGAGCTAGCCCGATTGTAGACGATGTGAAACTCAATCGCCCAACATCGACGCTTAACCAGCGGCAGCTGGCGCAGACGGCATTGCGCCGGCCAGGGCGGCGCGAAGCGCATCCTCCTTGCTCTCGTCAAACGAGGTTCTGATCACCGTGCCGCCTTCGCCCTGCAACGCCGCCATGACCTTGTCGGTCGTCATCTTACGGATCAGCAGGAAGAGCGCGGCGTTGCCCGATTGCAGGCTCTGTGCGGCGTCCTTCATGAATTTGTCGTTGATGCCGACATCGCTGAGCGCGCCGCCGACCGCACCCGAAGCAGCGCCGATCGCAGCGCCTGCGAGCGGCATCAGAAAGATCATGCCGATCAGCGCGCCCCAGAACGTCCCCGAGAGGCTCCCGCCGTTGTCGGATTGAACAGCTGGTTGAGTTTAACATGGCCATCAGCCTGCTTGACGGCGATCACGGCGTCGCCGAGTTCGATGAGGTATTCTTTTTGCAGATTCAACAGCTTCTGCCGGACCTCCTCGGCCTTTTGCTCGGACGGGAAGGCGATTTCAACCAGATCGGCCATGTTCCTCGCTCCATATCGGCAAGCGGCCCGAAAGCGACGACGCACGCTCTGCGCGCCGAAGTTGCGGGCCGGGTCACTCCCTATCCTGACCGGGTCCGGCTTTACCGACAAGCGGCTCGCTCGAATGTGAACGGGCGCCGGCGGTTTGTGCGCCGAAACCCGGCAGGAGCCGCGGCGTGAGCGCACGCCGCAGCGCCGTCCTTCTTCCAGGCCTCATCCTCCTGGGCGCGGCCGCCATATCGTTGGCTGGATTGCTGTTGCTGCCGCCAATCCCGCAGGACCAAGACTATCACCAATTCGCCGATCAGCGGGCTTTGCTCGGCATCCCGAACTTCTGGAACGTGGCGTCGAACCTGCCCTTCATCGCCGTCGGCGCCGCGGGCTTGTGGCGATGCCGTGACGGCGTGGCAACGACGGTGCTGTTTCTCGGATTTTTCCTGACCGGCATCGGATCGGCCTACTATCACTGGGATCCGAATGACGCGACATTGTTCTGGGATCGGCTGCCGATGACGATGAGCTTTGCCGCGATTGTCGCGCTCGCCGTCGAGGAGCGCGTCGACGCAAGGCTCGGCGCCGCCCTCCTCTGGCCGTTATTGGCGATCGGCCTTTTCAGCCTGCTGCTGTGGCTGCGGACCGACGATCTGCGGCTCTATTTCTGGGCTCAGTTCTTCCCCGGGCTCGCCGTGCTGCTGCTGTTCCTGCTTTACCCGGCGAAATACACCGGAACCCGATACTGGATCATCGCGGCAGCACTTTACGGCCTTGCCAAGGTCTTCGAGTTCGCCGACGCGCCGATCTTTTCGGTCGGGTATATCTTGAGCGGCCACACATTGAAGCACCTCGCCGCCGCCGCCGCCTGCTATGCGATGCTGCGTTATTTCCTGACCCGCCGCCCGATCGCATGAAGGCGCATTGCGTCGGGCTATTTGGCGGGCGGCTTCTCGGAGGGTCCTTCGAGTGCCGCGATCCGGTCGAGCATGGCCGCGGTTTCGGCGCGGTGCGTCTTGATGTAATCGTAATAGAGGCGCTCGACGCGGCGGTAGGGGCTCCCGCGCACGCTCGCCATCATGTCCTGGCGTTCGTCGTGGCTTGCCAGGATCCGATCGTATTTCTGCTCGAAATACCGCAGATTGGCGTCGAGATCGACAAAACGCGGGTCGGACAAGATATCGATTGCGTGCTCCGTCTTGCCCATGCGAAACGGCGACTGCAATGTAAAGAGGCGGAACGTCGTGTCGTAGAGGTCGTTCGGCTCGTGCACCGGCAGGGTTTTGACGAGCGCCCCCGGTTGTGTCGGCAGCCAGTGGAACTCATGGAGTGCGTCGCGCCGCGGGCCGTCGTCCTGGATCTCCCGGTAATCGTCTATATCGCCTTGCGTTCCGAGTTCTGCCAGGTTGACGAATTCGTTGGCCGGCACCGCCAGGTTGAAAATCTGCCGGAACTTGACCGCCCGCACCGATAGCGGCGACCAGATGTTGGCCGCGGCCAATGCGTTGCGCACGGTGTGCACGCAATTGTCGGCCCACACGCTCCAATTGTAGTCGGCCTCGCCCTCGGCGTATTCGCGGTTCTTGTCGTTCAGAAAGGCGATGACCTCGTCGACCATCGGCTCCGTCACCGGCAGCCGCGCGCAGAAGGCCGACCGCGCGAACAGCAATGCAAGATCGGTCCCGATCCCTTCGGCCTCGATGAAGTCTTCGACGGTGGAGCCGGGGTGCGAGCCAGGGTAATCCTGGAACTGGACGCCCTTATAGACGCCTTGGGCCACAATCTCGCGGACCGTCTTGTCGAAATGCGCCTGCGTCAGGCGCTCCTCGCTCTTGAGGTTGCCTGCGTAGAAAAGGTCATGGCCCGGCACGGCCACCCAATTGACGTTGCGGAACCAGCGGTTGACGCTGATCCCGGCGCCGTGCTCGGGATCGCTCGTTTCAGTCGCGACCCTGCGGCACTGCCGCAATTGCGGGTAGGGCGCGTCGTCGTCCTTGCAGGCGCCCTTGATGTACATGACGGCGTGACCTGCCACACCGCCCTCGCCTTTCAGCTTCGAGCGAAACTGGCTCGTCGCGCAGAACTCGACGTAATACGGGAACAGATGGTCGTAGACCGGGTCCGGACGCCGCTCGACGATGATGCGGTCGGGCTTCAGCATGAACCGCGCGAGGAGCCCGTCGTCGCCACATCCGTACAACTGGCTCGTCAAGCCGATAATGATCGCGGCGCCGACAGCGTAGAGGACGTATTTGCCGAAAGGGCGCATGACCGATTATGTCCGTGCAGCGGCGGCGGCGAAAAGGATTATGAGGCAGCGGCTTGCCAGATCATTGTGCCCGGCTTCCTTTGCTTCGCAAAGTGCTGCGGCGCCGCAATCGCCGACCGGCTAGGAGCCCGGGCGCCGGGTTCGCGCCCGCAGCAGCCGGTACCAGACGGCCATGACCATTAATACGGCAAGCCCGCCGACCACGACGTAGGGCGAGACCCGACTCTGCGATTCTCCACCGACGCGGATCGTCACGCGCGCGACCTCGTCGGCGTTGCGCGCCTCCGCGCTCCACATGCCGTCGCGGTCGGCGCTGAAGACGAACTTGCCTTCGGCGTCGCTGCGCCCGCTCTCGACGACGGTGTGCGGGTCGCCGGGCGCGAAGACCCGCACGGTGGCGTTCGCCATCGGCTTGCCGTCGGCGGTGGCAAACTGCGCGGTTACCTGGTGCGTCGCGAAGAGGTCGAAGGCGCGCGCCGGCACGACCGCGAGCAGCAAGGCTGCGAAGAACGCCGCCGGCAGCAACGCAACCTCTCGGACGACAGCCATATATTCGCGCATGCCGTGAAGATAGTCATCCCTGCCGCCGCCGCCATCGGCGACTAGTGGCGGAGGCTTGCCGGGGCCGCCGCCGCCGTGGCACAAGCGGCCAGGGGAGGGTGGATGCCGGATTTCGCGATCGAGCGGCGCTGCAAGGGGATCGTCTGCGGCATCGACGAGGCCGGGCGTGGGCCGCTGGCGGGTCCGGTGGTCGCCGCCGCGGTCATTCTCGAACCGCGCCGGCTGCCGAGGATGCTGCGCGACGGGCTCGACGATTCGAAGGTGCTGTCGTCCGATGCGCGCGAAGCCTGCTGGCGGGCATTGCAGCGCTGCCTCGCCAATGGCGCCGTCCGGATCGGCGTCGGCGCCGCCAGCGCGCGTGAGATCGACCGCGTCAACATTCTGCGCGCCGCACTCGCGGCGATGGCGCGCGCGGTGGCGGCCCTCGGCGTCAGCCCGGACATCGCGATCGTCGACGGGTCGGTGGCGCCGCCGCTTGGCTGCGCGGTCAAGACCGTGGTCAAGGGCGACGGGCTCAGCCTCTCGATCGCCGCCGCCTCGATCGTCGCCAAGGTCACGCGCGACCGGATCATGCACGACCTCGCGCCGCGCTATCCGGGCTATGGCTGGGAGACCAACGTCGGCTATGCGACGCGCGAACACGGCGCCGCAATCGGCCGGCTCGGCGTCACACCGCATCACCGCCGTTCGTTTGCCCCGGTTCGGCTCGCCGTGGCCGGTGAGTTGCCGCTCTTGGCGGCACTCGCTTGCTGACCCGCGCCGCCGAGCGCCGAGAGCGCGTGGCGCGCGAGCTTTTTCATCAGGGTCGGCAGCGCGTGCTCGCCAAGGCGCTCGACCGGGCACCATATGCCTTCGGCGGTCCCTTCGGCCGCCACGAGTTTCAGTTCCAATCGGAAATGCGTGAAGCCGTGCCGCACTTCACCCGGCAACGGCGACCACGCCGCCTCGGTCGGCGCCGCGCGCAGCGCCTCGGCGATCGTCCAGGGGGTGTCGCGCCACGAGGTCGACGGGAATTCGGTCATGCCGCCGAGCAGCCCCTTTTCCGGGCGCCGCCGCAGCAACACCACGCCGTCGGGCCGGGTCAGCCAGAACGCCACGCCGTAGCGCAGCGGGCGCTCCGGCTTCTCTGCTCGCGCCGGCAGCGATTCGGCGTCGCCCGCAGCCGCGCAGCGGGTCCGCCACGGGCAGAGCACGCAGCGCGGCCGCCGCGGGGTGCAGATCGTGGCGCCCAGATCCATCATCGCCTGGGCGAAATCTCCGGCCCGATGCGGCGGCGTGAGGGCCTGCGCCAGCGCCTTCAGCCGCGCCTTGGCCAGCGGCAGCGGCTCCATCACGGCATAGACCCGGGCGAGGACGCGTTCGACATTGCCGTCCACCGCCGCCGTCTGGCGGTCGAAGGCGATCGCCGCGATCGCCGCGGCGGTGTAGTCGCCGATCCCCGGCAACGCGCGCAGCGAGGCGACATCGTCGGGGAACACCCCGGCATGGCGCGACATCAGGGCGCGGGCGCAGGCGTGCAGATTACGGGCGCGCGCGTAATAGCCGAGCCCCTGCCAGGCGTGCAGCACTTCTTCGAGCGGCGCCGCGGCCAGTGCGGAAACTTCGGGCCAGCGCGCTGTGAAACGGTCAAAATAGGCGCGAACGGTCGCCACCGTCGTCTGTTGCAGCATGATTTCGCTGAGCCAGACGCGGTATGGATCGGCGCGCGTCCCCGGCGGCGCCCGCCAGGGGAGGTCGCGGCGGTGGCGGTCGTACCATGCGAGAAGCGCCGCCGGATCGGGCGGGTTCGGCGGCGAACGGGTGTCAGATCGGATTGGCGCCATGGCGGCGAATCGGCGGCAGCAGAGTTCCGCAGGCAACGGCGGTCAGGCCAAGCCTGAGCCGCGGCAAGGCTTTCGCGCTGTCGGCGTTGCCGTTTCCCAACTCGCGGCGCCGATACTCGCCAAGCGCGGCGGCGGTCTTCTCGTGCGCCTCAAGGCCGAATGGGCGGTGATCATCGGCGACGATTGGTCGGCACTCGCCTGGCCCGCCGCACTCGGCCGCGACGGCACATTGAAGCTCGTCAGCGCGCCGGGCGCCGGGCTCGAACTGCAGCACGCCGCACCGCTCTTGATCGAGCGCATCAACCTCTATTTCGGCCGGCCTCTGGTCACCCGCCTGACGCAGATACAAGGGCCCTTGCCGCTCCCCGCAGTGCCGGCCGCGCCGCCCGCCACGCCGCTTCCTCCCGCCGAGGAGGCGGCGATCGATGAGCGGGTCGCCGGCATCCCCGATCCCGAATTGCGAGCCGCCCTCGCGCGGCTCGGCCGGGCGGTGGCCGGGGCGCGCCGTTAAGCCGGGCCGGCGGTTTGGCGACCATTTCTTGCAACTGGCGACGGTCAACATCTTGTGGTAAGGGACTCGATATGTGGAAAATCTGGACTTTCCTATTGTTGGCCATCTACGCCGCGCCGCTGATCGCAGCGCCGGCATCGGCGGTCGCTGCCCCCTCCGCCGATTCGGTCAAATTGCTGGCGGTCGGTCCTGATGACCGTGTCCTCGGTGACTCCGCGGCGCCGATCACGATCGTCGAATACGCGTCGTTGAGCTGCCCCCATTGCGCCCATTTCACCAACGAGGTTCTGCCGGAACTCAAGAAGAAATGGATCGACACCGGCAAGGTCAAGCTGGTCCTGCGCGATTTTCCGCTCGACGAGCCGGCGCTGCGGGCGGCGATGATCGCGCGCTGCGCCCCGCCGGACCGTTTCTACGCGTTCGTCGACACCTTTTTCGGCGCCCAGGACAAATGGGTGACCGGTTCCGACTATCTGCAGTCGCTGGCCCGGCTGGCCAAGCTCGGCGGCATGGGCAAGGAAGAATTCGACGCCTGCCTCAAGAACACCGCGCTCGAGAACAAGATTCTCGACAGCCGCCTCGTTGCGTCCAAGGAGCTCGAGGTCAACGCCACGCCGACCTTCTTCATCAACGGCACAAAGTTTGTCGGCGCGCCGACGGTCGACGAGTTCGATCGGCAGCTGTCAGCACTGGCGCCAAAATCGTAGGCCGCGACGAGGGCGATGCAGATCGAGCGGCTTCGCCTTTCCGGGTTCAAATCTTTCGCCGACCGCACCGAGCTGCCGATCGAGCCGGGGCTGACCGGAATCGTCGGGCCCAATGGCTGCGGCAAGTCCAACCTCGCCGACGCGCTGCGCTGGGTGATGGGTGAGACCTCGGCGCGGCGGGTGCGCGGCGGCGCGATGGACGATGTGATCTTTGCCGGGGCCGCCGGCCGTCCGCCCGCCAACATCGCCGAAATCGCGCTCGTTCTCGATAACGGCGCGCGCGATGCGCCGCTCGCGGTCAACGATCGCGACGGGATCGAGATCGTGCGGCGAATCGAGCGCAGCGCCGGCTCCGTTTACCGCGTCAACGGCCGCGAGGCGCGGGCGCGCGATGTGCAGTTGCTGTTCGCCGATGCGGCGTCGGGCGCACAGTCGAGCGCGATTGTCGGCCAGGGCCGCATCGCCGCATTGATCGAGGCGCGACCGGCAGAACGCCGGCTGCTGCTGGAGGAGGCGGCCGGCATCGCGGGGCTGCAGACGCGCCGCCAGGAGACCGAGCAGCGGCTTCGGGCGGCCGAGGACAATCTGCTGCGGCTCGACGATGTCGAGGCGACGCTTGCCCAGCAGTTCCAGGGTTTGCAGAAGCAGGCGCGACAGGCACAGCGCTACCGCCGGCTGGGCGAAGAGATCCGCCGCCTGCAGGCGCAATTGCTGCTCGCCCGCTGGCGTGCCGCCATGGCCGCGGCAGAACGCGCGGCGGCCGATCTCGACGGCGCCGAAGAGGCGGTGGCCGCCGCCACCGAGCGCGCCGCCACGGCACGGGCCCGGTTCGAGAGCGCCGAGACGGCGCTACCGGGTCTGCGCCGGGCCGAAGCTGGACATGCGGCCGAGCGGCAGCGGCTGCTGCATGCCCGAAATCGGGCTCGAACAGGAATTGCAGCGCACGCTGGCGGCGCAGGCGGAAGCGCGCCGCCGGCTCGAGCAGCTTGCCGCCGATCTTGCGCGCGAGGAGGAGCACTGCGCCGACGCGGCAGCCGCACTTGCCGCGATCGAGGCGGAACGGCGCTCGCCAGCGGCGGCCGAGGCCAGCGACAAGCCGCTCGCCGAAGCCGCCTCGGCGGCGCTCGCCGAAGCCGGCGCGGCAGTCGCGGCCGCCGAGGCAAGGTTGCAGCAGGCGACCGAGAGGGCGGCGGCGCGTGCCGCCCGGCAGGCCGCCCTCGAACAGCAGCGCCGCGGGATCGAGGAGCGGCGCGCCCGATTGCAGGCGCGGCTCGCCGAAGCAGAACGGGAGCTTCCCGCACTCGCCGCTTCACTGGTTTCGCCGGAGATACTGCAGGCCGCCACGGCCGATCTGGCGGCGGCCGAGCGGCGGGCCGAGGAAAGCCGCGCCTCGTTCGAAGCGGTCGAGCCGCAGATGGCGGCGGCGCGGAGCGCGGAGGCGGCCGCCCTCGATGTGCTGCGCCGGGCGTCGGCGGAGCATGCCCGGCTGGTTGTCGAGGCCGAGGCCTTGTCCGAGCCGCCGGCCCAGGCGGGGGGCTGCGAACGCCCGCCGCTCCTGGCGTCGGTCCGGGTCGCCGCCGGTTTCGAAGCCGCCGTCGGGGCGGTCTTCGAGGACGAGCTGGCAGCGCCGCTCGCCGATGCCGACAATCCACCCGCCGGCGGTTTCTGGGTCGGTCTGCCACCCCTCGACCAATCCCCGCCGCTCCCCGAGGGCGCGCGCCCGCTCGGCGAAATGGTCGCGGCGCCCGAAGCCCTCGGCCGCCGGCTGGCGCTCGCCGGCTGGGTCGACGACGCGGCGCTCGGCCGCGATTTGCAGGCGCACCTCGCACCGGGGCAGCGGCTCGTCGATCGCGACGGCCGGCTGTGGCGCTGGGATGGGTTCACCCGGTCGATGGCGGCGCCGTCGACCGCCTCGCGCCAATTGCACCGGCAGAACCGCCTCGCCGAACTCGCCCCCTCCATTGCCGCGGCAGAAGCCGCGGTCGCCACCGGCGAAGATGCGCTTGCCGCCGCAAAGTCCGCGCGCGAGGCCGCTGCCCAATCGGACGGGCTCGCGCGGCAGCGGCTGCGCGAGGCCGAATCGGCGCTGAGCGAAGCCCGCAAGCACGAAGCCGACTTGGCGCAGCGCGCTTTTGCCGCAGAAACGCGGCGGGCGGCGATCGACGACAGGATCGCGGCGTTCAAGGACGAGGAACACGACATCGAGGAGGCGGACGAGCGCGTCGTGCTGGAACTGGCGGCGCTGCCGGCAAATCCGGATGTCGAGACCGATCTTGCCGCCGCGCGCGAAGAAGCGGCCGCGGCGCGGCAGCGGGAAAGGGCGGCCTTCGCTGCGTCCGACAACCTGGCGCGGGCCGCAGCGGACCGGCGCCGCCGCCACGCCGCGATCGAGGGCGAGGCGCGGTCATGGCGGGCGCGCGCCGACCGCTCGACGAGCCAGCACGCGGTCCTGGTCGAACGGCGCGATGCGACCTCCGGCGAATTGGCCGAACTCTCGACGCGGCCGGCGGCGATCGCCGGGGATAGCGAGCGCCTCGGCGCCGAGCTTGCCGCCGTCACTCAGGACGGCCGGCGGGCCGCCGACGCGCTGGCCGCGGCCGAGACGGCCCGGCGCGAAGCCGAGGAGGCGGCGCGGGCGGCCGATCTCTCGCTCGCCGCGGCGCGCGAGGATCGGGTCCGGCAGGGTGCGGCCCACGACCGCGCGGCCGAGGCGATGGCCGCCCTCGCGACACGACATTCGCGAGCGCCTCGACGCGACGCCGGAGGACTTGGCGGCGCGTCTCGGGCCGGACGCGGAAAGCGCGCCGACCGACCCGGCCGCGGCGGCCGTGCGGCTCGACCGCCTGACCCGTGAGCGCGACGGCGTCGGGCCGGTCAATCTGGTGGCCGAGCGAGATGCCGCCGAGATCGAAGCGCGGCTCGCCGAGCTGCGCCGCGAGCGGGCGGAACTGACCGAGGCGATCCAACGCCTGCGCCGCGGTCTGGCCGCCCTCGACCGGGAGGGGAGGCAGCGTCTGACGGCGGCCCTCGACCGGCTCAACGGCCATTTTGCCGAACTCTTTGCGCGCCTCTTCGGCGGCGGCAAGGCCGAACTCGCGCTCGTCGGCGATGACGATCCCCTGGCCGCCGGGCTCGACATCCTGGCCACCCCGCCCGGCAAGCGTCGACAGGCCTTGTCGCTGCTGTCGGGGGGCGAGCAGGCGCTGACCGCCCTCGCGTTGATCTTCGCGCTCTTCCTGACCAATCCCGCCCCGCTCTGCGTTCTCGACGAGGTCGACGCCCCGCTCGACGACGCCAATATCGACCGCTTCTGCCGCCTCCTCGCCGAGATCGCGGACGCCGCCGCCACGCGCTTTCTGGTGATGACGCATCACCGCATCACGATGGCGCGGGTCGACCGGCTGTTCGGCGTGACGATGGCCGAGGACGGCGTGTCGCAGCTCGTCTCGGTCGATCTTCAGCGCGCCGAGCGCCTGCGACAAACCGCCTAGACCCGCCCGCTCGGGCGGCCCGCCCCGATGGCCCGCCCTTGCGGAATGTCGCGTTGACAGGCGGGAACAGCGTCACTATCGTGCCGGCGTCTCGGCCGGGTTGCGGCCGGGGCGGGTGTTGGACGGTTACGCTTCTCCAAATGAGCGAGAATCCGCCGCCGGATCCCCTGGCGCGTCTTGGCGAGAGGATCGATAGGGCGCGGCAGGAGCAGCTCCGGGACGACCCAGGCGCGCGCGGCGAACCTCCGCGAGGGGCTCTAGGTCTCGGGCTCCGGATGGCGGTCGAGCTCGCCGCGGCCCTGTGCGTCGGGCTGGGGCTCGGATGGCTGACCGACCGCTTCCTCGGCACGCGTCCCTGGGGGTTGATCGTCTTCTTTTTTCTCGGTATCGCAGCGGGAATGCTGAATGTCTTTCGCGCGGCAAAAGGTGTGGGCTATGGGCATGGCGGGGCGCCGGGCGGCGGCCGGGACAAAGCCAAACGGGATTAGCGAAACTTGAACCTCCGAGGCCTTTTTCAGGTCGGATGTCGCGGCGGGGAATACATTGGCGACTGAACACTCACCATTGGAACAGTTCACGATCGACCGGATCATCCCGATCCATATCGGCTCGATCGACATTTCCTATACAAACGCGGCGCTCCTGATGACGATCGTCGTCGCTTTGACGTTCCTCTTGGTCTACGGCGCGACGCGGCGGGCGGCGCTGGTGCCGGGGCGGATCCAGTCGATGGCCGAGCTCTCGTACGAATTCGTCGCCGGCATGGTGCAGGAAAATGTCGGGCATGAGGGCTTGCGCTACGTCCCCTTCGTCTTCTCGCTGTTCATGTTCATCCTGCTCGGCAATCTCTTAGGCCTCGTGCCGTACAGCTTCACTTTCACCGGCCAGATCGTCGTCACTTTCGCGATGGCGCTCTTCGTCTTCCTGATGGTGACGGTGATCGCCTTTATCCGGCACGGCATCAATTTCTTCACCTTCTTCTTCCCGCCCGGGGCGCCGGTCTTCATGGCGCCCCTGCTGGTGCCGATCGAAATCATCTCCTATCTGACGCGGCCGATCAGCCTCAGCCTGCGGCTCTTCGCCAACATGCTGGCCGGGCACACGATGATCGCGGTGTTTGCCGGCTTTACCGTGGCGATGGGGCTGTTCGGCTTTCTGCCGCTGACCTTTAACGTCGCGCTGATCGCGCTCGAGCTCGTGATCGCGGTGCTGCAGGCCTATGTCTTCGCGATCCTGACCTGCCTCTATTTGAGCGACGCGATCCACCTGCACTGAGCGGGCGGGTAGCCGCCAACCCAATCCCCGTCCTCTATCCCGGAAAGGACCGAATTGATGGACCCAACCTCTGCGAAAATGATCGGCGCCGGACTTGCCGCGATTGCCCTGGCGGGTGTCGGGGTCGGCATCGGCAACGTGTTCGCCTCACTCGTCAGTTCGATCGCGCGCAACCCCGCCGCCCGCGACCAGGTCTTCGGCATCGGCATGCTGGGCTTCGCGCTGACCGAGGCGGTGGCGTTCTACGCGCTGATCATCTCACTCCTGCTGCTCTTCGTGCTCTGAGCCGGCAGCCGGCCGACGCGCCCCGATGCCGCAGCTCGACGTATCGACGTTCGTCCCGCAGCTTTTCTGGCTGGCGGTCACCTTCATCGTGCTGTTCATCCTGATGAAGACGGTGGCCCTGCCGCGGGTCAACGTCGCGATCGAAGCGCGACGAAAGCGGCTCGACGAGGATCTGAACCATGCGGCTGCGATGAAGACCGAGGCGGAAGCGGCGATCGCCTCCTATCAGCGCGCCCTCTCCGAGGCGCGGGCGCGGGCGCAGATGACGATGAAGGAAACCTCCGACCGGCTCGCCGCGGAAGCCGCCGAGCGCCAGCGCCAACTCGCCCAGTCGCTCGCCGAACACACTGCGGCGGCGGAACGGCAGATCGTCGCCGCCAAGACCCAGGCCGTCGGCGAGATCCGCGCTGTAGCGGCTGAGGTCGCCGCCTCGGTCGCGGCCAAGCTCACCGGCGCCCCGGTCGATGCGCGTGGCGTCGAGGCGGCGGTCGAGCGCGTCATGGCGGAGCGCCGGGCATGATTTCACACATCCTGAGCGACCACGAATTCTGGGTTCTGGTCGCGGCATTGATCCTCGTCGCGGGGCTCTGGAAGCCGGTCGGCCGCATGCTGGTCGGCGCGCTCGACAGCCGCAGCACGCGCATCCGCGAAGAGCTCGACGGGGCGCGCAATCTGCGCGAGGAAGCCGAACGCGCGCTCGCGATGTATCGGGAGAAGGAGCGCGAGGCGGCGGCCGAGGCCGAGGCGATCGTCGCTCATGCCCGCACCGAAGCCGAGCGCATCGCCGAGCAGGCGGCGCGCGACCTCGACGCAGCACTCGCCCGCCGCCGGCAGCTCGCCGAGGAGCGCATCGCACAGGAGGAGGCAAAAGCGGTGGCCGAGATCCGCGCCGTCACCGTCGATGTCGCGATCGCCGCCGCCCGTCAGGTCATCGCCGCCGAACTCGACGAGACGCGAGGCGCTGCCCTGATCGACAACGCCATCGCCGCCCTCCCGCAGCAGCTCAACTAGCCCGAATTCGCCTGGAAGCGGCCCTTCCAGTAGCCGCCGCGGCCGCGCCAGAACAGCACCGCGGAGGCGATCGTCGCCGCCGCATAAAAGAGGCAGATCGCCGGCAGCAGCAGGGCGGCGACCCAAGGCCCCTCATAAGCCCTGAGCGTGGGCAGAAAGACGAGGCCCATGATCGCCCAGCTAGCCGCACCGCAGAAGATCGCCAAGGCGCTCGCCGAGAACAGCAACAGCGGCGGCGCCAGATAGGCGATCCCCAGCAACAGCAAGGTCAGCGCCAGCATCGCCGCCGAATAGCCGAGCTGGGCGAAGGCGCTGCGCGCGATCATGTCCCAGATCGGCCGCCATGACCGGTATTCGCGGATGCTCGCCGTATGCGCCGACATGCCGAGCCAGACCTTGCCGCCGGCAGCCTTGACGCGGCGGGCCATCGCGCAATCGTCGATGATCTCGCCACGCACGCTGTCGACGCCGCCGATGCGATCGAGCATTTCGGCGCGGATCAGGATGCAGCCGCCCGCCGCCGCACTCGTGCGTCGCGACGGATCGGCGATCCAGCGCGGCGGGTAGAGCTTGAAGAAGAAGAAGACAAAGGCCGGGATCAACAGCCGCTCCCATAGGCTGCGGCAATTGAGCTTGACCATCAGCGAGACGAGGTCATAACCGCCCACCTGCGCCCGCGCGACGAGTTCGCGCAGGTTCTCGCGCCCATGGACGATGTCGGCGTCGGTCAGCAGCAGATAATCGGGACGCAGCGGCCGGGCGGTCTCGATCCCCTGCCGCAACGCCCATAATTTGCCGGTCCAGCCCGATGGCGGCGCGGCGCCTCGAAGCACTTGGACGCGCCCGTCGGCCGCCGCGCCATCGGCCACCTGGCGCGCCGCTCTGCCGGTCCCGTCGCGGCTCTGATCGTCGACGACCACGATGTCCAGCGCGCCCGCGTAATTCTGGGCCAACAGCGAACCGAGCGCGCGGCCGATGACCGCCGCCTCGTCGCGCGCTGGAATGATCGCAACGACCGCCGCCGGCGCGACTTTCTCAATCGGCGGCGGCGCCGGCCGCACCCGCCAGAAGCCACCGCGCAACAACAGCAGATAAAGCCAGATCGCGACCGTCGCCGCGCCGATGAATACCGCCGCCAAGGTTCTTCCCCCCTTCGCTCAGCCATACCCGAAAGACCGGTCCCGGCGGTTCCTTGCGGGAGAGGCTTCCGCCGAACCGTCCGTCCGTGCGAGGCTCGCCGCCTCGCGCCGCCCCTCTAATACAAAAATGGAGGCAGTTCTATGGCATTGAAGATTTATGGCGTCGCCCGCTCGCGCGCCTACCGCACGCTATGGCTAGCGGCCGAACTCGGGCTCGATTACGAGCACGTCAAGATCGACTTCGCAGATGGCGGCACGCGCCGGCCGGATTATCTCGCGGTCAACCCGAACGGCCATGTCCCGTCGATCGACGACGACGGCTTCGTCCTTTGGGAGTCGATGGCGATCAACCTCTACCTCGCCAAGAAATACGGCTTGGGCCGGCTCTATCCGACCGCGCTCGAAGGCGAGGCGCGGACCTGGCAATGGAGCTTCTGGGGTATCACCGAGATCGAGCGGCCGGCGCTCACCGCACTTTTCAACAAGGTCGTATTGCCCGAGGAGAAACGCGATCCTAACGCCGCCGCCAAGGCCGAGCGCGCGCTCGCCGCACCCTTTAAGGTGCTCGACGGCGTCGTCACGGCGGACCCCTATCTCCTCGGCCGGGAATTCACCGTCGCCGACCTCAACGTCGCCAGCATCCTCGCCTGGGCGCGACAGGCGCGGGTCGATATGACGCCCTTCCCGAAGGCCGCGGATTGGCTCAAGCGATGCCATGACCGGCCGGCGGCGCAGACCGCGCGGCAGTTGCAGCGGGAATGAGCCGCGCCGTTGTCGGCCCGCCGAATTGCTTCTAACCTCGGCGCCGGCGGGCGAGGCCGGGCGGGAGGAGACGATGGCAAAGACTGGGCTGACGCGGCGGCGGATGCTGGCGCTGACGGCGGGCGCCACGGCGTTGCCGGGCCCCTTTATTGGCGGGAGGAATGCAATGGCGGAGCCGGCGCCGGATACGGTCGTCTATGTGTCAAACGCCGGCAGCAAGGAAATCTACTGCCTGGTGATGAACCGCGACAGCGGCGAGCTGACGCTTCTCGACAAGGTGTCGGTGCCGGGCACCGATAAGCCGTCGCCGACCAGCATGCCGATGGCGGTGACGCCGGATAAGCGGTTGCTGATCGCGGCGTTGCGTAGCGAGCCGTTCCCGGCGTCGAGCTTTGGGATCGACCACGCCAGCGGGCGGCTCAACCATCTGGCGACCACGCCTTTGCAGGACAGCATGGCCTATACCACGACCGACCGCACCGGCCGGTTTCTGCTGTGCGCCTCCTATCCCGGCAACAAGCTGACGATCAACCCGATCGCCGCCAATGGCCACGTCGTCGAGAAGCCGACCCAAATCATTCCGGACCTGCCCAAATCGCACTGCATTCTGGTCGACGCGGCCAACAAGTATAGTTATTCGACAAGCCTCGGCAGCGACCGGGTCCTGGAGTGGAAGTTCGATCCGGCGGCCGGCACTCTGTCGCCCAATTTGCCGCCCGAAATCCACACCAAGGCGGGGGCCGGGCCGCGCCATTTGGCGTTCCATCCGAGCGGCAAGTTCCTCTACCTGATTACCGAGACCACCGACACGATCGGCGCCTATGCGATCGACCCGGCGACCGGGACCTTGAAGGAACTTCAGTTCGTCGACGCGCTCCCGGCTGATTTCAAGGAGCAGCCGGCCGCCGCCGACCTGCACGTGACGCCCGACGGCCGGTTTCTCTACGGCAGCGAGCGCAAGACCAGCACACTGGCCGGCTACCACATCGATCCCGAGAAGGGGACATTGTCGCCGATCGGCCATTGGCCGACCGAGAAGACGCCGCGCGGTTTCAACACCGACCCGCGCGGTAAGTTTCTGCTGTCGGTCGGGCTCGATTCCGACGCAATGACGGTGTACCGCATCGACCCGCAATCGGGCGCGCTCGCCGCCGCCCATCACTACCCGATGGGCAAGCAGCCCAACTGGATCGAAATCGTCGATCTGCAATAAGAGCCGGTTACCACCCTCGCCCCGCTTGCGAGGAGAGGGTGCCTGCAGCGCAGGCTCAAATATACACGCCGCGCATGCCGCCTTCGGGGTAGCGGGTGCCGGCGGCGGCGCCGATCGGGATCGCCGTCGAGATGCGGTCGATCTCGGCCGTGGTCAATCGAACGTTGAGTGCCCCGACATTCTCTTCCAGCCGCGCGATCTGCTTGGTGCCGGGGATCGGGATCACGTCGGGGCCCTGCGCCAATAGCCAGGCGAGGCAGAGTTGCGCCGGGGTGCAGCTCTTCTCCCGGGCGATCGCCTCGATCTTTTCGACAAGTGCTCGGTTCTTCGCGAAATTCTCGCCCATGAAGCGCGGATGCCGGCCGCGCGTGTCGCCCGGCGCCAGATTGTCGAGATCCGGGACCACACCCGCCAAGAGGCTGCGGCCGAGCGGGGCGTAGGCCACAAAAGCGATGCCGAGGTCGCGAGTCAATTCGCGCGTCTCGGTCGCCTCCTCGCGGTAGAGCAGCGAGTATTCGCTCTGCACCGCGGCGATCGGATGCACGGCATGGGCGCGGCGGATGCGCTCGGGCCGCGCCTCGCAGAGCCCGATATAGCGCACCTTGCCCGCCTCGACGAGCCGCGCCATGGCACCCACCGTGTCCTCGACCGGCACCGCCGGATCGACCCGGTGCTGGTAATAGAGGTCGATGACATCGACGCCGAGCCGCTTCAGGCTCGCCTCGCAGGCCTTGGCGATATAGGCGGGGCTGCCGTCCACGCCGTTGGCGCCGCCCGGGCGCTGCGTCTGGCCGAATTTCGAGGCGATCACGATACCCTCGCGCCGCCCCTTCAACGCCCGGCCGAGCAGTTCCTCGTTCTGGCCCCAGCCATACATGTCGGAACTATCGAAATGGTCGATCCCGAGGTCGAGCGCGCGGTGAATGAGCGCCACCCCGGCATCGTCGTCGCTCTTGCCGTAGACGCCCGAGAGCGACATGCAGCCCAGCCCGATCGCCGAAACCTCCGGCCCGCCTCTCCCGAGCCTGCGCCGCTCAATCACCGCCTTGCCGCTCATCGCATTCTCCAACCGCTAAAGCTTTGTGACATGCTCCAATACAAGGGTATGATCGCGGCCGCAATCCAGCCGAGGGAGGAGCATCATGGCGGATACACATGTTTACGCCGGCGCGGCGCGGTCGATGGGCGGAACCCTCGGCGGCGTCTTTCGCCAGACGGTCGGCGACAGCCACTGGGAACACCTGACGAACGGGCTGCCCGAGGGAACCGAGGTGCATGCGATCACGGTGCACCCGGAAAACCTCGACACGGTCTATATCGGCAGCACCAAGGGCCTCTTCCGCAGCACCAACCGCGGCGGCCGTTGGGAGCGGCTGAACCTGCCCGAGGATGCCGACATCTGGTCGGTCTGCGTCCATCCCAAGGACTCGCGCATGCTCTACGCCGGCGCCACTCCGCCCGCGGTTTACCGCAGCGACGATGGCGGCGACACCTGGCGCAAGACGGCCGATCCGGGGCTCCCTGACCGCGTCATCATGGGCTTTGCCTGCCGCGTCATGCGGCTCGATGTCGATCCCAATTCGCCCGACGACATCTACGCGACGCTTGAGGCCAATGGCGCCATGCGCAGCCGCAACCGCGGCGAGAGCTGGGAGGACTGCACCGCCGACCTGATCCGCTTCTGCGAGGAGCCGAAATACAGAAGCCGCATCGGCAGCCAGACCGAGATCGAGGGCATGCTTGACGGCCACGCGCTGGCGGTCAGCGCGGCAGCCCCCGGCAGCGTCTTCCTCGCCAACCGCATGGGCCTCTTCCGCAGCGACGACCGCGGCCAGCATTGGCAGGACATGGAGATCAACCGCTTCTCGCCGTTGACCTATGGCCGCGACATCCGCGTTTCAGCGCTTGACCCCAAGGTCATGTACGCCTGCCTCAGCCCGGCCGCGCGCAGCACCGACGGCTCGATCTATAGGAGCGAGGATGTCGGTCGCACCTGGAAGCGCTTTGACCATGATATCAAGGCCGAGGCGACGATGATGGGCGTCGCTCCACACCCGCGCGACCCCAACCAGGTCTACGGCGTCTCGCGCTTCGGCCAGGTGTTCGGGACCCAGGACGGCGGTCGCAGTTGGCAGGAGACGCGGCTCCCCGAAGGGGTGCGCGACGTCTACGCCGTCGCCTGCGGCTGATCCCTCTTGCTCCCTCTCCCCGCGAGCGGGGAGAGGGCCGGGGTGAGGGGCAACGGAGACCGGAATGTCCAACTCGATGAAGGCGAAATTCGCCGCTGGCGAATTGGTGCTGTGCATGAACCTGCGCCTCGCGCGCAGCGTCGACATCGCGATGGTCGCCAAGGCCGGCGGCTATGACGCGCTCTATGTCGACATGCAGCATGCCCCTTATTCGGTCGAGACGACGGGGACGATCTGCGCCGCCTCGCTCGGCATCGGCATCGCGCCCCTGGTCCGGGTGCCGGGCCATGACGGGCAGTGGATGAGCCGGGTGCTCGATGCCGGCGCGCAGGGTGTCATCGTGCCGGATGTCGAGACCCGCGCGCAGGCCGAGGCGGTCGTGCGCCATTGCCGCTTTCCGCCCTTGGGGAAACGCTCGGTCATGGGGCTCGGTCCCGCACTCGGCTACAACGCCGCGCCGCTCGGCGAGTTGAACGAGCGGCTCAACGCCGAGACCGCCGTCATCGTCATGCTGGAAACCGCGCAGGGCATCGAGAACGCCGACGTGATCGCCGCCGTGCCGGGGATCGACGTGTTGCTGATCGGCTCGGGCGATCTGACGACCGATTACGGCATTCCGGGCCAGGTCGACCATCCGCGCCTGCGCGCGGCCTATGAGCGGGTGGCAGAGGCCTGCCGCGCGCACGGCAAGGTATTGGGCGTGGGCGGCATCCGCCACAACGTCGCGCTGCAGGGCGAATTGATCCGGCTCGGCGCGCGCTTCGTGATCGCCGGCACCGACGTCAACTACGTGCTGGCGGGCGCGCGGCAGGACACCACGGCATTGCGCCAGATCCCGCTTGGCTGACCTCTTCCCGGTCGATCTGTTCGGCCGGGCGGTCGAGCCGATCGCCGATGGAGCGGTGCTGCTGCGGGGCTTTGCGCGAGAGGAGGCCGCAGCACTGATCGCGGCGGTCGGAGAGGTTGCGGCGCTGGCGCCCTTTCGCCATATGACGACGCCGGGCGGCTTCCGCATGTCGGTCGCGATGACGAATTGCGGCGAAGCCGGCTGGGTCACCGACCGCACCGGCTACCGCTATCAGGCGCTCGATCCGCTGACCGGCCGGCAATGGCCACAAATGCCGCTGCTGTTCCGCTCGCTCGCGGCGGAGGCGGCGGCAGCCTCCGGGTTTGACGGCTTTCGCCCTGATGCCTGTCTGATCAACCGCTACGAGCCCGGTGCCAGGTTGTCATTGCATCGCGACGAGGACGAGCATGACTTTGCCGCACCGATCGTATCGGTCTCGCTCGGGCTGCCGGCGGTGTTCCTGTTCGGCGGAGCGAGCCGTGGCGACCGGCCGCGCCGTATCCCGCTTGATAATGGCGATGTCGTCGTCTGGGGCGGCCCGGCGCGCCTCGTCTATCACGGCGTCATGCCGCTCGCCGAGGGCGAGCACGCGCTCACCGGCCCGCGCCGCATCAACCTGACCTTCCGCAAGGCGCTCTGAACTCGCTCGACCAACACGACAGACCCCATTTTGCCGAGATGAAAAGCCCAAACCGCTGCCGGAAATCAGTTCAGATGGCCAAGGTTGGAGTGCCGCGACAGATGTTCCAGGATATCCTCTCGCTGATCGTCCGGCTGTGGGCGTCGCTCGCACCAGCATGACCGGGAGACGGGGTCAGATGCGACAGGTGGCGACGGCAGAGGTGCGCCTTGATGAAGGCAAACCAGCTGTTCCGGGATCGCTCGGCGAACGATGCGGTGGTTTGGCTACGGACGGAGGTGGTTGTGATCCAATTTCGTTGCGCTAGCGCCCAATGAGAGGGAACATTCGCGCTCAGTGTCCCGGGAATCCGGGGAATGTCGGTATAGATCGGGACGACGCTGCGGCTGGCTTCGTCGAAATAGGTCGTTATCGAGGGCAGAATGAGTGACTATAAGCAGGGCTTAACTTCAAATTCCCGCAAATAAATTTCAACCAGACTGTTGTAGCTCCCTAGTATACTCTTGGTTCTGTGCCATGAAAAGAGGGAATCTGAGGGCGAGGCGTGGTGCCAAAGAGCAAATCGCGAGAACGAGGCGAGCCAATTTTATGGCTCTCATATCGCGCGGAACGCCGTGATACAGGGCACTGATCGCGTCGCAACCCTTAACAGCCCGTTGCTGAAGTCGCTCTTTGATCAGCCAGGGTCGGCGGTAACGGCCATGACCAGGACGGCGAACCCGTCGGGAGCGGCGGCGACAAGGATGATCGCCACGGCCTCCCCGGTGTAGACGAACAGGAGATAGGCCAACCCACGGGCAGCCGCCTCTCTCGGGGTTCCGGCCCCGATCAGCAGCCGCATCAGGATACCGAGATTGTGCCCGGCGACGTGCACCAGGTAGCGCTTGTGGACATTCTCGCGTCCGCGCAGCCAGGTCCGCCGCATGCCGCCGCGGTCGAGATTGTGAGCGAAAGATCGCTCGACGATTTCCGCCCTCAGCCGCATTGCATGCTTACCGACCCCCGAACCCAGGCGGGTGCGGTTGGCATAGACCGCCGCACGCGCTTGGTCATCGCCGTGCCAGCGTGAAAACCCCGGCTGCTTGGGCTCAGCAATGCGCGTCTTCCACACCCCGCCGTTGAGGTTCTTCAAGACGGCGCGCGAGTGATACCCTTTGTCGGCGACCAGTTCGCTCGGCTGGTCCTTCGTCGGCGCGGTGCCAACCTGAGCTAGGTTCTTCTCTGCCGCCGCCAGCGTGCCCTCGATTGTCGTGGTGTCGCCTTGGTCGGCGGGATGGAGTGCCGCCGCGACGATGACGCCGGTGTCGAGATCGACCGCGTGCTCGGGCTTGTAGGCAAGATGCGTACGTCCGTCCTTCAGCTTGGCGATCTTGGCCTCTGGGTCGATCTTGCTCGTCCACTCCTCGTTCGACAGCTTCTTGCCCTTGCGGTTGCGGTCGATGCGAACGAGATCATCCGCACTTGGCGTGTCGATGCCGCTCTCCTTGGCCATCTGCGTCAGCATTTCGCGATAGGTTCGGCCATCGTCCCGGCGCACGATCGTGCGCAGCGCGGCGTTGGCCTCCATCGTCGAGGCGTCGACGCCGATCCGCTTGCCTCGGATCAAGCCTTTCTCGGCCACGAGCTTCAACACCCAGCTGAACACCGTCTCGTGGACTTCATGCGGAAGCCGCCCGCGGGTCTTCGACAACCACGAATGATCGGGAACCTCTTCCCGGTTCTCCAGCCGCAGAAAATCCCGCAGCGACATCGAATCCGAACAGCGCCAAGCGATGCCTCGCTCGCTGGCGATCCCCTCGAAATAGCCGACCATGTGCATCCGGAAATAGCGCCCCGGCGGCAACGACGGGGCCCCCAACTTTGGCGCGTAATATGGCTGGCAGGCCGTCTCGATAAACCCGTCAAATCCGCCCGCGATCAGCACTTCCTGAAGCCGGTCGTAAAACACATGCCCCGGTGAGCGTGGCATCTCCGCCCAGGTCACGATCAGATCCCCCTGCCGATCGCCCTCGCGCCCCATCGACATCCCGAAAGCCCCGATCAGTCCCCCCGCTTCACACCAAATCAACCAAAGCCGACTTCGTCAACAGGCTGCTAAACGTGTAGTGGGTGTGAACAAGATCCTTTTGGCGCAAGGGTTTCACGGCAAATCGATAAATATCGCCGAAAGTATTGCACCAGCGATCACCGATCTCCAAAACCGGAAAACGGAAAAGGACGCACTGGACCTGATGGGGTTTCGCATTGAGAGCGAAGAAACCCAAAATCCGCAGGAGGCGCTGGAGCACGCCATCCGCACGCTTGCCAGCGGCATGAGATTTTACACAATGAGAACTCAAGGCCACAGAAAGGTCGCATGTCGTGGGCCTGGTCAGCACCAAATCTGAGGGGATCTTTTCGCCGCGCGGATGGCTATATTACTATGACCCTAATCTCAGATGTGTCGCAAAATTCTCATCGCGCGACGATCTTATACGATTTTTGGAAAGTCTCAAGAGCGACTACAAAGGAATAACAGCCTTCAATACGCTGCAGAAAACGCGATAGTGCAGAATAATTAATCGAATCGCCTCCCGCTTCCAACCGCTATAAAATCGCCACAGCGACTGCGGCCAATGGCAGAGAGCGACCCTGATGCCGCCGTCCGACCATCCGCCCCGCCCGCGCAAGACCGCCACTCGCCAGCCGCAGCGCGACCTGTTCGGCGCCGCGCCGAGGAAGAGGGGTTCAGGAAAAGCCGGGTAAATCCTTTAATTCCCGGACGCGTTCACTGCGTTGCACAACCCATCGGCACCCACCGGCTGGACGCGATCGTGGCGCCGACCGACGGCCATCCCGCCCGGGCGATCGACCAGATCGTCGGCGATAAGATCAAGGGCGGCGGCTCGACGCCGCCGGCGATGGCGGGCTATCCGCACATCACCGTCCCGGCCGGCTACGTCCATGGCCTGCCGGTGGCGCTATCGTTCTATTCGGATGCCTACGCGGACGGAAAACTGATCGGCTACGCTTACGGTTTCGAGCAAGCGACCAAAATCCGCCGCCCGCCGACTTTCCCCGCAACTGTCACCGCGTAAACTTTGGTGATCGGCATTAACTATCGGAGTGAATGAACGTGCCCGGACAACTGCCCGAAACGGGCCAGGTTTTTCTCGATCATGTCGCGCATTTCGTGCCGGCGATGGACGCGGCCGCGGCGGCGCTCGAAGCCTGCGGCTTTCGGCTGACCCCGTTCACGCTCCAGACCAACCGCGTCGATGGCGCGGCGGTTCCGGCCGGGACCGGCAACCGCTGCGCGATGTTGCGCCGCGGCTATGTCGAAATCCTGGCCGCGACCTCGGAGACGCCATTGGCGCGGCAGCTTGACGAGCGGCTGGCGCGCCATGTCGGGCTGCATCTCGCCGCCTTCAGCGCCGCCGACGCCGCGGCCGAACATCGCCGGCTGGCGGCCGAGGGCTTTCCGGTTCTGCCGCTCGTCGATATGCGCCGCCCGGTCATGACCGATCACGGCGAGGATTGGGCGCGGTTCACGATCGCCCGCATCGCCCCCGGCGTGATGCCGGAAGGCCGCACGCAGTTCCTGACGCACCACACCGAGGCACTGGTCTGGCCCGAACCTTTTCTTGACCACCCGAACGGCGCGCTCGGTCTTTCGGGCTTGTGGATCGCCGCCGCCGATCCGGCCGAACCGGCCGCGCGCTTCTCCCGCTTCACCGGGCGTCCCGCTCGCCGCGACGGCGAGGTCATGACGATCGCGCTCGACCGTGGGCGGTTGCGGATCGCGACACCCGGATTTCTCGAACGCGAGCTGGCGGTCAGCCCGGGACCGCCGCTCCCCTATCTTGCTGCCAGCGAGATCGAGGTCGAGAGCCTCGACCGCCTTACCGCGATCTTCGACTGGACGGGATACGCAAGCCGCGCGATCGCCGACGGCGTCGCCGTAACCTTGCCGCCCGAAATCGGCGGAACGATCGTCTTTCGACAGGCGGCCTCGGGCTCAGCCGCGCGTCGCCCATAGCGAGAAAGCGAGCGACAGCCAACGCACATTCCGGTCGAGGTAGTCGCTCGGGTCATCCATGACCACGGGGAGGCCGCCGAGATAGGGCCCGTAATATCCAGGCATGCCGTCCGGCAGCGCGGCCTCGTCCCAATTGGCGCGGTTCGCCTCGCGCCATTCACTCTCTTCCATCCCGGGCCTCGCGACTGGGGGTTGGCCGCCCTGCCGCCGATGTTGCAATCTGTCCGGGCGATCATCGCAGCGATGGAGGCGAGTGTGAAGAATACGATCGGCAGGCGAACATGCGGTTGAGCGTCGTCACTTTCCTGCGTCCTGGAACCGAAAACCCGGGCCGATCGTTCGACCGCATCGGCGAGTATGCGAGGCGCATCGAGGCCGCCGGCTTCCCCGGCATCTGGGTGACCGATTCTCTGGGCCGCGGCCAACCCACACTTGACCCGATCGTGGCGCTGGGCTCGCTCGCGGCGGTGACGCGGCGGGTCGAACTCGGCACCGCCGTCCTGCAGGTGTCGCTGCGCCATCCGGTCGATCTCGCGCACCGCATCCAATCGGTGCAGGCCTTGTCGGGCGGGCGCTTGCGGCTCGGCGTCGGCAGCGGCTCGACCCAGGCCGATTTCGACCTCTTCGGCGCCGACTACTCGCAGCGTTTCCGCACCTTGATGAGCAATCTCGACATCATGCGCCGGGCCTGGCGCGGCGAAACCATCAATGGCGGCGCCTTGACCCCGTGGCCCGGCACCGAGGGCGGGCCGCCGATCCTGCTCGGCGCCTGGCGCAACCCGCGCTGGATCGCCTACGCCGCCAGGCAATGCCAGGGCTGGATCGCATCCGGCCTCTACGGCAGCTGGGAGGATCTGGAGAACGGCATGCGGCTCTACCGCGAAGCCGGCGGCCGAAACGCGGTCCTGGCCAATGTGGTAGTCGACCTCGTCAACCGACCGGAGCCGGGAAGCCTCGCCGAGCGCGCCAAGGTTTCGCTTGGTCTGCCCGCCCGACGACGCACGCCAGCGCCTGAAGCGGATCGAGCTGATCGGCTTTGACGAAGTGCTGCTCGTTTCCCCCGGCGGCGCGCTCGGCGAATTGGAGCGGGTGCGCGACTACCTCTGAACGCTAGAGGACGAGCTGGGTTTGCGTCACCAGCGCCACCAATCGGCCCTCGGGCGTCGAAATCCGGGTCTGCCAGATCATCGTCCGCCGGCCGCGATGGACCGGCGTGGCCTCGCCGACGACGCGCGTCCCGACCGGTGCGGGTGCGATGAAATTGGTCTTGCTCTCGATCGTCGTCGTGCCGGCGCCTTCGGGCAGGTTGGCGATCGTGCCGAAGGCACCCAGCGTGTCGGCGAACGCCATCACCGCCCCGCCATGCAATACCGCGGGCCGCGTGCACAAATCCTCGCGCACGGTCATTTCGCCGACGATCCGGTCGGGGGCGGCGCTGACCAGTTCGATGCCGAGAAATGCCGCGAAAGGCAGCGGCTCGGCCTTCAGGCGGGCGAGCAAATCCATGCGATCCTCCCCGGGATGCGATGGTGCGGCGCAACGCCGCAATCATCGTAATGCCATTTTTGCCGGGTTATGGTCCAGACGGGTCGAGCCGGCCTGTCGTACCGGCACCTGGATGGAGGTTGCGCCCGATGCGTAGGCTGGGGATTGCGGTGATCGCGGTGGTCTTGCTCGCCGCCGGCGGCGGGGTCGCCGAGGACAAGACCAGCGCCAACAGCCCCAACAAGGACAATGTCTACGAGGAGCTCAACCTGTTCGACGAGGCGTTCGAGCGGGTGCGTCAGGACGCCGTCGATCCGGTGACCGATCCCAAGCTGATCGGGGCGGCGATTGCCGGGATGCTGTCGGGGCTCGACCCGTATTCGGCCTATCTCGACCCGGAGGCCTACCAGGCGCTGCAGCACCCCTCGGGCGACAAGGCGGTGGGGATCGGGCTGGCGGCGACGATCGACAACGGCCAGTTGAAGGTGATCTCGCCGCGCGACGGCTCGCCGGCCGCCGCCGCCGGGGTCAAGCCCGGCGATCTGATCTACGCGATCGACAAGGAGCCGACCTACGATCTGACCCTCGACGAGGTCGAGCGCAAATTGCGCGGGCCCGAGGGCAGCACGGTGCGCTTGACCTTGCGCCGCGGCAATGGCGGCCCGATCAAGCTCGAGATCAAGCGCGCCGCGGCCGCGGCCCCCGGCGTCAGCGGCCGCCTCGAAGGGCCGAACATCGGCTATCTGCGGATCGCCGGGTTCGACGCCGGCAGCGCCGCCGCACTTGCCGCCACGGTGCAGGATTTGCGGCGGCAGGGCGGCAACAAGCTGATCGGCTACATCCTCGACCTGCGCAACGACCCGGGCGGCGACTTTGCCGCCGCGGTCAAGACCGCGGACGCCTTTCTCGACAAGGGCGACATCGCCATCGTCAAGGGCCGCAAACCCGACAGCCTCAAGCACATCGCCGCCACCCCGGGCGATCTGGCCGACGGGCTGCCGATCGTGGCGCTCGTCAACGGCGGCACTGCGCGCGAGGCGGAACTGGTCGCCGGCGCCTTGCAGGACAACCGCCGCGCCGTCCTTCTCGGCGCCAAGACCTTCGGCGAAAGCGCCATCGAAAGCATCCTCCCCCTCGGCAACGGCGCCGCCATCCGGCTGACGACCGGCCGGTTCGTGACGCCGACCGGCAAGGAAATCCAGGGCAAGGGAATCGAGCCCGACCTGACCGTCACCGCCCTCAAGCTCGAAAAACTGGCGCAGGACGAAATCCGCCACGAAGCCGACCTGCCGGGAGCGCTCAAGAACCCCGACCAGCCTTCCCCCGATGTCCCGCCGGGCGACCCAGCCCGCGGCGATCGCCGCAGCCAGCGCCCGCGGTCGCCTCGGGCGACATCGGCTCGGCCAGCGACGAGCAATTGATCCAGGCGGTCGACGTATTGCGCGGCTTGGCGCTGACCAACCGCCGCCCCGCCGGCTGATCCCCGCGTCCGACGGACACTTGTGACGGACCGCCCGCTGATCAGTCGAGGCGGGCGCCGTAGCGGTGGATGTGGTAGGGCATCCGCGCCAGGCCCGGGCAGTGGCTGTCGACGACGGGTTCGAGCGCCTCGTATAGCCGGCGGTTGTCGGCGTTGGCGGCGGCGAGCCGCTCCTGTGCGGCGGCGACACGCGCCCGCAGCCGGTCGAGATCGACCGTGACGACGCGGCGGTTGTCGACGACGAGGCGGCCGCCGACCATGACACTCGCGACCGCCGTGCCGTCCTCGGTATGGACCAGTTGGTTGACCGGATCGTTGAGCGGCAGCCAGTTCGGGTGGTCGAGATCGAGCATGACGATGTCGGCTTTGTAGCCGGGCGCGATGCGGCCGATCCGGTCGCCGAAGCCGAGCGCGCGGGCGCCGCCCTCTGTCGCCGCCAATGCCGCCTCGCGCGTCGACAGCCAGCGCCCGCGGTCGGGTCCCTGCACCTTCGAGACGAACGAGGCGAGCCGCATCGCTTCGTACATGTTCTGATTGTCGGAGCAATTGGCGCCGTCGGTGCCGACGCCGAGATTGACCCGGCGGTCGAGCATCGCCCGCGTATCGGCGAGCCCGCCGCCGAGCCGCATGTTGCTACCCGGGTTGTGCGCGACCGAGGCGCCCTTGTCGCCGAGCCGGGCCATGTCGTCGTGGTCGAGCCACACGCCGTGGGCCACGGTGAACCGCGGGCCGAGCACGCCCAGCGTGTCGAGATGCGCCGTCTGGGTGCGGCCGTAGAGGCGGATGCCGGTCACCGCCTGCACCTTCGACTCGGCGACGTGGCTGTGCAACGCCACGTCGAAGTCGCGCGCGAGCCCGGCGCAGCCGAGGATGAATTCATCCGAACAATGATGCGGGATCGTCGGCGCCACCGCCGGTCGGACCCGGTCGCGGTCGAAGGACCAGGCCTGGAGCGCGCCCCTGATCGCCGCCAGGGTGGCCGCGCCCGGCGGCAGCCGCAACTCGGCGACCCGCTCCTTGAGCGGCTCCGGCAGCGCGTCGTGAAGGCCCGGGATCGCCTCGTAGAAGCTGCGGTCGGCGACCATCGGCGCCACCACCGCGCGCATCCCGACATCGGCATAGGCCTGCCCTGCCAAGGCCAGCCCCTCCGCACTCGGCAGCGGCCATTCGAACGACAAATCGTAGCAGGCGGTGCAGCCTTTCATGACCATCTCGACCGCACCCAGCTGGGTCGAGAGATAGCGGTCCTCGGCGCTGCGGTTGCCGGTGATCCAGGGTGCCGCGGTCAAGAGCAATTCGAGCGTCCAGCGATCGCCCATCCCCTTGGCCAAATTGCCGTGGCCGTGGGTGTGGGCGTTGACGAGTCCCGGATGCAGCAACCGGCGCGACGCCGCGATCTCGACGGCACCCTCAGGGGCGGGAGAGCCCGGCGGCCCGACCTCGCGGATCGTGTCGTCCTCGATCAGGATGTCGGCGAGTTCGGCGGTTCCGGCGGCGATGTCTAGAACCCGCCCGCCGCGCACGATCGTGTGGCTCATGCTATCGTCTCCGCGCTGTGCAGCGCATCATAACCCGGAAACGAGCGGGGGCCGAGCCATGCCGAAAGTCGTCACCGAGCGCCGCGAGGGGGTGTTCGAGATCGTCCTCAATCGCCCGGAAGTTCTGAACGCCGTCGATCGCGAGACGATCGCCGACCTCGCCGCGGCCGCCGCCGAGGCCGCTGACGACCCGGCCGCCCGTGCCGTCCTGTTGCGCGGCGAGGGCAGCCATTTCTGCGCCGGCGGCGATATCGGCATGTTCGCCGAATTGATCGATCAGCCGCCCGAAGAGCGGCGCCGCATGCTCTACCGCATCGTCGGCGAGCTGCATCCGCTGCTGATCCGGCTGCGCCATATGCCAAAACCGGTCGTCGCCGCCGTGCAGGGGGCGGCCGCCGGGTTCGGCCTCAGCCTTGTTCTCGCGACCGATTTCGCGGTCGCCGCCGGGGATGCGGTCTTCACCTGCGGCTATATACATCTCGGCACCACCCCCGACGGCGGCATGACGGCGACACTGCCTGGAATTGTCGGATTGAAGCGCGCGGCCGAACTGATGCTGCTCGGCGACCGTTTCGATGCCGAGCGCGCGCTTGATCTCGGCCTCGTCAACCGTGTGGCCGCACCCGAGGCGCTGCTGGCCGAGGCGAGGGCGCTCGCAAACCGGCTGGCAGCCGGTCCGACCGCCGCCTACGGCCGCACCAAGGCGCTGATCCAGGCCGGGCTCGGCGACGCCTTCGACGCGCAATTGCGCCGCGAGGCCGAAAATTTCGCCCTTTGCGCCGGAACCGATGACTTTGTCGAGGGCGTTCGCGCCTTCATGGAAAAACGGCGGCCGAGCTTTGCCGGCGGGATCTGAGGCAATGGGATGACATATCGACGATTCTGGCGAGTCGGCGCTGATCCTGCTGGCGAGCGCGGCGGCCCTCTCCGGCTGCTATTACGACCCTTTATACCGGCTACTCCTATCCCTCCACCTACGCGCCTTACGGCTATCCCTACCCGCCGCCCTATCCCTATGGGCGTCCCTATCCGCCTCCGCCGCCGGGCAGCCCGGCTCCGCCCTACAACGCGCCTGTCCAGCAGACGCCGCTGCCGCCGGCGCAATAACGCCGGTCAGCGAAAACGCGCCGCCTCGGCCCGCAACGCTCGGGTGACCTTGAGGCCATCGCTGAGTGCCGCGGCGTCATGGGTGCGGATGTAGTCGACGCCCATATCGGCGGCGTAGAGTTCGGCCGCGAGTGTGGCCGCACCCGCGTCGGCCGCTGCTTCCCGGCCAGTCACCGCGCGCAGGAACGATTTGCGCGACACCGACACCAGCACCGGCAGGCCAAAGGCGCCTTTTAGCCGTCCGATCCCGGCCAGCGCCCGGAGCGACGCCTCGGGCCGGCTGCTCAGGAAAAAACCCATGCCGGGGTCGAGGATCAGCCGCTCGCGCGTGACGCCGGCATGTTCGAGCGCCGCGACCCGCTCCTCGAAGAACGCCAGCATACGCTCCCAGACATCCTCAGCGGAAAGCTCGATGCGCTGCGCCCGGCCGCGTCCGTGGACCGCGTGCATGACGATCAGCCGGCACTTTGCCGCCGCCAGTTCGGGATAGAACGCCGCTTCCGGAAAACCCTGGATGTCGTTCAGAAACGCCACGCCGCGGCCGATCGCGAACCGCTGCACGTCAGGCAGGAAACTGTCGACCGAAACCGGCGCGCCATCCTCGGCCAGTGCGACGATCAGCGGATCGAGCCGGCGGATCTCCTCCTCGGCGCCGACCGGCCTCGCGTCGACATTGCTGGCGGCCGCGCCAAGATCGATCGCGTCAGCACCGCCCTTGACGAGCGCCCTTGCCTGGACGATCGCGGCGGCGGCGTCGAGATAGCGCCCGCCGTCCGAAAACGAATCCTCGGTGATGTTGACGATGCCGATGATCGCGGGCGGCGGCATCAGACCGGGCCGGCCGCGCTCCAAGACCGCGCCCACGCCTTCGGCATCGGCGAAGACGTCGAGCTTTTCGACCCAGACCCGGACCCGCTCGACCCGCGGATCGGCGAAGCAGGCCGCACAGACCCGTTCGGCGAACCCCTCGCACAGATCGATATGGCCGGAGGCGGCGATCTTGCGGATCGCGGCGACGACCTTCTCATAATTGATCACCCGTCGCCGGTCCTCGCCCGGATAGATAGCATCAGCCGCGGCGGTCAGATCGACCGACACCCGCACCCGCTGCTTCTTCTCGCGCTCGCTGCCGGCGGATGCCGATGCTGCACATCAGAACGAGCCCGCGGACGGTGACGATATAGCTGTCGGCGGGTGGCCGGGGGCGATCGTCGCTGCGGTCGATCACGATCCCACCACGCCCATGCCCGCGCTCACCACGCCCGCGCCCGGCTCCGTCCCGGTCAAGCGCGCAACAGCGACGGGTCGCGCAGGCTCGTATCCTGGCCCGCCACCGGGTCGGCGATCGCATCCTCGAGGCTGCGCGCCCCCTTCCATTCGGCCGGCGCGCGGACATTGCCTTCGCTGCCGATCTGGTCCATGCCCCAATAGATTTCGAGCCGGTGGTTGTCGGGGTCGCGGAATTCGACCGCCAACTGGCAGCCGGCGCGGCGGCGACCCTCGAAGTCGATCGGCACGCCATGCCGGCGCAGATGGTCGCGCACGCGCACGACCTCGTCGAGGCTCGCAACCTCGAAGGCGACGTGATTGAGCTCCATGTTGGGTGCCGCCCCGGTCAACGAGCCGACCAGCGCTACGCCGTGATGGTCCGGGTTGCAACGCAAGAACACCATGCCGCCCGGCACCATCTCCTCCGGATAAACGTCGGAAATCTCGAAGCCCAGCACCTCGGTATAAAAGCGCGCCGAGCGCTCGACATCGCTGACGTTGAGCACGACGTGGCCGATCTTGCCGATGCGGAACGGCATTCCGCGCGGTCGCCGCAATTTCCTGACGCGGTCGGGATCATACATGCCGGCTCTCCTCTGACGCCGAATTGGCTTGCTGGGGCGGCCCATTCTCCAATAAACGCTGGGCGCCGACAATGACGCCGGAGGACGCCGCCATGCCCCGCCTGCCCGAGCTTATTGATCTCGAAGCCCTGCGGGGCTTCGATACGCCGACGATCTGCAACGCGCTCGAAATCGTCACCCCGGGCCGCCGTGCCATGGGCTTCACCCGCCGGCCGCTGATCGCGCCCTTTCCGCAGATGAAGCCGGTCGTTGCCTTTGCCCGCACCGCGCATATCCGCTCGCGCGAACCGCATCCGCGTGGCCGCGAGGAGGCGAAGGAAATCCGCCTCGGCTACTACGCGCATATCGCGGCCGAGCCACTGCCGAGCATCGCGGTCCTCCAGGACATCGACGCCCCCGACACCGGCTTTGGCGCGTTCTGGGGCGAGGTGCAGACCAATGTCCACAAGGGGCTCGGCTGCGCCGGTGTGATCACCGACGGCTCGGTGCGCGACCTCGACGCGATGGCGCCCGAATTCTTTGTGCTCGCGGGCTCGATCATGCCGTCACACGCCTATGTGCATCTCGTTGATTTCGGCGGCACGGTCAGTGTCGCCGGCATGGTGGTCTCGCCGAACGACGTAATCCATGCCGACCGCCATGGTGCGGTCGTGATCCCGCCCGACGCCGTCAAGGAGCTCCCCGCGGCAATCGACCTCCTGACCCGCCGCGAAAAGGTCGTCATCGACGCCGCCCGCCAGCCCGGCTTTTCCATCGCCCGCCTCCGCCAAGCCTTCGACGAACAAGACGACATCCACTAAGGCCGCCGGCTGATGCCGCTGCCCGCTGCCGACGTCGCGCTCCTGAGAAAGCTCTACGCCAATCTCTCGGACGCGCCACTGCCGCCCGACAGCCCGTCTTACCAGCCGGTATATCAAGAACTCGGCCTCGACGATCCGATGCAACAGAGGTCGACGCTGAACGAAGCCCTCCGTCTGCGGCGCGTTCTGGAGGAGCGCGGCTACTTCGTTCGTTGTGCCGATGCGCTGAGAGCATATATGTCACATGTGCTCGTTTTCCACAGCTTCTTCGGCGCTCTATCGACACACGTATTGCGTTCCGGAACCTGCGACGGCACTATGCGTTGTATGGTTTACGATATGTTCTGGAGGGAGTGGCTATGTATCGCGTGAAGGTGCGGACCGTAGGGGCCGGACAGCACCCGAGCGAGACTGTTGTCGCGGTAACCACGGCCGACGGCAAGCAGGAAGAATTGATCGTCGATAAGCGATCCTTGGAGGGGGGCTCGCTTCGGATTGGCTATCCGCTCAGGAGTCAGGCTGGGCAGTTTCTGATTGAACTTCCGCGCGAAACTATGCGGGGATCATGGCGGATATGGGTTCGCGAGAATGAACTAGAGCAAGAGCGTGCCACGTGATCCTCACGGACCGCGAAATAAGAATCTACATCTACCGGAAGCTAATCATTGTCGATCCGGAGCCGGACGAGATTGCCTATCAATCAACGGAAGTAGACCTCCGGTTCAATCCCACCATCAGCGTTTTTTTTCCAAAGCCGCCGACGGTAAGTGGCATCCAACAAATCACTCGTGTTGATCCCGCGCATCCGGACTTCAAGGCCGACAAGGCTATTCGGGTGCTTACCGAAAACTAGAATATAGACCAGAACAACGGCTATCCTATAGAGCCGGACATACTAATCCTCGGATGGACAAAAGAGTTTCTCGGTCTCAGGCAGTCGCGATTAGCGGCCAGGGTGGAGGGACAGAGTTCGCTGGCGCGCCTAGGGTTGTCGATTCATCTGACGGCCCCAATGATCCACGCTGGCTTCCAAGGCAGGATTAGGTTAAAGATCATCAATCACGGTCATTATCCCATCATTCTCCGCCCTGATATGCGTATTTGCCAACTCATCTTTGAAACGACGCTTGGCACTCCCGACAAAGATTACGAAGGGCAATTTTCCGGACAACTCCCCGAGCCGCCCGCAGCCAACTGACTGCGGCGAGATTTCAAACTGAGCGGCCGAGCCGCTCGAGATTACCGATCTGTTGCGCGGATATCGATCGGGCGAACGCCGCCCGAGACGCACGCGGCGGCGCACCGGGCCGAGGGCTATTGCTAATCTAGCATATATATGCTATTATGATTTTCGCGCGGAAGACAGCCTCGCCGCGCCCTGACCCTCGCCGCGCCTCGGTCGGAGGCTCAGATCTCGACCTGGCCGCCGAGTTCGACGATGCGGTTTATCGGGATGCGGAAGAACTCGGTCGCGTCGAGCGAAATGTTCGACAGGAGGACGAAGAGCTTCTTGAACGGCAGCGCGATCCCCGAGCGGCGCTTGGCGACGATCTTCTCGCGTCCGACAAAAAACGACGTCTCCATCAGGTTGAAGCGGAAGCCGCCAACCCGGCACAGCGCCAGGGCGCGTGGGATGTCGGGCTCTTCGAGAAAGCCGTAATGGATAGTGACCGTGTGGAAATTCTTGCCGAGATGGTGGATTTCGAGCCGTTCCCCCTCCGGCAGCCGCGGCACGTCCTCGGTGCGCACCGTCATCAAGACGTTGCGCTCATGCAAGACCTTGTTGTGCTTCATGTTGTGCAACAGCGCGGCCGGCACGTTCCCGACCCTGGCCGTCATGTAGATCGCCGTGCCCGGGACCCGCACCGGCCGGTCCGGGTTGAGCGTGTCGATCAGGGTCGCCAGCGGCAGCGCGCCGCTTGCCCGCTGCTCCGCGACACGGCCGCGGCCCCAGACCCAGGTCACCATCGCCGCATAGGTCGCCCCGGCAATCGCCAGCGGGAACCAGCCGCCTTCGCCGATCTTCAAAAGGTTGGCGCCGAAGAGCGACAGGTCGACCAGCAGGAACAAGCCGAAGAGCGGCAGCAATTGCCAGAGCGGCCAGCGCGTGCCACGCCGGAAATAGTTGTAGGCGAGCACGGTGTCGACCAGCATCGTGCCGGTGACGGCGATGCCGTAGGCGCCGCCGAGCGCGTCGGAAGACCGGAAGAGGAGCACCGTCGCCACCACCGCCACGAGCAGCATCCCGTTCAGTCCCGGCAGGTAGACCTGGCCGATCGTCTGCTCGGAGGTGTGCCGCACCAGCATTCGCGGCAGATATCCAAGCTGCACCGCCTGCCTCGTCAGCGAGAAGGCGCCCGAGATGACCGCCTGAGAGGCGATCACCGTCGCCGTCGAAGCAAGCCCGACCAGCGGATAGACTGCCCAGGAGGGGGCGAGCAGGTAGAACGGATTCTCGACCGCCTCGGGATGGGCGAGAATGAGCGCGCCCTGCCCGAAGTAATTCAGCAGCAGTGCGGGGAACACGAAGCGCAGCCAACCGCGGCGGATCGGAGCCGGCCCGAAATGGCCCATATCGGCGTAGAGCGCCTCGGCCCCGGTCACCGCCAGCACCACCGAGCCCAGGATGACGAAGGACTGCCATGGATCGAGCAGCACCAGGTTGATCGCGTAGCGCGGATCGATCGCCAGCAGGATTTCCGGGTTGCGCGAGATTTCGAGCGCGCCCAAGACGCCGATCGTGCTGAACCAGAGGATGATGACCGGTCCGAAATAGAAGCCGACATGACCGGTGCCGCGACGCTGCAGGAAGAAGAGCCCGATCAGCAAGGCCAGCGTCAGCGGGATCACGTAGGGGTCGAGCGCCGGCGTCGCTACCTTGAGCCCCTCGACCGCGCTCAACACCGAGATCGAAGGGGTCAGGACGCCGTCGCCGAAGAATAATGCGAGGCCCAATAGGCCGGCCCACAGGATCCATCGGGACCCGCGGGCGCCGGCCGAGCGCAAGGCCAGAACGGTCAGGGCGAGGATCCCGCCCTCGCCGCGATTGTCCGCCCGCATCAGCACGATGACGTATTTGACGGTCACGACGAGGGTCAGCGCCCAGACGATCAGCGACAAGACGCCGAAGACCCGCGCCTCGCTGACATGGGCCCAGCTGGTGAAGCATTGCTTGATCGTGTAGAGGGGCGAGGTGCCGATATCGCCAAACACGACGCCGAGCGCGGCGACGGTCAGGCTCTGGCCGATCTTGGCGTGCTCTTCGCTCTGGGCAACCGCCGTTTCTGGCATCTATCCGCTCGGTCCGCGTGCCAAGCCAACACCGCGTTCGGGCTCCAGTCGGGCCCTGAATGTGCGACTGCGCCCCGCCATCGCGTTTGGGCCGGCGCCGCATCCGGCCACAGCGCGCGCGTTATAAGCGGAATTCGCGGTCGCGGGCCAGCAATTCCGAAGCGGCGTTGGCGAGGTCTCAGCCGAAAGTGGCGAGGCTTGCGGCGCGATGCGGCGATGTTGGTCGGGGCAGGATATCCCGCCAGCGGCGGCAGGCGACCCGGTGATCGGCGGCCGCGTTTTCCGTGGCCGGGCGCTCGGCGGCGCAGGCCGGCTGGGCATGCGGGCAGCGGTTCGAGAAGACGCAGCCCGGCGGCAGTCTGGTGGCGCTCGGCGGCTCGCCTTCGAGCGCGCGGCGCTTCTCGGCGGGGCTTCGCTCGAGGCGCGGCGCCGCCACCAGCAAGGCGCGGGTATAGGGGTGCAGCGGCCGGGCGAAAATCTCCGATGCCGGCGCCTCTTCGACGATCTGGCCCAGATACATGATCGCCACCCGGTCGCAGAGCCGTTTGACGACCGAGAGATCGTGGGAAATGAAGATATAGGTCAGGCCGAGCCGCCGGCGCAGGTCGAGAAGCAGGTTCAGCACCGTCGCCTGGACCGACATGTCGAGCCCGGAAGTCGGTTCGTCGAGCACGACGAGACGCGGTTCGAGGAGCAGGATGCGGGCCAGCGCCACCCTACGCAGCTGGCCGCCCGACAACTCGTGCGGATAGCAGAACCGCGCCGAGGCGTCGAGCCCGACCGCCGCCAGCACCTCCTCGACCCGCCGCCGGCGATCGCGGGCAGTGCCGGAGCGCTGGATGACGAGTCCCTCTTCGAGCGTGCGGCCGATGCTCCACCACGGGTCGAGCGCCGCCGCGGCGTCCTGATGCACGTAATGAACTTCCCGCCGGGCGACCCGCGCGCGTTTCGGCGAAAGCCCGCCGACGAGCCTTCCGTCGAGCCGGATTTCGCCACCAGCTTCGCGCTGCAATCCGAGGATCGTGCGGCCGAGCGTGGTCTTGCCGCAGCCTGAACTCGCCGACGACACCCATGATCTCGCCCTCGTAGACGTCGAGGCTGACGCCGCCCACCGCCCGCACCGGCGGAATCCTCTTGCCGAACCAGTTGCCTTCGGCGCCGAGGACGACGCTCAGATCGCGCAATTCGAGAAGCGGCGGCCGATCGGTCACGATGCGCAGGCTTTCGGCCGCTTCGTGCAGCACGCAGTCGACGAGCCGGCCCGACGTGTCGCAGCTGAGGGACGGCTGGCGCAGGGTGCAGGACGGCCGCGCGAAGCCGCAGCGCGGCGCGAAGCGGCAGCCGGGCTCGGCGCGCAGCGGCGAAGGCACCGCACCCGGAATGCCGGTGAACGATTGCGCCCGGTCCGGGTGACAGGCCAGGAGCGCCCGCGTGTAGGGGTGGCGCGGGTCGGCGATGACCGCCCCGGTGCGTCCGCGCTCGACCGTCTGCCCGGCATAGATCACGCAGAGATCGTCGCAGAGTTGGGCGACGACGCCGAGGTCGTGAGTCACGAACAGCATCGAGAGATCGAACTCGGCAACGAGGTCGCGCAGCAGATCGAGGATTTGCTGCTGCGTCGTCACGTCGAGTGCCGTTGTCGGCTCGTCGGCGACGACCAGAGAGGGCCGGCAGGCCAGCGCCGCGGCTATCAACAGGCGCTGCCGCTGACCGCCCGAAAACTGGTGCGGATAGCGTTCGAGCGCAAGTTCCGGATCGGGCATCTGGACGCGGCGCAGCAATTCAAGCATGTGCGCACGATGCGCCCGCCGAGCGTTGCCGCCCTCCGGATCGGGCGCGTGCCAGCGCATGATCTCCAGAAGCTGAGTTCCGATCTTGAAGACCGGGTTCAGCGCCAGATAGGGATCCTGCGGGATAAACCCGATCTGCCGACCGCGAACCCCCGTGTTGATCGCCCGCTCGTCGAGTTCGAGGAGGTTCATGCCGGCGAAGCGGATTTCGCCCGCCTCGATCCGCGCGCCCGCCGGCAAGAGCCCGATGATCGCCCGTACGACCGTCGATTTGCCGCAGCCCAACTCGCCGACGACGCCCAGGATGCTTCCCCGTTCGAGCGCGAAGTCGATATGGTCGAGGACCTTGGCGATACCCTCGTCGGTGCGGATCGACAGCCGCAGCCCTTTGATTTCGAGGATCGGGTCGGCCATCACCGCGACCGCCGCAGCCGCGGATCGAAGAGATCGCGCAGGCCGTCGCCCAAGAGGTTGAAGCCCAGCACGGTGATCAGGATCGCGAGACCGGGAAAGGTTGAATACCACCAGGCTTCCGGCAGGTAGTTGCGGCTTTCCGAAATCGTCAGGCCCCAATCGGGGTCGGGCGGGGTGGCGCCCATGCCGAGGAAGCCCAGCACGGCCGCCACCAGGATCGTGAAGCCCATGCCGATCGCGGCGCGGACGATGACCGGCGAGATCGCGTTCGGCAGGATGTGCGCGAACAGGATGCGGCCGCTGCCGGCGCCGATGCCGCGTAGCGCGTCGACGAAAAGCGAGGCCCGCAGGCGGCGGGTCTCGGCGAAGACGAGACGGGTGAAAAACGGCCAGTAGGTCAGCGCCAGGGCGATCATCGCGGTTTCGAGCGAGGGCGTCATCAGCTGAGCGAGTGCCAGGGCAAGGACAAGTTGCGGCAACGCCAGAAAGACGTCGGTCACCCGCATTATGGTTTCCGACAGCCAGCCGCGGCTGTAGCCGGCGATCAGCCCGAGCGGCACACCGATCGCACTCGCCAATGCGACGACGGCAAGCGCCACTTCAAGCGCGCCGCGGGCGCCGAGGATCACCCGCGAGAAGAGGTCGCGGCCGAGATTGTCGGTGCCGAACGGAAAGGCCGCACTCGGCGGCTTCAGCCGCTGCAGCAGGTGCGATGCGACGACATCGCCCGGATGGGGGGCAAGCCACGGCCCGAACACCGCCAGAAGCACCGCCGCGACGACGATCAATAATCCGGCCAGCGCCGGAAGGTCGCGGGCGAACTTGCGAGCAATCAGCACGGACACCGATCCTAGAGCTGCTTGCGCAGCCGCGGGTCAAGCAGCCGGTGGATCAGATCGGTCAGGATGTTAACGACCGTATAAATCACCCCGATCAGCAGGGTTACGGCCAGCATCACCTTGTAGTCGGCGGTCAGGATAGCGTTGACAGCGTAGCTGCCGATGCCCGGCCAATCGAAAATCGCCTCGACGACGACGGCGCCGGCGATTAGCGCTCCGAACAGCAGCCCGATTTGCGTCACCGCGGCGATGACCGAATTGCGCAGTACGTAGATCCAGATGAGCCGCCGCCGCGGATAGCCGACCGCACGCTCGTAGAGGACGAAATCCTTCTGCAGCGTCTCCAGCACGCCGGCCCTGGTGAACCGGGTGATCGTCGCCAAGCCGCCGAGCGACAGGGTGACCGCCGGCAGCACCAGATGCCGCAGCGCATCGCCGAAGGCGTCGAAGCGGCCGGCCAAAAGGCTGTCGAGCAACAGCGAGCCGGTGACGTCGGGCGGGGCCACGATGGCGGTGCCGAGCCGCCCGCGCAATGGCAGCCAATGTAATTCCATCGCGAACAGCATCTGCAGCATGATCGCAAACCAGAAGGCCGCCATCGCGACGCCGGTGATCGAAATAATGCGCAGAGCGAAATCGGGCCACCGGTTGTGATAGACGGCGGAAACGACGCCCAACGGCACGCCGAGCAAGATCGCGATCAGCAACGCCGAAATGGTCAGCTCAAGCGTCGCCGGCAACCGCTGGCGAATGTCGAGGCCCACCGGACGGTGCGAATACTGGCTTTCGCCGAAATTGAACTGCGCCACCTGGCCCAGATAGAGGATCAGCTGTTCGACCAGCGGCCGGTCAAAGCCGTACTGGTGGCGGATCGCGGCAATTTGCTGCGGCGTAGCGTTGTCGCCGGCGAGTGCTGCCGCGGGGTCCGCGGGCACGATCCGCACCATCAGGAAGGTCACGACCAGTAGACCGAAGAGCGACGGGACGGCGTAGGACGCGCGGCGCAGGATGAAACCCACCAACGCCTTTCCTCCTGATCGGGGTCCTTACGCCTCAGGTCGCCAGATGCATCCAGCGCACCTCGGCGCCCGACCCGACCGGGCAATGGCGGAAGCCCTCGACGCGGTTGGACAGACCTGCGGCCTCGATCATGTTGTAGATCCAGACGTCGGGCAAATCCGCGACGATCATTTTTGCCGCCTGTTCGTAGAGAACGGCGCGGTCTTCCTGTTCGACCAGAAGTCGCGCCTTGCGCAGCAGATCGTCGACGGCCGGGTTCGTATACCAGCACGAGGCTTTCCAGGTGCCGTGGAACCGTCTGTCGTACATCTGACCGATCCAGTTGTCGGGATCGACATAGTAGGTGCTGACCCAGTGGATCCACATATCGGGCGTGGTTTCGGCCTTGCTCGAAATGCTGGTCAGATTGGCGAAGGTGTCGTTCACCATCTTCAATTTGGCGCCGATCGTGGCCAGGTCGCTCTGAAACAATTGCCCGGCCTGCACTGTCTGTTCCAATGGCTGCTGCACATGCAGTTCGATGGGCCGCTTCATCGGGGCCCCCTTGGCAAGAGCCTTGTCGAAATATTCTTTGGCCTTCGCCAGGTCGAAGTCGTAGCCCTTTTCGTCCTTGGGATAGCCCCAGATGTTGTTCGGCAGCGGCGCCGGATTGCGCGTTGCGTTGCCCTTCACTATCTCGTCGATAAAGCCTTTATAGTTGAACGCATAAGCAAAGGCTTTGCGCGCGTTGATGTTGTCGAAAGGCGGCTTTGTGTTGTTCATCCGGATGACCAGCAGCCGCATCGTCGGGTTCTTGGCGACATGGGCGTTGGGCGATTTGCCGATGCGCTCAAGCTGATCGACCGGCAAATAGCCGGCTGTCATGTCAAGCGACCCGTTGAGCAGCGCCAGAACCCGGGTCGAGGTCACCTGGGTCGGGCGCCATTCGATCTTGTCGATCGGCCGCGGGTTGTCCGTCCACCCCATGAAGTGGTCGGCGTTCTTCTCCATATCGACATGTTCGAGCGGCACATAACTCTCGGGCAGCAACCGGTACGCTCCGGACCCGGCCTCGTTCGACGCTAGCCAACCGGCCGCCCAGTCGCCATTTTTCTCGTGCGCCTTGACGACGCGCGGATTGACGATGACGGCGATCGGGATCGTTGCGAAGAACGGCCCGTAGGCTTGGGCGAGCTTGAATCGGACGAGATGGGGCTCGGGCGCCGTCATCGAGTCCGCGGTCAAGACCGACAGGAAAGGAGCCGCCGGCGCCTTGTTGAGGGCCAACAGGCGCTGGAAGCTGTAGACCACGTCGGGCGCGGTCAGTTCACTGCCGTCGTGGAACTTGATGCCCTCGCGCAGCTTGAAATCCCAGGTCAAGCCGTCCGCCGACACGGTGTGGCCGAGCGCCAGCCAGGGCTGCATCTTCGCCGGGTTGTCCTCGTAGCGGTAAAGATTGTCGTAGGCGTTGAGCGTATAGCCCAGCATCCCGACATCGAGTACTTGGTGCGGGTCGAGATTGGCCGGCATGTTGAAGCCGGGCACGAAGATGTTCGGCCCCGCGGCACGCAGCGGCAACGTACGCGCCAGCACTGCCGCACCCGCCAATGTCGCCAACTTCCGACGGGTCATCTGCATCGCGCTTCCCTCAGCTCTTACGTTTGCTTGCCCGGAACAGTGCAGGCAGCGTGCCGACGGAGGGCGGGTTCAGCGCCGATAGGTGCCGATCAGCTCGGTCTGCTGGATGACATAGGGCTGCGCTGCGTTGCGCACGTCCAATGCGCTGGCGGAGGGCGCGAGATCGAGACGCGGCCGGCTGATCGCAAGCAGGCGGAAATGGTAATGATGGACGCCGTGCCCTTTCGGCGGGCAGGGGCCGCCGTAATACCGTTCACCAAAATCGTTGCGTGCTTCGCGGAACCTCGCGGCCACCCGGCGCGGACCATAACCCTGCGCGAGCCCCGTTGTGGTCGGCGGAATATCGTAGGCTGCCCAATGCCGAAACACCCCCGAAGGCGCATCGGGATCCTCGACGATCAGCACCAGGCTTTGCGCCCCCACCGGCACGCCCGACCAGGAGATCGGCGGCGAAATGTCGGCGCCGTCGCAGGTGTATTCGGCCGGAACCGCACCGCCCGGTGGAAAGGCCGGGCTCATCAGCGCCAGCGGCATCGCGCTCTCCGGTTTGCCCCCGAACCGTTCTATCGCTAAACAGGCGCCGCTTCCATCAGGAGATTGCCGATGAGCGAGAGGCAATGGCGCAGTGGGCTGCTGGTCTTCCCGAACCTGACCCAGCTCGACCTGACCGGTCCCTATGAGGTGCTGGCGCGCATCCCGGGCGCTGAGACCTTGCTGCTATGGAAGGATCTGGAGCCGGTGCGCTCCGAGCATGGGCTGACGATCCTGCCGCAAGCCACACTCGCGCAGTGCCCGCCGCTCGATCTCGTGCTGGTGCCGGGCGGAACCGGCGTCAACCCGCTGTTGGAGGATGCCGAGGTGCTGGCCTTCCTGCGCCGCAGGGCGGCTGAAGCCAGGTACGTCGTCGGGATTTGCACCGGCTCGCTGGTGCTGGGGGCGGCCGGATTGCTGCAAGGGCGGCGCGCCGGAACCCATTGGATGTCGCGCGATCTGCTGCGCGCTTTTGGCGCTGAGCCCGTGGCCGAGCGCGTCGTCGTTGACGGCAATCTCTATACCGGGGGCGGCGTCACCGCCGGGATCGACGTGGCCCTGACTGTCGCCGCCGACATCGCCGGCCGCGCCGCCGCCGAGGCGATCCAACTCGCGATCGAATATGACCCGGCGCCGCCTTTTGCCGCGGGTTCGCCTGATATTGCCGACCCCGAGGTGCTCGCCGGCGTGCTCGCCCGCGCCGAAGAGCGCCAGCGCGACCGGGCCCGCCGGGTGGCCCGCGCGGCGCAGGCGCTCGATTGATGGCGCAAGACCACGCCCTCGACCTCCTCGACGGCCTGCTGCGGCAGGGGCTTGTCGACCGCGAGCGATACCTGTTCCTGAGGGGTGGTCTGGCCGCCGCGCAAGGGCGCATCGCAAAACCGAGTTCGTCGGGGCTGCGGTCGTCCGGCGAGGTCGCCCAGCGCGCCGCAGCAGCAGGCTTGGTCACGCGCGGTCCCGACGGCGCGTTGCATATCGGCAGCGGCCCCGAGACCGTGCATTGGGGCTATCTCTCGGGTGCGGCCGACCCCATCGCCTTTGTCCGGCCCGGCGAAACGGTCACGATCGACACGGTCTCGCACGAAGGGCTGCTCGCCGACCAGGGGGCGCCCGAAGAATTCTTCGGCCGCTACGGCATCCCGAAGGAAGAGGTGCTGGCCGATGCCGCGACGATCTACGCCAAGGTTCAGCACAGCGGGCTCGGGCCGCACATCGTCTCGGGGCCGGTCTCTATCGAGGGCGCCGAACCCGGCGACGTGCTTGCCGTCCACGTCCTGGAGGCGAAGCCGCGCACACCCTACGGGGTCAACACGATGCGGGCGCAAAAGGGCGGCCTGCCGGACGAGTTCACGCTGAACCGCAGCGCCGTCATTCCGTTTGATTTCGCGCGCAACTGCGCTCGCTTCGCGCCCGGCATCGAGGTGCCGCTGAGGCCGTTTTTCGGCATCATGGCGACCGGGCCGGCGCGCAGCCTCGGCCGGCTCTCCTCGATCCCGCCGGGCGCACACGGCGGCAACATCGATCTCAATGAGTTGACCGCCGGCTCGATCTTGTATCTGCCGGTGCATGTGCCCGGTGCCTTGTTCATGGTCGGCGACGGTCATGCCGCCCAGGGTGACGGAGAGGTCGATCTGACCGCGATCGAGACGTCAATGACCGGGACTTTCCGTTTTGAATTGCTACGGGACCGCACGCTCGCCTGGCCGCGCGCCGAGACGCCGACCCATTGGATTGCGCTCGGCCTCCACGAGAAGTCTCGACGAGGCGATGCGCATGGCGATCCGCGAGACCATTGATTTTCTTGCCGAGGAGAAGGGCCTCCGCCGCGAGGACGCCTACGCGCTCGCCAGCATCGCCGTCGATTTCGAGGTGACTCAGGTCGTCGACTGCGTCAAAGGCATCCACGCCATGATCCCGAAGGCGATCTTCACCGGCTGAGGCGCACTGCGTCGGCCGCGCGTCATTCGATGACGATGCGGGGCGGCGGACGGCGGGAGGCGTCGCCGGCGACCTTCTCCCAGATGCGGGTCGCGATCCCCCGGAAGATTTGGGCGTTGGGGCTCTCCGGGTCGGAGACGGCAATCGGCCTCCCCTCGTCCGAAGTTTCGCGGATCGCGAGATCGAGCGGCACCTCGCCCAGAAATTCTGCGCCGAGCCGCTCGGCCTCGCGGCGGGCGCCCCCATGCGAAAAAATCTCGCTGCGGCCGCCGCAATGCGGGCAGAGGAAATAGCTCATATTCTCGATGATCCCGAGAACCGGGACATCGACCTTGGTGAACATGTTGAGGCCCTTGCGCGCATCGAGGAGCGCTATGTCCTGCGGCGTCGAGACGATGATCAGCACCCGCCAACGGCGCCTGCTGCGCCATCGTCAGTTGCGCGTCGCCGGTGCCGGGAGGCAGATCGACGACCAGGATGTCGAGTGCGCCCCAGGCAACCTGGCGCAGCATCTGTTGCAGGGCGCTCATCACCATCGGGCCGCGCCAAATCATCGCCGTGTCTTCCGGCACCAGAAAGCCCATCGACATGACCTTGAGCCCGTAATTCTCCATCGGCTCCAGAACGTTGCCGTCGCGGGAGCGGGGCCGGCCGGAAATCCCCAGCATGCGCGGCATCGACGGGCCATAAATGTCGGCGTCGAGCACGCCGACGCGTAGACCGTTCGCCCGCAAGGCCAAAGCAAGGTTGGAGGCGACGGTCGACTTGCCGACGCCGCCCTTACCCGAGGCGACCGCTACGATCGCCTCGATGCCGGGGACAGCGCCGCCCTCGGTCCGATGTTGCGGCCGGGCGTGTCGCGCTGCCGGCGATTGCGGCGCGTTCGGGCCGCGCGCTGTCGACTGCGCGGTCAGCACCGCCGATACCGAGAGCACGTCGGGCAGCGCCTCGATCGCCTTTTCCGCCGCCTTGCGCAAGGGTTCGAGCCGCGGCCCCCGCTCGGGCTCGACCTCGATCGAAAAGGCGACGTTGCCGTCCCGGATGACGATCCCCGAGACCATGCCGAGCGAAACGATGTCGGCTCCCTTGTCGGGGTCGGCGACGGCGGCCAACGCGTCGAGGATCTGTTGCTGTGTTACGGCGGGCATGTCCGTTCTCCTTGCCCGGCGGACGCCACAATTTTGCGCCAAGATAAGCCGGGCTTGGTTGACGATTCCGGTTCGGCAGGACCGGCGGCGCGTCTCGCGGGCGCGGGCTCGCGTTGGCTGAGGCGCTTCCGCCGCTGTTTGCGGGCGTCGCGGGATGGGGCGGATTTGGGGCGGGCGGCCCCGCTTGACAACACCCCGTGCTGCCCCTATCGGGGGTCGGCGATCTGCGGCTCGCCGTTGCTGACTCAGATCGACCGCATCGGCCGTGCAGCCAAAACGCGACACCACGGAAAGGTCGAACCTCGATGTTTTGGCTCAGTCAAGGCGGCGGCCCTTGGGGCGGCGGTCCGCGCGGCGGTGGTCCATGGGGCGGCGGCCCGCGCGGCAACGGCAGCGGAGGGGGCCCGCGCCGAGGCGGCCCGCAGTCGCCCGATTTCGAGGAATTGCTGCGCCGTGGCCAGGACCGGTTTCGCCGGCTGCTGCCCGGCAATTTCGGCACCGGCGCCGGGATCGCGATCGTCCTGATCGGCATCGCCGTGCTGTGGCTGGCGAGCGGCTTTTATCGCGTGCTCCCTGACGAGGTCGGCATCGTGCTGCGCTTCGGCGCCTATAACCGGACAACCCAGCCGGGCCTCAACTATCATTTGCCGGCGCCGATCGAAACCGTGCTGCGGCCGAGCGTCACTCGCGTCAACCGCACCGAGATCGGCTACCGCTCCGGCGAGAGCGGCCGCGGTCCCGCCACCCGTCAGGTCCCGGAAGAGGCGCTTATGCTGACCGGCGACGAAAACATCGTCGACATCAACTTCACAGTATTCTGGGTGATCAAGGACGCGCAATCCTATCTGTTCAACATTCGCGATCCTGAGCTGACCGTAAAATCGGCGGCCGAGAGCGCCATGCGCGAAGTCGTCGGCGAGACACCGATCGCGCAGGCGTTGTCCGAGGGCCGCGCGAAGATCGAGAACAATACGCAGCGCCTGCTGCAGACGATCCTCAACAGCTACGCCGCCGGCATCGAAATCACCCAGGTGCAGTTGCAGCGGGTCGACCCGCCGGCCGAGGTCATCGACGCCTTCCGCGACGTGCAGGCGGCGCTCGCCGACCGCGAGCGGCTTGCGCAACGAGGCCGAATCCTACCGCAACGACATCATTCCCCGCGCCCGCGGCGATGCGGTCCGGATCAAGCAGGAGGCTGAAGCCTATCGCCAGGAAATCATCGCCCGCTCGCAAGGCGACGCCGACCGGTTCGAACTCGGTCTACCGCGCTTTCAAGGCGGCGCAGGATGTGACGCTGCAGCGCCTCTACCTCGAAACCATGGAGGCCGTGCTTAAGGGCAGCAACAAGGTCATCATCGACAAATCCGCCCAAGGCTCGAGCGGCGTGCTGCCGTATCTGCCGCTGCCGGCGCTGGGCGGCGCGGCCGCCCCGGCGAGCGGCGCTGCCGCGCCCGGCGCGACATCGTCGGCGCCGCCGCGGCCCCGCCCCGACGATGCGCAGCCGGCAATAGGGAGGCGAAGATGAGCCGCCGCCTCCTTGCCATCATCGCCGGCGATGCTGATTGTCGGCGGCATTTTCGCCTTGAGTTCGCTGTTTATTGTCGAACAGACCGAAGAAGCGCTGGTCTTGCAACTCGGCCAGCCGCGCCGCGTCATTCGCTAACCCGGGCTGCAGGTCAAGCGGCCATTCATCGAGAACGTGATCTTCTACGACAACCGGCTGCTCGATTTCGAGCCGCCTCCCGAGGAAGTCATCGCCTCCGACCAGAAGCGGCTGGTGGTCGACACCTATGCGCGCTATCGGATCACCGATCCGCTGCTGTTCTATCAGACCGTCGCTTCCGAAGCGGCGGTGCGGGCGCGGCTTCAGGCCATGGTCAGCGGCAGCCTGCGGCGGGTGATCGGCAACGTCACCTTGTCGACGCTGCTGTCGCCGCAGCGCTCCGGCGATCATGAACCAAATCCGCGACGAGGTCAGCGCGCAAGCTAAACCCTTTGGCATCGACGTCGTCGATGTGCGTATCCGCCGCGCCGATCTGCCGGCGCAGAACAGCCAGGCGATCTATGCCCGGATGCGCTCCGAGCGCGAGCAGCAGGCCGCGCAATATCGCGGCGAAGGGGCCGAGGCGGCGCAGAACGTGCGGGCGAACGCCGAACGCGAACGCACTGTAATCCTCGCCGAAGCGCAGCGCGATGCCCAGCGCGTCCGTGGCGACGGCGACGCCCAGAGCATCCGCATCTATGCCGACGCCTTTGGCAAGGATAAGCAGTTCTTCGCCTTCTATCGTTCGATGCAGGCCTACCGCGATGCCTCTGACAGGACACGGAACATCGTTTGTGCTGACGCCCGACAGCGGGTTCTTCCGCTTCTTCGAAAATCCGGACGGGGTGGCGGGCAGGACCGGCGCCCCGACGGCAAAACCCGGAGCGCAGTGACGCAGTCGCATGCGCCGGCAATGATCGGCGGGTGCGGCCGATGTCGCGCGCAGAGATGAGGGATCTGTGGACAGGACTTGCCCTCGTTCTGGTGATCGAAGGCGTGTTTTATGCGCTGTTTCCCGAGACGATGAAGCGAGCTGCGGCGCGCACGGTCACACTCCCGCCACAGACCTTGCGGCTGGCCGGATTGGCGGCGGCGTGCATCGGCGTTGGCCTCGTCTGGCTGGCCCGCCGGTGATCGCGCAGCGCTGCGGGAGGCGGCGAACAAGCGGCTGGTCTGGCGCCGGCTTCTCTTTTACTCTTAGCCGTTAAATCGGCTTGGCGCCTGGTCGGCGGCGGCCGAGATCGATGCAGCTCGAGTGCGAGGAGTAGCCTGACGTGTTTTCACGTTCCACGAGCTTGGCGTGCCGCGCCGTCGGGGCGGCGGTCGCGCTGCTGCTCTTCGTTCCGGCGATTATCATGCCGGCGGCGGCGCGCCCAGCGCCCGACAGTTTTGCCGATCTCGCCGAAAAGCTATTGCCGGCGGTCGTCAACATCTCGACGACGCAAACGCTCAAATCCGATCGCGGCCAGCGCGGCGGCCCAGAAATGCCGCAATTTCCGCCCGGCTCACCGTTCGACGAGTTCTTCCGCGACTTCTTCGAGCATGGGTTGCCGAAGAGCGGCCGGCCGGACGCATTGCCGCGCAAGGCGACCTCGCTCGGCTCGGGCTTCATCATCGACCCCGCCGGCTATGTCGTGACCAACAATCATGTCATCGCCGACGCCGACGAAATCACCGTCATCCTGCACGATGACACCAACCTCAAGGCCGAGGTGATCGGCCGCGACACCAAGACCGACATCGCGCTGTTGAAGGTCAAGGCCGACAAGCCCCTGCCGGCGGCGGTGTGGGGCGACAGTGACGCCGCCCGGGTCGGCGACTGGGTATTGGCGATCGGCAATCCGTTCGGGCTCGGCGGCAGCGTCACGGCGGGTATCCTGTCCGCTCGGCAGCGCGACATCAATTCCGGCCCCTACGACGATTTCCTGCAGACCGACGCGTCGATCAACCGCGGCAATTCCGGCGGGCCGATGTTCAACATGGATGGGCAAGTCATCGGCATCAACACGGCGATTTATTCGCCCTCGGGAGGCTCGATCGGGATCGGTTTCGCCATCCCGTCGGCGCTGGCCAAATCCGTCGTCAGCGAGCTCCAGCACGAGGCGGATCATATGGTTCATCGCGGCTGGCTTGGCGTTCGCATCCAGGCGGTGACCGACGAGATCGCCGAAAGCCTGGGCCTCGACAAGGCGCACGGCGCGCTTGTCGCCAGCGTCAACGAGAAGGGGCCGGCCGAGGCCGCCGGCGTGCAGCCGGGCGATGTCGTTCTAAGTTTCAACGGTCGTGAAGTGACTGACATGCGCCGCCTGCCGCGGCTCGTCGCCGAGACGGCGGTCGGCGCCAACGTCCCGCTGACCGTCTGGCGCAAGCGCCAACTGACGACTTTGCAGGTCAAAGTCGGACGGCTCGACGAGAGCGACCAGAAACAGGCGAATGCCGAGCCGACGGCGAAAAAGGGCGGCAAGGGCGACGACACCCACGTCGTCAAGACCTTGGGCCTGACGCTGTCCGAAATCACGCCGGAACTGAAGGACAAATTTTCGCTGTCCGACGATTCCAAAGGCGTGGTCGTCGTCGATGTGGCCAAGGACAGCTCGGCGGCCAGCAAGGGCGTGCGGCCTGGCGATCTGATTATGGAAGCGGCGCAGGAAGAGGTCAAAAGCCCGGGCGACGTCGGCAGCAGGATCGACGACGCCAAAAAGGCCGGTCGGAAGTCGATTTTGTTGCTCGTGGAGCGGCAGGGCGATCTGCGCTTCGTCGCGCTGCGCCTCGATCAAGGTTAGGGATCGGGTCGAGGACGGTCAGCGCACGATTTCATCCTCACGATAGCCTTGGGCATAGAGGAGGCCGGTCAGATCGGCGTGGTCCAAACGCCATCGCGCCGTGCCGGCGACGATCGGCTTGGCGTGAAAGGCGACGCCGATCCCGGCCGCGGCCAGCATCGCCAGATCGTTGGCGCCGTCGCCGACCGCCATCGTTTCGTCCTCGCCCAGCCCGAACTCCGCCGCGATGCCGCGCAGCACCTGCAGTTTGGTCTCGCCGGTGACAATCGGCCGCCGGACTGTTCCGACGACGCGGCCATCGACGATGTCCATCCGGTTGGCGACGATGCGGCGAAACCCGAGTTCTACCGCGACCCGTTCGGCAAAGAGCGTGAACCCCCCCGACACCAGTGCGGTGACGGCGCCGTCGCGGCGCATCGTTGCGACCAGTTCGCGCGCGCCGGGGGTGAGGCGTATGCTTTCCGCCGCCGCCTCGAGTTGGGCCTCCGTCATTCCCGCAAGCAGGCCGATGCGGGCCTCGAGCGCTGCCTCGAAATCGATCTCGCCATTCATCGCGCGGCGGGTGATGTCGCCGATTTCGGGTCCGATCCCATGCAGTTCGGCCAATTCGTCGAGCATTTCGTTGACGATGACCGTCGCCTCGAAATCGGCGATCAGCAAGCGTTTTCGGCGCCCCGCCGCCGGCTGGATAAGCACATCGATAGCTCTTGCGCCGATCAGATCGCGCGCCGTGCGTTCGACGAGGCCAGGGTCGGGGGCCTCGACGGCGAGATCGCAAGCTTGATCCTCGGCGAGCCATTCCGGAACAGCACTGCCCACTCTACGGGCGATGTCAGCTGCGAGTGCGGGCAGTCCCGCGTCGGCAGCCCCGGCGATCAGGGTCAGGACCAGTTCCATGACCCGTCCTACGCCATCGTTGGGGATGCTGGCAAGGAGCCGCCGGTCGTTGTCATCGCCGGCCCGACGGCGAGCGGCAAGTCGGCCCTCGCGCTCGAATTGGCCGCGGCATTCGACGGTGTCATCATCAATGCTGACGCCATCCAGTTGTACCACGACCTGCGCATCCTTACCGCGCGTCCCGATGCGGCTGCCCTGGCGCGCGCTTCGCATCGACTCTACGGCATTCTCGACGCCGCCGCGCGTGGTTCGGTTGCGCAATGGCGCATGCTGGCATTAGACGCCATCGCGGCAGCGAGCGCGCAGGGCCGTCTACCGATCGTCGTCGGCGGCACCGGATTTTATCTGCGGTCGCTGCAGCAGGGCCTTGCGCCGGTCCCGGAGATCCCAGCCGAAATCCGGGAGGAGGCCGCATCGCTGCATCGCGCGCTCGGCGGGATCGCCTTCCGCGAACGCCTTGCAGCACTTGACCCATTCGCTGCACGACGTCTTCCGCCGGGGGACACGCAGCGGCTGACGCGCGCTTACGAGGTGGTGCGCGCCACCAGCGTCCCGATCACGGCGTGGCAGGCTAGGCCGCCGCCGACGCCTCCCTTCCGCTTCGCGACGATCCTGATGCTGCCGCCGCGCGATCTCCTTTATGCGGCTTGCGACCGCCGCTTTGGCGCGATGCTGTCGGCGGGCGGGCTCGACGAGGCGGCGGCGCTCGCCGCTCGCAACCTCGACCCCGACCTTCCGGCGATGAAGGCTGTGGGCCTGCCCGAATTGTTGTGCCATCTGCGCGGCGAGATCACGCTCGATGCCGCCATCGCCGCCGCGCAGCGCGCAACCCGGCGCTACGCCAAGCGTCAGACGACGTGGTTCCGGCATCAATGCCGCCCCGATCTGCAGTTAGGCGCGCAATTTTCGGAAAGTTTGCTGCGGCGCTCACGCCAGTTTATTGACGAGTTTTTGTTGACCCTGCCAGCCTAGCTGACTAGGGTGCGCGGCCCCGGGAGCCCCAGGCGGGCTTCTGTTCGCACCCGAGGAGATGGTCATGTCGGCCGAGCCGATCAGTGGCGCGGAAATCGTCATCAAGGCCCTGATCGATCAGGGAGTCGACGTCATTTTCGGATATCCCGGCGGCGCCGTCCTGCCGATCTATGACGCGCTCTTCAAGCAGAACGCGCTGCGCCACATTCTGGTGCGGCAGGAGGGCGGCGCGGTCCACGCGGCCGAGGGTTATGCCCGCTCGACCGGCCGGGTCGGCGTCGTTTTAGTGACGAGCGGGCCCGGCGCCACCAACGCCGTCACTGGGCTCACCGACGCGCTGATGGATTCGGTGCCGGTCGTCTGCCTGACGGGGCAGGTCCCGACGCATCTGATCGGCAACGACGCCTTCCAGGAGGCCGACACGACGGGGATCACGCGGCCCTGCACGAAGCACAATTACCTCGTCAAGGATATCCGCGAATTGGCGCGCACGCTGCACGAGGCATTCTATGTCGCGCGCAGCGGCCGGCCAGGGCCGGTGGTGGTCGATCTGCCGAAGGACGTGCTGTTCGCGCTCTGCACCTATGACGGTCCGGAAAACGGCGGGCACAAGAGCTATCGGCCGCAATTGTCACCGGATCCGGCCCGCATTGCTGAAGCTGTCGCGCTAGTCGCGGGGGCCAAGCGGCCATTGTTTTACGGCGGCGGCGGGCTCGTAAATTCCGGGTCCGAGGCCTGCGCAAGCTTCACCGAATTGGTGCGCCGCGCCGATGCGCCCTGCACGTTGACGCTGATGGGGCTGGGCGCGCTGCCGGCTTCGGACCCGCATTTCCTCGGCATGGTCGGCATGCACGGCACATACGAGGCAAATCTGGCGATGCATGGCTGCGACGTTCTAGTCGCCGTCGGCGCGCGTTTCGACGACCGGGTGACCGGCCGGCTGAATGCGTTCTCGCTGGGATCGAAAAAGATCCACATCGACATCGATCCGTCCTCGATCAACAAGAATGTCCGGATCGATGTGCCGATCATCGCCGACGCCGGCCGGGCGACGGCGGCGATGTTGGCCGCCTGGCCCGGCGCGGCAAGCCGCAGTGGCGAGATGGCGCGGGCCGAGTGGTGGCGCACGATCGAGGCTTGGCGTGCCCGGGACTGCCTGCGTTACGATCGCAGCCGCCGCGACCTGATCAAGCCGCAATTCGCGCTCGAACGGCTCTATGCGTCGACCCGCGGCCGCGACACCTATATCACCACCGAGGTCGGCCAGCACCAGATGTGGGCCGCGCAATTCTTCAAATTCGACGAACCTCATCACTGGATGACTTCCGGCGGGCTCGGCACGATGGGCTACGGCTTGCCGGCCGCGATCGGGGTCCAGATCGCCCATCCGGAGGCGCTCGTCATCGATATCGCCGGCGAGGCCTCAATCCTGATGAACATCCAGGAGATGTCGACCGCCGCGCAATACCGGCTGCCGGTCAAGATTTTCATCCTCAACAACCAGTATATGGGCATGGTGCGGCAGTGGCAGGAATTGCTGCATGGCGGCCGCTACTCCGAAAGCTACACCGCGGCCCTGCCCGATTTCGTCAAGCTCGCTGAGGCGTTCGGCGCGGTCGGACGGCGGGTCGAAAGCCCGGCCGATGTCGATGACGCCATCGCCTGGATGCTGGCGGAGCCGGGCGCGGTCATTCTCGACGTCGCGGTCGATCAGGCCGAGAACTGCTTCCCGATGATCCCGTCGGGCGCGGCGCATAACGAGATGTTGCTCGGTCCCGAGGACGAAGCGGAGAAGCCGGTCTCCGAAGAGGGGATGGTCCTGGTCTGAGACGCCTCCGGTGGCCGACATCGAACGGCACACGATCGCCGTCCTGGTCGACAACGAGCCGGGCGTGCTGGCGCGCGTCATCGGTCTTTTCTCCGGGCGCGGCTACAATATCGAGAGCCTGACCGTGGCCGAGGTCGACCGCGCCAATAGCCTGTCGCGGATCACCGTTGTGACCTCGGGAACGCGCATGATCATCGAACAGATCAAGGCGCAATTGTCGCGGCTGGTGCCGGTGCGCAAGGTGCACGATTTGACCGACGAGGGTCCGTTCGTCGAGCGCGAGATGATGCTGGTCAAGGTCGCGGGCAAGGGTGACCAACGCATCGAATCGCTGCGGCTTGCGGACATTTTCCGCGCCAGGGTCGTCGAACTCGACGATCGACAGCTTCGTCTTCGAGATGACCGGCTCGGCGGAGAAGCTGAACGCCTTCGTCAATCTGATGGAGCCGCTCGGCCTCGTCGAGGTGTCGCGCACGGGCGCTGTCGCGATGTCGCGCGGCAAGGCAAGTTTCTGATTTCGAGGAGAGGGTCATGCGGGTCTATTACGATCGCGACGCGGACGTGAACCTGGTCAAGTCGAAAAAGGTTGCGATCATCGGCTATGGCAGTCAGGGCCATGCTCACGCCAACAATCTGCACGACAGCGGCGTCAAGGAGGTCGTCGTCGCGTTGCGGCCAGGCTCGGTGTCGGCGCAAAAGGCGGAAACGGCCGGCTTCAAGGTGCTGACCCCCGCCGAGGCGGCGAGATGGGCCGACATCGTCATGATCCTCGCGCCCGACGAATTGCAGGCGCAGCTCTACAACGCTGATCTCAAGCCCAATATGCGCCAGGGCACCGCACTCGCGGTGGCGCACGGGCTCAGCATCCATTTCCGCCTGATCGAGCCGCGCCTGGACATGGACGTCTTCATGATCGCACCCAAGGGGCCGGGTCATACGGTGCGCTCCGAATATCTGCGCGGTGCCGGCGTGCCCTGCCTGCTCGCGGTCGATCAGAACCCGTCCGGCAATGCGGTGGAGATCGCGCTATCCTACGCCTCGGCAATCGGCGGCGGCCGCGCCGGCGTCATCGAGACGACGTTCCGCGAAGAATGCGAGACCGATCTCTTCGGCGAGCAGAGCGTACTCTGCGGCGGACTGACTTCACTGATCCTCGCCGGCTATGAGACCCTGGTCGAGGCCGGCTATGCGCCCGAGATGGCCTATTTCGAATGCTGCCATGAGGTCAAATTGATCGTCGATCTGATCTACGAGGGCGGCATCGCCAACATGCGCTATTCGGTCTCGAACACCGCCGAATACGGCGACTATTCGCGTGGCCCGCGGGTCATCGACGAACATGTGCGCGCCCGGATGAAGGAGATTCTGGCTGACATCCAGTCGGGCCGTTTCGCCCGCGAATGGGTGCTCGAAAACGCCGCCGGCCAGCCGAGCTTCAAGGCCCTGCGCCGTCGCGCCGCCGAACACGACATCGAAAAGGTCGGCGAGAAACTCCGCGCCATGATGCCCTGGATCGCCGAGAACCGCCTCGTCGACAAGACCAAGAACTGACCACTCTATCTCATCCGCAATGCGGGTGTTGCATGTTGCGGCCGAGCTTTATCCGTGGGTCAAATCCGGCGGGCTCGGCGATGTCGTCGCGGCGCTGCCGCCGGCGCAGATAAGGCTCGGCGTCGATGCGCGGCTGCTGCTGCCGGGTTTTACCGGCTTTCTCGATGCCTTTCACGACGTCGCCGATGTCGCGCGGCTGCGCACTCCTTTTGCCGTAGAGCGGGTGCGGCTGGCGCTCGCCCGGTTGCCCGGAACGGGGCGCTTTGCCTATCTCGTCGACCATCCGGCGTTTTATGACCGCCCGGGCGGACCCTATATTGGGCCGGACGGCGTCGAGTGGCCGGACAATCATCGACGCTTTGCGTTGCTGGGGTGGGTTGCGGCGGCCATCGCCCGCGGCGCCGATCGAACCTGGCGGCCCGACATCGTCCACGGCCATGATTGGCACGCCGGCCTCGCCCCGGCCTATTTGACCGCCGATCCGACCGCGGCCCGGACCGCGACAGTCTTCACAATCCACAATATCGCCTATCGCGGGTTGTTTGCGGGCGCTGCATTCGGCGAACTCGCTCTGCCGCCCAGTTTTTTTGCGATCGACGGGCTCGAGTTCTATGGCCAGATTTCCCTTCTGAAGGCGGGTCTCGTCTATTCAGATCGGCTTGTCGCCGTCAGCCCGACTTACGCGCAGGAGATCCAGACGCCGGCTTTCGGGTGGGGGTTCGACGGTCTGCTGCGCGCCCGGGCTGGGACGCTGAGCGGCATCCTGAACGGCGTCGACCCGGAGATCTGGAACCCCGCCCATGACCCGGCGTTACCGCTGCCCTATGGCGTCGCCGATGCCTTGGTCGGTAAGCGCGCGGCAAAATCGGCGCTGCAGCGCCGCTTCGGGCTCGATCCCGACGCAGCCGCGCCGCTGTTCGGCGTCGTCAGCCGTCTGACGCCGCAAAAGGGTCTCGATCTGCTGTTGTCGATCCTCCCCGGTTTGGTCGCAACTGGCGCTCAACTGGCGCTTCTCGGCGCCGGAGACGCCGATCTCGAAGCAGGCTTTGCCGCCGCCGCCCTGGCTCATGGCGGCCGGATCGCAGTGCAGCTAGGATACGACGAGGGATTGTCGCATCTGATCTTCGCCGCCGCCGACAGCGTGCTCGCTCCCTCCCGCTTCGAACCCTGTGGCCTGACACAGCTCTATGCGCTGCGCTACGGCGCGCTGCCGCTGGTGCGGCGCGTCGGCGGTCTTGCCGATACGGTCGTCGACGCCAATGCGCTCACCCTCGCCGACGGCACCGCGACAGGGTTCGCCTTCGACGACGATACCTCGTCCGCCCTCGCCGGGGCAATCGACCGAGCCCTGGTGTTGATGCACGAGTCCCTGCTCTGGCGCAGTATGATCGAACGCGCGATGACTCGAGACTTCAGCTGGGAGGCGGCCGCCTGCGACTACCTGGCGCTTTACGACGAACTGGTCGCAATCAACTGCTAAGTCCAAGGATGGTCCCGTCCGGGATCGCGGCCTCATTGGCGGGGATCTTGGGACCGTTCTCGATGCGAACCCGGGAGACCTCGACAAAGCCGCCCTGCGCCAGGATGCGGATGGTGCCATCGCCCGCGGCCTTCCCCTCGCCGATCTTGCGACCACGCACTGCGCCGAAGGTGGGCGCCACGATCTTTTTCGCATCGAACAGATAGAGTTTCTTATCGCCGAACATCGTCCAGGCGCCGGGCGCCGGATTGCAGCCGCGGATCAGGTCGTAGACGAAGTCGACGTGGCTTGCCCAATTGATCTGCGATTCCGCTTCGCGAACCCAGCCCTCGTAGGTCGCCCGGCCTTCGTCCTGCGTAGTTTCGGTCGCCCGGCCGCGCACGACGAGGTCCGCGGATTCGACCAAAGCTTCGACGCCCAACGGGAAGATCTTGTCGAAGTAGAGCGAGCCGGCGGTGTCGTCCGGACCGATCACGACCCGCTTTTGCAGAATGACCGGGCCCTCGTCCAGCCCCGGCGTCGGGCGGAAGATCGAGAGGCCGCTCTCGCTGCGGCCCCGGATGATGGCCCAAGGGATCGAGGACGGCCCGCGGTGCAGCGGTAGCAAGGAAGGGTGGAACTGGATCATCCCGTGCTTTGGGATGGCGCAGAACTCGGGCGGGGCGAAAATCAAGACATATGCCATGACGCCCAAATCGGCCTTCAGTTCGGCGAGCGCGGATTTGGCGTCGTCGGTCGAATATTTTGGAAAACGGTAAACCGTCAGCCCGCGCTCTTGCGCGGCGACCACCAACGGGTCGGGTCTTGCGCCCGGCCGGTCCGGAGCGGCGAACACCCCGGCTACCTCGTCGCCGCGTGCCACGAAGGCGTCGAGCACGGCCTTGCCGAATGCCTGCTGACCGACAATGACGATGCGCATCTTCTTCACTCCTCCCGATGGATCCTGGCGATGGCGTCGGGCCGCAGAATTTCACGCCTGGCTGGCTTGCGGCAAGCCCGCCGCGGCGGCTGTGCCGCGCTTGCGGATGCCAAGGCTGCGCGGGAGATGCAAGGTGACCGTTGTGCCGCGTCCGGGCTGGCTGCGGATCGTCGCGTTCCCGCCCGACTGGTGGGCAAAACCATAGACCATGCTGAGCCCGAGCCCGGTTCCCTTGCCGTGCTCCTTGGTCGTAAAGAAAGGCTCGAATGCGCGCGCCACTACCTCGGGCGGCATGCCGGTCCCGGTATCCGAGATCGCCAAGGCTGCAAATTCCTCCGCCTCCAAGGGTTCCCCCGGGGTCGCTCCGGACAAGATCGTATTGAAGGTCCGGACCCGCAGCACGCCGCCGCTCGGCATCGCATCGCGGGCGTTGATGACCAGATTGATGATTGCCAGTTCGAGCTGCGTGGCGTCGACGTCGACCGGCCATAGTTCGAGCGCCAGCTCCATCTGCACCTTCACCTCGATACCGGCTGTCTGGGCGAGCAAGTCGGCCATCCGACGCAATTCGGCATTGATGTCGACAGTGGCGATGGTGAGCGGCTGGCGGCGGGCAAAGGCGACCAACTGGCGGGTCAGTCTCTCGCCCCGCCCGACGGCGCGCAGCGCCATGTCGACCCGTGACTGCAGCCGCTCGTCGCGTTGCTCGCCGCTCAGCAGTTCGAGACAGCCCTGCAACACCGTCAGCAGGTTGTTGAAGTCGTGGGCGACGCCGCCGGTCAGTTGGCCAAGCGCCTCCATCTTCTGCGCCTGACGCAGCTCTGCCTCGGCCGCTTCCCGTCGGTTCATCTCGCGCCGCAGACGCCGCGCCGTGCTTCGCCAACGCCAGCTGGCGACCTTGTGCCGCTGGAGTTGCCGCAACGCAAACAATGTCATGCAGAACAATGCAAAAGACGCGGGGACGGCAAACCACAGATAATCGACCAGATTGTCGCGCCACGCCGCCAGCACTCCCTGGCTCGGAACGCCGAAAGCGACGTAGAGCGGGTAGCCCCCGATCCGCCGGTAGGCGAAAACCCGCTCGATCCCATCGACCGCGCCGCGGCCCCAGAAAATTCCTCGCTCGGGTGCCGCGGCAATCGCGCGCATGATCGGCCGATCGGCAGTGAAGGTGAGCGCGCCAGCCAACGGCGGATACCGTACCAGCACCGAGCCGTCATCGCGCATCAGCAGCGCAGAAAATTCTTCGCCATGCGATACCGTGCTGAAGAAATTTAAGAAATAGTTGAGGTTCGCAGAGACGACGACAGCTCCCTCGAAGCTTCCATTCGGTGATGGGTGTCGCCGGCTGAGGTCGAACACGGCGACATGGGTGTAGGGATCGTTCCGTTCGCGCCCGACAAAAGTTCCGGGCTGCCCGGCTTTCGCCGCGACAAAGGCATCGAGCTGTGAGGCGTCGGCGGCCGCCGCAGGAAGCGGGCGCCCGCTCGCCCGGATCCGTCCGGAGGAGTCCACGAGTGAGACGGCATCGATTTGCGGCAAGGTTTCGAGGTCCGACAAAAGGCGGTGCAGATCCTCGTCTCGCTCGATCCGGTCCCAGCCGAGCCCGACGATCCGGCTTTGGATCCAGGTGAGCACAAGCGCGGAGGTTTGCAGTGCGGTCGACCCATGTTCGTGCAACTCGTTCGCCTCGGTCGTCACACGTTCTTCGGCTTGCGCCCGCAGCAGCCGATAATTCTGCCAAGCGGCGAGAGCGAGCAGCAGCGCCGGCACGGCAAGGACCGAGGTCAACAGACCCCGCAGAGGCCAGGTCAGGCCCGGGCGCTGCTGAATGGCATCCTCTCGCCTTTCGCCGGCGCCGGTCGGCCGGATGAAGATGCGCCCCAGTTTTCGCAGCGTACCGCTGGCGAACCTCATCGGCCGGCCGACGCGCTGTCGGGCGGCGTGGGTTCTCGGGAAACCGGGTTCATTTGGCCGGTGTCGTCACCGCTTGCCGACAAGACCGGGCGCACCAGGGTAGATGTTTTTCATACCGAAGGTTCTCTTCCGCGAAGAGGCGCCCGCACTTTACGAGAAAACCGCGGTAACGTCGAACCCGCGCGTCCGGCCGGGTTGCGTTCTACGGCGGGGCCGATCCGTTTAGCAATTCGGTTTGGGCATCGGTTCTATGTCATCGAGCCGGGCGCGGATCGAATACTCACCGTAGTCGATCACCATGTCGCGCGAGATGCCGTTGTCGAGCAAACGCATTCCAAGCTCGTAATCCGGGCGCTCGGCATTAGGGTCGGCGGGGAAAAAGGCCAGTCTCATGCGCCATCCGGGCCGCTGCAGCAGCGGGCTCGGCTTCGCGTCGGCCGAGCTCGGAGTAACCTTAGGTCCGATCACGGCCGAAACCTGCACGGCGTTTTCCTCGGCCGATCCGTCGAACACCTGACGCGAAACCAGGGTCTCGCCGGCCTTCGCCTTGTCGATCAGCAAAATGGTGTGGGCGCTCGGAAACAGGACCCCGGGTTCGAGCTGCATGGTCTGCTGGTCGGGCTTGGAAAATTCCACGACGCCGCCCTTTCCCGGGCCTTCCAATTTCGCCTCGCCGCGAACCTCTTGGTCGACCTCGCCATTGCGGGTCTGCTTTTGGTTGAAGCGGTAACGCGACCCGTCCTTCGACTCCCAGGTTACCAGACTGGAAGCGATGTCGACGTCGCGCGCCTCGGCATAGCGCATCTTGAGCCGGTAGCGCTGTTCGACCGTCCAGCCGTCGCAAGTTTCGCCCCACTCATAGGCCATCGTGCCACGCGCATCGACGACGCCGGAATCATTCCGCGCCGAACCCAGCGTCATCTCATAAAGCGCCCGATGCGGCGCGATCTCCGCCGCCTCCGCGCCCGCGGCTCCGACGATGACCGCGAAAGCTGCACCGACGGCGCCCGCCCGGCTGCGCAGCCGCGGGTCACGCCAGTCAGGACACATGTGTTTCTCCTCAAAGCGAGCCAATGCCGGTCCACGCCCTAAGATTTCCGGTTTCGCCCCGGCGGCAGAGCGAGGCGAATGTGAAGTTCGCGCAACCGTTCCGGCGGAACCGGCGCCGGTGCGTGCAGCAACAGATCCTGCGCCTGCTGGTTCATTGGAAAGGCGACGATTTCCCGCAGGTTGGGTGTGTCGGCGAGCAGCATCACGATACGGTCGATGCCCGGCGCCGATCCGCCATGCGGCGGCGCCCCGTATTTGAACGCGTTGAGCATGCCGCCGAAGCGCTCCTCGACCTCGGCGGCGCTATAGCCTGCGATCTCGAAGGCCTTGTACATGATTTCCGGGCGGTGGTTGCGGATCGCGCCCGAGGACAATTCTACACCGTTGCACACGATATCATATTGGTGGGCAAGGATCGCCAGCGGATCCTGTTGCTCAAGTGCGGCCAATCCGCCCTGCGGCATCGAGAACGGGTTGTGGCTGAACTCTATCTGGCCGATTTCCTCGTTCCACTCGTACATCGGAAAGTCGACGATCCAGCAGAATTCGAAAACGTCCTCCTTGACGAGCCCGAGTTCGCGGCCGATGCGAAGCCGTGCGGCGGCGGCAAAGGAAAGAAAGCTCTTCGGCACGCCGCCCGCGAAAAAGACCGCGTCGCCGTCGCCGAGCGCCAATTCTACGCGCAGCACCGCAGTTGCTTCCCGGCCAAGATTGCGCGCGATCGGTCCGACGCCTTCGCCGCCACGGAAAAAGATGTAACCAAGGCCCGGTTGGCCCTCATCCTGAGCCCAGGCATTCATCTGGTCGCAAAATGCGCGGCTGCCGCCCTTGGGCGCCGGGATCGCCCAGACCCGGACTCGCGGATCGCTCTCGATCATGCCGGCGAAGACCTTGAACCCCGATCCGCGAAACGTCTCGGTAACGTCGCACATGACGATCGGATTGCGCAGATCGGGCTTGTCGCTACCGTAACGCTCAATCGAGTCAGCGTAGGAGATCCGCGGAAAGGGCGGCTCGGTCACCTTTCGACCGCGGGCGAATTCCTTGAAAACGCCGTGCAGCACCGGTTCGATCGCGGCGAAGACATCCTCCTGGGTGACGAACGACATCTCGAAATCGAGCTGGTAGAACTCGCCTGGCGACCGGTCGGCGCGCCCGGCCTCATCGCGAAAGCAGGGAGCTATCTGAAAATAGCGGTCGAAGCCCGCGACCATCAGCAATTGCTTGAATTGTTGCGGCGCCTGCGGCAATGCATAAAACTTGCCCGGATGCAGCCGGCTCGGCACCAGATAGTCGCGCGCCCCTTCGGGCGAACTCGCGGTCAGAATCGGCGTCTGAAATTCAGTGAACCCCTGCTCCATCATTCGCCGCCGGATCGAGGCGATTACCTCTGCGCGCAGCATCATGTTGGCGTGCATGCTCTCGCGGCGCAGGTCGAGGAAGCGGTAAGCAAGCCGCATGTCCTCGGGATAATCGGCTTCGGCATTGACCGGAAACGGCAATGGCTCCGCCTGCGACTGGACCTCGAACGCCTCGATGAGGAGCTCGACCTCACCGGTGTCAAGCCTGGGGTTGACGGTGTCGGGCGAGCGGGCGGCGGCAACCCCGGTTACGGTGACCACATTTTCGAGGCGCAACTCGTCGGCCGCGGCGAACAGCGGCGAAGTCGCATCGATCACGCATTGCGTGACGCCGTAATGGTCGCGCAGATCGATGAACAGGAGGTGGCCGTGGTCGCGCTTGCGGTGAACCCAGCCCGAGAGCCGGGCGGTCCGGCCGGCATCGGCCAGGCGCAAGGCGCCGCAGGTGTGGGTCCGATAGGCGTGCATGGGCGGTCGATCCGAATCACGTTGCGAGCCGCCGGAACACCGCACGGAACCGTGGCCTTGTCAAGGCGGGGTCGGCACAACCGAGCGGGGAGCGGGTCGGCGCAATGCAGGGGAACGGTTTCGCCGCGGCAGTTTTCGCGCTATAGCCCCAAGCCATGACGGTCATTACCGACAGCGATGCTCTCGCCGGCTTTTGCGCGCGACAACAAGATGCGGCCTTCGTCACGGTCGATACCGAATTCATGCGCGAGCGGACCTACTGGCCGATCCTGTGCCTGGTTCAGGTGGCCGGTCCCGAGGAGGCGGCGGCCATCGACGCGCTCGCCCCGGACATCGACCTTGCCCCGCTGCACGCCCTGATGGCCAACACCGCGGTTGCGAAGGTTTTTCATGCGGCGCGTCAGGATGTCGAAATCTTCGTCAATCTGTCCGGTGCGGTTCCGCAGCCGCTGTACGATACCCAGATCGCCGCGATGGTGTGCGGCTTCGGCGACGCGGTCAGTTACGAAACCCTGGTCTCCAAGCTCGCCCGCGCGCCGCTCGACAAATCATCGCGCTTTACCGACTGGGCGCACCGGCCGCTGACTGAGCGGCAGATCCAGTATGCGCTCGCCGATGTTGTGCATTTGCGTACCGTGTACGAGCGGCTTCAGGATCAACTGACCAGCAACGGGCGGGCGGAATGGTTCGCCGAAGAGATGGCGGTGCTCTCCGAGCCTGCGACCTATCGCAACGAGCCCGAAGAAGCCTGGCGGCGCTTCCGTCTGCGCGGCCGGATCGACTCGCGCTTTTTTGCGGCGCTGCGTGCGCTCGCGGCATGGCGCGAACGGGCCGCACAGCAGCGCAACTTGCCGCGCGGCCGCATCCTGCGCGACGAGGCCGTGCTCGAGATTGCCGCTCACGTGCCCAAATCGATCGAGGCGCTGTCGCGCACGCGCAGCCTTGGCAAGGGGATCGCCGAAGGCAAGCTGGGCGGCGAGATCCTCGATGCGGTTCGAAAAGGGCTTGCCGAGGCCGCGACGGTCGAGCCACCGCCGTCGCGCGCCGATCCGCCGGCCGGCCTCGGACCACTCGTCGAGCTGCTGCGCGTACTTCTCAAGCAATCCTGTGAAGCGCATCACGTCGCGCAGAAGCTCGTCGCTTCCGCTGAGGATCTGGAAGCGATCGCGGCCGATGACGCCGCCGCGGCGCCGGCATTGTCGGGTTGGCGCTACGAGGTCTTCGGCAGGGACGCGCTTGCCTTAAAGCATGGCCGCCTCGGGTTGACGGCGCGCGGCAGCCGGATCGACTTGGTTGAATTGCCAGGCAGGGACGAGGCCGAGGCTCCCAGCTAAACCCTGCGGCTTGCCTCGATCTCCCCCGCCGTCATACTGCCCTCAGTCCAAGTGGGGAGGCGTAATGCGGTTCGATCTCACTGCGGCCGAGCGCAATTTGCAACAGCGGGCGAGGGAGCTGGCGCGCGGTCCGATCGCCGCGCGCGCCGCCGAAATCGACCGCACCGAGGAATATCCTTGGGACAACGTCGCGCTGCTGAAGGAGGCTGGCTTCTTCGGCATGACCATACCCGCCGCCTATGGCGGGCGGGGGCGAGCTACCTCGACGCGGTGGTGGTGATCGAGGAGATGGCGAAATGCTGCGGCATTACCGGGCGCATCGTGGTCGAAGCGAATATGGGCGCGATCGGCGCGATCATGAAATACGGCAGCGATCCGCAGAAGCGCCTCGCCGCCGAACTGGTTTTGTCCGGGGATAAGCCGGCGATCTGCATCACCGAGCCCGGTGCCGGAAGCGCGGCGAGCGAAATGACGACTCGCGCCGATCGTCGCGGCAACGGCTTTGTCGTCAACGGCAGGAAGCATTGGATCACCGGTGGCGGCGTGTCGCGGCTGCATCTGGTTTTCTCCCGCGTCTTCGACGAGAACGGTGGGGAGGAAGGGATCGGCGGCTTCATCGCGATCCGCGACGAGACTCCAGGGCTGATAATCGGCAAGCGCGAGCCGGCCATGGGCTTGCGCGGCATCCCCGAGGCCGAGATCGTGTTCCAGGACATGGCCTTGCCGGCCGATGCCCTGGTACTGCCGCCGCGCGGCCTCGCCAGGGGCTTTGCCGATCTGATGAACGCCTATAACGGCCAGCGCATCGGTGCGGCGACGGTGGCGCTCGGTCTGGCCGAGGGCGCCTACGACCTGGCGCTCGCCTATGCGAAGGAGCGCGAGCAATTCGGCAGGCCGATCTGCGAATTCCAGGGCGTGCAGTGGATGCTGGCCGACATGGCGACGCAAATCGCCGCGGCGCAGGCGCTGATCTACAAGGCCGCCGCCGGCGCCGGGGACGGCTTTCCCGACGCGACCGAAGCCGCACAGGCGAAGATCTTCACCTCGGAGATGGCGGTCAAGGCAACCAACGACGCGCTGCAATTGTTCGGTGCGGCCGGCTATTCCCGCAACCGGCCGCTCGAACGCATGGTGCGCGACGCTCGCATGTTTACGATCGGCGGCGGCACCGCGCAGATCCTGCGCACGGTCGTCGCCTCGCGACTGCTCGGCCGCCGGCTGCCGCAGACCCGCGAGGGCTACCTCGCCAAAGCGGCGGCCGCCGACTAGAAGCGACGCGATGAGATTGCCCGGGGCTGTCTGATCAGGCGGCAGAGAGCACCCGCCTCCACCGCGCCGCGCGGGGGCGAGCCCCAGCGCCTACCGCTCGTGGTCGTCAGGTTTGCCTGCCGGAGGATTGCGTCGATGTGAGGCAGCATCCAGCGAAGGTGCGAGCTGTTGGTCGCAATTCCCCGCAGGTGCTTCTCGTTGGTGATGACGAACCGGCGATAGGCGGTGCCGAGGCGGAAGACGCGATCGATGTTCTGGCCTAGCATCGAGGCTAAATTCGAGAACGTTTCACTCTTCTTCACCGCCTCGACAGCGAGCAAGGCGGCCCCGAGCCTGAACGACACCAATCCCGAAGGCAGCGTAAACCGCAGCCACGCCAACGACGCCGATCGTAACATTCCTGACCGTACCGATGGCGAACACCGTGCCCCGTTCGGGGTGACGGCCTTCGCCGATTATACCGGCAGCATCCGCGACGGTCTTTGCGGCCTGCGGCTCGATAATCTCTGTCGCGATTTTTAGCTCGCTGGCGACCGCCTCGACGTCGTCACGCAGACGAGCCTGCTCCTCGCGCGTCAGTCGCATACGATCGGCGTCGTCAGCCAATTCGCGGCCTTCACCAGTGGCGAGGATCAGCGGGCCGTGCAGGGTCACGACCGAACCAAGCGCCGACTGCGCGGGGTCTTCCAACGGCGGCCGCAAGCGATCTTCGATCTGGCGGCGCGCGGCTTCGGCCGAGTTCTCCAGCATGACGCCGAGGCCGTACAACGTGCCCCACGCGATCGCCAGTTCATCGTCCGAGATGGCGGCGCGGTAAGCGGCGACGTCGCGGGCCAGCTCCGGGAAAGCGTTCGGATTCAGGTGGCCGGCCAGGTCGTCCGCCGCGCGACGTACGAGCGGCAATAATTGGCGGATGCGGGCGATGTGATTGCCATCCGCATCGATTTCCGTGGGCGGTGCCAGCGTGATCTTGCCATTTGGGCCGAAGCTGAAGTGCGGTCCTGCCCCTTGAGCGGGGATCATCTCAGCCGGGGTGTCACGGTCGGCTCGGCGTTCTTCGATGAGCCGCCGGATTTCGGCGTTGACCGCTTTGGGCCCTTGTTGCCAGAGCTCTTCGGGGAGAGTGAATCGCGCGCTCTCGAGATTGGGGTCGGCGGGGCGACCGACGAGGCGCTCTTCGTACCAATCGACCCACACCTCCCAGCCCTCGTCTGCAGCCAAGAGGACCTTTGTCAAGCGGGTCCAAGCTTCCTCGATGGAGGTCGGACGCCCATTTATCGGCCAGAGCGAGGCGCCGGCCTGCACGGTAGCGCGATAAGCGCGTTCGCTTTGCGCTCGCCGCTACGCCGATGACATCTGCATCCCCGCGGACGGCAGCGTAGAAGGCGGTGGCGGCACCGGCGGAGCTGGCGGCCGCGGCTCCGGCGTCGACTGCGGCCGGATCGTCGGCGGCATGAATGGCAGCGACGCTGGCGGCGTTGGCAGCGGCGTAAATGGCGCCGACTGCGGCGGGGTCGGCAGCGGGTTGAATGGCGGCGAGGTTACCGCTGTAGGCGCCGGTGGGGTCAGCTGTGGTGGCGCGAGCGTCGCGGGCGGCCGGAGCAGCAGCATCGGCAGCAGCGCGCAGATCGGAGCCAACGCTGGGAAATCGCGCGAGGGCCCAAGAAACGCCCGCCGCCCGAAAACCTGCGAGCACCAGAGGAAAAAAGAAATCTGGCAACAGCCGCGGGTAATCGGCGACGAGCAGTGGCAGTACACGCAAGGCCGCGCGCGCTGCGATCACCGCGGCGACCTCGCGCGGCTGTGAGCGGAGCCAGCGCACTTTTTCATCACGGTTGCTGAAGTCGACCATAGGGCCCTTCACTCCCGCCCGGCCGAGCACGCCCATCAACTCGCGCCACTCGCGGGGGGAGAGGCCGCTCGATGGCTGGTCGACCTGTTCGCCGGCCAGCAGTCCGGCGGATCACGGCGAGGCCGGCGGCGGAGATCGTCGCGGCGTTCATGCGGTATTCGAGGAAGGCGGCGTGGGTCATCGGGACCCAGCGCTGCAGCGTCCCGAGCATGACCTCGGCATAGGCGCGGATCTCGTATTGCGCGTGGGCGTCGGCGCGCAGGCGACAGGAAATGGATCAGGTTGTGCAGGTCGGTCTTCCAGTACCATTGGGTGTAGATGTTGAGCGGCAGGTTCATCCGCGCGAGCTCGCGGGCGAGGCCGGCCTGTCGGGTCGCCGCGCTCCGCCGTCCTCGTTCAGCAATTCGACGTAGCCGCGATAGGCGCGTTCGGCGTCCTCGCGCAGCAGGTCGAGGACCCGTGCGGCCTCCTCGCCGGCCAGCACCTCGCCCCGGCCCTGGCGGTTGGTCGTCGACTGCGCCGCCAGATGCTCGGGCGCCGGCATATAGAACTCCTTGTCGAGGATCGAATAGCGGGCCGAGTATTCGTTGACGTTGGCGGTGCGGTGGCGGATCCATTGCCGGGCGACGAAGATCGGCAGTTTGACGTGGTACTTGATCTCGCACATCTCGAACGGGGTCGTGTGGCAGTGGCGCATCAGGTAGTTGATCAGCCCCTGCGTCCTCGCTGACCCGTCTGGTGCCGCGCCCATAGGAGACGCGCGCCGCCTGCACGATCGCGGCATCGTCGCCCATGTAGTCGACGACGCGGACGAAGCCGTGGTCGAGCACCGGCAGAGCCTCGTAGAGGATTTCCTCCAACGCCGGAACGGTCGCGCGCCGCGTCGGCCGGGTCTCCGCCCGCTGCGCCGCGATCTCGTCCTGCTGCTGCGAGGTCAGCCGCATCCCGCCTCCTCCCGGCATTGCGCCGCCGCCGCCCGCATCCTATATCTCTCCGGTCGGGCAACCGACTATGGCGATACACGGCTTGCGAAATAGGCGTTGCGGACCCGGGGGCGGTACCCGGCGCCTCCACCAATTCCCGCCGGTTGCGAAAAGGCTCGCGCCGGCGGCCTTATGGGGGCGAAACAGGCTCGACGCGCGTAGTAAAGGTAAGATCCGTCGCCCGGCATGATACCACCGTTATCGGGTCATAACCTAGCTGCGAACGATAACTTCGCAACAGAGGCGCTCGCGGCCTAACCCTTAACGGGGTAAAAGCCTAGAGCAATTCGCGGTTCGAGGGGCACCGGGCAACAGAAGCCCCTCACTCGACCGCCAACTGGGGTATAGTCGGGAGACCCTGCTCCGCTCTACCGATCGGGCCGTCTCGATGCCGCCTTCCCCGCCGCAAGATCAGTTCGACTACCCCAAGATGGTCGAGGCCGCGATGCGCGGCGTTGCCCGCGAAGCGCTCTCCCGCGTTGCCCGCGACGGGCTGCGCGGCGAGCATCATTTCTACGTCACCTTCCGCACCGATATGCCGGGAGTGGGCCTACCGGATTTCCTTCGGGCGAAATATCCGGAGGAAATGACGATTGTCTTGCAGCATCGGTTCTGGGGGCTCGAAATTGGCGAGGAATCGTTTTCGGTGGGTTTGAGCTTTCAGAGCCGACAGGAGCGGCTGACGATACCGTTTGCGGCGATCACCACGTTTGCCGACCCCTCGGTCAATTTCGGACTGCAGTTCGAAGTCGCCGCGACAGCGCCAGCGGCGGCGCTGCCGGCGCCAGCCCCCGAGGCCGCGCCAACGAGCCCGCCCTCGGAGCGTCAGGCGGCCGAGATCGTCGCCCTCGACAAATTCCGCAAACGCTGACGCCGGACCCCGCCGGCTTGACCGCGGCGGCGAAACGGGGATGCTGCGCCGCGACGGCAGTCCGGAGTGATGCCATGAGCGATCTTGCCTATCACGAGCTGTTTCCGCTCGGCGCCGACGACACGCCCTATCGCAAGCTGACGGGCGACCATGTCGCGACCGGCGCGTTCGAGAGCCGGCGCATCGTCAAGGTCATGCCCGAGGCATTGACGCTCCTGGCGCGCCAGGCCTTTTACGATTCGGCGCACCTCCTGCGGCCCGGCCATCTGGCGCAATTGCGTGCGATCCTCGATGATCCCGAAGCCTCGGCCAACGACAAATTCGTCGCCTTCGATCTCTTGAAGAACGCCAACATCGCCGCCGGCGGCGTGCTGCCGATGTGCCAGGACACCGGCACCGCCATCGTCATGGGCAAGAAGGGGCAGCAGGTCTGGACCGAGGGCGACGACGCCGCTGCCATCTCGACCGGCATCCGGCGCACCTATGTCGAGGCCAATCTGCGCTACAGCCAAGTGGCGCCCTTGTCGATGTATGACGAGGTCAACACCGGCGACAATTTGCCGGCGCAGATCGACCTCTATGCCGAGCCCGGCGAGGAATACAAATTCCTGTTCATCGCCAAGGGCGGCGGTTCGGCCAACAAGAGCTTTCTCTATCAGCAGTCGAAAGCGGTGCTGAACCCGAAATCGCTCTTGAAATTCATCGACGAGAAGGTCCGCACGCTCGGCACCGCCGCCTGCCCGCCCTACCATCTGGCGATCGTCATCGGAGGCACCTCGGCCGAGATGAACTTGAAGACGGTCAAGCTCGCGAGCTGCCGCTATCTCGACTCGCTGCCGGCCGAGGGCAACGCCTACGGCCAGGCGTATCGCGACCGCGGCCTCGAGGAAGAGGTGTTGGAACTGACGCGCGGGCTCGGCATCGGCGCGCAGTTCGGCGGCAAGTATTTTTGTCATGACGTGCGGGTCATCCGGCTGCCGCGACATGGCGCCAGCCTGCCGATCGGCATTGGCGTGTCGTGTTCGGCCGATCGCCAGATCCAAGGCAAGATTACCGCCGAGGGCGTCTTCCTCGAAGCGCTCGAAACCAACCCGGCGCGATTTCTGCCCGACATCGATCCGGCCTCGCTTGGCGGCGAGGTGGTCCCGATCGATCTGGCCCATCCGATGGCCGAGATCCGCCGCAGCCTGTCGCGCTATCCGATCAAGACCCGGCTCAGCCTGACCGGCCCGCTGATCGTTGCCCGCGACATCGCCCATGCACGCATCAAGGAAGCGCTCGACCGCGGCGAGGGGCTGCCCGACCACATCAAGAACCATCCGATTTATTACGCCGGCCCGGCCAAGACGCCGCAAGGCTACGCGTCGGGCTCGTTCGGGCCGACGACCGCCGGACGGATGGACAGCTATGTCGACGAATTCATGGCCGCGGGCGGCAGTTTCGTGACGCTCGCCAAGGGCAATCGCGGCCCCGAGGTTCGCGCGGCCTGCCGCAAGCATGGCGGCTTTTACCTCGGCTCGATCGGCGGGCCAGCGGCGCGGCTGGCGCAGGATTGCATCCGCAAGGTCGAACTTGTCGATTATCCCGAGCTTGGCATGGAGGCGATCTGGCGGATCGAGGTGGTGGATTTCCCCGCGTTCATCGTCATCGACGACAAGGGCAACGATTTCTTCGCCGGACTTACCTGAGCAGTTGTCGGGGCTTTCCGATTGCGACCGGATGACGTTGTCGCGTCGCTGTTGCGCGGCGACAAGGGGGCGTGGGCCGAATTCGTGCGGCGCTATGCCCGCCTTGTCGCGGCCGCGGTGCGCGGCGTCGCCCGTGACGCGCAAGAAGTCGAGGATCTGACCCAAGATGTTTTTGTTCGGCTGTGCAAGGACGATTTTCGTCTGCTGCGCAGCTTCGATTCGACGCGGGCGGGGCTTTCGACTTGGATCACGATCGTCGCCCGCAGCACGGCGCGGGACGCGATGCGGCGCCATCGGCCGGCCTCGGTGCCGATCGACGCGGTTCCGGAAGCCCGGTTCGCCATCGATCCGATCGAGCCGGTGAGCAAATTGAAACTGCCCGAAGCGTTGCTGTCGCCGCGACAGCGCGAGATCCTGTCGATGCTCTACGATCGGGACATGGAGGTCGCCGAAATCGCGGCGGCACTCGGCATCGATCCGCAGACTGTGCGCAGCGCCCATCACAAGGCGATGATCAAATTGCGCGCCTATTTCAAGGTCGAAGCGAAATGAACCAGAAAGTTGCGGGGATAGCCGCCGCCGCCGTGGCATAAATAACGGGGAAAGAGGGCGATGAAACGAGCCGACGGAGAGATGGGCGAAACGGCAGACCGCGATCTGTGGCGGCGCAGCGGCATGACCGAGACTACCCGCGACGAGGCGGCGCATCTGCTTGATCTCGCCGCGTTTGCCGAGGACCGCCTCGATCCGGAGGACCGCGACCGCGTCGCCGCCCTTCTCGCGGCCGATCCGGAAGCGGCCGCCGACGTCGCCGCCGCTAGCAGCCTGGCCGCGCAAGGTGACGAAACGCCGCCCGGGCTCGACCGCATGATCGCCCGCGCCGCCGCCCTGGTGCCGGAGCGGGCTGGCCTCGTCATCGCCCTGCCGCGGCCGATCCGGCATCGCATGCTTCCAGGGCTGGCGCAGTGGGGCAGCCTGGCCGCGGCGATCGCGGTGGCGAGCTGGTTCGGCTTTGCGATGGGCAGCGACGCCTGGCAGTCCATGACCGAGCCTACGCCGGCGAGCGGCGACGGGCTCTTCAATGAATTCCTCGATCCGCCGGTAGGCATCCTGCGCGATTTGGGCGAGGGTCAGCATACGTGACCATCGTTGCGGCGGCGGGGCAAAGCGGGGCGCGGCGACGCCTGCCTTGGGTGTTGCTGGCGCTGTCGGTGGCCCTGAACTTGTTCTTTATCGCCGGCGCCCTCTGGATCCGCGTGCATGCTCCGCCACCCGGCGGGTTCGAGGCGCGGTTTCGACAGATACCGGCCGAACTCGCGCTCGACCCGCAGCAGAAGGCGGCGTTCGACCTGTATGCAACGCATCTGCGCGGCTCTATCGGCGAGTTGCACGCGGCGGTCGAGCCGGTCATGCATCAGATTTGGGCCGAGGTCAGCAAGCCCGATGCCGACGAGACAAAAATCATGGCGCTGTTCGACAAGGTCGGTGCCGCCCGTCGCGATTTTCAAAGCGATTTGACCCAATCGACACTGGCCTTTCTCGCCAAACTGTCGCCCGAGCAGCGGGCAAAGTTCGTCGCAATCGTACAGCGCCGGCCGAGAGGCTGGGGGCATCACCCGGGCAACGCTTCGCGCTGAGTGTTGCCGCCGGTTATCCTGCAAGCGGCCGGCGCAAAATAGCGGGCCTCGGGAGATTGGAATTGATGCTTCGCGTCCTCTTCGGCTGCATGCTGTGGCTTGCGCTGTCACTGCCGGCCTGGTCGGCCGAAGGTGCGACGGCGACGATGCTGCTGCTGTCCGACATTCATTTCGATCCGATGGCCGATCCCGTTCTGGTCGACCGACTTGCCGCGGCGCCGCCCGAGGAGTGGCGGGCGATCCTGGAGAGCAAGGGCGACACGCGGCTCGGCCGCTATGGGCGGGATTCGAATTGGGGGCTGGTGCGTTCGGCATTGGCGCGGATGAAGGAGACGCTGCCGCGGCCGGCGCTGCTGATCCTGCCCGGCGATTTTCTGGCGCATGGATTCCGCGGGGAATTCAACGCCGCGGCCCATGACCATTCGGCGGCGGCGCATCGCGATTTCGTGCGCAAGACGATGCAGTTTCTGACGCTGCAGCTCGTCGAGGCGTTTCCCGACACGCCGATCCTGCCGGCGCTCGGCAACAATGACGAGGATTGCGGCGATTACCGGTTGGAGCCGAACGGGCCATATCTCGCCGACACCCTGCCGTTGCTGCGCCAGCTCGTTGGCGCCCTCGGCACGCCGGGCTTTGACCGTGAATGGCCGCATTACGGCAATTTCAGCGTGACCGACGCCAAGATCCGCATCGTCTTTCCGAATACGGTTCTCTTTTCGCGGCACTTTCAGAACGCCTGCGGGCAGCCGACCGAGCCCGACCCCGGTCAGGCGACGTTGCGCTGGCTCGAAACCGAACTCGCGGCGGCAAAGCAGGCGGGGGAGGCGGTCTGGGTCGTCTACCACATCCCGCCCGGCATCGACGGCTATGCGACGTTGTATGGCGGCGCCTGCCCCGATCGGATGGTTCCGATGTGGCGCCAAGCCTATGCCGAGGGGTTCGCCAAGCTCATGCGGCAATATGCCGACACGGTCAAGGCAAGCATCGCCGGCCACACTCATATGGACGATTTCCGGCTGATGGGCGACGCCGCGGGCAATTACGGCTTTGTCCTTATCACCCCGGCCTTGAGCCCGATCTACGGCCAGAACCCGGCCTTTCGAACCCTTGCCTACGATGCCGATGGCGCACTGCTCGACCAAACGACCTACAATCTGACGAACCTTTTCCAGACCAGCATCGGCTTCCCGGCCCGCTGGCAAATGGAATACGCCTTTACGCGGGAATGGGGATTGCCGCGGATCGATCTGGCGAGCCTCGAACAGCTTTACGCGGCGACCCTTGCAAAACGCCGAGACCCGCAACCGCTGGCATGCGATCTATCCGGTATCGAGCCCGGTGTTCTGGGCATTGAGCGGCGGCGGGCCGCAGGCCGTGCGCGCCTTTGACTGCGCGACCGGGCACGTCACCCCGGCCGCCTACAGCCAGTGCTATTGCGCCGGCGCCAAACCGAACTGAGCGACGTTCAGCCCGCGGCGGGCTCCTTCGCCTTGCCGAAACTCGGGTAATCGGTGTCGTCGATGAAGGCGTCGTCGCCCTCGGTAGCGACCGGCTCGGCGTAGTCGAGGGCGCCCTGGATGTTGTCGCCCCAGATTTCGCGCGGCAATTCGTACAAGACCTCCACACCGTAGCCGTTCGGGTCGCTGATATAGAGGCTGTGGGTCATGCCGTGATTGACGCGGCGATGGAACTTGACCCCCTTGCTGCGCAGAAAGGCCAATTGCTTCAGCCAGGTCTCACGGTCGGGCATCGTGATCGCGATGTGGTTGATCGCGACCGGCGTGCCGAACATCTGCCAGTCGGCGGGCGGCGGCGGCAGGTTCGGGTTTTCGACAAGTGCTATGTCGTGATGGTTCATCTGCCCGCCATGGTCGCCGCTGTAGAAGCGCATCTTGCGCCCGGGGCGGCGCGACTCGCCGACCTGCGTGAAGCCGAGGATCTCGGTCCAGAACTGATGCGATTCCTCGATGTCGCGGACATTGATGACAAGGTGGTTGAGGCCGGCAGGGGCCAGTGCCCGGGAGGGCGCGGTCGGTGCGACGTGCGATGATCCGTCGGCCATGAATGATGCTCCCGCGAGATGGTTCGATAGGGTCCGAGTAAATTATAGGGTGCCGGCGGCCGTTTTTCCATCGGCGGCGGCAAGCCGTCCGTCCGGTACGATGTGCCAGTCGGGCGGCAGAAAGATCGTCGTCCGCTTCAAGAGGCGGCGCGCCTTGGGGTCGAACGGCTCGCGCCGGTGCATCGTGAAGCCGTTGTCCCACAGCACCGCATCGCCGACCTGCCAGGCATGGCGATAGACAAAGTCGGGCCGGGTCGCCGCCGTGTAGATTTCGTCGAGGAGAGCCGTACCCTCGGCCTCGTCGATACCGTCGATCCCGACGGTCGTCGTCGAATTCGAGATAGAGCGCCTTCTTGCCGGTGACCGGATGGCGATGCACCAGCGGATGCAGCACGGGCGGCGTCTTTTTCCTGGTTTCGTCGGAGATTACCCGATCGACACCCTGGTAGCCGCCGAGCCGCTTGGTGTAGTCGAAGACGCCGTAGCGCCCCTCGGTCGCCTGCTTCAGATATTCCGGCAAACCCTCATAGGCCGCGGCCAGATCGACCCATGAGGTGGTCCCGCCCCCGGGCGGCAGTTCCAGCGCGTAGAGTATGGCGCCCGTCGCCGGGTGCAGCATGTAGGACTGGTCCGAGTGCCACTGCAACTCGCCGTCACCCAGCCCGCCGATCGGGTTCGACTGGTTGTCGCGAAGGTTCGAGATCAGCCCCACCTCGGGCCGCGCAGGCGAGGCCCATTCGGTGCGCACGACGCGTTCGAGGGGGCCGAGGCGGGCGCTGAAATCGGCGAGTTCGTCCTCGGAGAGCGCCTGACGGCGGAAGAGCAATACCGGATGCCGCGCCCAGAGGTCACGGATCTGCGCGAGCGTGTCGTCGTCAAGCGGCTCCCACAGACGCAACCCCAGCACCTCACGGGCGAAGCTGTCGCTCAGTCGCCGGGTTTCGAGGAGCATGCTCGCCAGCCTCCGGGTCAGCCGCCCGCCAGCACCGCGAGCGCCGAGGTCCAGGCGTCGCGCGCCCAGGCGATGTCCTCGGCCGTATGCGCGAGCGATACGTAATATTTGGATTCGCCCTTCAGGATGCCGCGCTCGCGCAGCAATGCGTTGAAGCGGCGCATCATGTCGGCGTCGCCGCGCAGGACGCCGCGGTAGTCGCGGATCGGCTCCTTGGTAAAGACGACGTCGAAAAGCGGCGGTTCGCCCGTCACCTGCGCCGGCAGGCCGCTCCGCCGCAGCAGGTCGGAGAGGGTTCCCATCAATTCGCGGCCGGTGGCGAAGAGGCGGTCGTAGGCGCCGGGGCGGCGCAGGATTTCCAGTGTGGCAAGCCCCGCGGCCGCGGCGACCGGGTTGCCGGACAAGGTGCCGATCTGGAAGAGAAAGCCGTCGTCGCCGACCCGGCCGCGGTCGAAATGGGCCATGATCTCGGACTTGCCGGCGATCGCGGCCAGTGGAAAGCCGCCGCCGATGACCTTGCCCAATGTGCAGAGGTCGGGGACAACGCCGTAATATTCCTGCGCGCCGCCGTAAGCCAAGCGGAAGCCGGTCACGACCTCGTCGAAGATCAGCGGCACGCCGTTCTCGGCGGTGAGTTTGCGCAATCCTTCGAGAAAGCCCGGTGCGGGCGGGATAATGCGCTGGAAGGGCTCGACGATGACGGCCGCGAGGTCGTCGCGGTGCTCGCGCACGAGGCCAGCGACGACTTCGAGGTCGTTGAAGGGAGCGATCAGCATCTCGTCGCGCAGGCTCTTCGGGATGCCGGCCGAATCCGGGATAGGCTGCGGGAAATTCCCCGGCCGCTTCGGCGCGAGGCTCATCAGCGAATAATCGCTCATGCCGTGATAGCCGCCCTCGAATTTGAGGATCTTGTCGCGCCGGGTGAAGGCTCGGGCGGCGCGCATCGCGTAGAGGTCGGCCTCCGACCCGGTCGAGACGAAGCGCACCTGCTCGGCGCAGGGGACGGCGTCGACGATCGCCGCGGCGAGTTCGATGCCCCAGCGGTTGTTGGCGAAGAAGGTGGTGCCCTGGGCGACGCGCGCCTGGGCGGCGGCGGTGACCTCCGGATGCGCATGGCCGACCAGCATCGGCCCCGAGCCCAGCAGGAAATCGACGTATTCCTTGCCGTCCTCGTCCCAGACCCTTCCGCCGCGCCCCTCGCGGATCGCGATGTCGCCCGGCAGATTGCCGAAGGTGCCGCCCGGTAACACCCGCTTGGCGGTCTCGATCAGCGCCGCGCCGTTGCCGTTTCCGCTCGCCTCGTTCACGCCATCGCCTCCTCGCCTCGGCCGCATAAACCCTAGGCCGAGGGCCGAGGACAAGTCAAATGCAGGGGGCGCCCGGCATCGCCGCCGGGTCCCGTCCGTTTGCTGTTTTTGCTGTTATTTGCAACGAAATAACAGCAAACGCCCGAGTGAGCGAGGGGCCGTCGCGGGAACCGGATGGCTCCGCCAGGACAATTGCTAGCATGCGAATGTGGCAATTTTATCGGCGTGACTGCAGCGAGATAGCGACTATCGGGCGCGCACCGGCTTTCGATCGGCCGCGCAGCGGAACGACCGAAGGAAACGCCGAACAATGCTGGCATAGCTGGCGTGATGGCGGCCATGGCATAATTTGTGATGTCGGCGGGACTGAGAAGTGTCCGCGCCGGCAGAAGACCGGGCTTGTATTGGGGTTTTCCTGTGCTGTTTTCGGGGTCAAGACAGAGTCCGGGCGCGATCAGGCACGGCCCTGCGCGAGCAGCGTTTTCTTGACGATCACCAGGTTGGCCAGCGCGAACAGGGTGCGCAGTTGCGCGGTGTTCTTGAAGAGGCCGCGATAGCGCAGCTTCTTATGGCGGAACAGAGCCTGCCCCGGCGCAGGCCGGGGTTCTTGACGATGTGGAACGGGTGCTCGACCCAGGCCCGCACCGGCGACAGCGCGCGTTCCACCACCTCGGCCCAATCTCGCAGAGCCTTGGGCAACGCCTTGATGATGCTGCGCTTGACCGCGATGTTCCAGTCGACATCGCGATCTTCAAGTTCGGGCCGCTTGTCCGCCCCGGTATAGCCGGCATCGGCGAAGACTGCCTCCTCCCGACCGTGCAGCAGCGAAGCTGTCTGGTTGATGTCGGCTTCGTTGGCGGCGGTGCCGGTGACCGTGTGCACCACCCCCGCGGCGACATCCACCCCGATATGCGCCTTCATCCCGAAGTACCACTGATTGCCCTTCTTGGTCTGGTGCATCTCCGGGTCGCGCGCCTTGCTCTTGTTCTTCGTCGAAGGCGGCGCGGCGATGATCGTGGCATCGACATATGCCCGCTGCCGCGCTCTGGCGCATCAGCAGGCCGCGCTCCTCCAGCATCGCACCCACCTCATCGAACAGCGCCCGGGTCAGGTCGTGCTGCTCCAGCCAATGGCGGAAGTTCAGTACCGTCGTCGCGTCCGGAACCACCGCCACCGACAGATCGATGCCGGCAAAGCCGCGCAGCGCCTGGCTGTCGTAAAGCGCGTCCTCCAGGGCCTCGTCGGCCAACCCGTACCACTGCTGCAGAAAGTACAGCCGCGGCATCCGCTCCAGCCCAATCGGCGGCCGACCGCGTTCGCCCTTCGGATAGAACGGCCGCAGACGACCGACCAGCCGCTCCCACGGCACCACCCGCTCCATCTCGGCCAAAAACCTGCCGCGCCGTGTCTGTTTCTTCTTCCCGGCGTATTCCGCCCGCGAAAAACTACCCTGTCGCTGCATCGCCCCGTCCTCAGTGCCCCCGGACTGAAAGATCCTACCCGATGCCAGCCCCAACAGCCGGATTTTTCAGTGTTTCCTTAGACGTGCGATACTTCTAACGAGAGTCGGATCAAGCAGTTGGCGCTGAAGTCGGCGACGCGGCCGCGGCGAGCTGCCCGGTCGCCGCTTGCGCGGTGTGCTGCGTGACGATCCAATCGAGGAACGGCACCGCTTCATCGACGGAGCTTGGTGTCGCAGCGTACGCATCGAGCTGTTGGGTGTAATGCATCAGTAGGCTTCTTGCCAGGGACGCGACTTCCGCGCGCCCGATCGGCAATTCCTCGGTCAGGGTTGACCAGTTGCCGTGCAGGATGCGGGAGCGCGCTTCGACGATTTTCTCGACGTAGGTGCCGACTTTGATCGAAGAGCCGGGGGCAATCGGGTCATCTCGTTCGAAGTCCGTGCAAGGCCTCGAATTGCCCTGAGGATGCGCTTTTTGCTCTCGCCGAGGCTCGACGAGCCGAACAGGTTCTCGATGGCGGTCTCAAGCTTGGCGATCGCCACGGTCGCGAGCGGCTCGGCAAGCGCCTCGTGAAACCAGAACGCCCCGTTGCACCACGCCATCTCGAGCTTAGGGAGCGTCCCTCCCCCGGCGATGAAGCTGCTGATCCGCTCGCCCGCCGACGCTAGGATGCCAGCCCCCTGACTTACGAAGAGATCGAATGCATCGCCGCCCAGGCCCAAGCCGGGCTGGTCGTTGCTGATGCGAGGAGAGACCTTGCCCGTGCTACTGACGAGGGCCACGGTGTAGGATGGCAACATGCGCGCGGTGATACGTGAGGCTCGCGCGCCGTAGTTCAGAGGAATTACGAGCTGAAGCGCGGCGAGCGCAACGTCCACCGCCAAATCGGCCACTTCATTCGAACGCTCGGACTCATAGCCGGTGACCTCGACGATCGCGAGCCAGTCTGCCGCTCGTAGTCGGATGGCTACGTCCAATGGCTCAAGTGTCACCTGCTCGAGGCCGGGCGTGATGCCGAATTTTACCGGATCGAAGGCCGAAGTGGGCAGAAAACGCACAGGCCCGATCGAGAATGGGTTTGCATGGTCGGGCAAAATTGCGCATGGAACCAGGTGCTTCCGCGGTTGCGCCTCCGACGCGAACCATGCCGCCATGCCCGCCTTGATGGCCGCGACTTCGGCCGGTTGGATCGGTCCTCCTGCCCTGCTTCGCGCGACGGCCACGATTTCGGCGAAAACCCGCTCAACGAACGAATTGAGGCGCGTCCCGCGAGCGTAACGTGGATCGGTCGCCCTCACGGCGGTAGCGAAGGTCAACAGCTCCGGCACGCGAGCCTTGGCGAGTCCGACGACGTTCCCGGTCGGCGACACTCGTGCGGTCGCAAAGTCTTGCGCCCGAAGCCAGTCGGCGGAGTCGGTGTTCTCCGGGAGACTGTCGATGGCGGGCGCCTCCGCCTCGACCAGGTGCGCAAACACGGCCTCAAGCCCGCCTATGGTCGCCATGCGCTCCTCCTTGCCCTGTCGTGCAATCGTGACCAGCTAGCATCGCCAATCGGCAGCGACACCGTCGGTTGACCCTCAGCCCAACAGCATCGTCATCTAGCTGATGTATCATGAGCGGCTGTTTCGATCGCCGTCACTTAGGCTGCCGGAAAGCGGACCTGCCTAGACCAGCGACGGCTCATTGAACGAACCCGCTCGCGCGGGAGAGCGCTGCGCGCGGAGCGGAGCAGCGGTGAAGATCGCGCCCAGCAACTGATCGACAGACGATGACGAGGCGGGCGTCCCGTCCTGAGAGTAACAGGCCCCCTCGATCGGCTGACGCTGCCGCAGGAGGGGCCGCCGGCATAACACCGGTCCTGCATGGGCCGTCGAGCCCTGGAGGTCGCCGATGTCTTCCGCGACCACGGACCCGCATGGCGTGAGGCCAACCGCGGTCACCTGAGCCTCGGCCAGCTCAAGGTGATGAGCGCGATCGAGCGCTGCCGCACGGCGGCCCTCGGCGGGCACGTTATGCGCTGCGAGAACGACGCCTGCGGCCACACGGCGATCGCCTACAATAGCTGCCGCAACCGCCACTGTCCGAAGTGTCAGGGGGCGGCGGCGCGTGAGTGGATGGCGGCACGGGCGGCGGAGCTGCTGCCCGTGCCATACTTCCACGTCGTGTTCACACTGCCAGCGCCAATCGGCGATATCGCCTATCAGAACAAGGCGGTGATCTACGATCTGCTGTTCCGGGCGTCGACCGAGACGATGGTGGCGATCGCGGCCGACCCCAAGCATCTCGGTGCCTCCATTGGCATCACCGCGGCGTTGCACACCTGGGGATCGGCGATGACGCATCATCCGCACGTGCACATGATCGTGCCGGGCGGCGGCATCTCGCCCAAGCCTGCCCCGGCGGAAGCCGGGGGATCACGGTGGATCACCAAGCGGCCCGACTTCTTTCTGCCGGTGCGCGTGCTCTCGAAGCTGTTCCGCAGGCTGATGATCGAGAGGCTCATGGCCGCACATGCCGCCGGCCGGTTGACGTTCCACGGCGCGCACGCCGCGCTCGTCAACACGAAGGCGTTCGCCGCCTATCCTGGCGCCGCTCAAGCGGACGCGCTGGTACGTCTACGCCAAGCGCCCGCTCGCCGGGCCCAAGGCGGTGCTCGCCTATCTGTCGCGCTACACGCACCGCGTGGCGATCTCGAACCGGCGTCTGATCGCGGCCGATGCCAAGACGGTAACATTTAAGGTCAAGGACTATCGGATCAACGGACACGGCCGCAACAAGACGATGACGCTCGCCGCGCACGAGTTCATCCGCCGGTTCCTGATCCACGTGCTGCCCACCGGCTTCCACCGTATCCGCCACTACGGCCTGCTGGCGAGCGGCGTGAAGGCCGACAACCTCGTGCTCGCCCGCAAGCTGCTCGACGTCGCGCTGCTGGCGCCCGGGCCTGAGGACATCACTGCCGAGCCGCCCACGCGCCTTAAGCCGTGTCCGTGCTGCGGCTCGACCATGCGCATCATCGAGGTGTTCAAGGCGGGCGAGCCTGCGCCACACACGGCCGCGATGCCCGCCGCCATCAGGATCGACACCTCATGAGCCCGGGCAACCTCATCCGCCGCTGCTCTGCCGATCTGTCTCGCTGGTCCAGGGCCGGCCACGGCAGCACTCGTCCAAGCCCGCATCTCGCAAGGCCCAGAACGGCCTCGGGCCCGTGTTGCCGGGCCACTCGGGCCTCGCCGCCGCCACCGCCCGGCTCCGCGACCACTCCGCCCGCCACGCCATCACCGGCCGCATCTTCAACTGCCCTGTCGAAATTCCCATAGCGCCCGCCGCACCGTTGCGCCCGACATCCCGCGGGTTCCTTCCCTGAAGGCTTTCGGACGACGGCCCCGGTGCTCGTGGATAAGCTGTGATCGGGCCGTCGTCCGAAACCCTCTACATTGTTAGGAGTTCCAGCCGACCAGCCCGAGGGTCGGCTGTTGGTTGGATTACGGGGCCTTTGCCGGAGTCAGTGGCAACGAGAAGGATGCGCCGTAAGCGGTCGGGTGGCCTGGCGGAGGGAGCGGTCATCCACGATTCGAATTCATGATGTGGAGGCGTTGTAACCGGGTGATAACTCAGCGGATCCTCACCGCCTTTGAGCCCCAAGAGTGGAGAGAAGACGCATGAGAAGAGCTGGAGCCACCGACTTCGACATCGCCACGTTGCGGGCGCGACGCACCAACAAGTGGCACAAGTTTCCGCCCGACGTGCTGCCGGCGTGGGTCGCGGACATGGATTTCGGCGTCGCGCCCTCGATCACCGCCGCGCTGGCGCGCCTGACGCGAGACCAGGAATACGGCTATGCCGCGCGCGACGGCGTGCTGGCCGCGGCCTTCGTCCGCCGCATGGAGCGGCGCTTCGGCTGGCACACCGATCCCGCCCACACGGTCGCGATCGGCGATCTGGTGCAGGCCAGCTTCTCCTCGGTCATGGCCTTCAGCGAGCCGGGCGACGCGATCCTGTTGCAGCTTCCCTCCTATCCGCCCTTCATGCGCGCCATCGAGGACACCGGCCGCCGCCTGACCGCTAACCCGATGCGCGATGACGGCACGCGGTGGGTGCTCGACCTGGGCGCCTATGAGGCAGCCCCTGATCCGCGCCTGCGCATGCTGATATTTTGTCATCCGCAGAACCCCACCGGGCGCGCCTTCAGCCGGGCGGAATTGGAGGAGCTGGCGGACTTCGCGATCCGGTATGATCTGGTGGTAGTGTCCGACGAGATCCACGCGGACATCGTCTACCCTGGCAACACGCATATTCCGCTCGCGTCGCTGCATCCGGAGATCGCGGCGCGCACCATCACCATCACCTCGGCGACCAAGAGTTTCAACATCCCCGCTCTGCGCTGCGCCGTCATGCATTTTGGCGCGCCCGCGCTGAAGGCGGAGTTTGAGAAGCGCATCCCATCGCGGTTGCTTGGCTCGCCGGGGGTGACCGGGGTCGATGCAACGGTCGCGGCGTGGGATGACGGGCAGCCGTGGCTGGACGAGATTCTCGCGCAGTTGCGGGCGAACCGCGATTGGCTGGCGGCAACGCTCGCCGCCGAGCTTCCGGCCGTGACGATGCGGGTGCCGGAGGCGACGTATCTGGCGTGGCTCGATTGCCGTGCGCTGGAATTGCCTTGCCCGGCCGGGCAGTTCTTTCTGGATCAGGCGCGGGTTGGGCTGAATTTTGGCGAAACGTTTGGGGCGGATTACGCGGGGTTCGCGCGGCTGAATTTCGCGACGCCGCCGGCGATACTGAGGGAGATTGTTGCGCGGATGGAGGAGGCGGTGCGGAGGCGCTGAGCCTCTATCCTTCGACCCTATTCCTCTCTTATTCTCTCGGCTCAAGTGATCCGCGGGCCTATTGGGCGGCGTCCAGCTTCCGATTAGAGCCAGCAGCGTAGCGGCTTACCGGACGTTTGAGCGCAAGGTTCTCCCGCAGTGTCTTACCCTCATATTCGGTACGGAACAGCCCGCGCCGCTGCAACTCGGGCACGACCAGCCCCACGAAGTCCTCGCACCCGCCCGGCAGATGCGTCGGTGTGATGTTGAAACCGTCACAAGCGCCGTTCTCGAACCACTCCTGCATGGCGTCGGCGATGTCAGAGGGCGTGCCGATCCTCGCCGAGCCAGTGATACCGGAACGGAGGTATAAATCACGAATAGTCGGCTTCTCCTGTCTCACCCGCTCCCGGAGTTGCGCACTGATACTGCGGATCTCCGACTTGCCGATCGCATCGTCGGGCACCGGACCGTCGAGCGGATACCCCGAAAGATCACCAAACGTGGCGTAAAGCGAACCAAGGCCGGCCAGCGGGTCGACCAACTCCTGCAGCTGATCGAACTTCGCCTGAGCTTCCGCGCGCGTGTGTCCCAAAACCGGACAGAATGCCGGCATGATCTTCAATTCGTCGGGCTCGCGGCCGTATTTTGCCATCCGCCCTTTCACATCGTCGTAATACGCGCGCGCGGCGCCAAGCGAGCCGCTGATCGCGTAGATGACATCGGCGGTTGCCGCGCCCAGTTCCCGGCCTTGCTCCGAGGCCCCGGCCTGTACGATCACCGGATGGCCCTGCGGCATGCAGGCCACACTCAAGGGCCCCCGCACCTTGAAGAACGGCCCATGATGATTGAGCACATGCATCTTTGTTTCATCGAAATAACGGCCGCTCACCTTATCGAGCAGCAGAGCGCCGTCGTCCCAACCGTCCCATAGGCCCTTGACCACGTCGACAAACTCAGCCGAACGCGCGTAGCGCGTGTCATAGTCCAGAGTTGTTTCCAGCCCGAAGTTCTGGGCTTCGTGCTCGGACCATGACGCGACCACGTTCCAGCCGGCGCGCCCCTTGCTGATCAGATCCAGGGTGGCGAATCTGCGCGCCAGATTGTAGGGCTCGTTGTAGGTGGTGGATGCCGTCGTCACCAGACCGATGTGGCTGGTAACCATGGCGAGCGCTGGCAGCAACATTGTCGGTTCCAGCTCGATCATGTCCCGACCGGTCCGAGCCAGTGAGCCCGGCGGATTGTCGCCCTGGCGAATTCCGGCGCCATCGGCGAAGAAAATCATATCGAGCTTGGCGCGTTCGGCAGTCTGTGCGCTGCGCACGTAGTGCTCGACCTGCAGCGTGCCGTCGGCCGGAACGTCCGGATGGCGCCAGGCGGCCGGGTGGTAACCATGGCCGCGGATCGACATTCCGATACGCATCTTGCGCTGGTTCATGGCGGCCCCTTTTGCGGTTCGATTTGAAGCATGCGGCCTTGCAGTATGCGATACTTTAGACGATCCGGCGAGCATGCGGCGACCTCGCCTTGCTCAGTGCTGGCGGTCAAAATCCGAGGGCTAAATCTGCCAGGCAGCGGCAGGCAGCTCGGCGCCGATCTGTTTCGCTGCGGCTGCGGCGGCAGCGTCGCGACCGAGCGCATCATTGTGCCAATTTGCGGTACGCAACCAAAGGACCCCAAAGTCGTGACTGACGCACTTCCCATCAGCCGCTTCCCCGTCCCGGATCTCGCCAACATGCCCGAGGACATCCGAAACCGTATCCTCGCCGTGCAGGAGAAGTCGGGATTTATCCCAAACGTCTTTCTCGTGCTCGCCCACCGGCCGGACGAGTTCCGGGCCTTTTTTGCCTATCACGACGCGCTGATGGAGAGGCCGGGGAACCTGACCAAGGCCGAGCGCGAGATGATCGTCGTTGCGACCTCAAGCTCAAACCAGTGCCAATATTGCGTCGTCGCCCACGGGGCGATCCTGCGGATCCGGGCTAAGAACCCTCTGATCTCTGACCAGGTAGCAATCAACTACCGAAAGGCCGACATCACAGAGCGCCAGAAGGCGATGCTCGACTTCGCGCTCAAGGTCTCCCGCTCGGCCGAGACCGTGGGCGAAGCGGATTTCGATGTGCTGAAGTCCCATGGCTTCGACGAGGAGGACATCTGGGACATCGCCGCGATCGCCGCCTTCTTCGGGCTGTCGAACCGCATGGCGAACGTAACTGCCATGCGCCCGAACGCTGAATTCTACACCATGGGCCGGAGCTGATACGGACGATCGCAACGTGTTCCAGGACTGGAAGGTCGGCTGACGATCAGATCGGTCTGGAGTTTGACCGCGAGCTCGATGAGTTTGTCGTCAGGTTCGCGGCGCTGCCTCTGTCATTGAATACCGCGGTCCCGCCGAAGGAAGGGATGATGGATGCTACCCTTACTCCCGTCGCAAACAATGTCAGCATGAGACGGCCATGACAGATGCCAAACGCAAGATGCATCTTGCCATCCAGGCGGCGGCGCCGGGACATCCCGCGGGATGGCGTGTGCCCGGCGGCGAGCGGCAGGCAGGTGATGACGTCGCCCACTATCAAAACGTGGCCCGAATTTGTGAACGCGCTCTGCTCGACGTGCTGTTTCTGGCCGACTCGCCGTCCTTTACAGATGACGGCCGATCTCCGACGCGCTCGCTCGATCCCGTCGTCCTCATTACCGCATGCGCTCTCGCGACCGAGCACTTGGGGCTCGTTCTCACCGCCTCGACCACGTTCAGCCAGCCGTACAACCTTGCCCGATCGATTCTGACGCTCGACCAAGTCAGTCGAGGACGCGTGGGTTGGAACATCGTGACGACCGCAGATGCCGTTGCGAGCTTGAACTTCGGTATGACGGAAATGCCGTCCAGCGATCTGCGCTACGAGATGGCGGCGGACTTTACCGCGGCCGTTCGCGCCTTGTGGGATAGCTGGGACGACGGCGCCCTGGTCGGCGACGTCGACACCGGCGTGTGGGCCGACATCAACCGCATCCATGCCGTGAACTATGCCGGCCGTCACTACACCACCGCCGGGCCGATGCAGGTGTGGCGGTCTCCGCAAGGGCAGCCGGTCCTGGTGCAGGCGGGCAGTTCCCCTCAGGGACGCGACTTTGCGGCGCGCGTTGCCGAGATCGTATTCTCGATACAGACGAGATTTGAAGACGCGGTCGCTTACTATGCCGATATCAAAAACCGCGCGCGGCAGCATGGGCGCGATCCTCGGCATCTCGCCATTCTGCCGGGTCTGTCGTTGGTGATCGGCAGCACGGAAGCCGAAGCCTTTGCCCGCCTCAGCGCGCTCGACGAGCTCGCGACAGGCCGCTCCAGCATCGAAGCGTTCGCTGCACGGCTCGGTGTCGATCCGGCGGATCTCGACCCCGACAAGCCGTTCCCGGAACATCTCTTGGCGAAATTGGAAGGCGCGCAGTTCAAGCAACGGTCTGCTGGCGTATCATCCGGACACAGGGCAGCGCGATACCGTCTGCTGCAGGACCGATCCGTCACCGTTCGTCAGATTGTCGCCCGAGGCGGCGGCGGACATTATCGGTTCGTCGGCACACCGGAGCAGATCGTCGACTTTATGGAGAAGTGGGTCGACGAGGGTGCCGCCGACGGCTTCAACCTGTTTATGGATGTTTACCCCGAGGGTCTTGCGACTTTCGCGGACCAGGTGATTCCGCTTCTCCAGAAGCGCGGGCGTTTCCGTCGAAGCTACGAAGACAAAAACTCTCCGGGAACGGTTTGGTTTTCCACGCCCGGAAAGAGTGCTGTCCGCCGGTGCGCGGTCCGTTGCCTCCCTTTTGCAGAAACAGCCGGGCTGACGGCAAAAAATTCCCCCGCCGACTACTTCCACCAACCCGGATGCGGCAGGCCAAGGCCGAGGTTTTCGCGCAACGTGAGGCCCTCGTAATCGCGGTGATACAAGCCGCGGCTTTGCAGTTCGGGGATCACCAGGCGGACGAAATCCTCAAATGCGCCAGGAAGATGGGTCGCCGCGACGACGAACCCGTCGCAGGCGCGCTCAACGAACCATTGTTCGAGTTGGTCGGCGAGGTCCTTGACGCTGCCCACCACCGCCTCGCGCGCCCTCGCGCGGCGCGTCGATGTTGAGGAAATCGCGCACGGTCGGATTGCGACCGATCACGTCCGTGATTCGGTTGCGCATCGCTTGCATCCCGGACATTCCCGCCAGCTCCTCCTCGCTGAAGGCTCATCCATACCCTTGGTCTTGAAATCAAAGTTGAGGGCTTCCGACAGCAACGACAGCCCATCGACCTCTTTGTAGAACGAGCCGATGACAGCAATTCTGTCTTCCGCTTCGGTACGGGCCTCGGCGACGACGGGCCAGGCGATCGTGTTGAAAGTGACCTTCTCGGGGTTGCGCTCCAGAGCGACGACCGCGCCCTTGAAGCTGCGATATTCGCGCTTTGCCGCTGTCAGATCGTGAGCGCGACGAACACCGTTTCCGCCCAGCGCGCCAAGAATTCCTTGCCTCGCGCGGAGGACCCGGCCTGGATCACGGCCGGATGGCCCTGTGGCGAGCGGGGCACCGTAAAGTGCCACTCGTTGCAGATAGCGGCCGTTGAACTCGCGCCGATGGACCTTGTCGGGGTGCGCAAACAACCCGCCGGCCTTGTCCACGACCAGCGCGTCGTCCTCGCACGAATTCCCAGCAACTGAGCACGATCGCCATAAACTCGTCGGCACGATGGTAACGGGCGTCGTGCACAATATGGACCTCCCGGCCCATATTGCGCGCCTCGGCGTCATTGCATGAGGTGGCGACATTCCAGGCGGGACGGCCGCCCTGCGGGCGCATGATGCCGCGACGAATGCCCTCGGTTTGTCCGGGAAGAACATTACTCGGAACTCGCACAGCATAGCGTCGAATATACCCTGGGCGAACGGCAGCCGTTGGACATCGGCTTGCCCGCCGATGCCGCGCGTGCACATCAATGGTTGATCTGCCGTTGAATGGTGCCGGCTCCCGGAGCAGACTGCGCCAGCTTAGGATTTCGGAGAACATGGGTTGAGTGGAGCGGGGATCGAGCGCCGGCTCGCGGCCATTCCCGCCGAAGATGTCGCCGGCTGCTCACGGCTTATGGGTGAGGGTGACGCCGGCGCGCTGGCGCGGCTCGCAGGCGTCGCGCATGCGATGTGCGAAGTTTCGGACAGGCTCGTCGCCCATCTCGGCCATATTCGTGTCGGCGGCTTAATCGAGGTGACGGCCGTTCCGTTGTCGCCGCCGGGGCACCGCATCATCGCTGAAGATCCCGACCTCGTTCCCCGGCTCGCCGGCGCCGGCGACGATTACGAGTTGGTTTTCACGTCGCCGCCGGACGCGAGCCCGGCGATCGAATGTCTTTCGCCCGAGTTGGCGCTGCCGATCACCGCAACCGGGGCAATCGAGAGGAAGGCAGGCGTGCGGCTGATCGAGGCCGCCCGCAAACGGGAGCCGATAACTGCCTCCGGCTGGCAGCACTTCTGATGCTGACCGGTACCCGGCGCACCGTGTTGATGCTCGCCGGCTGCCAGGCGCTATCGATGACCGGCGGCAGCGGTCAGGGTGTCGCGATCGAAGACCTCGCCGCCGTCGGCGAGGCGCGCTTGCAGCCGCGCGATGGTGTCGATCGCATCGGTCAGCGGCTTGCGGCAATCGGGCCGCAGCTCGAGGGCGCGCTCGAGCAGCCGCGCCTCGCCGGCGAGCTTGGCGGCGACGATCTCGCGCGCGGTCGCCCGGCACGCCACGGGGTCGATTGCCCGCCGGTACTGCAGAAGACGCAGCGCCGCGTCGTCGTGCGGGCGCCCGACGAGCCGCGCGGTCGCCTCTGAGTGCCGGCCCGAGAGCAAGAGGAGGCCGATATCTCGGCGCCACAGCTCAGCGAGCACGCGGGTCGACAATACCGCCTCGCCGCGCAGCACGACGCGCTCGAGCGGCGCGGATGCGCGTCGCGAGCGCGCCGCCGAGCCGCACGGTCAGGCTGCCGGCGTCGATATCGAGGGCCACACCCTTGCGGTCGAGATAAAGCGTCGCCATCGCGCAACCGACAAAAAAGAAGGAAGGGTCGGCAGGCGGCCGGGCGATGCCGAGGGTGCGCGGCTTCATGCGCGGATCGAGCCGCACAAACAGCACGCTGTCCTCCCCGGCGTCGATGACCGCTTCGAGGTCGCGCTTCAGGACTGTGAGCTCGCCCGGTTCGAGCCAGCATTCGTGCACCGATTTCTGCCCGCCGGTCGCATAGGCGCGCACGATCTTCAGCGCCCGGGCGAGCCGGCGCGGATGGCAGATGTCATAGGCGACGAGATAAAGGTTGCGCTGCATGAGGCCGCATATAGGGCCCGCAGCGCGCCCGGTCGGGAACGGCAAGCTTGCCGGCGGGTCAGAGAGCGGGCAGCGCAGCGGGCAATTGCGGCATCTCGTGCGCCTCGCCGAGCCGCTCCGCCTCACGCGCGAGCAGCTGGAGGAGGCCGGTTTCAGTCCATTCCGAGAGGGTGCGCCATCCCGCTTGGCTCACCCGATCACCGCCGTGCGCCAGGATCGAGCGGTTGCGAATACTCAACCTTTCGTTCAGCCTTTGCCACTCGCTGCGACCTTCGCTCTGCTGTTGCCAGAACGCAGCAGATTCGCCCTCCGGCCGCAGGTGCCGATATAGGTCCAAGGACCTTCTGAGACCGGTCTCGACGACTGCGGTGTCGAGGCGAAAATCGGCCCACAGCAGCCACTGGGCCATGGCCTCCCAAAGGCGGTAAAGCCGGGCGACGCCGTCGTCCCAGCGGCCGCGCGCCGCGCATCGCTGGGCGTTACGCCAGAGATCGCACAAGTACAGCGCCCGCCACGGCGCCGACTGCTCGCGCACCAGCACCGCGGCGAGAGCGCACCAGTCGCTGCGGCCGTCGATCGCCAGACCCTTGTAGATCGCCTTTGCGAGCCCGCCTGCGGCCCGCTTATGGTCGAAGGCATCCCAAGCGGCAAACGCCTCGCTCAATTCCTTTGCGTGCGTCAGCTGGCGCAGTTCATCGCGCGAGGCGCCCTCCGCCTTGAGGTCATTCCATAACCCGGTGAAGCCCTCTGTCGCCTCCTGATAGGCGAAACGCCCCCAGCCGGCGGCAAGGCGTTCAAATTCGCGCGCTACAGAGACACGACGAGTGCCAATGGAAATCTCACGCTCAGTGCGGTCGAGAACGCGGACGAGGTCGCCGCGCCGACCCGTGACCAGCTGCAGCTCTGCCCCCGTCTCGAAGGCGGCAAGGACAAGCGCGGCGCTCATGCTCTTGGTTCCGCCGGTATAATCGGCGACGACGCGCCGGCCGTCGCGGTTCAGTGTGCGCAGCCGGTCGACCAGGAGGCTGAAGGCGCTGTCCGGGTCATCAGGGGGCACCTCGATGATCTCCCAGTCGGCCGCCGCCAGCCTGACCTGAACCGGGATCGAGTTCGAGGCGCTGCGCCGGCCTCGCCTCGGAGCTTGCGATTTCGATGGCGTCGGTGACCATCGTCGCCGAACTGCGCGACTCCGGCGTCGCCGAACTGCAGACGAAGAGGACACGTTTCCACCGCCGCGCCTTCAGTGCCGTCAGGATCGGCTGGTGCGAGCCGCCGACCGTGCAGACGAGGACCGCGTTGTCGTCCGCCATCGCTATTGCGGAATCCTGTCAAAGCGATTTTCCAGCGTTGTCACCACGCCAGCGAATAATTCCCCATGCCCATGGTCGCATTCTTGCCGACGTGCAGCCATTGGCCGAGCCAAAACCATGGCAGCAGGTCTGCGAGGTCGCCCGACAGCGTCCATTCTCCGATCACCCCTCCCAGGGTCATCTCCTGATCTTGGCGGCTCGAAAAGCGGGTCCAGTCCTTCCACTGCAGGCGGCGTTCGTCGACGAGTTCCAGCGGCGGCCGCGGTGAGGCGCCGAGCGTCCCCCGCGAGCCCCGGAAGCGCTGCGTGCAGCTCGAACAGCAGCGAGGTGCGGCGCAGCAGAGCCGCGAACAACGTGCGCGGGTCAAGCCTGTCGAGCGGAACCCGGTGGCCCTGATTCTGCAACCGCAGCGGCGTCACGATGTTCAGGGTTACTGCATTGATGTCCGGCAGGGAGGGTACGGACAGCCTCTGCCCGTGAGCGCCGATGCTCGAAGTCTCGGCATCCCAGACCGATGCCCCTCCGTCGGGCCCTTCGAGAACGATATCCACGAACGACCCCCTCGCCCTCACCCGGCCTATGCCCGAGCCGAAAGCGCGCTGCCACGCGTAAACAATCACGGCAGCTGGTCGAGCGCGCGGCCGACCAGCACCATTGCAAACGAAATAATCTCTCCCGCGGGCACATATCGCGTCCCGATCGGCGGAGGCTCGATGACATATGGATTGGGTACCTGGCTGAAGCGCTGCAGCGAGTGTGTTGCGGGTGCCGGCGTCTCGAAGATCGCCGGATAGGGACAGGTCCGGTAGAGCGGGCAGGGGGCGCATTCGGGTGCCCCAGTCATGCACGCCGTCCGCCGCAGCGCCGCACCGAAATTGCCGCGCAACAGCGATCCCGAATATTCCGGCAGCCGCAGTTCGTCCTGCATCCGAAAAGAAAAATGATAGCGCGCGACCGGCAGCACCGCGTCGAGTTTCAGCGCCGGCGGGGACGCGACCGCCTGCGCTCGGGGATGCGTTATGACGGTTAGGCTGTCTTCCACTCTGCCACCCTCACCGTCTCCAGATCGCCGTCGATCTCGATTGTCATCGTGGTTTCGTCGATCTTTACATCGCTGCTAACAATGCCGATTTCGCCTTCCGCGTTGCGCACGCGATCGCCTCTGCGGAATAGCGGTGACGTGTGGGCAGCCTGAGCTCGGCTCGCACTAGTATGGCCGGCTGGGGCGGAAGATCGGGCACCGGAGCGCGCCGGTACAATGGGTGGAACTTCCCTAGCGACGGATCGCTTGGTTGGCGTGTTTATCTCTTGCTCGCACCAGCGCCGCAAATCGTCGCTGACGAGCAAATCGTCGGCGCGCTCGAGCAACAGCCAGCCGAACGGCCGCAGATCAGCTCGGCTGTCTTCATAATCGGCGGCAAGCCAGATTGTAGTCGCGTCGCGGTCCCAATGTGGCTCGGCGCCGCGCTTACCGATAATGCGGATCCAACGGTGACGCTCGATAGTAACGCTTTCTGCGCCGCTGTGGCGGCCGACGCGCAACAGCATCGCGCGCCCATCATCAAGGGCAGGCGCAAGCGCGTCGATCAGCGATTTGAACGCACCGGCCCACCGCGCCTCGCCCAAAACGGCCAATACCTCGAGATCAGCCTCCAATCTGCTGCGGTAGAAGCGGTTGAAGGCACGGGCAAGCTCAGCGAAGTCGCCAATACATTTTTCGGCGCGCGGTGTGTCCTTCGGGTCGGAGCATGCCGGCCGTGACTTGAGCCGAATTTCCCCCTGCGCGGCGCGGAACTGGCCGCCTGTGATCGCTCTCGCGCTACGGCGAGATCCTTCTCTTGCCTGTCGGGTCGCGGACGCTTGCGGCGATCGACCGCGAAGACAACCCGGCTCTTGAGATCGGCGCCCGCCGCATCGGCAAATTCGACCACGAAACGGATCTGACGAAAAGCTGCCGCCGAGGATCGTCCGCTCAAGCTCATTAGCCTTTTCCTGGGGAGGGCGCGTCCGATTGCGGGGACCCACAGGCTCGCAATCAAGCGCATTGACCCACGCAGTCCGCGCGGAACCCTTAAGGCTCGATCCGGGCAGATAGGGTATCCCGGTGTAGGGATGGTGCGCAGTGCGCTCGATCCCTAGTTCGTTGCTGACCCTGCGCCCACCTCCTTCTTGCTGCACGACCCGACCAATGCGTCCCTCGTACCAATCGGCGATGCCGGCCGCGACCGGAATTCCGAAGCGGCTGATGCGCTGACAGTCGCTGCGCTTTCCGTGAAAAAACCGCTGGACGGCGAGGATGGCGTCTATGCCTGGCTGGTTTGCGCTTTGTATCAATAGCCGACGATCGGCTTCGTCCAATGGCAGACTACTCGGCTCAAAGTGATAAAGAATGCCGCCGTCGATGACGTAATTCGTCGGCTTGAAGTCTTCGCCACACCCAATATGAATTGGGGTCAGCGGCGTCAACGCGAGCGGGACGATTTCGCTGAAGCGGTTCATTGGGCGGGCTCCAGATGCAGCGGCACGACCGGCGCGTAACCCTGGTGCACGGTGTCGGGAATGACACTGGAGACCGGGTTGCCGCTCCCGCCGAGACTACAGCCATGAAAGGCCCATCGAGCCGACTCGCGCGACTTCAGCAGCGCACCGGTCGCGATCATCAGAAGCGGTCGCTTGAACGGCTGCGCCGTCAGCGCAGCGATATTGCCGTGGCGCCCGAAGCGCGTCAGCGGTGCATAATAACAGCCGTCGGCGACGAGCTCATATGGATTGGGCCGACACGGGGCGAGCGTCAGCCAATGATGACTTGGTTGCGGCCGCGCAGCTTCGACCGCTCGTTCGACTTCGAATTTACCGAGGCCGGTGGTCGCATCACGGCCATAGCCGTGATTGCCGACATCCGTGAGAAGCTGGCGTAGCGTATCGGCGGAGAACCGCTCGTCGATCGCGGCGTAGACGTCGATGCGGGCTTCTCCGGAGAAAAAACTGCGGTTGACCTGCCGCGGCGCGAACTGGCCCTCACCGGTAGTGCCGGTATAACGGTTGATCGTGTTCTGGGTCACGACGAGGGTTTTTACCATGTCGGATCCCGCAAGCTGCATCCAGCGCGCGATCGGCTGGTCGGCGCCGTCGGCCGGCAGCCAGCGATCACGGCGCGCCTGCTTGCGCTTCCCCGGATCGGCTGGATCGATCCCGAGGGCGAAATCGGGTGCGGTCGGCCGTGGCAAGAACCCGCTTGGAAAGCCGTCGGAGACCACCAGAAACGGTCGCCCGTCGACATAACCGTCGAGCAGCTCCCTCAGCCGAGCCTCGCCGAACCGCTCGCACGCCGCCCAGCATAGTTGGCCGAACAGCGTATCGCCGGCAAGCGGGGTGGCAAAGGCGCTGAGCGGCCGCAACGCGAATTTCAGGCTGTTCATGCCGCGAACGGGTCGAGCGCCCCGAATTCCGCCTGGACCGGCTCGCCGTCGAGCCGCAGGTCGCCGAACTTCATCTTGCCGTAGCCGCGCGAACCTGAGCCTCCGAGACTGTCCAGCTCAAGCAGCCGCAACCCACGGTACAACACCCGCCGCAACTCGGCACCGTCATCGGCATCGATATTGAGGACCTTGATCGATACCGTGAAGTCGAAGGTCGCGCCCGCCGGCACCCGCTCGCTCTGGCGAGGGTCCCTGGCAACTCCCTGAATGCGGTCGATCCGGTTTTCCGTTTTGACCTCGACCCACAGGTGATTGCCGCGCCCGATCTCGGTGCGCCAGCGGTCGGTGAACGGCGCATCCCAAAACGCAAGCCGCGTCGGTCCCAAGTCGGCGGCTTGCTCCTCTGTGAGTTGGTCGCTGCCGCCGATCCCGAACAATTGCAGGATAGGCCTGACGAGTTGAGCCTGCTCAATTTCTTTGTAGGATAAAGGCGCCTGTCGCACTGCGCCGCTCAGCCATTCTAGCAGGCTGCGCACTTTGCCCTTGAGGCTCGATCCCGGGATATAAGGTTCGTCCGTGTAGGGATGCCGGATGACCTGATTATCTACCCCGCCGATGCGGATTTCGCCCTCCGACGCGCCGATACGCAGGCCCGACAGCAATTCGAGCTCACCGTGCAGCTTCTGTATTTTGCGCAACTGCAGTTCCATTGGCTTAAGCCTCGCTTGGGCGATAGACTTGGTAGTAGGCCATGAAGGCTTCCATAAATAGTCGAGCCTGGCCTGCCGCGCGGCAATCAGGGTGAGAACGGCACGTCAATCAGGATGAGAAAGCGCCGCTGGGTTTGTGACGCAGGGAGGGCGTAGCCCGACCGAAGTCGCGAATCCAGCGGCGGCGCGAACCCGGAGAGGGGCGCGCATCCGGCGATCGCAGCCGGCTGGATATGGAGCGGTTCTTCATACCGATGAGGAACCGCACTTGCCCGGCCGCCACATCACCGATTGCCAGATGAGGCTGTATATGAGTTTCCGTCAGACCGAGACGCCGGCCGTTTCCGCCGCCAAGGCCGGGTTCGCGACCTCCAGCGGCTATCGCTTCGAGCACGACTCTCGAATGCCCTCGCAAAAGAAAGCCCCGCGCGGCCGGCGGCGGCCCGATCCGCTGGGCGAGGTATGGGACAGCGAGGTGGTGCCGCTGCTGAAGAGCATCCCCGGTTTGCGGCCGGTCGCCATTTTCGACGAGATCCGGCGGCGCCACCCCGAGATCGGCGCCGGCATCCGCCGCACGTTGGAGCGGCGCATCCGTACCTGGCGGGCTCTGCATGGCACCGAGCAGGATGTCATCTTCCGGCAGGAGCACCCACCGGGTCGACTTGGGCTGTCCGATTTTACCGACTTGCGCGATCGCGGCGTCAGCGTCGCCGGGGTGCCGCTTGATCACCGGCTCTATCACTTCCGTCTGGCCTTCTCGGGCTGGGAGCACGCTCGTGTCGTGCTCGGCGGCGAAAGCTTCGTGGCGCTGGCCGAGGGCCTGCAGAATGCGCTGTGGGCGCTCGGCCGCGCCCCGTTGCAGCACCGCAGCGACAGCCTGTCGGCCGCCTTTCGCAATCTTGACGAGGACTCAAGGCAGGATCAGACCCGCCGCTACGAGGCGCTGTGCGCGCATTACGGCATGGAGCCGACCCGCAACAATCGCGGCATCGCACACGAGAACGGATCGATCGAAAGCCCGCACGGCCATCTCAAGCAGGCGATTGAGGACGCGCTGTTGCTGCGTGGCTCGCGCGACTTCGACAGCTTGGATGCCTACCGCTGCTTCATCGACGAGATCGTCGGCCGCCGCAACGCCCGACTGAAGAAGCGGCTGGAACTCGAGCGCCCGGCACTGCAGTCGCTGCCGGAGCGCCGCACGACCGATTACGAGGAGACGATCGTCATCGTCACCTCGACGAGCGGCTTCACGCTCAAGAAGGTGTTCTATTCGGTGCCGTCGCGACTGATCGGCCATCGCCTACGGGTGCGCCTGTACGACGACCGGCTCGACTGCCTTCTCGGCAGCACCCCGCTGATGACGCTGCGCCGTGGCCGGGCGCATCCCAGCGGCAAGCGCGGTCATGTCGTCGATTATCGGCATGTCATTCACGCCTTGCGGCGCAAGCCGATGGCTTTGCTCAACCTGGTTTATCGCGAGCAGCTCTTTCCACGCCGCGCCTACCAGCGCGCGTTCGAGGCGCTGTTGGCGGCCGACGGCGAGAAGCGGGCGTGCCGCACCATCGTCGGATTGCTGGCGCTGGCGCACGACCGCGCCTGCGAGGCCGAACTCGCCGGCATCATCGACGCCGAACTCGACGCCGGCAGACTGCCTGATCTGGACATCCTCGGCCGGCACTTCGGGCCCGATCCCGCCGCCATTCCAGACATCACCGTCAAACTAACGCCGCTGCATCTCTATGACGAACTCGGCATCGTCCGGGCGGGCGGTGCCGTATGAAGGCCGCCGACCCGATCGACACCGCCCGCGTCGAGCTGCTGCTCGCCGAGCTGCGCCTACCGGCCGTCAAACACGTCTGGGCGGCGCTGGCTGCCCAGGCCGACAAGGAAGGCTGGCCGGCCGCGCGCTTTCTGGCCGCGCTCGCCGAGCACGAGATGGCCGAACGCGTTCGCCGCCGCATCGAGCGTCATCTCGCCGAAGCCCGCCTGCCGCCCGGCAAGACCCTCGACACCTTCGACTTCGAGGCCGTTCCGGTGGTCAGCAAGGCGCAGGTCATGGCGCTCGCCGCCGGCGACGCTTGGCTCAACCAGGGCGCCAATCTCTTGCTGTTCGGCCCGCCGGGCGGCGGCAAGAGCCATCTGGCGGCAGCGCTCGGCTTCGCGCTCGTCGAAAACGGCTGGCGTGTGCTGTTCACCCGCACCACCGATCTCGTGCAACGGCTGCAGATCGCTCGTCGCGAGCTCGCCCTCGAAGCTGCGATCGCCAGGCTCGACAAATATCACCTACTGATCCTTGACGACCTCGCCTACGTCACCAAGGACCAGGCCGAGACCAGCGTGCTGTTCGAGCTGATCAGCGCCCGCTACGAGCACCGCTCGCTGCTGATCACCGCCAACCAGCCGTTCGGCGAGTGGGGCAAGGTCTTTCCCGATCCGGCGATGACCGTCGCCGTCGTCGACCGCCTCGTGCACCACGCGACGATCTTCGAGATGAACGTCGAAAGCTACCGCCGCCGCGCTGCCCTCGAACGCAAACGCGGCCCTGGACGGCCGCCCGTCACCGCGACAATCAAAGCCAACGCCTGATTGACGCTCAGCGACAATCAAACCTTGCGCCGCCCGCAATCAGCGACAATCATCCGGATGCCGCGACGCCGGATTCCCACCCTGATTGTCGCCGCTTTCCCATCCAGATCGCCGCGCTACAC
>CAWCWA010000014.1:0-121625 GCA_963799085.1 uncultured Alphaproteobacteria bacterium | reverse complement strand
GGTGCCGCGCGGCAATCAGGGTGAGAACGGCACGTCAATCAGGATGAGAAAGCGCCGCTGGGTTTGTGACGCAGGGAGGGCGTAGCCCGACCGAAGTCGCGAAATCCAGCGGCGGCGCGAACCCGGAGAGGGGCGCGCATCCGGCGATCGCAGCCGGCTGGATATGGAGCGGTTCTTCATACCGATGAGGAACCGCACTTGCCCGGCCGCCACATCACCGATTGCCAGATGAGGCTGTATATGAGTTTCCGTCAGACCGAGACGCCGGCCGTTTCCGCCGCCAAGGCCGGGTTCGCGACCTCCAGCGGCTATCGCTTCGAGCACAACTCTCGAATGCCCTCGCAAAAGAAAGCCCCGCGCGGCCGGCGGCGGCCCGATCCGCTGGGCGAGGTATGGGACAGCGAGGTGGTGCCGCTGCTGAAGAGCATCCCCGGTTTGCGGCCGGTCGCCATTTTCGACGAGATCCGGCGGCGCCACCCCGAGATCGGCGCCGGCATCCGCCGCACGTTGGAGCGGCGCATCCGTACCTGGCGGGCTCTGCATGGCACCGAGCAGGATGTCATCTTCCGGCAGGAGCACCCACCGGGTCGACTTGGGCTGTCCGATTTTACCGACTTGCGCGATCGCGGCGTCAGCGTCGCCGGGGTGCCGCTTGATCACCGGCTCTATCACTTCCGTCTGGCCTTCTCGGGCTGGGAGCACGCTCGTGTCGTGCTCGGCGGCGAAAGCTTCGTGGCGCTGGCCGAGGGCCTGCAGAATGCGCTGTGGGCGCTCGGCCGCGCCCCGTTGCAGCACCGCAGCGACAGCCTGTCGGCCGCCTTTCGCAATCTTGACGAGGAACTCAAGGCAGGATCAGACCCGCCGCTACGAGGCGCTGTGCGCGCATTACGGCATGGAGCCGACCCGCAACAATCGCGGCATCGCACACGAGAACGGATCGATCGAAAGCCCGCACGGCCATCTCAAGCAGGCGATTGAGGACGCGCTGTTGCTGCGTGGCTCGCGCGACTTCGACAGCTTGGATGCCTACCGCTGCTTCATCGACGAGATCGTCGGCCGCCGCAACGCCCGACTGAAGAAGCGGCTGGAACTCGAGCGCCCGGCACTGCAGTCGCTGCCGGAGCGCCGCACGACCGATTACGAGGAGACGATCGTCATCGTCACCTCGACGAGCGGCTTCACGCTCAAGAAGGTGTTCTATTCGGTGCCGTCGCGACTGATCGGCCATCGCCTACGGGTGCGCCTGTACGACGACCGGCTCGACTGCCTTCTCGGCAGCACCCCGCTGATGACGCTGCGCCGTGGCCGGGCGCATCCCAGCGGCAAGCGCGGTCATGTCGTCGATTATCGGCATGTCATTCACGCCTTGCGGCGCAAGCCGATGGCTTTGCTCAACCTGGTTTATCGCGAGCAGCTCTTTCCACGCCGCGCCTACCAGCGCGCGTTCGAGGCGCTGTTGGCGGCCGACGGCGAGAAGCGGGCGTGCCGCACCATCGTCGGATTGCTGGCGCTGGCGCACGACCGCGCCTGCGAGGCCGAACTCGCCGGCATCATCGACGCCGAACTCGACGCCGGCAGACTGCCTGATCTGGACATCCTCGGCCGGCACTTCGGGCCCGATCCCGCCGCCATTCCAGACATCACCGTCAAACTAACGCCGCTGCATCTCTATGACGAACTCGGCATCGTCCGGGCGGGCGGTGCCGTATGAAGGCCGCCGACCCGATCGACACCGCCCGCGTCGAGCTGCTGCTCGCCGAGCTGCGCCTACCGGCCGTCAAACACGTCTGGGCGGCGCTGGCTGCCCAGGCCGACAAGGAAGGCTGGCCGGCCGCGCGCTTTCTGGCCGCGCTCGCCGAGCACGAGATGGCCGAACGCGTTCGCCGCCGCATCGAGCGTCATCTCGCCGAAGCCCGCCTGCCGCCCGGCAAGACCCTCGACACCTTCGACTTCGAGGCCGTTCCGGTGGTCAGCAAGGCGCAGGTCATGGCGCTCGCCGCCGGCGACGCTTGGCTCAACCAGGGCGCCAATCTCTTGCTGTTCGGCCCGCCGGGCGGCGGCAAGAGCCATCTGGCGGCAGCGCTCGGCTTCGCGCTCGTCGAAAACGGCTGGCGTGTGCTGTTCACCCGCACCACCGATCTCGTGCAACGGCTGCAGATCGCTCGTCGCGAGCTCGCCCTCGAAGCTGCGATCGCCAGGCTCGACAAATATCACCTACTGATCCTTGACGACCTCGCCTACGTCACCAAGGACCAGGCCGAGACCAGCGTGCTGTTCGAGCTGATCAGCGCCCGCTACAAGCACCGCTCGCTGCTGATCACCGCCAACCAGCCGTTCGGCGAGTGGGGCAAGGTCTTTCCCGATCCGGCGATGACCGTCGCCGTCGTCGACCGCCTCGTGCACCACGCGACGATCTTCGAGATGAACGTCGAAAGCTACCGCCGCCGCGCTGCCCTCGAACGCAAACGCGGCCCTGGACGGCCGCCCGTCACCGCGACAATCAAAGCCAACGCCTGATTGACGCTCAGCGACAATCAAACCTTGCGCCGCCCGCAATCAGCGACAATCATCCGGATGCCGCGACGCCGGATTCCCACCCTGATTGTCGCCGCTTTCCCATCCAGATCGCCGCGCTACACGAGGGGTTCGTGGCGATGCCGGCGATCAGCCGATGCCGAAGGCCCGCAGGCCCAATTCGGCGAGACGGTCCTTGCACGCCGCTTCATCGGCGATGAAGCGTTCAAGCGCGTAGGGGACGACCTGGCAGACCGCGGCCAGCTGATAGGCCATCAGCTGAATAGGGCCTAGCACAGCTTTATTTCTAAAAGGTGCATAGGGCCTAAGTAGCGGAAACTGCTTGCACTTATGCCTCAAATTTGCTAATGTGAGCTCCTCCTAAAAGATCCAAAGGGGTCGATTGGACCTCGATTTCCGTTATTTCAGGATGGTGGCATGGCGACAAAAAAGCTGACCAAGGCCGTGGTGGAGGGGTTCCAAGCGCCCTCTCCGAGCCGTAAACAAGTGCTGAACTGGGATACCGAGTTGAAGGGCTTTGGCGTTCTGGTTTCTGGTATCACAACGAGTAAGACGTATATCGTTCAACGCACCCTACCGGATGGTCGGACGCGGCGGGTGACGGTTGGCTCAGTGGCCGCACTTAGTCTGGAAGCGGCTCGGTCAAAAGCGGGCGATCTGATACAGCAGATGCGTCATGGCTTCGATCGGAAGCGGCGGACACCTACCGAGTGGACCCTGAGGACGGCGCTTAACCAAAACATCACTAAAAAGGCTCTCAAACCACACACGGTTAAGGACTACAGGACCGCTATCGAGCGGTACCTTTCCGAATGGCTTGATCTCCCGTTACGCTCAATAACGAGCGGCATGGTGGAGGACCGACACCGGGAGATACAAGCCGACATACAGCGTCGAAAGGCGTCTCATCCAGAACATTGGAACAGTGCGCCCGATGCGCATATGGCGAATGCGGTGATGGTGGCCTTTCGGGCGATCTGGAATTTTGTCGAAGTTAGAGACCCCGACCTCCCTAAGAACCGGGTACGGATTCTACGAATGCAATGGTTCGAAGGAAGCCGACGTGACCGGATGGTCAAGCCTGACCAGCTACCGGAGTTCTATCAGGCGATCGAGGGATTGGAGAACGATACTGCACGCGACTATGTGAAATTGCTGTTGTGGACCGGGTTGCGTCGATCCGAAGCGGCGGCGCTACGCTGGGACGAGATCGACTTTGCCACCCAGGTCATCCGACTACCAGCCAAGCGGCTCAAGTCGGGTCGCAAGCTCGATCTGCCCATGACCAGCTTTGTTCGCGATTTGCTGATTGCCCGACGTTCCGTTGGCAATGATCACGGTTGGGTGTTTACTGCGGACAGTGCAAGCGGACATCTCGAGGAACCGGGCTCGGCATTCGATATAATTGCCCAGCATACTGGTATCCGAGTTAGCCCGCATGATCTGCGGCGGACCTACATCACGATAGCCGAGTCTTACCGACATCAGCACCCTGGCATTAAAGGCGTTGGTCAATCATGCACTGGGTGGCGATGTCACTTCGGGCTATGTCCAGATGACGATCGAACGGTTACGAGTACCCGCACAACGGGTATGTGACAGGCTTATTGAACTGTGTGGTATGGCAGGCCCACAAGGGACTAACGTCCGGAAACTGCTCGCATAAATTTCGCTTGAAACCGTTTATAAGGTATGCTACCTTAGTCCCTAATGCGGGTTGCCAGCCCCGCACGCGAAAAAAACCCTGGAGCAATCCGGGTTTTTTACTCCTCGGACTGCTCCAGGGCACCATGGAGCAGATGCAATGCCGAAAGACGAGCAACTCGATACCGAAGTTCTGCTGCGCAATCGAGAGCAGCGCCGCCAAATCCATACCCGGTACCCGGCACCATTGACGTTGCATATTGACCGTCGAGCCGTCGATCTGGTGGCCAGCTCGACTGGTGACGACGACGATTTATTGGCCACCGACGAACTTGCCGAGTGGCTTAAAGTCTCTTCGATCTGATTGGAGATCGGTCGGTCTCGACGTTATGGACCCCGGTTCATCCGATTCGGTCGACGCATTCGTTACAAGCGATCCGACGTACTGGCGTGGCTGACCGAGCGCACATACGCCTACACAGACGAATATGAATTTCAGGATGGGGCGGGTCATCCACCCCATAGCAATGGCAAAGCTCCAGTAGTCAAGACTACCGGGAAGGTCCGATTTAAGCGGGCAAACTGATGGGATGACCAACAAAAGAAACGGCTTGCCTGATTGGGATCCTGGCAAGCCGCTAGCCGTAGTTCTCAAGTGGTGCGTAGTCAGGTGGTGAGCCTAGCTACACGAACCGGGATGGTGAAGCCCGATGCGCACAAATAAGCTAAGCGTAATTGCAGGTTCTTGGCCGAGATAAAGAGCCGAAGAGCAGAACTGCTTTCAGCTGCACTGACGATACTGAGGTATGGTCGCATCAATGCGGGCAAGCTCGAACGAGGCCTGCCGATGGGGTCGTTTGAGCAGTGGGCGGAGTGGGTGCGCGATCCGCTGCTGGCATTGGGCTGTCAGGATCCGGTTATCGGTACAAGGAATGCCAAAGCCGCTGATCCGGAGAGGCAGGAGATGGCTGAGTTGTTTACCTTGTGGCATCGTCATCATGGTGAGGAGGCGGTCGCAGCAAAGGATTTGCATCAAGACGTGCTCAGCATTCTGAACCCAAACAAGCGGGCCCGACAATTAGTGACGAGGACATTACAGCGCATGGCGGGGATGCGACATGCCGGCTTTGTCTTGACGGAGTCGCATTGGCGCGGACGTTGGTCCCCGCCCACCTTTGCCTTACAGAACGGGCAGGGTAAAGTTCTCGAAACCCCAGAAACGGACCCGCCTGCGCAGGAGCAGGTGGAAGTTCTCGAAACCCTGCCTGCAGGTCTCGAAACCCATAGGCGGCAGGGGGTTTCGGGAACTATTTTTGGTGCAGCGGATCAACACAAACTGAGCAAAACTGCAAATCACGTTCTCGAAACCCCAGAAACCCCCAAATCTAACACGAACATACACGCGCGCGGAAAAATTGTTGAAAAAGGGGATGAAGCTGATGAGAAAAGTGGTTTGCGCCCTGCGCGCGCTATGGGCGGCAAACCTTCGGGGGTTTCTGGGGTTTCGGGTCCTTCCCCGAAAAAAGGTTCAGATTGGTGGCGTGATGCTACGCTGTTTGTCGCTCGACGAAACAATACAAGAAGAGCGAAAGAACAAAGTGAGAGGGGTGTCGATGATATGGATGCTGATCCTGATCCTCTAGATGCTGATGATGTTAATTGTTGAACTTAAGCCAGAAATGATTTATTACGATATTCGAGACAAATCGCACCCCTCTCGGACACGAACCGCCTTTTGTCTCATCATACTTATAGCGACGTGAAGTAGGATTTTCGCCGTGTCTCCCTAAACGGAACTCTTTTGGCCCTTGCTAATTGCTAATTATCACGTATGGCGAATTTAACTGCTGAAATACAATAAGATCAGAATCTGATGGCAGACACAAATAAAAGAAAATCCGGTAGGCTCTCCGGAAACGCGCTTGCAACTTCAACAGTAATGCGCGCAAACTTGGAAACATGAGCGACGATTGGGCAACACTGGAACGGCCAAGACCACGTTTTGTTCGTGGGGATGTGAAGCCTCCAGTAAGGCGCAAGGTAGGGCCGCAGCGAAACCAGCATGGCCGAAACCTTGGGCCTCACAGCAAAGTCTATCGCTTAGTCCGAGTTGATGGCCGATCGAGTGAAGGGCTAATCGTCAAACGACTTCGCGACGATTTAGTCAGGTATGTTGGTGGTAATCCAAATGTCATTCGGCGGATAATGATTGAAAGGTGTTGTTGGCTCCAGTTGCGCCTTGCTCTTTTGGATAAAAAAATTCGGCATGAGTTTACTGAAATCGATAACAATAGTTACCTCGCCTGGATCAATTCGCTAGTCAGGACAATGGCACGACTTGGCATTCAATCAAAGCCTACTTCCAAACTCTCGCTTGATCAGATTATCGCCGAGGAAGAATCAGGTGAGGAGGAGGCTGCGGAATGACCGACGACAGCATCACTCGGTTTGCCCAGAAGCACAAATTCGTTGGTGCCGCCGCCCTGGTGCAGATCATCAGAGACGAGGACGCTTCGCCCAATGCTCGTGCACAAGCCGCCCAGCAGATTTTGGCATACTCAGATGGCAGGCGCGGACCAACCAAGCAAGTCACTTTGGCTGATGTCGAGGCCATGACCGATGAACAGCGTCAGAACTTGCTCGACGCCTTGTTGACCCGACACGAAACCGAGATGCCTGGCCAATTTAAGCAGCTCATGATCGAGGCCTATACCGAGGCACTGGCGCAGCAACAGGCAGTCCTTCCCAAGCCCAACAAGTTCACGCGCGGTGAACCTACGCCCAAATCACCCCATATTCCTCAGCCCGAACCCGCTATTGCGAAGAAACCGTTGGCAGGACCCATAGCCGCCCCCGCAGTTCGCTCGCATGCACGAGTCGTGCAGGCTACTGCAGGCGAAGCAGTGGAACCCGCCCTACCACTGCCCCATGGTCACAACGTGGTGCCAATGGCCCGTGGCACCCATCCCATCATCCCAAATGCACGAGTTCGAACCCGTCGACGACGGCCCGACCAATGGTGGCGTTCACCCCGACGTCCTGTATCGCTCCAGTCTGCCAGCAGACATGGCCTTCGAAAGCAGTTCTTACCGAGGCTACCAGTACCCGTGGCGAGCGAAATGATGTGTCGGTCACTCCGCAACGCGTATTGGGGGCTTGCCCCCGCTAATAAACGGCCTAGAGACGTGCGTACACGTGTTTCTAGCTTGAAGAAAGTGTTCCCGGCTACCGCTATAGCGGCCACCCCCTTTCCTCAAGCTAAAAACGCCTTAAAAACGATTTCTCGCAAAGCCGTGGGGCCAATTTACTAGAAGGAGGTTTTCCAATGCCGATCATCACCGACGACCTGCGACGAGCCGCACTGCGGGAACTCGCTCACCCCGTCGGAGCCTACGATAAAATCGAACCAGATGGCGGTCACCCGCTTAGCTGGATCCTGAAGGGGGAGAAGGAACTGATGAGAAACAATCGATTGCTCGCACGAGACCAAGACCCGGATATGCCGCCGCGCGGCAGCACCGATCCGGAAGACACCCCGCTCAACGCCCGCGAGTGCATGACATACATCCAGAAGATGTTGGACGTACTGCCACCCGACGAGCACGGCAAACTCATCGGCCAGCTGGCAGCTCTCATCGAGGCGGCCCACTCCAACGGTGGTGTCAACGGTGATCGCGGCTTCCGCTCAGGTCGTCGCAGCACCAGTGATCGGCGATCTCCTGCACAGGACGGCGCCATTGCTGCTCCGAACACCCGGTCGTTCCTCCGGCGCTTCCCCGATCCAGCTAACATCCGCTTCGGCGGCACCGGTCGCTGAGTAGCATTACCCTTACCCGGTTGCTCCTATGCCCGATCCTACAGCATCACGAGCTAAACTACGCGCTGTTATAGCCGAAATCGAGGAGGCGCAACAGCGTCTCGCTGCTCTCGAACAAGCACAGATACGTGCACGTGAACGATCCTGGCACTTAGCTTCCAATCTGGCGGAGGTTACTGCCGATCTGCAACGGGTCGCCAGCGACGAGCGTCGAAGGCTGGCCTATGAATTCGTGAATGATGCCGAGTTAGCTGACCCCGTAGCCGATGCCAAGTCTCGTGTTGCTTCTGCCCAGGCCGAGGTTGACCGGCTGGAACAAGTCGAAGCTGCCTTAGCTGCTGAGGTCCAGCGGGTCCAATCCGCCCTGCGTCAGCTTAGAGCCAACCAGTACAAAGAGATGGCCCAGATTGTCTGCACCAGTCCCGAATACCGGCAACATTATATTTCCCGTACCCGTGACGTGCGAGGCGCGCTATGATCGCGCTCGCCGGCCAAAGCTCAGCGGACGATCTCCTTGAGGCGGCAATGCCGGCAGAGGGGTGGGCCGTAATGCTGCAAGCATATTTTGATGAAAGCGAACGGACTGACGGAATTTTCGCGGTTGCTGGCTTCGCCTACAATAAAAGACAGGCAAAGAAATGCCGCAGGGAATGGAATCAGTTGTTCCAAAAATATGGCGAGTGCCATATGACCGATTTAGCGTTAAAGGAAAAACAATTTAACCCGCATTCGCCGGATGAAGTAGCGATTTTGAGCATCCTTACCTCGGTTTTGATATAAGCGTCAGCATCATAGACGGCGTCGGATGGGGCGGCGATGGTGGACCCGGCGGGTAAATCGAAAAGCGAGGCGCTGAGGCTCGATTTCGACCGCCGTTTGATGCTCCAGTTTCGCGGCAGTGTAATCACCTCCGACGCTGGGATGTTGCCCTATCGCGAGTTGGACGACGTGGTGGGCCTGACCGACACGGGGGCTGAGACGCTTGCCGACGCGCGCACCGGCAAGAACGGTCGCCACCGGTTGGCCGGGTTGCTGCGCCAATCGGTATTCGGGCGGCTGGCCGGCTATGAGGACGTGAACGACGCCGACCGGCTGTGCCGCGATCCGGCGATGCGCTGGGTGGTCGGCGAGGGAGCGATCACGGGGTCCGCTGCTTCGGCGAGCCAGATGGGCCGTTTTGAGACAAGGTGGCTGACCCGGCCTGAGAACCTTGCTGCGCTCGCCGATCTATCGGGCCAGTGGATCGACAAGGTGCACCAGCGGAAACCGCCGAAGACCATTGTGCTCGACATGGATTCGAGCGAGAGCCCGACCTACGGCGCCCAGGAAGGCAGCGCCTATAACGGCCATTTCGCCTGCACCTGCTACCACCCGCTATTCGTGTTCAACCAACTCGGCGATCTGGAGCGATGCGCCCTGCGCTCCGGGAACGTCCACAGCGCCGATGGCTGGCGAACGGTGCTGGAGCCGGTGGTCGCCCGCTACCGGGGCACAGGGAAGCGGTGCTATTTCCGTGGTGACGGGGCTTTCGCCAATCCGGAGATCTACGAGTTCCTCGAAGCCGAGGGCTACGGTTATGCGATCCGGCTGCCGACCAATCCCGTCTTGCAGGGCAAGATCGGATACCTCCTCTCGCGGCCCGTCGGTCGACCGCCGCTTGAGGTGCGCCGCCACTACGCCAGCTTCTCCTATCGGGCCGGCTCATGGACCAAACCCCGGCGGGTGGCGGCCAAGGTTGAATGGCACCCGGGCGAGCTTTGCCCCCGCGTCGGCTTTATCGTCACCAACCTGGCGCGGTCACCCGAGCGGGTCGTGGGCTTCTACAACCATCGCGGCACCTGCGAGCAGTACATCAAAGAGGGAAAGGGCGCGATCAAGTGGACCCGGCTGTCGTGCCGCACCTTCGCCGCCAACGCCGTCCGCCTTCAACTTCATGCGCTCGCCTACAATCTGGGCAACTTCATGCGGACGCTGGCGATACCCGATCCGATCAAGGACTGGTCGCTGACCAGCTTGAAGGAAAAGCTGATCAAGATTGGCGCGAAGGTCGTCAGCCATGGGCGCTACGTGACCTTCCAACTCGCCGAGGTCGCGGTGTCGCGGCAGATGTTCGCGGATATCCTGTCGCTGATCGCCCGGTTGCGGACACCACCCGCCCCGGCATGACCGGCAGACGAAGTCAGATGCGACAGACCACGACGGCAGAGGTGCGTCTTGATGGAGGCAAGCAACGAGTTCCGGCGCCGCGAGCCCACGCTGCCCGCCATTTTTGCTGCCAAACGGCCGGCTGCTATCGAATTTCGTTGCGGCGACGCCGCGATGACGGGAAAATCATACCAACCGAGCCGGGAATCTGGGGAATGTCGGTTTAAGGGTATTTCCGACAGAGAGGCTCATAGACTTATCCAGCGAGCGACAGCCATAATCAATAAATGTGCCTCTTTCGGTGTGGCCGTTTCCTGCGATATCCATGAGATAGAACCGTTATTGCCAAAATGGATTCGTGGGTTTGAGGGAGCGTATCCGGTTTGTTGTCACTTCGCGATGATTACTATCGGCGAGTTAGTTGGAGAAGAGGAAGAGATTGCCTATTTCTTTGAAAGCGGGCACCGTCATCAAGCCCAGTCTCATGGTTTTATGTCGCGCGTCCTAGACGTTCCGGAGCTAAAACATTCTTATCGACATTTTTCGCACACATTCGCAGACAAAAAAGATGTTCAGCAATTACAAACCGCCGATATTTTGGCATGGGAATGGGCTAAGTTCTATGATGAAACGGTCGTCGCCGAAAAGCGTAAGATGAGAAAATCTCTTATGTCGCTAATTACGAGGGGCGGCATGACGGTAGTAAATTATGATACAAAATATTTTAGGGCGGTTCACCTGAAGGGTCAGCTATTGCAAGATTGGTGCGCAAAGGTGACAGCCGTTGGCCTATTGCCAGACGAATACGCGGAGTTACTTTTAAGTGGACGATGACTTCGGTGGGACAATTCTCTCGATTGCGCGCTGAAATGCCTCGCCGCTCTCGTCCGCTTCAATCTCGCGGGCGGTCTCAACGAAGCGCTTCGACTGCGCCGGATCATCTGGCTTTGGGCTCGCTGGATTCCTGTCATCCGGCTTATGTTTTGTCTTCATGCTTGCGCCCGATTAGTCGTTCGATAGGTCAACCGCTTCCCGACAACGCCGCGCAAAGCGAGGATTGTCCGTTCGGCGTCGTCAACACCGAGCGCCAGCCTTTCGTTGTATCGGAAATCGAACTCGGCAAGGTAGCGCTTCAGGTGCGCTTCGCTAACGTGGTGATACACTCCGATGATCCCGCGCTTCAGGATCGAAAAATATCCTTCGACGGTGTTGGTGTGCGCGTCTCCCCGGACGTATTCGCTTGTGGAGTGGTTGACAGTGCGATGGCTCGCGAAGCCCTCGCCGACGCTCCAATAGACGCCGCTTTCGTCGGTTCGCAGATGCGATTTCGGCGAGATTTGCTCGACGAGGATCGGCTTCAGATTGGCAGCGGTAACATTCAGAACGTGGAACGAAGCGACGCGGCCATTGCGCTCGACCAGCGCGAGGACGGCTTCTTTCGCTGGCGGTTCTTTGAATGCGCGGTTCTTTGCCTTGCCACCGACGTAGGTTTCATCGGCTTCGACAAATTTCCCTTCTCCTCCCATGCCGCCGATCGGCAGTTTGCCTTCGCGCATCGCCTCGCGGATGCGGTGGCTCAGGAACCAAGCGGTTTTGAGGGTGATACCGAGCGTCCGGTGAAGCTGGTTGCTACTTATACCCTTCTTCGAAGAGCAGAGAAGGAAGATTGCCTGCAACCAGATATGCAGCTTCACGTGGCTGGATTCGAAGATGGTCCCAACCTTGACGGTGAAGGGCTTGCGGCAGGCGTAGCATTTGTAGACGCCGATCCTGGTGCTTTTGCCTCGAAGCGTGCCGCTCTCGCCGATCACGCCGCAATGCGGGCAAACCCGACCGTGCTGCCATACATGCGCCTCGATGAAAGCGTAGGCCGCTTCTTCGCTGTGATATTGGGGTTCGGACAGAACGGACATCGGCTATCTCCTTGCTTCTTAATATGGGATGGCCGTTTGGGTACGTCAAGTATAATATTGCCCGAATACCGGGCATTGATCGAGCAGCATAGCGTCGCTTGGCAACGATTGCGCACGATCAAGACGGCGCTCAAAACAGTCCAGGCTGCCCTTCACGGCCAGCTGCCCCAATCATTCATGGACGAGGCACATCGCGTCGAGCCGTTGGAGGTTCGTGTCGGGTTCCCAGTCGATCCGCAACCTATTGAGCGCTGGGCTTCAGCCTTGGCTGCACTCGAACAAGACGCGGATGCCCCATTGCCAAACAATTGGAGACCTCCAAAAACCTGGTGGTTTTTGCAGGTTTGTGATGCGATGAGCGGGGTCTGCGCTGGGGGGCGGAGATGCGCGGTCAGGCGGGATTTTTCGACGTTGACGAGCGGCTGAAGCAGCTCTCGGCCAAAGGCGACAGCTTGGAGCGGCTGAGCGCGGTGATCGATTTCGAACTGTTTCGGGCGGATCTGGAGCGGGCGGTGCCGCGCTCGGACCGCGTGAAAGGCGGCCGACCGCCATTCGATCACGTGCTGATGTTCAAAGTCCTTGTTCTGCAGGCCAGCCACAATCTGTCGGACGAGCGCACCGAATACCTGATCCGCGACCGGCTGTCGTTCATGCGGTTTCTCGGTCTGGGGCTGGCCGACACCGTGCCCGACGCCAATACGATCTGGACCTTCCGCGAAACGCTGACGCGGGCCAAGATCGCGGGCCAGCCGGCGATCACGGTTCTGTTTGAGCGCTTTGACGCGGCGCTGGCAAGGGCCGGGTTTCTGGCGATGAGCGGCCAGATCATCGACGCCTCGATCGTCGCCGCACCCAAGCAGCGCAATACCGATGGCGAGAGGCGTGACATCAAACAAGGCCGTATCCCGGCAGCGTGGGCAGGCCAGCCGGCCAAGCTGCGGCAGAAGGACCGCGATGCGCGCTGGACGGTCAAATACACCAAAGCTAAGCCGAGCGCGGATGGCGCACCGCGCGTCGATCTCGCGATCCCGGCCTTCGGTTACAAAAATCACATCGGCATCGACCGCCGGCATCGCCTGATCCGCCGCTGGACGGTCACCGATGCGGCCCGCCACGACGGGGCGTTGCTGCCCGAGCTGATCGACAGCAACAACACCGCCGGCGAGGTCTGGGCCGACACCGCCTATCGCTCAAAAGCCAATGAGCGGTTTCTCGCTGGCCGCCTGCTGCGCTCGCAGATCCACCGCAAAAAGCCGAAAGGCAAGCCGATGCCGCGCCGCACCGCCCGGGCCAATGCCCGCAAATCGGCGGTGCGCTCGGCGGTCGAGCACGTCTTCGCCCGGCAGAAGGGGCCGATGGGCCTGTTCATCCGCACCATCGGCCTCGCCCGAGCGAGCACCAAGATCGGCCTTGCCAACCTCCTCTACAACATGCAGCGGATGGTCTGGCTGGCGGCCCGGACCGCACCAACCTGACCCGAAAATCCGCTAACACAGCCGGCCGCGCGCCGGCACACCGATCGCCCTAACCAATCCGCTCACGGCACAGCCAATGCCCGGCTCTTTCCGTAAAGACGCGCGGTTATTGGAGGTCTCCAATTGTGTGAGCGCATAGCGCCACCTAAAGAAATCGACGCTCCCACGCGACGCGCGCGAAGCGCGAGGCCCCGCACTCGCTTATGCGGCCGCGCCGAGATATCAAGCTAGAACGCACGCTCCGCCGAGTTCTCGGCTGAAAAAAGCGGCTTCCTCAGCCCTAGGCGAGCTAGCACCTCTCGCCTTATTTCTGCTTCGCTACGAAGCTTCTAGGAAGAGCCAATTACAACGCTCAATTCGGGTATCCCAGAGGGCAGCGGCAGCGCGACGACCTTCGCCGGCGCGGCATGGCGCTAGCGCATACCCTCGCTTCGTCGCGCTCACGCCAGGGTCAGCGTCCCGCAGCAACAGAATTTCAATTTGTTAAGTCGCACGATAGCACGTGATCGAATAGGTTCGTCGGGCAAAATCACCCGCCCGATGGTGGCTGGGGGTTTGGAAGTGATGTCGTAGACGACCCGGTTGATGCCGATGAATGCGGATCGCGGCGCGGCCGAGAAAATCGTGCGGGAAGGGGCGGTATGAACGCTGTTGAGATTGAGGAGGCCATATCGGCGCTCGCCGAGCGGCCGTTCGACGCCGGGGAGTTTCCGTTCGCCTTCCTGCAAGCCTTCGGCAACAAGGAAACGACCCTCAAGCGCCTGCGCAAGGGCGAGTCGAACAAGTCCGACCTGGGCGGCGTCCTTCAGACCAACAACATCCATATCGCCGTCGCCGCCCCCGGCGAGGTCACGAAGACCCTCGCCGCGCTGAAGGCCAGCCCGGCGACGGCCAGGGCCAAGGCGAAGTTCGTCCTGGCGACGGATGGGGACGACGTTCGAGGCCGAGGACCTGGCGAGCGGCGAGACGGTCGCCTGCGCCTATGCCGACTTCCCGGACCATTTCGGCTTTTTCCTGCCGCTCGCCGGCATCACCACCGTCAAGCAGATCCGCGAAAGCTCCTTCGACATCCGGGCCACCAGCCGCCTGAACCGGCTCTATGTCGAGCTGCTGAAGGACAATCCCGAGTGGGGCACGGCCGAGCGCCGCCACGACATGAACCATTTCATGGCGCGGCTGATCTTCTGCTTCTTCGCCGAGGACACCGACATCTTCAACGGCACCGGCCTGTTCACCGCGACGATCGAGCAGATGAGCGCGCGGGACTCGTCCAACACGCACGAGGTGATCGGCGCGCTGTTCCGGGCGATGAACACGCCGATAAAGGATCGGGCCGCGGCGAACCTGCGGCCTTGGGCCGACGTGTTTCCGTATGTCAATGGCGGGCTTTTTTCCGGCAGCTTGGACGTGCCGCGCTTCAGCTCGGATCGCCCGCTCCTACCTCCTCCACATCGGCGGTCTCGACTGGACGAAGATCAACCCGGACATCTTCGGGTCGATGATCCAGGCCGTCGCCGAGGATGAGGAGCGCGGCGCGCTCGGCCTGCACTACACCAGCGTGCCGAACATCCTGAAGGTGCTGAACCCGCTCTTCCTCGACGACCTGCGGGCGCGGCTGGAAGAGGCGGGGGACAATCCCCGCATGCTGCTGAACCTGCGCAGGCGCATGTCGCGGATCAGGGTGTTCGATCCGGCCTGCGGCTCGGGCAACTTCCTCGTCATCGCCTACAAGGAAATGCGGGCGATCGAGGCCGAGATCAACAAGCGGCGCGGCGAGCCGGACCGGCGCAGCGAAATCCCGCTCACCAACTTTCGGGGCATCGAGTTGCGCGACTTCCCGGCCGAGATCGCGCGCCTCGCGCTCATCATCGCCGAATATCAATGCGACGTGCTCTATCGCGGGCAGAAGGTGGCCCTTGCCGAGTTCCTGCCGCTCGACGCCGAGAACTGGATCACCTGCGGCAATGCCCTGCGGCTCGATTGGCTCAGCATCTGCCCGCCGACCGGAACCGGCGTCAAGCATCACGCCGACGACCTGTTTCACACGCCGCTCGACCAGGCGCAGATCGACTTCGAGAATGAGGGAGGCGAGACGTATATCTGTGGGAATCCGCCCTACCGAGGCAGCCAATGGCAAACGGAAGAACAGAAAGCTGACCTATAGGCGCATTCTTCGATGCCGACGCAAAAGCTGGAAGTCGCTGGACTATGTTGCCGGCTGGTTCATGAAGGCGGCCGACTACGGCATCGAAACTCAGTCGGTTGCGCTTTCGTCGCCACAAACTCGATCTGTCAGGGCAGACAAGTCGCGATCGCTTTGGCCGCTCATCTTCTGGCCGGACACGAGATCGCTTTCGCTCATACATCGTTCAAATGGGCGAACCTCGCCAGCCACAACGCTGGTGTAACCGTGTTATCGTTGGGATCTCAAACCATCCTGGCCGAGACCCGACAGACTTATTCGTCGAGCTGATGACGGCACGAGTCATCGTCAAGACACGCCGAGAACATCAATCGCTATTTGGTCGCCGGTCCGAACGTCATTCGTCGAACAGCTTCGACAGCCACTCTGCGGCATCGACGAGATGATCTTCGGAACATGCCGAATGACGGTGGGCATCTGTCTCTGACCGTCAACGAAGCAGCGATAGCAATAGTTACGACCTATCAGCGTAGCAGAAGCATTCATCCGTCCATTCTTCGGTTCGCGAGGAATTCATCAACGGACTGAGCGACGATTGTATTTGGGTCAGAAGAGCCGACGAAGACCGCGCCGCCGACAACTCCGTAGCTTGCAAGTCGCTTCGAGGCGGTGCAAGCGCAACGGCGAGCAAGCAGCAAGGAAGCCAACCGCGCGAGCTTAGCAAGCAGACCATATCAGATTCGGCGAAGTATCGGCAAAGCGGCGAACGAAACAGTCATCATCGTTCCAAGTGTCTCATCTGAGACACGCGAATACTTACCCGTGGGCTATTGCCTCCAGGAACGCATTGTTAGTAATCTTGCCTTCGCGCTCTTTGACGCGCCCCTCTGGAACTTGGCGCTGATTGCCTCACGCCTGCATCTGGTGTGGATCGCGACCGTCTGCGGCAAGCTGGAAACGCGATATCCGCTACTCCAACACTCTCGGTGGAACACCTTCCCGGTCCCGACGCTCACCGAGAAGAACAAAGCCGACCTGACCCGCTGCGCCGAGGACATCCTGTTGGCGCGCGAGGCGCATTTCCCGGCGACGATCGCCGACCTCTATGACCCGGACAAGATGCCCGCCGATTTGCGCGAGGCGCATGAGCGCAATGACGAGGTGCTTGAGCGCATCTATATCGGCCGCCGGTTTCGCAACGACACCGAGCGGCTGGAAAAGCTGTTCGAGCTTTACACCAAGATGACCGCGGACAAGGGTGTCGACCGCTAGCGGGCACGATCCAGCCAGCGCGGAACGGTCCGTCGGCTCGGCTTGACAGCGGACGAACCGAAAGCCATGTCTCGCATTGAGACACGGAGGATTGCGATGGGCGCACACAGCTCGATGCTGCATGTCCGCATCGATAATGAGGTGAAGGCAAAGGCGACGGCGGCGCTGGAGGCGATGGGCCTCTCGGCCTCCGACGCGGTGCGTCTGCTCTTTCACCGCATCGCCGCCGACCAGGCGTTTCCGCTCGAACTGAAAGTGCCGAACGCCGAGACGCGCGCGGCGATGGCGGAGGCGGAAGAGATCATCCGCTCGGGGAAGCTCCGCTTCCGCGACGCGGAGGCGCTTTTCGCCGATCTCGACAAAAACAGTGCCCGCTAAGCGCGCACCGTTCCCGCGGGAGGTCGATTACGCGAAGAGCTTCCTCAAGGATTGGGAGCGGCTGTCGCGGTCCGGCCGTTACGACATGCATCGCCTCAAGGAAGCGATGATGCTGTTGATCGCGAATGACGCGCCGCTCGGGCCGGAATGGAAGGAACACCCGCTCAAGGGCCAATGGGCAAGCTATCGCGAATGCCATGTCGGCGGCGATTTTCTGGCTGATTTACCGCGTGGATGATGCGATGGGCCGTAATGGCGGCATCGTGTTCGTCCGCGCCGGCACCCACAGCGAATTGTTCCAGGAATGACCGAAGCCCCCGCCATACCGTCCGTCTCCGTCACTTATGCCCGCACCGGCAGCTCGACGAAGGCCAACGCGCTCGGCATGCGGCCGATGCAGGAGCGCGCCTATGAGAAGCGGGGCGAGCAATACCTGCTGATCAAATCGCCGCCGGCCTCGGGCAAGAGCCGCGCGCTGATGTTCATCGCCCTCGACAAGCTCGCACAACCAGGGGCTCCGGCAGGCGATCATCGTCGTGCCCGAGAGAGCGATCGGCGCGAGCTTCCATGACGAGCCGCTTGAGCCAATTCGGCTTCTGGGCCGACTGGACCGTCGCCCCGAAATGGAACCTCTGCGACGCGCCCGGCTCGGACAATGGCGGCAAGGTCAAGTCGGTCCGGGCCTTTCTCGACAGCGACGACAAGGTGCTGGTCTGCACCCATGCGACCTTCCGCTTCGCCGTGGACAGGTTCGGGGTCGAGGCGTTCGACGACCGGCTGATCGCGGTGGACGAGTTCCACCACGTCTCCGCCAACCCCGACAACAAGCTCGGCCTGCATCTCGGCCAGTTCATCGCCCGCGACCGCGTGCATATCGTGGCGATGACCGGCTCCTATTTCCGCGGCGACGCCGAAGCGGTGCTCGCGCCGCAGGACGAGGCGAAGTTCGATACCGTCACCTACACCTACTACGAGCAGCTCAACGGCTACGAATATCTGAAGCAGCTCGACATCGGCTATTTCTTCTACGCCGGCTCCTATGTCGACGACATCCTGAAGGTGCTCGACCCGGCCGAGAAGACGATCATCCACATCCCGAGCGTCAATTCGCGCGAGAGCACGAAGGACAAGATCAAGGAGGTCGAGCACATCATCGAGGAGCTGGGCGAATGGCAGGGGACCGACCCCGCGACCGGCTTCCAACTGGTCAAGACGCACGGAGGGCCGCGTCCTGCGGATCGCCGACCTGGTTGACGACGACCCCGCCAAGCGCGACCGGGTTTCCGCCGCGCTGAAGGACCCGGCGCAGAAGAACAACCGCGACCATGTGGACATCATCATCGCCCTCGGCATGGCGAAGGAAGGCTTCGACTGGATTTGGTGCGAGCACGCGCTGACGGTCGGCTATCGGTCGAGCCTGACCGAGATCGTGCAGATCATCGGCCGCGCGACCCGCGACGCGCCGGGCAAGACCCGCGCGCGCTTCACCAACCTGATCGCCGAGCCGGACGCCTCCGAGGAGGCCGTCACCGAGGCCGTCAACGACACGCTGAAGGCCATCGCGGCGAGCCTGCTGATGGAGCAGGTGCTTGCGCCGCGCTTCGAGTTCAAGCCGAAGAACCCGATGAGCGGCCCGGTGGACGGCTTCGACTATGGCGAAGGCGGCTACGACCCGAACAAGTGCAATGTCGGCTTCAACGAGGAAACGGGCAGTTCCAGATCGAGATCAAGGGCCTTGTCGCGCCGAAGAGCGAGGAGGCGCAGCGCATCTGCCAGGAGGACCTGAACGAGGTCATCGCCGCCTTCGTGCAGGACAAGACCACGATCGAGCGCGGGCTGTTCGACGACGAGCTGGTGCCGGAGGAGCTGACCCAGCTCCGCATGGGCAAGATCATCAAGGACAAATACCCCGAGCTGGACGAGGAGGATCAGGAGGCGGTGCGCCAGCACGCCGTCGCCGCCCTCAACCTCACGCAGAAGGCCAAGGAGATCGCCTTGGGCGGAGCCGAGGGCGACGGCGAGAAGAGCGCCGAACACCGCGTTCATCGAGGGCGTCCGCAGGTTCGCCATGGACGTGCGCGAGCTGGACATCGACCTGATCGACCGCATCAACCCCTTCGGCGAAGCCTATGCCATCCTCGCCAAGACCATGAGCGAGGAGAGCCTGAAGCAGGTCGCCGCCGTGATCGCCGGCCAAGCGCGTCAACCTCACGATCGAGGAGGCGCGGGAGCTTGCCAAGCGGGCCTTGAAGTTCAAGCAGGAGCGCGGCCGGCTGCCCTCGATCACGTCGCCCGACGCCTGGGAAAAGCGCATGGCCGAGGGCGTCGCCTTCCTGGCCCGCATGAAGGCGGAGGCCGCGCGTGGCTAGGTTCACCGAAGAGGATGACGCGCTTCTCGAAGAGCTTGGCGTCGAGGTCGAGACGCAAGAAGCAAGCAAGCCGGACGCCCCGCGAGGAGCGGATCATCGCCGGCTTCGAGGAGATTCAGCGTTTCGTCGAACAGCACGGCCGCGCCCCGCAGCACGGCGAAGACCGCGACATCTTCGAGCGGCTGTATGCCGTGCGCCTCGATCGCCTTCGCGAGCTGGACGATTGCCGCGCGCTTGCTTGAACCGCTCGATCATCAAGGGCTTCTGGCGGGCGCGGAGCCTGCCCCGGCCGGCGTCGCCGACGAACTCGACGATGACGAGCTTCTGGCCCAGCTCGGGGTGGAGGCTGCCGCGCCGGCCGACATCACGGAACTCCGGCATGTCCGGTCGGCCGCGGAGAAGCGCGCGGCCGAGGAGATCGCCAACCGCGCAGAAATGCGAGGATTTCGACAGCTTCAAGCCTCTGTTCGAGCAGGTGCAGAAGGAACTCGGCGCGGGCTTGCGGCAGACCCGGCGGTTCGAGCGCAAGTCCGAGATCGCGCCGGGCCGGTTCTACATCCTCGGCGGCCAGAAAGCCTATGTCGCGGCGATGGAGGAGCCGTTCACCAACGAGCACGGCAACATAGACGCCCGGCTTCGGGTGATCTTCGACAACGGGACCGAGAGCAACCTGCTCATGCGCTCCCTGCAAAAGGCGCTGCAACAGGACCCGGCCGGCCGGCGGATCATCGAACCGTCAGCAGGCCCGCTCTTCGCCGATCAGAACGAGGAAGGGGATGAAGCAAGCGGCATCGTCTATGTGCTGCGGAGCAAATCCGATCATCCGGCCGTCGCGGCCCATCGCGACGTCCTGCACAAGATCGGCGTGACCGGCGGCGATGTCGCGCGGCGGATCGCCAATGCGCGGCTCGATCCGACGTTCCTGATGGCCGATGTCGAGATCGTCGCGACCTATGAGCTGTACAACATCAACCGCACCAGGCTCGAGAACCTGATCCACCGCATCTTCGGCCCGGCTCGCCTCGACATCGAAATCAAGGACCGCTTCGGGCACCCGGTCATCCCGCGAGAATGGTTCCTTGTTCCGCTTTTCGTCGTCGATGAAGCCATCGAAAGAATAAGAGACGGAACAATCACAGGCTGTATTTATGACCCTAAGACAGCGAGGCTCTCCCAAGCCGCTGCCCGCGACTAAGAGGGGGGTGCGGTGCTGCCCCCTGGTTCTGTCGTCTGACTCTCTACTGTGTTCGAACCGCCATCGGGGAAATTCTGCGTTGGCCGGCTACGTTAATAGCAGCGGCACGCTGCCATACGACGCCCTGTTAGCCGCGGCGAGGCGGCGATGTAGCTCCTTGACGCGCGCAAGGTTGCCAATGTTTCCAGCCCATTCGATCGTCTGTCGGTAGCGGGATAGGCTTGGTTCGGCGCAACAGGTGTGAAGGTGGGCCGATCCCAATCGACCGCTATGGCTTTCGACGATCATGATGTCGGACGCTTTGGTTGGGTCTTCGATCGTGCGGCCGCAGTGTAGCAGTGATGCATCGGTTCAACTACCTGTAGTCGAGCATGATTGCTCAACTGCAAATTGCGGTAGCTGACCCGTTGGCGCAAGCGCTTCAAGCCTTCAACGCTTTACTCCGAGTTCCTCATCGGTCTTTTTGTTCCGAGGTCAATGCACTTCCCCATTAGGAAACGGTGGCGTAGTGATCACCCGATCTCCGATCAGGTCCAGCCCTCCGTACGCGACTTGGAGAGTTTGAATTGGCTATCGGCCTCGATCATTCGGATCAGTTTCAGCGCGAGGCTCATCGCCTCGCCACGCAACTTTTCGACGTCCCTTTCCTGCCCGGCTTTTATCACCCTGAGCCGTAGCTCTTCGATGTCCATTCGGGTAGCTCCTCTCATCAGTGCGCGTTTAGCACCGTGCTAAACTCGGCCAATGCGAGCACAACCGCATCGAGAGCGGTACCCGTTTTGTTTTTTAGAATCACGATTTTTGGGCTAGATCGGGTCGACATTCGCTCGGGTCCGTTCCCCCGGTATTCCCTTATTTGGCGGGTTCCCTTATTTGGCGGGTAGCCACCTGACCCAGCTTTTCCCTTTTGTGATATGGGGTTAGATGGGGGTGCACAAGGACGCGAACCTACGGCCAGCTGATAGGCCATCAGCCGGATCGCCGGGTCGTCGGCGGTCGGGTTGCCGGGCGCGTGGGCGCGAATTTCGCGACAGGCGTCGAGGATCGCCCGGGCGATGCCGCACGGATTGCAGGCGCCGGGGTCGACGATCGCGAGCGCGTCACGGAACCGGCTGCCGTGCAGCGGCGGGATCGGGTCTGCCGCCTCGGCGTATTGCTCGGGGATCGGCAGACTGTCGGCGCCCTCGCCGTAGAGGATGCCCGTCGGATCGATGGCGTCATCGGCGACATCGTCGGGGACCGGCCAGATCGCCGTGATCGTGGTGGCGTGAGCGCTGTCGCAATCCTCCCTGGCGTCTTGCCAATCGTCGTGCTCGACAGTCTGATGGCAGGCGTCGTCGACCATATCGGCAACGATCACCAGGTGCTGGAAGACCGGCAGGAGGTACTGGCGCTCGATGGCGTATTTCATCGGGATGTTCTCCGTCGGAGCGGAATGCTCCTGACGGCATCAGCCCAACGCACCGTCGCGCGTCGAGCCGGGATGATCCTTCGAAAAGTCCGATGAACTGACGCTCTTCGGGCTCTTCGCCGTTGCCAATTATATGGTTGTTATTATGATAATTTCAAGTATTCGTAAGAATTGGATGAGGGATCTGGTCAGTCGTATCAGGATTCGGGCAGGATACGGGTCAGCATGACTGCAATTTATGTCGATGGCGATGCGTGCCCGGTGCGCGAGGAGATCTACCGCGTCGCCGGTCGCCTCGCGCTCGATGTTTTCGTGGTCTCCAACGGATCGCGCCCGATCCGGCCGTTGGGGACTGCGAACGTCAAGATGGTTCTGGCCGGTGACAGCGCAGACGCGGCCGACGATTGGATTGCCGAGCACATCTCGGCCATCGATGTGTGCGTCACTTCCGATATCCCGCTGGCCTCACGCTGCCTCAAGAAAGGGGCGCGCGTCGTTTCCCCGACCGGAAGGCCTTGGACGCCGGCGAATATCGGCAATGCCCTTGCCGGTCGCGAGATCGCCCGACATCTGCGGGAATTGGGAGCGAACCCCCGCGGGCCGGCGCCCCTGAACAAGAAGGACAGGTCTCGGTTTCTCGCCGCCCTCGATACGGCGCTGCAGGCTGCGTTGCGAGAGGCGTCCCGCGGCTGAAGCCAAGCGGCGACTACCCGCTTTGGGGCGGTTAGGTCGGCCTCCGCGTCATGCTGCCCGCCGAACTCGATGCCACGAGGACAAAATCGACAATGGCGCCGGTGAGATTGCCTGAGCGCGCCCACAAGCGAGCTGCTGTCGGATCGAGCACAGCACCTTGCAGAAGAACGCAAGCGCGGCATCGGGTAATTATCTACTTGACTGAGGGTTATATAATCCCCCGGCATCGTGACCGCGTCGTGGATGTCGGCCGGGCGCATGGGAGGGGACAGCGATGGCGGGTGACGGCATTCGTCGCGTCGCGGCGATCGGCGCTGGCACGATCGGCGCCAGCTGGACGGCTTTGTTCCTGGCCCGCGGGCTGATAGTGGCGGCCAGCGATCCCGCGCCCGAAGCCGAAACATTTCTGCGCAGATTTGTCGCCGCGGCTTGGCCAAGTCTCGCCCAACTCCCGCCATTGCCCGCCGAGCCGCCTTGGGCGGCGCTGAGCTTCCATGCCGAGCCGGAGGCGGCCTTGGCCGGGGCCGAGTTCGTCCAGGAAAGCGGTCCCGAGCGCGAGGAGTTGAAGCGTGTCTTGCTGGCCCGGCTCGACGCCGTCCTCGACCCTGAGATCGTCATCGCGTCGAGTTCGTCGGGCCTGTTGATGAGCCGCGTACAAATCGATTGCCGCCACCCCGAGCGCTGCGTCATCGGCCACCCGTTCAATCCCCCGCATCTCGTACCTTTGGTCGAGGTGGTCGGCGGCGACAAGACCAGCCCCGAGGCAATCGAACGGGCACTCGCCTTTTACACCTCAATCGGCAAGCAGCCGATTCACCTCCGCCGCGAGGTGCCCGGTCATGTCGCCAACCGGCTGCAGGCGGCGTTATGGCGGGAAGCGGTGCATCTGGTGGCCGAGGGCGTGGCGAGTGTTGCCGATGTCGATACCGCGATCAGCGCCGGGCCGGGACTGCGCTGGGCGTTGATGGGGCCGCATTTGACTTTTCACCTCGCCGGCGGGATCGGTGGCATCGATCATTTTCTCGAACAATTTGCAGCACCGATGGCGGGCTGGTGGGAGACGTTGGGCAATCCTACGTTGACCCCGGAGTTACGGGAACGGCTCGCCAAAGGCATTGCCGAAGAAACGGCCGGGCGCGGCATCAGCGAGTTAGAAGCCCGGCGCGACCGCTTTCTGGTCAATCTGCTGGCGCTGAAGACGCGGCCGGAATAGCGTCGACACCCGTCGTTGGGTCAAAGGGACCGTTCCCGTATACAGCATGCTGGAGGAAGACGTCGGAGACGGCCATGTATCAGCACTCGGCCCAATCGGTCCCGCCCCACTTACGGTTGGCGGTAGTCTCGTGCTTCCTGATCGTGATTTCGTTTCTGCTGCTACCAGTGTTGGCACTGGCGGGCGGCATCGAGCTCGATTCCCGCGAGTACAAGTTGATGCTGAACCCGGAGAAGTTCACCGGGCAGCCGCAACAAGCTGTTGAACGGTTCATTAAAGAGCAACTTGGGCCGGCTGTTCGCGAGCAGTGGAACTCCGACGCCGCTGCCGAGCTCGCCAAGAAGGGGCTCGAGCTCGGCGAACGCAGGATCATCCAGTTCTGGGACAGCGGCGATTGCCTGCTTTGCGGCACGGGTTTGCCTGGCGGACGCGGACGGATATCGACGAGCAGGGCCATAGAGCCGACGAGGTGGAGCTGACCCTCAAATTCCGCAGCCCCGATGTATTTTTGGCGGCCGGCACGGTGTTGAAGGCAAACAACGACGCCAAGAAGGTCGATAGCAAGCTCGAGGAAGATCTGGGCCCTCTAGCCGGGATAATTCACCGGGGTTAGCGGGCATAGCGCAAACCATTGGAATAACGTAGGATTCGATTGCTTAGGTCGAACCTGCTGTTTCCGGAGCGCCATGCACGCCGAAGTTGATCTTACCCTGCCGCTGCCGGGCCTGTCACCGGTCTGCGGCAAGCCCGTTGTTGCCCGGTTTGACGGCGGTCGGCTGTCGTCGGATGGCGGCATTCTGCTCTTGGCCGAGGTCGAGCGTCGGTTGGGGATCGCCGAGCGGCTGGCGCGATGCATCGAAGACCCCCGCGCCCCTGACCAGATCCGACACGAGGTCGCGGAGATGATCCGGTTTCGCGCCCTGGCGATCGCGGCGGGCTATCCCGATGCCAATGACTGCGACGTGCTGCGCAGGGATGCGGCCTTCAAGATGGCGGTCGGTCGGCTGCCTGAGACGGGGGCAGACCTCTGTTCGCAGCCGACCATGACGCGGCTGGAGAACCTGCCCGGTCCGGTCGCGCTCAAGCGCATGATGGCGGCGATGGTGGAGTTGTTCTGCGACAGCTTCGATACCGTGCCCCGGCGCATCGTGCTCGACATCGACGACACCGAGGATCGGGCCTACGGCGGGCAGCAGCTCTCGTTGTTCAACGCCCACCACGACAGCCGCTGCTTCATGCCGATCCACATTTACGAGGCGATGTCGGCCAGGCCGGTCGCGGTCTTCCTGCGGCCCGGCAAAACACCCGACGGCAACGAAGTTTGCCTGGTGCTGCGCCATGTCGTGCGTGCGATCCGCGCCCGCTGGCCGCGCGTCGATATCCTGATCCGGGGCGACAGCCACTACGGCCGGCCCGAGGGCATGGCGTGGTGCGAGCGCAATCGGGTTGGCTACATCTTCGGCCTGGCCGGCAACAAGGCGCTGCTGCGCCGGGTCACGGGAGTGGCCGAGCAGGTTGCCTTGGATCGCCTCGACGCGCCCGCCCAGAGCAAGGTGCGCCGCTATGCCGAATTCCGCTACGCCGCCCGGACTTGGGCGACCGAGCGCCGCGTGATTGCCCGCGTCGAGGCCTCCGGCCAAGGCGTCGACAGCCGCTTCATCGTCACCAACTTGGCGGGCCTGCCCAAATCGCTCTACGAGAAAATCTACTGCGCGCGGGGGCAGGCGGAGAACCTGATCAAGGCTCACAAGCTGCACCTCGCCTCGGACCGCACCTCATGCACCAAGGCAACAGCCAACCAGTTCCGGCTGCTGATCCACACCGCTGCCTATTGGCTGATGCACACCCTGCGCGGTCTGGCGCCGAAAGCATCGTTCTGGCGTGACGCCCAGTTCGATACCCTGCGCCTCAGGCTGATCAAGGTCGCCGTCCGGGTCACCGAACTGGTCACCAAGATCAGGATCTCGCTGCCGACCGGCTTCGCCTATCAGCACGGCTTCGCAACCCTCGCCGCGCGCCTGGCCAAACTCCCGCCGTGACCGCCGGGGCGTGCGCCCCGCAAAAAACCCATCCCCTCAACCTACAAGCCCCGAAAAATGCGCCCCCGGCGCCACCCGTCAGCACACCCTATGCGCGAGCCGGCGCCGCCGAGCCACGCCACCCAGATCCAGGCGGTGAATTGTTCAGGCTAGCAGTGCGCAGCGGAACCGAAGCAGGCGTGGTCGCCAAGCCACGCAGCGCTCGCAGCCAGTTCTCGCGCTCGACGACGCAGTCGGTCTCGGCCGATAAGGTGCCGGCCAGCCTCGCCGGGATCATCCGTCTCTATCCCTCGTTCGAAGATGAGCTTCGCGCGGCGGCGGGAGGGACGGTCGACATATCCGTGACGCTCGACCCGAGCCCCGAATACCGCGAACTCGTCTATAAGAGCTCGAAGCTCGACATCACTGACGACCTTAAAGCGCGCTTTGCCCTGACCCTCTGGTACAAAGGCGTGCAGAACCAGGACCAACCAGCCGTGGCCGAAATCTCGTTCGAATATGACGTCAAGAACGGTGAGGTTGCAAACAAGGCGGCGCGGCGCGTACTTGCGTTGCTCCTGGCGATGCAGGATTTGCCATGGGCTAACGCCGCAGCCCCGACAAAAACAGCGCTCGTCGCCTGCGACCGACCCGGCTGACGGTGGATGCGCGGGACTACTTCCTCGTGATCGGGGACGGCCGCCGGCATGCTGACCCTGCTGCCGCTTGACGATGGCGAGCGCGGCGTCATCGTCAACACCCCCTCGGTGGCAGCCGAGGACGGGCAGATCGGAGCGGAGGCGGGCCAGCCATCAACCGTCTCGTCGCGGCCTTGGTTCGCTGGCGGCTGCGACGGCACGGCCGGTCAAATGTGCAGCACCGCCTTACCGGCAAAGTCTCGGTCGATCAGTCGTCGTGCGATGCCACCGATCTCATCCCACGGCGCCTCGACGGCGATCTTTGGCCGCAATTTCCCGGCGGCGATCAACTCCGCCAGTAATCCGAGGCCAATCCCGGCGCGTTCCACGCTCATCAGTTCGTGGAACAGGGTAAGCCCATATAGCCGGACGCCTCCGGTCGCAAAGAACTGGCGGCTCTCGATATTTGCGGTGCTCGTCTCCGAGACGCCGAAGGTCACACAGGCGCCGTTCGGCTGCAGCATGCCGAGGGCGGCGGCGAGCGCGCTGCCGCCGACCGAATCGAGGATCAGCCAGTAGGGGCCATGCGGGCCGGCGATTGCGAGCTCGCGGCCGACGACGACACGGCCGCCGCACCATTCGGCTACCGCGGCGCGGTATTCCTCGCGCCGCACATGGCCCCATACAAAGGCGCCGGCCGCCACTGCGAGCTGGCAGGCGAGGTGCCCGACCCCGCCCGAAGCCCCGTCGACCAGGACCTTGCGACCCAGCAGCAACCCGCCTTGCCGCAGCGCATGCAGCGCCGTCAGCCCGGCGACCGGCAAAGTGGCGGCCTGCGCGTCGCTGACCGCCTCGGGCAGAGCCGCCACCGCATGACTACGGCAATTCACCCGCTCGGCCCAGGCGCCGGAGGGCAGGATGCCGACGACGCGAGTGCCCGCAGCGGGACCGCTACCGTCGGCGGCGGCCGTCTCGACGACCCCAGCGAAGTCCCAGCCCGGCCGCCAGCCCGCCTCGGCCATTTGCAAGGCGCGCCGCGTCTCGCCCCGGTTAAGCGAGATAGCAGTTACCCTGACGCCGACCTCATCGCGATCGGGGCCCCGCAGGCTGACCTCGCGGATCGCCAGCCGGCCAGGCGCCGACGGGTCGACGACTACGGCACGGGTCCGCTGCGGCATGCACACTCTCCTCCGGTTTGCCGGCCGAACCTTAGCAGGTTCGGATCGCCCGCCGTACCGCTCCGCTTGGCGCTGCCGGGGCTTGCGGTGAAAATGCTTGTACCGCAGAAAATGGCTGGTGACGGCCGTCACGCGACGGGTCATTCAAAAATCGCGTGGAATGGATAACGATGGTCGGCGAGGCGGGACTTGAAGGGCTCGCCACCCATCCGCGGCGACAAATTTGGGCGGCGACGATCTGTCGGAGGAAGTAATGGCGTACGGGTTCAACCGCTTTCTGACGACGCACACCGGCAGCCTGCCGCGGCCGGATGACCTGATCCGGGCGATGTTCGCAAAGGAGGAAGGCGTGCCGGTCGACCGCGTAGCACTGGCCGCGAGGATCCGCGCCGCGGTCGCCGAGGTGGTGAAGAAGCAAGTCGAGGCAGGCGTCGATCTTGTCAACGACGGCGAGGTGTCGAAGCCGAGCTACGCCACCTACGTCAAGGACCGGCTGACCGGCTTCAACGGCGGCAGCAATACCTTCGTCTATCAGGACCTGGCCGAGTTCCCGAACCTGGCAAAGCGCGTGTTCGGCGATCCCGGCCGGTCGCGCCGCCGCACCCCCGCCTGCACCGGCCCGATCGGGGTCGCCGACGCGGCGGCACCGCTCGCCGATATCGACAACCTGAAAGCGGCCCTGGCCGGGGTGGACGCTGCCGGAATGTTCCTCAGCTCCGCCTCGCCGGGCGTCATCTCGTTGTTCTTCCGCAACGACCATTACGCGAACCAGGAGGCGTACCTGTTCGCGATCGCCGAGGCGATGCGTGGCGAATACGAGGCGATCGTTGCGGCCGGGATTACGCTGCAGATCGACTGCCCGGACCTAGCGATGGGTCGGCACATTCAATACGCCGATTTGTCCGTCGAAGAATTCCGCAATCGGGTGCGGCTCCATATCGAGGCGCTGAACCATGCGCTCGGCGCGATCCCGCCGGAGCGCGTGCGGCTGCATCTGTGCTGGGGCAATTACGAGGGACCGCACCATTGCGATGTGCCGCTGGCCGAGATCATCGATATCGCATTTACAGCCCGGGCGGCGACGATCTCGTTCGAGGCTGCCAATCCGCGCCACGCGCATGAATGGACCCTGTTCGAGCGGGTCAAATTGCCGGAGGGCAAGACCATCATTCCAGGGGTCATTGAGTCGAAATCGAACTTCATCGAGCACCCGGAGCTGATCGCGCAGCGCATCGCCCGCTACGCCAACCTCGTCGGCCGCAACAACGTCATCGCCGGCAGCGATTGCGGCTTCGGCACCTGGGTCGGCCAAGCCGCGGTTGACCCCGACGTTGTGTGGGCCAAACTGGCGGCGATGACCGAAGGCGCGGGGCTGGCAACAAAACAATTCTGGCGCGGTTGACGCGGTTCGGTCCCACCCGCTCCGACGAGCGGGCGCGCGGCGGCTTGTTGGGCGCTTACCGGAGGCAATCACGCGGGCTCCCCTCCGAGGCCGATGCGCCCGGCATCGCAGCTGGTGTTGTTGACGGCATGCCAACCTCCTTGACGAACAACTTCGCCTCCCCGCCGTAACATCGCGCATGGCTGCGGGCCGGGGTGTTGCCCGTTTCACTGCCGCCGATTGCCGATCCGCACGGCCGCGGTATCCAAGTGCGTGCTCATCAACTCCGGACGGAAATTGGCCGTGCGCTATGTCATGCTCCTGGGAAGAGCGACTAGACGAGCGCCGCGCGTACTGCGGCCAGCCGCTCCAGCGAGCTCAGGACCTTCGGCTGATCGCTGGTCAGATGACGCACGAGGATGTCGGTGTAGCCGATTTCCCCAAACGCCCGGAACTGTTCTGCGACTTCGTCGATCGAGCCCGCGATCAGGGCTTCTGCCGGCATGCCGCGATAGCTTCGGCTCAGCGCCTGCTGCAATACCGCCTGCGCCTCGGACGATGACTCGCCGACGTAAATGTCGCGCCGCAACACGATGGCGCCCGGCGTTCTGCCGTAAGCGGCGCTGCGCTCGCGATAGAGATCGGCCTGGGCGCGCGCCTCCTCGCGGGTGAGGCTGGGGCTCGCGATCCAGCCCCCAGCCAGCCTTGCCGCCCGGTCGATGGCCGGCGGTGCGCTGGCACCGATCCACACCTCGACGGGCTCGGCCGGACGCAGCGCCAGGCTCGCTTGCGTGATCCGGAACCGGCGGGAGGAACTCACCGTCTCCCCCGCCAGCAAGCGCCGGACAATGTCGAGCGCTTCCTCGAAAGCCGAAGGACGGGTCCTGATGTTGATGCCCATGGCGGCGAACCTTGTGTCGCCCCAGCCGAGCCCGCATTGCATGATAAAGGGCCCCCGAGCGATCGCGGCCAGCGTCCCGATCTGCTCCGCCACCAGCACCGGGTGCCACAACGGGAGCAGGAACAGGCACCCGGCCGGGGCCTCGCCCCACTCCGCGAGCAGCCGCCCCAGCATCGGCGTGTTTTGATAATAGGGTGTGGGCGAGGCGTGCTGATCGCCGACGAACAGCGAATCGAGCCCGGCGCGGCGCGCTGCCGCGGCTCGTTCGATCATCCAGTGCGCTCCTTGGCGCGGATCTGTCGCATCCGGGTAATTGCTCGTCAGCGAGATCCCAATTCTCATCGTGTCATCCCTCCCGGCTCGAGTTTCGATCAGACCCGAGCTCGCCGTCAGCGCTGCAGGCCGCGATCCCGGGCACGGTGGTTTATGATAGGTGCTGCGATTCTGATACATCCTGGCATCCTGGGTACCCCACGCCGACTTTGCCGAAGTCTTCGGCCCTACCCGTGACCTGTAATATAACTCGGGCGCGTGCTCGCCCTTCAAGGACGCCGCGGGGATCTAACCAAGTCCGTACCGACGACGAGTTGCGGTGGAAAACGCCGGCTGAACGCGGTGGTGCGCTGCCCTCGACGGCCACAACGGCTGGGGCGATGAGGCGCGCTGAGCCGCGTTCGGATTTCCGCTAGCCCAAGGGTAAGCGGTCCTTCACCGGGAGGTTGCGCCAGCGGCGCATTCGCCCCGATTCCATCCAAGGATGGTCAGGGTGAGGTATTCAGCACCATGTCCGCCGCCTTCTCACCGATCATGATTGATGGCGCATTGGTATTGCCCGATGTCAGTGTCGGCATGATCGAGGCATCGGCGACCCGCAGGCCCGCAATGCCATGCACGCGAAGCTGGGCATCGACGACTGCCATTGGGTCGGCCCCCATCTTGCAGGTCCCAACCGGGTGGTAGGTGGTTTCCGCCGCCTTCTTCACCCAGTCGATGATTTCGTCATCGGTGGTCCGATCGGCGCCGGGCGCGATTTCGCTTGCCTGGAACGGCGCCATCGCCGGCGCGGTCATGATCGCGCGGGCGATGCGGACCGCGTACACGGTCAGCTCCGCATCGGGCGGCGACGACAGAAAATTGAAATTGATCGCGGGCGGTCGGCGCGGATCGGCCGAGATGATGTGGATATGTCCCTTGCTCTCCGGCCGCATCGGATGGGCATAGCAGGTAAAGCCCGATTGCCGGGATATGCGCGGCCCTTTCGGGCCGGGTTCGGTCAGCATCGGGACCCAGCCCGAGCATCAGGTCCGGCGCCTCCAGTCCCTCGCGCGAGCACACAAACGCGCGCATCGGCGCCCCGACGCTGGCCAGCATACCCTCGCGGAACAGCGCGTAGCGCATCGCCTGATACACCATGCCGAGGCCGCGCGCGCGATCGTTGAAGGTGACGCCCCTTTTGCCGACCAGCCAGCGGGTGCGCGGCGCGTAATGGTCGCGCAAATTCTCGCCGACGCCCGGCAGGGCGTGGCGCACCTCGATGCCGAGATCGCGCAGCCGTTCGGGCTGGCCGATGCCGGATAATTCCAGCAATTGCGGCGAATTGATCGTGCCGCCGCAGACGACGACCTCGCGCGAGGCGGCGGCCTCGCGCCGCATCGCCGCACCGAGTAGCGCACGCCGGTACAGCGCCTGCCGTCGAGCACAAGCCGCTCGGTCAAGCGCGCCGGTCTCGATATGCAGGTTTTGGCGGTTGCGGATCGGGTCGAGATAGCAGCGCGCCGTGCTCATGCGGCGGCCCGCGGCGATCGTCGCCTGGCTCATCGCGATGCCTTCCTGGCTGGCGCCGTTGTAGTCCGGGTTGTGCGGGATGCCGACCTCCGCCGCCGCCTTGATGATCGTCTGGAAGATCGGCTCGCGCGGCTCCGGGTTGGTGACGCGCAGCGGGCCCTCGCGGCCGCGAAAGGTATCGTCGCCGCTCGCCGGCATAGCTCTCCATGCGCTTGAAGAACGGCAGGACCTCGGCGTAGCTCCAGCCGCGGTTGCCCATCTGCGCCCAGGTGTCGAAGTCCTGCGCCTGGCCGCGCACGAACGCCATGCCGTTGATCGCGCTGGAACCGCCGAGCAGTTTGCCGCGCGGCACCGGGATGCTGCGGCCGTTGGTGTTGGCCTCGGGCTCGGACGGCATAGAGCCAGTTGGCCGCCGGGTTCGTGATCAGCCGGGCCGAGCCGACCGGGATGAACGACCACGGATGGCTCGCCGCGCCGGCTTCGAGCAGCAGCACCTTGTTGCGCGGGTCCGCCGACAGCCGGTGCGCCACCGCCGCACCGGCCGAACCGGCGCCGACGACGATGTAGTCGTAGGTTTCCATATCCGGTGCTCCGACAGCCGCCCGGCAGGCCGGGCTAGCAAGATCAGGCCCGAGGCGATGACCGCTCTTCTCGAGCGGTTGGCCTCGCCCTCACCCGCGGCCTCAATGCCCGCTGGACAAGCTCTATCTCCGAGTTCGAGGGGTGATCAAGCCGGCGGCTGCGCGACCTTCCACAAACGATGCCGCTTCTTCAGTCCGCTCCTGGAGAGTGGCGCCGGACCAGCCGGTCCAGTGGGTATTCCGGTGAAGGTGATCAGCCATTCCGGCTGAAGGTGATCACCGATTCCGGTGATCGTGATCACGCTGATCACGGGCGCGAGAGCCCGGCGTGATGGTGGCGGCGCGCTGCGTCGCCGACATAAGCGTAGGTTGCATGGGCATGGTGGGGCCGGTCAAGTCGGCTGCGGATCGTCCACGGAGTCCACGGAGGGGACCCGCGCGCGTCGCGCAGTGCCCTCACGAGCGACGGAGCGGCGCGCGTGGGGAGGCGCTGTGGGCCCCCGTGGGCGATCAGGCCACGGGCGGTCATGCAGCGGGGCTCTCGGCGGCGACGAGCTGACGCCGCATCGACGGGCCTTTCAGCTCGATCCGGTGCGCGCGGTGAACGATGCGGTCGAGGATCGCGTCACCGAGCGTGGGATCGGCGATGACCTCGTGCCATTTGCTGACCGGGACTTGGCTGGTGATCAGCAGCGAGCCGCGGTCGTAGCGGTCATCGACGATCTCGAGCAGATCGCGGCGCTGCTCGGCGTTGAGCGGCTCCGGCCCCCAGTCGTCGATGATCAAGAGCCGGACGCGTTCGAGCGTGGCCAGGAGGCGCGGCAGCCGGCCCTCGCCGCGCGCCTGGGTGAGGTCGCCGAACAGCCGGCTGGCGCGCTTGTAGAGCACCGAGAAGCCTTCGCGGCAGGCTTTGTGGCCGAGGGCGCAAGCCAACCACGACTTGCCGATGCCGGTCGGGCCGATAACGACCAGATGATGATGATCGCGCAGCCATTCGCAGGTGACGAGTTTTTGGAACAGGGCGCGGTCGAGGCCACGCGGCGCGTGCAGGTTGACGTCCTCGACGACGGCGGCCTGGCGCAGCTTGGCCTCGCGCAGCCGGCGGGCCAGGCGCTTGTTCTCGCGGCTGGTCGCCTCGCGGTCGACCAAGAGGCCGAGCCAGTCTTCCCGGGTCAGCTCGGCGGCGTCGGGCGCGTTCTGCATCTCGATGAAGGCGTCGGCCATGGCCGACAGGCCGAGCGCGCGCAGCCGCTCGACCGTGGGGTGGATCAGCATCCTCTTTCCTTTCGGGGTCAGTGGTAGTAGCCGGGGCCGCGGATGTTCTCGTGGATCAGCACCGGCGCCTCGGCCGTCGGCGGCGGGGCGTTCTCGCGGTGGTTCTTCAGGATGGTGGCGACCGAGTTGTAGGAGCGGGTGCCGAGCACCAGCGCGCGGCCGCAGGCGGCGTCGACGCGCGCCGCGCCGTAGCGTTTGACGAGGCCGAGGATGCCGATGCAGGAGCGGAAGCCCTGCTCGGGATGCGGCCGCGAGCGCAGGATCACGTCGGCCAGGATGGCGGTGTTGTCGCCGACCGCGGCGGCCTCGCGACGGATGCGCTCATGCGTCCAGTCGCGATAGCGCCGGTGCGAACTCGGCATGTGCTCGGCGACGGTCGTCGGTCGGTGCGGCCGGGCGCTGCGGCGATGGCTGGCGACCCGCTTGCCGCGATGGAAGATCTCGACCGTGGCGACGGTGATCCGCGCCTCGACCTCCTGGCGGATCAGCTGATGCGGCACGCTGTAGTAGTGCTTGCCGATCTCGACATGGTAGTCGAGGTTGACCCGGCAGCGCTTCCACTCGGCGTATTCGTAGGGTTCGGCCGGCAAGGGCTCCAGCGCCGGCCGGTCGAGCTGCTCGAACAGCGCCCGCCGGCTCGTTCCCCAGCCGCGCATCGGCCGGTTGTTGAGATCGTCGAGCAGCGCGCGGATCGCGGCGTTGAGATCGAACAGCGAGAAGAACCGCCGGTGCCGCAGCCGCGCCAGGATCCAGCGCCCGACAACCTGGACGCCGACCTCGACTTTCGCCTTGTCGCGCGGCTTGTAGGGCCGCGCCGGCACGATGGCGGTGCGGTAATGCCGCGCCATGTCGGCGTAGGTGCGGTTGACCATCGGCTCGTAGAACGAGGCCTTGGTGATGCCGGCCTTCAGATTGTCGCTGACCGTCTGCCGCGCGGCGCCGCCGAAATAGGCGAAGGCGCGGACATGCGCGCCGATCCAGTCCGGCAGCTTCTGGCTCCACACCGCCTCGGCGTAGGTGAAGCTGGAGGCGCCGAGCACGGCGACGAAGATCTGCACCGGCACGATCTCGCCGGTGTTGGCGTCGACCACCTCGGCGGTGCGGCCGGCGAAATCGACGAACAGCTTCTCGCCGGCGAGGTGGACCTGGCGCATCGTCGGCTTCAGCCGCCCGGCCCAGCCCCGGTAGAGGTCGCAGAACCACGAATAGCCGAACCCGTCGGGCGCGCCGGCGCGGTATTCCTCCCACAGCAGCGCCAGCGTCACGTCGGGACGGCGCAGCTCGCGATGCACCCAGGCCCCAATCGGGCATCGGCCGCTGATCGGCCGGGATGCCGGAGGGCGGCGGAAACAGCAGCGCTTCGAGCCGCGCGTCGTCGAGATCCTCGGGCAGCGGCCAAGTGAGCCCGGCGGCGCGCGCCCGGCTCAAATAGCCGACACCGTGCCCTGGCCCAGCCCGAGGCTGCGGGCCGCCGCCCGCTGCGGCAGCTCGCTTTCCCAGCACAGTCGCAAAACTTCACGGATCTGGCGCATCGACAGTCTCTCGGCCGGCATCTCGTCCCCCTTTCGACAAAGAGGACGAGGCTACCTTCGGTTGAGAACCGTCAGCGCCGCAGCGCGCTACACCATCTCGCCGGGCTGATCACGATCACCGGATTGGGTGATCACGTTCGCCCGGAATCCGTGATCACGTTCCACCGGATTGCGTGATCAGCTTCCACCGGAATCCGTGATCACGTTCGACCGGAACGCGCAGGACCTTCCGGCGGGTGGCGATCACGCTGCCGCGAGCCCTCGTCCGGCGCGGGCTGCGTAAGCCGCACTTCCTGGTGGTCGACTACCTCAAGGGACGCGACGGCGACCGCATCAACGCCGTGCTCGCCGCCGCCGGCTACAACTTCTCCCTCCTCCCCTGCGCTGGCTCAGGCGACTTTTGCGCGCCCTCTTTCAGGTACTCTTCCCGCTCCTTCCGGCAACCCAAATTCCCGAAACGCGGCGCTCAACCGTTCTTCACGGCCGACTATTTAGTGTTAGAAAACCGCCCAAAATAGCTCGTGAGGCGCAATGAAGCGCCGGTGTCATAGGGGCGCGAATGCGAGAGATCATCGAACAACGCCGCGCGGCATTGCCGCCGCTTTTTCTCGGCTCGGCGAGCGACGAGCTGACGGGACGCGCGCACCAATCGCCGAGCGCGATGCCGGCTCCATGGCGCTCGACCATCTCGGCGGAGGCGTGCGCAATTCGAATGCCGGCAATCCAGGTACGCACTATCACCGCACGCGAAACCGCGGCGGCGTTCCCGAACGTCATCGGCGTCGCCGGGAGTTAGCTCATAACCGTCGTCGGATTTCCGACATTCCAAAAATTGGCCGCGGTTTCCGAGACGGTCGCGAAATTTTCGAGCCCTCCCGCTGTCGGCCCGATTTTCCCCGAATGAGGTGAGCCTATACGGCGGGCGCCGCGCCTTCCTCCTCGCGGAGGCGATGCCCGAGTTCCCTGCGCACCGACGCGCCGTTGCGGTCACGAGCGGCGGCGCGGTCGAGGCGGCCGTCTAGATAGGATAGCCTTGGCGCCGATTACGAAGACCACGCGAATCACCTGTATCTTCACCGACAGGCGGCATGGATCGAGACTCAGCGATCGGACCCCAGGAAAGGCTCTCCGCTATGTCGTCGAGTGTCATCCCGAGCAGGTGTCCGATCTTCTCTGCCGGCGACCAATGCCGCCACCCGCGCGGGGGATCGCCGACGCGCAGCACGCGCGGGAACCGAACGACCTCCAGGTCGACGGTGCCGGTCCTTCGTGCTCTGCGGATCGGGCAACCTGTCATGGGCCGGGCCATACCACCGCTGCGGCCTCGTTTTCAAGCGCAACTGGGGACAGATTAGGAATAAACTCTCGTGCTCAGCGCAGTCGTTTACGATTGGCAGAAACGATAACTCTTAATTACATGATTTATATGGTGCGGACGGCGGGACTCGAACCCGCACTCCCGATTGGGAAGCAGATTTTAAGTCTGCTGCGTCTACCGTTTCGCCACGTCCGCGCGCTCCGCTTAACCCTCGCTCAGCCCTTCCTGCGGGTCGCCGCCCAGATCGCGGATCAGGGTCTTCAATTCCTCGGTGGCGGCGGCGAGCCGATCGCGGTCGGTGCCGCGCACGACCAGGGTCACGCCGAAATCGCCGCGCCGGAAATAGGGGTAGGAGCCGATGTCGAGGTCGGGATAGTGCGCTTGCAATTCGCCCAGTTCCTTGGCGATCGTGCCCTCGCCGAGCCGGCAGCTGACGCTGCGGCTCAACACCTTGTCGCCGCCTTTGAGGCGATGCTGCAACTGGGCGAAGATGCCCTGCATGATGTTCGGCACGCCGGGCAGCACGAAGACATTGCCGATCCGGAAGCCCGGCGCCTGCGAGATCGGGTTCGGCAATAATGTCGCCCCCTCCGGCACCATCGCCATGCGCAGCCGCGCCTCGTTCAGATGGCCCGCCGGGTAATGCGCTTCGAGGAGCCGCCTGGCGTCGGGATGGACGATCAGGCGCACGCCGAAGGCGTCGGCGACGCATTGCGAGGTGATGTCGTCATGGGTCGGGCCGATGCCGCCCGTTGTAAAGACATAATCGAAATTGGCGCCGCACCGCGTTGAGTGTGGCGACGATCACCGCGGCGTCGTCCGGGATCACCCGCGCCTCGCGGACCCGAATCCCGGCCTCGTTCAGGCCGCGGGCGAGGAAGGCGAGGTTCTCGTCCTGTGTGCGGCCGGACAGGATCTCGTTGCCGATGATCAGCACGCAGGCAGTGACGATTTTCGTTGCCGGATCGCTCTGCATCGCCTCTTCCTCGGACTCTATCAATTCGCACCGCACCGCCCTTCATAGGCGAATGCCGCGGAGCCGACAATCGCCGGCCGAGGATTGCCGCGGAGCCCCGAAAGCCCTAATTAAATCCTGGCGACGATGCGGTCCGCCATATGGCCGCGAACGACGGTTTGAAGCGCGCTCGGCATGCAGCAGGATATGATGAGGGGCCTCGGAGACGGCGAGGCGCGGGACGGCCGGATCAAGATCCACGGAGCCGACGCGTTCGAAGGCATGCGGCGGGCCGGCGCGCTGGCCGCCGCGACGCTTGATTTTATCACGCCCCATGTCCGCCCGGCGTCACCACCGGCGAACTCGACCGGCTGTGCCACGACTTCGTCGCCGACCACGGTGCTGTCTCGGCGCCGCTCAACTATCGCGGCTTTCCAAAATCGATCTGCACCTCGATCAATCATGTCGTCTGCCACGGCATTCCGGGCGACCGGCGGCTGGTCGAGGGCGACATCCTCAACATCGACGTGACACCGATCCTCGACGGCTGGCACGGCGATATCAGCCGCATGTACCTGGTCGGCGAACGCATCGCGGTCAAGGCCAAGCGGCTGGTCGACGTCACCTACGAGGCGATGATGCGCGGCATCGCGGTCGTCCGCCCCGGCACCCGCATCGGCGCGATCGGCCACGCGATCCAGAGCTACGCCGAAGCCCATCGCTTTTCGGTGGTGCGCGATTTCTGCGGCCATGGCGTCGGCCGGGTGTTTCACGACGCGCCCTCGATCCTGCATTACGGCCACCCCGACGAAGGCCCGGCATTGCACGAGGGCATGTTCTTCACGATCGAGCCGATGATCAACGCCGGCCGCTACGAAGTCAAAATCCTCAGTGACGGCTGGACCGCGGTCACCAAGGACCGCTCGCTGTCGGCGCAGTTCGAGCACACGATCGGTGTCACCGCGACCGGCTACGAAATCTTCACGATCTCCCCCGCCGGCCTGCACCGGCCGCCCTACGCTTTGGGGTCTGCAGAAGCGCCCACGGCCCGCGTATAATCGACGCGTCGAGTTGCCCCTCACAGGAAGCAAAATGCCCGAACAGAAATGGACGATGCACGGCGAGTACATGGAGAGCTGCAATTGCGACTATCTCTGCCCGTGCATCTATACGAACCCGCAGGGGCCGGTTACCTATGACCATTGCACCGCGATGTTGATCTTTCGGATCGACGAGGGATCCTGCGGCGAAGTCAAACTCGACGGGCTCAAATTCGCGCTGGTGATCCGCTCGGGCAAGGTCATGGCCGACGGCAACTGGGTCTTTGCCGGGATCGTCGACGCAGCGGCGGATGCGGCCCAGCGGCAGGCCTTGACGACGATCGTCGCGGGCGATATGGGCGGGCCGCCGGGCCTCATCCGGCAGAACCTGACGCGCGATTTTCGCGGGGTCGACTTCAAGCCGATCGAATTCATGATCGCAGGGATGACGCGCCGTGTGGCGATCCCCGAGGTGCTGAGTTTCGAGATCGAGGGGGTGGCCTCGCGCAACCGCAGCGGCGAGCCCTTCTACATCGACAACACGGCGCATCCGGCGAACCGCCGCCTTGCCCTGGCGCAGTCTAAGGAGACCCACATCCACGCCTTCGGCCTCGACATGGATCTGGTGGGCAAGGGCAACAACGGCCATTTCGCGCCGTTCAGCTGGGCGGGACAAGCCTGACCGGCGCGCCTGCCGCAGCATCGGCAAATAGCGGCACCGCCGCGACCCTGCTGCTGCGCGAGCGCGTCGCGATCTGGCTTGCCCTCGCCGTCGTGACCGCGCTGTCCTGGCTTTATGTCTATCGGCAGATGGGGCCGATGCAGGGAATGGCGGACATCGCCATGCCGGTGGCCTACACGCCCTGGACGGCCGCCGATTTCGCGCTGAATATGGCGATCTGGTGGGCGATGATGCCGGGCATGATGCTGCCCTCGGCGGCGCCCATGATCCTGACCTTCGCCACGATCAACCGGCACAAGCGCCAGCGCGGCCAGCCCTTTGTCCCAACGATGATCTTCACCTCGGGCTACCTGATCGCCTGGGGTCTCTTTGGCGTCTTTGCGACGCTCGCCAATTGGGGGCTCGAACGCGCGGCCTTGATCTCGCCGATGACGGGACGACTCACTCCGCTTCTGGGCGCGGTCGTGGTTATCGCGACCGGCATTTTCCAGCTGACGCCGCTGAAATCGATGTGCCTGCGGCATTGCCGTTCGCCGTTCGCCTTTGTCCTGAACCACTGGCGGGACGGTGCTGCCGGGGCGCTTGCGGATGGGGTTGGAGCACGGGCTCTATTGTCTGGGCTGCTGCTGGTTTCTGATGGCGCTGCTGTTCGCCGGCCGGAACGATGAGCCTCCTGTGGATGGCGGCGATCACTGTCTTTGTCTTCGTCGAGAAGCTGTTTCCGGCCGGGCAATGGGTCGCGCGGGCAAGCGGCGTTGCGATGCTGGGCTTCGGCATATACCTTGTGTGCCAGATCTGACGCCGCCGAGGGAGGGGGAGATGGCTACCGCATGGCAGCTTTCGGGCGATTATTTCGAGAACTGCAACTGCAGCGTCGTCTGCCCCTGCCTGATTTCAACGGCGCCGCCGCTGACCGCGCGGCCGACCGAGGGTGTGTGCGACGTGGCGCTCGCCTTTCACATCGATCGCGGCAGTTACGGCGATGTGGCGCTTGACGGGCTCAACCTGGCGCTGGTCGGGCACGTGCCGGGGCCGATGGCGGACGGCAATTGGACCATCGCCGTCTATATCGACGAGCGCGCCAGCGACGCGCAGGCGGGAGCGCTGGGTGCCATCTTCGGCGGCGCCGAGGGCGGACCGATGGCGGCCTTCGCGCCGTTGATTGCGACCAATCTCGGGGTCAAGAAAGTGCCTATCGCCTATCGGATCAGTGGCAAGACGCGCTCGGCCGAGATCCCCGGGATCATGCAAATGGCGGTCGAGCCGGTGCCGAGCCTGCGGCCGGACGGCGAGACATGGGCCGCGACCGGCCACCCGGTGTCTCCGGACCGATTGGCGCTCGCCGTTGGCCGGGCCGGCAGCACCTTTACCGACCACGGCATTCGCTGGGATAATTCCGGCAAGAATGGCCACTACGCGCCGATCAGCTGGGCCAGCCAATAGGTGCCCGCCGGCTTGCCAGCCCTGGCGTCCTTGGGGCTCGACGATCTAAGAGACGGTAAAGGCCGTCATCATGCCCGAATCCTCATGCTCCAGGTTATGGCAATGCGCCATGAACGGGAATTGTTTGTCGGCCGGATGCTCGAAGCGCACCTGGATTTCACACGAGGCGCCATTCTCGATCGGCGCGATGTCCTTCCACCCGGCGGCATAGGCGGGAGGCGGTTTGCCGTTGAGCGTTTGGATACGGAATTGGCAACCGTGAATATGCACCGGATGAAGCATTCGGTCAGAGCCTTCGGAGATAACCCACCGCTCGTTTCGATTTAATACGGCGCCAAACGGCACCACGCCCATCTTGAACGGCTCGCCGTTTATCGTATTGGCATGGAGCTGCTGTTCAACCAGCAGCGCCTGCCCCTCGGTAATCAATTTGACAACTCTTTGAACCACGGCGGGGTCGGCCTCGTTCCGGCGGCCCATCTCCATCAGACCCGCCGCTTTGAGCAAGCCCATCCCTTCGTCGTCCAGACGCATGCCCATGACGAGCCTTTGGCTCACTGGCGGGAGATCGGGAACAAGTGGCGGCAGCTTGACCAGAGCCTCGGGCAATTTCCCAGTACCAGCCGCACCGTCCGGGACAAAGGTGACCAGCGGCAGCTTCTTATCGAAGGGCGGCAGGTTCATTGCGAGTTGCCGCACCGGAAGCGTGACAAGATCGAACGGAGCGCCGTTACGCGCATCCACCAGGATCTCGTATCGCTCCCCGGAGTAAAGCTGCAGTTCGGCGAGTTCGACGGGCTGTTCGAGCAAGCCGCCGTCGCTGGCGACGACATACATGGACCGGCCGTCGGAAATCGCGACCCGGTAGGTGCGAGCATTCGAGCCGTTGAGAAGCCTGAAGCGAAGCCAGCCCCGCGCCGTGGAGGTCTGTGGATAGATCGCCCCGTTGACGAGCATCGCATCACCGACATAGCCGGTCGTTATCGCCACCATATTGAAACGATGGAAGAAGGAGCCGTCCGGATTGAAGCGGCGATCCTGGAGGATGAGCGGTATGTCATCCACTCCCCATTTCGACGGCAGCCCCAACCCGCCGGCCTCATCGTCGTCGATCAGGAAAAGCCCGGCGAGCCCTTTCAGAACCTGTTCTGCCGTTGCGGGATAGACATGAGGATGGAACCAGCAGGTGGCCGCCGGCTGCTCTATCGACAGCTGCGCGTCCCAAACACGCCCGGGCTTGATCAGATTATAGGGGCCGCCATCGACAGCTCCCGGGATCTTCAGTCCATGCCAGTGCATGGATACGTCTTCGCCGAGCCGGTTGGTCGCTCTGATGACTACTTTCTCGCCGCGGCGCACCCGAAGCGCCGGCCCGAGATAGGGCCCGTTGAAGCCGTAAGTAGGTGTCTCAACTCCGGGCAGAAAACGGCGCACGCCCTTTTCGGTCTGTAGCGCAATTGTCCCTGTCGCGTCTGCTCTGAGCTCCGGCGGAACCGGCAGCGTGGGGCGGCCATTCGCACCTGGCGCCCGGCCGGGAAGAGCGCCTCCTGTCGCCGCCGCAGCGAGCGATGCGCCCCCCGCGATGAACCTGCGCCTGGTTATTCGCGGCATGACGTTAAGCCTCCAACCAGCAGAAAACGAATTGTCCCGGCGGGGGCCCATCACTCGACGACGACCGGCTTGATCTCGCGCAGGCGGGGAAGGACTTCCTTCGAGAAGAGCGTGATGTTCTTGACCGATTCCTCATGGGTGATGAAGCCGGTCTTGCCAACCATGATCAAATGGCCGAAGCCGCCGACCTTGTCGTAGAACTCCATGATCTGCTTGTAGACGGTGTCGGGGTTGCCGGCATACATGCGCCCCCCGGCCATCGCCATCTCGGCGGTGACGCCAGGGCGGTTCAACGCCGAGTCGCGGCCCGGCCGACCGATCCCGGCTGAAGCGCCGGGGTTGCGGTAAAGCTGCGGCGCGAATTCGGCCGGGGTCTGACCTGGCAACAGCTTTGCGTATTGCGGCGCCGACTTCATGCTGGTGTTGACGAACCACAGGAGCTTCGAGCCGACGCGCACGCCCTCCTCGTCGGTGTCGCCGACATAAACAAAGGCGGAATAGCCGAAGCGGTCGGTCATCGGTTTCGGCAGCCCCGCCTCTTCGCGCGCGGCGCGGTACGAGACCCAGGCGCGCTTTGTCACATCGACGCCGCGCATGACCATGATGTTGACCATGCCGCGCCGGCCGAGTTCGGCCGTGTCCTCCGGGTCCGAGGTCGCCGCCCACATCGGCGGATGGGGCTCCTGCCAGGGCCGCGGCCAGATGTTGACGTGGCGGTGCGTGAAGTGCTTGCCCTCCCAGCTGAACGGCCCCTCATGCGTCGTCAATGTCTTGCCGATCAGATCGATCGCTTCCCAGAAGCGCTCGCGCACGCCGATCGGGTTGGCGTTGCCCGAGGCCATCTCGGTGCCGCCCGATTTGACAAAGCCGATTTCGAGCCGGCCGCGCGAGATCACATCGGCCGTCGCATATTCCTCGGCGACCCGCACCGGGTCCTGTCGCACTGTGACGAGCGTCCCCATGCTGAGGAGGCGGATGTTCTTCGTCTGGCGCGCGACGACGCCGAGCACCACCGGGCTCGCGCCGTAAAGGCAGTTGATGCCGGCATGATGCTCGCTCGAGGTGATGTTGAGCCCGAGTTCGTCGCAGAGCAGGTACTCGTCGAGCGTCTCCTCGAAAAGGCGGGCGGCGATTTGCGGATCGCAATAGCGGTTCGGCAGGCTCGCCCGCACCGAATCGGCCGCGTCGAGCACCTCGTCCGGAATGAAGGGATAAGGGTTCTCGCAGTGAAACCAGGCGTCCATGGCTGCGTCTCGATCGATTGACTCGGGATTGCCGGCAGGCCGATTGTGAAAGGAGGCGACCTCCCAAGGAATTACCGCATGAACCTCGAACTGCGCCAGTTGCATCCGCTATTCGCCGCCGAGGCGGAGGGCGTCGATCTCTCCCGGCCGATCGACGCGGCGATGGTGGACGCGATCTGGCGGGCAATCGACGAATACGCCGTCGTCGTCTTTCGCGACCAGCGCCTCGACGACACGCAACTGCGCGATTTCGCCGCCTTGTTCGGGCCGCTCGAAATTGGCCGCGCGGCCGCGACCGCCAAAAGGCGGCGGCTGAAGCACCCCGAGATCGGCGACATCTCCAATCTCGACGAGGACGGCAATCTGCGCGACGCCTATGACCGGCGCCGGCTCGACATGCTCGGCAACCGGCTGTGGCACACCGACGCCTCCTATATGCCGGTGCCGGTCGTGCTCGGCATGCTGCACGCAAAGGCGGTCCCGCCGGCCAGCGCGCTCGGCGGCGGCGAGACCGAATTCGCCGATATGCGCGCCGCCTATGATGCGCTATCCCCGGCGATGCAGGCCGAAATCGCCGATCTCGTTATCGAGCACGATATCTTCTGGTCGCGCGGTCAGATCGGCTTTACCGAATTCGGCCCCGGCGAACGTGAGAAATATCCGCCCTCGCACCAACGCCTAGTGCGCCGCCATCCGGGCTCGGGCCGCAAGACGCTGTATCTGTCGGCGCACGCCTCGCACGTGATCGGCTGGCCGGTCGCCGACGGCCGCATCCTGCTCTACGACCTGAACCTATTCGCGACCCGGCCGGATTTCGTCTACAGCCACCATTGGCGGATCCGCGATCTCGTCATCTGGGACAACCGCGACACGATGCATCGCGGCCGCCCGCATGACGAAACCCACCCCCGCGACCTGCGTCGCGCCACCATCCTCGATATCGGCTCGACCCTCGACGAAGCCGCGTGAAGCGTCTTAGCCGGTGATCGCGGCGTAGACGAGTTGGCGGGAGAGGTAGCGGTAGTAGAGGCGGCGGTCGGGGGCTTGTGACAGGAAGATCGCGACCATTCCCTCGGCCGGGTCGATCCAGAAATAGGTGCCGGTGACCCCGCCCCAGAAGAACTCGCCGACCGAGCCCGGAACCGGCGACATGCCCGGCGCGGTGCGCACCGCAAAGCCCAATCCGAAGCCGTAGCCCATCTCCGGCACCGGCGCCAGCGCCCCGAAGCGCGGCCGCGCGGTCTCGCCATAGCCGACACCGGGCGGTAGATGGTCGCAGGCCATGTGGCGCACGGTTTTCGGCGACAACAGGCGCACGCCGTCGAGTTCGCCGCCGTTCAACAGCATCTGGCTGAAGCGCAGATAGTCAGCCAGCGTCGAGACCAGCCCGCCGCCGCCCGAGGCCCAGCGGTGCGGGCGGGTGACATTGCGCATCGGCGGTCGCGCGCCGGTCGCGGCGTCGGTCTGCGGCTCGGCGAGCCGCGCAGCACTGTCGCCAACAGCCTCGAAGGCAGTGTCGACGAGGCCGAGCGGCCCGGTGATCCGTGCGGCGAAGAATTCGCCGAGGTCCTGGCCCGAGACGACCTCCACGACCCGCCCCAGCACGTCGGTCGACATGCTGTATTCCCAGGTCGTGCCGGGCTCGAACATCAGCGGCAGCCGGGCAAGCTTTGTGACCAGTTCGGCGTTCGTCTGGTCCTCGTTCATCAGATCGGCGTCGCGCCAGACCATCTGAACGGGCGAGTCGCCGAAAGCGGCATAGGTCAGGCCGGAGGTGTGGCGCAGCAGATCCTGCACGGTCATCGTGCGCTTTGCCGGAACGCGCTCGACGCCGACCGTGCGCTCGTTGAACTCGGGCAGGTATTCGGCGACAGGTGCGGAGACCTGCAACCGTCCTTCCTCGGCGAGCATCATCGCCGCCGCCGAGGTGAAGGGCTTGGTCATCGAGGCGACACGGAAGATCGTGTCCAATTCCATCGGCGCCCCGGCCTCGCGGTCGCGCCATCCGAAGGCCTCGGCATAGCCGATCCGGCCGCGCCGCGCGATCGCCATGACCGCACCCGGGATCATGCGGCGCTCGACATCCTCGCGCAGCACCGCCGAAATCCGCTCCCACCCGCTCCGCAGACAGCCCGATCTCCTCTGGCCGCCCGGCAAGCGGCAATCCCAACCCGCTCATGCTCGCCGCTCCCCTAATGGTTGCCGCGGAAAGACGGCATCACCTCCTCGGCGAGCCACTGGAATTGTTCGAGCATGACGGCCTGCGGCGTGCCGATCGGGCTCGACAGGCTGATATGCTGCATGCCGGGGTACCGCTCCTCGAAATCCTTCAGGAGTTCGACGAGTTCGGCGGGCGTGCCGGCGAACCACGAGCCCAATTTCATGTAGTGCTCGACAGTCGGCACCCCGGCCGCGTCCCAGCCGCCGCGCCGCTCCACCGCTGCCTGCTGCTGCACGGTCAGCCCGGGGACAAAGCCCAAGGGCGCGAACATCTTCACATGCTCCTCGTAGATCGGCTTGATCTCGCGGATCGCCTGCTCGCGCGAGCGGGCAAGGTGGAAATGCAGACCGAGTTGCAGGTTCTCGCCGAGCGACAGGTTCTTGCCGGCGCGCGCGGCGGCGTCGCGATAGGCGGTTATCGGCCCGGCCTGCATCGTCGCCGCCCCGCCGCCGACCGCACCCTTGATACCGTGCTTGACCATGAAATCGAGGCCGCGCGGGTTGGCGCTGACGATCGGCTGCCAGCACTCGACCGGGCGATGAATCGGCCGCGGCACCAGGGTCAGCTCTTTCAATTCGTAGCCGCGATAGGGGACCTGCGGCGGCAAGGTGAAGTGCTTGCCCTTGTGCGAGAACAACTCGTTGTCGAACGCCTTGAAGCAGATTTCGACCGCTTCCTCGAAGTATTCGCGGTTGGCGTCCTGGTCGAGCATCGGCCCGCCGAGGCTCTCGACCTCGCGGGTGTGATAGCCGCGGCCGACGCCGAAGACAACGCGCCCGCCGGTCAGGATGTCGGCGGCGGCGTAGTCCTCGGCGAGCCGCAGCGGGTGCCACATCGGCGCGATGTTGAAGCCGCAGCCGATCTTCAGCCGCTTGGTCACATGCGCCAGATGCACCGCCAGCATCAGGATGTTGGGAATGCACTCGTAGCCTTCGTGCTGGAAATGGTGCTCGGCGAGCCACAGGGTCTCATAGCCGAGATCGTCCATCCGCCGCGCGATCGCCTCGGTCTTGGCGAAGACGCTCGCCAGATGCTCGTTCGAATAGCGCCGCTCGTTGGCCGGGGTGGAGTCCTGCCCACGATCCGGCAGATCGACGTGGCCGGCGTAGACGGTCGTGAACTTCGTGATCATCGCTCGTTCCTCCGGATCGTTTGCGGTTTGCGCCAGTCTGTCGGAAATTCGCGCTCTTTGCTATCAAACCTCACAGGAACGGGGTGTTCGACCGCATGGAATACGTCACACTAGGCCGCACCGGGCTCAGGGTCAGCGTCGCCGGGCTCGGCTGCGGCGGCTTCAGCCGGCTCGGGCTCGGCACCGGCAAGAGCGAAGCACGACGCGATCGCGCTGGTGCGCGAGGCGCTCGATCTCGGCGTCAATTTCTTCGATACGGCGTCGGTCTACGGCACCGAGGAGGTGCTGGGAACGGCGCTCGCCGTGGTGCCGCGCGAGAATGTCGTGATCGCGACCAAGGCGTGGCTGCCGCACCGCGAGGGCCGGTCCCTCGCCGAGCGGGCGGTCATCAGCCTCGACAGATCGCTACGCCGCCTCGGCGTCGATTATGTCGACATCTTCCAGCTGCACGGCGTGCCGCCCGGCGCCTACGACCGCATGATGGCGGAAGTCGCGCCGGCGCTTCTCAAAGAGCGCGACAAGGGCAAATTGCGCCATCTCGGCGTAACCGAAACCGGCTCCAGCGATCCCGACCACGCGATGGTCAAGCGCGCCGCCGCCGACGAAGTTTGGGACACCGTCATGATCGCCTTCCACATGATGCACCAGAACGCGCGCACCGAGGTCTTTCCGCATACGATCGCCAACCGGGTCGGCACGTTGCTGATGTTCGCCGTGCGCAACATCTTCTCGCGCCCTGAGCGGCTGCGCGCCGAGTTGCGCGAGCTGGCGGCGCGACGGCAGGTGGCGGGCTGGCTCGCGCAGGCGCCGAACCCGCTCGGTTTTCTGCTGCACGAGGCCGGCGCCAGCAGCGTCACCGACGCCGCCTACCGCTTTGTCCGCCACGAGCCTGGCGTCGATGTCGTCCTGTTTGGCACCGGCGACGCCGAACATCTGCGCGGCAACATCGCCTCGATCCTGAAGCCGCCCTTGCCCGAAACCGACCGGCGCATGCTGGCGAAACTCTTCGGCCACCTCACGGGCGTCGGCCTCGACCCGCCCCACAGCATGCCCGGGTTCGGCGAGGCCTGACCAAGCTCAGCGCCGGGCGGAGACGAGCAGGAACATCGGCCGCTCCCGTTCCTCGGCCCAATCCGGCCGGGCCGCGATCTGCGCGTCGGTCGGCCCCCATTCCTCGACATGGGACAGCGCGAACCCCAGCCCGAGCAGCAGGTTGAGGTAGCTCGCGATCATGCGATGCCGCTTGACCACCTTGGGGGCGAGCCAATCCGTCACGCGCCGCCCCTCGTGCAGATATCCCTCGACCGGCCAGGTCCTGCGGCCATCGGAGTCGATCGACCAGCCGGGACGGGTCGGCGCGGTGTAGATCGGATGCTCGACCGAAAAGATGAAAGTCCCGCCGGGGACCAGCGCGCGATGCGCCTGCCACAGCAATCCTCCCAGATTTTTGATGTAGTGAAAGACAAGCGAGCTATAGACCAGATCGTATCGCGCCTGCGGCAGCGCGATGCTTTCGAGATCGGCGTTGCGGTAAACGATCGCCGATGCCGCGGCAGCGCGGGCGCGCTCCAGCATCTTCTGCGACACGTCCAAACCCTCGACAACCACCGCGCCCCGCGCCCGCGCCCAGCGGCAGAACCAGCCAAAGCCGCAACCGAGATCGAGCACATGGCGACCGTGGAGCGGCGGCAACAATGCCCGCACCGCCGGCCATTCGGCGGCGCCGTCGAGCCCGGCCCGCGAGCGCTCCAGCGAACTGTAGGCAGCGAAGAAATCGGGGCGGTCGTAAAGGCTTTGCTCCATCGCCCCGCCTAGGTGCCGAGACCGTCAGTCGACGGCCGGCGCGCGGCGAATGTTGGCGCTTTGCTCCGGAATGCCGGTTTCCTCGAAACATACCCGCGCGAAGGCGGCGACACCCTCGCGGATCTCGTCCTTCGATGGCAGCGCGAAGCAGAGCCGCAGATGCGACTTGCTCTCGTTTGGGTTGCACGACCATTCCGGGCCTGGATTGAACGCGACCCCCGCCTTGGCGGCGGGCTCGACGAGCTTCATGACGTCGATCTTGTCGGGCAGTTTGAGCCACAGAAAGATGCCGCCCTTCGGCTTCCACATGCGCTCGATTGCGGTGCCGAATTCGCGCTCGACCGCCTCGACCATTGTGTCGAGCTTCTCGTGCAGTACGTCGGTCAGCCCGCCGACATGTGGCTCGAAATGCTTGGTGAAATATTCGGCGACGACCATCTGGTCGAGCGCGCCGGTGCCGCTGTCCATCTCACGCTTGCAGGCGACGATCTGGCGCATCGCCTGCCAGTCGGCAATGACGTAGCCGAGCCGCAGCGACGGCGCCAAGGTTTTCGAGAACGAGCCGATATGGATGACCTGGGTCGGGTCGAGGGCGAAGAGCGAAGGCGGACCAGCCTGCTCCCAGGTCAGATCGGCATAGCATTCATCCTCGAAGACCGGCACGCCATGCTTGCGCGCCAAGGCCAGTAATTCCTCGCGGCGCCCGCGCGGCATGATTGAGCCCGTCGGGTTCTGTACCGTCGGGATCGTGTAGATGTATTTGGGCGTCACACCCTTATGCCCGAGATCGTCGAGAATGCGCCCGAGCGCGTCGATCCCGATGCCGTCCTCGTCCAAGGGGGCGCCCGACGATATTGACGCCGAGCCGCTTCAGCTTAGAGATCGCGCCGCCATAGGTGAATTCCTCGAGGATGACGGTGTCGCCCTTGCTGAGCAACAGCTGGTTGACGAGATCGATGCCCTGGCCCGAACCCGTCGTGATCAGCACGTCGTCGGTCGTGCATTGGATCGCCGGCCGCTCCGCCACCTTGGAGACGACAAAACGGCGCAGCGGCAGATAGCCTTGCGGCCCGTCGAAATTATAGAGCGCCAGATTGGACCCGTCGCGGCGCAAGACGGCGTCCGCCGCCTCGGCGAGCGCTGCCGCCGGGATACGCACGGGATCGTTGTGGCCGCCAATGAAATTGTATTTCGGGAAGCCGGTCCAGCGCGACGCCGGGGCCGGCAGGGAAGGACGAAAGAGATGCGCGTAGGCGTACCCGGCGTCGCTCATGACTTCGTCTCCAACGAATAAAGCTCGCCCGCCGAAGCGGCTGATATTTGCTCCGGCGGGCGCGCGAAATCCGAACCGTCAGGCTCAGGCCGCGTATTTACCCGAGACTTGCCGGGTGATGTCGGGATAAGCGCCGGCGGTCTTTTGCGCCGCCTGCTCGTGCATCTGCAGCCGAGTCCGGCGTTCCCACTTGCGTTTCAGTTCGTCCTTCACGTTGAAGGCGAGCCGGCCGACGCCCTCGATATCGAGTTCGATCTTGTCGCCGTCCATGAACGGGTTGAGGCCGCGGTGGTTGGTGCCGGTGGCGACGATGTCGCCCGGCTCCAAGGCGTGGACCGAACTCAGCCACTCGATGCAGCGCGGGATCTTGTGCGCCATGTCGCTGGTATTGAAGTTCTGCATCAACGTCCCGTTGTTATAGAGCCGGATCTGTAATTTCTGCGGATCCGGAATTTCGTCCTTGGTCACGATGAACGGCCCGATCGGGGCGAAGGTGTCGCGCGACTTCATGGCAAAGAAGCCGGGGGCCGGCAGGCCGCGCGCCGAGCCGTCGATAAAGCAGGTGTAGCCGAAGATGTAATCCATTGCGTCGGCGGCTTTGACGTTGCTGGCCTTCTTGCCGATCACGAGCGCCAATTCGGCCTCGCCCTCGAAGATCGTCGCCGGCGCGTCGGGCAGCACCATCGTGTCGCCAGGTCCGCAGATGGCGTTCGCCGTCTTTTGGAAGGCGTTGATCGGCGCTGGCGCGCTGCGGGTGCCGTCTTCCATGTAATTGACCGCCATGCAGTCGATGTTGTCCGGCTTTGGCAATGGCGGCGCGGACCCTGACGGACGCCAGCGGAACGCCCTGGCCGCTTGCCGCGGCGTCCTGCAGACGGCCCTTGTAGCGGTCGAAATTGGCGATCAGCCCGTTGATCAGGTCGCCGGGGCCGACATGCGGGATGTCCTGCACGACCGACGACACGTCGACGACGGCGTCGCCCTTCAGCACGCCGAGCTTGTAGTCGTTGAAGTAAAGCAGCTTCATGATGGCGCTCCTTACTCGATGGGGACGAAAATACAGTTGCGGACCTTGCCGTCGACCGCCTTTGAAAGATGGCCTTTGCCGGTGGTGTCCTCGACCAGGATCACCTCGCCGGCACCGATCACGCGGGCCTCGCCGTCGCTCGCCGTGATCTGCACCCCGGCGTCGAGATTGATGATGTACTGCCGTCGCGGTGCGGGATGCCAATCGAGATCGTAGGCCGCTTGGACTTCGCGGAAAATGATGCCGTTCGCCGGCAGGCGCTTCGACAATTTGCCGGAGCGGCTCTCCTCGCCCATTCGACCTCGATGTCGCGGAAATGCGAGACCCCGTTCGCGTCGGTGTAGAGGTTGTGTATTCGCATCGCGTCCCTCCCTCGAAATTCGCAAATCGGCGGCATACTACGGGGGCCGATATCGCCGCGCCAGCCTCTCGACGCTCTCAGGCGCGCTGCGGTTCGCCCGCCCGGTCGAGCTCTGCGGCGCGAGTTCCGCCTGGGCGCAGGCGCAGCGCCGGCCGCTCGATCAGATGCCAAGAAGCAAAGGCGAGGATCGCGGTTGTCGGCAGCGCCAACAGAAACACCTGCCACCACGCCGCGCGGCCGCCGCTCGCCCACATCGCCGCCTCCTCGACCGGCCAGCCGTAGATGTAAAGCCCGTAGGACAGATCGCCGAAACGCGCTGCGAGGATCGCCGGCAGGCGCGGGGTGAGCGCCAGCCACAATGCGAGATAGCAGCCGAAGATCGGGAAGAGCGCGACGAACTCGCCGACCGGGACGCTGGCGACAAGCCCAGTCAGCGCCAAGATCGCGATGCGGCCATCGAAAATTCGGGTATGGCGCAATTTGTAGAGCGCCATTCCGGCGGCGAAGAACCCGACAAGCCAGCCCCAATCGCTCAATAGGGCAAAGCACCAGCCCCATTTCTCGAAAGGGCCGAGCATGTTGAACTGCAGACAGAGGACCCCGAAACCCAGCAACAGGAGTGCTGTCAGCAGCGTGAGCAGACGCAGCATCCCCAACGCCAGGACCATCAGGTACATCAGGAATTCATAACGCAACGTCCACAGCGAGCCGTTGATTTCGAGACCTGCCGGATTGTCCGAGAACTTGACGCTGGGCAGTTCGTGGACCCTTTGGTCGAGCAATGTGTTGCCGAAAATGTATTGGTAAGGCTCTGGTCGGCTCAGATACGCGACCGGCGGCAGGCTGCCGACGAGCGGGCCTAGGACCAGCGCCGACAGCACGGTCGCGACAAAAAGGCCAGGAAAGATCCGCAACGCCCGCTTGGCTAAATATCGCCAGGGATTTTCGGTCTGCTCGAAGCTTTGCGTCACCAGAAAGCCGCTGATCGCGAAGAAAACGAAGACGCCGCAAAGGCCGAGGATCGATTGGTTGCCAGTCAACCAAATCAGGGGTTCGCGGTCCTGCGTCCCCTCGGCGATCAGAAACGAATGCGAGAAGATGACCGAGACTGCGGCGAGCAGGCGCAGCGCGTCGAAATTGTTCCGCCGGACCGCCTGGGTCGCGACCATTTAGACTGCGAACGCGCTCACGGCCCGCGCTCCGCGGCTACGGGTAGAACAGGCGGGCGACGCGCTCGCGGTGCCAGGTGGCGTCGCCAAAAGCGACTTCGGACGCTTTGGCGCGCTTGAAATAGAGTTGCAGGTCGTGCTCCCAGGTCATGCCGATGCCGCCATGCAATTGAATGCCGGCGCCGGCAACCTTGCGCGCCATGTCAGAGCACGCGGCTTTCGCCATCGATACCGCTAGCTCGGCGTCGGGCTCGCCCTCGTCCACCGCCCAGGCGGCGTAATAGGTCAAGGATTTTGCGTTCTCAATCGCAACCAGCATGTCTGCCGCCTGATGCTTGACGCCCTGATAGCTGCCGATCGGCTTGCCGAAAGTAACGCGCAATTTGGTGTAATCGACGGTCATGTCGAGAACCTGCTGCCCGCCGCCGCACATCTCGGCGCAGAGCGCCACGGTCGCCCGCGTCAGCACGCGCGAGAGCGGCGCCCAGCCGCCGTGCGTTTCCCCGAGCAGTGCGGTCTGCGGCGCCACCGCATTGTCGAACCGCACCTCGCACAATCTCCGCGTCTCGTCGATCGTCGGCATCAGGCTGACGGCGACGCCGGACGTGCCCTTCGGCACCAGAAAGAGGCTGACCCCATCCGTCATCGTGCTGCCGTCGCGCGTGCGCGCGGCGACGACGAGGACATCGGCAAGATGCGCGTCGCCGACAAAGAGCTTATTGCCGGAGAGTATGAAGCCGGCCGTTGTCTCGTGCGCCGGCAGCGTCACCCCGGCGGCGTCCCAGCGCAGCGCGGGCTCGGTCCAGGCCAGTGCCGCCTTTGCTTGGCCGGCGGCGATTTTCGGCAGCCATTCCTGCCGCTGGGCCGGGGAACCCGCCTCGGCGATCGTCGCCCCGCCGAGCAGCACCGTCGACAGGAACGGGCCCGGCATGACCCGGCGCCCCATCTCCTCCATCAAGACGACTAGATCGACGAGACCGAGGCCGCTGCCGCCGTTCGCCTCCGGGTAGACAATGCCGAGCCAGCCCTGCTCGGCGAGCTTGCGCCAGAAATCGCCGGTGACCGCGGCCGCATCCGCCATCCGGGCGCGGACATAGCGCGTGTCGCATTCGCCGTCGAGAAACTTCCGCGCCGTCTCGCGCAGCAGTTCCTGCTCCTCCGTAAACCCGATGTCCATCGCTTTCCCCCGACCGCTTCGTTGCTCGCGGAGTATCCAAATAGAGAATTTAATCTCGCAACCCACGTTGCCTGGGCGCTTTGTAGTGCCCGATCGCCAAGTCTTCTCGACGATAAGCAATAAGGCGGCGGCGGGCCTGTTCCAAAACGGCTTCGCTAAAGAGAGCCTGCCAGGGACCGCGTAAAACGGTCGCCTCCGCGGTCAGCTCCAAGCGCTTCAATTCGAGCAGCCTTAGGAATCCATCCGGAATCTTGGAAACCATTATCACTTGGCGACAAGCTTCGACTGCGCCGTCTTTGCTCATCATAGACAAGAATAGCGTAGGATTATATCCGATCCTGCGGGCCTCCTCGCAGTCTTGGCGGAGTTGCTCCCGTAGCTGTCCTTCCAACTTTCGGCGTTCGGCATCGGCCGCGATCGACGCGTTCGCCATTGGTTCGGCATCGACGCGTGCGCGGGTTTTCCTCTTGCGCTGCTTCTCATCCTGATCGAACAACAGCCAACGCTCCATTGGTTCGGTCGGCCACCCCACATCACCAAACGTGTACCCTTCGAACGAGCTCAAGTGTCCGTTACGCACGAACAACGTGAAGCCGACCAGATCGGCGGGAGGTTCGAGAGACGTCCGCAAGTCTGCCGACAACTCAGTATTGAGCTGGTCAAGGCGGGGCAGTTGCTCTGCGTTCGAGAACGTAAGGTAATAGCCAGTCCCGGTCATATTACGAGTGTCGAACTAGAGCAAGGCGATCTGATCGAACTGCGGCGTGGTCGTCCCGAATTTGCTGATGAGCATAGAACGAATTATTCGTAATTCGGGCGAGGAAAGCTTAGGCATCATGATTCCCCGTGGCGGAGGCGCGAATCCAGGCTGAGCCGACACGCACGAGCCCGATCCTCCCGCGCACCGTCACCGCATAACCTCCGACTTCGAATACCTGGTCATATCGGCCAAGCGCGTCCACAATAAAGCTACCGGCGTGATAAGCCCGGTTGACTGCCTCGACGATGGCCCGACCGGCTGCCTCGTAGCTTCCGTATTGGCCGACAAGCACGTCGAGATTGTGGCCCGGGTTGCCGAAAATATGATGGAGCTTATTCTGATCATCCACGGGTCCCGGCAGCGTCTCACCCCTTCGGCAGACCGAGCACGCGTTCGCCGATAATGTTGCGCTGGATTTCGCTGGTGCCGCCGGCGATCGTGTACTGGCGGGCGCCGAGCACGCGGTGATGCCAGCGGGCGGCGTCGGGCACCGCCTCCGTCGGCGCATCGACGGTCGCGTAAGGGCCGAGCAGGGTCGAGGAAAAATCGGCGATCCGCAATGCCAGTTCCGAACCGAACAGCTTGAGGATCGAGCCCTCCGGCCCTGGCGGCTCGCCGCGTAGGCGACGCGTCAGTCCGCGCAGGCGGGTTACCTGTAACGCCTTGACGTCGATTGCCAACTGCGCCAGCTGCTGACGGATGTGGCTCTCGTTCCAGGCCGGCTCCTGGCGGCTTGGGAATTGCTTCGCGATCTCTGCAAGGCGGGCGATCTGCGCGGCATGGTCGCGTCCGCCCGCACCGCTCCTCTCGAACATCAAGGTCGTCGTCGTGACCTTCCAGCCCTCGTTCAGTTCGCCGACCAGGTTTTCCTTCGGTACGAAGACATCCTCGAAAAACACCTCGTTGAAATGCCGGTGGCCGTTGAGCAAGACCAGCGGGCGCACCGTGACGCCGGGCGTCTTCATATCGACCAGCAGATAGCTGATGCCGTGATGCTTGGGCGCATCGGGATCGGTGCGCACCAATAGAAAGCACCAATCAGCAAAATGCGCGCCCGAGGTCCACACCTTCTGCCCGTTGACGAGGAAATGGTCGCCGTGATCGACGGCGCGGGTCCGCAGGCTGGCGAGATCGGAGCCGGCGCCGGGCTCGGAATAACCCTGGCACCAGATCTCGTCGGCGCTGAGGATCTTCGGCAGGTAGCGCTTTTTTTGCTCTTCGCCGCCCCAATGGATCAGGGTCGGGCCGAGCAGGTTCAACCCGACCTGGGCCGGCAGTATCGGCGCGCGAGCGCGGAAATATTCCTCGTCGAAGATCACCTGCTGCATGAAGCTGGCGCCGCGCCCGCCATATTCCTTGGGCCACGAGATCCCGACCCAGCCGGCGGCGTGCATCTTCTTCTGCCAGGCGATGCGCGTTTCGAGGGTCTTACGGTCGGGGGCGACGCGCTGGTCGGCGGCATCGTCGACCTTGATCTCCTCGGGCAGGTTGTCGTCGAGCCAGCGGCGGAATTCGGCGCGAAAGGCGGCGTGCTCGGGGCTGTCGGCAAAATCCATCGCATGTTTTCCTAGGCGGCGTCTTCGAGGATCATCGCGGCGCATTTCTCGCCGATCATGATCGAGGGCGCGTTGGTGTTACCGCCCGGCACCTGCGGCATGATCGAGGCATCGGCCACGCGCAGCCGCTCGACGCCGTAAACCTTGAGGCGCGGATCGACGACGGCGTCGACCTCGCGCCCCATGCGGCAGGTGCCGACCGGATGCAGATTGGAGACCCCCCGCACGCGGATCTCCTCGCGCATCTCATCCTCGCTCTCGACCGAAGGTCCGGGCAGCACTTCTTCGACGACGAAGGGTTTCAACGCCGGCTGGGTGGCAATCTTGCGCGCCAGCCGGGCGCCGTAAATCAGCGCCTGGAAATCGTATTCGCTGGCGAGGAAATTGAACTGGATCGCCGGCGGCGCCAGCGGGTCGGGGCTCTTGATCCGCACCCAGCCGCGACCCTCGGGGCGCAGATGCACCGGGCTCAGCGTAAAGGCCGAGAACGGATGCGGCTTGATCCCGCTGCGCAGACGTTCCAATGCGCTCCAGCCGAACATGTTGATCTGCAGATCGGGCTGTTCGAGCCGCGGGTCGCTCTTGACGAAAGCGCCGGCATAGATCCCGGCGTTCGATAGGTGGCCCGAGCGGGTGAAGACGTATTGCGCGCCCGACATCAGTTTGCGAATCGGGCTGGCGGCGAGGTCGTTCAGCGTCACCTTCTGGACGCAACGCCAAACGAGATAAGTGTTGAAATGGTCGTGCAGATGCGCGCCCACACCCGGCATGTCGCGGACCACCGCGATCTGCATCTGCTGCAAGAGATCGGCGGGCCCTAGCCCGGACAATTGCAGGAGTTGCGGCGAACCGTAGACGCCGCCCGAAACGACGATCTCGCCCCGGGCGCGTGCGGTCTTTAGCCCTTGCGGCGTCCGGTATTCGACGCCGACGGCGCGCCCGTCCTCGAACAGGATGCGGGTCGCGTGCGCTTCGGTGGCGACCGTCAGGTTCTGGCGGCTGCGCGCCGGGCCGAGATAGGCGCGCGCCGAACTCCAGCGGCGGCGGTTGCTGGTCGTGGTCTGGTAATAGCCCACCCCCTCCTGGCGGGCGCCGTTGAAATCGTCATTGGCAGGAACGCCGGCCTCGATCGCCGCCTTGACCATCGCGTCGCCGAGTGGCGAGCGCACCGGGTTCGACACATGGAGCGGGCCGCCGACGCCGTGAAATTCATTCCCGCCGCGCTCCTGATCCTCGGCCTTCTTGAAGAACGGCAATACCGAATCCCAGTCCCAACCCTCGCAGCCGCGCTGGCGCCAGCCGTCGTAATCGGTGGGCGTGCCGCGCATGTAGACCATGCCGTTGATCGAACTGGTGCCGCCCAGCACCTTGCCGCGCGGCTGATAGAGGACGCGGCCGTTCAACTCCTTTTCCGGCTCGCTGTCGAACATCCAGTTGACCCTGGGGTCGGTGTAGGTCTTGGTGTAGCCGAGCGGGATGTGGATCCACGGGTTATTGTCGCGCCCGCCCGCCTCCAGCAGCAGCACCCGGTAGCGGCCGGACTCGCTGAGCCGGCCAGCGACGGCGCAGCCCGCCGATCCCGCCCCGGTCACAATGAAATCGTAGGTGTCCTCGACCGCCGTCATCGCCCTCTACCCCGCCGTCGCCGTCCAAATGCCAGCGACAGTGACGATAACGAAACAAACCGCACGGGTGAAGACGGTCCCGGCATCGGCAGGGCCGGGTCCTCAAGATCGGTCTAAGACTTAAATGACTGCCGTCGGTCGATCTCGCTCAAGGGCGGCCGGGGGGCCGTGGGCGGGTTCGACTTTGGCGGCGCAGAATTTGTATTCCGGGATCTTGCCGAATGGGTCGAGCTGCGGGTTGGTCAGGAGGTTGGCGGCGGCCTCGGCGTAGCAGAACGGGATGAACACCATCCCCGGCGCGACATTGCTGTCGGCGCGCGCTTTAAGTGCAATCGTGCCGCGTCGGGTGGTCACGCGGACCTGATCGCCGGCGGCGACACCGAGCCGGCGGAGTTCAGCCGGGGCAAGAGACGCCACCGCCTCCGGTTCCAACTCGTCTAGCACGTTCGCGCGCCGGGTCATCGCCCCGGTATGCCAATGTTCGAGCTGGCGGCCGGTCGTCAACACCATAGGGTATTCGGCGTCCGGCTCCTCGGCCGGCGGGATGATCGCCGCGGGAACGAGCTTGGCGCGGCCCGACGGCGTCGGAAACCCGTCGCCGAAGACGATCTCATTGCCGGGCTTGTCCGGAGCGTCGCACGGATAGGTCACCGAACTCTCGCGTTCGAGCCGCTCCCATGTGATGTTGTCAAGCGACGGCATCGCGAGCTTCATCTCGGCGAAAACATCGCGCGGGTGGGTATAGGACCAATCGAGCCCGATGCGACGGGCAATCTCCTGGATGATCTGCCAGTCGAGCCGCGCATTCCCCGGCAACGGCAAGGCGGCGCGGCCCATCTGCACCTGACGGTTGGTGTTGGAGACGGTGCCGTCCTTCTCCGGCCAGGCCGAGGCCGGCAATACGACATCGGCATATTTCGCGGTCTCGGTCAGGAAGATGTCCTGCACGACGAGATGTTCCAGGTGGGCGAGCGCCTCGCGCGCGTGCTCGACATCGGGGTCCGACATCGCCGGGTTCTCGCCCATGATGTACATGCCCTTGATCTCGTCGCGGTGCACTGCGTCCATGATCTCGACCACGGTCAGCCCGCGCTTGTCGTCAAGTGGGGTCTGCCAAAGGTTTTCGAATTTGGCGCGGACATCGGGGCTCTCGACCGACTGGTAGTCGGGATAGACCATCGGTATCAGCCCAGCATCTGAGGCGCCCTGGACATTGTTCTGGCCGCGTAACGGATGGAGCCCGGTGCCCGGCCGGCCGACCTGACCGGTAATCATCGACAACGCGATCAGGCAGCGCGCGTTGTCGGTGCCGTGGGTGTGCTGCGAAATGCCCATGCCCCAGAAGATGATCGCCCGTTCGGCGCGGGCATAGGTGCGGGCGACATCGCGCAGGGTCGCGGCGTCGATGCCGCAGATCGGTGCCATTTTTTCCGGCGAATAGTCGCGAATGTGCTCGCGCAGCGTTTCGTAATCCTCGGTGTGGGCCTGGATGTATTGCCGGTCGGTCAGGCCCTCCTCGATGATCGTGTGCAGAAGCGCGTTCAGCAGCGCCACGTCGCGCCCAGGGTTGAAGCGCAGGGTCGCCGTCGCGTGGCGCACCAGGCTGTGACCGCGCGGGTCCATCACGAAAACCTTGGCGCCGCGCTTGGCCGCCTGTTTGAAAAACGTGGCGGCGACCGGATGGTTTTCGGTCGGCCGTGCGCCGATCACGATGATCACGTCGGAATCGATCGCCGCGGTAAAGGGGGCGGTCACCGCGCCCGAGCCGATCCCTTCCATCAGCGCCGCCACTGAAGAGGCGTGGCAGAGCCGTGTGCAGTGATCGACATTGTTGCTGCCAAAGCCGGTGCGGACCAGCTTCTGGAAGAGATAAGCCTCCTCGTTCGATCCCTTGGCCGAGCCGAAGCCGGCGAGCGCCCGCTTGCCGTCGCGGTCGCGGATATGGCTTCAGGCCCTAGGCGGCGAGGTCGAGCGCCTCTTCCCAGCTCGCCTTGCGGAAATGGCTGTAGGGGTTGGCCGGGTCGATATCGATATCGTGCTTGGAGACGCCGTCCTTGCGGATCAAGGGCTCGGTAAGCCGGTCGGGGTGATGGGCATAATCGAAGCCGAACCGCCCCTTGACGCAGAGCCGGTTGTGGTTGGCCGGGCCGTCGCGGCCCTCGACCGCGACGATATGGTCGTCCTTGATTCTGTAGGTCAGCTGGCAGCCGACGCCGCAATAGGGGCACACGCTGTCGACCTCGCGGTCCGGCGCGTTCGTGAAGACGCCGTTGGCGTCGACCAGACTTGCCGGCATCAAGGCGCCGGTCGGGCAGGCCTGCACGCATTCGCCGCAGGCGACACAGGTGCTGTTGCCCATCGGGTCGTCGAAATCGAAGACGATTTTTTCATGATGGCCGCGGCCGGCCATGCCGATCACGTCGTTGACCTGAACCTCGCGGCAGGCGCGCACGCAAAGATTGCACTCGATGCAGGCGTCGAGCTGCACCGCCATCGCCGGATGGCTGCGGTCGGGAGCGGGGGCGTCGCGCACCGGAAACCGGCTCTGCCTGACATCGAGCCGGTCCGCCCACTGCCACAACCGCGAATTGGGGTCGTGCGCGGCGGCGCGCGAGGGCTGGTCACCGACCAGCAATTCAAACACCGCCTTGCGTGAGAAGCGGGCGCGCTCGCTCGCGGTCTGCACCTTCATCCTCGCCGCGGGTTTTCTGATGCAGGACGCGGCCAAGACGCGCTCGCCCTCGATCTCGACCATGCAGGCACGGCAATTGCCGTCGGCGCGGTAGCCGGGTTTCGGCAGCCAGCACAGATGCGGGATCTCGATGCCCTAGCTGGTCGGCCACCTGCCAAATCGTCTCGCCGGGCGGCGCCTCGACCTCGACGCCGTCGAGCGTGAAGCGGATCGGATCGGTCATTTCGGATCCTCGCTCTCAAACATGCCGCAGCCGTTGGATGAAGTCGTTAACCTCCGGCTGGGTCCAAGTATCACCGTGATGCCAAAAATCCAGCAGCGCGTCCTTGTTCAGCAAGACCCACTCGGCCACCTGGGGCGACATCTGGCGTACGGTGCGGGCCGGCAAGCTGTTGGCGACGACCATCGGAGCATCGCTGATCGACACGGAAAAGCTCGGTTGGGTGCGGCCTGCCTGAGTGAAATATTTAACTCGTGGTCCGTGCGCGCCCATCGCGGTCGAGATGAAGATCGTGCCGGTGACGCCGGTCTGGGAGGTAGGCAGATTGGCCATTTCGACCATATCCTCGTGGACCAGCTCATCGGCCAGAGGCGTATCGGCCGGTATGGTCGTCGATCCGGTTAGAGAGCCGAGCATTACTTCAAATCCTCGCGGAAATGCTTCAGCACCATTTTGACCGGGTTCATCGCCGCTTGACCCAGGCCGCAGATCGAGGCGTCGCCCATAACTTGCGTCAGCTCCTGCAACAGCGCCTCGTCCCAGCGCGGGGCGGTCATCAGTTTGACCGCTTTTTCGGTGCCGACGCGGCAGGGCGTGCACTGACCGCAGCTCTCGTCTTCGAAAAAACGCAACAGGTTGAGCGCCACGGCCCGCATGTCGTCCTTGTCGGAGAGGACGACAACGGCACCCGAGCCGGTAAAGCAACCATGCGGTTCGAGCGTCCCGAAATCGAGCGGGATGTCGGCCATTGAGGCCGGCAAGATGCCGCCCGAGGCGCCGCCCGGCAAATAGCCCTTGAAGAGCATGCCCGTCGGCCATCCCGCCGCAATATTCGTCGATGAGTTCGCGCGCGGTGATGCCGGCCGGAGCGAGCTTGACGCCCGGCTCGCGCACCCGCCCCGAGACCGAAAAGGTGCGCAACCCCTTGCGCCCGTTGCGCCCCTGCCCGGTGAACCAGTCCGCCCCCTTTTCGACGATGTCTCGCACCCAGTAGAGTGTTTCGACATTGTTGATCAGCGTCGGCCGGCCGAAGAGCCCGACCTGTGCCGGAAAGGGCGGCTTGTGCCGCGGCAGGCCGCGCTTGCCCTCGATCGATTCGAGCATCGCCGAATTCCTCGCCGCAGATATAGGCGCCCGCACCGCGGCGGAGGTGGATGGCCGTATGCGGGGCGAGCCCGGCTCTTCTCGACGTCGGCAATCTCCGACAGCAGGACCTCGCGGCATTGCGGGTATTCGTCCCGCAGATAGACATAGGTTTCGGCGGCCTCGACGACCCAGGCGGCGATCAGCATGCCTTCGAGAAAGCGGTGCGGGTCGGTTTCGAGAAAATACCGGTCCTTGAAGGTGCCGGGCTCGCCCTCGTCGGCGTTGACCGCCATCAGCCGCGGGGCCGGCTCCTGCAATACGAAACGCCATTTGCGGCCGGTCGGAAAGCCGGCGCCGCCGAGCCCGCGCAGACCGGAATGTTCGAGCGCGGCGATCACCTCCTCGCGCTGACGCCGACCATTGAGACAGGCGTCGAGCAGGCGGTAGCCGCCGGCGCTGCGATAGGCGTCGAGTTCGATGAAGGGCGGGATCGCCGGATGGCTGCGCGCCGTTCTGGTCGAGCGCCGCTGACCACGTTGCCGGCGGTGGCGTGCTCGTGCAATGCGTGGCCGATCGCGACGACCGGCGCGTTATGGCAGCCCCCCATGCAGGGCGCCCGCACGACCCGCGCCCGATCGCCGAGCCGGTCCTGCAACGTATCGAGGAGCGGCAAGGCGCCGGCGAGTTCGCAGCTCAAACTGTCGCAGACCCGCACTGTCGCCCGGGGCGGCGGCTCGTCGTCCATGACGATGTCGAAATGGGCGTAGAACGAGGCGACCTCGTAGACCTCGACAAGCGCCAGCCGCATCTCCTCGGCGAGTGCCGCCAGATGGCGGGCGTGCAGGCAGCCGAAATTGTCCTGCAACAGATGCAGATGCTCGATCAGGAGGTCGCGCCGGCGCTCGCGCTCGCCGAGCAGCGCCTGCACCTCGACCAAGGCCGCCGGGTCGACCTGACGGCCTTTGGGATGATCGAGCCCGCGCCGCCGCCCCGACCCCGGGTGAATGCGGCGGTCGTGCCTCAGGGTCGGTTGCATGTGACGGCCGCTCCAAGCCCCTCTCCGCCCTTCAGGGGGGAGAGGGAGGGGCCCGCGCGAAACGCGGGAGGGTGAGGTGGGCTGCCGCCGGCGCTCGGGATCGCCCCCGCCTCACCCCAACCCTCTCCCCCCCGAGGGGCGGAGAGGGAGATCACGCGCGATGAGGCGAGGTGAAGACAACGCATAATTCTTCTACACCGCCCCCTCGTCGTGCATGGCCTTGATCTCGTCCTTGGCAAAGCCGAGCCAGCCGAGTATCTCGTCGGTGTGTTCGCCGAGAAGCGGCGAGCGCTTCACCTCGACCGGGGAATCCGACAGGTTGATCGGCGAGCCGACCTGGACATAACGGCCGCGCGTCGGATGGTCGACCTCGACAAGATAGCCGCGCTCGTAGAGCGACTTTTCCTCGTAGATGTCCTTCATCGACAGGATCGGACCGCACGGCACATCGACCTCGTTCAGCGCCGCCATGACCTCGAACTTGGTCTTCGCCATTGTCCATTTCTCGATGATCGAGAAGCATTCGGGGATATGCGACAGGCGGGCCTGCGGGGTCGCGTACTGCGGATCGGCGATCAGCTCCTCGCGGCCGCACAGTTTCATCAGCGGCTCCCAGCACGGCGGCTGAATGATCACATAGACATAGTCGTTGGCGCCGCCCGGCGCACAGCGCAATGCCGAACCCGGCTGACCGCCGCCCGAGGCGTTACCGGCGCGCGGCACCGCGTCGCCAAATTCCTCGTTCGGATATTCCGCCAACGGCCCCTTCATGATCCGCTGCTGGTCGCGCATCTTGACCCGGCACAAATTCAGCACCGCGTCGGTCATCGCCACTTCGACGCGCTGCCCCTTGCCGGTGCGCTCGCGCTGGAAGAGTGCGGCCAGAATGCCGGCCACGGTATGGACGCCGGTGCCGCTGTCGCCGATCTGCGCCCCGGTCACGGTCGGCGGACCGTCATCCCAACCGGTCGTGCTGGCCGATCCGCCCATGCATTGCGCGACATTCTCGTAGGCCTTGCAATCGGCGTAGGGGCCGGGGCCAAACCCCTTGATCGAGGCGTAAATCACCCGTGGGTTTAGTTCCTGAAAGCGCTCCCAGGTAAAACCCTGGCGGTCGAGCACGCCGGGGCCGAAATTTTCGAGGATCACGTCGCACCGCTTGACCAGGGCCTCGATGACCGCCCTGCCCTTCGGCGATTTGAGGTTGATCGTGATGCTGCGCTTGTTCGAGTTCAGCATCGTGAAATAGAGGCTGTCGGCGCCCTTCACGTCCTGCAATTGGCCGCGGGTGATGTCGCCGCGCCCGGGCATCTCGATCTTGATCACATCTGCGCCCATCCAGGCCAGGAGCTGCGTCGCGGTCGGCCCCGCCTGGACATGGCCGAAGTCGAGAATGCGGACACCGTCAAGGGCTTTGGTCATGGCTTCGCTCCACTGGTCGTCCGGTCGCAGGCCGGGACCCACTCTTCCGCTGCTCGAACGGTGGGCAAGTGGACCCCGTCCTGCGACGGGGTGACGGGCTTGATCGGCGGCATCTCGTCGAGAAAATCGCCGTGTTGTTGGACGTGCCGGGCGAGCCCCAGCGTGTGCTCGCGCGCCAGCCGCTCGGCCAGCTCCGGCTCGCGGCGTTCGATCGCCTCGATGATCCGCATATGGTCGACGATCGAACGGGCCGCGCGGTCGTCCTGGTGGATCGTGATCTTGCGGATCGCGCGCATGTGCAGGAACAGGTTCTCGGTCATCTCCGAGAGCAGCGCGCAGCCGCTCATTTTGATGATCGCCCGGTGGAAGGCGATGTTCGCGTCGGAATATTCGTCAAGCCGCTCGCCGTCATTGCCCTCGCGAAAGCGGTCCATCAGGAGGTGCAGCCCGGCGATCTCCGCGTCAGACGCGCGCACGGCGGCGAGCCTGGCCGCCATGCTTTCGAGTGCGGCCATGACCGTGATCATCTCGACGATCTCGCGCTTCGATTTGCGCACGACATAGATGCCGCGGCGCGGGCGAGTGCGGACAAAGCCCTCCTGTTCGAGAACCATCATCGCCTCGCGGATCGGCGTGCGGCTGACCCCAAGCCCCTCCGAGAGCCGCCGCTCGTCGAGCCGGACCTCCTGCGCGTGACCGTAGATGTCCATCGCCGTGATCGCCCGCTTCAGTGCGGCGTAGGCTTCTTTCGCAAAGCTCGTGCCAGTATCGAGCCGCGGCACGTCCAGGATGGCGCTTGGGAGCGTGGGGCTGGGGCGCGGGTCGGCTTCGGACATAGCCAAGGTATATGGTATACCAGACCATGCCGCAACCCGTTTCTGCGGGCGAAAGCGGCCGTTCGTAGTCCGCCAGCGCGCGCGATTGGGCAGTTCACGGTTGCCCTAGCCGCCAAAAGGGTGATCCTTACCCAATGACCGGGCCGGAAGCGGGAAATGTCGGCCGCTCTCTCGGTCGACGCTCCTGAACACCCGCTCGGCAAATCTCGGTGAACGGGAGGAGAAATTGGGACTCGGGTTGATCCCGGGAACCGGGTGGCGCGCCAGCGAGATACAGGATGTCGCGCGTGCCGCCGAGGATGCGGGGTTCGAGGCCGTCTTCTGCGCCGAAGTCAACAACGACGCGATCGGCACAGCACACTGATGGGGCTGGCGACGCGCCACCTCAAAGTCGGGACCTGGGTGGCGCATATCCACCTGCGCCTTCCCTATCTCTGCGCGAAAGCGGCAGCACTCGCCGCCGACGCCACAAACGGCCGGATGATCCTCGGTCTCGGGGTCAGCCATCAGCCGGTCAATCGCGCGCTCGGGATCGACATGCCGAACCCGGCTGAGGCGCTGCGCAATTACGCTGTCGAAGTCGCGAGTTGGCTGCGCGGCGAAGGCCCCGCACACATCTGCCGCAGCAGCCTTCTCCCCATCCGGTGCCGATCTATCTCGCGGCCCTGACCTCGCAAAATGTCGAATTCGCGGGCGAGATCGTCGATGGCGCCATGCCGATATGGTGGTCGGTAGACCGGGTCGCGCGCAGCAGGCGCTGGGTCGAGCGGGGCCGGGCTAAATCCGGCCGTCGCGGCAAACTGGAAATGACGCTCGGTCTGCCGACCTATGTCGGCAACGACATCGATGCGCTGCGTAGCGACCGCCCGCGCCAATCTCGGGTTTTTCACCGGCTTACCGTTCTTTCAGCGTCTGCTGCGCGCGAGCGGCTTTGACGCTGAGGCCGACAAGGCCGAGCAGGGAGCCGGCGGCGACGCCCTGAGCGATCGAGTCCTCGACGCGATCTGCCTGATCGGCCCGGTGGCGCGCTGCCGCGATCGGATCGCCGCCTACCGTGAGGCCGGGCTCGATCTGCCAATTCTGTGGCCGGGAATCGGTGTCGACAGCGCACGCGAGGTGATCGCGGCCTTCCGACAGTAAGTCGCCGATCGCCGGGGGATCTGATCAATTCGGCAACGGTTTTGGGAGGACACGATGTGGCCCCGCACTGATCTTCTGGACCTACTCGGCATCAGCCATCCTATCATCCAGGCGCCGATGAGCGGCTTCACCGGCCCAAATCTGGCTGCCGCCATCTCGAATGCGGGCGCGCTCGGCTCATTGGGTTGCGGGACGATGCCGACCCGGGCCGTAAGCGAACAGGTCGTAGAACTGCGTCGAGCTACTAACCGACCGTTCAATTTGAATTTCTTCGCGCATCCCGAGCCCTTCATCGATCCGGAGGTAGCGCAGCGGGTCGGGGAGCGCCTCGGCCGATATTACGAGGAATTCGGACTTGGAGCAGTGCCGCCGCCGAGCGATCCGCTGCCACGTCTTGACGAGGAACGGCTGCAGTTGATCGTCGATCTGGAGCCGCGCGTGGTCAGCTTCCATTTCGGATTGCCGCCTGCCGATGCCGTGGCGCGGATCAAGGAAGGGGGAACTGTTGTCATTAGCTCCGCCACCACGGTCGCGGAAGCGCGCAGGTTGGAAGCCGACGGAGCGGACGCGGTTATCGCCCAGGGATATGAAGCAGGCGGGCATCGCGGGACTTTTTCGAAGAACGAGGGCGCGGGGCTCGTCGGCACCATGGCCCTCGTGCCGCAGGTCGCCGACGCCGTACGCATTCCGGTAATCGCAGCGGGCGGCATTGCCGACGGTCGCGGCATCGCGGCGGCCTTTGCGTTGGGAGCGAGCGGCGTTCAGATCGGCACAGCCTTTCTCGGCTGTCCGGAAGCCGTCGTCCCGCCGATCCATCGTGAAGCTCTGCGCAACGCTGCCGACGAAGACACCCGACTGACGCGAATATTCAGCGGCGGGGCGGCGCGCGTCTTGAGGAACCGATTGACCGACGAAATGGGCAACGCCGAAGCGCTGCAATTTCCCGCTCAATTAAGTCTGACGATGGCCCTCCTCCAGGCGGACAGCGATGCGGCGCGCAAGGCATTTCTTCCCTTGTGGGCGGGCCAAGGGGCGCCACTCATCCGTGATCTGCCGGCGGCGAAACTCGTCGAAACCTTCGTGGAGGAGGCGCAATCGACGTTTATCCGCTGAACGTTCCCGCGGTCGCCCTCTGGCCCTTTGCCCGATCGGCAAAGGGCCACTGATGCAGAGGCGAGCGCGCCAACTCTTCTACGTTACTCGGCGGCGGCCGCCAGGTTCGGCGTCGGCTCCAGCGGCAACCCTGGATGGCCGGTCAGCCGCTCGCCCTCCGCCCACATCTCAAGCGCCTGCTTCTTCATCGCCGGAAATACGGAGGCGATCTTTTCCGCGTCGAGATCGGCCGCGATGCCCGGATAGCCGGCGCGCTCGATCATCGCCCGCAGTTTCCCCGCCTCGAACTGCTCCAGCGTCCACGCGAGCGGATCTTCGACCAACGTCCGGTCCCAATAGATGCGATGGTTCTTGTTGCGGGGCCCGTAGTGGTAATGCGCGCCATTCCAGAAGTGATCGAACGCCAGGAGCTCGGTTTCTTCGGTGTAGTGCTTGCCCGGCGTGCCGCCGATATCGGCCAGGACGTGGATGGCGAGTCCGCCATCGCCCATCGGCAGCCGCCGCATCTCAAGACCGAACCGGATGTTGCCGGCTTCGAAGATGTGCGTGCCGCGGTTGTGTTTGACGGTATTCCGTTTTGTCGCATAGAGCTCGCGGGCGCAGGCTTCCAAATCGGGCAGGATATCCCGCACCTCTGACATCTCGGTCGCCTGGGCGATCTGCGGATAGCCGGCTCGCTCCAGCATTTTTGGCAGCTTCGTCCCCAAGGTCTTGATGGTCCAGCCGATCGGGTTGCCGTCGGTGATCGGGTCCATCCGGTAGAGGTTCGTCAAGGACGCGCCGCCCAACATCTCGGGTCCCGCGACCTTCAGTTCGGGATTTTCCGGGCCGTACTCGTAGCTCTTCTCGATGTCGAAGCAGTTGAACCGTAACAGGGTCGTCGGTTTGCCGGCGACATCCGACATCACGTCGATCGAGACGCCCTGATCGGCGTGGTCCTGGATGTTGCCGTCCCACAATTCATGGCGGACTACAAACGCCAGGGGACCCGCCGTAAATCTATGCGATGCCTGTGCCATATTCGAACACTCCGTTGTGAGACGCTGCCGCGAGTGTACAAAACCCTTGCGATCATGGCACGGATTTCTTGCCCTTTAGACCCGCTTCGAGCGCAGGGCGGATATCACTGCCATGCGGATCCGGCATCGATCGCGGGTTGCGCGGGCGCGTTGGCCTCCTGCGCCACCTCTGCCATCTCGAATTTGCCTTCCGGTTCCTCAGGATAGGCGACAAGGCCGATCATTTTGCTTGCCGCCGATGCGGTTGAATGTTGTTGTCGGACATGGCCGAGCTTGAGCTGTCCTTTGCCGAACCCGCGCGGACGATCGCATTCCAGGGCGCATTCGGCGCCTATTCCGACCTTGCTTGCCGCCGCGTCTTTCCCGATATGCACACATTGCCCTGCGCGCAGTTCGACGACGCCTTCGCCGCGGTGCGCGAGGGACGCGCGGCGCTCGCGATGATGCCGATCGAGAATTCGGTCGCCGGCCGCGTCGCCGACATCCACCATCTGATGCCCGATTCCGGCCTCTACATCATTGGCGAGCATTTCGAGCGGGTGAACCATCAGCTGCTCGGCGTCCCGGGCGCCAGCCTGAAGGCGATCCGCACCGTGCGCAGCCACGTCCATGCGCTCTCGCAATGCCGCAACCTGATCCGGGAGCGCGGCCTGCAACCGGTAGTCGCCGCCGACACCGCGGGTGCCGCGGCCGAACTCGCAAAGAGCCGCGACCCGACCGTCGCCGCCATCGCCTCCGAACTCGCCGGCGACATTTACGGCCTCGTCACACTCAAGGAAAACATCGAGGACGCCGAACACAATACGACGCGCTTTCTGATCATGTCGCGCGAGGCCAAACGACCGCCGCCGGGCGCCCCCACGGTGACGACGTTTCTGTTCCGCGTGCGCAACGTGCCGGCCGCGCTCTACAAGGCCATGGGCGGGTTCGCCACCAACGGCGTCAACATGACCAAGCTCGAAAGCTACATGGTCGGCGGCGCCTTTACCGCGACCCAGTTCTACGCCGATGTCGAGGCCCATCCCGAAGAGCGGCCGCTGCAACTGGCGTTGGAGGAACTCGAATTCTTCTCCCGCGAACTCAAAATCCTCGGCGTCTACCCGGCGCATCCGCTGCGCATCGCCGCCGCCCGGCTCGCCGCCGACTGAGATAGGGAACAACCCATGATCCTGATCGCCCACGACAAGCTGCACGACATCGCGCGGCGCGTCTTCACCGCCGCCGGCAGCGACCCCGAAGAGGCGCAGATCATCGCCGATCACCTGATCGAGGCCAATCTGCGCGGTCACGACAGCCATGGCGTCGGCCTGATCCCGAACTATCTGCAGCATCTCGAAGGCGGCACCGTCTTTGCCAACCGCAAGGGGCGCGTCGTCAGCGAGGACGGCTCGCTGATCGTCTATGATGGCGAGCGCGCCTGGGGCCAGATCGCGGCGCGCGAAGCAGTCATGCTCGGCATCGCCAAGGCACGCGAGGCCGGGGTCGCGGTCGTGGCATTGCGCAACCCGCACCATATCGGCCGGGTCGGCACCTATGGCGAAATGTGCGCCGCAGCGGGCCTCGTCTCGTTCCACTTCGTCAACGTCACCGATGCCCGGCCGGCGGTGGCGCCGTGGCGCGGCAGCGATGCGCGTTTCAGCACCAACCCGGTCTGCATCGCGATACCCGGTCCCGAGGCCGACCGGCCGATCATTCTCGACATGGCGACGAGCATCGTCGCGATGGGCAAGGTTCGCGTCGCCCGAAACAAGGGCGAGCCGATGAAGCCCGGCACGCTCCTCGACGGCGAGGGCAAGCCCACGACCGACCCCGGCGCGATGTACGGCCAGCGGCGCGGCGCCCTGCTGACCTTCGGCGAGCACAAGGGTTACGCGCTCGCCTTTGTCTGCGAGATGCTGGCGGGGGCCTTGTGCGGCAGCGGCACGATGCGGCCCGAACGGCAGGGGCGCAACACGGCGACGAACGGCATGCTGACGATCGTCATCGATCCCTCGCGGCTCATCGACCGCGCTTGGCTCGCCGACGAGATTGCGGCGATGACCGATTACATCACCGCCTCGCCGCCGCGCCGGCCGGGGGAGCCGGTGCTGATCCCGGGCGACCCCGAGCGGCTGAACCGCGCCGAGCGCATCGCCCACGGCGTGCCGATAGACGAGGAAACCTGGCGGGAACTCACCGTCGCCGCCCGCGGCGTCAATGTGCTGGTCGAGACACCCGCCCAGCCCGGCGGCTAATCCATGAGGAGGCCGCCGGAGAGGTTGATCGCCTCGCCGGTGATGTAGTCGGCCTGATCCGAGGCAAGAAAGGCCGCGATGCGGGCCACGTCGTCGGGCACCGAGACCCGGCCGATCGGGATCGCCTTCGCCCGTTCCTCGGTCTGTGGCAGGCCGTAGCCGCGTTGCTGCCCTTCGAGCGCCGTCCGCATGGCGGTGTCGACGACGATGCCGGGGCAGATCGCGTTGACCCGCACACCGTGCGGCGCCATCTCGCGCGCCAGCGCCTGGGTCAGCCCGATGACCGCGAATTTGCTCGCACTGTAGCCGGCAAAATAGGCATTGCCGGTCTTGCCCGCCCAGGAGGCGAGGTTGACGACCGATCCCGACCGCCGCGCCGCCATCTGTGGCAATACCGAGCGGCTGACGATGAATACGCCCTCCACATTGACCCGCAGCATCCTTTGCAGCACGTCGAGCGGCATCTCGAGCGCGGGGCCGGTCCAACAGATCCCGGCATTGTTGACGAGTACGTCGATTTTGAGGAACCGGCCGAGCACCATGTCGACCGCGGCCTGCACCTGATCCGGCGAAGTCACGTCGGCGGTGACGGCAAGGCCGCCGATTTCCGCCGCTGCCGCCTCCGCCGCAGCGCCGTCGCGGTCGAGCACGGCGACCGCCATCCCCTCGCGCGCCAGCCGCCGTGCGATCGCGCGGCCGATCCCGGCGCCGCCGCCGGTGACCATCCCGACCCGCCCTTCGAGCTCGTACATTCGCTTATTCGTAGACAAAGACGGCGTCGTCGAGATCGACGGCCGGGAACTGGTCCTTCTCGCTCCAGTAATCCTGGGTGTGCTGCCATTCGGGCTTGTCCCCGCGCTTCGGCAAGAGATGCATCCCGCGCATCAGGTAGCCGGGATTGAAATTCTCCGAGTCAATCCACGGCAGCAGTGGCATGCCCCTGTCCTCGGGCCGCAGGCTCGGCGTCATCTTGTGCGCGCCCTTTCGCTGCATATGCTTGAGCAGCCGGCAGACGAAGTCCGCGACCAGATCCGCGCGCAAGGTCCAGCTCGCCCGGAAATAGCCGAACACCCAGGCAAGGTTGGGGACGCCGGTAAACATCATACCGCGGTAGGTAACCGTATCGGCGAAGACCAGCGGATCGTCATCGATCGTGAATGCGATGTCGCCCATCACGTTCATGTTGAACCCGGTCGCGGTGACGATGATGTCGGCGGCGAGCCGTTCGCCGGACTTCAGTTGGGTACCGTTCTCGACAAAGGTCTCGATCTCGTCGGTGACGACCGAGGCCTTGCCGCTGCGGATCGCCTGGAGGAAATCGCCATCAGGGATGAACGCGATGCGCTGCCGCCACGGCCGGTAGCTCGGCGTGAAATGCGTCGCGATATCGTAATCGGGTCCGAGATGGGCGCGCATCCCGGCCAGCAATTCCTGCTTGACCTTTTCGGGCTCGGTGAACGAGCGGCGGGTGAAGACCGCCTGGTCGTGCAGGATCTTCTTGCGCGCGATTTCGTGGATCCACGTCTCGTCGATCTGGAGTTCGCGCAATTCGTCGGCGATCTCGATCGCGTTGCGGCCGGTGCGGAAATAGGTCGGCGAGCGCTGCAGCATCGTCACATGCCCGCAGTCGGGCGCGATCGCCGGGATCAGCGTCGCCGCAGTGGCGCCCGAGCCGATCACGACCACCTTCTTGCCGGCGTAGTCGAGATCCTCGGGCCAGTTCTGCGGGTGGACGATCTGGCCGCGGAACGTCTCCATCCCTTGCCATTCGGGCGTGTAGCCCTGTGCGTGCCGGTAATAGCCCTGGCACATCCAGAGGAAATTCGCCGCAAACCGCACCGCTTCGCCCGTGTCGGTTCGCGCGCCGTCGAGCGTCCAGAGGTTTTGCTCGCTCGACCAGCGCGCCGAGGCGATCGTGTGCCGGTAGCGGATATGGCGGGCGAGATCGTTCTCGTCGATGATTTCGCCCATGTAGTGCAAAATCTCCGCGGCCGTGGCAATCGGCGGGCCGGTCCAGGGCTTGAAGCGGTAGCCGAAAGTGTAGAGATCACTGTCGGAGCGGATGCCCGGATAGCGGTGGGTGATCCAGGTGCCGCCGAAGCTTTCCTGCGCTTCGAGGACGACAAAGCTGGTGCCGGGGCACTGCTTGGTCAGGTGGTAGGCGGCGCCGACCCCGGAGATCCCGGCCCCGATGATGGCTACGTCGAACTGTTCGGCCGCGTGCGGCGCTGGCGCTTCTATCCCCGCCATAGCTGGTCTCCCTTCGGGCTCGGGTGGTCCAATGTAGCCGGCACAGGCGTGACCCCGGAACCTTTTTCCGACGGCCGGATGTGCGTCCAGTTCCTGTCCCTCAAGGAAACCTGTCGAGATCGAGGCTCAGTACTTCGTGGCGCCGCGCCCGACCGCCCTGGTCTTCGAGCCAGGCGACAAAATCCTCTTCGTAGGAGGGGACGTTGCGCGACGACATCGTCACTCCCCTGCCACCGGTCGAAAGTCGAGCGCGTAGATTTCCCGCGGTTCGGCGACGCCACGCAGCTGGTGGCGGCCGAGCGGCCGCAGCGGCGCGCCCGGAACGGCGGCGGCAAACTCAGCGGACAGCAGAACATTGCAGCCCAAGGGTTCGCACAAGGCTTCGATCCGCGCCGCCTCGTTGACCGCGGGCCCGATCACGGTGAAGTCGAGACGGTCGATGGCGCCGACATTGCCATAGAGCACGTCGCCCAGATGCAACGCCACATCGACTTCGGCCACCGGCCTGTCGGTCCGGCGTCGCGCTTGATTGCGCGCGTCGAGCGCTTGCATCGCCTCGGCGGCGGCGAGCGCCTGATGGCAGGTCGCTTCGCGCGCATCCTCGGCGAAGCGGAAGATCGCCAGCATCCCGTCGCCAAGAAATTTAAGGACCTGTCCGCCGCGCGGTCGCAATGCGGCGGTCAAGGTCTCGAACACCTCGTCGAGGAGTTCGATGACGGCCAGTCCCGGCGTCGTCTCGGCGATCGCCGTCGAGCCGCGGATGTCGGCGAACCACAAGACCGCGCGAATGCGATCGACCGAGCCCCGCGCCACCGCCCCGGCATGGACGCGACGACCGGCGTCTTCGCCGAGATAGGCGGCGAGCAGACCCGAGGCGATCCGGTGCTCGGCGTCAGCCATCAGCGCCAGCGACACGACCGGCAACACCGTCTGCAGCAACATAATGTCGTCGTCGTCAAAGCCGCGCGGGCGGGTCGTTGCGAAGGAGTAGCCGACCCCGGTGCCGCGCGCCGGGTCGCCGGCGCCGAAGCCCACCAGCAACGCGAAATAATCGGTGGCGTCGGCCGCCGCCAATTCCTGCAGAACCCCGAAGTCGAGCCGGGCATTGTCCCCGCTGAGCCGACGTCGCAATGACGGCCACGGCGCATCCTCGCCTACAAGGGCGGCCCGCTCGATCAGTGACGCGAACGGGCTTTCGGCAATGCGTTCTTCATAGTCTCCGCCGCGCCCATACTGTTCGGGCGGTGCGGCGTCCGATTCCCGATCCCAGCGAAAGCCGAAGCCGCCCCATTGCGGATGCAAGGTGCGCATGCCGGCAAAGGCGCGAAACAACGGCACGCCGGCGGCGGTGAGGCGCCGGCAGAGCCCGGCAAAAACAAGATCAGCGGGCGCCGCGTGCAAACCCTGGTTCACCGCCCAGATATGGATGGCGACGATTTGGCGGCCGAGCGCGTCGTCGTAACTCGCCGGCTGGATTGGCGAAGAAGGCGGATCCTGCATGACGCACTGGCCCCGCAATATCGGCTAGGACTATTACACCTATGAACCGGAGGCGGTCGCTGCAATTCGCGCCGGCTGCTCTAGCCGCTGGGGAACCCGAATTGCTCGATCGCATTCTCTTGACCAACGACGACGGCATCGACGCAACGGGCCTTGCCGTCCTCGAACGGATCGCCGCCGGCCTCGCGCGGGAGATCTGGGTGGTAGCGCCCGAGCACGACCAGAGCGGCGTGTCGCATGCGGTCAGCCTGCACCATCCGGTGCGCGTCAGCGAACGCGGAGAACGGCGCTACGCCGTCACCGGCACGCCCGGCGATTGCGCCGTCATGGCGGTCAGCCATCTGATGGCCGAGCGAAAGCCGCAATTACTGCTCTCGGGCGTCAACCGCGGCGCCAATCTCGGCATCGAGACCGTGTTCTCCGGCACGGTCGGTGGCGCGATGACCGGCATGATGCTCGGCATCCCGTCGATCGCGCTGAGCCAGGCTTGGACCGACCGCGCCAAGGTCCGCTGGAACACCGCCGAAACATTGGCCGCCGATGTGGTGCGCCGTCTGCTGGCGATCGGCTGGAGCGAGGCGACTTGTCTCAACGTCAACTTTCCCGATCTGCCGGCGGCCGAGGCCGGGCCGCTGACCCTGGCGCGGCAAGGGGTGGGCCTTGTGCAAGGGATGCACGTCGAGACCCGCACCGACCCGCGCGGGTTGAGCTATTGCTGGATCGCCTTTCGCCGCGGGCCGCGGCCGCAAGGACCAGAGAGTGATCTCGATGCCTTGCAGGCGGGCCGCATCGTCGTGACGCCGCTGCGCTATGACCGCACCGACGAGGAGGCCTACGCGCTTCTTGCCGGCTCGCTGCCGCGCTGAGGAGACCGCCCTATCACGGACGCGCGAGAAAGATCTGGTGCGCTCCGTAAGAGAGCCAGATCCGGCGGGTGCTCAGAAAATCGGAGCCCAGCACCAGATCGGCGTCCTGCAGAGCCAGGCGGGTGACGACAATGATCGGCTCGCGCACGGTTTCGCCGCCGATTTCGAGCCGGGCGAAGCGGTGCGCCCGCGATTTGATTACCTCCGAGGCAACGCCGCGCAGGGTGGCGACAGGATCACGCGCGAGGGCCGCAGCCCCGAGGCCGAGCTTGGCGGCGGCCTCGGCATCGACCGCCGTCAGTTGGGCGCCGGTGTCGATCAACGCGGCGAGCCGATAGCCGTCGAGCCTGACCGGAAAGAACAGCCGGTCGTGCAGTGAGCGGTTGACCGCGATGCGGCTGAACGGCTGGCTCCATGGCGGCGCCGTCAGAGCGCAGGAGAGCCTGTCGTACAAGGTCATCCGGCGATGCGGCAGATCTAGATCGATGTCGAAGCCATTGAGAAAATCGGCGCCGAGGAGGCCGTCGATCGCCACGCCGCTGATGTTGGGCAGCGATATCGCGGCGACGAGGATACGAAAATCGTTGAGCGCCATGCCGCCGAACTCGACGTTGCGCAAGCGGGCGTCGCCGCTGGCGACCGCACTGCCGAGGCTGCGCATCCGACGCGGATATTCACTATGGGATTCGACCTTGAACCGTTTTGCGGCCTCGGCGGTCAGGATCGTCCGCTCGGCCCCGGTATCGAGAAGAAACCTCGCGCTTGATCGGTTGATCGTCAACGAGACAAGTGGCGCATTGCCGGCCGGGATCACCGCGATTTCCGCCCGCCGCACGAGCCGACAGTCATCGGCCGCGGCGTCGGCCACGCCAAAACGCGCCACAAACAGCGTGACGACGAGGAGCGCTGCCGCCGCTGCGAAGCTATGTCGCCTCAGGCAACACCTCGATCGTCACCGCGGTGACATTGTCGTCGGCCTGCCGTTCGAGTGCCGCCGAAAGGCAGCGCACCGCGGGCGAGTCTACCGCTTCGCCCACCATGCCGGCGAGATCGGATTCGGGCACGGTCTTGAACAGCCCATCGCTGCACAACAGGAAGCGATCGCCGCTACGCAGCCTGCCGGTCACCTTGTCGAGGCTCAGTCCCTCTGAGCCCGCGCCGACCGCGCGGGTGATGATGTTGCTGCACGGATGGGTCTCGGCGTCGGCCGGACTGATGGCGCCCGCATCGACCAGTTCCTGGACCAGGCTGTGGTCGCGCGTCACCCGCGACATCTGTCCCTGCCGCCAATGATAGGCCCGCGAGTCGCCGGCCCAGAGACAGGCGTAATAGTCGTCGCGGGCCAGAAGGACGACGATCGTCGAGGCGAGAACGGCGTCGCGCCCCCGCCGCGCCGCCTCCGCCCGCAGCATGTCATCGGCGCGATCGACGCGCAGGCGGACCTCCGCCAGCATCTCGGCTGCCCCCAGACCCTGCGGCACGGCGCTCAGCGCATCAGCGACGATACGGGCGGCGAGATCACCCGCCTGGTGGCCGCCGGCGCCGTCGAGAACCGCCCAAAGCCCGAGATCCGGCCGGTTGACGTAATTGTCCTCGTTGCGGCTGCGCACTACGCCGACGTGAGTGGCGCCATGGGAACGGAAGCGGCCCGCGCTCATGACGTCTGTGGTGATCGGCGCCAGGATCATGATGCCCAAGCTAGCCCGCGGGCGCTGCCGCCGCGGCGATCAACATTGCGGCAAAGTCGCTCTCGTCGGGAAGCGACTGGCTGACAAACGCCGCTGCGGCGACGCGCGGCGCCCCCGCCGTCCACCACAGCGAGCCTGTCCGCGGCCAGAGTGACGAGTCGACGCCACCATCCTCGGGCGCTCGATCTCCCGCCGCCGCGACGAGCGCCGCCAGTTCCTCGGGCGTAAGTCCGCGTTCGATTGCGGCAAGTCCGGCGGCCTCGATCGTGGCAAGAAAGCCTCCGCCCTGACCGATCATGACCGCGGGCTCGACATCATGCGCGACGGCCGCCAAGGTCAGCGGAAAATACCGGCCGGCGCGGTCGACGCTCGGGAGCCACAGCCCGAGCGCGGCGTCGGGGCCGCAGATGCCGGGTGACAGCGCAAACCGCCAGATAGGACCTTCGAGCCAAGCCGCCAGCCACTCCTCGCCCAGCGCGAGTCGGCTGGCTTCCAGCATGCGCTGCATCCATGCGTCCCACGGATCGGCAAAGCCGCGCGGCAAGCCGCTGCGGACGAAATCGCCGCGCGCCGGGATCTTGCCGAAAAAGCCGATCGCCGCATTAGTGAAAATATTAGCATGACGCAGGACGCTCACAAATTGGGACACCGGAAGTCGCGCAGAATGCCCGGCGCGAACGGGTTCAACACGGAACCGGCGCGGATTTCATAGGTCACCTGCCGATCGCCCAAGCGAAAGCTGAGCTGATAACGCTCGGCCGAGCCGGCGCGTTGCAGGCTGCCCATGTCAAATAGGCGAAAAAGCGCCCAAGGTCCCGCCGCCTGCAACACGCCGGTGCCGCCGGCCGGCGGCGGGTCGAACACCAACCGCACATTTCCCATCCCGTTCGGTCCCGGCCACGTGATCTGTGTCGTGCGCGGCGGCCCATGGGCGTAACTGATCGTCGTGCCGCCGAGATCGAGGGTCACCTGCTTCGCCCCCTCGTCGAGCGAAACTGGGGTCAGGTCGAACCGCACGCTCGGCGTGGTTCCGCCGACGCCGAAGAACAGGTCGCGGATCACCGCCGCCCGCTGGAACTGGGCGAGCTCCGTCGGCGACACCGGCGGCGGGATGCCGTCGACCGGCTGGCCGCGCCACACCGGACCGCTCATGTCGACATAAGGTCGCAGCTGGGTGTTGAAGAACCCGTCAAGCTGGCCGCCCGGCGCCAGCAACTTGGCAAAATCGTCGAGCGGAATGTCGTTTGAAGAACCGGGCGAAAACGGGTAGCGGCCGGCGACCGCTTGACGGCACAGAGTGGCCGGGCCGCCGCTGGCATTGAACGCCATCTTCGCCTGCTCGACCGCGCCGCCGCTGCGGATCAGGTTGCCGCTGGTGGCCATCGCCGCCAGCCAGCGGGAGACCGGCTGCGGGTCGCGCGAGGCCTCGGCACGCAAGGCCAGCCCCGGGTCCTCGCCGGTCGGCGACGCGACGGCGGCGCCGGGCGTGGCGCCGGCGAGCTTGGCGAGCTGATGCTGCAAGCCATCGATGGTCTTCAGCGCCTGATCGATCGGCGCGCCTGGACCGCTGCCGACAAATTCGCGGAGCGCCCGATAATGGTCGTCGATTTCCTTGCCGGGCGATTCGGCCGGCGCCGCCGTCCCCTGTGCGGCGAGCAGCGTCTTCAGCCTCGACGCTGTCGTCGGAGCGGCCCGTTGCGCCGCCGCCTGCGCCACCGATGACGCTGCAGCCGCGCCGGGCGGCGCTGCCGGCGGCTGCGACAGGGTCAGCTGGCGGGCGATCGAGACCAGAAGATCGCGCATCGGCGATTGCGGCGAGGCCAGAACGTACAAATCCTGCGCCGCCTGCTCCGCGGTTCGCAACGGCACGACGTTGAGATCGGCCAGCATCGCGTCCCAGTTCTTGCGGTAATCCGCCTCGTAAAGCGCGATCACATCATCCTGGAGATGCAGCGCCTCCGGGCTGTTCGGTGAGAGTTCGGAGCGCATCCCGAGCACCCAGCTCTCGCTGGCGACCTGCTTTGTCGCGTCGGCGAGCGCCGGCAGCAGCACCTTGTGGAAACCCTCCACGGTGTAGAAGCCCGGTATGCCGTCAGTCAGCGGCTTGCCCGAGGAGCGCAGAAAAACTCGCACCCCCGCCGGGCCGAGCGGATCGGCCGGGCGCCACGGCGGCACCGCCTGCGCCGTCGAGGAGGGGCCGATGCGGGAATAGACGCGGTTGGCGAGCGGCACGCGGCTCAGCCCGGCGCGCGCCTTTTCGATCAGCGCCCCATCGAGTTCGATCGTCGGCAGCGGCTCGGCGAGCAGCGCGTAAAGGTGGCCGGCAAAGCCGTTGCGCACCGGCAGATTGGCCGGGCCCGGATAAGTGATGTCCCAATCGGCGGTCATCCAGGCGCGCACCAGGCTGCGGTCGAGCGGGCCGAGATTGCCAAGCATCAGGTAAACGCGTGTCGCCTCGTAGAGTAGGTCGGGCTGCTGGATATAGCCGTGCATCTGCGATTTCGAGCCGCCAGATTAGTCGCGGCAGGAATACCCGCTCGAGCGCGTGGCGGTAGATCGCCCGGGCCCCGGCGGCGAGCTTGGCGTCCTGCGACAGGCCGAACTGCAACCAGGAAGGCGGGTCGGATTTGCGGCTGTCATAACCGTGCGGCAGCCCGCGGGCGAGGTCGAGCATCGGCAGGATGCGCGGCAGATCGGCGTCGTCGACCGGGTCGAGCGGCACCTCGGCGGCGACCTTCTGGTATTCGGCGAGCGCCGCCGTCATCCGGTCGATCTCTTGCTGGTTGGCGCGGCTGGCGTGCCAGAACAGCGTGCCGCCGGCGAGCACGATGAGCGCGATGGCGGCAAAAGCGCCGGAGCGCAGCAAAACCCGGCAGCGGGCGGCGCCCGGCCGCTCCGATACCAGCATCGCCTCGCCAAAGACGACCTCCTTAAGGAGGCGGGTCAGAAAGTAGCTGCGGCCCTGTTCCGGGCGGAGGCTCGGTGCGCGCCGCTGGTCGATGCCGAAGGACCGCGCGAGCAGCCCGGTCAGGCGGTCGATCGGGGACCCTTCCTGGGTTCCCGAGGTCAGATAGAAGCCGCGCAGCATCGGCGCCGGATCGAGCCTTGAACCGCCGAACGCCTCCTGCAGGAACTCGGCGAGCGGCGCTTCGAGGCTCGCGACCTGGGTCGCGAAGCCGGCGATCAGGGCGCGGCGGTCTGGACTGCGCTCGGCCTGCAGCCGGTCGAAAAGGCGACCGTTCAGGCGCTCGACCAAGGCCTCGAATTCGGCCGCGAAAAGGCCGACGGGGCCTGCCTCGGTCTGGGTCAACGGAAATGTCGCGCCCCAGACCTGCGCACGCTTGTCGCGGTCGAGATCGTCGAAGAACTCGGTGAACCCGGCGATCAGGTCGGCCTTGGTGAAGACGGCGTACACCGGCAGCCTGACCCCGAGCTTCTCGTAAAGCTCCTTGACCCGGCGGCGGATCGCGCGGGCGTGCGCCAGGCGTTCGTCGCGCGGCGCGCCGGCGATCTCGGCGGCCGAGATCGCGACGATGACGCCGTTCAAGGGCTGGCGCTCGCGCGTGCGCTTCAGGAGATCGAGAAAAATCTCCCATCCGCCGCGGTCGACCGCGGCGTCGGAATCCTGCGTGGTATAGCGGCCGGCCGTGTCGATCAGCACCGCATCTTCGGTGAACCACCAGTCGCAAAGCCTGGTGCCGCCCACACCCTGGACCGCACCCCCACCCATTTCGGCGGCAAGCGGAAAGCGCAGCCCGGCATTGAGAAGGGCGGTCGTCTTGCCGGCGCCGGGCGGGCCGATGATCGCGTACCACGGCTGCTCGTAGAGATAGCCCTTCGCCCCCCGCGCCTTCTTGAGGAGCGCCAGAGCCGCGGCGAGCCGTTCGCGCAATGCCGCCGCTTCTTCCGCCGAGGCGAGGAGCGAGGGATCGGGGGGTGCGGCCGCCACCCCGGCGGTGAGTGCCGCGTCCCGGCGTCGGCGGCGAATGTCGAGCAGCAGGTTGACGCCGGCCCACAGCGCCCCAATGACAACGACGATCGCGAGCCTTGCCGGCCATCCTTCGAGAAGCGACCAGAACGGGCCGAACAGCCAGACCAGGACCGCCAGCAGTGCGGCACCGACAAAGCTGATGAACCATCGCGAGGCGAGAAAACCGAGCGCCGCCATCATCGCAAGGCCCTGTCGATCAGCCCGGCCGTGTCAGGACGATCTCGATCCGCCGGTTTTCTTCGCGGCCTTCCGGCGTGGCGTTGGAGGCGATCGGGTCGTCCTCGCCGCGGCCTTCGGCGATGAGCCGCGCGGGATCGCCGATCACGCCGGCGATAACCGCCTTGGCGGCGTCCGCGCGCGCCGCCGACAGCTCGAAATTGGAGGCGAACTGCACGGTGTGGATCGGCTGGCTGTCGGTATAGCCGATGATCCGCACCGCGCCCTGTTCGTCCTTGAGCGCCCGGCCGATGCGGTCGAGCAAACCGGTGAATTGCGGCTCGATGATGGCGCTCCCCGAGGCGAACATGCCGCGGTTGCGGACCCGGATCGTCGCGGCGGAGGGGCCGCAGCGCACGCTGACGAGCCCCTTGTCGACCTCCGGCTGCAGCACCGCGCAGAGGCGGTCGGTGACCTTCGGCTCCGGCAGCACCGGCGCCGGCGGCGGCTCGATCGGCGCGGCGCGGGCGATCTGCGGCATATGGTTCGGCGGCGCGTTCAGCATCGCGGCAAATACTGCGTCGGAGGCCGCGCCGAGACTGGTCGAGAACCAGATGAACAGGGCGGCGAGAATGGCGAGCCCGGCGCTGGCGCCGACCCACAGCGGCACGCTGGCGCCCACCGGCCGGTAGGGTGCGGCGACCCCGACCCAATGCGGCGACAGATCGGGCTCGGGCGGCTGCCGCTGCCGCACGATCACCGCATAGGTCTCTTCGCGCAGCCGGTCGAGTTCTGCCGGGCCGCGTGGCGACAGGCGGTAGCGGCCCTGAAACCCGAGCGAGAGGCACAGATACATCAGCTCGATGACCGGCAGGAATTTGCCGGGGTTCTGCCGCATCTGCGTCAGGAGGTCGAAGAACCGGTCGCCGGCCCGCGTTTCATGGTGAAAGGTCGAAACCAGCGAGCGCGCGTCCCAGACCCCGGTGCTGCCCCACGGCGTGTTCAAGACCACGTCGTCGAGGCTGGCGCAGAGCGCATAATGCGCGGGCGGCAGGAGTTCGGCCGGCAGCCCCTCGTCCCGCACCCGCTGCTCGAAGCCGCGCATCGCGCGCACCGCCCGCTCGCGCAAATCGCCAGGGTCGGGCTGGTTGGCGGTGTTGCGCAGACGGGCGAGAAGCTGCAGCAGGGGCGCTGCCGCGGCGACCAGCGGATTGACCGCCATCGCCACCCCTTCGACGCCCTCGCCGGTCAGTGGCGTCAGGCGCGGCGCCGGCCCGGAAGGAACGGTGTCGAGCGGCGAGGGCTCGGCTGGGGCAGTGTCGAGCCGTGGCGGCGCCGGCGTGCGGCGGCCCGGACTTGGCCGAATGATCGTGCGATCGTCGTCGTCGGGTTCGGAGAACGGGTTGTCGCTCATGTCGGCGCCGCTCCCCCGCTTATCCGCGGATCGCCCATAATTCGAGGCGCAGATTGGGGAAATCCCCGGAAACGTGAATGGCAAAGCCGCCCGAGGCCTGCATTTGCTGCCAGTGCGGACTGTTGCGGTCCAGTTCGAAATAGGAGGCGCCGGCATAGAACGGCAATTGCCGTGGCGCCACCGGCAGAGGGCGCACCGAGATGCCGGGCATCGCCACGTTGACGAGTTCGCGGATGTGCTCGACAGCGCCGATCTTGACCTGGCTCGGGAACAATCGGATCAGCCGGTCCGTCGGCAGATCGGCCTGCACCACCAGTACAAAGCTCGCCGCGCGCAGGATCGTGCGGTCGGTGATCGGCCCGACATGAACGCCGTAGCGGCGTTCCTGCAGCGGTATCGGGATCGCGGTCTGCTCGATAACCGCCGACAGCGAGCGCCGCAGATCGGCGACGACCGGCGCGAAGCTGCGCTGCAGATCCTCGTGCCGATAGGCCGGATAGGCGTTAGGGCCGACGGGTGGTCTCGGTGAAGGTCGCGAACTCGCCCGCCATCTGGACGAAGACCGTGTAGAGATCCTCGGGATGGACATTGCCGGCGTCGGCCCAATGCGCCAACAGCTTCTGCCAGCGGTTGACCGATTGCAGCAAGAGGAAATCGGCAAAATCGGCGACCCCGCGCGAGCCGGGCGCCGTTACGCGCGCCGCCAGCGCCTCGCCGCGCTGGTTCAAGAGCCCGGAAAATTCGGTGATCAGCCCCGCGAGCGGCGACGAGGCGGCGCAGATCAGCGCCGGCGCGATCCAGCGGTCGTCGAGCGTCACCCGCCGGTCCGCCGCCACCTCGTTGACCCGCGCCAGCCCGAGGCAGAGATAGCCGGCGCGCTCGTCGGTTTCGAGCAGATAGCGCACGCCGCAGCCGCGCCGACCTGCAACGGCGCCGGCTGTGGCGAAGCGGAATGCGTGTCGTAGGCCTCGAAATCGCGCAGCGCGTAGCGGCCCTCCACGCCGTCGCGCGCCGATCTCGACCGCTCCCGGCTGGCGCACCGGCGCGGCCAGATAAACGACCGCGTTGCGAGTGTTTTCCGGCAGGTCGAGCGGCGGCGGGTGGTCGGTTTCGCCGGGAATGGCGAAGGGCGTGCCGTCCTCGAAGACGCCGACCGCGGAACTGAGCGCGAAGCGCCCGGTCGCCAGCAGATCGCGATCGATCGCCATCTCGACCACACCCCAGGGATGCGGCCGCAGCGCCGCGCTGCGCGCCCGCACCAGAAACTCCAGCCAGCGGTCCTGCTGCTGGAAATGCTGGGCGCGCAGGAACATGCCCTCCTGCCAGACGACCCGGTTGGTCCACGTCATGGCGTTTTCGTGGGCAATGCGCGCCTTTCTCCGGCCGCGGCGTGAGCGCAGTCTAGCATCCGCGTCAGGACCGGGCGAGCACGGCCGTCAGGCCGTTGATCTTGAGCGTGAGCCGCGACGGGCCGCTCGCCGCGACCGGCGCCACCGCGCGCCAGCGCGCATGGTCGATGTCGCGGAACAGAACGGCGGTGCCGACGAACTGCACGCCCTTCTTGAGTTCGCGCGTCACGGTGCGGGTTTCGCCCGGCGCCAGCACGAACTCCTCCGAGCCGAGGCTCTCCTGCCCGAGGGTCTCCTGTTCGTGGTCGGTCAGCGCAAAGACGTCGGCGCGCTCGAATTTCGCCGTGGCGCCGAGTTGATAGAGGCGGACGGCGACCGGCGTCGGATGGCCTTGCGGATTTGGGTTCTGGTCGGCGCCGGCGATGATCGTCAAGGTCAACACCGCCGGCGGCGGCGGCGAGGAGCACCGCGCGGCCAGGAGCGCGCAGCCGCCAACAAAGAGACGGCGGGAGATCACGCCATCTCTCTCGCCGAGATTTCGTCGAGTGCCCGCTCATAGGCGCGGGCGAATGCCTTGACGAAGACGCTGTCGAAATCGTCCTCGAGCGCGCGGGCGATGCGGGCATGCGCCGCCTCAAAGGCGTCCCAGGCGTGCGCCTTGCGCTGGACCGCGACAAATTCGAGACCGCCATGCCCGGCATTCTCGCGCAGCCGCGCCGGGTCGAGCTCGGTCAGGAGCGCGCGGGCGGCGGCCTGCATCGCCGCGACAGTCGCTAGTTCGTGCAGGCGGATGTCGCGCAACGCCTCGGTCACGGCCTCCACTGGGCTCATGTCCGAGCGCCTTCCGGCGCCGAGCAGCGCCGCCAGGGCGTCGTCGTCATTGGCGGAGAACTTGAGCGGATTGTTGTCGCGCGCCTGGATCGTCGTCTGTTCGATGCGGAATTCCGCCTTTGACGGCGGCACGTGCGACGAGCGTCTGGCGCAATCCGGCGACAAAGGCCCGGAAGACAGCACCCAGCGCCTCCATCGCCGCCGGCGGGTCGGGCACGGGCATGTCCTCGAGCTGCGCGCCGCGCAGGAACAGGCCGAGCAGACCGTCGGCGCCGGGTTCAGCTGTCGGCGGCGCCGTCAACTCGGGCACCGGAGGGACCGGACGAGGCGTTGGCATGACCGGACGAGCCGTTGCCGCGACGGGATGAGACGTCGCCGGGGCCGCAGCGACGCGCGGCTCCCGACCGGCATCGGCCACTACCGGGCTCTCCTCCGCCGGGCGCGCCGGCTCGGGTGATCGGATTTCGCGGTCCCAATCCTCGGGAATGACGGGATGGGCGACGCCCGGGCGGAATGCGTCGTCGAGATGCGGCGTGTGATCGGCCTGCGCCGGTCCGCTGAACGGCGCGTCGGCGGGATCGGGCGCCAACGGGTCGTAATCGGCTGGCAGATTGACCGAGGCCGGGCCTATGTCGGCGGCAAACGGGTCGCCCTCCCGCCTGCGGGCGCAGCAGCGGGTCCTGGTCGAACCCGCCGGCAGCCTCGCCCTGCCGGCGCGAAACGGGTCGAGCGCGAAGGGGTCGCCGAGCGGCTCAGCGGCGACCCGCGGCCGCGTTCGGCGCGCGTCCTCCTCGGCGATGCGGATCTCGATTTCGTAGGCGCCGAAACGCAACCGGTCGCCGTCGCGCAGATCGCGGGGCGGGCTGCGGCCGATCGGGTCGGTTTCATGGTTGAGGTAGGTGCCATTGGTCGACAGGTCGGCGAGCTGCCAGCAACCCGAGCGGTAGGCGATCAGGCAATGGCGCTTCGACAAATGCCGCTCCGGGTCGGGCAGCACCCAGTCGTTTTCCGGACCGCGGCCGATCGAGAACTCGCCGCCCTGCAATTCACGCATCTCCGGCGGACGAGGTCGGGACACCTTACGATGCTGAGGGTCAGCGTCATCCGCCGCCGCTCACGGGTTCGGCCGACGACATTGGGGCAGTCCTCCAACCAGCGAACGGTTTCGACTATAATACGCGGATGCCTCGATACAGAATCGCGAATTCGTCAGGCAAGGCAACAGATGGCCGCCTGCAAGGGTTAATCTGTCGCGAATGTCTGGGCATCCGCAACCAATCATGGTTGTGGATCCGGACGGGGTCACATCGGGAACTCACATCCCTACAGGATATGCGGGAACATGCCGGACGACATTACTCGCGCTACCGTGGCTCCGCTGCAGACCGACCAGAAACCGAAGGCGTTCCGAATCTCCACCGCGCTCGGCGTCGGCCTCGGCGTCGACGAAAAGGACCCGCTGCTGCTGGCGCAGATCAACGGCTCGGAGGCGGTTTCGGCCCCCTACTCGTTCGAGCTTACCGTCTTGCAGCGCAAGAAGACGGACGACGGTTCGCCCAGGCCGGCGATCGACCCGCGCGACCTGCTCAACACCGATGTGACGTTCGGCATCTCCTCCACGGAAAATGACGGGCAGTTTTTCGACTGGATCGAAAGGCACGGCACGATCGACCATTTCGAGGAGCTCGCCGACAGTCCTTCCGACGCCACCGGCGACGGCTTTCGCTGCTATGCGATGCGGGTGGTTCCCAAATTTCGCCTGCTCGAGCGGGAGCGGACTTTCCGGATCTTCGAGAATTTGGACGTGCTCTCGGTAATCCGTTCGGTCTTCCGCGCGCAAGGCGAAATACCCTCCGACTATCTGATCCTGAGGCTGGACTCGGACACCAAGTTCCAGCCGATGCCCTATTGCGTGCAATTCGGCGAGGACAGCCTGACTTTCGTGTCGCGCCTGATGGCTCAGTTCGGCCTCTGGTACTTCTTCTTCCATGACCACGAGCGCCAGGCGGAACAAATGATCCTGGGCCGCGGCCGCTTTCGCCCGCGCAGCACGCCCGCGCTGCTGTTTCGCTCCGACGCGCCTGAGCAAAAGCAGGTCTCGGGTTATCGCCGCATCTTCTCGACCGCGCCCAAGCGGGTGAATGTCGGCGAATTCAACCCGCTCGATCCGACAAATCCGTTTCAGGGCAGCGAGAAGATCGACCAACGGTACGACATCGCGGTCAAGAACAACGTGCACACGCCAGGGCGCTTCCAGCACCGCATCTTTCCCGGAAGCTTCCTCAGCAACGAGGAGCTGCGCACCGAAGCCAAGCAGCGAATGCAATCCGGCGAAGCGGCGGTGTTCACCGCAACCGGGCAGAGCAAGAACCGGCGATTGCGGGCGGGTGGGGGCATCATCGTAGAGACGGAGAAGATCAACGACATCGACCGCCACAAGCTGGTCGTCACCACATTGTCGATCCACGGGATCGATCTCAACTTCGGCCTTGGCGTCAGGAATGTCGGCGAATTCCTGAAGGTGCTGTTCAAAGGGCTGAACCCGTTCGGCGACGACAAGATCTCCACGATATCGGCCACGATCGCGCAGAACGAGACTGGCGAGTATTTGTTGAAGGGTGCGTCGACATTAGCCAGCGCGGCAAACACCATCGGGTCGGTCGTGCCATACGTGAACTTCGTCCTCTCGCTCCCCGATGCGGTGACCTCGGCGATTTCGGGCGCTTCATCGGCCTCCGACGTCGCCAACAAGGTCCTCGGCGGCTCGCATGGCGGGGTTGATTTTGGCAACAACTTTGTCGGGGTCAGCGAGGACATCATCACTGACGACACGGTCCTGCTGCCGCTGCCGGTGGCGCAGAAGCCGGTCGCCCGCGGCCCGCATCCGGCGGTCGTGATCGGCCACGACGGCGCGAAGGCGAACGGCGGCAGCGAAGTGTTTGCCGACGCGCTCGGCCGCGTGCGCGTGCGCTTTCCCTGGGAACCGCCCGATGAGAGCGGCGACCCGCTGGCCAAGCCGCCGTTTCAGTCCGGCGCCAACAGCGCTTGGCTGCGGGTGTCGGAGGGCTGGGCGGGGCACGGCTGGGGCACGCAGTTTCTGCCGCGGATCGGGCAGGAGGTGCTGGTCGATTTCCTCGACGGCGACCCTGAGCGCCCGATTGTCGTCGGCCGTCTCTACAACGCCGACAGCGGCTTTGCCAATATCCCCTTCCCGGAGGGGCAGGTCGACGCCGAACAGGTCGAGCAGGACGACCTCGCGAACCCGCAGGCGTTCACCGATTACCGCTTCACCGGGCTGAAGACCAGCAGCACGCCCAAACCTTCGCCGAGCGCCAAGGACCGCTACCACCTGCAACGGTTCGACGACACCTTCAATTGCGAGCAATATCTGATCCGCTCGCAGGGCCGCCTCGACGTCACCGCCTTCGCCCATTCGTTCTGGACCACCAACGGCAATCGCAACGTCAAGGTGGTGCCGGGCAAGGACAAGGACGGCAAGACCTTCGGCGGCGCCTCGTTCATGACGGTCGGCGGCGAATACGACCTTCACGTCGGTGACAACCGCTATGAAGGCGTCGACAAGGGCTACCAGCTCAGCGTCAAGACCGACACGATCTTCGATCTGCAAGCCAATCACCAATCGATCGTCGGCGCCGAATTCGACCCTGAACGCGAAGAATGTTGTGATCGAAGCGCCGCTCAAGATCACCTTGAAAGTCGGCAGCAGCTTCGTCGTCCTCGATCCGGCCGGGGTGTGGATCAAGGGCGCGGTGGTGATGATCAATTCCGGCGGTTCGCCCGGATCGACCTCCGATGCGGACGTGACCGACGCCGCCGATGCGGCCACGGCCGAACCCGGAGATCAGCCGAACAAGCGGCTGACCCCTTGCGATCCGCATCCGCCCGGCGGTGGCGGCGGGCGGCGCCATCACACCGCGACGGCGAAGCACGGGCTCCCGGTAACCTTCAATCCGGCGGATCAAAGCTTCAGCGTCGGAACCCACGGGAGGGTGAAGGTCGACGGTAAGGACAAGAAGTTCGCCGACGACACGATATCGGACCTCGCCGCGATCGACCAGACGCCGAGCGGCCACGCGCTGCTCGGACGCCTCGACAGCTCTGGGCACACCGTGACGATCCAGCCGCAAAACCCGGTTGCCGACGGCGGCACGCATTTGGCTTGATCCCGCCGCCGCCTCTGCCCCGGGCACACCCGGTGCGGTGGATGCTGCGGGAAACCCGAAGCCCGGGGCGGGCACCGGCTCGAACTCGACGGTCTCCTACAGCCCGTCATTTTATCCCGCCAACAAGACCAACGAGCCCGGCGATGTCGCGCTGTATCACGAGCTGACCCATGCCGATCACGCCGCCCATGGCACCGTGCGATCTCACCCAGACCCACGACGATTGGGATCTCCAGGAGGAGCACAATACGATCGACGAAGAAAACAAGTATCGCCAGGAACGCGGTCCCTGGCCCGGCATGCCTGCGCCTCCCGATAATCTTCGTACTAACCATCACGATGCTTAGCAGCGCGGATTTTGCGCCGGCCCAGCCGATCAGCGACCCTCAACATTCAAGGCAACCTGCCATGGTGCAATCGTCCCCTCCCGCCGCGGCGCAGCCTGCGCAACCGACCGGCGTGACACTTTCCTGCCGCCCGGACCGCGCCGGCAACAAGCTGATCTTCCCCTATACGCTCACCAATCACGGCGCCGCGGACATCTATGTGATGGACGCGATTTATGCGGCGGACCCGACCACGGGTCGGCAGGCGCTCGACCGGCAGGCGCCGGTTATCTGGCTCGGCGGCGACGGGTTTGCGCATGTCCTCAAGGGCATTGCGCCGCTGCCGCCGGACAGGCTCGTCAATGTGCGGGTGATCCCACTGGCCGCCAAACTGGCGCCGAACGCCACCCTCACGCGCTCCCTCGAGGTGCAATTACCACTGGCCGAGACGGACCCCTATCATCCCGGACCTGCCGCTGCGCGAGTACGAATTGACCGACATCCAGGGCGTCGTGCTGACGATCGAATTCCTGCGCAGCACGGTCGAGGGATTTGGCGCCGAGCCGGCAGCCGACGCGCCCGATCTCTACCGCGTTCGGGGCAAGCATACCGTCGGACAGACCGAGCGCGTGTCCTGCGTCTTTCCATCCCGGCAACTGCAGATCCTGAAACGCACGGATAATTTCCCGCGCCCGGATTGACTGGCGTCCTCGCTGGCCGGCGACGCGGTCTAGGGGATCTGCGTCGAAGTTTGGCCCGGATTGGCGACGGTGATGACGCCCGCCCAGTTGCACATGCAGGTCGAGACGTTGTCGAGCGCCGGCTGATTGCCGAGCAGAACCGTGACAGCACCCGGCGTCCAGGGAGAGGCGGTCGCCGGAATGCAGGGCTGCGGGGTCAGCACCCCCAGGGCCGCGCTCGTGGCGGCGGCCACCTGCGGGTTGGCGAGGCTCATGCACATGCCGAACGGCATGATGTTGACCATCGGCGCATGGTCCATGATGTTGGCGGCGAACTGGTTGCCGCACTGCTCGTGGTTCACCGGCAATACCACCAGGCTCGACGGCGCCGCACCGAACGAGCACATCAATTGCGCGCCGTTGACGACCTGCAATGGCATTGAAAAGAGCCCGCAAGGGCCGCCTCTCAGGCGCCCGTATTGACGATAACGACGCGCCGGTTCGCGGCCGCGTAGGGGTGCTTTGGCACCGCCGGATCGGCCTCCCCCTTGCCGACGGTCTCGAGGCGGTCGGCGGCAACGCCCATTTCCTTGACCAGATAATCCTTGACCGCGTCGGCGCGGCGCTTTGACAGCTCCATGTTGTACCCCGGGCTGCCGCTCGCGTCGGTATGGCCCTCGATCAGGAAAACCTTCTGGTCCTTGAGCTCCTGGTTGAGCGCGTTCCCCAGGTTCTTCAACGTCGCGATCGATTGCGGCTTGAGCTGGTCGGAGTTGAATTCGAAGAGGATCGTGTTCAGGGCGATCTGCGGATGCGCGGGGGCGGGCGCCGGCGGCGGCGCCTTCGCGATCGCCGCGTGCGGGGCCGCGCGGGAGCCGGCCTCAGCCGGCCGCGAGCGCTGCTGCGACGGCGCCGAAGCGGGCAGCACGGCCGGGTTCTGCTGGACCTTCGGGGCACTTCCGGCGACCGGCAGGCCGCGCGTCGTGCTGAGCGCCTTCGGCAAGAGCTGGCCGGCGATTTCGCTCTGGCTCGGCACGCCGCTCTGCGCCGCCGCCGAGGTGATCCACAGCCCGACGGCGAGACACCCGCAAATCCTGAAGATCGTCTGGTCCGAGATGATCATCGCTTCCTCACTCGTGCTGCAACGCAACGCGCGCCTACCCGAACCCCACCTCGACCATATTTCCGCCATTTCTCGGCGCCAATGATAAAGGCTCAATCAAGCGCCTGTGCCGATGACGCAGTGCAAGAAACCACGACACACGCCGCAGTTGCCGCTTTGTCCGCGCGTCGGTAATATCTGACGATAGCGCAGCGGCAAAAAATGTCAATTCGATTCAAGGTTCGACGATGGAGGTCAGCGCGGTTTGTCCACCTCGCCCTCCTCGTCTCGGCCTGCTTCTTCGTGAATATGATGGCGGCGCATGCCGATGCGAGCGCCGGTCGGGAAGCCTACGATAAGGGCGATTACGCGCGCGCCGCTGCCGAGTGGCAGCGTGGCGCCGATCGCGACGACCCAGACGCCGAACTCGGGATCGGCACATTGTACGAGTACGGTCTTGGCGATCTTAAGCAGAACTACAAGAATGCCGGCTATTGGTACCAGAAGGCCGCCGCCAAGGGCCGCACCGAGGCCGAATACCGGCTGGCGCTGATCTGGGCGGCGGGCGGCAAGAACTTCCCGCCTGATCTGGTCGAGGCCTATAAATGGGTGCTGCTGGCGACCGACAGCAAAGGTGTGTGGGGCAGCGTCGCGGGCGATCTTAGATCGCAGCTCGACGCGGTGCTGCGGCCGGACGAGAAGGCCGAAGCAAAAAAACGCGCCGATGCGTGGAAGGAGGCGCTGGCCGCTCTCAACGTGGCGACCACCTCCTCGGAAATGCCCGCGCCGCCGCCAGTCTCGGTCAAGCCGAACGCGGGCGGGTGCCCCGGCTGGCCATTCCCGACGCTGCCGTGCACCGAGCAGGCGCCGGCCTTTGTCACCAAGCAGGCGGCGGTCCCGTCCGTGCCGCCGGCGCCGAAGGTCGCCGCACCGCCGCGGAAGGCTCCACTGGAGGAGCTCAACACCGCGTTGACACAGATCGATTGCGCCTGGCTGCAGGCGCGAACCTCGCCGCAGGGCGCGCCGATAATTTCTGGAACCGTGCCCGACAATGCGCAACGCGCCCGGCTCTTCCAGGTCGCCGGCCGGTTCTTTCCGAACAATCAGCCCGATTTGAGCGTCGATGTCGTGCCGCCGCCGCTCTGTCATTCGCTCTCTGAATTCAACGCCATGCGTCTGACCGGGTTGATCGTCGACGGCGCCGTCGGGCTGCATCTTGCCGGCGGCAAACCCGAATTGCGTGAGGGCGACCCGATCAGGGTCGAGGTCCACGCACCCAATTACCCGGTCAACCTGCTGATCGACTATTTTTCGTTGGACGGGCAGGTCCTGCATCTGTGGCCGAACCAGCAGGACCCCAAGATCACGCTCGCCGCCGGGCAGACCCGAATATTCGGCAATCCCGGCGCCGGCAAGACCTGGAACGCCGGCGGCCCGCCCTTCGGCACCGAATTGATCACCGCGATCGCCACCGCCGCCCCGCTGGCGTTGAGCGGCGCGCGGCCTGAGGTGGAACCGGCGTCCCGATATCTGGGTGAGCTTCGCCGCGCCTTGAACAAGCTTGACACGGTGCCCGGCGCGCCCAACGCGATGGCGGCCCTGTTGGTCAAGACCGAGAGGCCGCTGAGCACCGAACGTTTGCGAAACGTGGTACATTCCTCCGCCCGGATCGTCGGCATGGCGCCAGCCAGCGCCGGCGCCTAAATCAACACTGTCGGTCGTGGATCGAAGGCCGCATAGAGGGAGAAGCCAAATGATCGATCGCCGCAATCTGCTCGCGGGCGCCGCCGCAGCGGCGGTGGCGATGCGCGCGGTTCCGGTCTGGGCGAATGCCGGATTTCCGCAGCTGCGCTGGGTCAAGATTGTCTTTGTCAACACCGGCGAGCGCTTCAACCAAGTCTATTTCAACGGCGCCTACATCGTTCCCGAGTGCCAGAAATTCTCTTGGACATGCCGTGACTATCGTGCCAACGAATGGAAATGGATTCATCCGTGGCTTATGGATCTAGTCTTTGTGTTACATTGGAAATACAACAAGGACGAGATCAAGATCCTGAGCGGCTACCGCACCCCGCAAACCAACGCACAACTTGAAGGGGCAGCGCTCAATTCACAACATATCCGGGCGATGGCCCTCGATATCCACATCCCCGATGTCGACAACGACGCCGTCGCCGAGGACGTCAAGAAATTCATCTATGGCGGTGTCGGCATGTATCCCGGCCGCGGCTTCGTGCATTGTGATTTCGGCCCGCTGCGCAGCTGGGTCGGGTAAAACTGGCGTCCCGCTCGTTCACGCTCCCGGAACCCGCCCGCGCACACCATCGCCGATCAGCACGAAGGGCGCCCAGGCGTAGGGGTGCGACATCAGCATCGGCGCATCGGCGCCGCTGCCCGCGGTGTCGATCATGCGCAATTGCGCCTCGCGCAACGCCGCGGCGGTGTCGCCCGGCATGCCGGCGCCGCGCGGGGCGAGTGTCCCGGTCATCAGCCGCATCGCCGCGATATCGGCCGCCGCCCATTGCGTCACCAGCATGCCGCGGGTGCCGGCGCGGAAGAAGGCTTGGGCCAATCCAGACAAGCTCTCGCCGGCGCCATTGGCCGGGCCGGCGGTGTCGCAGGCCGACAGCACCACCAGATCGGCGTTGATCTTCAAATTCTCGATGTCGTCGACGCCGAGAAAGCCGGCGGCCGCACTGGGCGCGTTGCCCGGAACCGAGGTCAGGATCGCCGGCTCGGTCTGGCACTGCCCAAGCTCGGTCGGCAGCAACGCGTGGGTGGCGAGATGAACGATGCGGTAGGGCGTCAGGTCGCGCTCGACGAGCCGCGCCTTGGTAAAGGCGTCGCCGAGCACGATGTCGCCGGGACCGGCGCCGAGTTCCCGCCCGACGGTCCGCACCTCGATCCCGGTGGCGGGCAGCGGACCCAAGAGATGCATCAGCCGGTTGTCCTTGGCGCAGCGCTCGGGCGGAAAGAGCGCGCCGATCTGCCGGTCGCTCGCCGGTCGGAAGTCACCGAAGCCGATGAAGGGACGGGTGCCGGGCGCCCCCGCCTTGATCCGGCGTAGGTCGACAAAGGTGCGGGGTGCGGGAACATAAGCCAGCGCGTATTGCCGCAACAGAAACGGGGTCCTGCGGTAATCGCCGTCGGTCGCCGCCACATCGGGCCGCGTGACGAGCGCGCCCATCGGGAAGGTCAAGAGCGCGCCGTTCGCCGCGATCGTCAGCCGCGACTTCCCCTGCAAAGCCGCTGCCGCCGGCCCGATCAACGCCGCGTAGAGGCGGTAGGCGGCCTCGGTGTCGTAATTGGGCAGAATGACCTGGCCCGAGACGGCCTTGGGTAGCGAGGTATCGCGCAACCGGCCGACCAGCTTGGCGATGTCCGCCTGGGTCAGCGCAATCCGGTAGACGCTCGTCCCATCGCGCTGCAGCAGAAAGCCGTAGGCTCCGTCGGGGGCGACAAAGATCGACAGCAGCGCCTCGTCGGGCTGCAGCAATTCGCGCACCTCGGCTTCGGTGACCGGCTCCTGGGTGGTGCGGCGATAGTTGGGCGCGGCCGCCTGAACACCTGCCTCGGCGTCGGCCAGCGCCTTCTGCACGGTGTCGATCTGAGCGTCGATCTGATCTAGCCGGTCCTTCGACTTGCTGCCCTCGGCGACGAGCCGGTCGCGTTCCTCCCCCAGCGCGTCGAGTTCGCGCCGCTTGTCTTCGAGCTCGCGCAGCGCGGCGGCGATCTTCGGGTCGCTGGCGGCAAGCCGCGCCGAGGCCTGGGCGATGCTCTGCGCGGTCAGCGCCCCCTTGGCAAGCTGCGAGGCGCGGAACATCTTGGCGTAAAAGGCAGCCCGCTCGGAGGGATTGCGGTCGGCTTCGTCGTAAAGCGCGTCGAGCCAGGGCTTGATCTGGCCCGGCAGCACGCCTTGCGAGGGTCCGAACTTGCTCAGTATGTCGCCGGCCTTTTCGAACATCGCCAGCGCCCCGGCGGTGTCGCCCTGCTTCAGCCGGTAGGCGCCGCCCAGCAGTGCCGTGACGGCATAGGGCCGCTGCCCGGGCACGACGCGCGCGAAGACCCGGTTCGCCTGGGCGTTGTAGGATTGGGCCGCGGAATAGTCGCCGGCGTAGGCCTCGTTGCTGGCGATCAGGCGCAAGGACCGCGCCGCGGTGCTCGAAACGCCGAGCCCGTAGGTTCTGAGCACCTTATCGGCGCGCTCGGCAAATGCCGTCGATTGCGGAATGTCGCCCGCCACCCGCGCCAGCCCGGCGCGCAGCCGCAAGGTCTCGGCAAGACCGGTGACCGCCGTCGTCTCGGTCGCGGTGCGTGCGGTCTCCGCGGTCAAACCGGCAAAGTCGATGCCGCGCGAGCGCGGCGCCGCATTGACCGAAGCCGTCAGCCGCGCGCCAATACCGGAGGGCAGCAGCCGCGTGAAGGATTGCTCGGCCAATTGCGCCTGCTGCTGCGCCACCGCGGTCTTGCCCTGATAGGCCGCGGTCACCGCCCGGTAATATTGCAATTGCGCGGTCAGCAACGGATCGTTCGCCCGCGCGGTCAGCGCCGCCGCCTTGTCGAGGAGCTGGTCGGCCTCGGGCGCGTTGCGCTGATGGGCGATCTGTGCGGCAAGCTTCATCATCGTCAGCGCGAGCCCTGGATTATCGGGGCTCAGATGCTTCTGCTGCACCGCCAGCGCCTCGCGAAACGCCTGTTCGGCGTGCGCCGGATCGTCGACATTGTTGTAGGCGTCGCCGAGCCGGGTCAGCTCGTAATAGCGCCCTTCGTCGCCGCTGCCGAAGGCGGCGCCGGTGGAGCGTGCGCTGATCAGCTGCTCGGCTTGCGACATCGCCAGCCCGCCGCGCGGCGGCGCCTGCCCGTTGAGCGAGGCGAGCGTCGCCTCGATCGCCGGCAGCGCGGGGCGCACACCGTCGGCACCGTACACCTTGCCGCCCACGGCCGCGGTCAGCGCCACATGCGGCCAGCCGCCGGTGCGCCTCGTGCACTGCATCAACAGGGCCGGCGCGCCATCGGCGAGCCTTGTTTCGGTGGGCGCGCCGCAGGCGAAGCGCTGGTCGATATAGCTCCGCCAGGGCCCGCCCGTCGCCGCCTGCCGCAGGCTCGCGGCCTCGACGCCGCTAAGTTCGAACACGCGGCCGCTCGGCTGGTCCCAGCTGCCGCAGCGGATCGCGACGGCCCGGCTCCCATTGACGCCGAATTCGCCGGCGGGCGCCGGCTGATAGCTGCACGGCTCGCCGACCTGGTTGTTGCCGACCGGCACCGCCGCAGCTGAACTCGTCGCGGAACCGCTGACATAGGCGTCAGGCGGCGGTTCGGCGCAGCCCGCCATTGCCAGCGCCAGCGCCAAAGCGGCGAGCGGCGGCAGCCTAGCCGTCATTGACAGAACTCCCGCTCCTCGGGCGGAGCGTCGGATCGCGGATTGCACAGCCTCTCCTCGTCATAGACGTTGATCAGCGGCGCGTCCGGGTCCTCGCTCTGCGGCGACAAGGTCAACACGTCGACATCGTTGACCGGCTGCGGCTGCACCGGCACCACCGGCGGCAAGAGGATGCAGTTCGGCGAGCCGATCACGCAATTGTTGAGCAGATACTGGTTCTGCGGCCGCGGGCTCGGCACCGCCGTCGCCGCGGCACCCGGACCGCCGATGCCGCCGACCGAGCCGGTCAGATTGGCGTTGCCTGGCTGCAGCCCGGAGACGCCCAGCTGCTTGACCTGGAGCTGGCCGCTGACCGCACCCAAACCGGCGACCAGGAAAGTCACCGCGTTCGGCGCATTCAGATTTTCGAGCTGGAGGGCGTTGGTCGTGGTCGCCGTCGGAAATTGAGTGACGATCGCGGAGTCGACATTCGTCGAGTTCACGATCTTGAGCACGGCAGCGACTCCGTCTCCGGTCGTGTCGACCACCAGAACCGGCGCGGTGACCGTCACCACGCCGGTCTGCGCGAACGGCCCGGCGCTGTCAAACACCGCCCTCCCGCCCGCGGCGACATTGCCCGCCAGAGTGAATGCTTGACCGGTATTGTTGCTCTGGATCAGGACGTCGCCGCCGGCCTGGACCCCGGTCTGCGACGGGACATCGACAACTTGCGGTACCGTGCCGACGGTCAGCCCCGGCCCGTTGAGGAAGCCGAAGCTGCCGCCCGCGGTGCCGGCCAAGGTGCCGACATTGTTGGCGTTGGCCGGGGATGCCGCGCCCGTGCCATCTGTCGCAATGCCAAATGTGACGTTGGCCGCGGCATTGACGATCAGCCCCGCGGCGGTCACGACACCGTTCCCCTGCTCGACCGCGTTGCCGTTCGTCGAGATCAGCGCGGCGTTGGCATTGCCGCCGCCGGCGCTGACGCCGCCGGTCAATGTCAGGTCGCCGCCGTTCACCCGGATCCTGAGGTCGCCGCCGCTGGCGACCGGCCCTGAAACGTTCAGCGCCTCGTTGTTGGTCAACGCGAAGACGCCGCCCGATCCGGCGGTGAAAGCGGCCAGATTGCCGATCGCGTTCGCCTGATCGAATGTAGCGTTTCCGGCCGAGGACCCGGTCAAGGTTCCGGCGGCGATGCTCCCGCCGACGAGTTCGGTAATCGCCCTCGCCGCGTTCAACGTCGCGGCGCCACCGCCAAGGCTGAGCAACCCGGTCAGGTTGAGCGCCTGCCCGTCCGCCAGGGTAAAGTTGCCGCCGGCGGTCGAGAACGCGCCCAGGTTCGTCACCAGATTACCGGGTTGGCCAAAAATCGCGTTGCCGCCGGAGCTGCCGGTCAATAATCCGGCCGTGACGCTGCCGCCCGCGCCCTCGGAGATCGTCCCGGCGACGGTCAGGTTGACCGTGCCGGCCCCGACATTGACCGGCCCTGCGACATTGAGCGCCTGGCCGTCCACAAGCGTGAAATTGTTGGCGGCGAACGCGCCGAGATTGGCTACCATGTTTCCGGGCTGCGCGAAGGTCGCATCGCCGGCGGCGCTCCCGGTCAAGGTCCCGGCTGTGACCGTGCCGCCTGCCACCTCGGTGATGCCACCGGCGACGGTCAAGCTCACCGTCCCCGTCCCGGTAATCACAGGCCCCGTAATGGCCAGCGCCTGGGCGTCCACCAAGGTGAAATTGCCGTTGGCGCCGCCCGTCGTCGTGGCAAACGCGCCAAGATTGGCGATCACATTGCCCGCCAGCCCGAAGGTGGCGTTGCCGGCGGAGCTGCCGGTCAGGGTCGCCGCCGTCACCGTTCCGGCCGCCGCCTCTGCGATCGTCCCCGCACTGATTACGCTGAACGTGCCTGTCCCGAGATTGACCGGCTGCACCAGCGTCACATTACCAGCGGTCGTCGTCGTCACGTTGGCGTTGCCGTTGGCGGTCGTCAACCCGTTGAGCGGCCCCGTCAGCAGCGCGCCCGAGGGTAGCGTCAGGCGCACCCCGCCCGCCTTCTGAACATCGACCGACGCCACGCTCAGGCTGTTGTTGTCGTCACTGAAGGTGAAGGTCTGGCCCGCCGCCAACACTTGCCCCGCCAGCAGACCGGGCGTCCCGGCGCCCGTCGCGTTCCCCAGCAAGTTCGCCAGCGGCAGCGATGTCGCGTTGACCGACACCGTCTCCAGTTGCGATCCGACGATCAGGCCCGCCCCGCTCTGGCTCAATGTCCCCGCCGACGACAGGCCGATCTCACCCGGCGTCGCTAGTAGGACCGGACCGCTCAGCGCTAGCGCCGTTGTCGCCGGGTTAAAGTTCGCCGCGGCGTCAACCCGCTGGTTCAGCAGCAGGTTGCCGCTCGTCGTCGTCTCGATCAGGATATTGCCGCCTGCCCCGGCCTGCGTCGCCACTCCAGAGAGTGCGGCCGTTAGCAGATTGCCCGAGGGCAGCGTCAGGCGCACCCCGCCCGCCTTCTGCACGTCGACCGTGTCCACGCTCAGGCTGTTCGCATCGTCTCGGAAACCGAAGCTCTGACCCGCCGTCAACACCCGCCCCGCCAACAGTCCGGGCGTCCCGGCGCCGGTCGCATTGCCCAGTAGATTTGGCAGTTCGAGCGAAGTCGCGTTGACCGACACGGTCTCGAGTTGCGAGCCCACGATCAGGCCCACGCCGCTCTGCGTCAGCGTCCCCGCCGACGACAACCCGATCCCGCCCCGGCGTCGCGCCAAGACCGGCCCGCTCAAGGCCAGGGTCGGCGTCATCGGGCTAAAGTTCGCCCCGGCGTCGACCCGCTGGTTCAACAGACTGGTTGCCGCTCGTCGTCGTCTCGATCAGGATGTTTCCGCCTGCACCGGCCTGCGTCGCCACCCCGGAGAGCGCCGCCGTCAACAGAGCCCCCGAGGGCAAGGTCAGCCGCACCCCGCCCGCCTTCTGCACATCGACCGTGTCGACGCTCAGGCTGTTCGCCGTCGTCTCGGAAACCGAAGCTCTGACCCGCCGTCAACACCCGACCCGCCAACAGGCCGGGCGTCCCGGCGCCCGTCGCATTGCCGACCAGATTCGGCAATTCCAGCGAAGTCGCGTTGACCGACACGGTCTCCAGTTGCGAGCCCACGATCAGGCCCACGCCGTTCTGCGTCAGCGTCCCCGCCGAGGAGAGCCCGATCTGACCCGGCGTCGGCCCCAGAACCGGCCCGGTTAACGCCAAGGCCGTCGTCGTAGGGTCGAAGTTCGCCGCGGCGTCAACCCGCTGGTTCAGCAGCAGGTTCCCGCTCGTCGTCGCCTCGATCAGGATGTTGCCGCCCGCCGCCGCCTGGGTCGCGACCCCGGAGAGCGCCGCCGTCAGCATCACCGGCGCCGCTGTCGTGCTGGTCATCGGGTTGAGCAGCCGCGCACCGCCCAAATCCTGCACATCGACCGTGTCTACGGTCACGCTATTGCCTTCGTCGCGGAACCCGAAGCTCTGGCCGGCCGTCAGCACCCGCCCCGCCGCCAGACCCGGCGTCCCGCCGCCGCCCAGCGAATTGGCGAGTTCGAGCGAAGTCGCGTTGACCGACACCGTCTCCAACTGCGCGGCCGTGACCAGTCCCGCCCCGCTCTGCGTAATCGTGCCGGCCGAACCGAGCCCGACAGCGCCTGTCCCGGCGTTAACCGGCTGGATCAGCGCCAGGTCGCCCACGGTCGTCGTCTCGAGGATGATGTTGCCATTGTTCGCCGTCACCCCGGAGAGTGCCGCGGCAGAGAGCATCTGGTTATTGGGTGGCGTCCCGGTCCCCTGCTCCGTCACCGCCGGGATAGTGGTCACCGTCAAGGGCGTCGCATCGTCGCGGAACAAAAAACTGTTGCCGACACCAGTCACCCGGCCCGCCAGCAGGGGCACAGTATTGGCGTCGGGCAGCGACACCGGCCCGCCCGCGGTGATCGCCAGCGCGCCGCCATTGAGCGTCCCGCTGGTCTGCGTCATCTGACCCGCCGCTTCGAGACCGATGGCCGCGCCGCCCGCCGCCACGTTAGCCGCCAGGGTCAGACTGCCCGCGGTCGCCCGCAGCCCGATATTGCCGTTGTTGGTCGTGACGCCGGCGACCGTGGTCGGGGTCAAGAACGTGTTATTGAACGTGTCCAAAACCTGGACCGTGGTGACCGTCAGGTTCGGAGCGACGCTGCGCAACACAAAGTTCTCACCATTGCCGGCGACGGCGCCGGCGAGCTGCGCGACCACGTTCGGCGTGCCTTGCTCGGCCGGACCGACAAACGCCCCGAGCGAAACACGCTGCGCCGCGACGATTTCCAATCCGTTGTTGACGCCTGTCGCCGTGGTGGTGATGACGCCCGCGGCCGCCTGCGTCATAGTTCCGGCCGAGCCCAGCGCGATCGAACCGGCTCCGGCGCTGACCGGCTGGTTCAGGACCAGGTTCCCGGTCGTGGTCGTCCCGATGATGATGTTGCCATCGTTGGTCGTAACCCCCGAGAGCGCGCCGACATTCAGCATCTGCGGGTTGGGCGGCGTCCCGGTGCCCTGCTCGACCACGGGGCCGACCGTATCCACCGTCAAATTAGTCGCCTCGTCGCGGAACAGCAAACTGTTCCCCGCTCCCGTAACCCGGCCCGCCAGCGTCGCGACCGCATTCAATCCGCCAAGCGACACCGAACCCACCGACGAGACTTCGAGCGCGCCCGCCGTGATCCCGTCGCCAGCCGCAAGGCCGCCCCCCACCTGGCGGATCGTTCCGGACCCTTCGAGCCCGACATCCGCGGTCCCGGCATTGACCGGCGCGCTCAACGCCAGATCGCCTGAGGTCGTGACCCGCAAACCGATATTGGCGTTTGCCGTCGAAACGCCGTTCACCGCGGTCAGCAACGCCCCTCCATTCGGATCGCAGAATCACCGTACCGAGACTGTCGGCGAGCGGGTTCAAGGTCGTGACCGTCAGGCTCGTGGCATTGTCACGGAAGATAAAGCTCTCGCCGGCGTTGAACACTTTTGCGGCGAGCGAGCCGACCTGGTTCGGCGCCCCGGAGACAGCGTTCCCCGCGGCGCCGAGCGACACCCGCTGCAACGCCAGCACTTCAATATTGGCCGCGACGATCAGCCCGTTTGCCGGGTCTTGCGTGATCGTGCCCGTCGCCGACAGCCCGATCGACCCGGCACCCGCCGCCAACGGCACGATCGGCGTCAATGTCGTCGCGTTGAACCCGTTCGCGTTGACCGTCTGCGACAATGTCAGATTAGCGGCCGCTCCCGTCGTTTCGAGAATGATCGTCCCGCCCTGCGTCGCGACACCCGCGATGTTCGGATCGACGGCGCTGACGGCGGCGACGAGCCCATCGACCTCGCCGATGTTGAGCGGCGCAGCGTTGTGGAAAAGAAAACTGCCGGCTGACGAGGTTCCGGCGCGGCCCGCGAGCGCCCCCGTCACGGCATTGGAGTTCGGCATCGAGATCGAGCCCGCCGCCCAGAGCGCCAAGTTCTGGGCCGTGATCGTCCCGGCGGCCGCCTCGGAGATTGCGCCCGGCGCCGCGGTGTTCGTGTTGCCGGTGACGAGCGCCAGGGTGGGCGCGTTCGCCGGGTTCAGGGTGGCCGCACCACTCACCGTGATCGGCCCGGTAAAGCCGGTGAAGTAGCCGAGCTGGATCGTGCCGGCGAAAATCTTGGCGAGATCGGCGTTGGCAATCTCAAGCACATTTGCGGCCGCGCCCTCAAGCTCGATCCCCCGCGTCGGGGTGTTGGGCGCGATCAGCGCCAGCCCGGCGCCTGCATTGACAGTACCCGCCGCCCCGATCGTCAGCGTATCAGTCAAAACCTCGACGGCCGGGCTGCCCGCCCCGCCAGTGACGGCGGCGTTGATCGTCAATGTGCCGCCGTCCTGCATCGCGACGCTCGTGCCAGCGGTCACCGGATTGGCGATCGTCAAATTCTCGGTGTTCCTAAGGGTGACCGCACCCCCCGCGACGATGCCGGCGATCTGCGGCGCCGCCGCGTTCGCCACACTCGGCACGCCGGCCGCGACCTGCACCGTTGCAAGCGCCGGCGGGAGAGCCGGCGGGACCGTCGCGACGGTCAGATTGGCGACGGCGTCGGCAAAGGCAAAGTCGGTCCCCGCGACGCCGGCCAGAAACGTCACGTTGTTGTTCGCGCCCTTGAGATGGACCGAGCCCCCGGCCCGCAATGCCAGATTTTTCGCCGTGATGGCTTCGGTCGGATTGGGCGGCGTGCCGTCGGTAATGTCGCCAGCCGAGACCAACGACAGCACTGGCGCCGGCGAGGTGATTGCCCCCGTCACGGTGATCGCGCCGTTTGAATAGGTGGCGCTCTCGGCGCCGATCTGCAGCAATCCCGCGGTGATTGGCGCCAAATCGAGATTGGTCAGGCTCAGCGTGTTCGCCGCCGTCCCGCCCAACGTGATGCCGCGGCCGACCGCGTGGGGTCCGAAAATCACGCGCCCGGCCGCACCTGCGTTGATCGTGCCGCCATTCAGCGTCATCAGATCGGCGAGGATCAGAATGTCGCTCGACGCCGCGGCGCCGCCGGTGCTGTCGATCTTCCCCGTATTGGTGATCGTGCCGCCCGCTAGCGTCGAGACGAGGACGATGTTCTGCCCCTGATTGACCACGCCGAGCTGCGGCGCTGCAAGCCCAAAGACGGTAAATCCGGTGCTGTCGATAAAGCTGATCGCACCCGGTGCGGACGCCGCACCGGCGGCGTTGAGCGCGCTCAACGTGACATTGCCCGGCACCGCATTGGCGAGACCGTCGAGCGTGATCGGCGCCCCGGTGTCGAGTAATGTGACAGCTACTAGGTTTTGCGCCTTTATCGGCGCGATCTGGGTCAACGCCCCGCCAGCGGTCACCGAAAAGGTTCCGGTCGCGCTTACATTGCCGAGCTGCAGCGCGTTCTTGTCGACGACCGTGATTGCCGCCCCGGTCGCGGTCAGGAAGGTTCCGGCGGCGGTATCAAAATCGTTGCCGGCATTCGCCAAAGCGATGTCGCCCGCCGGGTTCGGCGCCACACCCGAGACCAGGCTCGTCCCCGCGGCCGTCACAACACTCGCCGCCGTCTGGGTGATCGGCCCGGTCCCGGCGGTCACCGACAGGAGCCCGGTCGCCGTCACATTGCCGAGCTGCAGCGCGTTCTGGTCGGTGATCGTGATCGCCGCCCCGCTCGCGGTCAGGAAGGTTCCCGCCGTGGTGTCAAAATCGTTGCCGGCGCTGGCGAGCGTGATCGGGAAGCCGACCGCCGACAACGCCGTCCCCGCCGCGGTCACCGCCGTCGTCGCCGCCTGGGTGATCGCCCCGCCGGAAGTGACGGAAAGCGCCCCCCCGACAGTCGAAGCCCCGAGGACCGTCGCAATGCCGTTCGTCAGGCTCGCATTGCCGGCCGCACCCGTCGTGCTCAGCGCCACGGCGCCGGTCAGGGCATTGGTCGCAGTGTTCAAGAGAATCGTCTGGTTCGCCGTCGTGTCGATCAGCGACGAGGTCCCGGTCACGGTCAGCGGCCCGGCGGTCTGCGAGATCCCGCCGGTCGTCGCCGTCGCCAGGAGACTGCCTGCCGTGAACGTGTCGAACTGGATCGCCGGCGCGTTGAGGGTCGCGAGCCCGCCGACGGCGCCGGTCACCGTCAGCGCCACGCCGTCGGTCAAGCTGGCGTTGCCGGCCGCACCTGTCGTGTTCAGCGTGACCTCGCCTGTCAGCGCATTGGCCGGCGTCGGCAGCGCGATCGTCTGGTCCGCCGCGTCCGTGGTGAAGGACGAGGCCCCGGTCACCGTCAGAGCGCCGGTTTGCGCGATGCTCCCGGTCGTGTCCTCGACCGTCAATTTGCCATTGACCGCCGAGGCGGCGAGTATCGTGCCGCCGCTGTTCTTGATATTGACGTCGCCGGTCGTACCCGCCGTCGTCAGCGTGATCGCGCCGCCGAGCGCGTTCGTCGCGGTGTTCAGCAGGATCGTCTGGTTCGCCGCGGTGTCGGTCAGCGACGAGATCCCGGTCACCGTCAGCACCCCAGCGGTCTGCGAAATCCCGCCGGTCGTCGCCGTCGCCGCGAGGCTGCCGGCCGTGAAGGTGTCGAACTGGATCGCCGGTGCATTCAGGGTCGCGAGCCCGCCGACAGTGCCGGTCACCGTCAGCGGCGCGCTGTTCGTCAGACTGGCGTTGCCGGCGACACCCGTCGTGTTCAGCGTCACCTCGCCGGTCAACGCGTTGGCCGCCGTCTGCAAGACAATGGTCGCGCCGGCAGCACCGGTGCTGAAGCTTGACGTGCCGCCGACGGTCAAGCCGTCCAAGGTCTGATTGATCGAGGTGGCATCCCCGCCGACGATCAGGTTTCCGCTAGCTCCGGTCGCGACTTTACCCAGCGTCACCTGACCCGGGACGTAATTGGTTCCGCCATGCGTATTCGTTGCGGCGGGGCCGATGGTTATCGAGATCGCCCGCGCGGCTGCGGTGCTCACGTCGAGCGACTTCCCGGCATCCATGACAAAACTGCCGTCGCCGGGATTCCCGGGTGTGGCGGCTGCACGATCGGCCGCCGCAATCGCATCGCCAGCGATTTGCGTGTCTGTGCTGTCGTTCGCCGTCGCGGAGAAACTGCCCTTCAGTTTGATGTTGTCGTGAATGGCGATCGCATTACCGGCAAGCAAGGTCAAATCGTGGGTGCCCGCGTTCCCTGATGAGTTCGACGGCATTTTCAAGAGTTATGTTATTGCCGGCCTTGAGGTCGACGTTGGTTGTATTGAGCGCCGTGACGATCGTGAACGGATCAATTGTTTGGGTTGTGCCGGCATTCGCGTCAAAGGTGGCCACATCCGCTATCGTCGCCGAACCGTCTGACGCAACGACAATGTTTTGCGGATCGAGAAGCCATGTTCCGGCCATCCCGCGCGGCGCTCCGGCGTCGACGAGTGCAGTGCCGCCGACGACAAGGCCTGCGCCCGAGGTCTCGATCCACCCGCCGTCGCCGCCGCTTGGGACCGCCACGGGCCAGGATCGAGCCGTTGAAGACGGTTGAGTCGTCGGCCCACACCGTCACCTGCCCGCCATTCCCGCTGCCGGTGGCGCTGGCGTCGATGACGGCGCCGGGGGCGATCGTCGTGGTGCGGGCGTTGCGCACCGTCTGATCCTTGCCGTGCGGCCCGCCGCCGAGCCTGACCGTGCCGCCGCCGGCAGTGCCTCGGGCGTCGATCCGCGCGCCGCTCGCGACCTGGACCGCACCACCGGTGACCGTGGCCGCACCCCCGACCTGACCGGGGCCCAGTCCCGAAACGTCGATCTTGCCGGAAAGTTTGGCAGTGTTGCCGATACCGGCGTCGATCGTCACTTTCGCCGCGGTCTGGCCGGCGCCGCGCGCGGTGATCCTGCCCCGGAACATCGACGACGTTCTCGACGATGCCGGCAGCGGCGTCGGCGGTCAGCAGCACCGTGCCGCCCTGCGCGATGATCTCGCCGCTGTTCGAGACGAGGCTCTTCAGCGGCTTGCCGTCGGCGCCGCGCGGCGCTGCCGTCACCTTCGAGCCGACATCGAAATTGATCAGCCCGTCGCCGTAGAAATCGACGGTAAAGGTCTCCGCCCCCGCCAACACCACCTTGCCGAGCTTCGCCTGGATCACCCCGGCATTGGCGACACCCGGCGCCACCAGGGCGGCGAACCCCTTCTGCGCGACCGTGATCCTGCCGTTGTTGACGACGGTCGCGCGCGGGTCGGTCGAGCGGCTTGTCGAACTTCATCCGCCCGGCCATGAAATTGCCGTTGCTGATGTCGATCGGCGTCGCGATCAGGGCGTTGACGTCGACCTGCGAACCCTTGCTGAAGACGATGCCGCTCGGGTTGACCAGCACGATCTGGCCGTTCGCGTTGAGCCGCCCGGCGATGATCGAGGGATCGCCCGCCTGCACCCGGTTCAAAGTCATCGAAGTCGATGACGGCTGATGAAAGCTCGTCTGTTCGTTGGGCGCGATATTGAAGCTCATCCAATTGATCGCCGCCCGGTCGGTCGATTGGTTGACGTTGAGTTGGGTGGCGCTCGGCGAACTGATCGTTGCCGATCCGGCGACCACCTGGCCGCCCTTGGGGTTGGCCGCGGCCGGTCCGGCGGCGACGAGCATGGCGGCGGACAGGACCGCGAGGCGGCGGGCATTGCCGGCGATCGGTCGCAGATCCGGCGTCTTCATCGACCTCTCCCTACCCGCGCCGCGCTCAATACCGCACCACTACCCGGGCGTACCCGGCGTAGGCCGACAATCTCTGGGTGTTGGCGCCGTTCGGCTGGATCGCCAGCCGGTGCACCCCTTCGAGTTCGACGAACAGCCACTCGGTCAAATCGCTGCGGGCACCCAGACCCAGCGATTTGACGTTCTGGTTGAGGTCGCCCGGCGCCAGATTGTAGCTGAACCCGGTGTCCCAGAAACCGTAGAATTGAACGTCGAGCCGGTGCCCGGAGGGCAGGATCGGCACGTCGGTGAAACCGGTGTTGATCTGCAGTTCGACGGTCGAGCCGATCGCCCGATCGCCGGTGATCTGGCCGAACCAATAGCCGCGGCCGAAGCGGTTGCCGCCGAGGTAGAATTTCTCGCTCGGCGGCAGGATGTCGCCCGAGTACTGGCCGCCGATCGACAATTTGAGCGCGGTCCCGACATTGCCGAAGGTGGCGAGGTTCTGCACCCGGGTCACTTCGCCCGTCAGCTTGGTGAAATCGATGACGTTGTTCGGCCGCGGCGGCAGGGCGGCGTTGCTGTCGCTGGCGCCGAGGCCCGGCAGGCCGTGGCTGATCGTCAGGATGCCGAGATTGGCCGCCGGCAGGTCGATCATCGCCGCATCTTGGAAGTCGAGCGCGCCGCCGAACCGCAAAATGCGCAGATGGCTTTCGCTCGCCAGCACCGGCGTCCCGGCCGGGCCGGTCAGGTCGATTGGCGAATCATACGTATATAGAAGGCCGGACAGCCCCAAATTGAGCCGTCGGCTGCGGATCAGCGGGTAGGTCAGTCCGATGTCGCCGATCGTCAGGTCGCTGTTGTAGCCGGTTCCGGTCAACACCCCGCCCGGCTGCGTATTGCCGCGGCCGAAATAACCGGTCACCCGCAACCCCTCGCTGCCGAGAAAAGCCGAGCCGTTGACCTGGCCGTAAATCTCCTCACGGTTGAAGGTATTGTAGAAAATTCCCTGGAGCTGCTCGCCGAAACTGGTGAACGAGTTGCTGGCCCCGCTCACCAGCATTTCGCTAGGGCCGACCTCGGGCGAGCCGCGGTTGTCGTATTGGTAAAAGGCGTTGAAGGGCTTGCGCGAAAGCTGGGCGATCATCTCGACCGCACCCGGCTCGTCGGCGCGGCGCAGCACCGAGCGCACGCTGACACCCGGGATGTCCTGCACCAAAAGCAGGTAGCGCTCGAGATCGGCGTTCCGCACCGGCCGGATCGTGGTCAGGTGCTCGAGATAGGAATAAGCCAGCGTCCCGGCCGGGCCGATGTCGCCGTCGAGCTTGACCTGGCTGATGTAGCCCTCGATCGCCCGCAATATGAAGACGTTGCGACCGTTGACCTTTTCGAGTTGGCCGCGGACCACGGTCAGGATGTAGCCGTCGCCGCGGTAGCGCCTCTGCAAGGCGTCGACCGCCTCGCCGAGCCGCGCGCGCGGCACGCTCGGGCCGACGAGATCGGCGTAGAGCGGCTGCAGGCTCGCCGCTTCGTAGACCGTCATACCCTCGACCCGGACCTCGTCGATCCGCACCGGCGGGCCCTCGGGCACGACCGGCGCGGGCGCGGCCGAGGGAGCTGCGGGCGGGACGATCTCGGGCCGCGCCGGCGGTGTTACCCCCGGCACCGGCGAGACGATGCCCGGCGCGGCGCCGCCAAACCCGCGCGGCGGCGGAGCTTGGGCTGCCGCAAACGTCGCCAGCCCGATCACAGGAATCGCGCTGGCGGCGAAGACAATCGCCTTCCAGATCGCTCCGCCGAACGCCCGACTGGTTACGCTCTCCCCCACTGGTTTCGCCCCCGGCCGCAGCTTTGGGCCCCCGCAAACCCCCACCACTACGGGGCTTACGGCGGAAACATGTTCAGTCTATAGCTACCTCAGCGCGAATTCCAATTCGGATCTTCCGCGCGGTCGAGTTCGCAAACTTTACGACCGCATCATCTGACAAACCCGACAAGAACCCGAACCGGGGCCGGAGGCGAGGGCCTGCCTTTTGCCCGCGGCCGGTCTCCCTGCATAATGGACCATGGCTGTTGCCGCCGATGACGGTTGCCGGCGCCTCCGGGTGGCGCGGTGAGAAGCGAGGCCCGCGGGCCCGCCATCCCCAATCGCGGCTGGATCACCGCGTCGATCATGCTGGCGACGATCATGCAGGGGGTCGACAACACGATCGCCAACGTCGCACTGCCGCATATCCGCGGCAGCCTGTCGGCGGCGCAGGACCAGGTCGCGTGGGTCCTGACCTCCTACATCGTCGCGGTGGCGATCATGACGCCGCTGACGGGTTGGCTCGCCGGCCGGCTCGGCATCAAATACGTCTTCCTGTTCTCGGTCGCGGGCTTCACGCTCGCCTCGGCCTTGTGCGGCAGCGCCACCAGCCTCTCGCAACTCGTCGTCTACCGCCTGCTGCAGGGTGTCTGCGGCGCGGCCCTCGTGCCGTTGTCGCAATCGGTCCTGTTGCAGATCAACCCGCCCGAGCGCCACGGCCAGGCGATCGCGGTCTGGGGCATCGGCGTCATGCTCGGGCCGATCTGCGGGCCGCTGCTCGGCGGCTGGCTGACCGAGGATTTCAACTGGCGCTGGATCTTCTACATCAACCTGCCGGTCGGGATCCTGTCCTCGCTCGGCATTATGATCTTCATCCGCGACACCCGCCGCACCCATCGCGAGGCGTTCGACTTCTTCGGCTTCGCGAGCCTCAGCATCGGCGTCGGCGCCTTGCAGCTGATGCTCGACCGCGGCCAGCTCAAGGACTGGTTCAACTCGACGGAGATCTGGATCTGGGCGGCGGTCTCGGGGGTGGCCTTCTACCTCTTCATCGTTCACACGATCACCGCGGAGGACCGCTCCTTCCTGAACCGCGACCTGCTCAAAAGCCCCAATTTCGCGGCCGGCACAGTCCTGATGTTTTTTGTCGGCGGCATCCTCAGCGGCACGCTGGCATTGGTGCCGACGATGCTGCAATCGCTGATGAATTATCCGGTCTTCACCACCGGGCTTGTCACCGCACCGCGCGGCCTCGGCACGATGGCCGCGATGTTTATCGTCGGCCGGATCATCAACCGCGTCGATAACCGCCTGATCATCCTGGCGGGATTGCTGCTGACCGTGGCCTCGCTGTGGCAGATGACGAAGTTTTCGCTCGACATGGGTATGGCGCCGGTGATCACTTCCGGCATCCTCCAGGGCTTCGGGCTCGGCTGCACCTTCGTGCCGCTGAACACGCTGGCGCTCTCGAACCTGCCGCGCCACATCCTGACCCAAGGCACCGCATTGCGCAGCCTGATGCGCAATCTAGGAGGCAGCATCGGCATCTCGATTTTCGAGGCGCTGTTGATCTCGAACACTCAGATCGTGCATTCGCGCCTCGTCGAGCATCTGCGCCCCGACAACCCGCTGGCGCGCGAACCGTTTCTTGCCGCACCCTTCAGCCTGCATTCGCCGGCGGGCCTGGCCGCGCTCAACGCCGAGGTGACCCGGCAGGCCTCGATGGTCGCCTATATCGACGACTTCAAATTGATGATGATGATCGTCCTCTGCTCGATCCCGCTCCTCTTGCTGGTTCGCAGCAGGCGAAGGGAGCGAGCGCCAGCCGCCGCGCCCAACCTGCAGCCCGACCGCGCCCGCGAACCTGCCCGGCCGTAGCCGTCCATTATCGAATTGACAAAAGCTCGCATACCATGCGATAATAACAATATGAATGTCTCGACCCGAAGAAAGGCCGTGACCGGCCAATCCAAGCCTTTTTTGCGCCCGCCCCGTTTGCTGTAAATTCGTTGCAAATAACAGCAAAAACAGCAAACGCCGATGGGTTTCCCTCGGCCGCTCTCGGTGCTTCGGGCGCGAACAGCGGGCTCAGTTCAGCCGCAGCTCGGTGATGTGGCGCGGGTCCTGCCGCAACTCGCCGCGCTCGACCTTCTTGACGATGTCGACAAGGCGCTCGTTGGCGCGGGCCACGATACCGACCTGTTCGCCCTCGCGCACGACAAAGCCGTTCAGGAACTCAATCTCGGTGCGCCTGCCCTTGGCCATGTCCTGGCCCATCGACGGGCGCTGGTCGAGCGAGCCGCGGCCGACCCGCGACAGCCGGCGCTCGTCGAACGCCCGCAAGGCCGCCGCGTCGCCCTCGCCGGCGCGCGCGATCGTCTCGGGCGGCATGTGGTCAATCTCTTCGAGCCGGTAGCCGCGGGCTTGGCCGATGCGGATCGCCTCGCTGCCGAGCCGCGCCTGGAAATGGCGGATCGCCTCGTTCTGCGCGATCTGCGCGCCCGACAATCCGGTGCAGGCCGAGACCCCGTTCGCCATCGTGTTGGCGACGAGCTTCGACCAGCGCTCGCCCCAGAGGTTGTCGGTGACCTTGGCGCTGTCGGCAAAAGAGACCAGCCGGCATATCTCGTGCGCCCGCGCGGTGATCGCGCCATGCACCTCGCCGGTGCGGTAGACGGTGTGCGCCGCCCCGCCCTTGACGCCGCCACGGTGGACATGCCCCGGCTCGACAAGGCCCACACTGATGTTGCTGGCGATGCAACCCATCGTCTTGCCCCAGCCAACGACGCCGGCGATCGTCTCCTCGTTCATGCAGTTCTGCAGCGAGACGACATAGCCGCCCGGCGCCAGATACTGCCGGATCAGCAACGCCGCCCAGGCCGTGTCGTAGGATTTGGTGCAGACAAAGGCGATGTCGATCGGCGGCTCCTTCGCCAGATGCTGCGCCTCGGTCAAATGCAGCGCGCGGACCTTGACCGCGAACGGCTCCTCGCCTTCGTGAGTAGATTTTCTGATCAAGCAGTCGCGATTAGGATCGGCGCGGTCACAGGCGGGAGAAGAGGGATGGGCAAGCGGATTGCGGTCGTCGGGGTCGGCGCGGTCGGCGGCTATAACCGGAGTGCATATGGCGCGGGCCGGCGAGGACGTGACCTTCATCGACATGTGGCCGGCGCACGTCGACGAGATGAACGCGAACGGGCTGCGCATCACGCATCTAAGGCTCAGAATTTCCGCCGCGCGCCCGGCGGTGGTGGGGCGTGCATGTCGTCGAACACCCGATAGCGCCCGTCACACATCAACTCAAGGGTGAAGCCGGTTCTGACATTTTTACCCCGAACAGGAGATACGGAAATGCCGTCGCAAGGGAATTCATCAGCCAAATGGGGGATAATCATTTCCGTAATTTCGTTATTAATTTCCCTGTTTACGTTATATATTAGCACTTTGAGAGGAGCGGAGATCATGGCTCGCGCGGGAGACATGGTCGCTATATCTATTTCGCCCGACGACAACAACTTTGAGCTACTGACCTCCCTGGTCTACTCTAACACTGGCGCTCGCCCAGGCGTCGTTTCGGCAGTGAGTTTGGCTTGTGACGGCCCTTCCCTGAGGAACCAAGAAGGAAATCCAAATTTGTATCCAGTGTACCTTGCCAGTTTGAACCCTAAGGATGGGCACTCTGAAATAAATGGCATCATCGGGCCCGAGGTGGTAAAGGGTGGGGAACAGATAACCCGTCAGATACTATTTCTTTCCAAGGTGGATCAACTGCCGGACCAAGTTATACGTGCTGGTGTATATGTTTGTCGTCTGTTTGGAAGAATTGATAACGAGGAATCTCTCACCGAATTTGACCGATTTCGTTTTACAGTCAATGAAACAGATGCATCTGTAATCAAAGGTTGTCCGGTGGGCAATCGCTACGTCTACACTGACAAGGCACATGTCGGCGTAGAGATTCTCCGGCTTCTCGGGAACTCGAAATGCGCCGATGGCGGCAAAACTTGAGAAATGAAGGGAATCGGAAGGGTCGTATGCGCGCCAGAGTGGATTGGAACTAATGTGATTTCAGTCTTGTTTGTGACCGGCATATCCGAAAGGGACCGGCGAATAAAGGGAGGTGTGCGTGGCTATGCCATCCGAGAAACCGGCCGCGGTCGCCGGCAGCGAGATCGACCGGCCCGTGCCGAGCGCGCCCTCGAACCGGGTCTGGGGAAGCGACGCGATCGCCGAGGCGATCCGGGCGCTTGACATCCCCTATGTGGCGCTCAACCCGGGATCGAGCTATCGCGGGCTGCACGACAGCCTCGTCAACCATCTCGGCAATTCCCGGCCGCGCATGTTGCTCTGTCTGCACGAGGAAAGTGCGGTCGCCCTGGCGCATGGCTGGGCCAAGGTCACCGGGCGTCCGATGCTCGCGATCGTCCACGCCAATGTCGGCCTGATGCACGCGACGATGGCGATCTTCAACGCCTGGTGCGACCGCGCGCCGCTGATCGTGCTCGGCGCCACCGGCGCGCTTGACGCCGTCCGCCGGCGGCCCTGGATCGAATGGATCCATACCGCCCGCGACCAGGGGGCGCTGATCCGCAACTTCACGAAATGGGACGACCAGCCTTCCTCGATCGGCGCCGCGCAGGAGGCGGTGTTGCGCGCCAATCTGATCGCCCGGACAGCACCGCACGGCCCCGTCTATCTCAATTTCGACCTCGCCTTGCAGGAGGATGAGGTCGAGACCGTGCCGCCGATGCCCGACCTCGCCCGCTTCCGCCCGCCCGCCTCGCCCGAGCCCGGCGGCGCGCTCGTCCGGCAGGCGGCGGAATTGCTGGCGCGGGCCCAGTGCCCGGTCATCCTGATGGGCCGCGCCGCGCGCGATCCTGAAGCCTGGAGGCGGCGGGTCGATCTCGCCGAGGCCGTCGGCGCCCGCGTCATGACCGACCGCAAATCGGGCGCCACCTTCCCGACCGACCATCCGCTGCATGTCGGCGGAACGACGCCGATCGTCGAGGCCGATGTGATCCTCAGCCTCGACTGGGTCGACCTCGCCGGCACGTTGCGTACCGCTCAAGCCGGCAAGCCCGTGACCGCCAACATCATCCAGGTGTCGCTCGACCAGTACGTCCATAACGGCTGGAGCATGGATTACCAGGGCTTGCCGCCGCTCGACGTCTACCTGTTGGCCGATCCCGACGCCGCCGCGCCGCCATTGCTCGCCGCGGTCAGGGAGTTGCGGCCCAACCCGCCGCCTCTGCCGCAGCCGGGCCCGCGCCCCGGCCCGCCGCCATTGTCGGCGCTCAATGAGGCTTCGATCATCGAGGTGCCGCATATCGCGACGGCATTGCACGCGGCGCTGGGCGACGCCCCGAAGACGATGATCCGCCTGCCGTTGTCATGGGCCGACGGGCTCTCGGAATTCCGCCACCCGCTCGACTATCTCGGGACCGATGGCGGCGGCGGCATCGGCTCGGGACCGGGCATGTCCGTCGGCGCGGCGTTGGCCTTGCGCGACGGCGGCAGCGGCCGGCTGCCGGTGGCGGTGCTGGGCGACGGCGATTTCCTGATGGGTGTCACGGCATTGTGGACCGCGGTGCACAACAGTATCCCGCTACTGGTCGTCGTCGCCAACAACCGCTCGTTCTTCAACGACGAACTGCATCAAGAGCGCGTCGCCCTGCAACGCGGCCGCCCGCCCGAGAACCGCTGGATCGGGCAGGCGATCCACGACCCCGACATCGACCTGGCGACGATGGCGCGCGGCCAGGGCTGCGTCGGGATCGGCCCGATCGAGGATCCGAAAAAGCTGGTGGCGGCGATAACCGAAGCCGTCGCCGAGGTCCGCGCCGGCAAGGTCTGCGTCGTCGATGTCCGCGTCGCCCGCGGCTATTCCGCAGGCGGCACCGCCGCCATCATGGGCCGCACTCCCCGCTAGCCGAGATCAGTCGTCACACGACGGGCGAGCGGCCGCCGTCGACGTTGATCGCGCAGCCGGTGACGTAGGAGGCGGCGTCCGAGGCGAGGAAGCACGCGACGTTGGCGAATTCCTCGGCCCGGCCCATGCGGCCCATCGGCACCGCACGCCCGGCCTGCGCGATGAACTCCTCGAGCTGACAGTTGGCGCCCTCGCGCTGATAGCGGCGCACGATCTGGTCGGAGACGATGACCCCGACATGCAGCGAATTGACCAGCACGTTGTGCGGCGCGCCCTCCTGCGACAATGCCTTGGTGAAGGCCATCTGCGCCGCGCGGCTGACCGAGGTCGGCGCGCTGTCGGCGCCCGGCGCCTTCGCGCCGATATTGAGCACGCTGATGATGCGGCCCCATTTGCGCTCCTTCATCTGCGGGAAGATCAGCCGGCAGAAGCGGATTTGCGCGAAGAGTTTGAGATCGAGATCGGACTGCCACATCTCGTCGGTGATCGTCTCCGACGGGCCGCGCGTCGACTGGCCGGCATTGTTGACGTAGATGTCGATCTTGCCGAACTGCGACATGATCTGGTCGTAGGCTTTGCGGATTTCGGCGGCCTTGGACACGTCGGCGCTGATCGCGGCGACCTTGCCTTTCGCCCCCGCCTCGATCTTCGCCTTGGCCCCGGAGAGCGTCTCGGGATTACGCGCCAGGATCGCGACATCGGCGCCCGAAGCCGCGAACCGCTCCGCCATCGCGAGCCCCAGACCCTTGCTGCCGCCGGTGATCACCGCACTCTTCCGTCCAGTCGAACTTCCATGTTGATCCTCCGTTTCTCAGGTTTGCGAGCGGCCGGTCAGCCGGTCGATTTCCATCATCTCGTCGGCGGTCAGGACCCAACCGGCCGCGGCCACGTTCTGTTCCACCTGCTCGGGGCGGGTGGCGCCGGCGATGATGCTGGCGACGGCCGGGCGGCAGGCGAGCCAACTGATCGCCAGTTCGAGAAGCGAATGGCCGCGCTCGGCGGCGAACCCTTCGAGCCGCTCGACAATCGCCCAGTTCTCCTCCGTGAGGTAGCGGCCGGCGGCGCGCGGCATCGAGCCGAGCCGGGTACCTGCCGGCAATGCCGCGTCGCGCCGGTATTTGCCAGTGAGGAGCCCGTCCGCCAGCGGCCGGAACGGAATGAGGCCCAGCCCATAGGATTGCAATACCGGCACCATCTCGCGGTCGAGGCCGCGGGCGAGCAGGCTGTACTCCTCCTGGCACGAGACGTAGCGGTTAAGGCCCTCGTGTTTCGCCGTCCAATGCGCCTCGACGACCTGCCACGGCGCCAAGGTCGAGGAGCCGATGTAGCGCACCTTGCCCTGATGCACGAGATCGTCGAGCGCCCGCAATGTCTCTTCGATCGGGGTCAGCGGGTCGGCTTGGTGCTGCTGGTAGAGGTCGATCCAGTCGGTCCGCAGCCGCCGCAGGCTCGCCTCGACCTCGGCCAAGATGTAGCGGCGCGACGCGCCCTGATAGCGGCCGGAGCCGTCCATCGGCCGGGCGAACTTGGTCGCCAGCACGATGTCCTTACGCCGATCGCCGAGGATCTGGCCGAGGCAGGTCTCGGAATTGCCGCGCGGATCGCCGTAGGTGTCGGCCTCGTCGAAAAACGTGATGCCGAGGTCGAGCGCCTTGTGCACGACCTTGCGCGTCGCTTCGAGATCGATGCGGCCGCCGAAATTGTTGCAGCCGAGCCCGACCACCGATACGAGCAGTCCCGAATTCCCAAGTGCGCGCTGTTCCAACCCCAACCCCTTTTCGATTTTCCCACTGACACTATAGGGGTTTGGCGGCGGCGCCGCCATCGCGTATGGCTGCGCTCGCCGGTTTGGCCGGATCGTATCGACATGGATCAACTGACCGCACCGCACACGGCGATTTTCGGACTGAGCGCGCCCTGGCTGGCGATGATCATCTTCGTCGCCACCTATGTGCTGATCATCGCCGAGCGGATCAACCGCTCGATCATCGCATTGCTCGGCGCCAGCGCGACCATCATTACCGGACTCTTGAGCCAGGAAGAGGCGGTTCGCGGCATCGACTTCAATACAATCGCGCTCCTGACCGGGATGATGATCCTGGTCTCGATCACCCGCACCTGCGGCATGTTCGAATTCCTCGCGATCTGGTCGGCCAAGAAAGGCCGCGCCGAGCCCTGGGCGCTGCTGGCGCTCTTTGCCGTCGTGACCGCGGTGCTGTCGGCCTTTCTCGACAACGTGACGACGGTGCTGTTGATAGCACCCGTGACGCTGGCGGTGACGCGGCAACTCGAGGTCGCCGCCTATCCCTTCCTGTTCGCCGAGATTTTCGCATCCAACATCGGCGGCACCGCGACCCTGATCGGCGATCCGCCGAACATCATCATCGGCTCGGCCGCCGGTTTGAGCTTCAACGACTTCGTCATCAACCTGGCGCCCATCATCGCGATAGCGATGGTCGCTCAGTTGCTTCTGGCGCACCTGATCTGGGGCCGCCGGATGCGAGCGACGTTGCAGGCGAAGGCCCGCGTCATGGCGCTCGACCCGACGAGCCTGATCACCGACCCCCGGCTGATGCGCATGTCGCTCGCCGTTCTGGGGCTGGTCACGCTGGGATTTATTCTGGCGCGCCCGCTCCGCCTCGAACCGGGCACGATCGCCCTGTCCGGCGCCGCCGTGCTGATGCTCTGCCACAACATCGAGCATCACCGCGAAATGGAGCGGCAGACCGCCAAGGTCTCGGCGACCTTCGGCGATGTCGACTGGATCACGATCTTCTTTTTCATCGGCCTCTTCATCATCGTCCACGCCGTGGATGTCGCTGGCATCCTCGACATGGCGGCGCGATTCCTGCTGGGGATGACCGGCGAGGAGCGCACTACGACGGCAGTCGTCATCCTGTGGGGCTCGGCGGTGCTGTCCGCGGTTGTCGACAACATCCCGTTCGTCGCCGCGATGGTGCCGCTGATCAAGGAAATGACGCCGGCGCTCGGCGGCGTCGAGCAGGCCATACCGCTCTGGTGGGCGCTGTCGCTCGGCGCCTGTCTTGGCGGTAACGGTACGCTGATCGGCGCCTCGGCCAATCTCGCCGTCGCTGGCATCGCCGAGCGCAACGGTGTCGGCTTCAGCTTTCTAACCTACACCAAATACGGTTTCGCGCTGATGCTGATCAGTGTAGCCATCGGCAACGTCTATCTATGGCTGCGGTATCTCTGAGCCTGCGCGGGGATCGCGGTCCGACATTGCAACGGGGAGGAAGCACATGAAGCGCCGTTCGTTCATCACCGCCGGCGGAGCCGGTCTCGCCGCGACCGCGATCGCCGCCCCCGCGATCGCACAGTCCCAACCCGAACTCAAATGGCGGCTCGCCGCGAGTTGGCCGAAAAGCCTCGACACCCTTTACGGCGCGGCCGAATTTCTCGCCAAGCGCGTCGCCGAGGGTACCGACAACAAGTTCCAGATCCGCGTCTTTGCCGGCGGCGAGATCGTGCCGGCGCTGCAGGTGCTCGACGCAGTGCAGAACAATACCGTCGAGCTCGGGCACACCGCCAGCTATTACTACGTCGGCAAGGACCCCACTTTCAGTTTTGACTGCACCATACCGTTCGGCATGAACGTCCGCCAGATGAACGCCTGGATGACGCATGGCGGCGGGCTCGAACTGATGCGCGACCTGTTCAAGGACTACAACATCTACAACATCCCGGCGGGCAACACTGGGGCGCAGATGGGCGGCTGGTACCGCAAGGAGATCAAGACAGTCGCCGACCTCAGCGGCCTCAAATTCCGTATTGCCGGCCTCGCCGGGGCGATTTTGACCAAGCTCGGCGTCGTGCCGCAAGTCATCGCCGGCGGCGACATCTATCCCGCGCTCGAAAAAGGCACGATCGACGCGGCTGAGTGGGTCGGCCCCTTTGACGACGAAAAGCTCGGCTTCTATAAAGTCGCCAAGTATTACTACTATCCGGGCTGGTGGGAGGGACAAACCCAGGCCTCCCTCTATGTCAATCTGAACCAGTGGCAAGGCCTGCCGAAGAGTTATCAGGCCGTGTTGGCCGCCGCCTGCGCCGAGACATACATGTGGATGCTCGGCAAATACGACACCGACAACGTTGCGGCGTTGAAGCGGCTGGTTGCCAACGGCGCCCAACTGCGCCCCTTTTCGCGTGAGATCCTGGACGCCTGCTTCAACGCGACGCAGGAATTCTATGCCGAGACGGCCGCGAAGAACCCGAAATTCAAGAAGGTCTACGAACATTGGCGGCAGTTTCTCAACGACGAGCACCAATGGTTCCGCGTCGAGGAGCAGCAATTCGACAATTACATGCTGTCGAAGAAGCAGGTGTAACCAAAACGGAGCAAGGTCCGCGGCATGAATGATGCGATCGAACGTCCGGCGGGGCTGCCGCACAGTTCGCATTGGGGCGCCTTCTCGGTGCGGGTGCGGGACCGCGAGATCGAGATCACTCCGCATCCGCGAGATCCCGACCCCTCGCCGTTGCTCGGCAACATCCCGGCTTCGGTCACGCACCGGGCTCGGATCGCCGAACCAATGGCGCGGCGCGGCTGGATCGAGCGCGGCCCCGGTCCCGACAGTCGCCGCGGCCGCGACGAATTCGTCAAACTGTCATGGCCGCGCGCCCTCGATCTCGTCGCGGACGAATTGCGCCGCGTCTATGCCGCGCAGGGGCCCGGCGGAATCTTCGGCGGCTCCTATGGCTGGGCGAGTGCCGGACGGTTTCACGACGCACCGCGCCAGCTCCACCGTTTCCTCAATTGCGCCGGCGGCTATGTTCGCTCGGTCAACAGCTATTCTTCGGGTGCAGCGACAGTGATCCTGCCTCATGTCGTCGGCCCGCAGGAAGTCGTCGCCGGCAACAACGTCAGCTGGGCCGAACTCGTCGCCGAGAGCGGGTTGGTGCTGGCCTTTGGCGGCATGGCGCTCAAAAACAACGATGTCGGCGGCGGCGGCAGCGGCCTCCATGTCGCGCGCTGGAACCTGCGGGCGGCGCGCGACCGCGGCGTCGAATTCCATCTGATCGGCCCGCTGCGCGACGACCTGCCGGAAGAGGCAATGGCCGTCTGGCATTCGATCCGGCCCGGTACGGATGTGGCGCTGATGCTCGGGCTCGCGCACACGCTCGTTGCCGAGGGCCGGCATGATCGCGCTTTTCTCGATCGCTATTGCACGGACTGGAAGGCGTTCGAGAATTACCTTTCCGGCGGCGCCGACGGCCAGGCGAAGGATGCGCGTTGGGCAGCGGAGATCTGCGGCATGCCGGCCGACGACATCGCCGCGCTCGCCCGTCGCGCGGCCGGCCGGCGCACTCTCGTCACCTGCTCGCAATCCCTGCAGCGCGCCCGCTATGGCGAGCAGCCGGTATGGATGGGCCTGGTATTGGCCGCGATCCTCGGGCAGATCGGATTGCCGTGGCGGCGGCTTCGCTTATGCGCTGGGCTCGACCTCCAACACCGGCAAGCCGCCGCTCGCCGTGTCGTTGCCGACCCTGCCGCTCGGCCGCAACGCCATCGAGGACTTCATCCCGGTCGCCCGCATTGCCGACATGCTGCTGCATCCGGGCGAACCCTTCGAATACAACGGCCGGCGTCTCACCTATCCCGACATCCGGCTCGTCTATTGGGCGGGCGGCAACCCGTTCCATCACCACCAGGATCTGAACCGGCTGCGCCGCGCCTTCGCCCGACCGGAAACGCTGATCGTGCATGAATTCGGTATGGACCGCGAGCACGCGCCACGCCGATATCGTCCTACCGGCGACCGTGACGCTCGAGCGCGAGGATATCGGCGGCTCGGCTGGCGACCCGCTGCTGGTGGCGATGCACCGCGCGGTCGAGCCCTATGGCGCGGCGCGCGACGACCACGCGATCTTCGCCGGGCTCGCCGACCGGCTCGGAATAAATCCCGCGTTCACCGAAGGCCGTTCGCCGCGGCAATGGCTTTCCCATCTCTATGAGACGACCCGTCAGGCGCTCGCCGAGCGTGGGCTCGACGCCCCCGATTTCGAGGCGTTCTGGGAAGCGGGTGAACTCGTCCTGCCGACCCGCGCATGGGACGGCGGCGTCCTGCGCAAATTCCGCTGCGACCCGGCGGCAGCGCCATTGCCGACCCCGAGTGGCCGGATCGAAATCGCCTCCTCGAAGATCGCTGGGTTCGGCTATCCCGACTGCCCCGGTCACCCGGTCTGGCTGCCTCCCGACGACGATTCAGACGCCGCTCATTTCCCGCTTCACCTTGTCGCCAACCAGCCCGCGACCCGGCTCCACAGCCAGCTCGATTTCGGCGCGACGAGCCAGGCGGCGAAGGTCGCGGGACGAGAGCCGGTGCGCATCCATCCGCAGGACGCGCTGGCGCGCGGCATCCGCGACGGAGATGTCGTGCGCCTCTTCAACGATCGCGGCGCCTGCCTCGCGGGGGCGGTGCTGAGCGAGGCGGTGCGTCCCGGCGTTCTGCAACTCGCGACCGGCGCCTGGTACGATCCCGACGACCCCGCAGCCGACATGCCGCTCTGCGTCCACGGCAATCCCAACGTCCTGACCCGCGACATCGGCACCTCGCCCCTGGCGCAAGGCAGCACCGGCCAGCTATGTCGCGTCGAGATCGAACCTTACGACCGGGCTCCACCTCCAATCCGAGCCTTCGATCCGCCGAAAGGCGATCCCGGGAGGTAGTTTCGACTTACTGCCGCAGGAAATCGATCATCAATTGGTTGACCTTGTCGGCCTGCTCCTGCTGCACCCAATGACCGGCGCCGTCGACGAGGTGACAACCGAGCATCCTGGTGCAGGCCGTACCTTGCATACGCTCGAAACTGCCGGGGCGCTGATAGGTGCCCCAGTCGCTCCTGCCGGCGATGAACATCGACGGCACGTCGATCGTCCGCCCGGAAAACAGCGTGAGCTCGGAGTTGGAGAGCCCGCCGGTGCGCCCGCGATACCAGTTGAGCCCGCCCTGAAAGCCGTTGCGCTCATACTCGGCAGCGTAGACGGCCAGCTCGTTCTCGGGGAGCCAGCGGCAGGCGGCGATCTCTGCGGCGGACGGCATCACGGGGACAACGGTCTCGGCCATGTTCCGGTCGCGGTCCATGATGTAGTAGGTCGGCATCCTCGCCAGCTCTTCGGCCGACCAGGATTTGAGCGGGTGCGGCGCGTTCCCCGCCCAATCCGCGCTCTTGTAGTGGAAATAGCCGCGCAGGAAGGCATGCACTCCCTGCGGACAACGCCACATGTCGTTATTGGCCGGCCGCGTCGAGTAGTACCACTGGTAATGCTTGCGCGGCCGGTCGAGCTCGGTCAATGCCTTGTGGATGTCGGGGC
>CAWCWA010000013.1:0-457779 GCA_963799085.1 uncultured Alphaproteobacteria bacterium | reverse complement strand
CTCTATCGCGGCGGTGTGGTGTCAAGCTCGCTTCTCAGTGGTGCTTTCGCTTCCGAACAATAATGCCGTCTCGCAAGGCTCTCGCTTATCTCCGGGAGGTCGGCGCTATGACCGCCCCATGATGGGTTCAGAAGGATGAGGTGGAACAATCTGAACATCGTCCTGCCGAAGCGGAACCACGTTCCCGGCGAACTCACCTCGTCCATCGTCCCCGCGAGGGGCGCTTTTCCGCCGGGGCGGAACTCAATATCCTTCTTTCAGGCGGCTACTGCATCGGGCTGCTTGCGCCAGCGGAATTGGGTACCGTCCGTCCATATCCGGTGCCGGATGACAGCGAGGCGTCGGGCCAGGGCGACGATTGCCTTCTTCCCTCCGCGACGACGGGCCAGCGGCATGCCCCAAGCCTTGAGCCAGGACCATTTCTGGCTATGTGTGAGAGCACCTGCGCTGCTTCATAGAAGTGCCGTGCGCATCATGGCGTCCCCACATTTCGAGATCCTTCCGTCGTAGTCCGTCTCGCCGGACTGAAAGCGGCGCGGTACCAAGCCGAAATGTGCCCCCACCATCTTGGAACGGACAAAACGCTGCGGCTGATCGACCGTGGCCCGAAACGTCAGTGCCACGACCGGTCCCACTCCCGGCACCGTCATCAAGCGGCGGCATAGCCGGTCGCCGCGGACCTGGTCGAGGACCATCTTGTGGCGTCCCGCGAACTGCAGGCAAGGGGGCGACAATTGCCCCTGGGGTCGGATGCCCCACCACCAATTCTGGACTCTGGCTTCGAAGTGACCGGGCTGACCACCCCCACCCTGAGCCCAAAATTGCGCACGGTTCCTCGGAGCTCGTTCTCCATGTCCTGCAGCTTGTCGCGGAGCCGCTTGCGTGACGTCAGCAGCATCCGCTCTTGCTGACTGGCCAGTGTCTTCACGTGCACTGCCTGGTACAACCCGACCCGCATCATCTGTGCTATACCGCGCGCATCGTTGCGGTCGCTCTTGTTCACTTGCTGGGCCTTCAGCACCGCCTTCATATGACTACCGGCAGCCCCGCCTCAAGCAGGCCGGTCACCATCCATTGCGACAGCGGCCCTGCCTCCAGCCCAACCCGGGCGTAGCCAAGTCCGGCCTCGTTCAACAGGGCAACGACTGCCTCTGGCTCCGTCGTTACTTTGGCCTCCCGTACGATTTTCCCGGTCTCGTCTACAATGCCGATCGCCGTCTCCTTGACCGATACATCCAGGCCAGCACAATGCTTCATGGCAGTCCTTCCTCTGTAGAACGTTTTGGGGCCGGCTCATCCGGACCTCGTGTCCAACGTCAGTGTGAAGGACGGCCACCTCCGCCTCCAGCGACTACCGCCGGAACCGCCGCGATACCCCATCTGAAAAAGGGGCGGTTGGGGATAGGGGCATCGAGATTTACGCGGTCGGGCGAGCGGGATACCATGGGGTTATGGTTTTTGGTCGGTCGGCGGGCTTTCAGGCGCGATGTGGGCGCATTACGCCGGTTGGCAGCGCATCAGATGGCGGCGGGCGATGAACAGATTGGCCAGCGCACAGGTCACGATGAGGCGATGAGCGGTCTTCTTGAGCCCGCGGTAGCGCACCTTGGCGAAGCCGAACACCCGCTTGACGACCCCGATCGCATGCTCGACCCCCGCCTTCGCGAGGGCAGGCTCCGGGCCCGCACCTGCGACTTGGTTCGGTTCTTCGCCCGCTCGACCATGTCCACGACGCCGCGGCATTCTTGGTCGAGGACGGCGCGGCGATGATCGCCGCATCGACGATCGTGCCGGTGGCGACCTTCAACCCCTTCTCGGCAAGATGCCGCGGCACTTCTTCGAACAGCAACCGACCGAGGTCGTGGTGTTCCAGCAGAGGGCGGAAGCGGCACATCGTGGTCTCGTCCGGCGCCGGCTCGCGGCCGAGAGCCTGCCCTCGCGACGGCGGGGGTCGATGCCGACAAACCGGCGCATCGCCAGCGAAGCATAGAGCGCCTCTTCCGCCGCCGGGTCCGACAGGTTGAACCATTGCTGCAAAAAGTAGAGGCGCAGCATCCGCTCGGCCCCGACCGGCGGCCGGCCATTACCGGGTTTGGGATAGTAGGGCTCGAGCAACCCGCACAGCGTCGTCCCCGGCACGACGCGTTCCATCTCGGTCAGAAATCTCGCCCGCCGCGTCGTCCGGGCGTCGCGCTCGGACCCCGCCGTCGCCAGCCTCGGCTGCTTCATCTCCCCAAACCTTGTGAAGGTCAACCCCGCTGCCGACTATATCATGATCACACGCCGCCCGCTTTTGCAGAGCTTCCTTAGCTCTTCCGCCGCAGCCGTCGGGCATTCGCGGTGGCGCGGCTATGCCATGGACGGAGCGCCGCCTTCTTCCCGCCCCCGGTCATTACGGCGATCGCCGATTGCTGCAATGCCGCGGCCTTCTCGATCACCATGCGCTGATATTCCGCCGGGCTGCAGGCGCCCAGAGCGATCATTGTGGTTCGCCGCGCGATCGTCTCCCATGAGGCCATCGCCAACTCCGCCATCATCCACGGCAGCGCCGGCATACGCCGAGCGGTACGTCGCTTTGGTCCTGTCATGAGATGATCCTCAGTTGGCGATCCGGTCGCATCAGGGCTACGGGAGCGTGCCGCCCCCACCACTCGGGTTCGCAGACGAGGCGATTGTAACATTATTTTGGCCGCGTGCTCGCCGCTTTCGGATCGGCGCGAGACCGCTGTGCGTCTCCGACTCCTCGACATCCCTTCCGGGCCTCAGGCAGAGTGTCGGCCGGGGAGACCATAATGGTTATTGGCGGTATTGCAGCGCGGGCATTTGCGGCGTCGGCCGCCGTCGCCATTGGCTTGATCGTCGGCGTCGTCGCTGCCGCGGCGGTACCGGACGAGAGACAGGTCGTCGTCGCCTCGAAGATCGACACCGAGGGGGCGCTCCTCGGCAATATGATCCTGGCGGTGCTGCGGGCGGATGGCCTGCCGGTCGAGAACCGGCTGCAATTGGGGCCGACCAACATTTGCCGCGCCGCGATCCTGGCGGGGCAGATCGACATCTATCCCGAATATACCGGCAACGGCGCGTTGTTCTTTCATATGGAGGGCGACCCCGTATGGCGGGACCGAGCGCGGGGCTATGCCGAAGTCAAGCGCCTCGACCGCAAAAAAAACGCGCTCGTCTGGCTCGCCCCGGCGCCGGCCAACAACACCTGGGTCATCGCGGTGCGGCGAGATCTCGCCAAACGCGCCCGGCTCAAGACGATGGACGACTTCGCGCAATACCTTGCCAAGGGCGGGCAAGTCAAACTTGCCGCGTCGGCCGAGTTTGTCGAAAGCCCGTCGGCGCTGCCCGCCTTCGAGGCGACCTACGGCTTTCACCTGTCGGATGCGCAGTTGCTGACTCTGGTCGGCGGTAATACCTCGGCGACGTTGCGCGCCGCGGCAGAGGGCGTATCGGGTGTCAACGCCGCGATGGCCTATGGCACTGACGGCGCCCTGGCCGCTCTTGGTCTCGTGGCGCTTGCCGACAACCGGGGGGCGCAGACGGTTTATGCGCCGGCGCCGGTGGTGCGCGAAGCGGTGTTGCAACACTATCCGCAGATCGCCCGCTTACTCGATCCCGTCTTCGCCGGTCTGACGCTCGAAACCTTGCAGCGCCTCAACGCGCAAATCGCCGTCGAAGGCCTTGACGCCGCGGCGGTCGCGGCGGCCTACCTGAAGGCGCAGCATTTCCTGCCGTGATGCGGCTTCCAAGAATCCACAACCGGGTCTTGCCGAGCCTGGTGCTGGCCGCGGCGATCGCAACGGCGGCGACCGGTTTTGTCAGCTTTGCTCCGAACCGCCTCGCCCCCGGGGAAGGGGTGGCGTTGTGGCATGCCGCCGACCCGATCTCGACCGTCGGCATCGCGGTCTTCACGGCGATTCTGCTCGCCGCGGCGTTCGCGCCGGGGTCCCGGAACCTGAGCATCACCGTGGCGCTGTCGGCGACTTTATTGCTGTTGCTGGCGCTGTTGGCAGCCGGCGAGGCGGCGAGAAACCTCGCGTTGGGGGCGCCGCCCGCCGTGCGCGTCTCGCTCGGCGCGGCATTCTGGGTCGTGACGGCGGCGGCGACCTTAGCCGTGATCGATGCCTTGCAGCGGCTCGACGCCGGGCCCGCGGCGCGGCTCGTGGCAGCGGCCGCGATTGTCACGGGCGTGATCTGGCTGGCTGCCGCCGGGGCCTTCGACGCGCTGTCGATCGCCCGCGAATACGCGGCGCGTCGCGAGGTCTTCGCCGCCGCGCTGGTTCGCCATATCCTGCTGGTCGCGGGCTCGGTCGGCCCGGCAATCGTGATCGGGTTCCCGCTTGGTATCCTCGCCGCGAGGCGGCCGAAGGTGCAGGGGCCGCTCTTCGCCGTCCTGAACACCTTGCAGACGATCCCCTCGATCGCGCTCTTCGGCCTCTTGATCGCGCCGCTGTCGGCCCTGGCCTTCGCCCTGCCGAGTCTGGCGGCGCTGGGTGTGGGCGGCATCGGCGTGGCCCCGGCGATCGTGGCGCTGGTGCTCTATGCGCTGCTGCCGGTGGTGCGCAACACCCTCGCCGGCCTTGATGGGATCGACGCCGCGATCGTCGACGCCGCGCAGGGCATGGGGCTCTCCCGGCGCCAGATTTTGTGGCGAGTCGAATTGCCGCTGGCCTCTCCGGTGCTGCTTGCCGGGCTGCGCGTCGTCATCGTCCAGGCGATCGGCCTTGCCGTCGTGGCCGCGTTGATCGGCGCCGGCGGGCTCGGTGTCTTCGTCTTCGACGGGCTCGGGCAATACGCCGTCGATCTGGTGCTGCTCGGCGCTCTGCCGGCGATCTTTCTGGCGCTCGCCGCCGATTTCCTGTTGCAGACGGCGTCCGCTGTGCTGCGCCCGGTCCCCGTGGCATGATCGCCATCGAGAACGTCAGCAAGTTCTACGGCGAGCGCTCCGTCGTCGACGGATTGTCGCTGAGCGTCGCAGCCGGCGAATTCTGCGTGCTGCTCGGCGCTTCCGGCTGCGGCAAATCGACGACCTTGCGCATGATCAACCGGCTGGTCGCGGTCGATGCCGGCACAATAAGGGTCGGCGGCGAGGATGTCGCCCGGACCCCGGTCGAAGCGTTGCGCCGCCGCATCGGCTATGCGATCCAGTCGACCGGCCTCTTTCCGCACTGGACCGTCTCCGACAACATCGCGACCGTGCCGCGGCTTCTCAAATGGCAGGAGAAGCGGGTGAAAGAGCGGGTCGACGAACTGCTCGAAACCTTCCGTCTCGATCCCGCGATCTATCGCGGCAAATACCCGCACCAGTTGTCGGGCGGCGAACAGCAGCGGGTCGGCGTCGCCCGGGCGCTCGCCGCCGATCCGCCGTTGCTGCTGATGGACGAGCCCTTCGCCGCCATCGACCCGATCGCCCGCGACGCGTTACAGGCCGAACTCCAGCGCATCCACCGTATGACGGGCAAGACGATCGTGTTCGTGACCCACGACATCGAGGAGGCGCTGCGGCTGGCGACACGCATCGCGATCATGGATCGCGGGCATATCGTCCAGGTCGCGCCGCCGCTAGATCTGCTCGAACACCCGGCGAGCGATTTTGTCGCCGATTTCGTCGGCCGCCAGGGCCTGGGCCTCAAGCTCCTCTCGGCGCGCCGCATCGCCGAAAGGGTCCGGCGCGGCGAAACTGCCGAGGGCGAGCCGCTTTCGCTCGACCTGCCGTTGCGCGAGGCGCTGTCGGCGATGACGGTGCGCCGCACCGACCGGCTGCCGGTGAGCGACGCCGAGGGGAAATCGTCGGCGTCGTCACACTCGCCGATCTGGTGCGATGAGGGCGATGCGGGCGCCACCGCTCGTCGCCAGCCCGGTCTTCTGGGTCGGCCTGCTGTTTGCGGCGCTGTTGCTGAAGATGCCGGCTCTGCGCCCGGTCCTGCAGCCGCTCTTTCCCGACATCAAGCCAGTGATTTATGACCGGGCGAGCTTTCTCGACCTTTTCCTCTCGCATGCCGGGCTCGTCGCGGCGGCGAGCATTGCCGCGGCGGCTTTCGGGATTGCCGCGGCGATCTTCGTCACCCGCGAGGCCGGGCGGGACTTCCGCGCGATGGTCAGCCTGCTGGCGGCGGTCGGCCAGACCTTTCCGCCGGCGGCCGTGCTGGCGATCGCGGTGCCGATGATGGGCTTTGGCGCGCGCCCAACCGTGCTGGCGCTTTTTCTCTACGGCCTCCTGCCGATCACCGAGAGCGCGATCGCCGGGTTGGAGGGCGTGCCGCGGGCGGTGCGCGAGGCGGCCGAGGGGATGGGCCTCTCGCCCTGGCAGATCTTGCGCCGGGTAGAACTGCCGTTGGCGGCGCCGGTGATCCTGGCCGGGGTGCGAGTCTCGGTAACCATCGCAATCGGCACCGCGACGATCGGCTCGACGGTTGGCGCCATCACCCTCGGGACCCCGATCTTCAGCGGCCTGGTCGCCGACAAGCTACCCTTCGTCCTCGAAGGGGCAATTCTCGTCGCTCTCTTCGCGATCCTGACCGACCTGCTGTTCGCCCGTCTCGAACGCCGGCTGCGACACTACGCGGCGGCTTGATGCCTTCGAGTTTTGCCTCGAATGTGAAGGAGTTCACACTCGGATGCGGGCGATCACCCCTATCGTGACCCGACCGAACCTTCGCGATCGGCGCTTTCTTGGTCACGGCCCGCAGGAGGTCACCGTCATGCACCCGCACGCCCGCAAGGGTCGTTGCCGCCGTCCCGTCTTTTGCATCCTGCCCCCGCATGTGCTGCATGAGATGGCCCGGCGCGGCAACCCCGCACAGCGCAATTCGGCGCTCAACACCCTCTCGCTCGACACAACCCAGCGCGCCCAGCGTTTGAGCTTGCAGATGCTGGCGGCATTGCCGCGCCCGGTCGTGCGGGCGGGTCCGGCAAGGGTGCAGCGCTCGGTCTATACCGCCGCCAACGGCGAAACCAAGCCCGGCAGGCTGGTCCGCGGCGAGGGTCAGCCGAGCGTTCCCGATGTCAGCGTCAACGAAGCTTATGACGGGCTCGGTCACACCTTCGACTTCTATCTCGAAGCCTACCAGCGCAACTCGATCGACGGGCAGGGGCTGCATCTCGACGCCACCGTCCATTACGGCCGGGATTACGACAACGCCTTCTGGGACGGCGAGCAGATGGTGTTCGGCGATGGCGACGGCACGATCTTCAACCGCTTTACGATCTCGCTCGACGTGATCGGCCACGAACTGACCCACGGGGTCACCGGGTCCGAGGTCAACCTGACCTATTTCGGCCAGTCGGGGGCGCTCAATGAATCGGTCTCCGACATCTTCGGCTCGCTGATCAAGCAATATGTCCTGAAGCAGACCGCCGACCAGGCCGACTGGCTGATCGGCGAGGGGCTCTTGACCTTCCCCGGCCAGGCCTTGCGCTCGATGAAGGCGCCCGGCACCGCCTACGACAACAACGTCATGGGCAAGGACCCGCAACCCGCCGACATGCAGCATTATCTGCGCACCGGCCAGGACAATGGCGGCGTGCATCTGAATTCGGGGATTCCGAACCGCGCCTTCTATCTTGCCGCGACGGCGATCGGCGGCAACGCCTGGGAGAAGGCGGGGCAGGTCTGGTACGACACGATCCGCGACCGCAGCCTGCGGCCGACCGCCAATTTCGCGAACTTCGCCGGCCATACCGTCGCCAACGCCGGCCATCGCTACGGTTCGGGCAGCGCCGAGCGCAAGGCCGTCGCCGACGCCTGGCGGGAAGTCGGAGTGAAAGTCGGGTAGCGGTCGCCGCCCTGCGGCGTCGCGACGCCCCGACCCCACTTGACGCGTGGTCGGCGAAGCCGGACGATGGCGCGTCGAGTGGATGCGCGGGGGGCTGCTAATGACGGCTCGACGATCCCTTGGCGCCGAAATCGCCGTGGCGCTGACGTTCAAGGCAATCGCACTCCTCTTCCTCTACCTGGCCTTCTTTTCTCCGGCACAGCGTCTTGCCGCGACTCCCTCGGATGGAGCCGCGGCAATCTTCGGCCCTGCCGTCGCGGTAAGGTGAGCCGCCATGGTCGAACCCGGCATCGTCGAGTTGTCGCGCCTGCAATTCGCGCTGACCGCCCTTTATCACTTTCTGTTTGTCCCGCTGACCCTGGGGTTGTCACTGCTGCTCGCCATCATGGAGAGCGTCTATGTGATGACCGGCCGCTCGATCTGGCGGCAGATGACTCAGTTCTGGGGGGTTCTGTTCGGCATCAACTTTGCCATGGGTGTCGCCACCGGCATCACGATGGAGTTTCAGTTCGGCACGAACTGGGCGTATTACTCGCATTACGTCGGCGACATCTTCGGTGCGCCGCTCGCCATCGAAGGGTTGATGGCGTTTTTTCTCGAAGCAAGTTTTGTCGGCCTGTTTTTCTTCGGCTGGGACCGGCTGCCGAAGCTCGGGCATCTGATCGTCACCTGGCTTGTGGCGCTCGGCGCCAATTTCTCGGCTTTGTGGATTCTGATCGCCAATGGCTGGATGCAGAACCCGGTCGGCGCCCGGTTCAACTTTTCGACGATGCGGATGGAACTCGCCTCGTTCTATGAACTGGTGTTCAACCCGGTGGCTCAGGCGAAGTTCGTCCACACCGTCAGCGCCGGCTACGTCACCGGCTCGATGTTCGTCCTCGCGGTCAGCGCCTATTTTTTACTGCGTCGTCGGCATGTCGCGATCGCCAAACGCTCGATGACGGTGGCGGCGAGCTTCGGGCTGGCCTCAGCGTTGTCGGTCGTCGTCCTCGGCGACGAGAGTGGCTATACCGCGACCCTCGACCAGAGGATGAAGATCGCGGCGATCGAGGCGATGTGGCAGACCGAACCGCCGCCGGCCAGCTTCACGTTGTTCGGCCTGCCCGATCTCGCGACGCATCAAACCCGCTACAAGATCGAGATCCCCTGGCTTCTCGGCATTATCGCCACCCGTTCGCTCGACACGCCGGTCGAGGGCATCAGCGATCTGGTCCAGCATGGCGCGGAGCGGATCGCCAACGGCATTCGCGCCTATCGCGACTTGCAGGCGCTGCGCCAGAACCCGGACGATCCGGCGGCGCGCGCCGCCTTCGCCAGCGCAGCACCCGACCTAGGCTATGCCCTGTTGCTGCGGCGCCATACCGAGGCGATCGCGGACGCCGATCCCGCCACAATCGCGCGCGCCGCCAACGACCTGATCCCCGATGTGCCGGTCCTGTTCTGGTCGTTCCGCATCATGGCGGGGCTCGGGTTTTATTTTATCGCGCTGTTCGCGTTGGCCTTCTACTTGGCCTCGGTGCGCAAGCTTGAGCAGCGCTGGTTTTTGCGCATTGCGCTCTTCAGCCTGCCGTTGCCGTGGATCGCCGCCGAACTGGGTTGGATCGTCGCCGAATACGGCCGCCAGCCCTGGGTGGTCGAGGGCGTGCTGCCGACCTTTCTTGGCGTCTCGTCGGTGCCGCGCGGCCAGGTGATCGGCTCGCTGATCGGTTTTGCCGTGTTCTACAGCGCGCTTGCAATCGTCGACGTGGCCTTGATGGTGCGCGCGATCCACCGCGGCCCGGACGCCGTTCCGGCCCAACCGCAACCCTCCTTGCGGCCGGCGCCGGCGGGCGAGGACTGAGATGCCGATCGATTACGACATCCTGCGCGTCATCTGGTGGGCATTGCTCGGCATCGTGCTGATCCTGTTCGCGGCGCTCGACGGCTACGATCTCGGCGCGGCGATGCTGCTGCCCTTTGTCGGCCGCAGCGACGGCGAGCGGCGGCAGGTGCGCGAGACCATCGAGGCGACCTGGGAGGGCCATCAGGTCTGGTTCATTCTCGGCGGCGGTGCGGCCTTTGCCGCCTGGCCGTTCCTCTACGCGGCGAGTTTCTCGGGCTTCTATGTCGCGATGTTTCTTGTGCTGCTGGCGCTGATCATCCGCCCGGTCGGGTTCAACTTCCGCGACAAGATCGCCGATCCCGGATGGCGCGCGATATGGGATTGGGGCCTGTCGATCGGCGGTTTCGTGCCGGCGCTGATCTTCGGCGTCGCGTTCGGTAACCTGCTGCAGGGCGTGCCGTTTGGCTTCGACGCCGATTTGCGGGTGACGTACACCGGCAATTTCTTTGGATTGTTGAACCCGTTCGGCATTCTCGCTGGGCTCGTCAGCGTGGCGATGCTGGTCATGCACGGCGGCATATGGCTGGCGCTCAAGGCCGATGGGGTGGTGGCCGAGCGCGGGGCGCGCATCGGCCGTCTCGCCGCAGCCGCCACCGCGATCCTCTTCATTCTGGGCGGAATTTGGATCGCCTTCGGGATCGAGGGCTACGCGATTGGCGGCACGATCGCCCATAACGGGCCTTCGAACCCGCTCGCCAAGAGCGTCGTCCGCCAGACCGGCGTCTGGCTCGTCAATTACCGCATCCATCCCTGGCTGCTTGCCGCCCCGGTGATCGGGATTGCCGGCCCCTTGCTGGCGGCGGCGACCGGCGGCGGCAACGCGAGGATGTTCGCGTTTGTCGCCAGTGGCGCCGGGATTGCCGGCATCGTCGCCACCGCCGGGGTTTCCCTCTTCCCGTTTCTGATGCCGTCCTCGACCCATCCCGAGGCAAGCCTGACCGTGTGGGACGCCTCGTCGAGCCAGGCGACCCTGTTCATCATGCTGCTGGCCACCGTGATCTTCCTGCCGATCGTGCTTGCCTATACCGGATTTGTGCTGCGCGTCATGCGCGGTCCGGTGCGGCTTGCCGACGTCGAGCGACGCGACAGCCGATACTGACGAGGGGAAAGCTCGCGAATGTGGTATTTCAGCTGGGTTCTGGGTTTGGGTCTCGCCTGCGCCTTCGCGATCTTGAATGCGATGTGGTTCGAGTTGACCGAGGGGGGCGACGAACCTGAGGCATAAGCCGACCGGTCTCCTCGGCCCGATCGGCGTTCGCAACGGGCAGGCGGTCACCGATCAGCGGCAGCGGGATCGCCGAGCGGATATGCAGATCCCGCTGCGGGAACGGAATTTCGATCCCGTGTTCGTGAAAGCGGTCCCAAACGCCCAGAAGAATGCTGCTTTTCACGTTGCTCACGCCGTTGTTCGGATCGTTGATCCAGAACCGCAATTCGAGATCGACCGAGCTGTCGCCAAATCCCTTCAACAGACATATCGGGGTGGGGGTAGCCAGCACCCGCGGCGCGCCGCGCGCCGCCTGCAACACCAGTTCGATGGCTTTGTGCAGATCGGCGTTGTAGGAGATGCCGACCGGCACCTTGAGGCGAACAAGACTGTTCGAATACGACCAGTTCTCGACCCGTTGGGTGATCAGTTCCTCGTTCGGGATCAGATGTTCGGTGCCGTCGCGCGTGACGACCGAAACATACCGCGCGCCCAAAGATTGAATCCAACCGTATGTTTCTCCTACTGCGATCACGTCCCCCGGCTTGATCGAGCGGTCGAGCAGCAGGATGATGCCGCTGATCAGATTGGAGACCACCTTCTGCAGACCGAAACCGATCCCCAGTCCGACGGCGCCGCTGAACACGGTAAAGGCGGTCAGGTTGATCCCGACGCTGCCGAGCGCCGTTACAATTGCCACCGCGATCAGGAGCACTTTCACTAGTTTGGCGAACAGCACCTGAAGCGACGGCGTCAGCGCTTCGACCCGCCGGATGCGTCGCTCGGCGAGTTGCGAGGCGGTCACTGCGAGCCACAGCAGGATCGCCAGCGCGGCAAAGCCGCGGATTACCGTCAAGGCCGAGATCCGCAGGCCGGCGAAATCGAAGCCGATCGCGTCGAGAAACGCCATCGTCGCGGTTAGCAGGCCGAGGATGTTGAGGGCGGCGATGGTCCAGACCGAGACGGCGATCAGCCGACCCCAAACCGGATTGCGCACAAAGCTCGAGGTCAGGCGGATGACGATCCACGCCGCGAGCAGGCTTGCAACCAGGCGCAGCAGATGGCTCGGCAAGCCTGCATAGACGGCTATCCATTTGCTCAGTCCGACGATCACCAGCCACGTGGTCGGCAGGATCAGCGACTTCAGCGACAGAACAAGTTGCTGGGCCAATCCTTCTGGCAACCGCCTGACGTTGATCTGGCCAAGCCATCGCGTGAGGTGCGGGGTGGCGGCGCGGGCGACGCCGTAGGCAACGAACACGGCCGCGATCTGGGCCAGGGTGCCGATGCTCAGGACGCTCGTGAAAACCCAATTCTCGAGCTGCTGTAGGATCCTCGAGACTGACGAAATATCGGGTAAGGCGGGCATGGCTCTCTGTTGCGGGGTGTGCGGCGGCTAAATGCTATCGCCCGCACGGCTGCCGTCGGGGTGTCGAACGCGGCGGCAGGTCGGGCGTGTCCCGAAACGCCGTTTTCTTTTCACTCGTTCATCAGCCGCGCCGCCAACGCCGTCATGATCAGCGACAACCCGACAAAACACATGTTGATGCCGACGAGGAGGCCGATCGCCCAGCCGGCGGAACTCGGCCAGCCCTCCCAGATCAGGAAGGCGAGCAGCAGATCGACGAGACCGCTGAACAGCACCCACCCCCAACTCGGCAGGTGTTTGCGGTATTCGATCGCGATCACGATCGCGGCGATGCCTTCCAGGATAAAGAACGCAATCAGCGCGATCGTCAGGGTCAGGACGCCGGCGATCGGCTGCAATGCGAGGACGAGGCCGAGCAGAACCGCCAGCACCGCAGTCGCCATCGACCAGGCAAAGCCCGGCATTTGGCGATGCTGCAGCAGCGAGATCACCCGCAGGATGCCGCCGATGAAAAACAGCCAGCCGATCAGGATCGTCGTCGCCAAGGTGGCGATGTTCGGCAAGGCGATCGCCAGCAAGCCGAGGATCATCATGACGACGCCCTCGGCGAGGAACAGCTTCCAGTGCGCATGGATCGCCGCCGCCAAGCGGCGCCGCAGATCGTCGAGACCGGAAAGGGCTTGGTTGGTCATCTCTCCTCCCCTATGGACCGAGGCATCGGCAGGTTCGCGAACCCGCCTCAATCGTGCTGGACGCTCGGCGCGACCGGGATCCCGGAACCGTAGGACACCGGAGTCTTGTCGAAATCCGCGGCAAAGCCGGCAGCCTTGCCGAGATTGTCGGCGCCGACGAGACCGGCCAGCAGCAGCACCGCGGCGATGTAGACGCCGCGCGCCTTCGCCGAGCGTCCGAGAAACAATGCCAGGCCGACGCCCAACGCGAAGATCGGAAAGTGCAGGTGCGCTGAGTAGAGATAGAGGCTGCCGCGGTTCTGAAAATCCATGTGCAGCAGGATGTTGAAGAGGATCGCGGCGGCGAGCGCCAGCGCCGGCCAGCGATAGCGTCGATGGCTGAACGACGCCGCGGCCCCGATCGCCCAAAAGCCCAGCCACAACGGCATCGCGATCCGGCCGATCGGCGACATTACATAATCGCGAAAATCGCGCATCACGGGCAGATCGTTGCCAATATTGATCCAACTGTATTCGGGCGAGACAAATGAGAACCCGAAAAACGTCAGCGAGATCCGCCCGATCCCGGCGGTCCGCTTTTCGGTCGGTTGCATCCAGTAAATTTCTTTCAGCGCGTGGATCGGGTTCTTCGCCGCCGCCCAGAGCTCGGCGTGCCATACGGCAAGCACGAAGACGCTGGCGACGATCCCGCCGATCAGGCCGAACACGACGGTTCGCTCGACCGCTTTGCGCAATGTCGCGTGACGCCACGCCACCAGCATCTCGGCGATAAACGCCTGCACGACATTGGTGATTGTCACGCCGAAAGCCAGCAGCGCGGCAAAATAACGCAACGGCCGCAGCCTCGTCGGATCGTCGAGGCGGATCACGGCGATCAGCCAGATCAGCGCGATCGCGAAACCCGAAATGCCGAAGGTCTCGACAATGATCGCGGTGAAGATCTGGGTGCCGCTCACCGCAAAGAGCAGGGTGAGGGCGGCGGCTTCGGGGCGCCGGACATCGACGGCGCGCAGGTAGAGAAAACACAGCGCCACGCTGCCGCCGCCGAACATCGCCATTACCATCGCGGCGGCCGCCTTCGGCGCCAGCCCGGCGGCGAGGAACGGCCAGGCCAGCGGCCGCAGCAGCAGCATCAGCGGATGGCGGAACCCCTGCGCGTCGGCAGGGCTCAGCGCCAGAGTCTGCAAGGTGCGCGGCGGATCGAAATCGAAGGCCAGATTGTAGTATTCGGTGTAGAAGCCCTGCGCGAGGCGCAGTCCAAAGCCGGCGTAGACGATCCAGGCGACGGCAAACCACAGAACCGCGATCGCCGCGTCCGAACCCCGCAGCGGCGAGGAGTCGCGCGTTGCCGCCGCCAATGACGGTGTTGCTGTCGTAAATGCAAGCCTTTGCACGAGGGTAACCATACGCGGGTTCTATAGCGTCGGGCAAATGAAGCAAGCGGGCCGACGCTACAAACGGCCTATGGGGCAAGGATCGCCGTCCGTCTCACGGGCGCCGGGTTGGAGATTCACGCCAAATGTTCTATATTGGCGACGCTAACGACCACCTCTACCCCGGGTACGGCCGGTTTTGATGAGCAGCGCGAGCGTAGCGGCGATACCGGGGATTACGCAGCGCGAACCGCCTGCCGTACCTCTGTGCGTCGATCTCGACCGGTCGCTGGTTCGCACCGACACCCTGGTGGAGAGCCTCTTCGCATTGGGGCCGAGCCGGCAAGTCGCGAGCGCGTTGCTGCGGCTTGTGCGCGGTGGAAGGGCCGCCTTCAAGCGCGCCGTCACGCAAGCCGCCGACCTCGACCCGGCGTTGTTGCCCTATAATCAGGAATTGCTCGCTTACCTGCGCGAGCAGAAGCAATCGGGCAGGCGGCTGGTGCTGGCGACGGCGGCCGATGCCGGCGTGGCGCATTCGATTGCCGACCACTTGCGGCTCTTTGACGAAGTCATCGCCTCGGACGGCGTGGATAATCTCAAGGGCGAAGCCAAGGCGCGGGCGCTCGTCGACCGTTTTGGCGTCGGCGGCTTCGCCTATGCCGGCGACAGCCGCGCCGATCTGGCGGTGTGGGCGGTCGCGCAAGCCGGCGTCACCGTCAACGCGTCCCCAAATGTGGCGGCGGCGGCGCGCAAGACCGTGCCGATCGAGGCCGAGATCGACGACAGGCGCCCGTTCTTCGGAGCCGCGCTGCGGACGATGCGGCCCTATCAATGGGTCAAGAACCTCCTGGTCTTCGTCCCGATCTTTACCGCCCACGCGCTCGGCGACATGCATGCCTGGCTCGCCGCGGCCGGGATGTTCGCGGCGTTTTGCGCCGCGGCGTCGGCGGTTTATATCCTGAACGATCTGTTCGATCTGGAGGCGGATCGGCGCCATGCGACCAAGCGCAGTCGCCCGATGGCGAGCGGCGACCTGCCGCTGACGACAGCCGCCGCGATCGCGGCCGGGCTCCTCCTGTTGGGTCTGGGGTTGGCCTGGCTCGACGGCACCATCGGCGTCGTGCTGGTCTATATCGCCGCCTCGCTCGGGTATTCCGTCAAGCTGAAAGAACTGCCGCTGGTCGATGTCTTTCTGCTGGCCGGGCTCTACACGATCAGGCTCTACGGCGGCGGCGAGGCGACGGGATACGCGTTGTCGCTATGGCTGCTCGCTTTTTCGAGTTTCCTGTTTCTGAGCCTGGCGCTGGTCAAGCGTGTCGGGGAGCTGACGACTCTCGGGCAGTCCGGCGGTCGGCTCGCGGCCCGGCGCGGCTACAGCGTCGCCGACGCGCCGATCCTGCAGACGTTCGGCTGCGCCGCCGCCTTTTCCTCCTGCGTCGTCCTCGCGCTCTTCGTGCAGAGCGAATGGGTGCTGCAGCGCTATGCCTCGCCAGGATTGCTGTGGGGCACGGTGCCGCTGATGCTCTTCTGGCAGTGCCGGCTCTGGCTCTCGGTGTCGCGCGGCTATATGCACGCCGACCCGATCATCTACGCTTCCCGCGACTGGGTGTCGTGGCTGATCGCCGCGGCCCTGCTGCTGCTCCTGTCGGCGGCCAAGGTCGCCACGATCAGTCTTTGAGCCCGGCCACGTCGACGATCGCCATGTATTGCAGCTTGCCGCCGAAGATCAAGTTCACCATCGGAGGATACAGATCCATGCCGTTCAGTCGGGCGACCACCTGGTGACGCATGCGGCGGTGCAGATCGTCCCAGCCAGCTTGGCTGAGGTAGCGATAGAGGCAGGGCACGTCATAGGGAGCATTGGCCGCCCAATCCATGAGCGAAACTCGCTTGTGCTGAAACCAGGTATCCGCTTTGTGGTCCTTGATGATCAGCAGCCGACGTGCGACGCGGGCGCACTCGCCGATCAGCCTCTCCGGGTCCCGCTCGTGATGCAGGACATCGGCGAGGATGACCGCGTCGAAATTGCCGTCGGGGAAGGGGATGGTGCCCCCGTCATAGGGCGCCACCGGGATGAGTTCGTTGCCGCGCGGGGCCCGTTCGAGCCCGGTGACCCGCACATCGGCGCTATCGGCCAGCGTTCGTCCCAATTCGCCAAACCCGCAGCCGACATCCAGGACCTCGTCGCCAGGCTTCAGATGCGGGACGATCTGCCGCGTCAGCTCGTTGAGCCGCGAGAGGTAGATCGGGCGGTGCAACCCCTTCATCAACGCGGCGAGCATGATCTGTTCCCCGAAGTTTCCGCGGCAATTACATTTCCGATGCCGAGGGGTCAATCCCGTCCCCGCTCGGCTGAGTTGAGAGGCGCGCCCGGCTTGGCCCCTCACCCAGTTCACGCCGGCTGCAAAGATATCGGCGTCCCGCGATCGGCGGAGGAGCGGTGATGCGGCTCGGCTTTGAGACGCTCGGCAATGCGACCCTGGTTTTTTACGACGAGGGCCGGCCATTGCTCGCGACCGATCCGTGGCTGCAAGGCGCCTGCTACTTCGGCAGTTGGGGATTTGACCGGCCGTTGACCGCGGAGGAACGCAAGGCGGTGCAGCAGGCGCCCTTCATCTGGATCTCGCACGGCCACCCCGATCATCTGCATCCCAACTTGCTGGCCTCGCTGTCGCGCGACACCCGTATTCTGCTGCCCGACCACTATAGCGGCGAGATCGCCGAGACAGTCCGAGGCCTTGGCTTCAATGTCGAGATCATGCAATACCGGCAATGGTGGCAACTCTCGCCAAGGCTGCGTTGCCTGTGCATCGACAACGAGAACCAGGACGCGGTCCTGGTGGTCGAGGCCGATGGGGCCCTCGTTGTCAATCTCAACAACTCGCCGCTCTTCGGCGAGGGGCGTTTCTTGCGCCGGCTCGTTGCCCGCTACGATCGCCCGCGCACATATCTGGCATCGCTCTGCGCGATCGACGCCGACATGCTCAATTTCGTCGACGACCAGGGGCGCCGCATCACCGAGCCGGCGGAGCACTACAAGCCGGGTGCGGTATGGGCCGTCGCCCGCCTCGCTGACAAGCTCGGGGTCGGCAATTACGTCTGCTCCTCCTCACAACATCTCTACTTGCGCAGCGACAGCGCCTGGGCCAACGCCTACCGTGTCACTTGGCCCGACATCGAGCGGCACTGGACCCGCCCTGGCATTCGGGTTTTGGAGCCATTCGTTCGCGTCGATCTCGAAACAGGTGCGGTCGAACGCAAGCATCCAAGCCAGGCTTCGGATTTCAGCCAGGTCACCAACGCCACCGGCGCCGATGATTACTCGGAGCGTCTGAGCGAGCCCGAATGGTCGGCGCTCTTCGGCTTCTTCCACAAGTTCGAGACGATCCGCAGGTTCTTCGATTATCTCGAATTCGTTGTCGGCGGCGAGCGGCGACGGCTATGGCTCCGCCCCTCGGCGGCGCAGAAAAGCGAGCGGAGGCTCAAGGGGATCGCCTTTCACGCGCCGCGTCGCTCACTGTGCGAGGCTGTCGAATACGGCTATTTCGACGATCTTTTGATCGGCAATTTCATGAAGACCGAACTGCACAACGCCCGGCTCTATCCCCATTTCACCCCGCTCGTCTGTAAGCTCGGCGGCAACGCCAAAGTTTATACCGACGCCGGATGGCGCCGCTTTCGCCGCCGCTATTTCCGGCGCAATCCGTGGGGCTACATGGAATGTCGGCTGGTCGCGTTGACCGAGAGGCTGGTCGATGTCGGGCGGCGCGTCTCCGACCGGCTCGGCTTCAAGGGGCCGCTCAAATGGGTCTACCGCAAGATGCTCGGCGACCCCGTCGCTTGGCGCTGAGCAGCCGCAGCGCCGGTCGCGCGGCGCTGCGGCTTCGATCGAGCTATTCCGCGGCCTGCAGCATCGGCTGAGCCAGCACCGCGGCGGCCTCCTTGGCGACACGCGTGCCGTTAAAGAAGCGCGGGTTCTGCGTGCCCCAGAGGCGGACCGCGTTGGCGAAGGTGAAGTCGCGGAAATCGTCCGCCGTGATCAGTTCGTCCTCGACCAGTTCATGGGCCTCGGGCAGGACCTGCAGCATGTCCGGCACGTCGAAATGGCCGACATCGGAGCTGAAGATCGCGTTGATCCGCGCCCGGAACGGGTTGGCGCGGCCGAACGCGGTCGCGTTCATGCGGTCGTCCGCCTCGCAGCCGAAAAAGAACGGCGTCACATAGAGGTCGATCCAGTCCTGCTTGCGCGCGATCTCGCAGGCGGCGTAGTCGTCGAGCACCGGCACGCCGCCCGTCAACTCGTCCTCCTCGCGCGCGGGCCAGCCGTCGCGGCGGTCGAGTTCAGCCGCGATCTCGGCATAGCCGTACTGATCGACATATTTGCGCAACAACCCGCGGTCGAGCTTCTTCGGGTCCATATAGGCAAGGCCCTTGGCGCCGCGCCGCTCCCAATGCTCGATCAGATCGGCAAAGAGCTGGCAGCCCCAGCCGACCCCGCCTTCGAGAAAGCCGAAGCGCAGATCAGGAAAGCGCCGCGTGACGCCGCCGAGGAACAGCGCCTTGGCGACGGCATGGCCGGCGGCGGCGAAGTGACCAATATGGTTGAACGTGAAGTTCGAGGCCGAACAGCGCTCGCCATAGCCGCGGCCGCCGGTGTGGAAGGTGGGCGCCATCCCCAATTCACGGCATTTCTGCCAGACCGGGTCGTAATTGAATTCGCTGTCGATGCCGAACTGGTCAAAGCCAGAGGCAAAGCGCGCGATTTCGGGATCGGCGCCCGCGGCAGCGGCGAGTGGGCGGCGGATGCCGCTGCCGAACATGCCGACCTTCGAGCCCAGTTCCTTGGTGACGAATTCGAGTTCGGCGATCGCTTCTTCGGGCGTGTGCATCGGGATCACCGCCGCCGGCGTCAGTCGGTCGCCGAGCCCGTCGAAATATTCGGCGGTGACGATGTTGAAGCCGCGGATCACCGCACGCCTCGTCTCGTCGTCGGCGATGCGCGGGATGCCGAGCCCGGCGGTCGGGTAGACGATGCCGAAATCGATCCCGAGTTCGTCGAGACGGTCATAGAGCATGCGCGGCATCATCGCGGTGGCGCGGTCGCGGGTGTTGGTCGACTGCCGCCCCCAATATCCCTCCATCGCGACGCCCCGGCTCTGCCGCTCGGCGATCGAGAGCCGCAGTGCGTCGGGAATCCGGCGTTGCGCGGCGAGAAACCCGTCGGCCGACTTGTCGCCAGCAACCTTGCGCATCCGCTCGGCGAAGACCGGCGTGTATTCGATCCAATGCCCGTCGCCGTCGATGACGGGATGGCTCAGCCGGGAACGGATTTGTTCGGGGCTCGCATGCGCGCTCATTCTCTCTCCTCCGATGGCCTGCGTCGCAGCCGCGTGGTTGCGTTCCTGGAGGCTAGGCGCGCGCGGCGGGCAAGTCAAACCGCGGCGCCGGGCAAACCCGCGTCTTTCGCAGCCCGACCGATAGCGAGTAGGCTCAACGCGCAGTTGCCACCGTTCAGCAATCCTCGGGAGGAGTGACGATGCCGAGCTACGAAATCACCACAGAAGATGTCGAATATCTCCACCACGGCGAGCGAAAGCTGATCGCCCGGCTTTACAAGCCCAAGGGCGAGGGTCCGTTCCCGGCGGTGGTCGACCTGCATGGCGGCGCCTGGAACAACGGCGATCTGACCGGCACGCAGGGTCTTGACGAGACACTGGCGAAGAACGGGTTTGTCGTCGCTTCGCTGGAATTCCGCCACGCCGCCGACGGCTATCCGGCCTCGCTGATCGACATCAACTACGCGATCCGCTGGGTGAAGGCGCATGCCAGCGAGCTCAAGGTCGATCCGAACCGGATCGGCAGCGCCGGGCAGTCGAGCGGCGGCCATCTGGCGATGCTGGCGGCGATGCGGCCCGCCGATTCCCGCTATGCCTCGGTCGCGCTGCCGGCGGGCTCTCCCGCGGTCGACGCGCGCGTGCGGGCGGTGGCGATGTCGTGGCCGGTGATCAATCCGCTGTCCCGGTATCGCAATGCGATCAAGGCGTCGAAGTCTCCGAACCCGCCCGCCTATTCGATCGGCATGAAGGAAAAGCACGACACCTATTGGAAGACCGAGGCGGCGATGGCCGAGGGCAATCCGATCCTGATCCTCGAACGCGGCGAAAAGGTCGAGATGCCGCCGGCGCTCTGGGTGCAGGGCAAGCCCGACATCGTGCACGATTACCACGACGACGATTCCGACTTTGCCGGCAACGAACCCGAACGGTTCGTCTCGAACTACCGCAAGGCCGGCGGCGACATCGAAATCGTCTATGTCGACAACGAGAAGCGGTCCTCCAGCGTCTCTTACGACCCGGTCGCCGCTTTCTTCAAAAAGCACCTCGGCTAGAAACTTGGCCTACCCCCTCTCTGCGCCCGCGGGGAGGGGGAGCCGTCCGGGAATATCCGTCCGCAGAAGCGGGAATTTTCCCCTCACCGGGAAACAGCTTGGCCCATTTCCTCAGTTAGTCGTCCGTGAAGAGCGATTGAGCGGCGATTTTTAGGGGTATCGGAAGCAAGTCGGTTGAGGGAAGAGCGCCTGGAAAAGGGCGCGCAAAAGCCGCCTGAGCCAGCGCAGGAGCAGGTCGAAGTTGTATGCCGGCGGCGGCGAGGACGGCATTGGCACGGTCGCCGGCGCGGCCCTTGAGGTAATTGCGGCCCATGCGGTGCTCGGCCTTCAAGTGGCCGATGACCGGCTCGACCGCGGCGCGGCGCTTCATCTCGCGGCGGATCGATCCGGTGACCCGGCGCACTTGGCCGGTGATCCAGACGCGGAATTTGTGCGGGTGATTGTGGCCGCGATAGCCTTTGTCGACAGGGATGCGGCGGGTCTCGACCCCGGTCAGCTGTTCGAGTGCGGTGACCACCGGTCCCAGGGTGTGGCCGTCGAACGGGTTGCCGTGCAGCGCCTGGGCGTGCAGCACGAACTGACCGCCTTTGGGCTTGGTCGCCGGGGTGACGATCGACACCTTGCAGCCGAATTCATAGGGTGCCCGGGCTTTGCCTTTGCCAATGCATTCGACCTCGGGCGCGTGCAGCGCATAGATCTTGGGCCCGCGCTGCCGATGATCCTGGAAACGGACTTTTGTCGCCCGGCCGAGCAATTCGGCAAAACGCTCGCCGAGTGCCGGGTTGCCGGCAATCTTGCGGCGGATGTCGCGGATCACCCGGCCCAACCGGGTGCGCAGGAACTTGAGCTCCGCCGGGCCCGCTTGAACTGATGGGCGTGGGTATAGCGCCCGACCATGATCGCCGCCCGCTTGGCCACCCGCAGATAGCTCTGCCGCAACCCCACCTGGTTGCGCTTGGCGAGTTCGACCAGCTCCTCCAAGGCGCGATGGCATAGCCGGGCGTCGGTCGGAGGGGCGATCGCTTTGGGCTCGACCGTGGTGTCGACCACCACCCGCTCGAGATCGCGCGTTGCCAGCGCTCCGGTCTTGTGCGCCACCGCCAGGCTCTCCTGAACCAGAGCCGCGAGCTGCTCCTCACCCAGTCGCTGGCGCCAATGGGTCAATGACGAGCGGTCGAATGGCAGCGCGTGGCAGAAGCTCAATTCGCCGCAGAAGAACTGGTAATACGGGTTCTCCAGCCAGCGGTCGCACAGCACCTCGTCCGCCAGGTTGTGCAGTGCTTGAGAATGAACAACCCGGCGACCAGCCGCGTTGGCAGTCGCGGCCGGCCTTCGCGCGCGGTGCAGACACCGAAAACCGGGTGTCGAGGAATTGCCAATCGATCGCGCGCGCCAACCGCACCAGGGGATGCCCGAGGTCGATGATGTCTTCCAATGCCGGCCGCAACAGGTCCTTTTGACGATCGTCCCGTGGCTTTGCCACCGCGCCCCCCCAACGCTGATAACCCGCCACCCCATGCCATGATTTGCTCAAAACGGGAAACCAAAATCGCCAGAAACCGCGCCCCAAAATTGCCGTTTCTAGCAAATCTGATTACTTTGCCAAGCCCTATCCGCCCAACCAGCTCAACCCCTTACCGGTTCTTCACGGGCGACCAGTTAGCTTTCCCCGCTCACCGCTATGGTAGGGCCTGCGCTCTCCCTCCCAAATCTCCACGGCTCGATGCTGATGCCGCTCTCGCAACAAGGCGCAAGCTTTGTCAATTACATCGTCGATAGCGTCCGCCTCGACGATTTTGGATGCTTTGATGTGATCTTCGCCGTCGAGAAAAAAACAGCGGTAAGTAAACATCAACGCCTCCGATGCGGAGTTTAGTCTGCCGTCTGCACGTCTGCGGATCCCCGGGTGATCCGCCCGCCAAAGTGGTGCACGAACTCGCCCGCTGCCCTCTCCGACCTAGAAGTCAGCTTGGAAAACGGACCCGGGAGACTCGAACCTGTATTATTGGAAGGCGGAAGGCTCAATCGCGCTGCGATCGAGCCATTGCCGAATCGCACTCATATCGCGTCCCGGACCATCCCAACCGCGCTCGCGAAGACAAGCCCTCACATCCGCGCCGCCTGTATAGCGCCGGGAATTTACTACCACTGCGGCTGCTCTGCAAACGGGTCGCGACCGGCTCGTAGATCGAGCCCGCGCCGCGAAACCCATCTTCTTGTTTTAGGAAGCTCTGCAAAAGCGGGCGGCGTGTGATCATGATATAGTCGGCAGCGGGGTTGACCTTCACAAGGTTTGGGGAGATGAAGCAGCCGAGGCTGGCGACGGCGGGGTCCGAGCGCGACGCCCGGACGACGCGGCGGGCGAGATTTCTGACCGAGATGGAACGCGTCGTGCCGGGGACGACGCTGTGCGGGTTGCTCGAGCCCTACTATCCCAAACCCGGTAATGGCCGGCCGCCGGTCGGGGCCGAGCGGATGCTGCGCCTCTACTTTTTGCAGCAATGGTTCAACCTGTCGGACCCGGCGGCGGAAGAGGCGCTCTATGCTTCGCTGGCGATGCGCCGGTTTGTCGGCATCGACCCCCGCCGTCGCGAGGGCAGGCTCTCGGCCGCGAGCCGGCGCCGGACGAGACCACGATGTGCCGCTTCCGCCCTCTGCTGGAACACCACGACCTCGGTCGGTTGCTGTTCGAAGAAGTGCCGCGGCATCTTGCCGAGAAGGGGTTGAAGGTCGCCACCGGCACGATCGTCGATGCGGCGATCATCGCCGCGCCGTCCTCGACCAAGAATGCCGACAAGGCGCGCGACCCCGAGATGCACCAGACGAAGAAGGGCAAGCAAGTGGTACTTCGGCATGACGGCGCATCTGGGCGTCGACAGCCGCACCAAGCTGATCCACGTGGCGGTGGCGACGCCGGCCAATGTCGCCGCCGGCACGGCGCTGCCAGAACTGTGGCACGGGCAAGAGACCCGGGTGTGGGGCGACCAGGCTTACCGCGGCCAGCGCGCGGTGATCCGGCAACACGCCCCCGCGGCGCGGGACTTCGTCAATCGTCGCGACCGCCACCGCGGCGTCGTGGACATGGTCGAGCGGGCGAAGAACCGAACCAAGTCGCAGGTGCGGGCCCGGAGCCTGCCCTCGCGAAGGCGGGGGTCGAGCATGCGATCGGGGTCGTCAAGCGGGTGTTCGGCTTCGCCAAGGTGCGCTACCGCGGGCTCAAGAAGACCGCTCATCGCCTCATCGTGACCTGTGCGCTGGCCAATCTGTTCATCGCCCGCCGCCATCTGATGCGCTGCCAACCGGCGTAATGCGCCCGCATCGCGCCTGAAAGCCCGCCGACCGACCAAAAACCATAACCCCATGGTATCCCGCTCGCCCGACCGCGTAAATCTCGACGCCCCTATCCCCAACCGCCCCTTTTTCAGATGGGGTATCGCGGCGGTTCCGGCGGTAGTCGCTGGAGGCGGAGGTGGCCGTCCTTCACACTGACGTTGGACACGAGGTCCGGATGAGCCGGCCCCAAAACGTTCTACAGAGGAAGGACTGCCATGAAGCATTGTGCTGGCCTGGATGTATCGGTCAAGGAGACGGCGATCGGCATTGTAGACGAGACCGGGAAAATCGTACGGGAGGCCAAAGTAACGACGGAGCCAGAGGCAGTCGTTGCCCTGTTGAACGAGGCCGGACTTGGCTACGCCCGGGTTGGGCTGGAGGCAGGGCCGCTGTCGCAATGGATGGTGACCGGCCTGCTTGAGGCGGGGCTGCCGGTAGTGTGAGAGCATATGAAGGCGGTGCTGAAGGCCCAGCAAGTGAACAAGAGCGACCGCAACGATGCGCGCGGTATAGCACAGATGATGCGGGTCGGGTTGTACCAGGCAGTGCACGTGAAGACACTGGCCAGTCAGCAAGAGCGGATGCTGCTGACGTCACGCAAGCGGCTCCGCGACAAGCTGCAGGACATGGAGAACGAGCTCCGAGGAACCGTGCGCAATTTTGGGCTCAGGGTGGGGGTGGTCAGCCCGGTCACTTCGAAGCCAGAGTCCGAGAATTGGTGGTGGGGCATCCGACCCCAGGGGCAATTGTCGCCCCCTTGCCTGCAGTTCGCGGGACGCCACAAGATGGTCCTCGACCAGGTCCGCGGCGACCGGCTATGCCGCCGCTTGATGACGGTGCCGGGAGTGGGACCGGTCGTGGCACTGACGTTTCGGGCCACGGTCGATCAGCCGCAGCGTTTTGTCCGTTCCAAGATGGTGGGGGCACATTTCGGCTTGGTACCGCGCCGCTTTCAGTCCGGCGAGACGGACTACGACGGAAGGATCTCGAAATGTGGGGACGCCATGATGCGCACGGCACTTCTATGAAGCAGCGCAGGTGCTCTCACACATAGCCAGAAATGGTCCTGGCTCAAGGCTTGGGGCATGCCGCTGGCCCGTCGTCGCGGAGGGAAGAAGGCAATCGTCGCCCTGGCCCGACGCCTCGCTGTCATCCGGCACCGGATATGGACGGACGGTACCCAATTCCGCTGGCGCAAGCAGCCCGATGCAGTAGCCGCCTGAAAGAAGGATATTGAGTTCCGCCCCGGCGGAAAAGCGCCCCTCGCGGGGACGATGGACGAGGTGAGTTCGCCGGGAACGTGGTTCCGCTTCGGCAGGACGATGTTCAGATTGTTCCACCTCATCCTTCTGAACCCATCATGGGGCGGTCATAGCGCCGACCTCCCGGAGATAAGCGAGAGCCTTGCGAGACGGCATTATTGTTCGGAAGCGAAAGCACCACTGAGAAGCGAGCTTGACACCACACCGCCGCGATAGAGAAGACCTTCCCTAACCGGCAAAAGGGTTGGCGGGAGCGGTATAAACCGTTGGATTCGTGTATGATTTGGTTGCTGAAGCCGGATCATCCGAAGACAACGGAGTTTGCGCCCGCCATGGACGATTCTACTGGGATTCTGCCGGGCTTTCCAGCGGTGAAGGGCAAGCCGGTGCATGTCGCTTTTGACGGCGGCCGGATAACCTCGGACGCCGGAATATTGCTCTTGGCGGCGGTCGAACAGCGGCTTGGGCTCGCCGAGCGCCTGGCCAACTGCATCGAGGACCCGCGCGCGCCGGAACGGGTGCGACACGGCCTCTCCGAGATGATCCGCTACCGGGCGCTGCTGATCGCGGCGGGCTATCCCGACGGCAACGACTGCGACGCGCTCAAAGCCGATCCGGCGTTCAAGATGGCGGTTGGGCGGCTGCCCGAGAGCGGCGCCGATCTGTGCTCGCAGCCGACCATCAGCCGGCTGGAAAACCTGCCGGGTCCGGTCGCGCTCAAACGCATGATGGCGGCGATGGTCGAACTGTTCTGCGACAGCTTCGAGGAGGTGCCCCGGCGCATCGTGCTCGACATCGACGACACCGAGGACCGGGTTCATGGCGGCCAGCAACTCGCGCTGTTCAACGCCTACTACGACAGCCGCTGCTTTCAGCCGATCCACATCTATGAAGCCATCACCGCCAAGCCGGTGGCGATCATCCTGCGCCCGGGCAAGACGCCGGACGGGGCCGAGGTGACCCTGGTGCTGCGCCACGTGATCGGCCGCATCCGCGCCCGCTGGCCGGCGGTCGACATCGTGGTGCGCGGCGACAGCCATTACGCCCGGCCGGAGGCGATGGCGTGGTGCGAGCGCAAGCGCATCGGCTACATCTTCGGCCTTTCTGGCAATGCGGTGCTGCTGCGCCAGGTTAGCGATCTGGCCGAGGACGCCGCCTCGGGCCGGGTCGGCGGTGAGGGCGACAAGGTCCGCCGTTACAGTGAATTCCGCTACGCCGCCAAAAGCTGGAAAGTCGAGCGCCGCGTCATCGCCCGCGTCGAGGCCGGTCCCCAGGGCGCCGACAGCCGCTTCATCGTCACCAACCTGGCGGGCCTGCCCAAATCGCTCTACGAAAAGGTCTACTGCGCGAGAGGACAGGCCGAAAACCTGATCAAGGCCCACAAGCTGCACCTCGCCTCTGACCGCACCTCGTGCACCAAGGCCACGGCCAACCAGTTCCGCCTATTGATCCACACCGCCGCCTACTGGCTAATGCTGGGCCTGCGCGGCCTGGCGCCCCGCACATCGTTCTGGCGCGATGCACAGTTCGATACGATCCGCCTCTGCCTGATCAAGGTCGCCGGCCGCGTCACCGAGATGGTCACCCGCATCAAGATCGCCCTGCCGACCGCCTATCCCTATCAGGCCGGTTTCGCCGATCTTGCTGGCCGCCTCGCCAAGCTGCCGCCGTGACGAAGGGGGCGGTATGCCCCACACCGAACCCCTCGGCGAAACCTCAAACCCCGACCACCCGCGTCCCGGACGCCACGAAAAACTACGTCAAGAGCCCGTTGTCAGGCCGCAGGCTCGGGCGCCTCGTGAATGATCCGGGCTAACCGGTTCTGCGTCGCCAAGTAAAACATGGCGCGGGTGACCCGATCCTGCCGGACAGCAGCCAACCGCACGTTGGAAACTGGGCGTCTACCCCTTATCTGCGTCAGCGGGGAGGGAGTGTTCCAGGAACCAGTCGCCCAACACCTGCTCCTCGCTGTATTACGGCGCCTCGAACCGACCGGAAATTTCGCGGCGGGCAGCGAGTTCGCGTACGACCCTTTGCGCAATCCTCGGGCTTTGCTCCGCGATCATCGAACCAATCTCGGCCTTAGGCTCGGGCTGTTGGCGAGCAGATATTGGATGCTTGACCGTTCGCGGTCGATCGTGCTGATCCAGCCGGCGCGGGGATCGGTTGCAGGCGATTGTTCGAGCTTGACCAGGTATTCGAGGATTACGTCGAGCCGGCTACGCAGTTCGCGCCGTTGCGAGATGCTCAAGCTCTCGATCTCCTCGGCCAGATTCTCCCAATCAAGCGCCAGATTGCTGCCGGCGCCGGCAGCTCGGCGCAGCGCTGCGGCCTGGTCTTCCGCCCACAGAACGAAATCCTCTTCGTAAAGCCGTCCGGCGTCGCCCGGCATTGTCCGACCTCCGCAGTCAGGGGTGCTCCGCTAAAATGGCGACCGTTCTCACCAACCGTCAACCGCGGCCAGGAAGCGCCGATCGCCCGATCGGATCTTCAGCGCTTGAACAGCGCCTCGGCGCCCTGCCGTTGCCCGAGCTTGGCCGCGATGTCGGCCCGCGCGCGGGCGATTTCCGCTTCGAGTTCGGCGATATATGCCTCCAACTCCTCGATCCCCATCAGGGTCAGGTCCTTTGGCTGCGGCGTCTTGCGCCGTGGCTCCAAATCGGGATCATCCATGCCGCCTCCGGTTTTCCCACGGGCCTGCCCTGATTATATAGTATTTAGCGAACCTTCGCCGCGCTCGGCGATGCGACTCCAGATTTCAGGATCCGATATGGCCGTTCCGTTGATGCCAAAGGCGACCGCCGTCTGGCTGGTCGAAAACACCTCGTTGACTTTTGACCAGATCGCCGAGTTCTGCGGTCTGCATCCGCTCGAAGTCCAGGCGATCGCCGATGGTGAGGTCGCCAACCAGATGCAGGGGCTTGATCCGGTGGCGAACGGCCAGACCACCGCCGAGGAACTCGTCCGCTGCCAGGCCGATCCCGAGGCGCGACTCAAACTGTCGCCGCAGGCCGCCCCGCCGCAGCTCTTCCGCCACAAGGGGCCGCGCTATACGCCGATCGCCAAGCGCCAGGACAAGCCCGACGCGATCGCCTACCTGCTGCGCACCCATCCGGAATTGTCCGACTCGCAAATCTCGAAACTGGTCGGCACCACCAAGCCGACAATCGCCGCGGTGCGCGACCGCACTCATTGGAACAGCACCAATATCAAGCCGCGGCACCCGGTCGGCCTCGGCCTGTGTACGCTAGACGAACTCGACCAGGCGATCGCCCGCGCCCGCGCCAAGCTGCCGCCCGGCGAGGAAATTGCCTCCTTCCCCGACGAGGCGACCCAAACGCTGGATAATTAAGGGCGCACACGACAGAAGCGGACGCGCGCATAAAATTGCCGTATTCGCATGGTATTGAGATTCGTTTGCGGCGCCGATCGATCGGCAGGGAAAGCGCGGACGCCTGTTATTTTCGTCTAGAAAACAGGCGGAACAGGTGTGCGTCGCGCATGCCGAGAGCCGCTCCGCCTCTCCCGGGGCAGGCTCGCGGGCCGCTCAGTGCTTTTCCAGCTGGTAGATTTCGTCCTTGATTTGCAGCTTTTGTCGTTTGAGGTCGGAGATCGCATCTTGATTGGGTAGGGGGCGGCTGTTCTCTTCATCGAGGGCCCGTTCGAGCACCGCGTGCTTTTCCCGCAGCGCCTCGATGCGATCCTGCAGCGACATCCGCAATCCTCCTTGCCGATTGACAGCGGCCGGTGGTCGGGGCCAGAGCGACCCGCCCGCGGGGAGGCTCGGCCCCGGTGCGGATAATATGGTACGGCGGCAAGTTTCACAGAGGGTTTTGATGGACGAAATTTCCGCAACTGCGCGGCTGATTGTCGGGATCAGCGGCGCCTCCGGCGTGATCTACGGGGTGCGTCTGCTCGAACTCCTGCGGCCGCTGCCGGTCGAGACGCATCTCGTCATGAGCCGCGCCGCCGAGGCGACCCTGGCGGCCGAAACCGACCTAAAGCCCCCGGCAGTCCGCGCCCTCGCCGACGTCGTCCACGCGATCGGCGACATCACGGCGCCGATCTCGTCCGGCTCGTTCAAGACGGTCGGTATGATCGTGGCCCCGTGTTCGGTGCGCAGCATGGCCGAGATCGCCCAGGGCATCACCTCGACGCTCCTCAGCCGGGCGGCCGATGTGGTGCTCAAGGAGCGCCGCCGGCTCGTGCTGATGGTGCGCGAAACGCCGCTCCACACCGGCCATCTGCGAACGATGACCGCGTTGTCGGAAATGGGCGCCATCATCGCGCCGCCGGTCCCGGCCTTCTACGCACGGCCGCAGACCCTTGCCGAGATGATCGATCAAACCTTGGGCCGGGTTCTCGACCTCTTCGCTCTCGACAGCGGCACGGTGCGCCGTTGGGGCGAGCCCGACGGCGCGGCGCGCAAGACATGAGGGTAGGCCTCGATCGCGTTTCGGAGAACGGCGGCCTCGCCGCCCCCTGCCTCGCCGCCCAGACAGAGCGCGAGGTTCGCCCGGGCGTCGGCGACGCAAGCCTCGGGGTTAGGCTTGCCGGCGGTCCGGTCGGCAAGGTCTGTGAGCCGGTGCTGCAACGCCCGCTCGGCGGCGCGTTCGAGCGTTTCTACGCGCGCCCGCAAACGCTGCAGATCGCGATCGGGCTCCGATTTGAGCCGGCGCCGCAGCGCGCGCAAGGGTTCGACGATGTCCGACCGGATCGGGGCGATGGTACGATCGGCCGCGGCGAGCGCCGCCGCGTCGAAACGACCACGGCCCGAGAGGCCGAGCCACAGCCCGAAGAGCACGAGATTGACGTCGATCCCGGCCCGGTCCTGCAGCGCCACCAATGCCTCGGCGACGCCCGGGCGGGCATAAAAAGCAAGCGAGAATTGCCACAGCGGCGCCGCATTCGCTCGCCGTCTGGTGTTGCGGCGGGGAGCGGGGGGCGGTATCGGGGGCATCGGCAACTGCGATACTGCTATAATGAATGCGGCAGCGTAAACTCACGGTCATGGACCCCGACGCCGACGCCCTGCGGGCAAAGCTTGCCACGCTTAAGAGCGAACATCGCGATCTCGACGACGTTATCGCCCGTCTGGCCGAACGGGCGCCGTTCGACCAATTGCAGTTGCAGCGGCTGAAGAAGCGAAAGCTGTTGCTGAAAGACCAGATCTCGAGGATCGAAAGCGAATTGCTGCCCGACATCATCGCATAGCGGCAATCGACTGCGGCGCGCCAAGCCGCGCTCCCTCCGTTTCTCTGGCTGGGCTTAACTATAAATTTGTTTGTAATCGAAACAAACGCCCGATATCCTAGAGATCACAGGAATTGAGCAGAAATCACCTCGTAAAGAGCGGCCGACTGTCCCTGGTGTCATCTCGATATCGGCAACGGCTGGGAAAACTCCGCTAGTGTCATCGTTCAACTCATGGAGACGACATGATATCGGACCACGAAATCTTCCGGGCGGCGCATCTTATGTTACATGAATATGGTGGCGAAGCGGAATACGAGGCAGAGAAATATGCCGAGTTGATGCTCGGATGCGGCGATCGCGTCGGGCTGCTGACCTGGACCCGCATCCAGCGGACGATCGCCGTCATGCATGCCGCATCGATCGACTGGATGCACTGATCATCCCGAAACATTCGCCCGGCCGCTTGGTGCAAGGCCGCCGCGGCCTCATGTTTGCGATGGATTCCACGGTGCGCCGTGGCGCGCAAACCGGTCGGAGAACGGCATGTCGTCTCGTGCGTCCGATCCCCGATGCGTTTTCTGCGCGATCGCCGAAGCCGACATCGTTGCCGCCAACGATCTCGCCTACGCCGTCCGCGACACCTCGCCGGTTACCCCGCTGCATACGCTTGTCCTGCCGCGCCGGCATGTTTCCTCCTATTTCGACCTCGACCGAGCCGAGCTTGACGCCGTTCAGGCGCTTCTCGAACACGTTCGTCTCGCCATCCTCGGGGCTGATTTCTTGGTCGAGGGCTTCAACATCGGCGTCAATATCGGCGAGGCGGCGGGCCAGACCATCTTCCACTGTCACGTCCACCTGATCCCGCGACGCCGCGGCGACGTGGAGAACCCGCGCGGCGGCGTCCGTGCGGTCATTCCGGGAAAAGCGTTATACTGACCCGTGGGAAACCGCAGCGGATGACCAATCTTCTCCTGGTGCGCCACGGCCATGTCGAGGGTATCTCGCCCGAGCGTTTTCGCGGCAGGGCCGAACTGCCGTTGACCGCTCTCGGCCGCCGTCAGGCCGAGGCGGTCTCGCGGCGCATAGAGGCGCAATGGCGGCCGGCGGCGATCTATTCGAGCCCGATGGGCCGATGCCGCGAAACCTCTGCGGCGATCGCCAAACCGTCCGGCTTGACGCCGATCGCGACGGACGGGCTGAGCGACATCGACTACGGCGCCTGGCAGGGGCTGACGCCGGACGAGGTTCGCGCTCGCTGGCCCGACGAACTCGACACCTGGTATCGCCATCCGGATTGGGCGGCGATCCCGCGCGGCGAGACCTTGCAGCAGGTCCTCGACCGAACCTGCGCGGCACTGCACGCAGCGATCCGGCGGCATCCGGGCGAAACGATTGCGCTCGTCGGCCATGACAGCGTCAATCGAGTGATCCTGCTGTACGTTCTTGACTTGCCGCTGTCGCGCTATTGGCGACTGCGGCAGCATCCTTGCGCGATCAACCAGATCGATTTCGGCGCCGACGGCTTCACCATTGTCGCCGTCAACCAGACCGACCATCTATCCGGGGTATGACGCTCGCCCGCTCGGCCTTTTGACAGGTGCGCGATGGGTGCATCGCTGACGGCGCTGATTTATCTCGGCACATTCTTGGTGATCGGCGTGATCGCCAAACGGCTGCTCGACAGGTTGATGGTCAAGCGCGACCTTGATCTCGGCGAGGTGCAGGCGCAGGCCGGGCAAAACCGCGGTGAGCGTCGAGTGTTCCTGCTGGGGGTCTGGCGCAACGAGGAGTGAACCGTCGACCGGCGATCTCTTGCCAGTAGCGAGGCGGAGAACGCCCGGCGGTGCCTCGCCCTTGGGTCGGCTTTCGCGAATGGCGCGGTTCTGGCTGCAGCGGCCGCGCCCGGATTCGACCGCCGGACTGGGTGATCTCGAAGCGGCGTTGCGGCAAGAGGATTGTCCGATCTGCGCTCGCGCCGCCGGCGCAGACGAGCGCTGGATGGGGCACTTACTCTACGAAGGCTATCTCGAACCCGAGATCATGGCGCGGGTGGCGCGCGGCGGTGGCTTATGCTCGCGCCACGCTCGCCGCCTCGACAAGGTCGGCCTGGTCGGCACTATTGCGGTCATTCATTCGCGCATCCTGCCCGATATTCAGCGGAGCTTTGCCGAGCGGATGCGGCGCGGCGATGCGTCGATCAATATCGTCTTGGAGCCCGGCTACTGCATCGTCTGCGATCAGCAACACGACTTCGAGCGGCGCGAAGGCTTTTTCCTGTCGCTTCTGCTGGAAGGCAGTGGGGTGGGCTGCTATGGCAGCCCGGCGGTGCTGTGCATGCCGCATCTGCTGCGCTTCGTCGACCATCTCGACCATGATCAGTTGAAGTCCGTTATCGCCATTCACGATAACCGGCTCGCACAGTTGAGACAGCGGCTAGACCGCGCCCGGGACGAGTGCGATGACGCGACCGTCGCGGCGGCGGCCGATACGGCAATTCGCCTCGTCCTGGGATTGCCGCATCGCCACGCTCCGCCTCTGGCTGACGCCGCACCTGCTGAGTTCGCCGGCGAGCGCGATCCGATCCGGCGGATGCGCAAATACATGGCCCAGCCGCGCGCCTGCCCGGTTTGCCTCGAAGTCTCGGAAGCCTGCCTCCAGTGGGCCGGGTGGCTGGCTGCCGCCGCCGAGGAGTCCGGCGATCTCACCGATGTGACGCCGCTCTGCCGCCATCACGTCTGGCAGAGCCGCGCCGTCGGTGGGACGGCGTTGGCCTATCGGCTCGCCGACGTGGCGATCCGCGAGACGCAGGCGCGCTTTGCCTTTGCCCAGCGTTCGATCGACGCCCAGCCCGGCGGCCCCCGATTGCTGCCCGAGAGGTTCCGCGCCATCCGGGGACGTCGCCATCGGCGGGCGGATGCGCTGACTTCGCTGCGCCAGGGCCGCGAGTGTCTGCTCTGCCGTCGCGCCCATGGCGCCCGCGACCGTGCGCTACAGCTGATCGCGGCATTGCTGCAAGAAAGCAGTGGACGGCGCGCCTTCGAGCGCGGCTACGGTTTGTGCCTGCCGCATGCGGCGCGCGCCTTCACGCTGACGAACGACCCTGTCGCCAACAAGATCGTCGCCGCGACGATGCACGCCCGCCTGGCGGTGCTGAGGTGGGAGATCGAGGAGCAGTTGCGGCGCTACGCCTGGACGGCTCGACCCGAGGGCCATGGCGCCGAGGCCGATGCCTGGCGGCGCGCGACCGCGCGCTTTTCGGGAATGGTCTGCGAGAATGGCCCGTAATACGCCACCCGCGCCTATGCGACGATCGCCAGGATGATGATCAACAGGGCGCCGATCACGGCCAGGTAGAAATTGAGGCTGCCCGACTGCAGCAGTCGCAGCCGGTCGGCGAGGACGCAAACAATCCTGACGGCGGGGGCAAATAGGTATGGCCCGAAGATCGGCGCCACCTCGTGGGTGAACACCAGCCGCCGGACGAAATAGCTGTGACCGTTGGTTTCCCGCTCGGTCTGATCCTGCGGGCGATAGACGAAGCTGTAGAACACCCGCAACGCGTTGGCGAAGGTGAGCGCCGTCGTCGATGCGCGGCGCGGATCATGGTCGCGCCCGCCATACCAGACCGGGGCGAGGCGAACGCGATATCGCCGGCTGGCCCACAGGAGGCCAAGTGGAAAGAGCGCCAGGAGCGGCATGACGATAATCAGCAGGCTCGGCGAAATAAACGCGAATTTCGCTGTCAGAGGGACCAGCAGCAGGCCGGGATGCATGTCCTGAACCGCCTGCGTGCCGAAACGGTCGGCGACCGAAAGGCTGAGCGAGGGGAGCCAATAGGGCATTCCGACGGCAAGGGCGAGCACGCCGAGCCCGAGCAGTCCCACAGCCGTCACAGCGCCTGCCGAGAGCTTGCCGCTCGGATAAGCCGTGCGGCCCGAGAGTCCAATGCCGATGACCTTGACAAAAGTCGCAAAGGAGATCGCCGCGGTCAGCGCCAGCCCGGCTCCGGCGAATACCATCACCAGCCTTGTGCCGAGCGAAGAGAGGTGAAAGCCCTGAAAGACGGTCTGAAAGACGAACCACTCGCTGACAAAGCCCGCCTGCGGCGGCATCGCCGCGAGGCTCATCGCGGCAAACAGCGCGCCGAACCCGAAAAACACCGAACTGCGACGCAGCAGGTCGGTGTGAACGATCGTATATTTCCCGGTCGTGCGAAATACCCCATCCGACGCGAGAAACAGGCCGCCCTTGGCAAGCGCATGGCCGGCAAGGCGCAGAAGGGCGACGACCCAGGCGAGGCTTGCCAGCTCCGGCAAGTCGTCGCCGCGGAACATCAGAGCAGCGCCCAAGGCGACAACGGCGATCGAGGCGTTCTCCGCCGAGGAGAAACTCAAAAGGCCGCGCCAATCCTCCTGCTGAAAGGCGTAGAGAATGGTCAGGATCGCGCTCAATACCCCGACCGCGATAACAAAGACGCCAAATCCGGTGGCGCCTAGCAGGTGGGGACCGGGGATCCATTCGAGCAACCCGCGGCCAAGCCCGAAAAACGCGGCGTTCAGCACCACGCCCGACAACAGGGCGCCCGAGGCGCCGCTCCCCGAACCGTAGGCGCCCGGAAACCACTCATAGAACGGCAGGAGGCCGAGTTTGGCGCCGAATCCGATTACCAGCAGCACGCCGACGAGGACTTGCGCCGCATTGGGCAGAGTGGACCCCGCTTGCGCAAAGAGGTCGAACGACAGGCTGTGGGCGCCCCGGGCGAGCAGCAAAACCGCGACCAGCAACGCCACGGCACCCGCCTCGAGCAACGCCAGCATGAAAAGCACCGAGCGACCGTCCCGCGCCGAAAGCCGCTCGCTCAGCAGCATGACCGCGCCGCCGAGGCTCATGAGCTCCCAGGCGATCAGGAAGGCGGCGCCATTGCGCAAACCAAAGACGCCCAGCGCCCCGATCAGCGTCAGCGCGGTGCCGACCTGCCAGCCGGCGCGACCATTCTGCGCCGGGCTGCCGAGCCAGCACGCGAGGATCGCCGGGGCCAGACCGAAGCCCATCAGCCACGATGCCTCGGGCGCCATCCGGAAGCCCACCGCCTCTCCCGCGAGCCGGGTCGGCAGAAGGATGGCGGCCGTGCCGCCTGGCAATGCCGAGAGCGCCGCGACAATTCCGGCAAGCCCGCCCAGTGCCAGCAAGCTCCGCGACAGGGTCAGCGCGCGGCCGGTCAGCGCGATAATCGCCGCCGCGAGCCACGTTAGAAAGGCGGCTGCCAGCAAGTCATTCGGCAAGCCGGCCTCCATGGACCCGCTGCGGCATGCGATCGAGGAACATCAGGAGGGCCTCGATGATCGCCGCCGGATTGGGCGGGCAGCCCGGCAAATAGAGATCGACCGGCAGCACGCCGTCGAGACCGTTGCCGCAGGCATAGCCGCCGCTGGCGATGCCGCCCGAGACCGCACAGGTCCCCACCGCCATGACCCAGCGCGGTTCGGGCATCGCATCGTAGGCGGCGCGCAGCGGATCGATCATCGCATGGGTTACGGGGCCCGTGACGAGCAGCAGATCGGCAAAGCGCGGCGAGGCGGTGAAGAAGACGCCTAGCCGATGCAGGTTGTAGAATGGGTTGCCCAAACCCTGCAGTTCCGACTCGCAGCCGTTGCAGGAACCGGCATCAACGTGCCGTATGTGCAGGCTTCGACGGAAGGGCTTGGGTCCGCCGTCAACCAGCGTCGCTGCAACCGGCTCGGCGCGCCAGATCAGGTCCTCGCGCCGGCGCACCCCGAAGGCCCAGTCTGAAGAAGGCGCCAGCGCGCCCGTCGGGCAGGCTTCGGTGCAGAGCTGGCAGGCGATGCAGCGCCCATAATCCACATCAAGCGGCTGGCCGGGGGCGCCTGCGGCAGCCGGAGCAAGGGCTGCCGTCGGGCAGATCGCGGCGCACTCGCGACAACCCCCCACGCATAATTCGGGGTGATAGCGCGGCATGCCGAGCACGCTTGTCTGGCCATCGTCGCCCTCTTGCAGCGGCCAGCGCGGCGTCGCCTTGCCCAGCATCAGGCCGAAGAGGGTCCATAACGGCATCGGCGGCTCCTATCGGTCGCAACCGGCGATCGTCAGTCCGAAGCTTGCCTCATTGATCATGTAATCCATCATATTCGTGCCGTGCACGGTAAAGGGGAACGCGCGCCAATTGGAAAAGGACGGCGATTTGATCTTGACCCGCGCGAGCCGGCCGTCGCTCCCGATATGGATGGCGTAGAACAGCGCGCCGCGCGGTGACTCGCTCCAACCGAACCCTTCCGATCCGGGCGGCGGCGCGCATTCGCTCCGAACGGGGCCCTCCGGCAATTCGCGCAGCGCCTCCCGGAGCAAAAACAGGCTTGCATCGATCTCGGCGACGCGGACGAGAAAACGCGCATAGGCGTCTCCTCCTGCCTGCACCGGAACCTTGATTTCGAGAGCGTCATAGGCGGCGTAGGGGTGATCGCGACGCAGATCGTAGTCGAGGTCCGAGGCGCGCTCGACCGGACCGGTTGCCCCCTGGTCGAGGGCCACCCGCCGCGGCAGCGGGCCGGTGGTCATCAACCGGTCGAGATGGCTGTCGGTCGCGTCGAGGCGTTCGGTGTAGGCCTGGATCTCGGTGCGCAGCTTCTGCAATTCGCCGCCAAGCCAGCCCTGCGGCGCCAGATCCCGTCGCAGTCCGCCCGGAACAAGCACGCTGCGCAGGAACCTGCTGCCGGTCAGCCGCGCGTTCAGCTGCTTGACCCGCTCTTCGAGGAGTTTGCCCTCCGCCTCGCCGACTTTGAGCGTGGTGGTATGCGCCAAATGCCCGAGATAGTGGAGATGGTTGTAGAGGCGTTCGAGTTCGGCGAGCACGACCCGCAAAAAGCGCGCTCTTGGCGGCGCGTCGCACCCCGCCGCGGCCTCGACCGCCTGACAATAAGCAAGTGCATGCGCCGCGCTGCCGACGCCGGATACACGTTCGGCGAGCACGGTCGCCGGTCCCGGCATCAGGTCCTCGAACCGCTTTTCCATGCCGCGATGCTTGAAGAACAGGCGCGGTTGGTAGTGCAGAATTGCCTCGCCGATGTAATAGAAGAGAAATTCAGCCGATTCGAGAACGTCGGCGCGGATCGGGCCGAACGGCAATTCCTGGACGTCGCTGGCCGCACCACCAATCTCCGGAATAAAGCGCAGGTTTTGGTCGACCGGGATCGGCGTATTCGCCGGGTAATCGGGCGCGAAGGGCGGCATTACCGGATTTGCGCCCTCTCGCAGGACCAGCCGGTGCGACTCCGGCTGATCGGAAAACTCCAGTCCGAACAGATCGGTGATCTCGCGTTCGTACCAGCTCATAAGCGGACACAATCCGGCGACGCTCGGCACGGCGCCGCGAGGGCGGCAGCGCCAGACGGCGAAGGGGATCCGCGGCGCAAGGTTCAGCAGATAGCGCAATTCGAGCGTCGCTGGATCGGGCCACCAGGCATACGCCATCTGCATCCGCGCGCCCTCGGCTAGCGCGCGGCGCACGGCCTGAGGCAAATCCTCCATCGCCAAATCCAGAGCTTCGGTCACGGCGCGGCCTTCGCCAGCCACTGACCGACATGGCCGAAATAATCCCACATGCTTTGCGGCCACCAGAGGCCGAAAACCAGTAGTGGGGCAAGCGCCAGCCACATTGGCGCTACACACCAAGGCGACGAGCGCCGTGGCGCCGCGGCGGCGCCCTCAGCATCTGGCCCGGAAGGCGCTTCGAAATACATCAATCTGAAATGGTTCAGGAATCCGATAAAGATCACGATCAGCAGCAGGCCCATCAAATAGACCGCCCAGTCGAAGGACTGCTCAAAGCCGCCGCGCAACACCACCAGCTCGCTCAAAAACAGGCCAAAGGGGGGCGCCCCGGTGATCGCCACCGCGCCGGCGATCCACAGCCAAGCCTGCACCGGGAAATACCGGCCGACATCGCGGATCGTGCGAATCTCCTTGCTGCCATAGCCGCGCATCATGTTGCCGGCACCGAAAAACATCAGCGACTTGTTCAGCGAATGGTTGAGCATGTGGTAGAGCGCCCCGGCGGTGCCGAACGCGCCGCCGAAGCCGAAGCCCAGCGCGATCACTCCCATATGTTCGACGCTCGAATAGGCCATCAAACGCTTGATGTTCTGCTGCCGCAGGATGAACAAGGCGGCGATCAGCAGCGATAAGGCGCCAAGGACGACGAGGGCAGTGCGCGGCAGGATGCCGGTCGGGGCGGCGCCGGCGATTTTCAAATAGCGCACGATGCCGAGCATCGCTGAGTTGAGCAGCGCTCCCGAGAGCATTGCCGAGATCGGCGCCGGACTTTCGCTGTGCGCATCCGGCAGCCATGCATGCATCGGCGCGAGCCCGACCTTGGTGCCGTACCCCACCAGCACTAGTAGATAGGCCAGAATGACGAGGGTCGGGTTCATCTGGGGCGCGGCCCGCTGCAGAGCATCCCAGGTCATGTTGTATTCGGGCCCGAGGATGAAGGTACCGCTCCAATAGAAGAATACGGTCCCCAGCAGCGCCAGACTGATGCCGGCGGAGACAACGACGATGTATTTCCACGCCGCCTCCATGCTCTCGGCCGCGCGCTCGAAGGCGACGAGGAAGGTGCTGACCAGGGTCGTCGCTTCGATCGCGATCCAGTAAAACGCCGCATTGTTCATCAAGGGACAGGCCAGGATCGCCAGAGCGAAGCCGGCAAACAGCGCATAAAAGCCGAACAGCCGCTCATCTTCGTCGAGCTGGCGCATGTAGCCGACTGCATAGATCGAGGCCAGCAAATAAACGACCGCCGCGCAGAGCACGACCCAGGCCCCGGCGGTATCGAGCAGAATGTAGTTGGCGAGATAATGATAGGGCCCGTGGGCTGCCAGCACCGGCAGCGGCAATGCCGCCAGGAAGACGACGACGGCGCCCCCAAGGTTGCTGAGTTCGGCAATCCGCGCTCGGCGCAGAACGAGGCAGACAACGACGACGATCGCCGGGGCCGCGGTCAAGACCGCCAACAGAAGGCCCACCATGGCTAACCCACCAGGCGCTTCAGCGCGAGCGTGCTCGTGGTTCCGACATGCGTCATCAGATAGCGCACCAGAATGCCGAAGCAGGCGACCACGATCAGCACGTCGAACAAGATCATCAACTCGATCAACAGCGGCATGCCGGGGATCAGGATCTGGGCACCGACCCGGATGCCGTTGTCCAGGACCAGGAGACCGATGATCTGGCTGATCGCTTCCTGGCGGATGGCCAGCATCAAAAAGCCGATCAGCTTGATCGCCAGCATGACGGTCAGCGCCAGAACGACGACCGTTTCGGCAAGGCCGAGATGGGTGCTGAGGCGATACCCGACCGACAGCGCGAACACGACGAACATCGCGCCGATGACCAGCGCCGAGGCCGGCCGTAGCGCCTCGTGCAGTTCGCGGGCAACGTTCAACCGCCGGATCATCCGCCAGATCAGATAGGGCAGCACCGACCCGCGAAACAGCGCGGTAATTGCAGCAATGAAATAGAGCTCGGGATAATTGCCGAAATATCCGGCCACGACCGCCAATCCGGCGATCATCCACGATTTGGCGGCAAAGGCGTAGAGATAGTTGTTGAGCCAGCGCGAGCCCAACATCACGAAGGCAAGCAATAGACTGGCGATTGCGGTTAGGCTGAAGAGCGAAAAAGCGAGTGGATCAAGTTGCGCGAATAGCATGGCTTTGATTGTGCTAAATCTGCGAGCCGACTATCGAGAGCGCCGCAAGCAGGAAGGAAGCGGCCAGCGGCTCCTGATAGCGGTAGAATTGCAGGCGCGATTGCGCGGTCTCGACGAAGACGACGACGAGAGCCACCAAAAGGAACTTGCCGAGCAGCGCCGTAAGCGCACCCAGCACGCCAATTGCGCTGCCCTGATGCGATAGGCCCCATGGGATCACCAGCACGTTGCAAAAAATGGTGTAGAGAATAAACTGCTTCATCATCGACGCCCATTTCAGCAACGCCAGCAACGGACCCGAATATTCGAGGATCCGCGCTTCGTCGATCATGTAGACTTCGATATGCGTGCTCGAATGTATCGGCAGACGGTCGGTTTCGACCAGCAGCAGGATGAAGAACGCTGCGACCAGAAACAGATGCGCTGGGCTCCAATAAACCGCCGGGCTGCCGACCAGCAGATGATTGACCACGAATGGCAGCATCGCCTTGGCAAGGAGCGTGATGCCAACAAAGACCAGGATGAGCGTCGGTTCGGCGAGGATCGTCACCATGACTGCCCGGCTCGACCCGATGCCGCCATAGGCGCTGCCGCTGTCGAGACCCGCGAGCACGATCATGAACGAGCCGAGAGTGAGGATCAGGCCGCCGCCAAGAATGTCGCCCATGTCGGAGAGCGGGAGCGGAAAATCGGTCAGCACTGGGATCAGGATCGGCACCGTCATCATCGCGGTGAACGCAACGACCGGCGCCGTCCAATAGACCCAAGACGCGGTTTCCGGCGCCACGATCTGCTTATGAAACAGTTTCCAGAGATCGCGGTAGGGCTGAAACAAACCTGGGCCCTGAGCGCGCTGCACCCGCTCCTCGAACTGCAGGATCGTCCCCTGCAACAGCGGCGCCAGCGCCAATACGGTCAGGACCTGCGCAATCTGCAGCGCAATGTCTCGCGTCATGCCGCGGCCGCCCCGGATGCCGGGGTTTCCGATCGGCCCTGGCCGCACAGTGTAAAGAAATCGCCGCTCGTCAAATTCACCGGCACTGCCCCTGCGATCTCCAAGAAGATCATGTAGGGGTCATCAGCCGTGACGGCGCTTGAAGGCGAACCCCATCGCCAGCCGCGGCAGATAGCCTTGTCGACGCCGGCTGTCAACCCGATGCAAGCACAAGCCTTGCGCCGTAGCGCCGGAACCGGTGTTACATCGCTACATCGAGGCCGAGATCGAGGATCGGGGCGCTGTGGGTAATCCAGCCCGATGAGATCAGATCAACTCCGGCGGCAGCGACCGTGGCGACGGTATCGACGGCGATGCGTCCGGAGGCCTCGGTCACAGCGCGGCCGTCGACCATCGCCACGGCCCGGCGTAAGGTTTCGGGGTCCATATTGTCCAGCAGCACCGCGTCGACCCCGAATTCGAGCGCTTGGGCCAGCTGATCGAGCGTATCGACTTCGAGTTCGATCTTGACGAGGTGGCCGGCGTGTCGCCGCGCCCGCTCCAATGCCGGTCGCACGCCGCCCGCCAAGGCGATGTGGTTGTCCTTGATTAACATCGCGTCATCGAGACCGAAGCGATGGTTGGCACCGCCGCCCAGCCGCACCGCCTCCTTCTCTAAAGTCCGCAACCCTGGTGTGGTCTTGCGTGTGCAGACGATCCTGGCCTTGTAGCCGGCGATCGCGTCGGCCAGCATCCGCGTCGCGGTCGCCACGCCGGACATCCGGCAAAGGATATTGAGCGCCGTGCGCTCGGCAGCGAGAACCGGCCGCGCCCGGCCGCGCAGTCGGGCGACGCATTCGCCCCGCGTGACGCGGGCGCCGTCGTGGCATAACTCTTCAATCCGCAGTGCCGGATCGAGCAGTGCGAAAGCAAGGAGGGCCGCCTCGAGGCCTGCGACGACGCCGGGCTGGCGGGCGGCGATCACCGCGTCGATCGTCGCCTCCTCCGGCACGATCGCATCGCTGGTGATGTCGCCGGCGCGGCCCAGATCCTCGAGCAGCGCCGCTCGGACGACGGGCTCGATCAAGAGCCGCAGGGTCATCGCCGCGGGCCGTCAGCCGAGCGCCAACATGCGCTCGACGGCGCGGCGGGCCCGGGCCGCGACTTCCGGGGCGACGGTGATCTCGTGGGTCATGGTTTCCAGCGCGTGGCGGATCTTGGGCAAGGTGATCCGCTTCATATGCGGGCAGAGATTGCACGGCCGGACAAAGTCGAGATCAGGATATTGCAAAGCGACGTTGTCGCTCATCGAGCATTCGGTCAGGAGCACCACGCGGCTCGGTCGCTCGCGCCCCACATAATCGGCCATTGCCGCCGTCGAGCCGGTGAAATCGCATTCGGCGACAACCTCGGGCGGGCATTCGGGATGAGCGAGCACGGTTAGCCCGGGGTGGCTCGCCCGCAGCGTGCGCACGTCATCGGCGGTGAAGCGCTCGTGCACCTCGCAATGACCCTTCCAGGCGATGATCTCGACCTTGGTCTGGGCGGCCGTGTTGCGGGCGAGATATTCGTCCGGCAGCATGATGACCCGTGGGGAGCCCAGCGCCTCGATGATCTTCTTGGCGTTGCCGGAGGTGCAGCACACGTCCGACTCAGCCTTAACGGCGGCCGAGGTGTTGACGTAGGTCACGATCGGCACGCCCGGGTGGCGCTCGCGCATCAGCCGGATGTCGGCTGCTGTGATCGAGGCGGCGAGCGAGCAGCCGGCTTCGGGATCGGGGATCAGAACGATCTTATCCGGATTGAGGAGCTTGGCGGTCTCCGCCATGAAGTGGACGCCGGCCAATACAATCACCGCGGCGTCGGTGCGAACCGCTTCGCGCGCCAACGCCAAGCTGTCGCCGACGATGTCGGCGACCGTGTGGAAGATCTCGGGCGTCTGGTAATTGTGCGCCAAAACGACCGCGTTCCGCTGTCGCTTAAGATCGAGAATGGCGGCGATGTCATCGGCAAAGATCGGCCACTCCAGCGGCGGAACGTAGCGTTCGACCCGCCGATAGAGGTCCGGCATCGGCAGTCCCGACGTGATCGTCTCGGCAGCGGTTTGCAGCACGGCGCTCTCCTTATACTCATACTGAGTATTTTATTGCTCCGGAAAAACCGGACGTCGCCATCCGGCCTTCGTTATGCTGGGAGTGAGTATAAGTGCGGGTCGATCGATGTCAAGATATTGTCATGCGGCGGCCAGCGCGCAGACGCAGACCCGGTGCCGGCCGTTCGAGCACGACCTCGCGGCGAAACCGGACGAGACGCGCCGGCCGGCCGCCTGTCGCCGCGCTGATGCCGCCGGTTTCCTCGACCAACCCCTGTTGCTCGACTAGTCGGCGGAAATTCTGCTTATGCAGGCGCACGCCCGATAACGCTTCGACGGTGCGCTGGAGCTGCAGCAATGTAAAGACTGGCGGCATCAGCTCGAACACAACCGGGCGGTACTTGATCTTGCCACGTAGCCGGCCGATCGCGGTGGCGAGAATGCGGCGATGGTCGGCAGCCATCGGCAGACCGAACAAAGAGACCTGCCCGGATGGCGACAATCCCAGATCGCGCCAGCGCTCGTGGACCAGGCCCGCCTCGTACAACAACTCGTAGCGTTCGAGCACGAGCTCCTCGTTGCGGCTGGAAGCAAAGGCAAGACCGAGACGCTCTTCGCGCATCCGCCGCTCGGCGTCGCTCACGGCCGCGGCCGCCCAGTTCGCCAAGCCTTGTTCGAGACGGGCCAGCAGCGGCGGTTCCCCGTCCCGCCAGTCTTCCCACGGAAAATACCGATACCAGTTGCGCCAGACCGCCCCGCTTGTGCCGCTTGGCTGGACTTCCCTGACAAGGGCGAGATAGGCCACCGTCAAAGCGCGGCCGGGCTCGCTCTCCTCGGTCTCGACGCGGTCACGGTCGCCAAAGGTGTAGAGCTGCTCGACATAGCCGAGCTTTTCGCTGGTCTGCCTTTCGACCCAGGCGCGCAGGCCAACCTCGAGAGTGCGATGCTCGCGTTCGAGCGGACCCGACGGAAGGGCCTCAACCGGCTCGCGCCCGGTGCGCACAGTGAGCACATGTGGCTCGTCCACAGAGGCGGCGACGATAACCGCGCTCAAGCCGATCGACAGCGCGGCGACGCACTCTGCCCCTTCCGCCGGCGATGCGGGGCGGGACGATGACGCAACGTTCGCGCGCGAATTCTCCATGCGTCGGAATCATCGCCGGGCCGTGATTTCCGGATTTTATCACAAAGTGACCCCCAGCGGCGTTCCCGACGCACGGGATATGAAACGGGTGGGAGGCTGGGACAGGCTTGGCGCCGCCGGCACCGAGGTCGGTATTTTCTTGGCGCGAGCGAGCCCGTCGGTTGGTCGGGCCCGGGATCCCCGGGCAACCCGGATCGGGCCGGGGGCCGGCGACAGCCCGACAGCACGAGTTCTAGATTTCTTCGACGGGATCCCGCGCCGGCGGTGTCGAGGCGGATGATGGAAGTTCCGCATCCGCGTTGCGCCTCTCAAGACGTTCATGAGAGCCTGCCCTCGCGAAAGCGGGGGATGCCGTCGTGGCCTGCGTCCGCCACATGGTCGATGGCGATGGGAAGCGACAGGCGGTCGTTCAAGACGACGACCAAGGGGCTGATGGCCTTGTCGGAGTGGCCGTCGGTCGAAGGCCGCGCGCACATCGTGATGGAGGCCACGGGGGTGTATTGGCCACGGGGGTGTATTGGCCACGGGGGTGTATTGGAAGCCGGTCCGGCACATTCTCGCGGATGGCGAGTTCGAATTGGCGCTGGCGAACGCGGCGCGCGTCAAGGACGCGCCGGGCCACAAGACCGACGTCGACGATGCCACCTGGCTGGCCGAACGGCTGGCGCGCGGGCTGGTCCCGCGGGGGTTTCGCGCCGGATCGGCAGACCCCGGAGACGCGCAACCTGTCGCGCGCCCGCAAGCAGCTCGCGCGCGAGCGCGGCAGGCACATCCAGCGGCTCCCGAAGACGTTGGAAGACACCAATATCAAGCTCGACCCGGTCATCGCCGACATCGTGGGCCTGTCCGGCCGTCGCGTGATCGGAGCGTTGATCGCCGGCGAGACCGACCCCGAGGGCTTTGGCGGCATTGGCCCACCTCTCGACCGCCATTCCCGGCGTCAGCGAGTTGCGCGCTGGCGTCATCCTCGCCGAAATCGGCCGCGACATGAGCCGCTTCCCGACCGCCGGACAGCTGATCTCCTGGGCCCGTGCCCGAAAAACAACGAGAGTGCCGGCCAGCGGCGCTCTACCCGGACGCGCGAGGGCGCGCCGTGGCTCAAGACCACCCTCGTCCAATGCGCCGGGGCCGCCGCCCGCGAGAAGGCCAGCTATTTCCAGGCCCGGTTTCATCAGGCCCGGTTTCATCGCCTGCGAGCCCGGCGCGGGGCAAAAAAGGCGATTGGCGCCGTCGCCGCCTCGAGCCTTCGGGCTGCCTATCACATGTTGAAGAATGGAACCCTCCACCAGGACCTTGGCCCCGATCACCTCGACAAACCGGCCCAAGCCCAAGCAAGTCCACCGCCTCGTCGACCGCCCGCGCAACCTCGGATTGGCCGTCCAAGTCACCCCCGTGGAGGCGGCGGCCTCATGTCCCCAAGACCCCTCAACCGCCGTTAGCCGCCCCGGGCCGCGCTCATCGACCGCCAGACGGCGGCCCGGCCGGCGCGGTCCCGCCGGTCAGTTTCGTTCTAGCTCGCCGACGCCGTGGCGTGCTTCGCGGAACACCGCGTAGCGCGGCTGGTCGTGATCGGGGCGGGCGGTACAACCGTGCCGGTGAAATCCGATCTGGTTTACCGGCCGCTAAGCACGGCCGACACGCATCCCGATGCACCGCTGCGGGTGCTTCAGGAAAACATACGGATCGCAGAGGAGCGGTTGGGACGCGATCTGGCGAACGCGGAAGACGCGCTCGTCGTCGCCGACGGACTGCTGACCTTTGAGGAAGCCTCTCGCGCTCCGGTGCTCGGATACATCAAGCGCATCTTCAAGCTGCACTTGCCGCGGGAGCGGCTGGGCCTGTTGGCCGCGCTGCGCGCGGGCGAGCGCACACCGCTGTTCGCGCTGCGCTCTAGCCGGCGGTTTTCACGGTTTTCCTGGTTCCTGCGTCTGGCCGATCCGTATCCGGATGCTTCTGATCTCGCCGGGATCGCCCGGCTCGAAGTCCCGGAGCTTGTCGGGGCCGACACGGCGCGGCTGCTTGCCGACGCGAGCACCGCAACATTGCCGCGCTTCGTGCCGTGCCGCTGGCGAGACCCGCGTAGCCTGCAGAACCTGCTCCCGATTGGCGCCCTGGAAAGGGCGCTGCGACGGGTGATGGCCGGCTGGTCCGCCGGCACATCGAAACGCTGATTGCGACGGAGGCACGGGGTGGCTGACGAGCATATCGACGGGGACGACGGTCGGGCGGCCGCAAATCCGGCCGTCGACCCGGTCGCAGCCGCAGAAGGACCGGTCCTCGGTTCGCAGGACGTCGCACCGCTCGAATTCTGGGCGGTGTGCAGGGCGGGAATCAATGGGAACTGGATGACCTCGTAGTTGTCGAAACGATGAGTTCGCGGTGACAGGCGGTGCGGTTTTTCGGTGTGGTGGGATGTCGTGCGCAAGCGCTACGAGGGCGCCCAATACGACAGCGATGCCTTCCGTGCCGCCGCGGGCACGCCGCCGGTGGACATATCCTCTGCGGCACACGTCCAGGTCACGCGCGCCGATCCGGGATCAAGCGAGCGTCGGGACCGCCGCCCATGGTACCAAGGATCTGCTCGAAGCGGGACTGCGGAGAGCTGATCGTGGAAGTCTCCGTGAAGGTCGTACAAGGTTGGCCGATTACGTTGTCTTCGGCGGCGCGGCCGCGCCTGATCCGCGCACCGCGGCGACCGCGGTTGTAGCGGACGGCCTCTGCCAAATTATCGAGGTAGAAGGTTTGCTGCTCGCGAAACGCGCTTATGACCTCTATCTGCGCGGCTGCGGCATTCGGCGCCTCGGCGGCGAGATCAGAACTGCGCTGAACCGGGGTTTAGCGAAGGCCATAAGGGACGGCCGCGTTATTTCGGAACGAGCCGGGCGTAACAGGGCTGATCTATTCGACGGTTCGACCGCAGAATGCCGCCCCGCTAAAGCTCCGTGTCAGAGGCTCCGCTTTCGAGGAAATACCGCCAGCTGAATTGCTTGCCGCAGCCAAGCGCGCGAGCGCGGCGCCTGGGCCACCGAGTGGCTGCGGCCCGGCGATTGATACTGCCGCCGGTTCGGTCTTCACCTATCGTGGGTCGGCGATCGTGGGTCGGCGACCTCGGCGGCTGGTGGGACGAGGTGAGCTTCAACGAAATCCACGACACCGGCTTTCGGCTCGGCTGTCTCGATTAACTCTGGCCGCGGATGCCGCGCTCGTCGTGGTCCCGGCGAGCCAGCATCACCCGACCTGTTCGATGCCGCCGCCGAGAGGCATCGGAAGCTGTCGCCGTTGATCGACCGGATCAATGACCGCTACGGCCCCTGCGCGATCGGCTTTGGCCTGCTGCGCGCGACGCGTGGGCGTTCAACGGCCGTGCCGCGGCCCTACCCCGGCGGCCAGGGGGCGCCAGTTTAAGATGCGTCGCAGCGGTGCGCCGGAGATCACGCCTGCCAAGCGGCAGGCGCCGGGTCGGAATAGAAGATCATCGCCGTGCGTTCTACGGGACATGCCGCCGAAGAGAGGCTTTGTGTACCGCCCCGGACGGCTTAGCTGTCGAAGCCAAGAACGTTGTTCAGCGTTGCGGCGGGTGGTTTACCGCCGAGGGCTGAGTGTGGACGGCGGTGATTGTAGTTGGCAATCCAGGGGTCATGGCGTGGCCTCGCTCGGCGGAGGACTGGTAGGCGCGGGCGTAGGCCCATTCGCGCAGGCTGGTCTGGATGAAGCGTTCGGCCTTGCCGTTGGTCTTCGGGGTATAGGGCCGGGTGCGGATGTGTCTGATCGCGGCCTCTTTGAGGCGGGCCCGCAAGGCGTGGCTGCGGTAGGCCGAGCCGTTGTCGGTCATGATGCGCTCGACGCTGACGCCGAGGCCGGCGAACCAGGCCAGCGCCCGGTCGAGAAAGGCGATGGCGCTCTCTTTCTTCTCGTCGGGCAACAGCTCGGTGTAGGCAAGCCGCGAGGCGTCGTCGATCGCCACGTGGAGCACCTCCCAGCCGATGCCGCGCTTGCGGTGGCACGCCCTGATGATAACCGGTGATGCGGTGGCCGACGCCGTCGATACGGCCGAGCTTCTTGGTGTCGAGGTGGATCAGTTCGCCCGGCCGCTCGCGCTCGTAGCGCACCACCGGCGCCGGGGGTCGAGCGCCGAGGCGGCCGAGCCCCAGCCGGCGCAGCACCGCCCCCACGGTCGAGCGCGGCAGGCCAGTTCCCGGGCGATCGCCGGTTGCCGGTCATCCGCTGCCGGCGCAGTTGCTCGATCTCCCTCGGCACGCGGGTGCGCCGTCGGGCGGGCGGTATCGCGCGGGCGTCGAGCGCGATCGCGAAGGTCGATCTCGCCGCCCGCGCGATACCGCTTCAGCCACTCGATAGGCACGTCGCTCGGACAGCCCGGCCGCCGCCGCAGCGTCCGCAACCCGCCAGCCTGCTCTCAATCCGTCGCACCAGCAGGAGCTCGACCCGGCGGCGTCAGGCGCGCATTCTTGTGGACGTTCATCCGGGACCTCGCGGGGCTGCAGTTGTTCGGTCTCGCAACCACAGCTTCTCAGCCCTACCCCGGATGAACAACCTTCATAGCTTCCACACTTAGGACTCCCTTGGGCAGAATACTCGGTGGGACATCTCGGCTAGAAATTAGAGAAAATTGACGACTAACTTTTTGAAATATATGGCGCACCCGGCGAGATTTGAACTCACGACCTCTGCCTTCGGAGGGCAGCGCTCTATCCAGCTGAGCTACGGGTGCTTAAGGACATCGTAACGCACTTTGGATATAGGTTTGCCGGCCGTGGCGCAAGGCGGTTCGGGGCTGGCGGGCGCTGCGCGATGGCGCTTGGCGAACGGCTCGCGATCGGGAATTATCCGCCGCCGGTGCTCGGCGCCGCATCAGGGGAAAGAAGCTGCTGCAGATGGCAAGGACGGCGGTCGCCGCTTCCGGTACGCAGGAACGCGCCGACAAGGACATCCTCGAACAGCTCGAACGGCGCCTCGGCCGGCTTCATGCCCGACAGCGGCTTGGCATCGAGGACGATCACGAGGCCCGCGTCTTCGGCCAGGGCATCAACTATTTCCACCCGGAAAATTGGTATCTGAGCCCGTGGCTCATCCGCAACGCGCTGCGGCTGACCGGGCTTTATGGGGCGCGCCGAAAAAACGCCGAACGCGTGCGAGGTCCGTCACCATGATCGTCGCCATGCCGCGGCTGCCGGCCGGCTTTCGACGGCTTCACGATCCTGCAGATCAGCGACCTGCACGCCGACATGAACGAGGGCGCGATGGCGCGGGCTGATCGAGCTCCTGCCCGATCTCGCCTACGATCTCTGCGTGCTGACCGGCGATTATCGCGGCAAGACCTTCGGGCCGTTCGCCGCGACGATCGACGGCCTGGCGCGGCTGCGCGCGGCATCTCGAGGGGCCGGTTTACGGCGTGCTCGGCAATCACGACACGATCCGCATGGTCCCGGCGATCGAGGCGATGGGCATCCGCATGCTGCTCAACGAGGCCGAGGCGATCGTGCGCGGCGACGAGCGCATCCATCTCGTCGGCATCGACGACGCCCATTACTATCGGGTCGACAACATCGAAAAGGCGGCCGCGACACGTTCCCGACGACGCTTTTTCGATCCTGCTGTCGCACACGCCCGAAATCTACCGCCAAGCGGCGCATGCCGACTTCGACCTGCTGCTCAGCGGACACACCCATGGCGGCCAGATCTGCCTGCCGGGCGGCATCCCGATCACGCTCGACGCAGTCCTGCCGCGGCGCATGGGGTCGGGGTACCTGGCGCTATCGCGACATGGTCGGCTACACCTCGGTCGGCATCGGCTCGTGCATCGTTCCGGTCCGGCTCAACTGCCCGCCCGAGATCACGCTGCATCACCTGCACAGCGCCGCTCCGCTTCAATAGGGGCGGTCGCGCAGATCAAAGCGCGTAAAGCAGCCGCGACAGCAACACCTCGCCGACAAAAAATATCGCCACCAAGACGCCGATTTCAGGCATCGTCAGCGACAGCAGATTGCGGCAGGCGAGAAGCGGGAACAGCGATTCCGGGATCTGGTCGAGGCCGAGCGCCGGGCTGCTCGGCCGCAGGCCAAGGCGTCGCTTGACAAAGCTCGAAAACAGGTCGCCCGCCATCGCGAACGCGCCGACCAACGCCCGATCCGCCAGCCGAGCCCGAGCACCGGGCGCGCCGCCGTCGTCGCCAGCACAGCCACGACCACGCCGCGGATCGTCTTCGAGCGGCCGAACAGCGGCCGGCCGTCGATGAACTCGATGCTGCCGTCGAGCGGCAGGGCAAGCGGCTGCCGCAGCGCCTTCCCGGCCAGCATCGGCGTGCCGTTGGCCAAGACCAGCAGAACCAGGAGCTTGGCGGTCAACAGCGGCGCCACGGCGTCAGCGCCCGTTGAACGAGAGTTGCGGCGTGCGGCCCAGCAGTGCGGCTTCGGCGCCCTGGTCGGCGCCCGATGCGAGCGGCGAGGCAGGATCGAGCACCCAATTCGCCACGTCGGCGACGACGACCGGCCCTTCGAGATCGCGCAACAGCATGTGATAGCCGTGCTCGTACCAGGCGAGCCGCGCGGTTCGCGCCGCATTCAGGCGGCAGCCCGCCGACAAAGCGGCGGATCGGCTGTTTCGGGATGATCTCGTCCTCCGCCCCATAGATCAGCAGCAGTCTGGCGCGCAAGTCGCGGCGCGGCGGCGAGTGCCGCGTCCATCAGGTTGACGAGGCCATAGATCGTGTCGACCCGGGTCTCCTTGATCACCAGCGGATCGCGCGACAAGGCCCGCAGCATCGCGATATTGTCCGACGGCTTGATGCCGAGGCCGCGGCCGGTCAGGGTCAGCCCCGGCATCAGCCGTGCCCCGATCCACAGGGCCACCCGCGGCCAGCAGACCCATCGTCGGGCGGCCCCATACCGCCGGCGCCGCCAGGATGAGCCCGTCGACATCGGGAACCGGGGCGCCGCTTTCGCCGGTCATCGCCACGATCGCCACTGCCCCGCCCATGCTCTCGCCGAAGAGATAGAGCGGGCGTGCCCGGATAGCGCCGGCGCAGCGCTTCAAGCGCGGTGGTCGCGTCGGCGGCGAGTGCCGCGCGTCCCGGCCACATGCCCGCGCTCCGGGGCCGCGCCGAAGCCGCGCTGATCGTAGGCGTAGGTGGCGATGCCGTCTTTGGCCCATGCCTTGCCGGCGGCGGCGAAGGCGTTGCTGTAGTCGTTGAACCCGTGGAGCGCCAGGATGACCGCCTTGGCCGACCATCTGGGCAGCCACTTCTCGCAGCGGCAGCACCTGCACCGTCGGCGGTGACGAAACCCGCGCGGTAAATTGCGGCACCGGCTTGGGATCGGGTGCGGCTCGCGGCGTGCCGGTCCCGGCGAGCTGCGCCTGCTCGTCGATCTGTCGGCGCGCAGCCGGTCAGCAGCAAGCGCGACGACGATGCCCCAGCACCGCCGCCCAAAACCAGCGTCGTCGATTGCCGACCGATGGCGCGGCGCCGATTGGGCCCGGTGAGAGCGAGAGCGCGATCATTGATTGTGCCACCGCAATGCGTATCATCGCGCCGTTCGAACGGTCAATCGGGCGTTCTCCGGCGCCCCGACGGATTTGCCGAGTGCTCCATGCCGCCCTTCGAAACGATCTACATCGACGAGATGGTCGCCGCCTGTAACGGCGGCGGCGGGCCGCTCGGCCATCCGCTCGGTCTATTTGAACCTCGCGCCCGCGGGCAAGGACCGAGTGCCCCTACTGCTCGCGCCTTTTCGTCAATCGCGCGATGGCCTTGGCGGCGGCGAAGCCGGCCTCCGCCGCCGGCGAGCGCGCCGCACGCCTGAAGGAAGAGGACGAGGTGAACGAGATCATCGAAGCGGTCGCTCGCAGAACCGGCCGGCCGCCGCGGCCCCCGGCTTCCTCGGCCGCACCCGCACCATGTCTTCCTGATCGACGGATCGGGCTTCATCTTTCGCGCCTATTTCGCCCGCGCGCGCGATCCGAAGGCCGAGGGATTCCGGCGCAAATCCGACGGCATGCCGACCGAAGTCGTGATGATCTTCAGCAATATGCTCGACAAATACCGGCGCGAAACCGACGCCGACCACATGGCCGTCATCTTCGACGCCCCCGGCCGCAGCTTCCGCAACGAGCATCTACGACCAGTACAAAGCCAACCGGCGGGAGATGCCGGAAGATCTCGCGCCCGCAGTTGGAGCATGTGCGGCGGGCAGCCGACGCGTTCGACGTCTGCCGATCGAGCTGCCCGAATTTCGAGGCCGACGATCTGATCGCGACCTATGTCCGCCACGCCGTCGAGGCCGGCGCCAAGGTGACAATCCTGTCGTCCGACAAGGACCTGATGCAGCTTGTCCGGCGGCGGCGTGACGATGCGCGATCCGATGACCGACCGGCCAATCGGCGAAGCGGAGGTGCGCGAGAAATTCGGCGTCGGCCCCGACAAGGTCGTCGATGTGCAGGCGCTGTGCGGCGACAGCACCGACAACGTGCCCGGCGTACCCGGCATCGGCGTCAAGACCGCGGCCGAGTTGATCAATACCTATGGCGATCTCGAAACCCTGCTCGCCGCATGCCGCGCGAGATCAAGCAGCCGAAGCGGCGCGAGGCGCTGATCGAGAACGAAGAGAAGGCGCGGCTGTCGAAGGAGCTGTGTCAAGCTCGATCACGACGTGCCGCTGCCCTGCCCGTTGTCGGCGCTCAGGGTCAAGCCCTACGACCCGGAGAAGCTCTTTCCGTTTCTCGACGAGATGGAGTTGCGGGCGCTCAAGTCGCGCATCGAGAACGCCTGGCGATCACCGCGCCGCCGGCGCCGGCCGGGTCCGAGCGAGCCGGTGATCCCGGAGGTTCCGCCCTTCACCGCGCCGCGCACCTACGCGCTGGTCGATACGCTCGACGGCCTCGACCACTGGATCGAGGCGGCTTGCGAGGCGGGCTCGGTGGCGATCTGGCCCGAGGCGAGTGCGGTCGCCGGCACGCGGCCGGCACTGGCCGGGATCGCGTTGGCCCTGGCGCCCGGGCTCGCCGCCTATGTCCCGCTCGCCCATCGCGCCGCGGGGACGCTCGACCTCGGCGGAGGCGCCGGGCTCCCGCTCGACGCCGGCGCTCGAGCGACTGCAGCCGCTCCTCGAAGATCCGGGCGTGCTGAAGATCGGCCACGACGTCAAGGCCGCCGACGCATCTGCTGTCGCGCTATGGCGTCGCGCGTCGCGCCCTACGACTGCACGATGCTGATGTCCTACGTGCTCGACGGCGGCCAGTTCGAGCACACGATCGAAAGCCTGGCCCGGCGCTCGCTTCGAGCACGAGTTGCGCCCGCTGAAGGAGCTGATCGGCACCGGCAAGAGCCTGATCGCCTTTGCCGAGGTGCCGGCCGAGCGCGCGCGCGACTATGCCGCCGAGCGCGCCGACGCCGCGCTGCGGCTGCACATGCTGCTGAAGGCGCGGCTGGTGCGCGACCAGATGACCGCCTTCTACGAGACGATCGAGCGGCCGCTACGCCGGTCGTCGCGGCGATGGAGGAGCCGGGATCAAGGTCGACCGCGCGGCGCTCGCCGAATTGTCGCGCGATTTCGCCGGCCGCATCGCCGATATCGAGCAGGCGATCTTTCGCGCCGTCGGCAACGATTTCAACATCGGCTCGACCAAGCAGTTAGGCGACGTGCTGTTCGAGAAGCTGGGGCTGCCCGGCGGCAAGAAGGGCAAGACCGGCGCCTACGGCACCGACGCCTCGATCCTCGAGGAACTGGCGCCGCTGCACGAGGTGCCGGGCTGGTCCTCGAATGGCGCCAGCTGACCAAGCTCAAATCGACCTATGCCGACGCGCTCGCCGAGCAGATCGACGCGCGAGACCGGGCGCGTGCACACCTCCTACGCGCTGGCGGCGACGGCGACCGGGCGCTTCTCGTCGAACGAACCCAATCTGCAGAACATCCCGATGCGCACCGAGGAGGGCCGCCGCATCCGCCGCGCCTTTGTCGCCGAGCCTGGCCATCTGCTGCTGTCGGCCGATTACAGCCAGATCGAGTTGCGGCTCGCCGCGCATGTCGCCGACATCCCGGAGTTGAAGCAGGCCTTTCGCGACGGCGTCGACATTCACGCGCTGACCGCGAGCCAGGTGTTTGGCGTGCCGCTCGCCGAGATGGACGCGCGATACCCGGCGGCGGGCGAAGGCGATCAATTTCGGCATCATCTACGGCATCAGCGCCTTCGGCCTCGGCCAGCAGATCGGCGTGCCGCAGGCCGAGGCGGCAGCCTATATCCGCGCCTATTTCGAGCGCTTCCCGGCGATCCGCGCCTATATGGAGCGGGTCAAGACCGAGTGCCGCCGCGCCGGCTATGTCGAGACGATCTTCGGCCGCAAATGCTTCATCCCCGGCATCCGCGACGCCAACCCGGCGCGCCGCGCCGGGGCCGAGCGCCAGGCGATCAACGCGCCGTTGCAGGGCTCGGCCGCCGACATCATCCGCCGCGCGATGAGCCGCATCCCGGCGGCACTCGCCGGGGCCGGGCTCGCAGGCGCGCATGCTGCTGCAGGTCCATGACGAGCTCTTGTTCGAGGTGCCCGAGGCCGAGGCCGACGCTACCGCGCGGCTCGTCGAAAACGGTGATGGAGGCCGCCTGCGCACCGCGCTGCGAACTCTCGGTGCCGCTCGTCGTCGAGACCGGCCGCGGCCGCAACTGGGACGAAGCGCATTAGCCTGGACGGCGCCGGCGGTCTACGAAAAATCTCAGCGGTAAAAAAATCGGCCGGGCGCAAGCCCGGCCGGTAGCGGTCTGGTCCTGAAGCTGCGCGGGTCTTAGTCGCGGCGGGCGCCAAGCAACTGCATCAGCATCATGAAGAGGTTGATGAAGTCGAGATAGAGCCGCAACGCGCCCATGATCGCCTTCTTGCTGGCGGTCTCGCGGATCGTCGGCCTCGTAGTACATCTCCTTGATCTGCTGCGTGTCCCAGGCGGTCAGACCGGTGAAGACGATCACGCCGATCACCGAGATCGCGAATTGCAGCGCGCTCGAGGCGAGGAAGATGTTGACCAGCGATCGCGATGATGATGCCGATCAGCCCCATGAACAGGAACGAGCCAAACTGCGACAGATCGCGCCGCGTGGTGTAGCCATAGAGGCTCATCGCGGCGAAGGTGCCGGCGGTGATGAAGAACACCCGCGCGATGCTGGTTCCCGGTGAAGACCAGAAAGATCATCGCCATCGACAGCCCCATCAGCCCGGCATAAAGCCAGAAGACCATCTGCAGCGTGCTCGCCTTCATGCGCTCGACGCCGAAGCTCATCAGCATGACGAGGCCGAGCGGCGCCAGCATCACCAGCCAGATCAGTGGCGTGCGCGCGATCGCTGGTAGAAGCCGGAATAGGCCGCGACATAGGCGACGATGCCGGTCAGCGCCAGCCCCGACGCCATGTAGTTGTAGACGCGGAGCATGTAATCCCGCAGGCCGACATCGATGCCGACCGCGGCGTCCGCCGGCCGCACCGTCCAGCGGGGCTGCGAACCTAACGCCATAGACCCCCTCCAAAGAGAGTAGCAACCGCGAGGGACATTCCTCGCAGATCGGATATTGGCATACAGCAAAAACTTTTCAACAAGCTGAACGGAAACCTGACAACGTTCGCCGCCCGTCCTATTCGTTTCGCAGGAACGGGCCGACCTTGGCGCCAAGGGCCCTCCAGGTCCCGGCAAACCCGAAGACCAGTGTGCTCAACACCGCCAGGGCGACGGTCCATAGCAGCGGCGCCGGCAGGAACACCCAATCGGTCCGCATCAGCTTGGTGACCAGCAGATAAGCCGCTGTGGTGCCCACACCGCCTGCGACGAGCGCCGTGACCGCGCCGGCAAGCCCGTGCTCGATCGCATAGGCCGCGGCGATGATTCCGCGCGTCGATCCCAAAACCTTCAGTACTACCGCGTCATAGACCCGGCGGCGATGCCCGGCGGCGACCGCTCCCGCCAGCACCAGCAGGCCCGCCGCCACGGTGATGAGCGCGGTCAGTCGCACCGCATCTCCGATCATGCCGACAACCCGGTCCACGGCGGCCAGCGCCTCGCGGACATGGATCGCCGTGATGTTGGGAAATCGCTCGGTCACGCGTCGCACCAACGCTTCCTCGCCGGCCGGAGGCGCATAGACCGCGGCGAGGTGGGTCTGCGGCGCGCCCTCGAGGACGCCGGGCGCAAAAATCATCGCAAAGTTGATGCCGAGACGCTCCCAATCGATCGCTCGCAGGTTGGCGATTCGCGCGGTAATCTCGCGGCCCAAAAGGTCGACGCTCAGCGTGTCGCCGATTTTGAGCTCCATGCCCTTGGCGAGCGCCACATCGAAGGAGACCAGCGGCGGCCCCTTGTAGTCGGGCGGCCACCATGTCCCGGCGACGATCCGGGCGCCCTTCGGCGGCTCGGCCGCATAGGTTAGGCCGCGCTCGTTGCGCAACGCCCACTCGGCGTCCGGCGCGACTTTCGCCGCCTCGACCGGGACGCCGTTCAGCCGGGTGATCCGACCGCGCATCATCGGCACCTGGTCGAAGCGGGCGCCCGGGACCTCGCGCACCGCCTCGGCGAAACCCGCCAGCTGGTCGGGCTGGATGTCGATGAAGAAATAGGCGGGCGCTTCGGCCGGGATCCGGGTCTCGATCTCGTGCGAAAGATTACCCTCGACCAGCGCCACGGCGACGAGCACGCTGAGGCCGATCCCCAACGACATCACGATCTGTGGGGTTGGCGCTCCCGGGCGGTGCAGATTGGCGAGCGCCATGCGCAGCACCGGATGGCGCGGCCGGCCGATATGCCGCGCGGCGACTGTAATCGCGGTTCCGGCCAGGCGGAAAAGGGCGAAGAAAGCAGCCGCACCGGCGACAAACCACGATGCCGCCGCATGGTCCGGTGTGCTGGCGACAGCGAGCGCCGCAAGCGCCAGTGCGAACAGCGTCATGGCGGCGATCGCCGCGGGCGGCGGGCGGCGCCGGCGTTCCGCGATTTCGCGAAACAACGCGCCCGCCCTGACCTGGGCGATCGCGGCGAGCGGCCAGAGGGAGAAGACCAACGTCGTCAAAGTCCGAAGAGTGCGGCGAGAGCCAGAGGCTGCGGGTATATCCCGAGCCGGGCTGAAACCGGGAGCACGCTGCGGATCAGCGGCGCCGCGACGACCGGAACGAGCGCGCCCAGAGCCAAGGCCGCGGCGATGCCGCCGAGCGCTAGCAGCAATATCTCCACGAGATATATGGCAAAGACGAGGCCGCTCGATGCGCCGAGGCATTTCAAAGTCGCGATCGTCTCGGTCCGGCTCGCGATATACCCGCCGACGGCATTGCCGACGCCGACACCTCCGACCAGTAATGCCGTCAGGCCGACGAGGCTCAGAAAGAGCCCGACGCGATCAACCAGCCGCTGCAGGCCGGGCGAGGCCTCGTCGAAGGTGCGGATCTGCCAGCCGGCTGAGGGATAGGCGGCCCGCGCCGACGCGGCCCAGTCTGTCGCCTTGACCCCGGGCGGCAGGCGCAGCCGGTAGTGGTAGGACACGAGCGCCCCCGGCTGGATCAGCCGGGTCTCGCCGAGTGCGGCGGCGGCGATGAAGACCCGCGGGCCGAAGACGAGGCCGCTCGCCGCGGCGTCGGGTTCATGCTCGATCACGGCCCGAATCTGCAACGCCGCCTCGCCGATCTTGATCGTATCCCCGATCGCGATGCCAAGCCGCGTCAGGATCGCCGGATCGACGGCCGCGCCGAAATACCCGTCACTGCGGCCGAGCGCGTTTGCGAGATCGATCGCCGGCTTCAGCTCGACCGAGCCATAGAGCGGATAGGCGGCGTCGACGGCCTTCAATTCGATCAGGCTGCGCCGCGCGCCCGCGGGGTCGCGCGCCATCGCCCGCATCTGGGCGATCGGTCGATACCTCGCCGCTCCGGGCGAGAAAGGCGCCTTCCTTGTCGCCGAGCGGTCGGTAGGAAAGCCGCGCCTCGACATCGCCGCCGAGCAGGTCGCGCGCGTCGGCCCTGATCCCAGCGACGACCGAGGCAGCGAGTGAGCCGATGCCGGCGATCGCCGCGACGCCGAGCATCAGGCAGGCGAGAAAGACGCGCAGCCCCTTGAGGCCGCCGCGCAGTTCGCGCCGGGCGAGGCGGCAGGCCAGAAGAGCAGGGGAGAGCTTCACCGCGCTCGCCCCGCGCCGTCCGCCGTCGCCGCCATGCGCCGGTCATCGACGATGCGGCCGTCGAAGAGATGGATCTGCCGGTCGCAGCGTTCGGCGAGGTCCGGATCATGGGTGATCAGCAGTAACGTCGTATCCCGCCGGGCGTGGTGCTCGAACAGGTAGTCGATGACGGCGCGGCCGGTGACGGCGTCGAGATTGCCGGTCGGTTCGTCGGCGAGCAGCAGTTTCGGGTCGGCGACAAAGGCGCGCGCGATCGCCACCCGCTGCTGTTCTCCGCCCGAAAGCTGGCTTGGGTAATGTCGCAGCCGATGGCCGAGGCCGACCGCCTCCAGCCCTTCGGCGGCGGCGGCGAATGCGTCCCGGCGGCCGGCGAGTTCGAGCGGGATCGCGACGTTTTCAAGCGCCGTCATCGTCGGGATCAGGTGGAAGGACTGGAAGACGATCCCGATTGCCGTGCGGCGCAGCCGGGCGAGCCGGCTCCTCGCCGCATTCGGCCAGGTCCCGGCCCTCGATCAGCACGCGCCCCGCGCTTGGCCGCTCGAGCCCGCTCAGCACCATCATCAGTGTCGATTTGCCCGAACCCGACGGACCGATCAGCCCGACCGTCTCGCCGGCGGCGATCTCCAGCGACACGCCGCGCAGTATGTTGACGGCCCCGGCGGCGCTGCCCAGTGTTAGACGGACGTCCTCCAGCATCACGAGCGGGAAGCCTGGATGAAGTGCGCTCTTCATTCGCCGTTCGAAAGAGCCCCTGAGCCGTCCTTGCCAGCCGGGCGGGCAAATCCCCGTCGATATGGCCCCGGGCCGCGCCCAGTCAACGCGATGCGCTGCGTCGCCGCGGCGCTCTGCCTTGTGGCGTTCACCGGTGCCGCACCGCCGCGGGCGCCGCTGATCCTTGATTTCGGCGACAGCATTACCTCCGGCTACGGCCTCCGCCAGGGCGGAAGCCTTTCCGGCGCGGCTCGAAGCCTGGCTGCATCAGCGCGGGATCGAGGCGCGGGTCGTCAACGCCGGGGTTTCCGGCGACACCACTTCGGGTGGGCTGTCGCGGCTCGACTGGGCGCTTGCCGACCGCCCCGACCTGGTGATCCTGGCGCTCGGCGCCAACGATGCGCTGCGGGGCGTCGATCCCGCGACCGTGCGCGACAACCTCGACAAGATGATCCAAAAGATCGAGGCTTGCGGCGCGAAACTGCTGCTCCTCGGCATGCTCGCGCCGCCAAATTGGGGAGAGGAGTACAAAAGCGCCTTCGATCGGATTTTTCCCGACCTTGCGCGCGCCCATCATGTGCCGCTCTACTCATTCTTTCTCGAAGGGGTTGCGATGAAGCCGGAACTCAATCAGCCGGATGGGTTGCATCCGAACGAAGAGGGCGTCGCGGTGCTGGTGGACCGGATCGGGCCGATCGTCGCCGGTCTTGTCGGGGACCGGTCGTGAGCGCCCGCTTCGCGTCCGCGGCGGCAACCGGCGAGCCGGCCTCGCTCGCCGAGCGCTGCATCGCCCAATTGGCGCCGGTCGAGGGCGCCACGCTGGGCATCGTCTACGCCACCGAGCCCGCGGCCGGGATCCTGCCGCAACTCGTCGATGCGCTCGCGCGGCATACCGGCGTGCATTCCTGGGTTGGCGGCGTCGGGCTCGGCGTCTGCTCGGCGACGAGCGAGGCCTTCGAGGAGCCCGCCGCCGTCGTGATGACCGCGGCCCTGCCGGCCGACGCATTCCAGATCTTCGCCGCGACCAGGGATCCGGGCTCGGACTTGCCGCGCCGCCATTCCGCCTGGATCGAGGCGGCGCAGCCTGCGCTGGCGTTGGTCCATGCCGATCCGCGTTGCCCGGATCTGACCAAGGCGGCGGTCGACATCGCCGCCGCGACCGGCGCTTTTCTGGTCGGCGGCCTCGTGTCGCATCGCTGCGATCAGCCGCTCGTTGCGCAAACCTCGCAGGGAGACGGGCTCGGCGGCAACGGAGTGTCGGGCCTGATGCTGGCGCCCGATGTCGCGGTCGCCACGGCGCTGACCCAGGGCTGCACGCCGATCGGGCCGGTGCGGCGCATCGACGAGGCCCGCGACAACGTCGTCATGACGATCGACGGCCGCCCCGCCCTGAGCGTCTTCATCGAGGATATCGGGCCGGTGCTGGCGACCGATCTGCGCCGCGTCGGCGGGCTGATCTTCGCCGGGCTGCCGGTAACGGGTTCCGATACCGGCGACTACCTGGTGCGCAATCTGATGGCGATCGATCCCGGCCGCGGATGGATCGTGCTCGGCGCAGAAATCGCGTCCGGCGATCCGATCCTGTTCTGCCGTCGTGATCCTGAGAGCGCCCGGCGCGACATGACGCGCATGGTGACGCAGCTGGCCGGCCGGCTCGACAGCCCGCCCAAGGCCGGCGTCTATGTCAGCTGCGTTGCCCGCGGCGCGGCGTTGTTCGGCGAGCCCGGGATCGAGACCGGGGCTGATCCGCGACACTTTGGGGGACTTTCCGCTGATCGGTTTCTTCGCCAATGGCGAAATCTCCCGCGACCGGCTCTACGGCCATACCGGTGTGCTGACCCTGTTCACCTGACGGGCATGTTGCGGCTCTTTGTCGGCATCGCATTTCCGCCGGAACTGAGGCTGCGGCTGTCGCTGCTGTGCGCCGGTGTGGCCGGGGCTAAATGGGTCGATCCTGGCAATTTCCACCTGACCCTGCGCTTCATCGGCGAGATCGGCGAGGACACCGCGGCCGATGTCGATGGCGCTCTGTCGCGCCTGCGCGCCCGCCGCTTTGATTTGCAGCTTGCAAGCGTCGGCATCTTTGGCGACAAGTCGCGCAGCCTCTGGGTCGGGGCCGAACGCAGCGTCGAACTCGTGGCGTTGCGCGACAAAATCGAACAGGCGCTGATCCGCATCGGGCTGCCGCCCGAGCCACGCAAATTCGCCCCGCATGTGACGCTCGCGCGGCTTAAGAACCCGTCCCTGCGCCAATTGCAGGAATTCCTCGCCAGCAATGCCGGGTTCCGCGCACCGCCCCTGCCGGTCGAGGCCTTCAGCCTGATTGCCAGCTTTCCGACCAAGGCGGGTTCGGTCTACGAGGATCAGGCCGACTATCCGTTGCAGCATTGAAGCCCGGAGGGACGCGAGCGATGGCCCATTGGCTCTTGAAATCGGAACCGTCGAGCTATTCCTGGGAGCGGCTCGTCGAGGACGGCCGCACCCACTGGGACGGCGTGCGCAACGCCCAGGCGCTCAACAATCTGCGCGCGATGAAGCTCGGCGACCGCGCCTTTTTCTACCATTCGAACGAGGGCAGGGAGGTCGTCGGCATCGCCGAAATCGTCAAGACCTTCTACCCCGATCCGGCCGACAAGAGCGGCAAGCTCGGCATGGTCGACATCAAGCCGGTGATGCCGGTGCAAACGCCGGTCAGCCTCGCCGAGATGAAGAGCGTGCCCGAGCTTGCGGGCATGGCGTTGTTGCGGCAGTCGCGGCTCTCGGTCTGTCCTGTCACCGATGCCGAATGGGCAGTGGTCTGCCGTATGGCCGGGGTTCCCGCCTGAGCCGCCGCTTACTGGTCGGCCTCCCGCCGCAGCCAGTTGCGGAAGGCGCGCACCTTGGGCCGTTCGAGCGCCCCCGGTGCGGTCACGATGTAGTACGAGAATTGGTCCGGCAGCGAGAGGGAGAACAGGCGCACCAGCCGGCCTGCGGCGATGTCGGCGGCGGCGATCTGGCTGTAGGCCAGCACCACGCCGTGCCCGGCGATCGCCGCGTCGAGCGCCAGATGCATGTTGTTGAAGCTGAGGCCGGAATTCGTCGGCACGTCCTTGACCCCGGCCGCCCTGAGCCACATCGGCCAGGTCGGCACCAGCGGATCACGCTCGACTGCCTGGTCGTGGATCAGCGCGTGGTGCGTCAGATCCTCGGGCTGGCGCAACGGCGGGCCGGCGGCGAGGAGCTGCGGGCTGCAGGCCGGAAAGACCTCGTTCGTGAACAATAATTCGACATCGAGCCCCGGATAATGGCCGGCGCCGTAGCGGATCGCGATGTCGAAATCGCCGTTGCTGAGATCGACGACGTCGTCATTGGCCGAAATGCGCACGTCGATCTCGGCATGCAGTTCCTGGAAGCGGTGTAGCCGCAAAACCAGCCATTTCGCGGTGAAGGAAGGCGAGGCGGTCACCGTCAGCGTGCCGGTGTCGTTATGTGCGCGCAGCCGCCGCACCGAGGATTGGATGCCGGCGAAGGCCTCCGTCAGCCCTGGGAGCAAGATCCGCGCCGACGCCGTCAGTTCGATCGCTCGGTTGTAACGATGGAACAGCTTGACCCCCAGATCCTGTTCCAGCGCATGGATCTGATGGCTAATCGCCGCCGGCGTCACGTTGAGTTCGTCCGCGGCCTGGGTAAAGCTGTTGTGGCGCGCGGCCGCCTCGAACGCCCGAAGCGCGTTGAGCGGCGGCAGATGGCCGTTCATTTCGGATGAGGATTCCTAAGCCTGCGGGGAAAAAGTCTCGTTTGTAGATCGATCCTCTTCTCCTCACTTTCAATCATGAAATCGCGAACAGATGTCGCGAAACGATGAGGAGACCTAAATTGAACACGAGCACGATTGCGGCTGCGCGAGAAGGTGCGGGAATGGCGTCGCCGGTCGCCGCGATCGCGCCTATCTGGCGACGCTCGACGATCGCATGCTGTCGGATATCGGGCTGACCAAGTCCGATGCCGAATACGTGATCAACAAGCCGTTCTGGAGGGAGTGATGCGGCGGACACGCTCGCTGCGCCCGCGGCTCGGCCATTGGCTGCGCCGGGCTGGCGAAGGACCGACAGAAAGCGAGCGTCTGCTTCCGTCCGACTGGGCCAAGTTTTTTGTTTACTGATACCCCTGACGCAGAGCAACGTTCGGGTTAGCAAGGAGGAGCCAGCGATGAGCGATCTCAAGAGCCTGCCTTACGTCGAAGCAGAACTAAACTACATCGCGCCGATGCGCGAACGGCCGCGCTATTACGCCTATGAGACCTCTCCCGACGAGCCGCGCTCGAACATGCAGCACGAGGCGCACCGGGTTCATATTCACGACATGCGTCCGATCAGCGGCGAGATGGACCTCGACCGTCAAGGCTTCGCGCTCGCCGAGCAACGCAGCGCGGTGCAGGATTTCTGGGACGATGACGAGGTGCGCCGGGTCTATTATCCCGAGGCCGAGCGCTTCATCGCCGAACTGACGGGCGCCAGCCGCGTCTTCATCTTCGATCATCTGCAGCGCCGCCGCGTGCCGGGGCTGACCGACCGCGTCCCCGGCGGCCCGCGCCAGCCGGCAACCCGCGTCCATGTCGACCACACCGCGCGCTCGGGCCCGCAGCGCGTCCGCGACCTGTTGCCGGACGACGCCGAGGAATTGTTGAAGGGCCGCGTGCAGGTGGTCAATCTGTGGCGACCGATCCGCGGCCCGCTGCAGGACGCGCCGCTTGCCGTGTGCGATGCGCGCACCGTCGATCCGGCCGATCTGGTGCCGTCCGATCTGGTCTATCGCGACCGCGTCGGCGAGACCTATTCGGTCACCTGGAACCCGGCGCATGAATGGTATTACGTTCCCGAGATGCGCCGCGACGAGGCGTTGCTCTTGAAGATCTGCGACACCAAAGCCGACGGCCGCGCGCGGTTTATGCCGCACACCTCCTTCACCGACCCGACAACGCCTCTCGATGCCTTCCCGCGGGAAAGCATCGAGCTGCGCACCCTCGTCTTCCACCCGGCCTGATCAGCGGCCGAACCCAACCCCTTTCCCCGCTCGGGGAGGGGGTTGGGTGAGGGACTATTCCGCCGCCACTGCCATCTTATCGGCGGCTGTCTCGAAAAAGCGGCGGCCGGTGGCTCGTTGGTTTTCGTAGATCGAGCCCTGGTATTCGGCAGGCGGCAGCGGCAGCCGCACCGGTACGGGCGCGAGGCGCGGCGACAGGGTGGGCTCGCCAGCCAGCAGCAATTCGTCGAATTTCTCGATCCCGTCCTTGAAGCCGAGGAGCGGCCAGGCGTCGGCTGCGCGGTATTGGAACAGCAGGAACCGCCGCTCTCGGCCCGAGAAATTGGTAGCCGAGCCGTGAACGGCTCGAACGTGGTGGATCGTGATCGAGCCCGCCTTGCCAAGACAGGGGGCCGCCTTCGACACATCGAGGCCGCTGGAAAGAGGGTCGAACGCGCCGCAGAACCTGCCATCCGGCCCGTGATGGTCGTAGATCGGGCCGCGATGGCTGCCCGGCAGCACCATCATCGGGCCGTTATCCATGCCGCAATCGTCGAGCATGATCCCAACCGCGGCGAGATCATCGTTGGTGTGCGGGTAGAACGCCCAATCCTGGTGCCATTCAACGGGCGCGCCATAGCCAGCCGATTTCATGTTGAGCTTGCCGGTGTCGAACCGCACCGTGCTCCACAGAATCCTTCAAGAGCGCCACGATCTTCGGGTGCCGCGCCGCCCGCGCATAATCCGGGTGGTGCAGATGCGGTGTCTTGATCCGGCGCACCCGCGGCTCGGCCGGCGTGTGACTGTCTTCGAGATCAAAGACATCATCATTGGCCGCGACGGCGCGCGCCTTCTCGACAAAGCCGTCCGTCGCCGCGCGCAACGCTGCGACTTCCGCTGCGCTGAGAACATCCGGAACGACGATGAACCCGTCGCGCTGGTAAGCTTCGCGGGCGCTTTCCGACAGCATCTTCCCTCCTATCATCCGAACGCTCGCGCGCAACTTGCCAGTCACGCCATTCCGGCGCAAGACGGGACGGTAAACGCAGCGGCCGCAGAAATCGCGGAACCTATTCGACAGTGACGCTCTTGGCGAGGTTGCGGGGTCGGTCGACGTCGGTGCCCTTTATGACGGCGACGTGGTAGGCTAGGAGCTGGATCGGGATCGCGTAAAGCAGCGGGGCGACGAACGGATCGCAATTCGGTACCGCGATGCCGAAACTGCAGCGGCCCTCGAGGCGTGCGACGCCGGCGGCGTCCGAGACCATCACGACGCGGCCGCCGCGCGCCATAACCTCCTCGACATTTCCAAGCGTCTTTTCGAAGAGGTCATCGTGCGGCGCCAGTACGATGACTGGCACCGCCGGATCGATCAGCGCAATCGGCCCATGCTTCATCTCGCCCGCGGCATAGCCCTCGGCATGGATGTACGAGATTTCCTTAAGTTTCAGCGCGCCTTCGAGTGCCAGCGGAAAGGCGCTGCCGCGGCCGAGATAGAGGACGTCGCGCGCCTTGGCGATGTCGACCGCGATCTGCCGCAGCCCTTCGTCGTGGTTCAAGACCTCGCTCGCTCGCGATGGGATCTCGGTCAGGGCGCCGACGAGTTCGGCCTCGCGGGCATGGTCGATCACTCCGCGGGCCCGCGCCAATGCCACGGTGAAGGCGGCGAGCACGGCAAGCTGCGTCGTAAAAGCCTTGGTCGAGGCGACCCCGATCTCGGGGCCGGCCACGGTCGGCAGCACCGCGTGGGCCTCGCGCGCAATCGAGCTTTCCGGCTGGTTGACGACGGCGATGATCTTCTGCTGCTGCGCCTTCGCATAGCGCAATGCGGCCAGCGTGTCGGCCGTCTCCCCGGATTGCGAGATGAAGATCGCCGCTCCGCCCCGCGGCATCGCCGGCGCGCGGTAGCGGAACTCGGAGGCGATGTCGACATCGACGGCAATCCGCGCGATGCGCTCGAGCCAGTATTTCGCGACGAGCCCGGCATGCCACGAGGTGCCGCAGGCGATGACCGAGATTCGCTCGACCTCGCCGAGCGCGAACGGGAGTTCCGGCAGGTAGACGGTGCGGGTCCCCGGATTGACAAGCGCGTTGATCGTGTCGCCGATGACCGCCGGCTGCTCGAAAATCTCCTTCTGCATGAAATGGTTGTAGTTGCCCTTGCCAATCAGCGCGCCGGAGAGGGCCGATTCGCGGATTGGGCGCTCGACCGGCGCGTTGTCGGCGTCGAAGATCGCCACCGACCCGGACGTGACGACAACCCAGTCGCCCTCTTCAAGATAGGTGATGCGGCGGGTCAGGGGCGCCAGCGCCAGCGCGTCCGAGCCGAGAAACATCTCTCCCTCGCCATAGCCGATCGCGAGCGGGCTGCCGCGTCGCGCACCGATCAAGAGGTCGTGTTCGCCGGCAAACAGGAAGGCAAGCGCGAAGGCACCCTCGAGCCGCGGTAGCGCCTTCGCCACTGCGTCCTGCGGGCTGAGCCCCTCGTCGAGAAAGTGCGAGACCAGGATCGCCACCGCCTCGGTGTCGGTATCGGTCTGGAAATGATGGCCAAGCGCCGTCAGTTCGCGGCGCAATGCCTGGAAATTCTCGATGATGCCGTTATGGACGACGGCGACGCGCTCGGTTGCGATCGGGTGGGCGTTTACTTCGGTCGGCTGGCCGTGGGTCGCCCAGCGGGTATGGCCGATGCCGATGACGCCCTGCACCGGTTCGAGGTCGAGCCGGCGGGCGAGGTTGGCGAGCTTGCCTTCGGCGCGGCGGCGCTCGATGCGGCCAGCGACCAGGGTAGCGATGCCGGCCGAATCATAGCCGCGATATTCGAGGCGGCGCAGCCCCTCGATCAGGCCTGGCGCCACTGTCTCCTTGGCGATGATGCCGATGATCCCGCACATCAGGCTTTACCCTTCCCCTGTGACTTGTCCCGCTGCAATCGCGCCCGGATCTCGATCGCTCGGCCGGGCTTGTCTGCCTGCTGCCCGCGAGCCACGGTCAAGGCGTCGGCGGGCACGTTTCTGGTGATTACACTGCCGGCCGCGACGATCGCGCCGTCGCCGACTGTGACCGGCGCCACCAATGCGGTGTTGGAGCCGATGAAGGCGCCCTCGCCGATTTTCGTCCGGTGCTTATTAACGCCGTCATAATTGCAGGTGATCGTGCCGGCCCCGATATTGGCGCCGGCGCCGACTGCGCTGTCCCCAAGATAGGCGAGGTGGTTCGCCTTGACGCCCTGGCCGAGGTGGCTTGCCTTCACCTCGACGAAATTGCCTATGTGCACGTCGGTTTCGAGGACCGCGCCCGGCCGCAGCCTCGCGAACGGCCCGATCCGCGCGCCGGCCCCGACATCGGCGCCTTCGAGATGTGAGAACGAAAAGATGCGTGCGCCTTCGCCGACCGTGACCCCAGGTCCGAAGATGACGTTGGGCTCCACGACGACATCACGGCCGAGCACCGTGTCGGCGCAGAGGAAGACGGTCTCCGGCGCCACCAGCGTCGCGCCCGACCGCATCACGGCCAGTCGCAGCTGGTCCTGCATCAAGGCTTCGGCGGCGGCGAGTTCGACGCGGTCGTTGACGCCGATCAGCCCCTCGGCCGGAAGCTCGATCGCGCGGCGCGCAAGCCCCTTGCGGCGGGCGATGCGCACGATGTCGGTCAGATAGAATTCGCCCTTGTTGTTGTTGCAATCGAGGGCGGCCACGAGCTCGCCCAAATGGCGCGCTTCGAGCGCCATGATGCCGCCGTTGACGAGGGATATCGCCCGCTCCTGGTCATCGGCGTCCGCGGCCTCGACGATGCGTTCGAGTTCGCCCGCCGCGGACAGGACAAGCCGGCCGTAGGCAGCGGGGTCGGCTGGCCGCAATGCCGCGACGAGGATCGCCGCCTTGGTGCGTCGGCGCTCGTCGAGCATCCGGCGCAATGTCTCGGCGGTCAGCAGCGGCGTATCACCGAACAGCACTAAGACATCCTCGATCCCGCCATCGGGCATCAGCCGGCCGGCGAGCCTGGCGAGTGCGGCGCGCACCGCGTCGCCGGTGCCGAGCGGCGGGTCCTGGACCACCGTCTCGGCCGGGGCCACGGTCTCTGCCACCGCCGCCATGCCGGGGCCGATCACGACGACAGTCGCCGCCGGCTTCAGCGGCTCCAGCGCAGCGAGGAGATGCGCAATCATCGGCCGCCCGGCGATGGCGTGCATGACCTTGGGATACGCAGATTTCATTCGCGTGCCGCTACCGGCGGCAAGGACGATCGCAGCGAGGCTGGCGTGACTCATCAATGGCTCGAATTGGAACGAGACAATTGTCGCTCGACGACGGCGCCGTTACAACACACAGATTGTTACAAAGTGTAGCAATCAACGAAAAACCATCAATCACGGCCACCCAGCGGTTGTAACGATCGCCTCCAAGGTTCGGCGCCACGATACTCTGTCAAGTATTGCAGAATCGTGTGCGGGCAGGGCAGGCTGTGGCATGACAGGATTTCTTCTCGTCTTTGATCTTGACGGAACCTTGGTCGACAGCGCCCCCGATTTGCGGGAGGCGCTCAACCAGATGCTACGCGAACGCGGTCGCCCGCCATTGGCGCTGCCGCAGGTGCGCCGGATGATCGGCGATGGTGTCCCGGCACTGGTCCGCCGCGCGTTGGCGGCAAGCGGGGCCGATCCCTCCGAATCGGTGACGGCGCTGCCGCGTTTTCTGGCGCTGTACGAACCCAACGCGGCGCGCCTGACCCGCGCCTATCCCGGGGTTCGGCAGACGCTCGCTGCGTTACGGCGGCAGGGCTACCGCACCGCGGTCTGCACCAACAAGCCGCAACGCGCCTCGCTGGCGGTGCTCGAGGGCCTGGGATTGCTGGCGTTCTTCGACGCCGTCGCCGGCGGCGACAGGTTCACGGTTAGGAAACCCGACCCCGGCCATCTCCTCGGGCTGATCGACGAACTGGATGCGGCCCCTAGGGCCGCGGCGATGATCGGCGACAACGAGAACGACGCCGCCGCCGCACATGCCGCCGGCCTGCCGCTGCTGCTGATGCGCTACGGCTACGCCCGCACCGACCCCGAATCGCTGGGTGCGGCCGCGCTTCTCGATCGCTTCGCGGACCTGCCCGGAGCCCTCGACCGCCTCGGCTTGCGGCCCTAGGGTCAGGGCTTACTGCCGCGGAGCAAATCCGGCGAATTGCTGAGGCAGCCGACGGATGTCCTGGACAAGATCGGGCGGCACGTCCCCGGCGCCATCGGCGCGCAAAGTCAGCGCATCGACGAGCCCGCCGAACCGCTCGCTGATCGCGCTGACGATCTGATCGTGTCGGCCGACCGCGGCGAACAGATGCGCCACGTCATCTGACACCACTTTCGCCATCTCGCCCCATTTCCCCTGCCGCACGAGTCCGTTAAGCTTGTGCCCGAGATCTTCGAGCCCGTGGACCGCTAGCACCGGATAATAGGCGGGCGTCGAGCCGTAGAACGCCACCCGCTGGCGCACCCATTCGAAGCGCTGCGCGACCGCGGCGTCATCCGGCCCGGTGGCAAGAAATCCACCGCCCGAGATTTCGTACTGCGCCCGGGTGCGACCGGCCTTGGCGAGCCCGGCTTCGATCCGCGGCATGATTTCGTCGGTCAGGTACTTGCGCGTACAGAAGCCGTGCAGTTTGACGCCGTCGCACTCCTCGGCGGCGACCCGCAGCATTGCCGGCCCGACCGCCGCGATCATCACCGCTGGCGGCGGTGCATCGATAGGTTCGGGCGTGAAGTTCGGCGTCATCAGCGTGAAGCGGTAGTGGTCGCCCTCGTATCCCGGCTTCTCCCCCGTCTTCCAACACCGCCAGATCGCCCGCAACACCTGGACATATTCGCGCATCCGGGGTGCCGGCGGCGTCCACGGCACAGAAAACCGCCGCTCGTTATGCGCCCTGACCTGCGAGCCGAGCCCGATCACGAAGCGCCCGCCGGTCGAGCCCGCCAGGTCCCAGCCGACATTGGCGACCGCCATCGGCGTGCGGGCAAAGGCGATCGCCACGCCGGTGTGAAGTTCGACCTGCTCGGTCGCCGCCCCGGCCACGGCAAGCGCCAGAAACGGGTCGTGCTGGTTCTCCATCGCGACGATCCCGTCGTAGCCCTCGGCCTCGATCGCCTGTGCTGCCCGCGCCGACCTTGCGCAAATCCCCCTGCGGCACCGTCGAAAACACCCGCATCGTTCGGTCCCCTTCTGCCTCTCGCCGCGATCGGGCCATATCGCAACCACCCAGGCAACAGCTTCGTCGCAAATCCGCGATCGGGTATGATTGTCGCCGGAAGGAGGGGCGATGTTCTGGTCTGGGCCGGTTCTGGCGATCACGTCTGCGGTACTGTTCGGCGCGAGCACGCCCTTCGCCAAATTGCTGCTCGGCGATGGCGTCGATCCGTGGCTGCTGGCGGGTCTGCTCTATCTCGGCTCCGGCGCCGGGCTCTGCGTCGTTCATTTCGGGCGGCGAGCCCTCGGCCTCCAGCGCCGCCGAGGCGCCGCTGCGCCGCGCCGGATCTGCCATGGCTGGCGCTGGTGGTGCTGAGTGGCGGCGTTGTGGGCCCGGTGCTGTTGATGCTGGGATTGGCGACGACGCCCGCCTCCGCGGCCTCGCTGCTCCTCAACCTCGAAGGCGTCGCGACATGGCGATCGCCTGGCTCGCCGTTACGGCGAGAATGTCGACCGCCGGCTGCTCGTGCGGCGCCGCGGCGATCCTCGGCGGGCGCGTTGCTTCTGTCCTGGCGGGGTGGAGCCTCGGGCTTCGGCTTCGGCGCGGTGGCGATCGCCGGCGCCTGCCTCGCCTGGGGCATCGACAACAATCTGACGCGCCGGCTGAGTGCCGCCGATCCGGTCGCAGATCGCGCTCGTCAAGGGGCTCGCCGCCGGCGCGGTCAACCTCACCCTCGCCCTTCTCGCCGGCGCTCGTCTGCCGTCGTATCCCGCAGTCGCGGCCGCAGCGCTGATCGGCTTTTTCGGCTATGGCGTCAGCTTGGTGTTGTTCGTCCTCGGGTTGCGGCACCTGGGCGCGGCCCGCACCGGCGCCTATTTCTCGACCGCCCCGTTCATCGGCGCGGCCTTGGCGGTCGCGATGCTTCGGCGAGCCGGTCTCGACGCAGCTGCTGGCGGCCGCCGGGCTTAATGGCGCTCGGCGCTCTATTTGCACCTCGCCGAACGGCACGAGCACGAGCACGCCCACGAGGCGATGGAGCACGAGCATCGCCACCGCCACGACCTGCATCACCGGCACGGGCACGCGCCCCGGCGACCCGGACGGCGAGCCGCACGCGCACCGCCATCGCCACCTGCCGCTCGTCCACAAACACCCGCATTATCCCGACCTGCATCACCGCCACCGCCATGCGCCACTGAAGCGACCGCGCGCGCATCGAGGAGAACACCATGGTGCGAAACGTCGCCGTCGGGGTCGGGCTGATGGAATTCCCGTTCGACGGCATCGCAGGCTTTTTGGCGCTGGGTCGATCTGTGCGAGGCGGGCGGCGTCAATTCGCTGTGGCAGACCGACCGCATCGTCAGCCGCGAGCCGATCCTCGAATGCATGAGTGTGATGGCGGCGCTGGCCGGCCGCACGCGCCGCATCAAGTTCGGCGTCAACGTCTCTCGCTGGCGTTCCGCGACCCGGTGCTGCTGGCCAAGCAATGCGCGACGATCGACGTCTTGTCCGAGGGTCGCCTGTTGCCCGCCTTCGGCATCGGCAGCCCGCTTGGCCCGGAATGGCAGACGATGCATTTCGACACCAAGACCCGCGGCCGCAAGACCGACGAGGGGCTCGAAATCATCCGCCGGCTGTGGTCGCGAGGACGCGGTCGATTTCGACGGCGTGCATTTCCGTCTGTCCGGCGCCTCGATTTCGCCGAAGCCGGTGCAGCCCGATCTGCCGATGTGGATCGGCGGCTCGTCCGAGGCGGCGATCCGGCGCACCGCGCGGTTCGGCACCGGCTGGCAGGCGGGCGCGGAGACGCCGGCGCAGGTCGGCCCGGTCGTCGCCGCGATCCGAAGGCGGCGGCGGCCGAGGCGGGCAGGGCGATCGACGACGACCATTACGGCGCCGGCATCGCTTACCGCTTCGGCCGTCCGGACGAGCCCGGCCTCGGCCGCCTGTACGACGCCTATCGCCGGCGCACCGGCCGCGATCCGCTGCGACTACTTCGCGATCGGCGACGCCCAGGCGGTCCTCGACCGCATCGCCGCCTATGTCGAGACCGGCGTCTCGAAATTCATCCTGCGCCCGGCGGCGCGCGGCGACGACGAGATGCTTGGCCAGACCCGCCGGCTGTCGAGGAGGTCCTCCCCGCGTCGCCCTTCGCTGGCCGAAACCGGCGCGGCGACCGGCCCTAGCGCTCGCCGATGCCGCGGGCGGGTAGAGATGCCGCCCGGCATCCGCGCCTGCGTCTTCGACGCGTACGGCACGCTTTTCGATTTCGCCTCGGCCGCCGCAGGCTGCCCCGATCTGCCGGCCGACATCGCCCCGCGGCTGACCGCGCTGTGGCGCGACAAGCAGCTGCAATATACTTGGCTGCGCGCGATTCAGGACCGGCATGCCGATTTCTGGCAAGTGACGGGGACGCGCTCGACTACGCGCTCGACACCTTGTCGCTCGCCGAAGCCGGCCTGCGCGAGCGGCTGATGGAGCTCTATCTTCGCCTCGAACCGTTCCCGGAAGTGCCGGGTGTTTTGCAGCAACTGCGCTCGGCCGAGATGGCGACGGCGATCCTGTCGAATGGCACGCCGGCGATGCTGGATGCGGTCGTCGGCCACGCCGGGTTAGGCTCGCTCCTCGACGCCGTTCTTTCGGTCGAGGCGGTCGGAGTCTACAAGCCCCACCCCGGGGTCTACCGGCTCGCCTGCGACCGGCTTGGGCTTGCCGCCGAGGCGATCATGTTTCTTTCCTCGAACGGCTGGGACGCCTGGGCGGCCTCGGCCTTCGGCATGCGCGCAATCTGGTGCAACCGTTATAGCGGCCGCCGCGAACGCCTGCCGGGCAACCCCGAGAGCGAGATTTCCTCGCTGTCGGACCTGCCGGCGCTGGTGCTGCCCCGCCTGGGCGGTTGATTTTTCCGCGCCGCCCCTTAGATCAACGCGCCCGCTTGGCCCGCGTCCCCATCGTCTAGAGGCCTAGGACATCGCCCTTTCACGGCGGCAACAGGGGTTCGAATCCCCTTGGGGACGCCAATGATATCAATACATTGAGGTTACGCAATTCTCTGTCCAGCCGGCTCGTACGGCAAAAATACGGCAAAGGCGCACGTGGACAAGGGCGGACAAAGACAGATAATCCGCGTGCCTAATGAGGGCCAGATCGCGGAGCGGGTAGCCCGCGTGAGCTGGAGGAGCGCGGGTGGCGAGCACCTTTTACGAGCGGCCTATCCTCAACTCGCCCTATGCCAAGCCGCGGTTCCACCATCCGCTTGACGAGCATGGACAGCCGCTCGGGCTTCCGCCGGTTGAAGGCCGCCGGCCGTCGAAGTTCATTGTTCCGGTGCCGGCGGCGCAGGGGATCCGCGGCGCAGGGGGCGCTGCCTCTTGAACCTACAACGACAGCGCGATCGTCAATGAAATCCGGGGTCATGTCGACGCATGGCGCGACCTGTCCGGCGGCGGCGATTGGGGCGTCACGCCCACCACCCAGCGTCTGCTGGAGCATTGGGGCAGCCCGAATTTCTCCGGCCAGCGGCCGTTCTTCTGTCAGATCGAGGCGGTCGAAACGCTGATCTGGCTGACCGAGGTCGCCCGCAGCAGACGACAATATGCCAATCTGTGGCGTGCGATCGAGGCGGCAAATGCCGAGGCGAACCCCGAGCTGTTCCGCCTCGCTCTGAAAATGGCGACCGGCGCGGGCAAGACCACGGTGATGGCGATGATCATTGCGTGGCAGACGCTCAATGCCGTGCGCATGCCGGGCTCCGACTGTTTCTCACGCGCCTTCCTGGTCGTCACGCCCGGCATCACGATCAAGGATCGGCTTCAGGTGCTCTACCCCGAGCACCCTGAGAGCTACTACCGGTCACGCGAGCTGTTGCCCAACGACATGCTCGGCGATATCGGAAAGGCGGCGATCGTCATAACCAACTACCACTCGTTCCAGCATCGGGAAACGATGGCGCTGTCGCGGGTCGGGCGCGCCTTCCTGACCGGCAACGACCCCGAGCCTGTCGAAACACGCGAAACGGATGGGGAGATGCTCGACCGCGCCTGCGGCAAGCTGCTCTCGTTCAAGAATGTCGTCGTCATCAATGACGAGGCGCATCACTGCTACCGGCAACGGGCGCTCTCCGAAGAGGAGAGGCTCGACCGCGAGGCCCAGGCCGAGGCCCGGGAGAACAACGAGGCGGCGCGGCTGTGGATCAGCGGCATCGAGGCGCTGAAGCGCAAGATCGGGCGTGCGCGCCGTCTACGATCTGTCGGCGACGCCGTTTTTCCTGCGTGGCTCGGGCTATCGAGAGGGAACCCTGTTTCCCTGGGTCGTCTCCGATTTCAGCCTGATGGATGCGATCGAGTGCGGCATCGTCAAATTGCCGCGCATCCCGGTCGCGGATAATTTCGCTGCCGCAGACGACCCGGTCTACCGCAATTTGTGGCAGCATGTCGGCCGCGACCTGCTGCGCACCCGCCATCCGCTCGACCTGCCGGCGATGCTGCAAACCGCGCTTTACGCGCTCTATTCCAATTACGAGACCTATTACGGCGAGTGGGAGAAGGGCCGCGTCGGTGTGCCGCCGGTGTTCATTGTGGTGTGCCAGAACACCGCGATCTCACGGCTTGTCTACGAATGGATCGCCGGCTTCGAGCGTGAACCGAGCGATGACGAGACGATCGACGAGACGAGAGCCTTCCACCCCGGCGCTTTGAAGCTGTTCGCCAATTACGATCAGGATGGCAAACGGCTGACGCGGCCCAACACGCTGCTGATCGACAGCACCCAGATTGAGGCGGGCGACACGCTTGAGGGCGAATTCCGCGCCGCGGCCGCGCCCGAAATTCAGGCCTTCAAGGAGCAGTGCGCCCGTGAGCGCGGCGCCGGCGACACGGTTGAGCCTACCGACGGCGAATTGCTGCGCGAGGTCATGAACACGGTCGGCCGCAGGGGAGCCTTGGCGAGCAGATCCGTTGCGTCGTGTCGGTGTCGATGCTGACCGAGGGCTGGGACGCCAACACCGTCACCCACATTCTCGGAGTCCGCGCCTTCGGCACTCAGCTTTTGTGCGAGCAGGTGGTTGGCCGAGGCCTGCGCCGACTGTCCTATGAGGCGGGCGAGGACGGCGAACTATTCGATGTCGAGTATGCCCAGGTGATGGGCATCCCGTTCGCCTTCACCGTAGGCGCGGTCCGGGCTCCTCCGACCCAGCCGAAGATCGCGACGCATGTTCATGCCGTGCCGCAGCGCGCCGAGCTTGAGATTACGTTTCCGCGGGTCGAGGGGTTTGCGTGGACCTGCCGTCCGAAAACCTGCGAGCAACATTCGACGAGAATTCACGGCTGGTGCTGACGCCGCGAGAGGTCGGCCCTTGCGAGGTGCTGATGCAGGGTATTGTCGGTGAGGGGATTACTCTGACCCCTGAGGTGGCCCGAACTAACGAACGGGCCATTTTTGTAGCATAAGCGGACAGAGTGAGAACGCGGCGGCCCGACTGCCGAGGAAATCCGCCAAAAATTGCTTGGCCGGATCGAGTGGGCCGCCGTCGGCAAACAGGTGATTTCCGACACTCGATCAAGGGCGGCTAAATACGCCGGCTGCGCAGCCCAAAATATGTACGACAAACTGTGTCGGAATGGGCTACTGTGCGGAAACTTATTTTATGGGGTTTTCCGCACATGCTGGTCGGCTACATGCGCGTCTCCAGCGACGGTGATCGGCAGGTGCTGGACCTTCAGCGCGATGCGCTCCTGGCCGCCGGCGTGGATGAGCGCCACCTATTCAAGGACCATGCTAGCGGCAGCCGCGGTGAACGCACCGGCCTGGCCAAGGCGCTCGCTTTCGTCCGGCCCGGTGACTGCCTGGTCGTCTGGAAGCTAGACCGACTTGGCCGGTCGCTGCCACACCTCCTGGCGACGGTGAACGACCTCAAGACGCGCGGCATCGCCTTCCGTTCGTTGACCGAGCAGATGGACACGACCACGCCACAGGGCGAGTTCCTGTTTCATGTCTTCGGCGCACTCGCGCAGTTCGAGCGGTCGCTAATCCAGGAGCGGGTGCAAGCCGGGCTTGCGGCCGCTCGCCGTCGCGGGCGCCGCGGCGGTCGTCCCGTCGCCATCGATGCCGAGAAGCTCGGTGCTGTGATTACGGCTCTCGACGGCGGCGCTACCAAGGCAGCGGTCTGTCGCACCTTCGGCATCAAGCGCAGCACCCTGATCGAACTCGCTGGCCCGGATCGGCTGGTCTGCCGGCCTCAAGGGCGAGGAGGGCATGAATGATGCGACGACAGCAATTGACCGAAACCCAGATCGCCGCGCTGTTCGATCCGCCGATGGATCAACGAGACCTGGTGCGCCACTACACGTGATCCGCCAGTGACATCGCGCTGATCCGGCGCCGTCGCGGCGATCACAGCCGCCTCGGTCACGCCCTCATGCTCTGCTACCTGCGGCACCCCGGCCGTCCCCTTCGCGCCAACGAACGGCCGCCTCCCGCTCTCGTCCGTTTTGTCGCCGCGCAGATCGACGTTCTTCCCGACTCCACTGTCGGCTATCTGGCTTCGGAGCAGAATCGCCGGCGCCATGCGGCCGAACTGCAGGACCGTCTCGGGTTTCGTCCCTTCGGGACGCGGCCGGCCGCCGATCTGGCCAGCTGGCTGCTGCCGCATGCGATCGAGAACGACCGGCTCGCCCATCTCGCCGGGCTTGTGGTGGAGGAATGCCGGCGGCGCCGGATCGTTATTCCGTCGCCCGGCGCACTCGAGCGGCTCTGCATTCACGCGCGCTATCGGGCGCGTCGCGAGGTCCAGCGCCGCCTGACCGACGGTCTCTCCGCCGAGCAGCGGCATCGGCTGGATGCGCTGACGCAGCGCCGCGTGGAAACCAACCAGAGCTGGCTCGCCTGGCTGCGCCAGATGCCGGAAGCGGCGAAGCCGGTTGCGATGCTCGGTCTAATCGAGCGTCTGGAGCATGTCCGCGCGGTTGGCCTTGATCCGATGCACGGGCATCGTGTGCATCAGGCCCGCCTTGCTCAGCTCGCCCGAGAAGCCGGCCGCACCACGGCGCAGCATATTGCGGGCTATGAGCGCCAGCGGCGGCACGCCACCCTGGTTGCCGTCACCCTCGAGCTCGCTGGAAGCCTGACGGATCAGGCCGTCGATCTGTTCGACCGGCTGATCGGGATGATGTTCCGCAAAGCCGACGAGCGACATGCCCGCGCCTTCCAGGCCGGCGGCCGCGCCATCAACGAGAAGGGTTCGTCTCTACGCCCGCGTCGGCGCCGCTCTGATCGCCGCGCGCGACAACAAGCAGGACCCCTTTGACGCGATCACCGCGGTAATCCCGTGGGACCGTTTCCTCGCGACTGTCGCGCAGGCCGAGGCGCTGGCACGGTCGGAAGAATTCGATGCCTACCAGATGCTCGGCCAGCACTATGCCAGCATCCGCCGTTGGGCTCCGGCTTTCCTTGACACCTTCGCCTTCCAAAGTGTGCCGGCTGCAGCGGCGCTCATGCGTGCCATCGACATGCTGCGCGAAATGAACCGAAAGGCCGCACCCAGCCTGCCGAAATCCGCGCCCATTAGCTTCATCCGGGAGCGTTGGGCGCGCCATGTGCTTCGTGGCGGGGACATTGATCGGCGCTACTACGAGCTCTGCGTGCTGTCGGAATTGCGCGACCGTTTGCGCGCTGGCGACGTGTGGGTAGTGGGCAGCCGGCGATGTCGCGCCTTCGAGGACCGCCTGATTTCCCGCGAGACCCTGAAAGAGCTGGAACGAGGCGGCACCTTGCCGCTCGCGGTCGATGCCGACTTCGAACGCTTTATTGCCGATCGCCGAGCGCTCCTCGACAAGCGGCTGGCGGCGATCGACAGCAAGGCGAAGGGCGGCTTGCTGCCCGATGTCACGCTCGACAAGGGCGTGCTGAAAATCACGCCGATCGAAAAATCGACACCGCTGGAAGCCGAATCTCTCGCCGCGCGCCTCTACGCGATGCTGCCGCGCATCCGGATCACCGATCTCCTGTCGGAGGTGGCGCAATGGACGCTGTTTACCGATTGCTTCACCCATCTGCGAACCGGCGACACGGCCGCCGACCCGCAGGTCCTTATGGCGAGCCTCCTGGCCGACGGGCTCAATCTCGGCCTGACGCGAATGGCCGAGGCGTGCAGCATTGCCAGCCTCGGCCAACTGGCCTGGACGGCCGACTGGCATATCCGCGACGAGACCCATGCCCTGGCGCTCCGGCGTCTGGTCGACCACCAGCAGCGCGAGACGCTGGCGGCGACGTTCGGCGGCGGCTTCGCCTCCTCCTCGGACGGCCAGTTCTTCCGGGCCGGCGGCTTTGGCCGCGACGCGAGCAGCATCAATGCCCATTACGGCGACGAACCCGGGGTCAAGTTCTACACGCACCTCTCCGACCGCTACGCCCCGTTCCACACCAAGGTGAACGCGGCGACTGCCAGCGAAGCCGCGCATGTGCTCGACGGGCTGCTCTATCAACCAGAGCACGGTTGCCGCCGGTCGCCACCATACCGATGGCGGCGGCGATTCCGATCATGTCTTCGCGCTTTGCTGCTTGCTCGGGTTCCAGTTCGCGCCGCGGATCCCGGACCTGAAAAGCCGGCGGCTCTACAGTTTCGGCAAGGCGACAGCCTATCCCGCGCTCGAACCGCTGATCGCCGGGCGCATCAACACCGCCCTGATCCGCGCCCATTGGTCGGAGATCCTGCGGGTCGCCGCCTCGATCCATACCGGCACTGTGACCGCCTCTCTGATCCTGCGGCAGCTGGCCTCCTACCCGCGGCAGAACGGCCTGGCCGCCGCGCTGCGCGAGCTGGGACGGCTGGAGCGGACACTGTTTACCCTCGACTGGCTGGAAGATGCCGAACTGCGTCGCCAGACCAGCCAGGAACTCAATAAAGGCGAAGCACGCAACAGCTTGGCGCGGGCGGTCTTCTTTCACCGCCTCGGCCAGATCCGCGACCGCACCTACGAGAACCAGCAATACCGTGCTTCGGGCCTGAACCTCCTAGTCACCGCGATCATCCTGTGGAACACGCGGTATCTCGATCGCGCTGTTGCCGCCCTGCGCCAGGCCGAGGATGTTCCGGACCAGCTTCTCGCCCACCTCTCCCCGCTCGGCTGGGAGCATGTGAACCTAACCGGCGATTACATCTGGAGCACCGAACGGTCAGCCACGGAAAACCATGACGGATTGCGATCCCTCAGGATCACGCCCGAGGCTGCTCTCAAGGCCGCCTGAGTTCGCGCTTTGTCCGCTTATGCTATAAAAATGGACCGTTCGTGAGTTCGGGCCGAGGTCATCGCCGCGTTCCGCCCGTCGGAGATCAGCTTCCGCCTCGCGAAGCACCCTGCTCTATCGCCGGTTCCGCGACGAGGACGGCTTTCCACGGCAGCATCTGTTTCCGCAGATCCAGCGCATCTGCAAGCGCTGGCTCGACGAGGGCTATCTGGTCACGCAAGGCGTGCCGATTGGCGCCGTGTTATATCTCGAAATCGCCGACACCGTCGTCGAGCTAATCTCCAACGCGATCGTCAAATCGATCGGCGACGAACGGCCGGCCCGCGCGGTGGTCGACCCGTACCAGCCGACCGGCTCGACCGCCTCGGTGAATTTCCAGACGACCCGAGCGGTTTATGCGACCGACCACCGCAAGAGCCAATGTCAGCCACGTCGTGCTCGACAGCGAGTGGGAGGCCGAGCTTGCCCGCGTGCTGGAGGCGCACCCGCGCGTCGTCAGCTATGCGAAGAACCCAGGGCATGCAGTTCGAGATGCCTTACCGCATCGGACGGGTCGCGCGGCGTTACACTCCGGATTTCCTGGTCCGCCTCGATATCGGCGGCGGGGAGATCGTTACCCTCGTGCTCGAAACCAAGGGCTATCGCGGGCTCGACGCGCAACTGAAGGCGGATGCGATGCGCACTTTGTGGGTTCCCGGCGTCAGGAACGGCATGCGCATTACGTTGACCGAGGCGCAGCGCCGGCGGCTCGCCGACACAGGCGCAATCGAGATCGGCGAGGCGCAGCTGGTCTGGCGCGGCAAGGACACGCAGGGTTGGTCCGATTTGATCGTCCCGACGCCGCCACTCTACATCCAGGAAAGATCCACCCGAAGGTGATAATCGACGATCTGCGGCGGCGCAGCGCTGCGTCAGACGAGGCTGCGTCGGATCAGCCCAGTCTGTTTGCCGATTTCAATGGTGTGCCAAAGGATGTTGCGGCCGAGTTCCACCAGCACGAGGCGAATTGGTCGAACCGCATGATCTGCGGCGACAGCCTTGCGGTGATGGCGAGCCTCGCCGAGCGCGAGCGCTTGAAGGGCAAGGTCCAGTGCATCTATTTCGACCCGCCCTACGGCATCCGTTTCAGCTCCAACTGGCAGGTCTCGATCCGCACCCGCGACGTCAAAGACGGCCGGCAAACCGACATCAGCCGCGAGCCCGAGCAGGTCAAGGCCTTCCGCGACACCTGGAAGGACGGCATCCACTCCTACCTGACCTATCTGCGCGACCGACTGACCGTCGCCCGCGACCTCTTGACCGACAGCGGGTCGATCTTCGTGCAGATCGGCGACGAGAACGTTCATCGCGTGCGGGCGGTGATAGAGGAGGTGTTTGGGGTAGAGAAATTCGTCGATCAGATCATCTTCCAAACATCTAAGGAAGGTCTTCTCTATCGCGGCGGTGTGGTGTCAAGCTCGCTTCTCAGTGGTGCTTTCGCTTCCGAACAATAATGCCGTCTCGCAAGGCTCTCGCTTATCTCCGGGAGGTCGGCGCTATGACCGCCCCATGATGGGTTCAGAAGGATGAGGTGGAACAATCTGAACATCGTCCTGCCGAAGCGGAACCACGTTCCCGGCGAACTCACCTCGTCCATCGTCCCCGCGAGGGGCGCTTTTCCGCCGGGGCGGAACTCAATATCCTTCTTTCAGGCGGCTACTGCATCGGGCTGCTTGCGCCAGCGGAATTGGGTACCGTCCGTCCACATCCGGTGCCGGATGACAGCGAGGCGTCGGGCCAGGGCGACGATTGCCTTCTTCCCTCCGCGACGACGGGCCAGCGGCATGCCCCAAGCCTTGAGCCAGGACCATTTCTGGCTATGTGTGAGAGCACCTGCGCTGCTTCATAGAAGTGCCGTGCGCATCATGGCGTCCCCACATTTCGAGATCCTTCCGTCGTAGTCCGTCTCGCCGGACTGAAAGCGGCGCGGTACCAAGCCGAAATGTGCCCCCACCATCTTGGAACGGACAAAACGCTGCGGCTGATCGACCGTGGCCCGAAACGTCAGTGCCACGACCGGTCCCACTCCCGGCACCGTCATCAAGCGGCGGCATAGCCGGTCGCCGCGGACCTGGTCGAGGACCATCTTGTGGCGTCCCGCGAACTGCAGGCAAGGGGGCGACAATTGCCCCTGGGGTCGGATGCCCCACCACCAATTCTCGGACTCTGGCTTCGAAGTGACCCGGGCTGACCACCCCCACCCTGAGCCCAAAATTGCGCAAGGTTCCTCGGAGCTCGTTCTCCATGTCCTGCAGCTTGTCGCGGAGCCGCTTGCGTGACGTCAGCAGCATCCGCTCTTGCTGACTGGCCAGTGTCTTCACGTGCACTGCCTGGTACAACCGACGATCGCGCCGGTGTCATAATCGCTGCTTACATTCGCGAGGGCCGTACTCGGGCGATACCGTTGAAGAAGTCTGGTTTGAAGTAATCGCGGCGGCGCGGATCGGCGGTGGCGGGCGTGCCGGTGCGGGCCGCCTCGCCTCAGGTCGCGGCAATAGACGCCGGCGCCGGGATCAGCTTGGCGAGCTTGCGCAGGTTTTGGGCGGCAGCAGCGAGGTGGAATTCGTCGCGGGTGCCGCGCGGCAATCAGGGTGAGAACGGCACGTCAATCAGGATGAGAAAGCGCCGCTGGGTTTGTGACGCAGGGAGGGCGTAGCCCGACCGAAGTCGCGAATCCAGCGGCGGCGCGAACCCGGAGAGGGGCGCGCATCCGGCGATCGCAGCCGGCTGGATATGGAGCGGTTCTTCATACCGATGAGGAACCGCACTTGCCCGGCCGCCACATCACCGATTGCCAGATGAGGCTGTATATGAGTTTCCGTCAGACCGAGACGCCGGCCGTTTCCGCCGCCAAGGCCGGGTTCGCGACCTCCAGCGGCTATCGCTTCGAGCACGACTCTCGAATGCCCTCGCAAAAGAAAGCCCCGCGCGGCCGGCGGCGGCCCGATCCGCTGGGCGAGGTATGGGACAGCGAGGTGGTGCCGCTGCTGAAGAGCATCCCCGGTTTGCGGCCGGTCGCCATTTTCGACGAGATCCGGCGGCGCCACCCCGAGATCGGCGCCGGCATCCGCCGCACGTTGGAGCGGCGCATCCGTACCTGGCGGGCTCTGCATGGCACCGAGCAGGATGTCATCTTCCGGCAGGAGCACCCACCGGGTCGACTTGGGCTGTCCGATTTTACCGACTTGCGCGATCGCGGCGTCAGCGTCGCCGGGGTGCCGCTTGATCACCGGCTCTATCACTTCCGTCTGGCCTTCTCGGGCTGGGAGCACGCTCGTGTCGTGCTCGGCGGCGAAAGCTTCGTGGCGCTGGCCGAGGGCCTGCAGAATGCGCTGTGGGCGCTCGGCCGCGCCCCGTTGCAGCACCGCAGCGACAGCCTGTCGGCCGCCTTTCGCAATCTTGACGAGGAACTCAAGGCAGGATCAGACCCGCCGCTACGAGGCGCTGTGCGCGCATTACGGCATGGAGCCGACCCGCAACAATCGCGGCATCGCACACGAGAACGGATCGATCGAAAGCCCGCACGGCCATCTCAAGCAGGCGATTGAGGACGCGCTGTTGCTGCGTGGCTCGCGCGACTTCGACAGCTTGGATGCCTACCGCTGCTTCATCGACGAGATCGTCGGCCGCCGCAACGCCCGACTGAAGAAGCGGCTGGAACTCGAGCGCCCGGCACTGCAGTCGCTGCCGGAGCGCCGCACGACCGATTACGAGGAGACGATCGTCATCGTCACCTCGACGAGCGGCTTCACGCTCAAGAAGGTGTTCTATTCGGTGCCGTCGCGACTGATCGGCCATCGCCTACGGGTGCGCCTGTACGACGACCGGCTCGACTGCCTTCTCGGCAGCACCCCGCTGATGACGCTGCGCCGTGGCCGGGCGCATCCCAGCGGCAAGCGCGGTCATGTCGTCGATTATCGGCATGTCATTCACGCCTTGCGGCGCAAGCCGATGGCTTTGCTCAACCTGGTTTATCGCGAGCAGCTCTTTCCACGCCGCGCCTACCAGCGCGCGTTCGAGGCGCTGTTGGCGGCCGACGGCGAGAAGCGGGCGTGCCGCACCATCGTCGGATTGCTGGCGCTGGCGCACGACCGCGCCTGCGAGGCCGAACTCGCCGGCATCATCGACGCCGAACTCGACGCCGGCAGACTGCCTGATCTGGACATCCTCGGCCGGCACTTCGGGCCCGATCCCGCCGCCATTCCAGACATCACCGTCAAACTAACGCCGCTGCATCTCTATGACGAACTCGGCATCGTCCGGGCGGGCGGTGCCGTATGAAGGCCGCCGACCCGATCGACACCGCCCGCGTCGAGCTGCTGCTCGCCGAGCTGCGCCTACCGGCCGTCAAACACGTCTGGGCGGCGCTGGCTGCCCAGGCCGACAAGGAAGGCTGGCCGGCCGCGCGCTTTCTGGCCGCGCTCGCCGAGCACGAGATGGCCGAACGCGTTCGCCGCCGCATCGAGCGTCATCTCGCCGAAGCCCGCCTGCCGCCCGGCAAGACCCTCGACACCTTCGACTTCGAGGCCGTTCCGGTGGTCAGCAAGGCGCAGGTCATGGCGCTCGCCGCCGGCGACGCTTGGCTCAACCAGGGCGCCAATCTCTTGCTGTTCGGCCCGCCGGGCGGCGGCAAGAGCCATCTGGCGGCAGCGCTCGGCTTCGCGCTCGTCGAAAACGGCTGGCGTGTGCTGTTCACCCGCACCACCGATCTCGTGCAACGGCTGCAGATCGCTCGTCGCGAGCTCGCCCTCGAAGCTGCGATCGCCAGGCTCGACAAATATCACCTACTGATCCTTGACGACCTCGCCTACGTCACCAAGGACCAGGCCGAGACCAGCGTGCTGTTCGAGCTGATCAGCGCCCGCTACAAGCACCGCTCGCTGCTGATCACCGCCAACCAGCCGTTCGGCGAGTGGGGCAAGGTCTTTCCCGATCCGGCGATGACCGTCGCCGTCGTCGACCGCCTCGTGCACCACGCGACGATCTTCGAGATGAACGTCGAAAGCTACCGCCGCCGCGCTGCCCTCGAACGCAAACGCGGCCCTGGACGGCCGCCCGTCACCGCGACAATCAAAGCCAACGCCTGATTGACGCTCAGCGACAATCAAACCTTGCGCCGCCCGCAATCAGCGACAATCATCCGGATGCCGCGACGCCGGATTCCCACCCTGATTGTCGCCGCTTTCCCATCCAGATCGCCGCGCTACACGCGGGCGCCGTTCGGCCCGCGTAATCGCAGCCGATCGAGCTTCAGGATGGGCTTGAGGTGGGCGAACAGCATCTCGACCTTTTTGCGCTGGCGCCGCGACGTCTGATAGGCCTCGGTCTTGGCGATGTCGCGCGCCATATCGCGAGCGCCCTCATGGATCGAGCGCAGGATCTTCCGGGCTGGCGCGTTCGGACAGCACTTCGGCTTCAGGGAACAGTTTTGCCAATCCGGCTTGCTCGCGCGATAGCGCATCATGCCGTTTCGATCGACGAGGGGCCGCAGCATCCGATAGATCTTTTGCCGCTGCCTGAGTGTCAACGCCGGAGAGAAGATGCATCGGCGGGCCGGAGTAAAAATGCATCACCGGGGGGGCGCCGAGCAGCGCCACAGCAAACTCCGCTTTCCCGTTCGATTGATGAGCCTGCTTTCCCGTCCCGACCTGGGGATCCGGTGGCCGCGGCGCGCAGCGTAGGGGATGGGAGGAGCGGAGCCACGCGCACCCCGGACTTGATCCGGGGGAGCATGGCGAGCACCGGACCTTCCCCGCAGTGAGCACCGTGGCAGGCTGACCGCCAGCAGGGGTTTTACGTCCGGCGCTGGCGCTGCTGGCTCTGCTTGAGGCGATAGCTGTCGCCGTTCATTTCAAGGATGTGGACGTGGTGGGTCAGCCGGTCGAGCAGCGCGCCGGTCAGCCTCTCGGACCCGAACACGCTCGGTCCATTCGTCGAACGGCAGATTGCTGGTGACGATGGTGGAGCCGCGTTCGTAACGCTGGCTGAAGACCTCGAACAAGAGCTCGGCGCCGGTCGTCGACAGCGGCACATAGCCGAGCTCGTCGATGATCAGCAGCTTGTAGGCCGCCAGTTGGCGCTGTAGGCGGAGCAGTCGCTTCTCGTCCCGCGCCTCGATCAGCTCGTGGACCATGGCGGCGGCGGTGGTGAAGCCGACCGACAAGCCCTTCTGGCAGGCTGCCAGCCCCAATCCGAGAGCAATGTGACTCTTCCCGGTGCCGCTGTTGCCGACCGCGATGACGTTCTCTCGGCGAGCAATGTATTCGCAGCGGGCGAGCTCGAGAACCAATGTCTTATTGAGCGAGGGGATCGCCGTGAAGTCGAAACTGTCGAGGCTTTTCACTGTCGGGAACCGTGCCTCCTTGATGCGGCGCTCGACCATCCGCCGTTCCCGCTCGATCAGTTCGAGTTCGGCCAGGCGCAGCAAATAGCGGGGATGGTCGACGCCCTCGGCGGCGCATTGCTGGGCGAGCTTGTCGTATTCGCGCAAGAAGGTCGGCAGCTTGAGCGCCTTGAGGTGATGGGCGAGCAGAAGCTGCGGCGTATCGCTCATGACGCGGCCCCGGCGAGCAGGTCGAGATAGGCCTTGGCCGAGGTCATCGCCACCCTTGCCCGCGGCAGGTAGGGATAGACCGTCAGGTAGGGATAGACCGTCAGGTCGAGCCGCGGTGGCCGGCGCTCGATCCGGCACAGCACCAGATGCTTGACCGCGTCAAAGCCGCCATAGCCCTGGCCTGGGCGCGCCGCGGGCGATGGCCTCCTTGACACCGGCCAGCACGTCCTCGGGGCGGAATACCTCCAGCAGCCGCAGGATCTGGACGAACTCGCGCTTGCCGCGCTTGGCCATGCGGGCCTCGATCAGGCGCCGCAGCGTGGCGAATTCCTCGGGCAGATCCCAGCCGACCAGGGGTGCCGCCTGGTCGAGAGCGCCGATCTTGCTGTTCGAGCAACGCCAGGTAATGCAGCGGATCGAAAACGAAGTCCTCGCGCTCGTAGGAACGCGGATGACGGGCGATCACCTCGGCCCCGCAGGAGATCACCACCTGGTCGACGTAGCCGCGGATCAGAACCTCGCGGTGGCCGTAGGCGGTCGGCACCGAGTAGTCGGTGCCGCGATAGCGCACCAGCGACAGCGAGCTGACCCGGCCCGCCTTCTTCTCGCAGGCGTCGTAGGGCGATGCCGGCAAGTCGTGGAACGCCGCCAGATCCCGCACCAGCCGTTCGCCGATCGTCTCCTCGTGACCGCGCAGCCGATCCCCGAGCCGGCGCCGACAACCCTCGAGCAGCTGCTCGTTCAGCGCCGTGAAGCTCGCCGCCCGCGGCACCGGCACCAACAGGTTCCGCCGGATCCAGCCGACCAGCCCCTCAACCCCGTCAGCCCGAGGGCACTTTTGCCTTTGTCGTTGCCCTTGCCCGGGCGGCCGAACCGGTCGGCAAATACGTAATGCGACTGCAGCTCGCTGAAGACGCGCGTTCGCTGGCGCACCCCGTCGCCCAGGATGCGCGCCACCGCCAGCGTGGTGTTGTCGTACAGGATCGAGCGCGGCACCTTGCCGAAGAAGCTGAACGCCGCGTTGTGCCCGTCACAGAACGCTTCGGCGGTCTCTGCCGGATAGGCCTGGACGAAACAGGCGTCGCTGTGCGGCAGGTCCATCGCAAAGAAGTGGATCTTGCGCTCGACCCCGGCGATCTCCGCCAATGCCTCGCCAAAATCCACCTGCGCATGACCAGGATCGTGCCGCAGCGGCACGAACACCTCGCGATGCCGCAGCCGCCGCGACAGCACGTAGTCCTTAACGATGGTGATCCCGCCGGCGTAGCCGTGCTCGTCGCGAAGCCGCTCGAAAATCCGCTTCGAGGTATGCCGCTGCTTCTTCGGTCGAGCTTCATCCGCCGCCAGGATCGCATCGATGATCCCGGTGAACGGGTCGAGCTTCGGACGCGCCGGCGGCCGGCTGTCGCCGGTACCCCGGCGGCACCGAAAACGCCAGCATCTTCGCTACCGTCCGCGGGTCGATCCCATAACGCCGCGCCGCTTCCCGCCGGCTCAGACCCTCAATCTGAACCGCATAACGAACCTGAGCATAGAGCTCCACGCCCTTCATCCCCCGGCCCCTGCCGCTTCCCGACAAAGGCCATCTGCTGCCGGATTTTTACTCCGGCGCAACCGGACTACCCGGCCGCTTCACTGAGGGATTTTCTCTCCGGCGCTTTCACCACGCTGACCGTCGCGGCGGGCGCGGTGATCTCGGGCGGCGCAATCGTCTGCACCGTAAACGTCGCCGGAACGCCGGCTCTGCCATAGGTGCCACCGACATTAGCCGTGATGGTGTCGGACCTGGGCGTGCTAAAGAGATAACTCAAGGTCGAAAGATCCGCGTCGACGGCGGTCAAACTGCCAATGATGGTGATGTTAGTTGTTCCGGACCCGCCTAGCGTGCCGCCGCCGGGTGCAGTTGTGTTCGCCGACAGTAGCCCGTTTGTGTCGCCGAGGGTTACTGTAACGGTGGAACGGCGGCCTGTACTGCGGTGCTGCCGAGCGAATTGACCGCGCTCAGGCTGATCGTGCGCTGCCCGTCGTATTGTCCGCGGCTCGATGGCGGGCTGAGGCGCGGCCGGCACCCCGGCGCTCGACTGCTCATCCAGCCCGATTTTCCACCGCACGTGCGTGCTATGTCCTTTCTAGGGCGGGCGGCCTTTCCTGCGTTTCAGATATAAGCAATTGAAATTATGGTCGGAGTGAGAGGATTTGAACCTCCGGCCCCTGCCTCCCGAAAGCAGTGCTCTACCAGGCTGAGCTACACTCCGCCGACCGCGCGTCATATAGCGCCGCGATTGCCCGCCTGCAACATCCGCCGGCCCAAGGTCGCCGATGGCGCTGCGTCAGAAGCTGCGTTCGCCGGCAAAGGCAGCGGCATCGACGAGAGCACGCCGTGCGGCGCCGTCCGGAAAGCCGGTCAACGCTTCGATGGCGCTTGCCGTATAGCCCCGCGCTCGCGCCAGCGTCTCGGCGAGCCCGCCATGACGCTCGACGAGCGAGATCGCCCGTTCAAGATCGCCGTCGCGCTGCTCCATTTCCTCAATCGTACGGCGCCAGAAGGCATGCTCCTCGTGGTCGCCGCGGGCGAAGGCGACAAGGATCGGTAGAGTTACCTTGCCGTCGCGGAAATCGTCGCCGATGTTCTTTCCGAGCGCCACCTGATGCGCCGAAAAATCGAGCATGTCGTCGACCAGCTGGAAGGCGATACCGAGATTGCGGCCGAACCGGTCGAGCGCCTCCTCCTCCGCGAGCGGGCGATCGGCGAGGACCGCTCCGATGCGGCTTGCCGCCGCGAACAATTCCGCGGTCTTCGCCTCGATCATCGCCAGATAATCGTTCTCCGTCGTCCGCGTGTCGTTAGCCGTCATCAGCTGCAGCACTTCGCCTTCGGCGATAATCGAGGAGGCGCGCGACAGGATCTCGAGCACGCGCAGCGAGCCGTCCGCCACCATCAATTCGAAGGCCCGGCTGAACAGGAAATCGCCAACCAGGATCGCCGGCTTGTTGCCCCATACCGCATTGGCCGTGTCGCGACCGCGGCGCAGATCGCTGGCGTCGACGACGTCGTCATGCAGCAACGTCGCGGTGTGGATGAACTCGACGGCGGCCGCGAGCGCCATGTGCCGGCCGGAATCGTAGCCGCACAAACGCGCGCAGCCCAGCGTCAGCATCGGCCGCAGCCGCTTGCCGCCGCCGGCGACTATGTGCCCGGCGAGTTGCGGGATCAGCGCAACCGGGCTCTGCATGCGCTCGACGATCAACCGGTTGACGCGGTCGAGGTCATCCTTCAACAACCGGGCGAGCGGGTCGAGAGACGGTTTCCGGCTTGAGCGAATCCGGTCGACACTCGCCACCAGCGGCACCAGTTATCTCTCCTGCCTGTTCCGAAGCGCCGGTCGAATGACCGCCCGATTGGCTTGACGCGCCCGAACGCGACGAAGCATAGATTGCCGGCAAGACCGGTCAAGAGCCGCGCTGTCGCGTGCGGCCGGAGCCTCGCCATCCGGGGATGCATGAAGGAACTCGTACGCACCAACGACCCCGTCCGCCTCTCCTGGCTGCAGGCGCTGCTGCGCGACTCCGGGATCGAGTGCGTGGTGCTCGACGCCCATACGAGTGCGGTCGAAGGCAGCATCGGCGCCATCCCGCGGCGCGTCATGGTCGCCGACCCCGACCTCGTGCGGGCCCGCGCGCTGCTCGCGGCGGAAGGCGAGGCGGATGAGCGAGGCTGAAGGGCCTGCACCGCGCTTTACCGAGGATCGCCTGCTCGGTGGCCAGGTCCGCTTGCGCCAGCCAGCCGAGGGCTATCGGGCCGCGATCGACCCGGTGTTTCTCGCCGCCTCGGTGCCGGCCGAGCCGCACGAGCTGGTGCTCGATGTAGGCTGTGGCGCCGGCGCTGCGATGCTGTGCCTTGCCGCGAGGGTGCCGCATGCCCGCGTCGTCGGACTCGAGATGCAGCGCGACCTGGTGCGGCTCGCCGGCGACAATGCGATCCTGAACCGGATGGAGGCCCGCGTCTCGGTCATGATCGGCGACCTGCTGCACGCGCCGCCGCGGATTTCGCCGGGCTCCTTCGACCATGTCATGGCGAACCCACCTTTCAACGCGCATGGCCGTTCGGTTCCCGCCGCCAGCCGCGGCAAGACCGAGGCCACGATCGAAGGCGAGGCCGATCTCGCCGCTTGGGTAAGGTTTTCGTTGTCGATGGTCCGCGCCAAGGGCAGCGTGACCTTCGTCCATCGCGCCGACCGGATCGAGGGGCTCCTCGCCGAGATCGCCGGCCGCGCCGGCGAGGTCGTGGTCTTTCCGCTCTGGCCGGGCGAAGGCAAGCCGGCGAGCCGCATCCTCGTCCGCGCGCGCAAACAGACCGACGCACCGGCCCGGCTCGCCTCGGGGCTGGTGCTGCATGAAGCCGACGGACGGCTCTCGACCGCCGCCGAGGCCGTCTTGCGCGAGGGCCGGGGACTCGACCTCTGAACCCGCTGGCCGCAATCGGCCCGACCCCCCATCTTAGTCCATATGAGCCTGGCTGATCGGATCAGACTGCCGTGGCGGCGACGGCCGGTCGTCTCGGTGCTGCGCTTCGAGGGCGTCATCATGCCGCGGCTGCGCCGTGGCGGCATCTCGCTCGCGGGACATGCCGCGGCAATCGAGCGCGCGTTTCGGGCGCGCGGGCTAGTCGCGGTCGCGCTCGTCGTCAATTCGCCGGGCGGCTCGGCGGCGCAGTCGGCGCTGATCTGCCGACGCATCCGCGAACTCGCCGAGGAAAAGCGAGTGCCGGTCATCGCGTTCGCCGAGGATGTCGCGGCCTCGGGCGGCTACTGGCTGGCGCTTGCCGGCGACGAAATCTACGGCGAGGAGACCTCGATCCTGGGGTCGATCGGGGTGATCAGCGCCGGCTTCGGCTTGCAGCGGCTGATCGAGCGGTTCGGGATCGAGCGCCGGCTGCACACGGCTGGCGAGCGCAAATCGCTGCTCGACCCGTTCCTGCCGGAAAGGCCGGACGACGTCGAGCGTCTGACGGCTCTGCAGAGCGATATTCATCGCGCTTTCAAGGAGCAGGTGCGCCGCCGCCGCGCCGGCAAGATCGATCCCGCCGACGAGACGCTGTTCAGCGGCGATGTATTCACCGGGCATATCGCCCTCGGCCGCGGCCTGATCGACGGCATCGGCGAATTGAACGCAGTCATGCGTGAAAGATATGGCGACAAGGTCCGGCTCCGCCCGTTCGCGGCCGAGCGACAGCCGTTCTGGCGCCGCTCCCTGCTCTCCACGCGCGAACCCGCCTCGCTTCTGAGCGAGTTCGCCGATTGGATCGAGGCGCGGCTGCTTTGGGCGAGGTTCGGGCTGTGAGCCGCAGGACGCCAATCCCCGGCCTTTGGTTGACCCGCGATCGGGCCTGCCGGTAAATCTCGACCGTCATGGGCTTTCCCAAGCTGATCGTTCTCATTCTAGTGCTGGCCGCGGTGTGGATCGGCTATCGCTGGGTGATGGCGCAGACGCGGGGACTGCCGCGGCGACCTAAGGCCCCAAAGCAGCGCGCGATCGAGGCCGAGGATCTGGTTGCCTGCGGCGTCTGCGGCGCCTATGTCGCGGCCCGCGCGCCCGGCTGCGGCAGACCCGACTGCCCGCGGCCGCGCTGACGGTGTGGCCGGGAGGTGCGGGCGTGAGCTTCCAATCCCTGATCTTCGAATTGCAGCAATATTGGTCGCGGCAGGGCTGCGTCATTCTGCAGCCCTACGACATCGAGGTCGGCGCCGGCACGTTTCATCCGGCGACGGCGCTGCGGGCGCTCGGCCCCGAGCCGTGGCGCGCCGCCTATGTCCAGCCGTCGCGCCGGCCGACCGACGGCCGCTACGGCGAAAACCCGAACCGACTGGCGATGCACCATCAGTTGCAGGTGGTCCTGAAGCCGGCGCCGCCCGACAGCCAGCAGCTTTACCTCGACAGCCTGAAGGCGCTCGGGATCGACGCCGCGCGGCACGACATCCGCTTTGTCGAGGATGATTGGGAAAGCCCGACTCTGGGCGCCTGGGGGCTCGGCTGGGAGGTCTGGCTCGATGGCATGGAGGTCAGCCAGTTCACCTATTTCCAGCAGGTCGGCGGCATCGAATGCGAGCCGGTCTCAACCGAGCTGACCTACGGGCTCGAACGGCTGGCGATGTATGTCGAAGGTGTCGAGAGCGTCTACGATCTCGACTACAACGGTGTGGCCGGCCCCGGTCATATCAGCTACGGTGACGTGTTCAAACGGGCCGAGCGCGAATTTTCGGCCTTCAACTTCGAACTCGCCGACACCGGTCGGCTCGTCGCCCATTTCGCCGACGCCGAGCACGAATGCCGCGCACTGGTCGAGCACGGCGTCGCGTTGCCGGCCTATGACCAGTGCCTGAAGGCGAGCCATCTCTTCAACCTGCTCGACGCGCGGGGGGCGATCAGCGTCACCGAGCGCGCGGCCTATATCCTGCGGGTGCGTGCGCTCGCCACCGCCTGCTGCGAAACCTGGCTCGCCGGCGGCAAGAACTGAGCCTGTGTCGGGGCCGGCCGCTATCCGGCGAAGGCCGGGATCCCAGTCTGCGCGCGACCGAGGATCAGGGCGTGGATGTCGTGCGTACCCTCGTAGGTGTTGACCGCTTCCAAGTTCATGACATGGCAGATCACATGGAACTCGTCATGGATGCCATTGCCGCCGTGCATGTCGCGCGAGGCGCGGGCGATGTCGAGCGCCTTGCCGCAGCTGTTGCGCTTCAGCATCGAGATCATCTCGGGCGCCGCGCGGTCCTCGTCCTTGAGCCGGCCGAGGCGCAGACAGGCATGCAGCCCCAGCGCGATCTCGGTCTGGATGTCGACAAGCTTCTTCTGGATCAGCTGGTTGGCCGCGAGTGGACGGCCGAACTGATGGCGTTGGAGCGTGTAGTTGCGCGCGGCCTGCCAGCAGAATTCGGCGGCCCCGAGCGCCCCCCAGGCGATGCCGTAGCGGGCGTTGTTGAGGCATGAGAAGGGCCCGCGCAGCCCGCTGACGCCGGCCAGCAAATTCTCTTCCGGAACGAACACATCGGCCATGACGATCTCGCCGGTGACCGACGCGCGCAGGCTGAATTTGCCTTCGATCTTCGGCGTCGACAGACCCGGCATGCCGCGTTCGAGCAGAAAGCCGCGGATGATGCCGTCCTCGGTCTTGGCCCAGACCAGCAGCACATCGGCGATCGGCGCGTTGGTGATCCACATCTTGGCGCCGTTCAGCCGGTAGCCGCCGGGTGCGGCCGTCGCGCGGGTCGTCATGCCGCCCGGATCGGAGCCGTGATCGGGCTCGGTCAGCCCGAAGCAGCCGACCCACTCGCCTGTCGCCAGCTTCGGCAGGTATTTGCGGCGCTGTGCCTCGCTGCCGAAATCGTGGATCGGGTACATGACGAGGCTCGACTGCACGCTCATCGCCGAGCGGTAGCCGCTGTCGACGCGCTCGACTTCGCGCGCGATCAGCCCGTAGGAGACGTAATTGACCCCGGCGCAGCCATAGCCCTCGATCGTCGAGCCGAGAAAGCCGAGCGCACCCATCTCGGTCATGATCTCCCGATCGAAGCGTTCGTGCCGGTTGGCTTCGAGGACGCGCGGAAAGAGCTTCGCTTGGCAATAGGCGTAGGCGCTGTCGCGAACCATCCGCTCCTCCTCGGTGAGCGCGTCCTCGAGAAAGAGCGGATCGGCCCAGTCGAATCGAGCCGGCGTGGGTGCGGCGGCGCTTGCTGTCATGACGAGCCTCGGACGAGAAAGTGACGGCCGATCATAATACCGGGCGCCGTCCCCGCCGAAGGGCCAATCGCGCTGCACCCCGCGCAAGAGGCCGGTCGGCTATCAGCGGCAGCAGCCTTTCGGCTTCTCCATCGGGTCCCAGCCCGGCAATTCCGGTTTCGGATAGGGCTTGACGCCGGGCCGCGCTTCGGTCGCGTCGCGCGGCGGCGCAGAATGCGTGCGGCAGATGCTCTCGTAGGACGATTGGCTGCCGCAGGCCGCGATGACGTAATGCAGTCGAGCACATCGGCGCAGAGCACGCGATGTTTCTCCAGCCACCAGAGATCGCCGGGCTGGCTGAAGGCGGGCCCCGCCGGACCCTCCGGCGCGGCATCGGCCGGATCGTCCTCGCGGGGCGGCGTCTCGTCGAGCGAGATCGATCCTCAGATCGATCTCGCCGATCGAGCGGCCGCACGCTTGTCATCAATCGGACCGAGCGGAGACGGTAGCCGCCTCTTCGCCCTTTATCGCGAACTCGGCTGCGTGCGCCGGGTCAAGGACGCGGCCGATCGGCTCGGGCTCAGAACCAAGTCGAGGATGACAGCAGAGGGCATCGAGCGCGGCGGCAAGCGGCTCTCGCGCGGGCACATCTATCGGCTGCTCGCCAACTCGATCTACACCGGGCAGACCGCCCACAAGGGAGGGCTCTATCCGGGACAGCATCCGGCACTGATCGATGCCGAGAACTGGAATGCGGTGCGCGACCGGCTCGCCGCGAACACCCATGGCCGTCGATCCCGCAGCCGCGCCGCCGAGCCGAGCTTGCTGGCGGGGTTGCTGTTCGACGCTTCGGGCGGGCGGCTCACACCGTCGCACGCGGTCGAGAACGGCCGGCGCTATCGCTATGATACCCACCTGAATTGGTATTGGCTCGCCAAGGGGATTGCATTGGTGGCTGGTGGCGAGTAGCAGATGTTGTGGTTGGGGATGGGGGAACCGCAATGTCTGCTCTGGCGATCCGGGACGATATCAGTTCGGCGGAACTGCGCCGGCAGGCCCGGCGGGAGCGCGACGGCCGGGTCAGCGCCCGGTTGATCGCGATCGCCAACGCGCTCGACGGGATGGACCGGGCGAGCGCGGCGCGGCCGGCGGGGATGGATCGGCAGACCTTGCGCGACTGGGTGCGCCGCGACAACGCCGAAGGCATGCCGTTCGACCCCAAGCCGGGGCGCCTGCCCAAGCTGAGCGAGGGTCGGATGGCCAGCCTGAAAGCGATTGTGCTGGCCGGCCCCGACCCGGCGGTGGACCGGATCGGGCGCTGGCGCGTCGTCGATCTGTGCCGCCATGTCGAGGAGCGCTGGGACGTCGGCCACAGCGAGACCGGAATGCCGCGCCTCTTATGGTCGCTCGATCCGAGCCACCGCAAGACCCGGCCACGCCATCCGCGGAGCGACGCGAAGGCTCAGCAAGCCTTCAAAAAAGAGCTTTGCGATCCCGAACAACTGCTTATGGGAGCAGTGGAACGCGATCGGCAGGGCGGTTTTCGCCGCGTCGGGCGGCTCCGGCGACGGCAAGGTAATCTCTGACGACTTCCGCGCGAAGTCGCCCCGGTACGCTCCGCGCGTCGGCGAAGAACGCTGGCGCAATTACCGACGATCGCCAACCGGGTAGGATCGGCATCGGCTTCCTTGTGAGGCTCGCCCGCGAGGCCGGATGGCGCCCCGGCATCAGGGATGCGCCATGAAAGGCGCCGGGTCCTACGAGAACGCCGAGGAAGGAATTAGGGCCGTCGGGAGTCGGCCGAACGGGCAGGCGTCGGAAATGCCGATCATCCGCGCGACGCCGTTTGTATGGGCCGATCCGGCGAGCCTCCCGCAGCGGGAATCGCGCTATGGCCGTTACCTGATCCGACCGTTCGTATCGGCGATGATAGCACCCGGCGGCTTCGGCAAAAGCTCCCTGATCATCTCCGAAGCATTGGCAATGGTCGGCGGATCGGCGCAAACTGGGCTTCGTGCCGACGCCTGCGGTTGTGTCGAACTGCACCTTCGGGGGCGCCGACGGACGGCGGTTGTTAATCGCCGCGACGCAATATCTGCTCGCGATCGATCTTATCGGCTGAGCTGATGAAAGTGCCCGTCGGGGTCGCGGATCAATGCATCGCCGTCCGACCCCCAAACTATGCGCGTGGCGGCGATGTCGTTGACTGCGATCGGTGAAATGATGTGGCCGATCGGATGGCGATAGCCGAGCAGTTCGACATGCGGCGGCTTGTCGCTAGGATTCATTGGCAAGACATCGACCTCAACGCCGTCGAGCCCGTCGAGCGCGTCTTGTGTCAGGCCGTGATTGACCATCGCAGCTGCCTGGCTCAGCCCGTGACACGCATAGAAGCGTCGGCTGGCCGCGACATCGCAGACCGAGATTGCGCTATGGTCGATGCCCATGATGCCGCTGCCCCTCCAGTCGCTATTGGCACCCCGTGGGAATTGCAGAAACTCGAGCGGATGACCTTCGGGATCGCGAAACTTGACGGCCGTCACCCCGCCCGCTGACCAAGGAAGCGTGACCGGGGCATCTCGGCTGATTGGCGCGGCGCCGCCGTCGCGTGCCCGACACCATGCGACCTGTGCATCGTCGGTGACGAGGGCGAGGTGTTGGAACACGAGATCGCAGGCGGTCGCGTCACCCGGATATGGACGACCCGCGTGCTCGAAGCAGTCGAGATCGACGCGGCTTCGTCCGAGCGACATCGCGATGCGCGAGCCGGTGCCCCGGAGGCCGAGCAGTTCCGTTTCCGAAACGGGAATGGGCACCGCCTCGCCGACGACGAAACCGATCGCCCGATAAAACGCGGCCAGCCGTGCGGGCTCAACGGTCACCAGCCGAAAACCGACGATTGCTCGGAAGGTCATTTCAGCCGGCATGGCTCACGCCTCGGATCGACATGGAGCTGTACGGTCATCAGGCAGCAGGGTTCGTTGCCGATCGTGCCGGACCGGTGGCCCTTTCTGCCATTAGTTTCGGTACAGTTCTGATCCTCACCGAACGAAAACTCGCCCGGTCCCTGCTCGATGCGCGTCCCGTCCATGCTTTCGATCCACCAACGGCCGGACAGCACGATGATCCATTGCGGCGCCGGATTTTCATGCCATTCGCCAACCCAGCCGACGGGCTGGACGGTGAAGACAACGGTGGCCTCGCCGCGCTCCATCTTGTCGTTCCACTGCGGGTCGGCGGAACCTATGGACTTAAGCTCATAATCGGTGAGCGCGCATTGTGCTTGATGGCTTACGCCGTCAGCGTCGACACAAAGATGCCAATACGGAACGGACGGCTTGGGCCCTGCGGTGCCTGCTTGATCGTTCACGGGTGAACTCCGTAAGGATGACTGGAGGCGAACGGGGACTGGAGGAAATGCGCGAGCCCCGCCCCGTCCGTGCCAACGACGATCAGCAGGAAGCCAGCACCAAGCGACAAATTCTTCAGGAAGTCCCACAGCAGCATACGACCCTTTCCGTCTGCATCAGACCAGAAGTCGCCCTGTGCCCAGAATTGTTTGTAAAGGACTGCTGTCGTGGCGCAGTAGCCGGCAATGACGAAGGCACACGCTCTGTCGGCGATGCCGGTAACGACGCCGAGCGTGCAGACGATCTCGACGAAGAGGCCGAGGAGGATCATTGCGATCGCGATCGGGCGTGGCATGAACACGCTCTGTGCCTGTTTCACCGCGTGGTCGAATCCAAAGATCTTGTCGAGAGCGCTGAACGGCAGGAACAACAGCACGAGGCCATATCGCACGACGAGCGCGGTGATTATCGCCGCCGTCACAGCCGGTCCTTGATGATATCCGCCACGCGCAGAGCGTTGGCGATGATCGTGAGTGTCGGGTTCACCGCGCCGATGGAGGGGAAGAAGCTCGCGTCGGTGACGTAGAGGTTATCGACTTCGTGGGCGCGGCAATCGAGGTTCAGCACCGACGTCGCCGGATCTGTTCCGAAACGACAGGTGCCTGCCTGGTGGGCGGTGCCGGAGAGCGGGATGTGCTTGCCGAAATAAAGCGAGCGCTCGAGGAATACGGCGGGCCAGCCGATCTTCGTCAGCACATCCTTCAGCTTGCGCTTCAATCGCTTGAGCGCCTCCGGATTGGTCTGCACCAGATCGAGGTGAACCTTGCCATCCTTGTAATAGATGCGGTTGTCAGGATGCGGTAAATCTTCGGCCTGCAACCAGAAATCCATCGAATGGCGCGCGATCTCGCTGAATGGCATTTCGGGCAACCAGTCGAGCCAGCCGGGCAGTTCTTCGCCCTTGATCTGGTCAGCATGGCTGATCGCGCACATCTGGATCAGGCCGAGGGGATAATCCCAGTCATCGCTGCCGAAATAGAAATCGCTGAATGCCAAGGTCTTTTGAAACACCGTCTCGTTGACGTGACGCATCACCGCCATGACGATGCTCATCTCGTGGCGCATATAGTTGCGGCCAACCTGGTCGGAGCCGTTGGCGAAGCCGTTCGGATGGCTGTCGTTGGCCGACCGTAACAGGAGCAGTGCGGAGGAAAGCGATCCGCACGCAACCACCACCGTGTTGGCTGAATAGACCCCCTGCGCTCCGTTCCGCTCCACATGAACGGCATCGACCCGCCGCCCGCTCGCATCTGTCCCGAGCTTCGAAACATAGGCGTTGGTCATCAGCGTCACGTTCTCGTGTTTTGCCAGCATCGGGTCGATGCAAATCACCTGTGCGTCCGCCTTGCCATTCAGCAGACACGGAAAGCCGTCGAACGCGGTGCAACGAATGCAGGTGCTGGTGGGGGTGGCGAAGCCGTCCGCCTTCTGGTCGAGGAGAATGCCGAGCGGGAGATGGAACGGCTTGAGGCCAATGCCCGTCAGCTTGTCGGATAGCTCGGCAACTTTAGGCTCATGCTTTACCGCGGGATATGGATAGGGCTTGGATGTCGGAGGTTCGGTCGGATCCTCGCCGCGAGCGCCGTGGACGTGAAACAGTGCCTCCGCGGCATCATAATAGGGGGCGAAGTCGCGATACTTGAGCGGCCAGGCGGGCGAGATGCCGCCGGCATGGGTGACCTCGTCGAAATCGCGCTCACGCAGCCGGAAGAGGGCTGCGCCATACACCTTGGAATTGCCGCCCACGAAATAATGGAGTTGAGGATTGAAGCTGTCGCCGGAGGCATTGGTCCATGTTTCGGCGGCCTGGTACTTGCCGTCGACGAAGACAGCCTGCGCGCTCCAGTTCGCCTCCTCGCGCGGCAGGTAGTCGCCACGTTCGAGGATCAGAATGCGCTTTCCAGTCGGGGCAATGGCCTGCGCGAGCGAAGCGCCACCTGGCCCGCTTCCAATGATGATCACATCGTAATGCTCGGGCAATCGACCCTCCATCTATTGTGTCGACGCCGTGGGCCCGACGCGTACTCAACGGCGCACGGACGCTGTTGTTTCCGCCCGAAAGCCTATTTCGCCGAACGTCCTGTTTGCCGAACGTCCCGGAACCACGCTCCGATCCCGCTCGTTAGGGGCTTGGCTGCAGGAGAAGATGGCTATGTCGAAAGTGGCGGTAATCACCGGCGCTGGTGCAGGCGTTGGTCGCGCCACCACCAAGGAATTCGCTCGGCAGGGCTTCGATGTCGCACTGCTGTCGCGCGATCCTGCCCGGCTCGAGCACGCGGCGGAGGAACTACGTCGCTATGGGGTGCGGACTTTGCCGATCCCGACCGATGTTGCCGATGTTCTCTACTTTCTCGCCGATTGCCCAAACTGACGCGTTCCCGGTTCTCGTCGAGAAAGGACTCGTACTCGTCATCGTCGATCCGCGGCTGGTTTTCGAGCTTGCCGGCTTCGACCGGAACCAGCACCGCCTCGGGGGTCGCATCGCGGATGTGACAGGCGAAGCTAAGCCGCGGGCACCGACAGCAGGGTCTCCGGGGCGGTGCGCATGTTGGGCGCGAGAAAACGCGCATCGGCGACGGAAAGGCGCGCCGCGAGTTTGGTTGCCGTGCTTGAGGCGAGCGACGAACGAAGATATGTCGTTGTCTGGTCGAGGAATTGGTGCGCCAGGATGCAGCCGACCTTGTACTTGCGCGCCTCGATCAGCAGATCGTCGATGTTCTCGTCGAAATACTCGTGCGCCTCGTCGATGAAGAGGAAGGTCGGCTTGCGCTCGGCCTCGGGGACGGCGACGCGCTCCATGACGGCTTGCAGGACGAGCGAGATGAACAGGCGCCCGAAATAGGGCGTGAACGTCCGCAGAAAATCCTTGGCCGTGTCGACAAGGATGACGGACCCCTGGTTGAGTTCGCAGAAGATGTCGATCTTCGTCTCCGGCTGCGTGAACAGCCGCGCGATCGTCGGGTTCTCCAGGATGCCTTGCAGGCGCGAGCGAATTTGCTGCTTGGTGTCGCGGAACTCGCGACCGACGAAATCCCGCTCGAAAAACTGACGCGTCAGGTCGGGGAGGGCGTGGACCGCCGATTGATATTCGGCGGGCATCCGCTCCTCGGTCAGGTTCAGGAGATCGAGGATTGTCGCCGGTCTCGGCAGCGCCAGCATCAGGCGGCACATGTTGCGGAAGCAGATGCCCTGCTTGCCGGTCAGGTCGATTCCCAAGCCGTTGAACATGTATTCGAACGTCTGGATTGCGCCGGCGACCACCTGCTCGCGGGCGATGGCGCCGTACTTCGCGATCCGCGCGCGGTTGATGTCGAAGATGTTGAGGGCGGGCGGATGATCGATGTCCTTCGGAGTGATCAGGATCGGCGGCCTGTCCCGGAAGACCGAGAGATGCGACACCTTGTCGATCAGGTCGCCTTGGCCGTCGACGATTACGAGCGAGGGCGGATCGTCGGCCTCTAGGTCGTGCAGGATAAGGTTCTGCAAGAGCTGCGTCTTCCCCGCCCCGGTGCCGCCGACAATCCAGGTATGGGCGAAGCGCGTCTCCGGCGTCATAGGCGAGCGGAACTGGCGTCTCGTTGAGGAGATAACCGAAGGCGGTCTCGCGCAAATAGGTCTCGACCAACTCGACCGGCGGCGCGTTGTTCTTCGATGCCATTTTGAACGGCCGCTTAGGTTGGTCGGGGTCGAGAATCTCGGAGACCGCGCAAAGGTTGAGGTGCATTTGCCGGGCGGTATCCACGAAGAGCCCGGCGTCAACGTACCGATCCTGCCATAGGGTGGCGAAAAGGTCGTCGATCAGCCTGCCGGGCTCCGGCAGAGCGCAGATCAGCGGGACCGTGAACGGCGAAGCGGCGTCGGTCTCCGGCAACAGGTCGGCGATATGACCGAGGATCGCCGTCACGCAATCCTCGAGCATGCCGAGGAAGCGGTCTTCGTTGGCGTGAAAATGCTCCTTTCGCCGCAGCGCGTCGCGCAATTCGACCATCTCCTTGAGCGACAGCGACGGGTGGAACTCCGGCATCTCAAAGATGACGCGCTCGCGGCGCAGCAGAATGGCCAGGGCGGCATAGAAGTAGGAGCGGAGATCCTCGGGCAGACGCTCTTCGATCGGGGAAGAACAGCTCGAACGTGTACGCGCGGAACGCCTCCTCGTCGGCGTACCGGAAGCGCCGATGAAGACGGCGGACGCGCTCGTAGAGCGCCTCCGTCTCCTTTAGTTCGGCTGTCCGCTGATCTGCGCCGCGGCTGTAGAACGGCTCGTATACGTTAGACAACCACTTGCTCATCGACTTCAACGAGGATTTCGCGACCATCGAACGTGGCGGCGGCTGCAAGATAACGTTTCAGGTCTTTGCAGGCAGTTCGTATGTCCTCCTCACACTGGAGCAACTCGCCGAGGTCAGGGCATTCAATGTTGTGTCCTTTTTGCAAGCTGGCGACAAAACAATTCTGGCGCGGTTGACGCGGCTCAACCCGACCCGTTCCGACCGGCGGGCGCGCGGCGGCGCCCGCAAAAAGGCCCGGTCACGCCCGGCGCTTTTGTAAAATGGCTTTTCTCGCGCCGAGCGCGGACCTGACTTTTTTCTCGCCTGCCGCGAGCCGCACGCCTGAGAGACCCACCTCCCGGTGCTCGGGAATGCGGGACATCGCGCGGTAGGACCGTTCAAGGGAACGCAGCACGAGAGGCGCGGTGTCTGGCAAGGCTGTGAGAGCCGCGCGTGCTTCATCCAGCCTGCCGAGATGCGCATAGCAGATCGCCAGCAGCCGATAATTCGGCGGAAAACCTGGATCTTCGTGGATGGCGCGGTGAAGTCTTGGGATCGCTTCGCTAAACCTTTCGGCAAAGACCAGCGCATTCCCGATCGCCGTCAGCGGCGTGCCGAAACGGCAGCGTGGCGACAGCCGCATTGCGGTCTCTACATCGGCAATTCCCACATCGAGGTCGCCGGCCCAATATTTCAGGAAGCCCCGTATGTACCATGCGCGGGCGAAGTTCGGGTTCAGCGCCAGCGCGTGGTCCATCAAGGCGATGGCGCCATCGATATCTTCACCAGCGTAGGCGAGCGGGCGGGCTGCGTTGGCAAGTACGCCGGGATCGTTTGGGGCGGCTTGCAAGGCACGGCGGGCATAGTCGGCGCCCTTGCGAGCATCCGCTGCAGGATCATTGCTGCTCTGATCCATGGAAAGGCGCATGCAGCAATTGGCGGCGAGCGCCAGCGACGGCGCGTAATGCGAGTCGCAGGCGATCGTCTGTTCCAGCAACGCCAGTGCCGCCGGAACCTGGCGTGCCGAGGACGCCATCGCCAAGGCGCGAAGATAGGCGTCATAGGCGGAGAGATCGGTCGCCGGGCGGCCGAGCGCCCGACCGGATTCGAGCGTCAGCATGATTGGCTCGATCTGTCCGGCGATGCTCGTGGCGACGCGAGCTTGCAGTTCCAGCGTATCTGATAGCGCGCCGTCGACTTGATCGGCCCAGACCTGCACGCCGGTTTTCGCCTCAATCACTCAAATCGTGACGCGCAAGGAATGCCTGCTCTTGCGTACCGCGCCGGTGAGAAGATATTGCGCGCCGAAGTCTTCTCCGACGTGCATACCGCCAGAGGGACGACGCCCTCGTGTGCATAGGTCAGTAATGATCGTGAGCCGCGGAATGCGCGATAGAGCGGTGGCGATCTCCTCGACGGCGCCATCGACGAAGTAGTCCAACGCTCCATCACCGCTGAGGTTGGACAACGGCATCATTGCAATCGAAGGTCCGTCGCACGGCTCCCTATAAAGAACAGCGTTGCTCCGGGTGGCGGCGCTTATCGGTGAAGCAGAGCCAGGCAGTTCCGTGACTTCGGCGATGAAGCGAAAGCCCTTGCCGGTGTAGGTGCGGACCAATCGCTGCGAAGCGCCATCGTCACCAATCGCCCTGCGCACGGCATTGATGCGCGTCGTGAAGGCCGAATCAGAAACAGCGCGTCCGTCCCAGATCACGTGCAGCAGATCATCTTTGCTGACGACACGGTGGCGGTTGTGCAGCAGGTAGGTCAGCAGTTCGAAGACCTGGGGCTGAAGCGCGACCTCGTCTCCGCCGCGCCGCAATTCGCAGCGGTCGAGATCGAGCCTTTGGTCGCCAAATGCGAATATCACTTCCGGCCTCCTGAGAAACGTTCGTCGTTGCCGGAAAATGGCAGGACGATTGTAAGAAAATATCAAGCTGCCGGTAAAGCCATCGCCGAGCCGATGCGCTAAGCGTACCGCTTCGCGGGGCAGCAATCACGGCCGGAAAATCCGGCAGGAGCATCAGGAGGTGACGATGAAGAGGCTGCTTGCAACGATCGGTCTTGGCCTGCTGGCTTGGGGTTCGGCGCCAACGGCGCACGCGCAAGACGTGCCGCCCTTTATCCAGCAGACCTATCCCGAGCAGGCAATCCAGGCGGCCGTCGCCGAGCGTAACCAAGTGATGCAGAATGGCGCGCTGGATTCAAAGACCAAGTACCTGATCGCACTCGGCGTGGCGGCGCAAATCCCCTGCCGCTATTGCGTTTATTTCGACACAAAGGCGGCAAAGCACGCGGGCGCAAGCGATGCGCAGATCAAGGAGGCGATCGCCGCGGCGGCCCTGGTGCGCAAATGGAGCACTGTGCTCAACGGCTCGGCCTATGACTTCGACGAGTTGAAGCACGAAGTCGATGCCGCCTTCGCCGACCGATAGCATGATTCGTTCACCAGCGCGCCGCAAAGCTCCGACATCGTCGTCGAACCTGCGAGGAGAGCAAAAATGCTGAGCGAAACCGCGGTTGCAGAACATTGGGCGAAAGGCGACGTTTATGCGCTGATCCTGTCCGCGCTGCAAAAAAGCCGGCAAGTCAACGCAGGGCCTGACGGTGGAGGACCTGGCGCCGGTCGATCACTTCCACGCTCGCGGGTTTCCCGCCACGGTCGAACTCGGCGACCGGCTGCCGGTGACGTCCGAAAGCCATCTCCTCGACATCGGCTGCGGGCTAGGGGGGCCGGCGCGCTATTTCGCGAAGCGCTTCAAGTGCAAGGTCAGCGGCGTCGACATCACGCTAGGCTTCGTTGAAGCGGCGAACAAGCTGACGGCGCTGCTCGATATGGAAAACCAGGTCACGATCGTGCGCGGCGACGGCGAGCATCTGCCGTATCCGGATGGCACATTCGACGGCGCCTATGCCCAGCACGTCACCATGAATGTTGCGCATCGGGACCGGTTTTTCTCAGAGGCCTTCCGTGTTCTGAAGCCAGGAGCATTCTTCGCCATGACCGAGCACGGCCTCGGCCCGGCAGGCGATCCCCACTATCCGCTGCCATGGTCGGAGGATGGCGCCGGCGCCTTTCTGGTTGCGCCGGCCCAAACGCGAGAGTTGCTGGAAGCTACGGGATTTGGGGACATCGTCCTTGAGGATACCGGCCCCAAATATCTGGAAAGCTACCGACAGATGATCGAACGGGCGTCCCAGGGAGGATTGCCGCCGTTCGGCATGCACATCCTGTTGGGCGAGACCGCGCCGCAGAAAGCGCGAAATGCCGCCCGCAATATCGAGGAATGCCGCACCCATCCGGTAAAGGTGTTGTGTCGCAAGCCGCTTTAGCCGACTAAGATAGCAACCAGCAACGGCGCGGTTCGCGACCAGTTCGCGCGGCCCTGGGACGACTTGCGGGATTAACCGGCGGCGGCACCGGAACAGGATCGAAATGATTGGCGGAGCAACCTCGCCCGGGGCTCCTTGACGGAGGGACAGATGCAATTTCCACAGACCGGCGGCTGCCAGTGCGGCGCGATCCGATACGAGATCACCGAAGCGCCTCAGTTCGTCTATACCTGCCATTGCGTCGATTGCCAGCGCCTGACCAGCAGCGCCTTCTCGATGGGGATCGTCGTCGCCGAAGGGGCTTTCCGGCTCATCGGGGTCGAGCCGCGTCAGCTGCAGCGCACGGCCGATAGCGGGCGCGTGAGCATCCGGATGGTGTGCCCGGAATGCGGCGCCTGGATTTGCGGCCTGCCAAGAGACGGCATGCATCGGGTTCGGGCGGGAACCCTCGACGACACCTCCTGGCTGCGGCCGACGCGGCATATATGGACGCGCAGCAAGCAGCCTTGGGTCACGCTCCCCGAGGGCGACGAGGTCTTCGAGAAACAGCCTCCCGCATAACGAAAACTTCAGGCTCTTCTATAAGACGAAAAGTGGAATTTCGCCTTAGAGGTTGACGTTGCCGGACCCATTCGGCCAGATTCGGCGCAGAAATCGACGAATGGGGAGGTTGCGGGCATGGGCTATCATCTCGAAGGCCGTCTGCTCGAAGTCTGTGATTGCCGAGTTCTATGCCCGTGCTGGATCGGCGAGGATCCGGACAACGGAACCTGCGATTCGGTGCTGGCCTATCATTTCGACGCCGGCTCGATCGACGGGCTCGACGTTACCGGCCGCACCGTGGCGATCGTATCGCACATCCCGGGAAATGTGCTCGACGGCAATTTCCGCATCGCGCTCTACCTCGATGACGGGGCTTCGGATGCGCAGCGCGATGCGCTCGTCGCGGTCTATAGCGGCAAGCTCGGGGGACCCGTCGCCGAACTGGCCAAGCTTGTCGGCGAGGTCATCTCGGTCGAACGCGCGCCGATCCGCTTCGATGTCGAGGGCGGCAGCGGCGTCATGACGATCGGCGATGTCAGCCACGCCGAGCTCGAACCCTACAAGGGCCCGGACGGCTCGACGACCACGCTCAGCAACACGATCTTCTCGACCGTGCCGGGGGCGCCCGTCTTTGTCGGCAAGGCCACCCGCTACCGCTCGAAGCATGCCGAACTCGGCCATGACCTCGATCTCGCCGGGCACAACGCGCTGCAAAGCACGTTCGTTTTCGACGCCTGAGCCGGCGGGGCGGCGCGATGCGTCGCAGCCTCGGGTTCGCGCCGATCGCGGCGCTCTTGACCGCGACGGCGTGGTTGACCCTGTGGCTCTGGGGCCAAAGCCCTTACGGCCGCTATATCGATCATCCGGGCTGGACCGAGTTCGGCCCGGCCGCGATCATCTGTCACGCGCTGCCGGCGGGCGGCTTGCTGGTGCCGCTGATGCTTTACGCCGGCGGCTGGGTATTGATGACGGCCGGAATGATGCTACCGACGATCATCCCGCTGCTCGACCGCTTCGAGCGGCTGGTCGGCGAGCGCCCCGACGGCCGGCGGCTGTTCTGGCTCGTCGTGTCGGGCTATCTGGCAGCGTGGGGAGCCTTCGGGGTTGCCGCACATCTGCTCGACAGCGCGGTCCACATCGGCCTGGAGCAATGGGACTGGCTGTCGCTGCATGGCTGGGCGCCGGGCGCGGCGATATTGGCGGTCGCCGGCGTCTTTCAGTTCAGCCGGCTCAAATACCGCTGTCTCGCCAAATGCCGCGCGCCGTTCAGCTTTATCGCCAAGCATTGGCGCGGACCGCATCCGCAGCGCGACGCCTTTCTGTTGGGCCTCGACCACGGCGTCTTTTGCGTCGGCTGCTGCTGGGCGATCATGCTGCTGATGTTTGTCGTCGGCATGGGCAGCGTCGGCTGGATGCTGGCCCTTGGCGCAGTCATGGCGATCGAGAAGAACACGCGCTGGGGTGCGCGCCTGACCACGCCATTGGGTTCGGCGTTGCTGCTCGCAGCGGCGGTGATCGCCGGCGTCAACCTGGCGGCATGGCCCGGATGACGCCGGCGGCGGGTCGCGGCTATTCGGCGGCCTGCGGCATTTCCTTCAGATCGGTCGAATAGCGCAGGTGCACCGGCGCGTCGATCTCGAACGGGTCCTTCAGCCCCAATTCCTTGCCGATTTCGCGCATCGCCGGCATCACTTCCTGGCCAAGGAGCCGGATGCAGGTCTTGGCGTCGGCGTGCGAAACGGAGCCGTCATTGCCCCAGAGGCCATAAATGCTGGGCCGCGTCTCTTCGAGCACGCGGCGCAGTTTGGGAATGACCGTCTTCGGCGTGCCGTAGATGACGCGGCCATCGGCGACTTGCTTTTCGAAGGTCGGGCGCCCGCGCGGGCTCTCGGCCCGGCCGACGGCGAATTCGACGAATTGGCGGCGATGTTCGGGCGAGGAATAACCCGACGGGCTCGACCAGACGGGATGGGCCAAACCGGTGAATTCGCCCTGCATCCACAGGAATTGCCGGGCGTTCTTCTCGGCCTTTTCCTCGCTGTCGGAAACATGCACCTGCTGCAGGTAGCCGCGGTTCTCCGGACCCGCCTCGTAGCCGGTCTCGAGTGCGACCTCGTCATAGAGCTTCCAGATCAGCTTGGTCGCCTCGATCGAGGTGTTGAGCGCGATATAGGGATAGCGCTGCTTGGCCGCCCAGATGATCGTCTCCTTGCTGATCACACCCGGGATCCAGACCCGCGGATAGGGTTTCTGCAACGGCACCGCCCAAGGGTTGACGACGCGGTGCTGGTAATGCGTGCCCTCCCAGCGGAACGGTCCCTGGCGGGTCCAGGCGGCGACGACCAGATCGTGCGCCTCCTCGAAGCGCTCGCGGTTGAAGGCGGGGTTGACCCCGTTGGCCAATTGCTCCTGGCCGCCGCCGCGCACGAAACCGGAAACGAGGCGCCCCTTCGAGATCATGTCGATCATCGCCAGTTCCTCGGCGAGGCGCACCGGGTTCTCGGCGAGCGGCAGCGGGTTGCCGAGGAGGACGATCTTCGCCTTCTTGGTCACCGCGGCGAGGATTGCGGCAAAGATGTTGCATTTCGCCTGCATGCAGAACGGCGCGTTGTGGTGCTCGTTCAGCATGAAGCCCTCGACGCCCATCTCCTCGGCGTAGATGTACTGTTCGAGGTATTCGTTATAGAGCCGGCTGCCGGCAACCGGATCGAAGTACTTGTTCGAGAACATCAGCGCGGTGTGGCCGACCTCGAGCCCGATATCCGCGGGATAGGCCGACATCGGCTGCTCGGTGAAATACATTACATGCATGCTTTCCTCCTTGGATCGCTTGCGTTCCTGTGGATCGGTCAGTTCTGGCCGACAAAGGAGCCGACGAGTTCGGCGAGTTCGGCGGGCTGCTCCATCTCGACGCAATGCCCCGACGACCGCACGGTGACAAGCCGGGACTGCGGCAGCAGTGCCGCGTATTTCTCCCCGGCGCTTTTCGGGACGATCTTGTCGTCGTCGCCCCAGACGACGAGCGCTGGCGTCTTCACGCCGCCCAACAGATGCGGCAATGTCTGGCTGTACATGTATGGCTTCCAGGCGATGCGGAAGCACATCTCGCGGCAGATGTCCCAGTCGACGAGCTGGTCGGTGCTGACATCGCCGTAGACGCGGCCAAAGGCCCCCTGGTCGTGAAAGCCGGCGCGCGCGTAATCGATGTAGCTGACGATCGCCTGGTCGAAAATGTCGCCCTCGGGCGGCTTCAACCCCATAGCACCGACGAGCACGAGACGGTGCGGATCGCGTGGCGCCATCGTCGCCATCTCGGCCGCAATCCAGCCGCCGAAGCCGAGGCCCACCAACGAAGCGCGTTCGACCCCGAGATCGGACAACAGCCACTGATACATGACCGCCACGTCGCGCACACTGCGCAGCCATTGCGGCCGTTCCGATTTGCCATAGCCCGGATGATGCGGCACCAGGACATCGAAACGTCGGGCCAGCGCATCGTAAAAATCGAGCCGTTCCGGGCTGCCGATATCGTGATGCAGCACCAGGACCGGCCGGCCGCTGCCGGCGCGCGCCAGGTGCATCTTGACCCCGGCGATTTCGACGGTCAACTCCGTCCAACCCGTACCCGTCGGCATCTCCTCTCCTCTCGCTAAAGCGCCTTACGTTAGCCTTACAGAGGCCAAGGCACAATCACGCCCGGCCCTATCGTAAGCAAGCATATGATATCTGCTCCTTATCGTGTTCGCTCTGCACAGTTTACATGTCAGTCATGCCCGGCTGGCGCAATGGCTCCGGGGCGCAAGAAGATCATGAATTGCGGGCCTTCGTCGATTCGGGTTTCAATTCGGGCGGCCAGGCGGGGAGGAAAGCGATGAAAGTCTTGACCGGAGCGCGGTTGATCGACGGAACCGGTGCGGCGCCCATCGACGCCACCGTTCTCCTGGAGGGCGCGCGGATTGCCGCGGTCGAACCCGCCGGACGCGGCGGCTGGCCGCACGATGCCGAAATCATCGACCTCTCCGGAATGACGCTGCTGCCGGGGCTGATCGACTGCCACGACCATCTGGCGATGCACGGCTACGATCTGGCGCGGCGCTGGGGGATCGATGAGCCGCAGAGCACGCGGACCCTGCGCACCGCCAAGGTGCTGCACGACACGCTCGCCACCGGCTACACGACGGTCCGCGACGCCGCCGGGCTCGACGCGGGATTCAAGCGGGCGATCGAGGAAGGGCTGATCGCCGGGCCGCAACTCGTCGTTTCGCTCGTCATCATCTCGCCGATCGGCGGCATCGGCGACAGGGTGAGCCCGTCCGGTTTTTCCTGCTGCGTGCCGGCCGACCCGCTGCTGCCGGATGGTGTGGTCAATGGCGTCGCCGATGTCCGGTCCGTGGTGCGCCGGGTGGTGCGGGCCGGCGCCGATGTGATCAAGTGCGCCACGACGGGTGGCGCGAGTTCGCGCCCGGAACACGGGCCGCGCGACGGCGCCTTCAATCTCGATGAGATGCAGGCGCTGGTCGAGGAGGCGCACGCGCTCGACCGCCGCGTGATGTGTCATGCGCTCGGCGGCCGCGGCCTCCGCATCGCGGTCGAAGCCGGCGCGGATTCGATCGACCATGGCTGCTATCTCGACGAGGAGCCGGAAATGCTCGACAAAATGGCCGAGCGCGGCATCTTCTTTGTCCCGACGTTCGCGGTTTACGACTTTCACCGCAAGTCGGCGCTGCCGCATGTGCGCGAGCGCGCCCGCGATCTCGAGGAGCACCATGCCGCGAGCTTGCAACGGGCGCTTGCCGCTGGCGTCAAGATCGCCGCCGGCACCGATGCGGGCGGGCACGGCCACCCACCGAACGCGCTCGAAATCGCCTGTCTCGTGCGCGCCGGCATGACGCCGCTGCAGGCGCTGCGGGCGGCGACCGGCTGGGCCGCCGAATGCATCGGACGCGGCGACGATCTCGGCACGGCGGAGAAGGGAAAGCTTGGCGATCTGATTGCCGTCGCCGGCGATCCGCTCACCGATGTCGCGATATTGCAGGAGCCGCAGCGCATGGCGCTCGTAATCAAGGGGGGCGAGATCGCCTGCGACCGTCGGCGATTGACTTGATCCGGCGCGCCCTTTTATTCTGCCCTTGACGGCCGATGCTTGACATGCGGCCGGCGAGATAGGGGGAGAGTGTGTTCGGCGCCGCCCCGCAGAGGATAAAGCCCGAAGTGCTTCAGCCTTCGGGCTTTATCACGACCCGGATCCCCGCCTCGAAGATTTTGCCGACGATAATGTCAAGGAGATCCTTGGCGTAGCCCAGCGTCCGCCGACGCCGGGTCGGCTTGCGCATTTCCGCGATAAAGGTTTCGAGCTCGGCGGCGAGATCGTCCGAGCGCCCGGCATAGGCGCGGGCGAAAACCCGGACGCCGTCGGCAAACTCCTGGTCGCTGACGTCGCTCGGGCCGGTCGGCGCGAAGCGTTGCAGGCGCGCCAGGAGATCTCGCCCGATCTCGGCAAGGCGATCCCGGCTGAGCCCGCCGCCCGCGGCCGGATCGAGGCGCGTCAGTTGCGAGGCGGCGAAGATGAACGCGTTCAGGTGGGAAAACAACACGCGGATCGTCCGCTCGGCGCCGGTTTCGTCGAGCGCCCCCATAGGCGAGGTCTGCGCGACAAGCGAAACGCGCCGGGCGGCGTTCGTGACGCCGGCGATGTAGAGTTCGCCCTCCTCGCCGAGATCGATCCTGCGGCTGGCGCGGCCGACGATGGACGGGCGCTCGTCCGACACGCGGATATAGATGGTGGGCGGTCCGACCGCGATATGGAGGCCAAGCGTTTCGGCGAGCGGGTATTGCATCAACGCCGGCCGTCTGGTCGTCGCGGTGGCATAGGCGGCGGCGAGGGCATCGCCGGCATCGGCGAGTAGGGTCGCCACCGGCGGCAGATCGACGCCGCGGACCACGACCGGTGTCGCGGCGATTGTCCTGCCCACCGCGGCGATGTCGTAGCCGTTGCGAGCGCCTTCAATGAAAACCTGGTATTCCTCCTGATCGGGAACGAAAAATCCGAATTCGAACCTGCCTGCTATGCTGCCGTCGAAGTAGAGCCGGCGAAACCAGGGCTTGATAAGGATCGGCTTCGGCCAATCCGGCTGGCGATAGTAAATCGGTCCCTCGAAGCGGACCGCGCGGTTGAAATCGGAAAAGGCGCGTTCCCCGACGAGCCCGCCGACGCCGCCCGAATTGCGCGTCGCCATCGCGCCGAAGCCGCGCACGAAGACGTCGCCGATCTCGTCGGCGTTCCAGTCGGGAACCGGCAGCCGGCCGCGATTGTGGGGCGCGAGCGAGCGGAGGTCCGAGAGCGGAAATTGCGCGACAATAAACATGCCGAACCGCGACGATCATCGACATCGGCACCATACTGTTTCGCAGGACGGGCACAAATCGTCGCCCGGCAAAGAGGGTAACGCGATGGCAAACACCGGACGGCCTGTCGCTCTCGTCACCGGGGCGTCGAGCGGCATCGGCATCGACCTCGCCCGCGAATTGGCCCGGGACGGCCATGACCTCGTCCTGACCGCGCGAACGCTGGCGCCGATGCAGGCGCTCGCCACCGAACTCGAAGCCCTCGGCGCCAGGTCGGAGATAATCGCGGCCGATCTCGCCCAGCCCGGCGCGGCGCAGGAATTGGCGGCTTCCATCGCCGATCGCAGCCTGACTATCGACGTTCTCGTCAACAATGCCGGGCTCGGCGGCGCCGGCCGGTTCGACCGGTCCGACCCGGTCCGCATCGGCGAAATGCTGCAGGTCAATATCGTGGCGCTGACCGAGCTGACCCGCATCTTTCTGCCGCAGATGGCGGCGCGGGGGCGCGGCAAGATCATGCTCGTCGCCTCGACCGCGAGCTTTCAGCCCGGGCCGGGAATGGCGGTCTATTTCGCGACCAAAGCCTACGTGCTGAGCTTTGGCGAGGCGATCGCCCATGAACTCAAAGGCAGCGGCATCAGCGTCACAACGCTCTGCCCGGGCGCCACCGCCACCAATTTCTTCAAGGTCGCGGGCGTCGGACCGGCCGCCCCCACCGGCGCACTGCGGCCAATGATGAGCGCCGCCAAGGTGGCGCGGCTCGGCTATGACGGGCTCAAGACCGGGCGGCGGGTAGTGATCGCCGGCCTCGGCAACCGGATCCTGGCGCTCGGCGGCCGCTACGCCCCGCATGCGCTGTCCTTGCCGATCACCAAAGCGCTGATGTCGCGCCGTTGAGGTTCCCGAGCCGTGCCGCTACACGCCGACCCGCGCGATCAGCCCGTGAGCCGGACGAGATCGTCGCGGCCTCGCAGCATGTCGTCGAGCGAGCCGAAGGCGTTCATGTAGTGGCCGGCGAACCCCGCGCCCTCGACCTGCCGGAACATCTGGGCGAAGTCGAGATCACCGGCGCCGGGCCTCAGATGCACTTCATGGCCGTTGCGAAAGCAATCGGCGAGCCGCACCTCCGCGACCCGCGCCATGTCGAGGACAGCGACAAAGCCGGCCACCCCCTCCGGCACCAGATGCGCGTGGTTGACCGTGAACGACAGCTTGAACGCCGGCGAATGGATGCGATCGAAGTAATAGCGCCACTCCTCGACCGTGTGCGCGAGGTAGTGGACCTCGGCGTCGTCGGGCTCCTTGTTCAGGTTTTCGAGCAATACCAGGGCGCCGCGGCGCTCGGCATGGGCAACGACGCGCTGCAGGCGTTCGAGACCGGTCTCCATGCGCCGCTCCTTGTCCGAGCCGAAGTGAAAGCCGGCATGCATGACGATCCACTCGGCCCCGAGCCTGGGCGCGATTTCGACATAGGCCTTCAGGTAGTGCTCCACCGCCTCGCCGACATAGGGTGCTGTTTCGGCGACGTTGACCGCAGACGAGGTGTGCAGCCCGAGATGAACGCGGTGCCGCGCGCAGGCTTGCCGGACCCCGGCGGCGCGAGCGTCGTCGAAGCCCGTCAGCGCATTCGCATCGCTGTCGAGTTGCACGTCGATCCAGCGCACCTCGTGGGCCGCCGCCCATTCGATCGCGCCTTCGAGTTTGAGCCGCCCGCCGACATCGACCCCGATCCGCTCCCGCAGGTTCATTGCCTCGCCTCCCGCCACACCGGTCACTATGCGGCGCCAATTCGACGAGTGTCGCAAGGCTTCCCCATCTTTCGCCGATGACGGAGGCATGCGGGAGCGCGCATGCTGTTCATCTGGCAGCCAAGCGGAGGGAGGTATGAAACTCGGTGTAGCCTTGCCGATCGTCGATATCGGCGGCGGGCCCGCGGCATTGCGGGAGTTTGTCCAGGCGGCCGAGGAGATCGGCTATCAGGGGATCGCGGCGCCCGACCATGTGCTCGGCGCCAATGTCGCGAGCCGCCCCGGCTGGACGCAGCCGCGCGGCAGGTCGACCGACCTTTACCACGACCCGTTCGTGCTGTTCGGTTTCCTTGCCGGCTGCACCGCGATCGGCGATTTCTCGACCCAGGTGCTGATCCTGGCGCAGCGCCAGACGGTACTCGTCGCCAAACAGGCCGCCTGTCTCGACGTGCTGTCGCAGCGGCCGGTTCCGGCTCGGCATCGGGGTCGGCTGGAACGAGATCGAGTTTGTCGGCCTCAACGAGAATTTCCACAATCGCGGCCGCCGCTCGGAGGAGCAGGTCGCGGTGATGCGCGCGCTGTGGGCCGAACCGCACGTCACCTTCAAGGGCAGATGGCACACGATCGAGGACGCCGGCATCAACCCGCTGCCGACGGCGCGCAAGGTTCCGCTGTGGTACGGCGGGCACGCCGACGTGACCTTGCGGCGCTGCGCCAAATGGGGCGATGGATGGATGCCGCTCGCCTATCCGCCGGGCGATGAGGCAAAAGTCGCCCTCGCCACAATGCATCGCTATGTCGAGGAAGCCGGGCGCGACCCGGCGGCGCTCGGCATCGACACGCGGGTCTCGTGCGGCGCCGGCGCGGAGGCGGAATGGCGCGAGGAGGTGCGGTTCTGGAAATCGATCGGGGTCACCCACCTGACCCTCGCGAATTATTACGAGGGCGGCCATCTGCACCGCATCCCGGGAAGCTCGCTCGGCGACCACATCGCCGCGATGCGCCGCTACTGGAACGCCGTCGCCGACCTGCTTTAGCGCCATCCCCAGTGCTCGCGAGGGTGCTGGCAATCCCGGGCGCGCGGCGGCGAGGAGGGTGTCAGAGGGTGACCTCGCGGCCGGCGTCGGAGGCTTGCTTGATCGCGTCGACGAGGCGGTGCAGCTCGACCGCGGTTTCGAAGGTCGGCCACCGCCCCTCGGCGCCGCGCATCGCCTCCGCGAAAAGCGTGTACATCTGGCCGACGTTGAAGGCTTCGCCCGCGGGGGTGTCGGACGAGGTGACGGTCAGGCGCTCCGGAACCGGCAATGGCGCCAGCGTGTCGCCGCCCTTTGCCCCGGCGAGCGAGACCTCGCTCAATTGCGGCGAATCCGCGCCCGACACGACCAGAGTCCCCTCGCGGCCGTAGATTTCCATGCGATAGCCGCTGCCGGCGAACGGTATGGCGCCGATATGCGAGGAGACGACCGCGCCATTTGCCAACCGGCCGCTCACCAGAACATTGTCGGGCGAGGTGACGTCGAGCCAGGTGTTGGCGCCGGTATCGAGCCACTGCTTTGCCTGCGTCGCCACCACCGCCGACAGCCGAGCGAAATCGCCGGCGACATAGCGCATCGCATCGACGGTGTGGCCGTTGGCGATCGTCAAGGTGTTGGCGCCGAGTTCGGCGTCGCGCTGCCAGGTGCGGTTCGACGGCCGCGACAAGACACCCTCGCGCATCAGGCTGACGTGGACGGCCATGACCTCGCCGACAAAGCCGTCCGCGACCAGCTCCTTCATACGCATCATAGCCGGGTTGACGCGGGCCTGCAGACCGACCGCGGTGACGAGCCCTCGCGCCTTCGCCAGCGCCGCCAATTCCACTGCCTCGGCCGTCGTCCTGCCGAGCGGCCATTCGCAATAGACGTGCTTACCCGCTTCGAGTGCGGCCTTGGTCGGCGCGTAATGCGACGGCACGCGCACGACAACCGCGACCGCGTCGATTTCGGGCGAGGCGACCATCTTGCGCCAGTCGTCGAAGGCGAGCCGGGCGCCCCAGCTCTGCCGCGCCGCCTCGGCGCTTTCGGCCCTCGTGGTGCAGACCGCCGTCAACTCGACCTCGGCATTTGCCCGCAATGCCGGCAGGTGCGCGCGCGCCGACCAAGTGCCTCTGACGCTGGCGCCGACCAGGCCCAGCCGTATCTTGTCCGCCATAACTCCTCCTCCTTCGGGAGGCGTTATTGTCCCGACAGAAAGGTTATCGTCAACGTCCGGCCGCCGGAGCAGATGCCGACCGGCTGGTATTGGGCGTGATAGCTGAACATCGGGAAGAAATAGGCGTTGACGCAGGACGACAGGTTCCCATCGCAGGTGGCCATCGGGTTGCCGCAGTTCTTCGGATATTTCTGCGGTCCGTAGGTGGTGTCGGTCGGGCCTTTGCAGGTAAAGGTCGGCGCGGGAGGCGAGCCGGGACAGGTTAGCTGTACCGGAAAATTGTACGAGGCCCCGCCGCCATTGGCGCATTTGTTCTGCTGCCACAGCGCGTCCGTGCAGCCAGTTGGGATCAGGCTGATGGTTAGGCGACGCAGGGGCCGGAAACGCCGGTCCAGCTGCACTGCGCGGCGGTGTCGAAGGTCGGCTCGACCAGGGTCTGGTGGTTGTCCTGCGCCTGCACGCAATTGGGCGGCGCGTAGGGCGAGGCGCAGAACCGGGTGGGCGAATTGGTCGCCTGAACCTTGGCCCCGCAGGAATGTCCGGTCTTGATCTGCACCCCCGTCGTCGTGTGAGTGCAACCGCCCTCCCAGGTGATGGGCGCGCCGCTGAACCCGACAAAGAGCGTCCGCCCGGTCTGGTTGACGACATTGACGGATTGCGAATTGCCGGCTCCGAGCGGCCCGGCGCCGCAGGCTTTTTCGGCCACAGCGCGCAATTGCGGGTCGGAGATCGCGAAGGTCCTGCGGGTCTTCGCGTTCTGCAATCGCGGGTCGCCCGCGCCTGCCGGGCAAACGAGCGTCAGATCGGCGTCGAGGCTCTGGCCCGCCCCGATCAGATGAATGAGCGGGATCGGCGCCTTCGACTTCCGCGCGCGCCAAATCCGGGATGCCGAAGGCGCAGACGAATTCCGCCACGACGGCGGCAACGTACACGTGCCGGGTTCTGCGCGGCATGCACCCTCGGCGGCCGAGTGCCGTCGCGCAGCGAGCAGCCGGTTTCATCGCGATCCACTTCCCTTCGAGAAACGGGCGTTCACTGCGCCGGGCGGCGCGAAAGCCCTGGCGGCCTACCCCGTGGACGGTAGGCCCTATCCCTTAACGGGCGATAAAGCGGATCGCGAAATGCGCCGGCGCAACCCCGGCGTTAAGCGGCGGCGCGGACCGCGACGGCTTTGACCTCGTCGGTGACGAGCGGCTCGAATTCGGCGAAATTCGCAGCGAAGCGGTGCGTCAGATGGCGCGCCGTCTCGTCATAGGCCTTCTTGTCCGACCAGGTGCCGCGCGGGTCGAGCACCTCGCTCGGCACCTCGGGACAGGACTGCGGCACCATCAGTCCGAAATTCGGCTCCCGGCGCAACGGCGCAGCGGCGAGCCTGCCGTCGAGTGCCGCGCGCAGGAGCGCGCGGGTATAGGCGATCGGCATCCGCCGCCCGACCCCATAGGTGCCGCCCGACCAGCCGGTGTTGACGAGCCAGCATTGCGCTCCGTGCTTCTTGATCCGCTCGCCGAGCATCTCGGCGTAAACCGAGGGGTGGCGCGGCATGAAGGGCGCCCCGAAGCAGGTAGAAAACGTCGCCTCGGGGGCGTTCGACAAGCCCTTTTCGGTGCCGGCGACGCGCGCGGTATAGCCAGAAAGGAAATGGTACATTGCCTGCTCGGCGGTCAATTTGGCGATCGGCGGCATGACCCCGAAGGCGTCGGCGGTCAGCATCACGACGTTCGAAGGATGCGGCCCCAGCCCGTGTGGATCGGCGTTCGGAATGTAATCGAGCGGGTAGCAGGCCCGCGTGTTCTCGGTCAGGCTCTGGTCGTCGACATCGGGAACGCTCGTCACAGGGTCGAGCACGACATTTTCGAGCACGGTGCCGAAGCGGCTCAAGGTCGCGTAGATCTCGGGCTCGGCGGTCGGCGACAGGTTGATGACCTTGGCGTAGCAGCCGCCCTCGAAATTGAAGACGCCTCGCGGGCTCCAGCCATGCTCGTCGTCGCCGATCAGCGTGCGCGAATTATCGGCCGACAAGGTTGTCTTCCCGGTCCCCGAAAGGCCGAAGAAGATCGCGGCGTCGCCCTTCGGCCCGACATTGGCCGAGGCGTGCATCGGCAGCACGTCGCGTCTCGGCAATACGAAGTTCAAATAGCCGAAAACCGATTTCTTGATCTCGCCAGCATAGGCGGTGCCACCGATCAGCACCAGCCCCTCGGCGAAATTGACCAGGATGAACGTGTCGGAATTGATCCGGTCGAACCCGGGGTCGGCGAAGAAATTCGGCGCATGCAGGATCGTGAAGGCCGGCTCGAACCCGGCCAGTTCGTCGACCGGCGGGCGAATGAACATGTTGCGCGAGAAGAGGCTGTGCCAGGCGCTGTCGGTTACGACGCGGACCGGCAGCCGATAGGCCGGGTCGGCGCCGGCGTAAAGATCCTGCACAAAGAGTTCGCGGCCCTGCAGATAGGCGAGCATGCGCTGGTGCAGGCTGGCGAAGCGCTCGGGCGGGAGCGGCTGGTTGATGCTGCCCCACCAGACCGTGTCCTTGGTGCCCGGCTCCTCGACGATGTACTTGTCGCGCGGGCTGCGGCCGGTAAAGGGCCCGGTGCGCGCCACAAAACTGCCGCCGGCGGCGACTTCGCCCTCGCCGCGCCGCACCGCATCCTCGAACAGCAGCGGCATCAAGCGGTTCCAATGCACCGTGCCCAAATGATGCAGGCCGTGCCGGTCGAGGCCGAAGCGGCTCCTGGCCTCGGTCATCGGGTCACCCTCTTCATCGAACGCTTCCTCCGTCGTCGCGCCCGTACGCGCTTTGCGCATTCGCCGAGCATGCGCCCTATCATACGCGGACGGTTGTGTCAAAGTTCCGTTTGATCGCGCACCGGTGCAGCGAGTTCGATCAATGTGTTGCGCGCATCCGCTGCGGTCGCGACCGGCGCGGTGAAATCGAGCCTGGCGCTTTCGCCCTGGCGCCGCAGGTCGATCCCCTCGGGGTCGATGCCGGTCATCCGCCAGCCTGTCCCGGCGCCGCCGGGGAGGCGCTGTGCATAAAACGAGACCGCGTCGGCGTGGTCGGCGTTCATGTGCTGCAGGATGCCGGTCTCGGCGGCGGCAAGCGCTTCGGTCGGGCCGGCGTAGAGGAGATCAGCGCCGGCGATCCAGTCGATCCGCCCGAAGCCGGCGACGAGGTGGCCGCGTTCGACGACGATCCGGTAGAGGCGAAAATCGGCGAAGCCCGCGTAGGCTTCGGCCGCGGGGTGGCGCGCGACAAAACGCCCGAGCAGCCTCTGATCGGCATCGACCTCCGCGCATCCAAGAATGCTCAAGCGCGGCCCGGTCAGCGGGTCGGCATGGCCCGCCGTCCCGTCGAGCAACAGCGAGACCCGCGGATCGAAGGCAATGTTGCGGCTGTGCTGCGCCAGATCGGAGAGGAACAGCAGCGGGCTCGCGTCATGGTCGACCGCGACCAGCACCAGCGAGGCATAGGGCGCGCCGCCGAGGCTCGTCGCCAGCGCCGCCCGGTCGCAGCGCCGCAGCAACCGCCGCGCCGCGCTCGCCGGATCATGCTCGGGCAGTTCATGCTCAGGCAGTTCCCGGGCCATGCCGCAATGAGCCGCGAGCGCATCGCCGCGTCAAGTATGTCGCTGCCGCAGTCGAGCCAAAACGAGCCGACCGGGTTTATCATTGCCGACAAAGCGCCATATTTAGTGGCGACAGGGTCAGTTTCGCGGCGGTTGGGCCGGGCCGCAAGACTACGGGGGTCTTCCAGGTGGCGAATTCGATTGCTCTCGTCGACGACGACCGCAACATCCTGACCTCGGTCTCGATCGCGCTCGAGGCCGAAGGGTTCCTCGTGCGCTGCTATGCCGACGGGGCCGAGGCGCTGAAGGGAATGACCGCGCAGCCGGTCGACATCGCCGTGCTCGACATCAAGATGCCGCGCATGAACGGCATGGAGTTGCTCGAACAGTTGCGCCGGCAAAGCAACATCCCGGTGATCTTCCTGACCTCAAAGGACGACGAGGTCGACGAATTGCTCGGTCTGCGCATGGGCGCTGACGATTATATCAGGAAGCCGTTCTCGCAGCGGCTCCTCGTCGAGCGCATTCGGGCGCTGATCCGGCGCGGCGAACTCGCGCGCGACCGCGAGGAGTCGGCGGGCGAGCCGGTCATCGCCCGCGGCCGGCTAATGCTCGACCCGGCGCGGCATATGTGCACCTGGACGAACCGCCTGGTCGAATTGACCGTGACCGAGTTCCTGATCCTCAAATCGCTCGCCCATCGTCCGGGGCACGTCAAGAACCGCGACCAGCTGATGGACGCGGCCTATGGCGAGCACATCTACGTTGACGATCGCACGATCGACAGCCACATCAAGCGTCTGCGCAAGAAGTTCAAGACCGTCGATCCGGAATTCGCCCAGATCGAAACCCTTTATGGCGTCGGCTACCGATACCGCGACCGCTGAGCCCGCCGCCCGGCCGGCGTCGGAAGCGTCCGCGGTCGGCGATCGCCCCGTCTCGTCGCGCGGCCGCCGCGCCGCCGCCCGCGGCCGGCCGGCGCGAGGCCGCGATCCGGAGTTCGCGCTGCGGTCCAGAAGCGGCTCGCGGCGCTGGCCATTCTCGCCGCTTACCCGGCGTATCCTCGCCGTCAACGTGCTGGCGCTGGCATTACTCGCCGGCGGCTTCCTCTATCTCGGCCGCTACGAAGCGAGCTTGATCGGCCAGCAGACCGAATCATTGAAGATGCAGGGCCAGATCTTCGCCGCCGCCCTCGGCGAGGGTGCAGTTCTCGACTCGGTCGACGAGGGCGAAATCATGCTGCCCGACCTCGCCCGCCAGATGATGCGCCGGCTGGTCGAGCCGACCCACACCCGCGCCCGGCTGTTCGACATCAAGGGCGACACCATCGCCGACAGCCGGATCCTGCGTGGACCGGGGGATGCGGTGCAGGTGCTCGAACTGCCGCCGCCCGACACCAGGGGCCCGATCCTGAGCTTCATCGATGCGGCCTACGACTGGATCGTCGACCTCTTGCCCAGGCGCAAGCACTATCCCCCGTACCACGAGAGGGCTGACCCGCAGGCTTCCGACTACCCCGAAGTCGAGGCGGCGCTGCGCGGAGAAACCGCCTCGGCGGTGCGCAGCGACCCCGTCGCGGGCGGCCTTGTCATCAGCGTCGCGATCCCGGTGCAGCGCTACAAGGAGGTGCTGGGCGCCGTCATGCTGTCGAGCGGCAGCGGCGAGATTGCCGAGGAACTGCGCACGGTGCGCTTCGACCTCTTGCGCATCTTCGCCGTGGCGTTGCTCGTCACGGTCCTGCTGTCGCTCTATCTCGCCGGCACCATCGCCCGGCCGATCCGGCGACTGGCCGCGGCGGCCGAGCGGGCGCGCGGCCGCGGCGCGCGGGTCGAAATTCCCGATTTCACCGGGCGCGGCGACGAGATCGGCGATCTGTCGGGCGCGCTGCGCGAGATGACCGACGCGCTGTGGCAGCGCATGAGCGCCATCGAGCGGCTTTGCCGCCGACGTCGCGCACGAGATCAAGAACCCGCTGAGCTCGCTGCAAGAGCGCGGTCGAGACCGCCGCCCGGATCGAGGATCCGGGCAACCGCGGCCGGCTGATGGCGATCATCCTCGACGACGTGGCAGCGGCTCGACCGGCTGATCACCGACATCTCGGACGCCTCCCGGCTCGACGCCGAGTTGAGCCGCGCTCGAGATCGCTCCGGTCGACATCGCCGCGATGCTCAAGGCGCTGGTCGACATCGACGAGGCGACGCGAAACGCGGGCATCGCCGCGGCTCGTCCTCGATCTTCCCGAGCGCGGCCGCGCTCTCGCGTGCCGGGGATCGAGACTCGGCTCTCGCAGGTCTTGCGCAATCTGATCGCCAACGCCGTCTCGTTCAGTCCGCCGGGCGGCGAGATCCGTCTGACCGCGCGTCATGACGGCCGGGCGGTCCTCGTCGTCATCGAGGATCAGGGCCCCGGCGATTCCCGAGGACAAGCTCACCGCGATCTTCGACCGCTTCTACAGCGAGCGCCCGGCCGGCGAGAAGTTCGGCACCCATTCCGGGCTCGGCCTGTCGATCTCGAAACAGATCGTCGAGGTGCATCGCGGCAGGATCTGGGCCGAGAATCGTCGGGACGCGAAAGGTGACATCGTTGGCGCGCGCTTCTCGATCCGGCTGCCGGCGGCCTGATGTCCGAGCCGCTGCTCCTGGTCCACGCCACCGCCGTGGCGGTCGAGGGCGAAGCGGTGCTGCTGCGCGGCCGACCCGGCGCCGGCAAGTCCGATCTGGCGCTGCGCCTGATCGAGGCGGGCGGGGCACTCGTCGCCGACGACCAGGTCGAATTGCGCCCGGCCGGCGGAAGGGTGGTGGCCCGCGCCCCCCTGGCGCTCGCCGGGCTGCTCGAAATCCGCGGCCTTGGCATCGTCCGGTTCGAGGCGCTCTCGGAGGCGCCGCTGGCGCTTGTTGTCGACCTGACCCCAAGGGATCAGATCGAGCGGCTGCCCGAACCGCGCCGCACGGCGTTTTTCGGCATTGACGTTCCGCTCGTCGCTCTTTCGGCGTTCGAGGCTTCCGCGGTGGCGAAGCTCCGCTTCGCGCGACGCGCGTTTACGAATTGGCCGCCGCCCGATATAATCTCGCGATGATGACCGGGAGTGGTCGAGGGGGCGTCGAGCGTAAGAGAAACGCGGCGCGTCCGCGCTTGCTCCTCGTCACGGGCATGTCTGGCGCCGGGCGCTCGACCGCGCTCAAGACCCTTGAGGACATGGGATATGAGGCGTTCGACAATCTGCCGGTGGCGCTCGTCCCCGCCCTGATCGACACGGCGGCCGCGGATGCTCCGGCAATCGCGGTCGGCGCCGATGCGCGCACCCGCGGCTTTTCGATGGACCACCTGCTCGACGATCTCGACAATCTGGCGCGCGACGGGACGCGCGAGCTCCGGGTGGTGTTCATCGACTGTGATGACGAACCGCTCGAACGGCGCTATACGGAGACCCGACGACCCCATCCCCTCGCCGGCGACCGTCCGGTCATGGACGGCATCCGCCTCGAACGCCAAGTGCTCTCCCCGCTACGTGACCGCGCCGATTTGGTAATCGACACCAGCATCTTGACCGCGACCGATTTGAAGCGCCTGCTGACCGGCCATTTCGCGCTGAAGGCGGGCGGGCTAGGCATTTTCGTTGACCTCCTTCGCCTACCGGCAGGGCGTGCCGCGCGACGCCGACCTGGTCTTCGATGTGCGCTTTCTCGCCAACCCCCATTACGTCGCCGAATTGCGCGACTTGAGTGGTCGCGACGCCGCGGTCGCCGCGCATATCGAGCGGGACCCGGCCTTCACGCCGTTCCTCGACCGCCTGTGGCGGCTGCTGCGACCGCTCTTGCCGCGCTACGAGGAGGGCGGCAAGACCTATCTGACCATCGCCGTCGGCTGCACCGGCGGCCGGCATCGTTCGGTCTATGTCGCCGAGCGGCTGGCCCTACGGCTGCGCCAGGCGGGCTGGCGGGTCGAACTGGCGCACCGCGACCTGCCGGCTGCGATCCCCCTTCCGGAGGCGCTGTCTGTGGCTGCCTCCGCGGCCCGGTGTTGATCCGGCGGCCGTACGCGGCATCAGAGGAAATCCAATGATCGGAATGATCCTGGTGACCCACGGACGGCTGGCGGCGGAATTCGTCGCGGCACTGGAACACGTCGTCGGGCCGCAGACCCAGATCGCCGCCATCTGCATCGGCCCCGACGACGACATGGAGCTGCGCCGCCAGGACATCCTGCGTTCGATCGCCGAGGTCGACACCGGCGACGGCGTGGTGCTGCTGACCGACATGTTCGGCGGCACGCCGTCCAATCTGGCGATCTCGGTGATGGACCGGGGCAAGATCGAGGTGATCGCCGGCGTCAACCTGCCGATGCTGATCAAGCTCGCCAGCCTGCGCCAGACCGAGACCCTGGAGCGCACCGTGACGGGCGCCCAGGAGGCCGGCCGCAAATACATCAACGTCGCCTCGCAACTGTTGGCCGACGCCCGCCGATGACTTTCGATCCGTTTCATAAGCCCTCCGCCGGCGCCGCCGAAGCGGGTGCGAAGATTTTTCGGCGGGTGGCGACGATCTGCAACCAGCGCGGCCTGCACGCCCGCGCCGCGGCGCGCTTTGTCAAGACCGCGACCCAGTTCGACGCCGAGATCCGGGTGCGCAAGAACGGCACCGAGGTGTCGGGCTCCTCGATCATGGGGCTGATGATGCTGGCGGCCGCAGCCGGGACCAGGATCGAACTGTCGGCGAGCGGGCGCGAGGCCGAGGCGGCGTTGACCGCGCTCGCCAATCTCGTCGAATGCAAGTTCGATGAGGATTGACGAGGCGGTCGGCGGGAAGCGTCAGGAGGGCGCCGCCGAACGGGTGCTTTCCGGGCTCGGGGTCTCGCCGGGGATCGCGATCGGCCCCGCCTATATCGCCGAGGCCAGCGGCGAATTGCCGATCCCCGACAGCCATGTCGGCGAGGACGACGTCGAGGCCGAGCGGGCGCGCTTCGCCGAGGCGGTCGGCGTGTCGGTCAAGCAATTGCGCAAGCTCAAGGCCAAGACCGCCAATTTGCAGGAATCCGCGGCCGAGGAGATCGGCTATCTGCTCGACGCGCATCTGGCGATGCTGTCGAACTCGCGTCTGGTGCGCGGCGTCGACCAGCGCATCGCCAAGGCCCGCGTCAATGCCGAGCGCGCCGTGCAGATCGAGATCGACGAGATCGCCAAGAGCTTTGCGGCGATGCGCGACGCCTATCTGGCGGCGCGGATCGAGGATGTGCGGGTCGTCGGCAACCGGCTGATCCGCAACCTGATAAAGAAGCCCTATGTCGCCTATTCGGGGGTGCCGGAGGGCTCGGTCATCCTCGCCGAGGAACTGACCCCCGCCGATACGGCGCTGTTCGACCCGCAACGCGTCGCGGGTTTTGCCACCGTCTTCGGCGGTGCGGAGGGCCATACCGCGATCGTCGCCCGCGCGCTCGGCCTGCCGGCGGTGTTGGCGGTGGCGGGCCTGCTCGACCACGCAGAACCGGGCGCCAGGGTCGTCATCGACGGCTCGGAGGGTGTCGTCATCCTCGAACCCTCGCCCGAGACGATCCAGGAGTACGAAACCCGGCGGGAGGCCTTCGCCCGCGAGCGGCGTCAGCTCGGGCGGCTGCGGCGGGTGCCGGCGGTGACTCGCGACGGCGTCGAGATCGATCTCGTGGCCAATCTCGAGCTGCCGGTCGAACTCGACCAGGCGATCGCCAATGGGGCGATGGGCCTCGGCCTCGTGCGCACCGAATTCCTCTACATGAACCGCGACGATCTGCCGGGCGAGGAGGAGCAGTACGAGGCCTATTCGGCCTTGGTGCGCGGCATGGACGGCAAGCCCGTGACGCTACGCACGCTCGATCTCGGCGGCGAGAAGATCGCCCGTTCTCTGAACGACCACGTCGCCGAGGCCGACAACCCCGCGCTCGGCCTGCGCGCGATCCGCCTCTCGCTGCGGCACCGCCGGCTGCTCGAGCCGCAGCTTGCCGCGATGCTGCGCGCGGCGGCCGAGGGCCCGCTGCGCATCCTGTTGCCGATGATCACGACGCCCGGCGAAATCCGCCGCGTGCGCGAGGCGCTCGACCAGGTGGCCCGCCGCCTGCGCCGGCGCGGCGCGGCGATGCCCAAAACCCTGCCGCCGGTGGGTGCGATGATCGAGGTGCCGGGCGCCGCGCTCGCCGCCGACGCGCTCGCCGGCGAGGCCGACTTCTTCGCCATCGGCACCAACGATCTGATCCATGTACACGCTCGCCATCGACCGCACCGACGAGCAGGTCGCCCATCTCTACAACCCGTTGCACCCGGCGGTGCTGCGGCTGATCCAGTTCACGATCGAGGCGGCGCTGCGCCGCGGCATGCCGATCAGCGTCTGCGGCGAGATGGCGGGCGAGCCGCGCTTTGCCGCACTTTTGCTCGGGCTCGGGCTGCGCAGCCTGTCGATGGCGCCGCGCAACATCCCGCGCGTCAAGCAGCGCATCCGCGGCTTCGACATGGTCTCGGCGACACGGCGCGCGCGGGCGATCATGGACCAGGCCGACAGCGGCCGCATCGCGGCGCTGCTCGACGATTTCAACGCCGTCGCCCTGCCGCATTGACCGCGGCAAAGCCGCGATAAGACTTTTCTCCGCCCGCCATAAATGCGTAATCTCGGCGGCGGAGCGTCCTTCCACCACCGGACCCGGCGGATATCCGCGACGAGCCCGGCATCCGCCGCAACACACGGGAGAGAAACATGGCTGAAATCGACGGCGCCACACTGATCGCGAGGAGCCTCAAACAGCAGGGCATAAACCACCTCTTCGGCGTCGTCGGGTTTCCCGTCGGGCCGATCGCCGCCGCGGCGCAGCAGGAGGGTGTGGCCTATATCGGCATGCGCAACGAGCAGGCTGCCTCCTATGCTGCCCGGGCGTATGGCTATCTGACCGGCCGGCCCGGCGCCTGCATTGTCGTGACCGGCCCGGGCGTCGTGCACGGCCTCGCCGGCCTCGCCGATGCGCAGCAGAATTGCTGGCCGATGATCCTGATCGGCGGCGCCTCGGAAACCTATCGCCGCGGCATGGGCGCTTTCCAGGAAGAGCGCCAGGTGCTGCTCGCAGCACCCCTCTGCAAATTCGCCCACGCCATCGATAGCGTAAAGCGGATCCCGTATTATGTCGCGGAGGCGACCCGGAACGCGACCTATGGCCGGCCGGGTGCGGCCTATCTCGACATGCCCGACGACATCATCACCGGCAAGTGCGACGAGAAGGACGTCGTGCAGGTGCAAAAATGCCCCGACCCGCCGCGCTTCCAGGCCCCGCCGGAGAATGTCGAGGCGGCGCTCAACATGCTCGAGCGGGCCGAGCGGCCGCTCATCCTCGTCGGCAAGGGGATGGCCTGGGCCGACGCCGAAAGCGAGGTGCGCTCCTTTATCGAGAAGACGCAAGTGCCGTTCCTGCGCTCGCCGATGGGCAAGGGTGTGATGCCCGACGACCATCCGCTGTCGGTTGCGGCGGCCCGCACATTGGCATTGCAGAACGCCGACGTCGTCTTCCTGATGGGCGCCCGCTTCAACTGGATCTTCCATTTCGGCCAGCCGCCGCGCTATGCGCCGGACGTCAAGGTCATCCAGCTCGACATCGCGCCTGAGGAGATCGGCCACAACAAGGCGACCGACGTGGCGCTCGTCGGCGACGGCAAGGCGATCATGGCGCAGATGAACGCCGCACTCGGCGGCCGCCAGTGGTTCCATCCGAAGGAATTGCCATGGCGGCAGATGATCAGCAAGAAGTCGTCCGAAAACGCGGCGCAGATCCAGCCGCAGATCGACGACGACAGCGCCCCGGCGACCTACTACCGCGCCTTCAAGGACATCGCCGCCTGGATGCCGCGGAACTCGATCCTGTCGGCCGAGGGTGCCGGCACGATGGATATCGGCCTGACCATGCTGCCGGTGTTCAGCGCCAAGGCCTGCCTCAACGCCGGCACCTACGGCACGATGGGCCTCGGCCTCGGCCAGGCGATCGCCGCCGCCATCGTGCACCCGGACCGCCCGGTCATCCATCTGTCGGGCGACTCGGCGATCGGCTTCTCCGGCATGGAGATGGAGACGCTGTGCCGCTACAACCTGCCGGTCAAGATCGTCGTCTTAAACAATGGCGGCATCGGCCCCGGCATGCCCGAGATCCCGGAAAACCCGATGTTCAACATGAAGCCCAACTCGCTGATCTACGGCGCGCGCTATGACCGCGTCATGGAAGCCTTCGGCGGCAAGGGCTTCTTCGTCGAGGAGCCGAAGGACATCCGCGGCGCCCTCGACGAGGCGATGAACTTCCGCGGCCCCGCCCTCGTCAACATCGTGCTCTCGCAGGGCTCCGCCCGCAAACCCCAGCAATTCCGCTGGCACAGCTGAGCTACTGACGCCTTCAGCAACAGGGCCGCGCCATCACCGGCGCGGCCCTCGCCAGCGCAGGGAAATTACAGGGTCGTCGTAGATCAGCCGCCGGAAAACTTACGCCACGTGTTAAAGCGAGCCGAAAAGCCGGTCTCGATCGTTTCGAGCAACGCAAGATGTTCCTCAGTTCGCAACGGGGTCACCCGATTGATATCTATTTTCGGAATATGGACGACCAATGCGCCTCTCGATAAAAAATTGGGTGTTCCTCAGGGTGGAACTAATTGCGGTTCCGCATTTATGCCAAACCTCAAAATATTTGTTTCGAGATCTCACCCGTACGGATTCTTGAGGGCGAGGTCCAAGTTTCGTGTTAAAACCTCCGCGCCCCGCATTGCCAATTTGATCGGTCTATCGAATTCAACCGTAACGAGACTGCTATACGTTCGCGGCATCTGGGTAACTCTATCTCGAAGTCCTAAAAGATTTTTGGTCCATAGCATCAGATCTTCTAATATGACTTCTGCGTCGTCCGTGTTTAATGGGTCAACAATCACTCCGTCATTGTGAACTCCAATCTCTGAAATTACGTATGTCTTATCTGGAGGAATCAGTCGCCCATGATTGGACTTAGCGCCACTCGTAATCGCCGCGTGAGGATCTTGAGGCCGCTACAAATCCATAGCATCACCAATGGCCTGATATAGTGCGGGCATGTAAATGCCAGTCGGAGGCCGATCCCCCTCCATGACAACCAGTTGGCACCACGCGTCCGGTTTCAGTCGCGATAATTTTCATGCGGCGGTTTTGGAAAAGGCAATTACGTTGGATTGGTCGATATCTTCGCGTCCCTTAGGTTGATGTACGCCCGGGGGATCCTCCGTAGCGCTGACCTTGCGACGCGGGCGTCTTGAGGGTCCCATGATAGAGACGCTTTCAAGGTGAAAGATTGAAAGTCTTCTCCCACTGATGGTTCCTTTACCACCGTTTCGAATTTGCGAAGCGCAAGCTCCTTGGGGATCGACTCTGTTTCCAGATCCTCGATTTTCGTCCCGCGTCCCGTCCGCAAGCTCTTTCGCGCCTGTTCAATGCGGCGCAGAAAGCGCGGATCATTTTCGACCCGATAGTCGACCCAGTCATCCTCGGACGCGAAACCGATCAGCAATCCGGCCGGTTTCCCATTGCGGGTTATGATAATCTCCCTGCCGTCAGCTTCGCGCAGAAACCGCGAGACGTCTTGCTTGATTTCCGATAGCGGAACCCGCCTCACACCGGATCTCCGAATTGGCTTAGCCATACCTCAGCCTTCGATTTGGTCACGATTGCGAGAATTTCGACAGTCAAGCCGGAAATATCATAGAACACCCGCATTTCGTCGACCCGGAGCCGGTATTGCGGCCGACGTAGACCGCGTAAGCGCTTGATCCGACTTCGGCTCGTCTTTTCCGGCTCGTGCCGCAGATGGATTTCAAGCGCACCCAGCACAGCGGCTCGAACGTTGGCCTTCAGCGCCCGTAGATCCTCCACAGCCTCTGGAGCCAGGACAATCTCATACGCCATTCCGGCCAGAATATAGCGCGTAGGATGGGTTTCGCTCCGAGGCTGGGCAGGAATTGTCAGTTCTTGCCGGCGGTTGGGTGTACAATTTGTGGCATGGCGAACCGCACCTACAAAATCGGCCACAACCGCGAGCAGGTAAGCCTGCTGCCGCCGTGTTTAGAGGATTACGTCGGTGCGGACAATCCGGTGCGGGCGATTGACGGCTACGTTGGCTCGCTCGACCTGATCGGGCTGGCGTTTTGCGATGTCGGTTCGGACGGCGGCGCCGGTCAGCCGCCTTATGATCCGGCCGATCTCTTAAAGCTCTACCTGTACGGCTATCTCAACCAGGTGCGATCATCACGCCGGCTGGAACGCGAGGCGCGGCGCAATGTCGAGCTGATGTGGCTGCTGCGGGGATTGACGCCCGGCTATCGCACGATCGCCGATTTCCGCAAGAACAACGCGGCCGGGTTGCAGGCTGCCAACCGGGGGTTTGTGCGCCTGGCGCGCAGCCTGGACTTGTTGGGCGGCGCGTTGGTGGCGATCGATGGCGCATTCTTCCACGGCGACGCCAGCAAGGCGAGCATCCTGACCAAGAAGCGGCTGGATGAGCAGATGTCGAGGCTGGACCGCAGTATCGCGGAATACGCGGCAGCGCTGGACGCCAACGACAAGGCGGAGGAAGCGGCGGCGGCGCCTTCGGGTCAAGAGATGGCGCAGAGGCTGGCTGGTTTGCGCGAGCGGCGGGCGGCGTCGGAAGCCGATCTGGCCGATTTACAAGAGAGCGGCGACGGCCAGCTCTCGCGTACTGACCCGGACGCTCGGCTTCTCGCGAAGCACGGGCAAATCGTGGCTGGCTACAATGTGCAGATTGCTGTCGACGACAAAAACAAGCTGATCGTCGCCAGCGAAGTGGTCAATGACGGCAACGACACCGGCCAGCTGCAAGCGATCGCGGCGGCGGCCAAAGAAGCCCTCGGCGGCGCCGCGCTGACCGTGGTCGCCGACAGCGGCTACTACAATGGCGCGACGCTGAAGGGATGCGAGGATGCCGGGATTACGGTCTATGTTCCGCCACCCGATCGCAGCCACAGGCTGAAAGCACAGGGCCGGTTCGGCCTCGCAGACTTCCGCTACGAGGCCGCGGCCGACCTCTACCACTGTCCAGGCGGCGCGGAGTTGCGGCCGATGCGCGGCCGCAAGCGTCAGGTCAGCGGAAAGATGGCGATCCGCTACGCCAGTCGGCGCTCGGCGTGCCGGGAATGCCCACTGCGGCCGCGCTGTCTGGCCGGCAAAGGCACGCGGCGCGAGATCGAACGCTGGGCTGATGAGGCCGTGGCCGAACGGCACCGGGCCCGCATGCGTCTTGCCGGCGAGGACATGATGCGCCGCCGCAAGGCCTTGGCCGAGCACCCGTTTGGCACGCTCAAATGCCGCGCCGGGTACCGCCACTTCCTGGTGCGCGGGTTCGCCAAGGTGCGCGGCGAATGGAGCCTGATGGCGTTATGTTATAATTTTAGCCGGGTGCTGCGTATTCTTGGCTTGCAGCGCTGGATGGCGCTGCTTGTGTCGCTCCGACTGGCTGTTAAACGCTTTCTTGCTCCCTTTATCGGGTGGCCGGTGCGATCGGACAAGCTCCCCGTCGATCCCTCCCGCCGCCACCGCCGGGCCTCGCTGTTTCGCATTAGGATTACGCGACTTTCTTGCCCAGCCTCGCAGCGAAACCCATCTCCCTCCGGATTAGGCGCGCGCGGGGCGGGTGCAACCGCCCTACCGGGTGGCGCGCCTGCGCGGGTTGCGCTGTTCGCCACCCGCCCGACGGTTCGTGGATCATAGGCAGGGCGGCCGGGGACGACGGTAAAATTGCCACATTCGCATGGTAGCCATCGTCGTCGCGGGGCCGGGCAATTCGGCGGGCGGGCGGCTCGCGCCTGGGAGGTTTGCTGTTTTTTTGTTGCAAATAACAGCAAAAACAGCAAAGCGACGGATAGGCGGCGGCGTTGCGCGAGGGGCGCTCGCACCTTGCACGGCACGCGTCGGACGGGGTGAACGGCAAGCGAAACCCATCATCGCCGCTCAACTCGGCGGGAGGAAGTATCTCCTGGTCATTTCAAGCAGATCGGCGCAGTTCCGTCCCGACGCGACGAAAAACCCGATCACCTCCTTGCCGTTCAATATCTGAACCGAGAGCCGGGACCTCGCGGTGATGTTGGTAAAAGGCATCTCCTGAGTAAGGGGCATTATTACTCGATTGACGTTTTTCTCTATGTCCACGAAGGTAGCACTGTCATTTGGATCATTAAGAGAGAATTCCGTATACATTTTCCCCGAGAGCAGTATCAGATTGGAAAATTCTACCGCGCCTATATTGTTAACCGGGTTCTCGACGAATATGAATTCCGGAGGCGTTCCCAAGAACTCGCTGTATTCGTGGATCAAACCCTCAATTCTTTCCGAGATCAGGGGACCGATCCCCAACCCGTCCAGATACGATCTTACGTTTGCATCATCATATGCCGGCATTATCGTTCCCTCTACCGTTGATGATCCTCTATAAGCGCCGCATCGAGCGTTCCGCAACAGATGGTCGAAATCGTGATCCGGCCATTTGTGCCCTGACACCCGCAAATTCGACAAATGGTCTCCCGCCGTGCGCCGCCCGCCGATGCATTCCTATTTTTAGCCTGGATTGGATTAACGATTTCGTTCTAAGTCGCTGGCTGCTTCTTTGGCGCGCCGGGTTGCGGGCCGATACGGCGGCGGTTGTGTTCGACCGCGAAGATGTGGCTGTAGAGGGTGGCGATCCATTGCTTGCCCTCCATCGTCATGTCGAGGTAGCGCAAAGCGTCGCCGATATAGCGCTCGATCTTGCCCCAGTAGAATTGCGGGTAGGATTCGACGAGATCGGCGGGGCTCTGGTAGCCGAGCTTCTTGTTGACCCCGGTTTCTGCGAATTCGTGGAAGAGCGAGTTCAATTTGCGCAGATAAAGCGGGTCGCCCAACTGGCCGATCAGATCGGCGGCGCGGACCAGGCCCGCCTCGGTGTCGGTGGCGGCGTGATCCTCGTCCTCGGGCACCGGAAAGCGGGTCAGTTCGATCGCCGCGGCAAGGCGCTCCCCGTCGACATACGAGACCGAAGCGAAACGATCCCGGACGACGATCTTTCCCCGGTCGACGTGATAGGGAGTCAGAAACGCGTCCGATGCCCCGCGCGGCGGCGTTATCTTGTTGCCGGCGGCGTCGATTATGAAATCCTCCGCCGTGTCGCCGGGACACACGCCGCGCACATAGCCGATGTCGTGCGTCAGAGCGGCCAGAATCGTGTGGCACCAGTCGCTCGGCGTTACGAGCCGCTCGATGCGGCGGCCGCGCAGGATATCCTGGGCGCACAGCGTGACGAGCGCGGTGTGCTGGCAATCATGATAGAGCGCGTCGCTGCTGCCGATCCGCTCGATGACAAGCCCGGCAGCCGCGGCAAGGCCGGCGCCGATGTGCGGCTCCTGATCGCCATAGGCCCGGCGGTAAGTCTCAGCCAGATTGCGGCCCAGCGCATCCGCGAGAAGGCTCGTCGGGTTCAGCATGTTCGTCTCCGCGGTCGGGACCGGCGCATTATGACATATTCCGGCGGCCGGCGGGTCGCGCTTCTCGCCCGGGACGGTCGTCCCGTGCTTCGCGGCCTACCGCAGGAGCCCCTCAGGCGATAGACTGTGCCCGATGGCCTATCAAACCTTTCGCGTCGAGATTACGCGCGACGAGACCCGTGACAACGCACCGGTCAGGATCGAGATCACCGCCTATCTCGACCGGATGCCCGAGACCAACGAGGCCGCGATCGGGCGGCTGGGCCGGGTGTGGCGCGGGGTGTGGAGCAGCCGGCTGCAATACGCCGGCGACTTTGCGACGCTGCCCGAGGCGCTCGCCGCCATCACGGCAGCCTACCCAGAGACCGAGAGCATCCGCTGCTACGAATACTCGGTCGACAACGAATTTGCCGTCGAGGTGGCGCCGCTGTTGCGGTCCGGCGATAAATGGCTGCCGGGCGATCGTCCGACTTGACGGGCAACGGTCGGAAAGCTGCTATGGGAACCGAAAGAAATACTGGGAGAGCGAAATGGCGATATTCACGCATGTCACGGTAGGGACCAACGATCTGGCCAAGGCGCGGGCGTTTTACGACAGCGTGCTGGCGCCGCTCGGCTACAAGCGGATCAAGGATTTGGGCGACCGCGGCTCGTGCTGGGGCGAGGCGGCCGAGGAGTTCATGGTGCTGACCCCGGCCGACGGTAAACCCGCCTGCCCCGCCAACGGCGGCACCGTCAGCTTCGAGGCACCGAGCCGGGCGGCGGTGGCGGCGTTCCACAAGGCCGCACTCGCCGCCGGCGCCAAGGACGAGGGGGCCGTCGGGCCGCGCGGCTTCTGGCCCCACGCCTATGCCGGTTATGTCCGCGACCTCGATGGCAACAAGCTTGCCGCCTATTGCCGCAAGCCGGAATGACGGAATAGAGCGGAGGACACCATGACCTCACCTACCAAACTGTCTCACATCGTCCTGCAGACCAATCGCCGACGCGAGATGATCGATTGGTACTGCACTGTGCTCGGCGCCGAAATCCTCTACGAGGCAGAGCGCATCTCGTTCATCAGCTATGACGACGAGCACCACCGCGTGGCTTTTCTCGATCCGGGGCCTCTCGTTGAGAGGCAGCCCGACGCGGAAGGCCTCAACCACGTGGCCTTCACCTTCGGCGGGCTCGACGATCTGATCGACAATTACCAGCGGCTGCAGGCGCAGGGCATCCGCCCGCATCGCTGCGTCAACCACGGGGTCACGACCTCGATGTACTACCACGATCCCGACCAGAACCAGGTCGAGTTGCTGGTCGACAATTTCGCGACCGCCGCCGCAGGCCGGACCTATATGCAGAACCGTTCGCGCGACGACAAGAACCCGGTCGGCATCGTGTTCGATCCCGAGGAACTGGTCGAGCGCGTGCGCCGCGGACTGCGCATCGAGGAACTGGCGACAATCAACAACTGACCGTGGAAGAGGCGAACGCGATGCCCGCGGCATTGCCGGCGCTGAACCTTGTCGCCCCGCCGGGCGAGCGCCGCGCCACCCTCGATCTCGCGCGCGAGATCGAGCGGCGCGGCTTTGCCGGCATCCAGGTGTCGAGCCAATACAGCAATATGGCGCAGTGCATCGGCTTGGCGTTCGCCACCGAGCGGATCGCGTTCGCCACAGCGATCGCGCCCATCTATGCCGCCACGACCGAGGAGTTCGCGGGCCAGGCGGCCTATCTGCACGAAGTCTCGGGCGGTCGCTTCCAGTTCGGCATCGGCATCGCGCATGCCCCGCTGCACGAGCGGCTGGGCGTGACGCCCGGCCGGCCGCTCGCCGACATCCGCGCCTTTGTCGCGGCACTCAAAGCCTTTGAGGACATCGGCGCGCTGCCGCCGATCGTTCTGGCGGCGCTGCGCCGGCGGATGGTGGCGCTTGCCGGCGAGATCGGCGACGGCGTCGTCTTCGCCAATGCCAGCCGGGCGCATATGGCCATCTCGCTCGACGCGCTTCCCGCGGAGAAGCGCAGTGACCCGAACTTTTTCATCGCCAACCGCATCCGCACCTGCATCGCCGAGGATGAGGCCGAGGCCAAGGCCGTGCTGCGCCGCACCGTGACGCATTACGCGCTGATGCCGAACTACCGCAATTACTGGAAGGAAGCCGGCTACTTCGAGGAGATGAGCGCGGTCGAAACCGCGGTCGCCGAGGGACGGTCCGATGAGATCGGCAAGTTCCTGTCCGATCGCTGGCTCTCCGACATCGCGCTTTACGGGCCGCCGGCAAAGATCCGCGATGGGGTCGAGGCTTGGCGGGCGGCCGGCGTACGCACCCCGGTGCTGGTGCCGCTCTCGGCCGACGGCAGGCAATCGACGGCGATCCGGCAGGTCTTCGCCGCTTTCGCCGGTTGATCGAGTTTTCCAGCCATTAAGAAAGATGCGGTTGGCTTGCTCCGCGGTTTGCGGCGCTGCTATATGGCCCCGCCCGCCGCTTGCGGCCGCCATCGAGGAGAGTGCGCATGCCTGGTTTCGCCGATTTCAAGGTCGCCGATATTGCGCTTGCCGATTGGGGACGGCGCGAGATCGCGATCGCCGAAACCGAGATGCCGGGGCTGATGGCGCTGCGCGAGGAGTTCGGCGCCGCCAAGCCCCTCACGGGCGCGCGCATCGTCGGCTGCTTGCACATGACAATCCAGACCGCGGTTCTGATCGAGACCCTGATCGAACTCGGCGCCACCGTGCGCTGGAGTTCGTGCAACATCTTCTCGACGCAGGACCATGCCGCCGCCGCGATCGCCGCGAGCGGGGTTCCGGTCTTTGCCTGGAAGGGCGAGACCGAGGAAGAATACGAGTGGTGCATCGAGCAGACGTTGCGCGGCCCCGGCGGCTGGACGCCGAACATGGTGCTCGACGACGGCGGCGACGCGACCAAGATTTTGCATGACCGCCATCCCGCGTTGCTGAAGGATATCCGGGGCATCTCCGAAGAGACCACGACCGGGGTCAACCGGCTCTACGCGATGATGGGCGACGGCTCGCTCAAGGCGCCGGCGATTAACGTCAACGACTTTGTCACGAAGTCGAAGTTCGACAACCTCTACGGCTGCCGCGAGAGCCTAGTGGACGGCATCAAGCGCGCAACCGACGTAATGCTCGCCGGCAAGCTCGCCGTTGTCTGCGGCTTCGGCAATGTCGGCAAGGGCTCGGCCGCGAGCCTCCGAAGCCAGGGCGCGCGCGTCATGGTCACCGAGATCGACCCGATCTGCGCCCTGCAGGCGGCGATGGAAGGCTACCAGGTGACGACGATGGACGCGGCGGCGGCACAAGGCGACATCTTCGTCACTGCCACCGGCAACATCGATGTCATCACGATCGACCACATGCGGCAGATGAAGGACCGCGCCATCGTCTGCAACATCGGCCATTTCGACAGCGAGATCCAGATCGAGTCGCTGCGCAACTATCCCTGGGAGGAGGTCAAGCCGCAGGTCGACGAAGTCGTCTTTCCCGACGGCAAGCGGCTGATCGTGCTGGCAAAGGGACGGCTCGTCAATCTGGGCTGCGCCACCGGTCATCCGAGCTTTGTGATGAGCGCGTCCTTTACCAACCAGGTCCTGGCCCAGATCGAGCTGTGGACCAACCACGGCGAGTATGAGAACAGGGTCTATCTGCTGCCGAAGCGCCTGGACGAAAAGGTCGCCGCGCTTCATCTCGATAGGCTCGGCGTCAAGCTGACCGAACTCAGCTCTGCGCAAGCCGGCTATCTCGGCGTGTCGCAATCAGGACCGTTCAAGCCCGAACACTACCGCTATTGATTGCATAAAAATGCAACTTCAAAGGGGATATCGTAGCGATTCACCCTTTTCTTTTTACCAAAAACGCCCCATAATCACTAAATCGGGAGGGCGCACTGCCGTGCACCACCTTGGCGTGCATATGGGGTCACGGGTGGTCGAACTCGCTTGGGCATCGTGTCTTCTGGTTGCGGCGTTGTCGGTCGGAGTTTGCTGGCGCGATCTACGCCGGCTATGCGCTCTCGAAAGAGGCCGCGCCGATCCGGCAGCGGTCGCCGATGCGGTCGGACGGGCGCGCGACGAGGCGGCCATGCTGCGCGCGATGATCGACGCGGTCCCGATGCCGGTATGGCGCCGCGGCGCCGACGGCGCTCTTGCCGACTGCAACCGCGCCTATGCCGCTTCCCTCGGGGTAAGCCGCGAAGAGGCGCTCGCCGGCGGCCGCGAATTGATCGTCGGCGGTGCCGGCGAGCGGCCTTGCGACGGACGGCGAATTGCGCATGCGGCGGGTCGCGAGCGCGGCCATGTCGTCGTCGACGGCTCGCGCCGACTCTTTGAAATCGAGGAACGCGCCAGCCCCACCGGGGGAACCGTCGGCTTTGCGCGCGACCTCACCGAGGTCGAAACCGCGGAAGCCCAGCTGTGGCGGCACATCAACGCCCAAGCCGAAGTGCTCGAAAGTATCGGCGCCGCGATTGCCATTTACGGCACCGACCAGCGGCTAAATTTTTTTAACACAGCCTTCGCCGTTCTGTGGGGGCTCGAAGAGGAATGGCTCGCCGCCGAGCCCTCGCTCGACCAACTGCTCGACCGGCTGCGCGAGCGGCGGCGGCTGCCCGAATACGCCGATTTTCGGGCTTTCAAGCGCGAGCGGATGCTGCTCTTCACCTCGCTGATCGAGCAGCAGGAGGAAGTCATCCATCTTCCCGACGGGCGCACGCTACGGTTGTCGATATCGCCGCATCCGCTGGGCGGGCTGACCTTCGTCTACGAGGATGTCAGCGATCGCCTGGCGCTTGAATGCTCGTACAACACGCTCGCTCAAGTGCAGCGCGCCACCCTCGACCATCTCTTCGAAGGCATCGCCGTGTTCGGTGGCGACGGGCGGCTGAAGCTGCACAACGCGGCCTATCTGACGCTGTGGGGGCTGAGCGAAGCCGATGTCGCCGGCGAGCCGCATATTGGCGAGATCGTCGAACGCACCCGCGCGCTGATCGACGACGGCGAGGATTGGGCCGCGGCCAAGACCGCGATGGTCGCCCAGATCACTGCTCAGACGCTGACGAGCGGCGTACTTTACCGGCGTGACGGCTCGATGCTGCAGGCCGCGACCGTGCCGCTCCCCGACGGCAACGTACTCCTGACCTATCTCGATGTCAGCGACAGCGCCCGGGTGGAGCGCGCGTTGCGCGACCGCAACGAGGCGCTCGAAACCGCCGGCCGCCTCAAGAGCGAGTTTGTCGCAAACGTCTCCCACCAGCTGCGCACGCCGCTGAACGCCGTCATCGGCTTTGCCGAAATCTTGACCAACCAGTATTTCGGCGATCTCAACCCGCGCCAACTCGACTACAGCCGCGCCGTCCTCGACAGTTCGCACCAGCTGTTGGCGCTGATCGACGACATTCTCGACCTCGCCTCGATCGAGGCCGGGTACATGCTCCTGGAGAAGGAGCGGGTCGACATTCCACAGACGCTGCACGCGGTCATCAGCCTGACACGGGAGCGGGCGCGCAGCCGCGGTCTCGACCTGACACTCGACTGTCCGCCTAACATCGGATCGATCGATGCCGATCCGCGCCGGGTCAAGCAGGCGCTCTTCAACCTGATTTCAAACGCGCTCAAATTCACCCCTCCGGGCGGCGCCGTGCGGATCGAGGCCGAGCGGTCGGGCGGCGACCTCTTGTTGCGCGTCGCCGATACCGGGATCGGCATCGCCGTGGCGGACCAGGCCCGGATCTTCGAAAAATGCGACCGCAGCGAACGGCAATCGGGCGCCGGTCTCGGCCTCTCGCTGGTCAAGACGCTGATCGAACTGCACGGCGGATCGGTCGCCATCGAATTCGGCCCCGGGGCACGGCACCCGGGTCACCTGCCGCCTGCCGGTGGCGCCGGGCGGGGCCCGCGGCAGAAGGCGGGCGCAAGCTGTAGATTTGCTGTCGCCACTGGCTACGGAGCTCCGAAAGGACGCCTCCGTCGCGCCAGCGGCAAGCCGGGAGGCGGCAGCCCATGTTGCGTATGAGAGCGGGCCCGTCTACAATTTGTAGGTGACACGTAGTTTCATTTCCCTGCCTGACGAGGCCGCGACCGTAGCGCTCGCCACGCAGATCGCCGCGATCGCCGAAGCGGGGGACGTGATCGCCCTTGAGGGCGATCTCGGAGCCGGCAAGACTGTTTTTGCCCGCGCCTTCATCCATGCCCGGGGCGGCGGCGAGGAAGTGCCGAGCCCTACTTTCACCCTCGTTCAGATCTATCCGCTGGCGGCAGTCGAGGTATGGCATTTCGACCTTTATCGTCTGCAATCGCCCGACGAGGCCTGGGAACTCGGCATCGAGGACGCCTTCGCCGGCGGGATCTCGCTGATCGAATGGCCGGACCGCCTCGGCCACCTGCTGCCGCAAGATCGTCTCGAAATTGCCTTCGACTTCGCCGAACGGCCGGGCACGCGGCGCGCCCGGCTGATCGCCAGCCCGGCCTGGCGGGCTCGGCTGGCCCTGCTCGCCCGCGATGCCTGATTCGGCGGCCGCACTAATGGTCGCGGCCCGCTCGTCCGGGTTTGCGCCACGACAAGCAGGCGCCGCGCAATTTCTTTCGCGCTGCGGCTGGGAGGGTGTCACACCCGTTCCGCTCGCCGCCGACGCGTCTTTCCGCTCCTATCATCGGCTGGCGGACGGCGCCCGCCGGGCGATTTTGATGGACGCACCGCCGCCGCAGGAAGATGTCGGCCCCTATGTCGCGGTCGCGGCGATCCTGCGTGGGCTCGGGCTCAGCGCCCCCGAGGTCTTGGCCGAAGACCGCGAGGCCGGGTTCCTGTTGCTCGAAGATTTCGGCGACGACACCTACAACCGGCTGCTCGTCCTCGGCGCCGACGAAATCGCCCTTTACGAACTTGCGATCGATGCGCTGACGGCATTGCAGCGGAGGGTTACCCGGTGGCCCGCCTCGGCATTGCCGCCCTATGACGAAGGACGCCTCCTCGCCGAAGCGGCGTTGTTCGTCGATTGGTACATGCCCGCGGTTATGGGCGGATCGCCGCCGCCGGCCTGGCGCAACGAATATCTAGCGCTGTGGCGGCAAATTCTACCACAGACCGCATCTTCGCCGCCGACGCTGGTATTGCGCGATTTTCACATCGACAATCTGATGCTGTTGCGCGATCGTTGCGGCGTGCGGCGCTGCGGGCTTCTTGATTTTCAGGACGCGGTCTGGGGTCCGGCGAGCTACGATCTGGTTTCGTTGGTAGAGGATGCGCGCCGCGACGTGCCGGAAGACCTGCGGCAGGCGCTGACCGAGCGCCATCTCGCCGCCTTTCCAGCCCTCGACCGCCAGAGCTTCAGACGGTCGGCGGCGGTTCTGGCCGCACAGCGCAACTCCAAGATCCTCGGCATCTTCACCAGACTGTGGCGGCGCGATGGCAAGCCCGGCTATCTCGTCCACGTCCCGCGGGTCTGGCGGCTGCTCGAAAACGACCTGCGCCACCCCGCTCTGGCGCCGATCGCAGCCTGGCTCGACCGCTATCTGCCCCCCGAAACCCGGCAAATCCCCGACGCCCGGAGTGCTCCGTGATCGCCCGGCCGCGCGCCGCGATGGTGCTGGCCGCCGGGCTCGGCACGCGGCTGCGGCCCTTGACCGACACACTGCCAAAGCCGCTCGTCGAGATCAACGGCCGCAGCCTTCTCGACCACACGCTCGACCGTCTGGTTCTGGCCGGGATCGAACAGGTCGTCGTCAACCTGCATTACAAGGCGGAGATGATCGCCGAGGCGCTGCGGCGTCGCCAGCGCCCGCGGATCGTATTCTCAGAGGAGGCGGAACTCCTCGATACGGGCGGCGGCGTCGCCCATGCCCTGCCGCTCCTCGGCGAGACCTTCTATGTCGTCAACGCCGACATATTTTGGCTCGACAGCAAGGACTATGCGCTGCACCGGCTGGCCGACGCGTTCGATCCCGCCGGCATGGACGCGGTCCTGCTGCTGCAGCCCACGGTGACCGCGCTCGGCTACGACGGTCACGGGGATTATCTGCTCGACCTGGCCGAGCGGCCGCACCGTCGGCGCGAACACGAGGTGGCGCCGTTTCTGTTCGCCGGCATCCAATTGCTGCACCGCCGTCTGTTTGCGGGCGTGACCGACAGCGTCTTTTCGCTGGTGCGGCTCTACGACCGCGCCGAACAGGCGGGCCGGCTGCATGCGATCGTGCATGACGGCGAGTGGTTCCACATCGGCACCCCCGCCGGCTTGGCGGCAACGCGCGAGCGGCTCGCGGCGCACCGCATCGAGCGCTGACCCCGCGCTCGGCACCCGCCATGCCCGCGCATATCTATACGATCGCAGCCTACCGTCCGTTTCTTTCGAATCTGGCCGAGGGGCTGGCGCGGATGGCCGAGGGGGACCCGCTGCGGCTGACCCGCATCACGGTGCTGCTGCCGACCAGACGCGCGGTGCGCGCGCTGCGCGAAGCCTTTTTGCGCACGACCATGTCCGGCGATATGCCGGGCGCGCCGCTGCTCCTGCCGCGGATGCGGCCGATCGGCGATCTCGATTTCGGACGAGCTTGTCTTGTTCGAGTGCGTTGCCGAAGGCGATGCGGCGGCAACGCCCCCAGCCATCCCCGATCTGCGCCGGCGTCTGCTGCTGACCCGGCTGGTGCTCGAATGGGGCGGCCGGCGCGGCAGGGAAGCGCTGCTACCGGGACAGGCGGCGGCACTCGCGGCAACTCTGGCGCGCCTTCTCGACACGGTCGCGACCGAGGGCGGGAGTTTCGAGCGTCTCACCGATCTGGTCCCGGGCGAACTTGCCGAACATTGGCAGACCGTGTTGCAGTTTCTCGAACTCGTGCCGCGGTTCTGGCCCGCCGTTCTGGCGGCCGAAGGCGCTCTCGACCCCGCCGACCGGCGCAATCGGCTTCTCGCCCACCAGGCGGCACTCTGGCGCGCGACGCCGCCCGCCGGTCCGGTGATCGCCGCCGGGCTGGTCGGCGGCATTCCGGCGATGACCGAACTGCTCGCGGTGGTCGCCTCGCTCGCGAATGGCGCGGTCATTCTGCCCGGTCTCGACCGCAGCCGCGCGCCAGACGAGTGGGCCGCGATCGAAGCGGACGAGGCGCATCCGCAGCATCTGATGGCGCGGCTGCTCCGGGATTCTCGGAATCGATCCCGCCGATGTCCGGGACTGGCCGGAGGGGGCGGCGAGTGAGGCCACCGCCTCGTCGCGCGTCGCGCGTATGCGGCTCGTCGGCGAAGCTCTCCGCCCGGCAGCGACGACCGATGCGTGGCGCGCGCTCCCGCAGCAGGACGCCGCTTCGCTCGCCGGGGTCGGCCGCATCGACTGCGCCAGCGCCCAGCACGAGGCGACGACGATCGCGCTGTTGCTGCGCCGCCAGCTCGACACGCCCGGAGCGACGGCGGCGCTGGTGACGCCCGATCGCGGATTGGCGCGCCGCGTGGCGGCGGAATTGCGGCGCTGGGGCATCGAGATCGACGATTCGGCGGGCGTGCCGCTGGGCCGCACCCCGCCCGGCGTCTTCCTCCGTCTCGTCCTCGATCTCGCCGAGAGCCGCTTGGCGCCGGTGCCGCTGCTGGCCGCATTGAAGCACCCGCTCGCCGCCGGGGGCCTGTCCCCGACGGCTTTCCGCGACCTGGCCCGCCGGCTCGAACGGCGGATCCTGGGCCCCCGCCCCGCCCCCGGCTTTGCCGGACTGAAAGACGCCCTCGATCCCGGCGACCGCCAATTGCGCGGGTTTGTCGACCGGCTGCAGGCCTGTCTCGGTCCGCTCCCCGAACTGCTCGCCGCCGACGGTATCTCGCTCACACGCTTGGCGACAGCACACGTCGAAGCCGCCGAGCGGCTTGCCGCGACCGACGAAGTATATGGCGGCGCGCGGCTTTGGCATGCCGAGGCCGGCGAGGTCGGCGCCCTCTTCTGCCACGAGCTCATAGCTGCGGCGGAGGATTTCCCGCTCCTCCACGGCCGGCATTACCCGGCCCTCTTCGAGGCGCTCGCCGCCGGTGTGGTGGTGCGGCCGGCTTTCGGCCGACACCCCCGGCTGGCGATTTGGGGTCTCGTCGAAGCGCGGCTGCAGCAGACCGATCTCGTCGTTCTGGGCGGCCTCAACGAGGGTATGTGGCCCGGCCCGCGGGAACACGATCCCTGGATGTCGCGGCAGATGCGGCGCGATTTCGGCATCGCCCTCCCCGAGCGCGCGATCGGCATCGCGGCCCATGATTTTTCCCAGGCGATGGCGGCACCCGAGGTGATCCTGACCCGCGCAACCCGTCACGAGGGCGCGCCCACCGTGCCCTCGCGCTGGCTGTTGCGGCTCGACGCCGTATTGCGCTCGGTCGGATTGGACGGCGCCCTGACCGCGGCGGCGTCCGTCGCGGGCATTGCCGAAATGCTCGACGCCGCGCCGTACCAGCCGCACCCTCCGGCCGCACCCCGCCCGCCGCTGGCGGCGCGCCCGCGCTCGCTCTCGGTCACCCAGATCGAGACCTGGCTGCGCGATCCCTACGCGATCTACGCCCGCCACATCCTCGGTCTGGAGGCGCTCGACGAACTCGACGCCGACCCCGGCCGCGCCGAACTCGGCATAACGGTGCACAAGGTTCTCGAGGAATTCTTCCGTCGCCATCCCGCGCGCATGCCGGAAGACGCCGAGGCCGAACTCTTGGCGATCGGCCGCAACCGTTTCGGGTCATTGTTGTCGCGCCCCGGCGCCTGGGCCTTTTGGTGGCCGCGCTTCACGAGGATGGTGGCGTGGCTTGTCGCCGCCGAGCGCGAGCGCCGCGAGGGCGTCGTCGAGAGCCTCAGCGAGTGCCGGGGCAGCCTCACGCTCGAGGCGCCGGGCGGTCCGTTCGTTCTGACAGCGGTCGCCGACCGCATCGACCGCCTCGCCGACGGCGGCTATCTGCTGGTCGACTACAAGACTGGCCCGCCGCCGAAGCGGAATGTGATTGAGGCGGGCTATGCGCCGCAATTGCCGCTCGAAGGTGCGATCCTGCGCGACGGCAGTTTCGGTGCGGTGAGCGGCGTACCCTCGGCGCTCGAGCATTGGCGCTTGAGCGGCGGCGATCCGGCCGGCGAGCGCTGCCCGCTGACCGAGGGCGATCCGGGCATACTGATCGACCGTCTGCTCGCCCGCACCCGCACCCTGATCGAGCGGTTCGACGATCCCGCGACCCCATATCTGGCGGCGCCGTTCCCGCACTGGATCCCGCGCTTTTCCGATTACCGGCACCTCGAACGGCTGGCCGCCGAGGAGGAGGAGGAGGATGAGCGCCGCGGCCGGCAAGCATCGCGACCAGCGCCGGGCGGCCGAGCCCGCGGCTTCGGTCTGGGTCGCGGCCTCGGCCGGCACCGGCAAGACCAAGGTGCTGACCGACCGGATGCTGCGGCTGATGCTGGACGGGGCCGAGCCCTCGCGGATCCTGTGCCTGACCTTCACCCGCGCCGCCGCGGCCGAAATGGCCAACCGGCTCAACGAGCAGCTGGCCGAATGGGCCACGCTGCCTCCGGGCGAGCTTGCCGAGCGGTTGCAGGACCTGACCGAAGACTTTCCCGACGAAGCTGTTCTCGCCCAGGCGAGGCAGCTTTTCGCCCGCGTCCTCGATACGCCGGGCGGGATCAAGATCGCGACGATCCATGCTTTCTGCCAGACTCTGTTGCGCCGCTTTCCGTTCGAGGCCGGTGTCGCGCCCGAATTCGCCGTCCTCGAGGAGCGCGGCGCCCAGGACGCCTTGGTAGAGGCCGCCGAGGCGGTCATCGCGGCGGCGCGCGACCAGGGCGGCGAACTCGCCGCATCGCTCGCGACCGTGGCGCGCCACGCCGCCGAGGAACGCTTCGCCGAGCTGATGACGCAGCTCGCGACGGAACACCGCAGGCTGCGCCGCGCCGTCGACAGCGGCGACGAATTGCGCGCCGAGCTGCGCCAGTTTCTGAAGGCGCCGACCGGGGACGCGCCTCAGGCGCTCCTCGACAGGTTCTGCGCCGAGGGTGCGGGCGACATCGGGGCCCTGCGCGCCGCCGGCGCAGCACTTGCCTGCGGTTCGCGCAATCATCGCGCCCGCAGCGTCGTAATCGAGCGATGGTGCTCTCAACCAGCGTTGCGCCCGACGATGATCCGGGCATACTTCCGCGCCTTTTTGAACGACCAGCACCAAATCTTCAAGGACCTATCGACCAAGGAGATCGAGCGCGCCGCCGATTGTCCGGTGAGGCCGGCCCTCGCCACCGAGGCGGACCGGGTCAAGGCCTTTCGAGACGCGTACGCCGCCGCCGTCATCATCGAGGGGACCGCCGCTCTGGTCCGCTGCGGCAGCGCGCTGATCGATCATTACGCGGACCGCAAGCGCAGCCGCGGTCTGCTCGATTACGACGACCTGATCCGCCGGGCCCTTGCCCTGTTGCGTGACTCGCGCAAGGCGCCCTGGGTCATGTTCAAGCTCGACGGCGGCCTCGACCACATCCTGATCGACGAGGCGCAAGACACCAATCCCGAGCAGTGGCAGATCGCCGCCGCCCTCTGCGAGGAGTTCTTCGCCGGCGAGGGCGCGCGCGGGCAGCATCGCACCATTTTCGCGGTCGGCGACGTCAAGCAGTCGATCTTCAGCTTTCAGGGCGCCGATCCGCAAGAGTTCTTGAAAATGCGCGGTCATTTTCAAGAGCGCGTCAACGCCGCCAACCGGCCCTGGGAAATCGTGCCGCTCGACATCTCGTTCCGCTCGACCGAGCCCGTGCTGCGCGCCGTCGATGCGATCTTTGCCGGCTCGAACGCGCGGGACGGCGTGGCGCTCGACGGCGGCGGCATCCATCACGTCGCGCACCGCGCCGGGCAGGCGGGGCTTGTCGAGCTGTGGCCGCCGGTGGCGCTGGAGAAGGAGGATTGCGACGATGACGACGCGCTCCCGATCGCCCGCCGCCGGCTCGACGAGCCGAGGGCCCGCCTGGCCAGCGCGATCGCGGCAACGATCCAGCGATGGCTCAACGAAGGCGAGATGCTGCCGGCGCGCGGCAGGCCGATCCGACCCGGCGACATTATGGTCCTGGTGCGGCGCCGCAACGAATTTGTCGGCGAGCTGCTGCGCGCCCTTAAAAAGCACGACATCCCGGTCGCCGGCGCCGATCGGCTGATCCTGACGCAGCAGCTGGCGGTCGCCGATCTGATCGCGCTCGGCCGCTTTCTGCTCAATCCGGGCGACGATCTGACCTTGGCGACCGTGCTCAAAGGGCCGCTTTTCGATATCGGCGAGGAGGCGCTGTTCGAACTTGCCCATGGTCGGGGGGAGACCGCGCTGTGGGATCGGCTGCGCCAACTCGCCCACAGCGACGCCCGGCTGCGCACTGCCGCCGAACGGCTTGGCGCGCTCCTCGCCCGCGTCGATTTCACGCCGCCTTACGAATTTTACGCCGAGATCCTGGGCGCCGAGGGCGGAAGACGGGCGCTCGCTCGCCGCCTCGGGCCCGAGGCCGAAGACCCGGTCGAGGAGTTCCTTGGCCTGGCGCTTGCCTATGAGCGCGAACACGCCCCTTCGCTGCAGGGGTTCCTGCGCTGGCTCGCGGCCGGTGACACCGAGGTCAAGCGCGATTTCGCGGCACGGCAGCGCGACGAGGTTCGCGTGCTGACCGTGCACGGCGCCAAGGGGCTGGAGGCGCCGATCGTGTTCCTGCCGGATACGATGGCGCTGCCGAAACCCCCGGACGCCTTGTTGTGGACGAAAGCGGGGGAGCTGCCGCTATGGTGCCCGCGCGCCGATTTCGCGGTGGCGCCGTATGCGACCGAAAAAAGGGCGCTGCGCCAGCGGCAGCTGGAGGAGTATCGCCGCCTCCTTTACGTCGCGCTGACGCGGGCCGAAGACCGGCTCTACATCTGCGGCTGGCAGACCCGGCAGAAGCCGCAGGAGACGTGCTGGTACCGCCTTTGCCGAGATGGCATGGCCGGGATCGCCGCCCCATTCGACTTCGACGCGACGGGTCTGATCGGCCGCGACGGATGGCAGGGCGCCGGATTGCGGCTCGAGAGCGGGCAGAGTGCGCTGCCCAAGCGGGAAGCGCGCGCGCCGGAGGTTCAGCAGCACTCGCTGCTTCCAGGCTGGGTCCGCGACCCGCCACCCCGCGAGCCCGACCCGCCGCGGCCGCTGATCCCGTCGCGACCCGAGGGGGAAGAGCCCGCGGTGCTGTCGCCGCTTACCTTGGGCGGACGGGACCGGTTCAAGCGCGGTCTTCTGGTCCACCGCCTGCTGCAAAGCCTTCCCGAATTGCCGGCTCCTGACAGGGACGCCGCGACGCGGCGCTTCCTGGCTGCGCCCGCGCATGGTCTCGACGCCGCCGAACGAGACGAATTGCGCCGCGAAACGCTCGCCGTTCTCGACCACGCCGATTTTGCGCCGCTCTTCGGACCGGATTCGCAGGCCGAGGTGCCGCTTGTCGGCCTCGTCGATGGTCATGCCGTCTCGGGCCAGATCGACCGGCTGGTTGTCACCGAGGACCGGGTGCTGATCGTCGATTACAAGACATTGCGACCACCGCCCGCGACCGAAGCCGAGGTGGCGCCGCTCTATCTGCGCCAGCTCGCGATCTATCGCGCCGCCCTCGCGCGGCTTCTATCCGCGGCACGATATTCGCTGCGCCCTGTTATGGACCGAAGGCCCGCGGCTGATGCCGATCACCCCGGAGCGGCTGGCGGCCTACCTGCCTTGACGCGGCGTTTCCAGCTCCCCTAATCTCACCCGCTATTAACGAAAGGGGTGAAGCGATGAAGCCCACCGCAGTCAGCGACGGCGATTTCGATGCGGCGGTGCTCCAGGCGAGCGGGCCCGTCCTCGTCGATTTCTGGGCCGAATGGTGCGGCCCCTGCAAAATGATCGCGCCCTTCCTCGAAGATCTCGCGGCCGATATGGACGGCAAGCTCACCGTCGCCAAGGTCAACATCGACGAGAACCCGCAATCGCCGCGCAAATACGGGGTGCGCGGGATCCCGACAATGATCCTGTTCAAGAACGGTCAGGTCGCCGCCACCAAGATCGGGGCGCTGCCGAAGAGCAAACTGTACGACTGGGTCGAATCAGTGCTGTAGCGGCCAGCGCCTAGCCGCGGCCGATATAGGGCATCTGTGTCGCCATCACTGTCATGAACTGGACGTTCGCTTCAAGCGGCAGGGTCGCCATATAGACGACGCCGCGGGCGACGTGCTCGACATCGATGCGGGCCTCGGCCTCGACGCGTCCGCTCGCCTGCAGCCGGCCGCGCGCAGTGTCCTCGTTACGCGTCGTGGCGGCGTTGCCGATATCGATCTGGCCGCAGGCGATGTTGAATTCGCGTCCGTCGAGCGAGAGCGAGCGGGTGAGCCCAGTCAACGCGTGCTTGGTCGCGGAATAGGGCGTCGAGTTGCGCCGCGGCACGTGAGCCGAGACCGAGCCGTTGTTGATGATCCGGCCGCCCTGCGGGTCCTGGCTTTTCATCATGCGAAAGGCGTGCTGGGCGCAGAGAAAGGAACCGGTCAGGTTGACCGCGACGACATTCGCCCATTGCTCGTAGGTCAACTCGTCGATCGGAACGCCGCGGGTGCTGGTGCCGGCGTTGTTGAACAACAGATCGACGCGCCCGTACTTGTCCTTGACCGCGGCAAACAGGGCCGACACCTGAGCCGGATCGGCGACATCGGTCGGCACCACGAGGGTGTGTTCGGGGGCTTTCGCGAGGGCCGCCGTCTCCTCCAGCATCGCGCGCCGCCGTCCGGCGAGCACGACCGTGAACCCGGCCTCGACCAGCGCCAAAGCGGAGGCCCGGCCAATGCCGCTCCCGGCTCCGGTGACGACGGCGATCTTCTGCGGCGTTGCCATTTTCCGATCCCTTCTACAGTTTTTGCGGCACGACCGATCTTGTCGGCGACAGGAGCTCATCCTGGGCGGCGATCAGCGCCAATTCGGCGTTGCCGGCGCGCAGCGTCGCCTCGATGACGCCGTAGATGGCGGCAACACTCAACGACAGCGCTTCGGGCAACGACTTGCCTTGCAGCCGCCATCCAAGAAAGAGGGCGGCAAGCGCGTCGCCGCACCCGGTCGCTTCTAGCGGCAGACGCGGCGTCTCGACCGCCCAGACGCCATCGGGTCCGGCGGCGGCGACGACGATGCGGCCGGGAACGAGATCGAGACTGGTGGCGAGCACGACATCCGGTCCCTGCCGGCGCAAGGCGGCCGCCGCCATCCCCGCTTCGCCGAGCGAGCCGACGCGGCTCCCGGTCAGCCATTCGAGTTCGAAGCGGTTCGGCGTGGCGATGTCGGCCGCGGCAAGCGCGCGGTCGCGATAGAATTCGGCGACACCTTCGCGCACATACCAGCCGGTAGCAAAATCGCCCATCACCGGGTCGCAGGCGAACAGCGCCCGCGGGTTCGCCGCCTTGATCCGAGCGACGATGTCGAGCAGCGCCGGTCCGGTCGCGGGATCGCCCAGATAGCCCGACAGCACCGCGTCGCAGCGCGGCAGCAGCCCCAATTCGGCGATGCCTTCGAACAGCCCGGCTATGGTTCGCGCCGGCACCACATCGCCGCGCCACTTGCCGTAACCGGTGTGGTTCGAAAAGGCGACCGTGTTCAGCGACCAGGTCTCGCAGCCTAGGCGCTGCAGCGGGAAGAGCGCCGCATTGTTGCCAACATTGCCGCAGGCAACCCAGGACTGGACCGAAAGCACCGTCGGCATCTCAGCGCGGCCGAGAATTGAGGCAGTCGAAGACGTGCTTGATATTGAAAAAGACGATGACCCCGCTGACGACGAACAGCGCCACCCCGGCGGTATGCATCATGCCGGTCGGGAAGGCATGCGCGACAAAGAGCCCCGCCAGCGCGATGATCGTGAAGAGCGGAACGACAAACGCCAAATTCTTCATGTCGTCGACAAAGAGAAACTCGCCCCAATCCGGCCCCCCGCGGTCGAAGCGGTCCTTGAGGCGCAGGAAGGCGAGCGCCAGCGCCGCGACGATCAGCACGACGCCGCAGGCGTAATCGCCCGGCTGTTGCGATTCGCTGGCGGCAAAGGCGCCGATAACGACGAGAAGGCCCAGCACAAGAAACTGCGCCCAAAAGGTGAACCACGCCCAGAACCCACCAACTGTCGGGGTAGTGGGGTCGGTTTCGTCCATGCGTTTCCTCCGGGCAGCGCGTTCTGGCGGACATCGAGTTGGCTGGCCGAAAATGCCTTCGCGCCGCATCCGACCGCAACCCTCTATAGCGCAGCGCGGTTACTGAAGAGCGCCGTAGACTCGGGCTTTCAGTCGCGGAGGACCTTGGCGCCGCCCGGAATTGCCGTGCCAGGGGCGGCGCGTCGGCGATCGGCACGATTGCGTCGGCAGGGTGTAGGTTCTCCACTATCATCGGCGAATGCAAGATCACAGCATGCATCGACCGCGCCGCAGCGTCCTCTATATGCCGGGCTCGAACCCGCGGGCGCTGGAGAAGGCGCGCAGCCTCGCAGCCGACGGCTTGATCTTCGATCTCGAAGACGCCGTGGCGCCCGAGGTCAAGGACGAGGCGCGAACGATCGTCACGGCGGCGCTGGCGGCGGGCGGCTATGGCGCGCGCGAACTGGTGCTGCGCGTCAACGCTCTCGATACGCCGTGGGGCCACGCCGATCTCGCCGCGGCGGCGACGATGTCGATCGACGCGGTGTTGTTGCCCAAAGTCGAGAGCGCCGAGCGGGTGCGTCTCACCCTCTCGCTGCTCGATGCGCTGGCCGCGCCGCCCGATCTTGCGGTCTGGTGCATGCTGGAGACGCCGCTCGGCATTCTCGAGGCGCGCGAGATAGCCGCATCAAGCCCGCGGCTTGCGGCTCTCGTGCTCGGCACCTCGGATTTGACCGTCGACCTGCATGCCCGACCGACCCCGGACCGCGCGCCGCTATTGCCGGCGCTGGGCTGGGCGCTCATCGCTGCGCGCGGCTACAATCGGGCGATCCTCGACGGCGTCCATCTCGATCTCGCCGACGAGGACGGCTTCGCCGCCGCCTGCCGTCAGGGCCGCGACCTCGGTTTCGACGGCAAGACGCTGATTCATCCCAAGCAGATCGCCGCCGCCAACGACGCCTTCGCGCCGAGCGCCGCGGAGATCGAATGGGCGAAGCGCATCATCACCGCTCATGCCGAAGCAACTGCCGCCGGCAAGGGCGTCGTGCTGGTCGACGGTAAGCTCGTCGAGAATCTCCATGTCGAACATGCCCGATCCCTGCTGGCGATCGCGGGAACGATCGAGCGCCAGCAGGGTTTCGGTTGAGGCGCTGGGTTGCGCCGGCCTCCGTTGACACTCGCGGGTGCGGGGTCTAAGTCACAGCCGCCTGCCGCGCCGGGCCGAGACCGCGAATGTTTGGATTGATTTGATGCGTTCCGCCGATCCCCCGCTCTCGCCGCACCTTCAGATCTACCGCTGGCAGCTTACCTCGGTCCTGTCGATCCTACATCGGGCGGCAGGCATTGCGCTTTGCGCCGGCGCGGTCCTGCTGGTGTGGTGGCTGGTCGCCGCCGTGTCCGGCCCCGATGTCTATGACGGCGTCGCTTCCTTTCTCGGGTCCTGGATCGGCCGCATCTTGCTGTTCGGCTGGACCGCGGCGCTCTTCTACCATCTCTGCAACGGCATCCGACACCTCGTCTGGGACACCGGCCACGGCCTCGACCTTCCCGCCGTCTATTTCGGCGGCTGGCTGGTGGTCGCCGCCAGCGCGGCGCTGACAGTCATCGCCTGGATCGCCGGGATCGCGCACTGGGCGGGCTGAAATGGCGGCATCGCGAATGCGCTCGCCGCTGGGCCGTGCGATCGGCCTGGGCTCGGCGAAGGAAGGGGTCGAGCATTGGTGGATGCAGCGCCTGACCGCAGTGGCGCTTGTGCCGTTGAGCCTGTGGTTCGCGGCCTCGGTGGTTCGCCAGGTCGGCGCCGATATCGACACGTTTCAGGCCTGGATCGGGCGGCCGTTGCCGGCGATCCTGATGGTCCTGACCTTGATCGCGACCTTCTATCACGCCGCGTTGGGGCTGCAGGTGGTGATCGAAGACTACGTCCATGGCGAACTTGGCCGGATCGCCCTCGTCGCCGCGGTGCGCCTCGCCTGCGTCGCCCTCGCCGTCGCCGGCATCTTCGCCGTCGTCAGCATGGCGCTCGGCGGGGCAAGTTAATCGGGAGCCTCGAGCATGCCCTCCGCCTATCCGATTACTGACCATAGCTACGACGTCGTCGTCGTCGGCGCTGGCGGCGCCGGGTTGCGCGCGGCCCTGGGCACGACCTCGGCGGGGCTCAAGACCGCCTGCGTCAGCAAGGTGTTCCCGACGCGCAGCCACACGGTCGCGGCGCAGGGCGGCATCGCCGCGGCGCTCGGCACCATCGACGCCGATGACTGGCGCTGGCACATGTACGACACGGTCAAGGGCTCGGACTGGCTCGGCGATCAGGATGCGATCGAGTACATGTGCCGCGAGGCGATCGACGCTGTCGTGGAACTCGAACATTTCGGCGTACCGTTCTCGCGCACCGAGGCTGGACGCATCTATCAGCGACCGTTCGGCGGCCATATGATGGATTATGGCAACGGCGACCCGGCCAAGCGCGCCTGCGCCGCCGCCGATCGCACCGGGCACGCGATTATCCATACGCTCTACCAGCAATGCCTGCGGCACAACGCTGAATTCTTCAATGAATATTTCGCCCTCGATCTGATCACCGACGATGAGGGCGCCTGTCGCGGCGTCATGGCCTGGGATCTCAACGACGGGACATTGCACCGCTTCCGCGCGCATCTCGTAATCCTCGCCACCGGCGGCTATGGCCGCACCTATTTTTCCTGCACCTCCGCGCACACCTGCACCGGCGACGGCAATGCGATGATCTTGCGCGCCGGATTGCCTCTGCAGGACATGGAGTTCATCCAGTTCCACCCGACCGGGATCTACGGCGCGGGCTGTCTGATCACCGAGGGGGCGCGTGGCGAGGGCGGCTATCTGACCAACAGCGAGGGCGTGCGCTTCATGGAAGCCTACGCTCCGCACGCCAAGGACCTCGCCTCGCGCGACGTGGTCTCGCGCGCGATGACGATCGAAATCCGCGAGGGCCGCGGCTGCGGTCCGCTGAAGGACCACATCCTCTTGCATCTCGAACATCTCGACCCGGCGGTGTTGCGCCTGCGGCTCCCCGGCATCTCGGAGACCGCCAAGATTTTCTGCGGCGTAGACGTGACTCGCGAGCCGATCCCGGTATTGCCGACCGTGCATTACAACATGGGCGGCATTCCGACCAACCATCACGGTGAAGTGCTGCGCCCGACCGAGAGCGATCCCGACGCGGTGGTGCCCGGGCTGATGGCGATCGGCGAGGCGGCCTGCGTCTCGGTCCACGGCGCCAACCGGCTGGGTTGCAACTCGCTGCTCGACATCATCGTCTTCGGCCGCGCCGCGGCGCGGCGGGCCGTCGAAACCGTGCGGCCCGGCAGCGCCCACAAGCCCTTTGTCAACGGGGCCGGAGAGGACGCGATCGCCCGGCTCGACGCCGTGCGCAACGCGCGGGGCGGGCGCAAGACCGGCGAGATCCGCCTCGAAATGCAGCGCGTCATGCAGAGCAACTGCGCCGTCTTCCGCAACGCGGACGTGTTGCGCGAAGGGGTCGACAAGATCGACCGGGTCGCCGACAGTTTCGGCGATCTCGGGATCACCGACCGCTCCTTGATCTGGAACAGCGACCTCGCCGAAGCCCTCGAACTCGAGAACCTTCTGGAGCAGGCGGTCGTGGCGTTGCATTCGGCGGAAAACCGCACCGAAAGCCGGGGTGCCCACGCCCGCGAGGACTATCCCGAGCGCGACGATAAGGACTGGCTCAAGCATAGCGTTGCCTGGCTGAATGGCGACGGCACCGTGCGGCTCGGCTCCCGGCCGGTGCATCTCTTCACGCTGTCGAACGAAGTGCAGGCATTTCCGCCGAAGGCGCGGGTCTACTGAGGGCGTAATGGCCGAATTCAGGCTCCCGGCGAATTCGAGGATCGGCGTCGGCGTCACCCACCCGGCGCCGGCCGACGCGAAGCGACCGCGCCAGTTCAAGATTTATCGCTGGAACCCGGACGAAGGCAAAAACCCGGTCATCGACACCTACACGATCGATCTCGACCAGTGCGGGACGATGGTCCTCGACGCGCTGATCAAGATCAAGAACGAGATCGACACGACGCTGACCTTTCGCCGCTCCTGCCGCGAGGGGATTTGCGGCTCGTGCGCGATGAACATCGACGGGACCAACACGCTTGCCTGCCTGAAGCCGATCGAGGAGGTGCGCGGCGCGGTGCGCATCTATCCGCTGCCGCATATGCCCGTGGTCAAGGATCTGGTTCCGGACCTGACCCATATCTATGCGCAATACCGCGTCGATCGAGCCCTGGCTGCAGTACCGCAAGCCCGCCGCCGCCCGACCGCGAACGACCGCAATCGGTCGAGGAGCGCGACAAGCTCGACGGGTTGTGGGAATGCATCTTGTGTTTTTGCTGCTCGACCGCCTGTCCGAGCTATTGGTGGAACGGCGAGCGCTATCTGGGGCCGGCGATCCTGCTGCAGGCCTATCGCTGGATCGCCGACAGCCGCGACGAAGCCACCGGCGAACGGCTCGACGCGCTCGAGGACCCGTTTCGGCTTTATCGCTGCCACACGATCATGAACTGCACCCGCACCTGCCCGAAGGGCCTCAATCCGGCCAAGGCGATCGCCGAGATCAAGAAGCTGATGGTGTTGCGCCGCTAAGCCGCACATGGCGCGCAAGATCATCATCGACACTGACCCTGGCATTGACGATGCGGTGGCGATCCTGCTGGCGCTCGCGGCGCCGGAGGAACTGCAGGTGCTGGGGATTGTCGCGGTCGCCGGTAATCTGCCGCTGGCGTCACCGAACGCAATGTGCGGCGATCTGCGAACTGGCCGGACGGCCGGATTTGCCGGTCTACGCCGGCTGCGCCCGCCCGTCATGCGCCGGCCCGGCGACGACGGAGGCTGTACACGCCGAAGACGGGCTCGGCGGTCTGACCCTGCCCGAACCGACCATGCCGCTGCAGTCCGCAGCATGGCGTTGATTTCATGATCGAGACGTTGCGCGCCGCCGAAGCTGGTCACGATCACGCTGTGCGCGCTCGGACCGCTGACCGACATCGCCGATGGCCCTGATCAAGGCTCCGGACATCGCCGGGCCGCGTCGCGAACTGGTCGTCATGGGCGGCGCCGGTTTCGAGATCGGCAACATCACCCCGGCGGCCGAATTCAACATGCACGTCGATCCGCACGCCGCCGCGATCGTCCTCGACAGCGGGATGCCGATCACGATGATCCCGCTCGATGTGACGCATCGGGTCTTGACAACGCCGGCGCGCCTTGCCGCATTACGGGCGTTGCGCAATCGCTGCGGCGCCGCCGCAGCCGAAATGCTCGGCAGCTTCGAAGAGGCTCGCATCGGCAAATTCGGCCAACGCGGCGCCGCACTTCACGACCCCTGTGTGATCGCATATCTGCTGCGGCCCGACTGGTTCAGCGGTCGCGAGGTCAATGTGCGCGATCGAGACCGAAAGCGCTCTGACCCGCGGCATGACGGTCGTCGATTGGTGGAGCGTCACCGGCCGCCCCGCAAATGTCCGGTTCATGACCGAAGTCGACGTGGCCGCCTTCTACGAAGTGCTTAGCGAGCGCCTTGCACGGCTCCCCTAACCGGAAAGTTCCACTGCGTTTGCTGTTTTTGCTGTTATTTGCAACAAATTTACAGCAAACGCACCTCCCTCGCCTCACCGATCCTGCATCAAGATGGCATGCGATTGTGGCAAATTTGTTGTCGTTCGACATCGCATCGGCGTTTGACTGGCCCTCGCGCCACAGCGGCCCTAGAATGCCGGGCGCTGAATTTCAGACGAGGAGTGAGGTCGAATGATCTTTGAAATGCGGACCTACCGATTGCAGCCGGGATCGGTTCCCGAGGCCGAGAAGCGGTTCGGCGAGGCGTTGACCGAGCGGGTCAAGGTTTCGCCGCTCGGCGCCTTCTTTCACACCGAGGTCGGTCCCCTGAACCACATCATCCACATCTGGCCTTATGACGATCTGCAGCACCGCACCCGGGTGCGCTCGCAATCGATCCCGAACTGGCCGCCGAAGATCCAGGAATTCATCGTCGAGATGGAGAGCAAGATCTGTCAACGCCGCGCCATTCTGCCCGGCCTTCACGCCGCGCCAGCTCGGCAATCTCTACGAGATCCGGACCTATACGATGCTGCCGGGATCGGCGCCGGCGGTCGTCGAGAAATGGGCCGAGCGGATCGAGGGCCGGGTCAAGCTGTCGCCGCTGGCCGCAGCCGGCTATACCGAGCTCGGCCCGATCTCAACCAGTGGATCCACATCTGGGCCTATAAGGACGCCAACGAGCGCGCCCGCATCCGCGAGGAGTCGCGCAAGGACGGCACCTGGCCACCGGCGACGCGCGGCCTGTTCGTCAAGCAGGAAAACCAGCTCGTCGTGCCGGCGTCGTTCTCGCCGCTGCACTGATTAGAGGGCAATCCCGCCGGCCGCGCTCCGGCTCCTTTGCGGACCGGAGCGCGGCCGATCTCGTTCTAGGGGCCGTTGCTGCGCCGATAGAGCGCTTCGTCCTCGCGCGCCGGCGGAGGCGCCCGCGCGGCTGTCTGGTTGCGGCCGAGCAGTTCGAGGATGCTGTCGACGAGCCCGTCGCCGTCACCCCCTGCCGGCGCGGTCGGCAGCGGCCGCACCGGCATCGACCGCGTCGCCGCCAGCATGAAGCGGCGCCAGGCCTGCGCCGGCAGCGAGCCGCCGGTGATCTTTTTCATCGGCTTGTTATCGTCGTTGCCGAACCAGACGCCGGCGACCAGATCGGCGGTGTAGCCGATAAACCAGGCGTCGCGGTAATCCTGCGTCGTGCCGGTCTTGCCGGCGGCCGGCCGCGGCAACGCAGCACTCTTGCCGGTGCCGTGGTCGATGACCCCGCTCAGCATCTGGTTCATCAACGCCACCAATGCCGGGCTTACCACGGACCCGAGACCTGAACCGGCGCGGCGGAAGACGACGTTGCCGGCGCTGTCGCGAATCTCCGTGATGCCGTAGGGCCATACCCCGGCGCCGCCATTGGCGAAGGGCGCGTAGGCCGAGACGAGTTCGAGCAGATTGACCTCGTTGGTGCCGAGCGCGAGGCTTAGTTCGGGCGCCAGCTTGGAGGCGATGCCGAGGCGATGCGCGACCGCGACGACCCGGCGCACGCCGGCGCGCTGCGCCACCTGCACCGAGATCGTATTGATCGACTGCGCCAGCCCTTCGGCGAGCGTCATCTCGCCCTGATAGCGGCCGGTATAGTCGCGCGGCCGCCAATTGCCGACGCGGATCGGCATATCGACAAATCGATCGTCGGGCCGCAGCCCGGCTTCGAGCCCCGCGAGATAGACGAAGGGCTTGAACGCCGAGCCGGGCTGGCGCTCGGCCTGGGTTGCCCGGTTGAACTGACTGCTGCCGTAATCGAGCCCGCCGACCATGGCGCGCACCGCGCCCTCGGGCGTCATCGCGACAAGCGCCCCCTGGCTCACCGCGGCCCTGGCCCCGTCGCGGGCGATCGTGTCGGCGATCACGCCCTCGGCCTCCGCCTGCAGCCGCGTATCGAGAGTGGTCACCACGGTCAGGTCGCGGCCGCCGGCAGCGGCAAAGTCGGACAGCTGATCGGCGATCCAGTCGGCAAAATACCGCATCCCGCTGCGGGTTCCGGTCGCCGCGGCGAGGGTTGCGTCCTCGCGGCCGGCGGCGTGCATCTGCGCCGAGGTGATAAACCCCGCATCGACCATGTTGGCCAGCACCTGGGCCGTCCGCATCGCTGCCTTGTCGCGGTCCCGGATCGGGTTGAACCGCGTCGGCGCTTTCAGCAGACCCGCGACGGCGGCGCATTCATAAAGGTTGAGCCGGCTGGCGGACTTGCCGAAATAGCGGCGCGCCGCCGCGTCGACGCCATAGGTTCCAGCCCCGAGATAGACCCGGTTCAGGTAGATTTCGAGGATCTGGTCCTTGGTAAAGCGGTGTTCGAGCCATAGCGCCAGCAGGGTTTCGCGGATCTTGCGGGAAATGCTGCGCTCGGGCGTCAGAAACAGATTCTTGGCCAGCTGCTGGGTGATCGTGCTGCCGCCCTGGACGATATGGCCGGCCGCCAGGTCGCTCGCCGCGGCGCGCGCCAGTCCGAAGAGATCGATGCCGAAATGGCTGTAGAAGCGCCGGTCCTCGGTCGCGATCACCGCCTGCGGCAGACAGCGCGGCATCTCCTTCAGGCTCAAGGCCCGGCCGAAGAGGTCGCCGTACGTCGCCAGCAGACTGCCGTCGGCCGCGAGCATCGTGACGCTCGGCCGCCGCTCGCCGCGGGTGAGTTCGCCGGTGTCGGGGAGCGTCAGGGCGAAATAGCCGAGAACTCCGCCGCCCAGGATCGCCAGCCACAGCGCACCCAGTAGGGCAATCCGGGCAAGACCACGCAAGAACCGCCGGCGCTTTGGTGGCGGGCGTGGCCGCCGGGTCCTGCGCGGACCGGCCGAGCGCGCGATCCGATCGGCCGGGTCGGCCCGCAAACGCCGCTCAGCCACCGGCTCCCGCCATCGCCGTTGCGTTGATCACCCCCGCTCTCCCGTCCCCCGACGGATGTCGGCTCTCGCCGCACTGAGCGATTATCGACCAATCGTGGCAACTGTGCGACCGCGCCGACATTTTCCCGATCGGGAACTCTCCCCATATTCAACTGTTCTACGGGCGACCGCACGAGCGGTTTACGCTACCTTCCGCGGAGCACGATCATGACCGAGCGAACAGAGGCCGGCGCGGGGCCAAACGGAGCCGCCGATAGCGGCGCCGACCGGCTGAGGCAAGTCGCGGTCGAGCTTCTGGATGCGCTGCGCGAAGCTGGCCGCTCGCTCGCCGCCGAGCAGAAGGATCGGCTCGCGGCCCAGGCCGCCGCCGCTGCCGAGACGATGCGTTGTGCTGGGATTGCCTTCGAGCGCGCCGAGAATCGCACCTTCGCCGGTCTTGCCGAACGCTTCGCCGAAAGGGCCGACCGGCTAGCGCTGGAGATTTGCATACGCGAGTGGCGGGATATCGCCGCCGAGGCCGAGGAACTGGCCCGACGCCGGCCGGAATGGTTTGCGCTTGGCGCCGCCGCCGCTGGTTTTATCGCGGGCCGGCTGTTGTCGCTGCCGGCCGGACGCCGCGCAACCTTGCCGCGGCGCGCTCCCTCGGGTGGCGACGGCCTTGCTGCATCCGGCAACGGCGCCGGCATGACGCGGCGGGACGAGTGCTGATGCAGAGTTACGACGCCGAGGCCAGCGCCGAGGCCGCGCGCGGTTTCGCCGCCCTGCTGCGCGATCTGCTGACGCAGGCGAAGACCCTGCTGCGGCAGGAAATGGCACTCCTCCGCGCCGAATCGCGGGAAGCGCTCGGCCGCATCGGGCAGGGCCTGATCGCGCTGGCGGCGGCCCTCTTCTTTGTGGTCTCTGGCTGGTTTGCTCTCCTGGCCGCGGCGATCCTCGGATTGGCGACGGTCCTGCCGGCTTGGCTTGCCGCACTGATCGTCGCCGCGGTGTTGCTGGCGGCGGGCGCGTCCCTGGTCGCTTTCGCACGGTCGCGGCTGGCGCTGCGCTCGCTTGTTCCGCGGCGCACCCTCGACACGTTGCGCGTTGACCGCACGGAGTTCGAGGACCCATCCCGGTGAGCCGGAAGGGCAAAGCGGGCGGGACGGAAAGCCGGCGCAACTCGGACGAAATCGCCGCCGAGATCGGCAAAACCCGGACCGAGCTGGGCCATACCTTGACGGCGCTGGCGCGGAAGCTCGATCCCTCTGTGCTGCTGGATAGGCTGACCGATATGTTGACCCGATCATCAGCGACTGAGACAAGCAATCTCGGCGGCATGCTGCGCGACAATGCGCTGCCGCTCGGGCTCATCGGCGCCGGGATTGCCTGGCTTGCCGTTGATCTCACGCGGGGCAAAGCCGGCGATCGCGAGCATTCCGAAGAAGCGGCGGCGGCCGGAGCCGGCGACGAACTCCCGTCGGCTGGAGCATCGACCCGCGCCGCTGGCGCGGACCCGCTCCTCCTGGGAGTGGCTGGACTTGTCATCGGTGCGCTTGCCGGCGCCTTTCTGCCGGCGAGCCGGCGCGAGACCGAATTCGTCGCCGATGCCCGCGAGGATTTGTGGAAAAAAGCCGAGGAGGTCGGCCACGGCATGGCCGATCGCATCCGCCGTGCGGGTGGGGGCGCGCCTCCGGGCCCCGCCGACATCCGGGATTGAATTCAAACCAGGGGAAGGACTCGATGCAATTTTCGATCGGGCTTCGATACGTGACGATGGCGCTGGTTATGCTGGCGCCGGCCGCCGCGCGAGCGCAAACGACGAGCGACGTCGCCGAAATTACCGGCTGCCTCTGCCAGGAGCGGGCGGTGGCCGCCCTGTCGGCGGACATGTCGGCCAAGACCCAGGCGCTTGACGCCATTCGCCGGCAGCTCGCCGATCTCGACGCGCAACTGGTTCACGAGCGTCCGCTGGTCGAGGTCAACAATCCCGACTCGGTCGCCCGATACAAGGCGCTCCTCGAGCACCGCGACGCCGTTTACCATCAATCGGTCGGCGCCGTCGTAACCGACGCCGATCAGGCCGTTGCCCGGTACAATGCCCAGGTCAACGAATACAACAGCCGCTGCGCAAACCGCCCGTTCAGCTCGGACGTCGTGGCCCGGATTTAAGCGACGCTGTCGTGCCCGCCGCTGCAGTAGGCTCGCCGGACGCCGGTGGATAAAGCGTTTCGGGTGGCGTCTGAGGCGGCACGATGACTGTCCACTCGCCGTCGCGCCAGGCGCGGAAAAAGCAGCTGCGCCGCCCGGTGTGGCAGGCGACACCCTGCTGGTCGACGAGTAGCAGCAACGCGTCGCCGTCGCAGTCGAGGCGCATCTCCTTCAGCCATTGTACCTGACCCGAAGTCTCGCCCTTGCGCCACAAGGCTCCGCGCGAACGCGACCAGTAGCAGGCCCTGCCCTCGGTGAGAGCGGCGCGCACCGCCTCCCGGTTCATCCAGGCCAGCATCAGGATTTCGCCGGTGTCGTATTGCTGGGCGATTGCTGGCGCCAGCCCGTTCGGGCCGAAGGCGATTGTTGAGAGCGCCTGTTCGATCGTGTCGTCCACCGCAGGCGTCCTTCTGTCGAATGCCGCGAGTGATTGTCGCGCGCCTCGGGAGGCATTAGGGTGCCGGCGCGTCAAAAACAAGCCGCAGAGAGCGTCGCATCTTGAATGACTGGATCATCGAAACCCGCGGGCTGACCAAGGAATTCCGCGGTTTTGTCGCCGTGCAGGGGGTCGACCTCAAAATCCGCCGCGGTTCGATCCATGCGCTGATCGGTCCGAACGGCGCCGGTAAGACGACCGTCTTCAACCTCTTGACGAAATTTCTCGACCCCTCGGCCGGCCAGATCCTGTTCAACGGCGCCGACATCACCGCGCTGCGTCCGGCCGAGATCGCCCGTCGCGGCGTCTGCCGATCCTTTCAGATCTCCGCCGTTTTCCCGCATTTGTCGGCGCGGGAGAACGTCCGCGTCGCCCTGCAGCGCAAGCTTGGCAACTCGTTCTCGTTCTGGCGCTCCGGGCGCACTCTGGAGCGGCTTGACCCGCGGGCCGACGAACTTCTCGACGCCGTCGGGCTCGCCGGGTTTGGCGACACGGTGGCGAGCGACCTGCCCTATGGGCGCAAGCGGGCGCTCGAAATCGCCACCACCCTGGCGCTCGAGCCGGAAATGCTGCTGCTCGACGAGCCGATGGCCGGTCTGGGACAGGAGGACATCGGCCGGATCGCGGCGCTGATCCGCCAGGTTTCCATCCGATCGTACGATCCTGATGGTCGAGCATAATCTATCGGTCGTCGCCGATCTCTCGCACACGATCACGGTCCTGACCCGCGGGCGGGTGCTGGCCGAAGGCGACTACGCCGAGGTTTCGAACAATCCCGAAGTGGCCGAGGCCTATATGGGCACCGGCCATGCCTGAAGCGGCGTCTCCCGTCTTGCTGCGGGTCGAGGAATTGCAGGCCTGGTACGGCGAATCGCATGTGCTGCACGGCGTCGACTTCGAGGTCGCCGAGGGCGAGGTCGTAACCCTGCTCGGCCGCAACGGCGCCGGCAAGACCACGACCTTGCGGGCGATCATGGGAATCGTTTCGCGCTGCCGCGGCTCGATCGTATTTCGCGGGACCGAACTCGTCGGCCGCTCGTCAAACCGCATCGCCCGGCTCGGCATCGCCTATTGCCCGGAGGAACGTGGGATCTTCGCCAGCCTCAGTGTCGAGGAAAACCTGCTGCTGCCGCCCGCGGTGCTTCCCGGCGGCATGAAGCTCGACGAGATCTACGCGATCTTTCCCAATCTCGAAGAGCGTCGGCGCAGCCAGGGGACCAAACTCTCCGGCGGCGAACAGCAGATGCTGGCGATCGGTCGCATTCTGCGCACGGGCGCCACATTGCTGCTGTTCGACGAGCCGACCGAGGGGTTGGCCCCGGTCATCGTGCAGCAGATCGGCCAGGTTATCGCCGCGCTCAAGCAGCGCGGCTTCACGATCCTGCTCGTCGAGCAGAATTTCCGCTTTGCTGCGAACCTCGCCGACCGCCACTACGTCGTCGAAAATGGCCGCGTCGTCGATGCGATCGCCAACCACGAACTGGCGAACAACTTCGCCAAGGTGCAGCAGTATCTCGGTGTTTGAGCAAGCCGAGCGAAATGATGTAAATCGCAATCCATCACGCTTCTCACGCGAAAGGGAAGACGCATGAAGATCGCCTTCTATGCCGCCATGGTCGCGCTGCTCTCGATCGCGGCCCCGGCCTCGGCCGAAATCTCGGGCGACACCGTCAAGATCGGCGTGCTTGCCGACATGTCGGGCCTTTACGCCGATCTCGGCGGCCCCGGCTCGCTCGAGGCGGCCAAGATGGCGGTCGCCGATTTCGGCGGAACGGTCAACGGCAAGAAGATCGAGGTAATCGGCGCCGACCACCAGAACAAGCCGGATGTCGGTGCCGCCATCGCTCGGCAATGGTTCGATCAGGACGGGGTCGACATGATCACCGACCTGACGACCTCCAGCGTGGCGCTTGCGGTGCAAGAGATTGCGCGAGCCAAGAACAAGGTCGTCCTGGTCAATGGCGCCGCCTCCTCCGACCTGACTGGCAAGGCCTGCGCCCCGACCTCGATCCACTGGATGTACGATACCGTCGCGCTGGCCAACGGCACCGGCGCCGCGGTCGTAAAGGCGGGTGGCGACACCTGGTTCTTCATCACCGCCGACTACGCCTTCGGTCATGCGCTGGAACGCGACACAGCCCAGGTCGTCACGGCCAACGGCGGCAAGGTGCTCGGCTCGGTCAAGGTGCCGCTCAACACTGCCGATTTCTCGTCCTACCTGTTGCAGGCCCAGGCCTCCAAGGCGAAGGTGATCGGTCTCGCCAATGCCGGCGGCGACACGATCAACTCGATCAAGCAGGCGGCCGAGTTCGGCATTGTCGCCGGCGGCCAGAAGCTGGCGGGCCTGCTCGTGTTCGTCACCGATGTGCGCAGTCTGGGGCTGAAGACCGCGCACGGCCTGCAACTCACCGAAGGCTTCTATTGGGATCAGGATGACCAGACCCGCGCCTGGTCGAAGAAATTCTTCGATCGGATGCACAAGCAGCCGACGATGGTGCAGGCCGGCGTCTACAGCGCGGTGACGCATTACCTGAACGCGGTCAAGGCCGCCGACAGCGTCGACGGCCCGACCGTGGTCAAGCAGCTGAAAGCGGCGCCGATCAACGATTTTGCGATCAGGAACGGCCATATCCAGGACGACGGCAGTCTGGTCCACGACATGTACTTGTTCGAGGTCAAGAAACCCGAGGAGTTGAAAGGCGAATGGGATCTTTACAAGCAGATCAGCACGATCCCCGGCGCCCAGGCGTTCAAGCGCCCGAAAGGCAACGAATGCCCGCTGGTCAAGGGCTGAGCCCGACGACGCGCCGAGACCTACCGCCCGCCTGAACCATGTTCGACTGGCTGCCGCCGGCGCCGCTGTTTTTTGCCCAGCTGTCGGTCGGGCTGATCAACGGCGCCTTCTACGCGATGCTGAGCCTCGGCCTGGCGGTGATCTTCGGCCTGCTTAACATCATCAATTTCACCCACGGCGCGCACTACATGCTGGGCGCCTTCTGCGCCTGGTTTCTGCTGCATGGGCTTGGGCTCGGCTATTGGTGGGCGCTCTTGCTGGCCCCGCCGATCGTCGGCGTCGTCGGGATTGTCATCGAACGTCTCTTCCTGCGCCACATCTACGGCCTTGACCATCTCTACGGCTTGCTGCTGACCTTCGGGCTCGCCCTGGTCATCGAGGGCGTCTTCCGCCAGCAATTCGGCTCGTCGGGCCAACCCTACTCGATCCCCGCGGAGTTGCAGGGCGGGCAGAATCTGGGGTTCATGTTTCTGCCGAACTATCGCGCCTGGGTCGTCGTCGCCTCCCTCGCGGTCTGCCTGGCGACCTGGTTCACGATCGAGCGCACCAAGCTCGGCGCCTATTTGCGTGCGGCGACGGAAAATCCGACCCTGGTCCAGGCCTTCGGCATCAACGTGCCGCGGCTGATCACGCTCACCTATGGCGCCGGGGTCGGCCTTGCCGCATTGGCCGGGGTGATGGCGGCGCCGATCTATCAGGTCAGCCCGCTGATGGGCCGCAACATCATCATCACCGTCTTCGCCGTCGTCGTGATCGGCGGCATGGGCTCGATCCTGGGGGCGATCCTGAGCGGCTTCGCGCTCGGACTGATCGAGGGGCTGACCAAGGTCTTCTACCCCGAGGCGTCGAACACCGTCATCTTCGTCATCATGGCGTTGGTGCTGCTGGTCAAGCCCGCCGGGTTCTTTGGCCAGGCGCGGTGAGATGAGAGGCGCGTCCGGCGAGCGCATCCTGGCCGCCCTGCTGGTCGCGCTGGCGCTCGTAGCACCCTTCGTTCTCTACCCGGTGTTCCTGATGCAGGCGTTGTGCTTTGCGCTCTTCGCTTGCGCCTTCAACCTGTTGATCGGCTACGTCGGACTGCTTTCCTTCGGCCATGCGGCCTTTTTTGGCGGTGCGGCCTACATCACCGCCTATTCCGTGAAGCGATGGGGGTTTCCGCCGGAACTCGGCGTCCTCGCGGGCGTCGCCGCCGCGACCCTGTTGGGCGCCGTCTTCGGATGGCTGGCGATCCGTCGCAGCGGCATCTACTTCGCGATGGTCACCCTGGCCTTGGCGCAGATGGTGTTTTTTGTCGCCTTGCAGGCGCCGTTTACCGGCGGCGAGGACGGCATCCAGGCGGTGCCGCGCGGCCGGCTTCTGGGGGTGATAAACCTCAACGACACCCTGGCGATGTATTATTTCGTGCTGGCAGTCTTCCTCGCTGGCTTCGCTCTGATTGTAAGAACGATCCGCTCGCCCTTTGGTCAGGTGATCAAGGCGATCCGCGAGAACGAGCCGCGCGCGCTCTCGCTTGGCTACGACGCCGATCATTATAAGCTGATGGCCTTTATCCTCTCGGCCGCGCTCTCGGGGTTGGCGGGCGGGTTGAAGGCCCTGGTGTTCCAGCTCGCCTCGCTGACCGATATCGAATGGACGATGTCGGGTCTGGTCGTGCTGATGACCTTGGTCGGCGGGCTGGGGACGGCGCTCGGCCCAGTGATCGGCGCCTTTTTGCTGGTGACGATGGAGCATTACCTCGCCCAGCTCGGCTCCTGGGTCACGGTGATCGAGGGCGCCGTCTTTGTCTTCTGCGTTCTGGTCTTCCGCCGCGGCATCGTCGGGACCATCAACGCGTTTCTCGCCGCGCGCCGTGAGCCGGTCGGGCCGGCGGCCGCCCCTTCTCCCGCGGCGCCATCGGCCTGACCGATTACTGCCGCGTAGCCGACGGCGTATTTTACACGTATAGCAGGTACACGCCTCGATCGATCTCCTGAAATTTCAACACATCAGGAGGGGGACAACAACACCTGCGACGGAATTCCTCGTCGGAGTAACTTACAACCCCATTGCATCCATTAAACATTAATTGAACGTAACCGCCTGATAATCAAGCAATGGCACAGTTCATGCCTCGATAGTCGTGTGCTCGCGCAATCCGTCGCGAGATATAGTTAATCCGGAGCTTTTGATGGTCCGCCTGAAACCCACATTTCTCTTCCTGAGCGCTGCCGCGCTCTTCTCCACGGGATTTGCCACGGCCCCGGCAAACGCTGCCGGCATCCTCAGCGCGCAATGGTTCGACATCAGCAGTGCGAGCCCCGATGTCGAACATGCGATCGACGGGGTCACGACCGGCTTGGTACTGCCCAATCTCGGTCCGGACGGGCTGCCGGTGCGATCCGCCCTTTCGCTGACCTTCCCGTCGACTTCGTCGAACCACATCAACGATGTGAACGGCGCCAACGAAATCCAATGGTGGACGCCGCATGCTACCGTAACCCCCGATCTCGGGTATCCGGGCACCGTCTCGATCCCATTCAATCAGCCGAGCAATCTGTACCCGTCCGGCTTCGGCTCCAATGGCGGTGCCGCGGGCTATCTGTCGGCGCATCTCTTCGGGACGTTCGACACCCCGGCCGGCGGCACGATCACGGTCACGACCGGCTCCGACGACGATCTGTGGCTCTATGTCGACGGCGCCCTGCTGGTCGACAATGGCGGCGTGCACGGGTTTGCGACGACCCCGACGACATCCTCGCCGCTCGGCGCCGGCACGCATTCGATCGACGTCTTCTTCGCCGATCGACACACGGTGCAATCCGGCCTTTATGTCGACGCCAACATCACGCTGAACCCGGTGGTGCCCGAACCGGCGAGCCTTCTGATCCTCGGCAGCGGCCTCCTCGGGCTCGGTCTGCTGCGTCGCCGTCGCCGCTGAACACACAACCAATAACATCGAACCCCTGCGCGGCGGCCTAAGGTCGCCGCGCCTTGTTTTCACCTGTCAGCTGCGCCATTCGAGGGTGCGAGGCTCGATCGGGTTTTGGAAGGGGCGGCTCTCGGCGCGGGCGCGGCGGTATTCGCGTTTGAGCCGGTAATACCATTTCGCCTGGGTATCGGCATCGTCGATCAGCAGCAGCGGCGGGTCCCAGCGCAAGCCCTGCCGCTGCCGCGCCATGATGTCGCGATCCTGGCGCAGAAACGCCCGCACATAGGGCCGCAGCAACGGCTTCAAAGTCCCGAGCCAGGGCGAGGTCCAATAGATGCAATGGTTGATCTCGGTCGTCTCTTGGTCGACCGGCGTGATCGCGGTCAAATTGCAGACGCGGTGGCGGCCGGCGCCGATCTGTTCTAGGCGCACGCTCGGCAGGCGAAAGACGATCTCGGTCTCGGGCGTTCCGCCGACCAGCCGATAGGCGCGGGAATTTGTCGACGGCATGTGCCGGGTCATCGTAAAGCCCCAGGGTGAGGGCGCGAAGGCCTTGGCCTTGGCGTGGATCGAGCGGCGCGACCGCCACCACCAGGCGCGATGTACAAAGGGGCCATGCGCTGGGTCCATCAACCCGACGACGGCGTGGTCGATCGCAGCTTCGAGCCGGACGGTTTCGACCAGCTTCGGAACCGGGTCGGCAAATCCCTCGACCAGCGGGATTTCTGGCGCTTCGTCGGGGTTCTCGCCGAAATAGACCCAGAGGTTGCCCTGAAGCTCGCGCACCGGGTAGGCCTGCACCCGGATGCGGCCCGGCTGTAGTTTCTGCCCCGGCACCAGAGCCGGAATCTCGACGCAGGTCCCGCCGGTATCGAAGCGCCAGCCGTGATAGCAGCACTCGACCGTGCTCCCGTCGAACCGGCCGGCGCTCAGCGGCATCGCGCGATGCGGGCAGATGTCGCGCAGCGCGAACGGGGCGCCGGCCGCGTCCCGACCCAGCAGCACGGGTTCGCCCAGCATGACCTTGGCCAGGACGCCGCCGCGCTTGAGCAGCCGGCCGGGTGCTGCGTAATACCACGCCTCGCGCAACGGCGCCGCCGCATCCTCCGCGCCGCTGTCCCCGGAAGATATCTGTTGCCGCGGATTGGCCACGGCGGGAAAGTTGCGGTTCCGCACCGGACACGCAAGGGAGAAGCGGCGATGACGGCGATGCCGAGGACGACGGAAGAGGCGCCGGTCCTCCTCGAGGCACAGGATGGCGGCGTGCGGCGACTGACGCTCAACCGGCCGCAGGCGCGCAACGCGCTGTCGGTGGCGCTGATGGCGGCTTTGATCGATGCACTCGGCCGCGTCGGCGGCGGACGCGCAGGCGCGGGTCGTGGTCATCGACGGCGCAGGCCCCGCCTTCTGCGCCGGTCACGATCTGCGAGAGCTGCGCAGCGATCCCCAGCGCGAGACCTACGAGCGAACTCTTCGCCCGTGCAGCGAGTTGATGCTCGCGATCGTCCGATTGCCGAAGCCGGTCATCGCCGCGGTCCATGGCGTCGCCACAGCCGCCGGCTGCCAGCTGGTCGCGAGCTGTGATCTGGCAGTCGCCGCCGAGGAGGCGCGCTTTGCCACGCCGGGCGTCAATATCGGGCTCTTCTGCTCGACGCCGATGGTGGCGCTGTCGCCGCGCGGTCGGACGCGAAGGCGGCGATGGAGATGCTGTTGACCGGCGAGCTGATCGACGCCGCCCGCGCGCGCGAACTCGGCCTCGTCAACCGGGTCGTGCCGCCGGGCGCGCTGTACGAGGCCGCAGCCGACCTCGCCCGGCAGATCGCCGGCAAATCCGCCTTCGCCCTCGCGATCGGCAAGGAGGCCTTCTATCGCCAGGCCGAGCTCGATCTCGCCGCGCCTACCGCTACGCCGCCGAAATCATGACGACGAACATGCTGGCGGCCGACGCCGGCGAGGGCATCGACGCCTTTCTCGCCAAGCGCCCGGCTGTCTGGCAGGATCGTTGAGGCCGCCCGTGTCGGGAGAAGACTACTCCGACGCCTATCTGCGCGATCTCCTCACACGCGTGCGCACGATCGCGATCATCGGCGCCAGCCCGCGGCCCCACCGCCCGAGCCACGGTGTGATGGCGTATCTGCAGCGCAAGGGCTACCGCACGATACCGGTCAATCCGTTCGCCGCCGGCGCATGGATCAATGGCGAGAAATGCTACGCCAAGCTCGCCGACATCGCGGAGCCGGTCGACATGGCCGACATCTTCCGCCGCTCCGAGCTTGCGGGCGCGGCCGTCGACGACGCCATTGCGGCCGGCGTCACGGCGGTCTGGATGCAGCTTGGCGTTCGCGACGACGAGGCGGCGGCGCGCGCCGTGGCGCACGGGATCGCTGTCGTCATGGACCGCTGCCCGGCGATCGAAATCCCGCGCCTCGGTCTCTAAACGCCAGCGCCCTCTTCTCGGAACCGAAAAGAGGGCGCGACGGCGTCTTCAGACTTCTTGGAGCTTCGGCCTACATCGCCATGCGGGCGGCGCGGCGCTTGGCAAGCGGTGTCGCCGGTTCCGGCGCCGGGGCCGGCGGATCGATGCGCTTGGTCGAGCGCGGCAATGTCCAATCCCACTCGTCCGCGCCCATCTGATAATGGCGATTGTTCTGCGACGGGTTGCGGTTGACCATGTGGCGGTTATAGAGCGGGTGGGTGCAGCTGCGCACCTCGTGCTCGATCGTGAACAGATGCTTGCCGGTTTCGAGGCAGACGATGTCCTGCCAGCGATACTGGTACTGATCGCTCTCTTCGGTGATCAGTCCGCGCTTTTCGAGCTCGTCGTGCGGGCCCGAAAACTCCTGGGCATAGACCTGCAGATGATGTCCGTCGAACTCCGGGATTTTCCCGTCGGTTTCGCGGAAGATCAGCTCCTGCCGGGCCCCGGCGCGGACATGGGCGGCTCGGCCCTCGCCGTTCTCCTTGACGCAGGCCGGCGCGTAGAAGACTTCGCGATAGAAACGCGCGATGCCGTCGGCCGTCCCCTCGGGCACCGTGAACTCGACATAGGGCATGCCGAGATTGATCGGGCCGAACCTCTCCTCGTCGGGCTCGTAGAGGCGGAACTTGTTGCCCCACGGGCAAGTCGCCTCGACATAGGCGTTGTGCTGCTTGCAGTCGAACTTGGTGTCGGCGAGCTTCTTCTTGGCTTCGCCGAGACGCTCGCACAGCTCCTCGAGCGACGGGACGACGAGGCCGACATGGCCGCGCAGCACATTCGGCTCGCCGGTCGGCAGATGGAACTGGCTGTTGCCGACATTGACCCACATGTTGTTGGTGCCGGGGAACATGAAGGGGTCGCGGGTCAAGCCCAGCGCCGAGAGATAAAATTCCTGCGCCAGACCCTGGTTGTTGATTCTAAGATTGACGTGTTCGAGACCGACGAGATTGCCGAGATCCTCGGCCGTGCGGTCGTAGATCTGTTGCGCCATCAGGAACCTCCATATTGTTGCCGCCCGGTTCATATCGGACGGTATCGCGATAAATCAGCGTGCGGACCCGATTGGGTCCGGACCGCCCGGCGTCGCCGGTATGCGGCGTCATCAAAACAGTTTTTCGAACCTCTCGTCTACTGGCACGCGATAGCCGTTGGCGAGGGCGTTGGTCTGGTTCGCCATCGCGACGACCGCCATCAGTTCGCCCAGCATCGCTTGCGTCATCCCCTGCTTTTTCGCGGCTGCGGCATGCGAGGCGGTGCAATAGGCGCAGCCATTGCTGGCGCTGACCGCGAGATAGACCATTTCCTTGATCGAGCGGGTCGAGCGCGCCCGGCGCCATCACCGATTTGATGCTCTCCCATATCCGCCGCAGGGTCGCCGGGTCGTTCGCCAGCGCCTTCCAGAAATTGTTGATCCAATCGATGCCGCGGGTGCGCATGATGTCGTCGTAGACGGCGCGCACCTCGGCGCTTGCCTCGACATATTCGATCAGCGGCGCCATCGTCATCGCACCTCCTCCGCATTTCACTCGCCCCGAGCCGGCCGGCAAGGAACAGCGCCAGCATACGAAAATCGCTGCCCAGCGACCAGAACGGATGGCCGAAAGTCTCGGGCCGGTTGCGCTCGAATACCAGATGGCCGATCCAGGCGCAGGCATAGCCGACGATCGGGGCGGCCAGCAGCCAGCCGCCAATCGCGCAGCGCCGCGGCGGCGAGCAACGAGCGACGCCCCGCCAGCCGGTGCCGAGGTAATGCAGCGCGCGGGTGCGCGGATCGGCGTGCGCGCCGAGGTAACGCCGCCAGAACTCGGCGTAACTCATCGCCGCCGGCGCTTGTAAAGCTGCCGTCCGGCATCGTAAGTCAGCGCTCATCTTCCGCCTCTTCGCCCCGGGGTCTCGACATGGGTTTCAAAGTGGCCGTGGTCGGCGCTACCGGCAATGTCGGACGCGAAATTCTGACCACCCTCGCCGAGCGCAATTTCCCGGCCGACGATGTCGCGGCCCTCGCCTCCTCGCGGTCGATCGGCAGGGAGGTCTCCTTCGGCGAGGATGACGTGCTCAAGGTCGAGGCCTCGACACTTTCGACTTCCGCGGCATCGACATCGTGCTGTCCTCGCCGGGCGCCAAGGTCTCGGCGGAATTCGCCCCGCGCGCGGCGAAAGCCGGTGCGGTCGTCATCGACAACACCTCGTGCTTCCGCATGGAGCCGGACGTGCCGCTGGTCGTGCCCGAGGTCAACCCGCAGGCGATCGCACAATGCACCAAGCGCGGCATCATCGCCAACCCGAACTGCTCGACGATCCAGATGGTCGTGGCGCTGAAGCCGCTGCACGATCTGGCCCGGATCAAGCGGGTGGTCGTGGCGACCTACCAGTCGGTTTCCGGAGCGGGCCGGGCCTCGATGGACGAACTGTTCAACCAGACGCGCGCGATCTACGTCAACGACCCGATCAAGCCCGAGCACTTCACCAAGCAGATCGCGTTCAACGTGATCCCGCATTGCGACGTCTTCATGGATGACGGCGACACCAAGGAAGAATGGAAGATGGCGGTCGAGACGCGCAAGATCCTCGACCCCGACATCGCCGTGACCGCGACCTGCGTGCGGGTACCGGTATTCATCGGCCACGGCGAGGCGATCAACGTCGAATTCGAGCGGCCGCTCGGCGAGGACGAGGCGCGCGAGGCGTTGCGCCGGGCGCCGGGCGTCACTGTCCTCGACCGTCGCGCCGAGGAAGGCTATGTCACCCCGGCCGAGGCGGCGGGCGAGGACGCGGTCTATGTAAGCCGCATCCGCCGCGACCCGACCGTGCCCGCACGGGCTCAATCTCTGGGTCGTCGCCGACAATCTGCGCAAAGGCGCCGCGCTCAACGCGGTGCAGATCGCCGAAATCGTGGCCGCCGAGCATCTCGGCGGCAAGCGCGGCCGCAGTCGCAATGTCGAGCCGCTGCGCCGCATGCGTAACGTGAGTGGCGCCATCGCCCCGTGATGCGTTCGAGACGCACCCCTGGGTAGCGCTCCGACGAGAATGATGCCGTGGCATGCGGCCGATGTCTCCTGGGGGCGGCGCGCGGCTGACGCCGACGCCTTCCGGCGCGTCGACCGTTTTCTCGGACGGCCGATTTCGCCGTTGACGCGGCGGCGGCTCGACAGCTTCCGCCGCAACCGGCGCGGCTTCTGGTCGCTGTGGATCTTCCTGACGCTCTTCACGGTGACCCTCTTCGCCGAGTTCATCGCCAACGATCGGCCGATCGTCGTTCACTATGCCGGCGGTTGGTATTTTCCGGTCTTTGTCGACTATCCCGAGACCACCTTCGGCGGCGAGTTCCCGACCGCGGCCGATTACCGCGACCCGGCCGTCGCACAAGCTGATCACGGCTAAAGGCTGGATGATCTGGCCCCCGATCCCGTTCAGCTACGACACGATCAACTACAATCTGCCGAGCCCGGCGCCCTCGCCGCCCTCCGGGGTCAACTGGCTCGGCACCGACGACCAGGGCCGCGACGTGCTGGCGCGGCTGATCTACGGCTTTCGCATCTCGGTCCTGTTCGGGCTGACCCTGACCGGGCTTTCTTCGGTGATCGGCGTCGCGGCCGGGGCGGTGCAAGGCTATTTCGGCGGCATCGTCGATCTCGGCTTTCAGCGCTTTATCGAGATCTGGTCCGGACTGCCGGTGCTCTACCTCCTGATCATCATGGCGAGCTTTATCGAGCCCAATTTCTGGTGGCTCCTGGGCTTGATGCTGCTGTTTTCCTGGATGGGGCTCGTCGATGTCGTGCGCGCCGAATTCCTGCGGGCGCGCAATTTCGACTATGTGCGGGCGGCGCGCGCGCTCGGCGTCTCGACCGCGTCATCATCCTGCGCCACGTATTGCCGAACGCGACGGTGGCGACGATCACCTTTCTGCCCTTCATTTTGAACGGCTCGATCACGACGCTGACCTCGCTCGATTTTCTCGGCTTCGGCCTGCCGCCGGGTTCGCGCCTCGCTCGGCGAACTCCTCGCCCAGGGCAAGGCCAATCTGCAGGCGCCCTGGCTCGGCCTGACGGCGTTTTTCGTGCTGGCGCTGATGCTGAGCCTGTTGATCTTTGTCGGCGAGGCGGTGCGCGACGCTTTCGACCCGCGCAAGGTCTCGTTGTGAGCGACGGCGCCGCTGCTCGAACTCCGCAATCTCGACGTCACTTTCGCCGGACGCGCGGGCAGCGACGCTGTTGCCGCCGTCAAAGGCGTCTCGTTAACGCTCGACCGCGGCGAAACATTGGCGCTCGTCGGCGAAAGCGGCTCGGGCAAGAGCGTCACCGCGCTGTCGATCCTGCAATTGCTGCCCTATCCGACGGCGCGGCACAGCCCCCGGAGCAGCATTCGCTTCGCCGGCGAGGAATTGGTGGGCGCTGCTCCGGAGCGTTGCGCCGGGTGCGCGGCGACCGCATGGCGATGGTCTTCCAGGAGCCGATGACCTCGCTCAACCCGCTGCACACGCTCGAGCGCCAGATCGCCGAAACCCTGCTGATCCACCGCCATATGTCAGGGTCGCAGGCGCGTCTGCGGACGATCGAACTATTGCAGCTTGTCGGCCTGCCCGACGCCGAGCAACGGCTCGGCGCCTATCCGCACCAATTGTCGGGCGGCCAGCGGCAGCGGGTCATGATCGCGATGGCGATCGCCAACGAGCCCGACATCCTGATCGCCGACGAGCCGACGACCGCCCTCGACGTGACGATCCAGGCGCACATCCTGCAATTATTGCGCGACCTGCGCGACCGCTTCGGCATGGCGTTCCTACTGATCACCCACGATCTGACGATCGTGCGCAAGATGGCGGACATGGTCTGCATCATGACCGAGGGCGAGATCGTCGAGAGCGGTCCAACCGCCGACATCTTCGACCGGCCGCGCCACCCCTATACCCGCCGCCTGCTGGCCGCCGAGCCCAAAGGCCGCGCGGCGCCCGCCGATCCCGACGCCCCCGAATTGCTTGCGGCCGAAGGCGTCAAGGTCTGGTTCCCTGTCCGGCGCGGCCTATTGCGGCGCGTGCGCGGCCACATCAAGGCGGTGGACGGCGTTTCGCTCGCATTGCGCCGCGGCACGACACTCGGGATTGTCGGCGAAAGCGGCTCGGGCAAGACGACATTGGGTCTAGCCCTGTTGCGGCTGACCGAGGCCGAGGGCGAAATCCGGTTTGCCGGAGCGAACATCGCGCGGCTCAGCCAGCGCCGGCTGCGCCCGCTGCGGCGCGAGATGCAGGTCGTTTTCCAGGACCCGTTTTCGAGCCTGTCGCCGCGAATGTCGGTGGCGCAGATCGTCGAGGAAGGGCTCAAAGTGCACGGGCTCGCGGCCAATGCCGCCGAACGCCGGCGTCTGATCGAGGTGGCGCTCGCCGAGGTCGGGCTCGATGCGCAGGCGGCCTCGCGCTATCCGCACGAATTTTCCGGCGGCCAGCGCCAGCGCATCGCGATCGCCCGCGCGCTGGTGCTGAAACCGCGCTTTGTCGTGCTCGACGAGCCAACCTCGGCCTTGGACATGTCGGTGCAGGCGCAGATCGTCGAATTGTTGCGCGATCTGCAGACCCGGCACGGCCTCGCCTATCTCTTCATCAGCCATGATTTGCGCGTCGTGCGGGCGCTGGCCCACGAGATCCTGGTCATGAAGGACGGCAGGATCGTCGAATCCGGCGCCACCGAACGGGTGATGACCGCACCCGAACACCCTTACACGCGCGAACTGATGGCCGCCGCCTTCGACCTCGTGGCCGATCCGGCATAGCCTTTCACAATCGGCCGGCCTTGATGGCGCCCTCCCCGAGCTTTTTCCGAATCCGGTCGATCGCTGCTTCGAGTTGGCGCGGGCGGCCCAACGCTTCGTCGAACAGCATCGGCAGGTCGGCCCCGGCGGCCTCGACGAGCGCGTCGGCGCCGATCCCGATCAGGCGAAACCGGATCGCCCGTCGACCTCGGCCGCGAGCAGAGGCGCCGCGCGGCGGTAAAGCGTGGCGGCGAGCTGCGTCGGTTCGGCCAGCCGGCGCGAGCGGGTGCGCAGCCGGAAATCGGCCGTCTTCAATTTCAGCGTCACGCCGCGGCGCCGAGCGCTCGCCTGCTTCAGCCGGTCCGCCACCCTCTCGCACAGCGGCCCCAGCGTCTGCGCCAGCACCGCCTCGTCGGCTTCGTCGCGGGAAACGTGGTCTCGGCCGAGATCGAGCGGGCGCGCCGCGGGGTCGAGTGACCTGCGGTCATCCTCGCCGGCCGCCAGCTCCGCCAGGCGCAGCCCGAGCCTGCCATAGCGGTGCGCCAGCTCTCGCCGTCGAGCGCGCGCAACTGGCCGATCCGCACGATGCCGTCGGCGGCAAGCCGGCGCTGCATCGCGCCGCCGACCCCCCACAGCCAGCCGACCGGCTTGTCGGCGAGAAAGGTCGGCCGCCTCGGCCCGGCCGATCACCGCGAAACCGCGCGGCTTGTCGAGATCGGAGGCGAGCTTGGCGAGAAACTTGTTGTAGCTGAGGCCGATCGAGACGCGTGATCCCGAGCGCCGCCTCGACCCGCCGCGCGAGCGCCGCCAGTGCCTGCGCCGGCGCGACGCCGTGCATCGCCGCCGTGCCGCTGAGGTCGAGAAACGCCTCGTCGATCGACAGCGGCTCGACGAGCGGCGTCAGGCGCCGCATTTCGGCTCGCACCGCGCGGCCGACCTCGCGATATTTGGCCATGTCCGGGCGGATCACGACCGCGTCGGGGCAGGCGGCGAGCGCCTTGAACATCGGCATCGCCGAACGCACGCCGTAGAGCCGCGCGACATAACAGCACGCCAGCACGACGCCGCGCGCGCCGCCGCCGACGATGACCGGCCGGTCGGCCAGCTCCGGGCCGGTCGCGCTTTTCGACCGTTGCGTAGAACGCATCGCAGTCGAGATGGGCGAGCGCCAGTGTCGCCAGCTCGGGGTGCGCGACGACCCGCGGCGAGCCGCATTCCGGACAGCGCGCCGGCATCGCCGCCGCGCCGATGCCGGCGAGCGCAGCCGGTCGCAATGCGCGGCAGATCATCGGCAGCGCGCGCTCATGCCGGCGCCGTCCGGCGGCCACAGCCAGGCGGCGCCGCGCACTCCGCTGGCATCGCCATGCGCGGCGGCAGGAGCCGGGTGGCCACCGTGTCGGAAAACACGTAGCGGCCCCAGCGGCGCGGCACCTCCTCGTAGAGGAGCGAGAGCGACGAAAGGCCGCCGCCGAGCACGATCGCGTCCGGATCGAGCAGATTGATGACGTGCGCCAGCGCGCGGGCCAGCCGCTCGACATAGCGCTCGATGCGTCGCCGCGGCAATCGGCCGGCCGGCTGCGGCGCCTGGCCGCGATCTCGCGCGGCCGACAGCCGCCGCTCCGGTGTGCCGGCAGATGATCGGCGGCGAGCCCGGGCCCGGACAGAAACGTCTCGATGCAGCCGCGACCGCCCGCAATAGCAGGCCGGCCCCGGCAATTCGCTCGGCGCACGGGCCGGGCAGCGGGTTGTGGCCCCATTCGCCGGCGATCGCGTTGGCGCCGCCCAGCAGGACGCGCCCGCCGATCGACGATGCCGCCGCCGACCCCGGTGCCGAGAATGGCGCCGAACACGGTGCCATATCCGGCCGCCGCGCCGTCGATCGCCTCGGACAAGGCGAAGCAATTGGCGTCGTTTGCCAAACGCACCGGCGTCTGAGCGCGGCCTCGACAATCGCGCTGCAGCGGCCGGCCGTTCAGCCAGGTCGAGTTGGCGTTCTTGACCAGGCCGGTCGCGGCTGACGATCGTTCCCGGAATGCCGATGCCGACCGGGGCCGCGGCGCCGAGTTGCGTCTCGACGGCGCTCACCAGACCGACGATCGCGGCGATTGTGGCGCGGTAGTCGCCGACCGGCGTGGCGATGCGGCGGCAAAGCGCGAGCGATCCGTCGCGGCGCAACGCGGCGGCTTCGATCTTGCTGCCGCCCAGATCGACCCCGATCCGCAACCCCGATGTCGCCCCAAGCAAATGCCCTCCGAACCTCTCAGCTATTACGGTTTTTTTAACATCGATCGCATACGAGAAGTCCACGTCGCTACCGCCCTTTTCTTACACCGGCGAATGATGATGCGCGAGGATTCGGGTACGAGCGAAGACGGCGACCGCCCGCGACGCCACAGAGTCTTGATCGTCGAAGACAATGATCTCAATATGAAGCTGTTCAACGATCTGCTGCTGGCGCAGGGCTATGACACGCTGCAGACCAGGAACGGCGTCGAGGCCATTGAACTGGCGCGTCGCCACCGTCCGCATCTGATCCTGATGGATATCCAGCTTCCCGAAGTCTCCGGTCTGGACATCACCCGGTGGATCAAGGACGACGAGAACCTACGGACGATCCCGATTATCGCGGTGACCGCGTTCGCGATGAAGGGGGATGAGGAGAAAATGCGGGAGGGCGGCTGCGAGGCCTATATCGCCAAGCCGATCTCGGTAGCGAGCTTTCTGCGAACCGTCGAGCAATTTCTGTCCCAGGGGAGCCGGCGTCGCTGCGAATCTTCCATGTGAGAGGGACTCATGTCCGCCCGGGTGCTAATCGTCGATGATGTCGAATTGAATGTAAAACTGCTCGCGGCCAAGCTTTCGAGCGAGTATTTCGATGTGTTGTCCGCCGACAACGGCCCAGCGGCGCTGCGGATCGCCGCGCTCGAACTGCCCGACGTAATCCTTCTCGACGTCATGATGCCCCGGATGGACGGGTTCGAGGTGTGCCGGCGGCTGAAGGCCGACCCGCGCACCACGGATCTGCCGGTCGTGATGGTGACGGCGCTCTCGGACGCCGCCAATAGGCTGCGCGGCCTCGAGGTCGGGGCCGACGATTTCCTGACCAAGCCCGTCAACGACGTGGCGCTGTTCGCTCGGGTCCGCTCGCTCGCGCGGCTGAAGCGGCTGATGGAAGAGTGGCGGCTGCGCGAGGAGATCTGCGGCCGGTTCGGCGGTCGAGGCGACGCCCGCCAGGACGGCGGCGCGGCGCGCATCATGATCCTCGACGAGGATCAGCGGGAAGCGGCCCATATCGCCGACACGTTGCAGCCGGTCGCCGACTCGGTGATCCGCGTGGCCGATCGCGCCGAGGCCCAGGAGCATCTCGACGACAGCATCGAACTGATTATCGCCAGCGTCTCGGTCGGCGACGGCGACCCGCTGCGGCTGGTCTCGCAATGCCGGGCCAACGAACCCTTGCGGCAACTGCCGATCCTGATGATCGCCGACGACGGCGATTTGCCCCGCCTCGCCAAAGGGCTCGACCTCGGCGCCAACGACTACCTCATTCGTCCGATCGACCGCAACGAGTTGCTGGCGCGGACCAGCACCCAGATCCGTCGCAAGCGCCTGCAGGACCGTCTCGCCGAGAACTACCAGCGCAGTCTTTCATTGGCGCTGACCGACGAATTGACCGGCCTCTACAATCGTCGCTACCTATTTGCCCATCTCGACGAACTGGTCGGGCGGATCAACCGGGACGGGACCGGCGCGGTCATTCTCTTGCTCGATATCGACTATTTCAAGCAGGTCAACGACACCTACGGTCACGCCGCCGGCGACGACGTGTTGCGCGAGCTTGCCGCCCGGGCCACCGCCTGCGTGCGCAGCGTCGATCTTGTCGCGCGCCTCGGCGGCGAGGAATTTGTCGTCGTGATGCCGGAAGTCGATCTGACGGTCGCCGCTTCTGTGGCCGAGCGTTTGCGGCGGACAGTCGCGGCAAAGCCGTTCGCGATCCGCGCCAGCGGCAAACATCTGCATAGCACGCTCAGCATCGGCATCGCCGCGGCGCTGCCCGGCGCCGACACGCGCGATTGCTGGCTGAAGCGCGCCGACGACGCGCTCTACCGCGCCAAGACCGCCGGCCGCAACCGGGTCGTCGTCTATTCGGACGATCCGGCGCCGATCGCGATCGCCTCCTGACCTGAAAAGCCAAAGCCGGCCTCACGGCCGGCTCGTTTGCCTCTCCTCGGACAGGCCCGAAGCTTACTTGATCTTCGCTTCCTTGAAGACGACGTGCTTGCGGGCTACCGGATCGAACTTCTTCAACTCGAGTTTGCTGGTCTTGGTTCGCGGATTTTTCTTCGTCACATAGTAAAAGCCGGTGTCGGCGCTGCTAACGAGCTTGATCAGCACAGTGTTGGTCTTGGCCATCGGGCAGCCTCTCCGGATCGCAGCTCAACGTGGGCCGGACAATAGCGATCCGCCGGCTCCTGTCAAGACAGGCGGCCGGGCCGGAGCCGCCGCGGTGGGCTTGGCGGCGAGGTTCGGATTCTCAATCAGCATGTGTACGGCCTCGCTGTACAACGTCGGGTCGCTCAGCAGGCGCTTCGCCACGGCCATGTCGATCGGGCGCCTGTCCAGGCGTGCGGGACAGGAGTAACGCAGCCGCGCCCAGCCGCCTTCATCGAGCGAGGCGCGCGGACGGGAAGCCATCCCGCCGACGCGTTGCAGCGCGATTTGCACCGAGCCGTCGTCGTCGCCGAGATCGCTGGTGCACAAGGTCGGGATCACGCCGTGCTGGTTGAGCCGATAGCCCGACGGCATGACCAGCTGCGCCCAGGTCAGCGTCAGCTCGCCGTCGTTCGGCAACCGCAACACGGTCTGCACCGTCCCCTTGCCGTATGACGCGCTGCCGACGATGACGGCGCGGCCGAGGTCCTGCAAGGCGGCGGCGACGATCTCGGACGAGGAGGCCGAGGCGCCGTTGATCAGGACGACGATCGGCAGCCGTGGGACGACGCTGTCGCCGGAAGCCTCGAAATGTTGCCGGCTCGCGGGGTGTCTGCCGACGGTCGAGACGATCGGCCCCTTGGCGATGAACACATCGGACAAGCTCACCGCCTGATCGAGCAGACCGCCCGGATTGCCGCGCAAGTCGAGCACGATGCCACGCAGGCCTTTGCCGCCGCCGTGCTCGACCGACGCGAGATCGTCGACGATCTGCTGGGTGGTGTTCTGATTGAAGCCGGACACCTGCAGCACGGCGATCCCGTCGTCCCGCGTCATCGTCACGGTGGGAACCACAATCAGGGCGCGCAGCAGCCGAAAATTGCGCGTTTGTCCGCCGGGCCGTTCCACTGTGATCGAAACGGAACTCAATATCGGACCCCGAAGCTGGCGGATGACCTCGGTCTGCGAGCGGCCGGCGGTCGGCAAATTGTCCACGGCCACGATCCGGTCCTGCGGCCTGATACCCGCGTTATCAGCCGGTCCGTCAGGGGCGACCGCGGCGATGCGAAAGTCGTCGTCGCCGGTTTCGAGGGTAACGCCGATTCCGCCGAAACCGTCGCGCATGGCGCGATGATCTCGGGCAGCATCCGGCGAGGCGTAACGCGAGAAGCGGTCGAGTTCGCCGGTAATGCCGTCGAACAGCGTCTTGTCGATGCGGGTTTCCGGGAGCGCCCTAAGTGGCGCGGACGCCGCCTTGGCGTCGATGATCACATGGCCGAGCCACCCGCCCCACAAATGTGGATCGTCCCCCGCCGGGCTTGGATAGATTGCCACTTCGCGGCCGGCGTAGCCGAGTACGATCTGCGTGCCGCGCTCGGGCCCCGGCACCTCGGTCAGCGACAGCTTGGGATCCAATGCGGAAAGCCGCTCCGCCGCCGCAAGCGACAGCTTCCGACTCGATACCGGGACGATGTATAGGTCGGTGATCTCGTCCAGGCCTCGCGCATAGAGCCGGCCCGCCGGGTCGATCGGCATCGGCTCGCGTTCGGCACAAGCAGCGAGCCCGAGGGCGAGCACCATCAGGCCCGTCCGTACGAGCACGGCGCCCGACAGCAGCGACTTCGGCATCAAGGACCCCCGCTGGGGCCAATAGATTAAATTGGCCGCGATCGGCGATCAACCGCGCCGGTTTCGGCGATTGCGGGAAAGCCCCTGGCGCCGAAACCGCGCCGTCGCCGTCGCCCCGTCTTCTTCGAGTCGAAATACCAGCCGGCCGCTGACGCCGTCTGCCTCAACCAGTCGAACGGCGACGGGGTCGCCAAGCCGGTAGGCGCGCCCGGACCGCCGTCCGACGAGACGGTGCCGGGCCCGGTCCCAGTCGTAATAGTCGCCTGCCATGCTGGACAGCGGGACGAGCCCGGTAGCGCCGCTGTCGCTTGTGGTCACGAATAGTCCGAAATCGGCGACGCCGCTGATATTGGCGGCAAAGACGTTGCCAACCGAGCCCGCCAGCAAGCTCGCGCGATAGCGCTCGACCGCCATGCGCTCGGCCGCGACCGCCCGCCGCTCGGTCGCCGAGATATGCTCGCCGAGTGCGGTGAGCCGATCATGGCCATTCTCGGAGGCCGCTCCGCTCGCGATCAGCGCGCGATGAACCAAGAGGTCGGCGTATCGCCGGATCGGCGAGGTGAAATGTGCATAGCGCCGCAACGCAAGCCCGAAATGGCCGATATTGTCGGGGCTGTAGGCGGCCTGCGCCTGCGAACGCAGGACCAGTTCGTTGACGAGGACCGCGACCGGAGTTGCCGCGGCGCGCTGCAGGATCTGGTTGAAAAGCGCCGGCTTCGGCGCCTGCCCCTTCGCAAAGGCCAACCCCGGAACGCCGATGTCGGCGAGAAATTCCTGCAACGCGGCAAGTTTTTCCGGGTCGGGTGAATCGTGCACCCGGTACATGCAGGGCCGCCGCGACGATTCCAGTTCCTCGGCGGCGGCGACATTGGCGAGCACCATGAATTCCTCGATCAGCCGGTGGCTGTCGAAGCGTTCGGCCGGCACGACCGCGACCGGCCGGCCGGCTTCGTCGAGCACGACCCGATCCTCGCGCAGATCGAGTTCGAGCGCGCCGCGCAGCGCCCGCGCCCCGGCCAGAGCGGCATAGGCGCCGTAGAGCCAGCCCAGAAGCTCGATTGCGATCGGCAGAGCCCGGCCCGGAGCATTGTCCCTTGCCGCCTGCAAATCCTCGTAAGTAAGCCGGGCCGCCGATCGCATCAGAGCGCGATCGAAGCGATGGCGCTGTTTGCGTCCGGCAGCGTCAATCCACAAATGGACGGCAAGACAGGCGCGATCCACACCGGGCTTCAGCGAGCAGAGCTCGTTCGACAGCGCCTCGGGCAGCATCGGCACGACCCGGTCTGGAAAATAGACCGAGTTGCCGCGCAATTCGGCCTCGCGATCGAGCGCGCTGCCCGGCCGGACGTACCAGGCGACATCGGCGATCGCGACAACGAGATGCCAGCCGCCGGCATTCTGGGGATCGGGGTCGGGCTCGGCCCAGACCGCGTCGTCGAAATCGCGCGCATCGTGGCCGTCGATCGTGACCAGCGACAGTTGGCGCAGATCGACGCGGCCTTCGAGACCGGCCGGCCCCGCCGCTTCGGCCTCGGCGAGCGCTGCCGCCGAAAACGCGGTCGGGATGTCGAAGGCGGCGATCGCCAGTCGGCTGATCGCCCCCGGCGCCGAAGCCGGCCCGATCCGTTCGACGATGCGGGCCCGCGGTAATCCGAGTCGCGCCCGCCGCAAAGGTTCGGCGACCACCAGATCGTCGTCTTCGGCGCCTCCGACATCATCGGACGCGATCTGATATTCGTTGCGGTTGCGGCGGTCGGCAGGGACCACTCGCCCGCCGTCATGCTCGTGGCGGAAGACGCCGACGACGCGCTCGCCCTCGGAGTCGAGGCGGCGGATGACGCGGCCTTCGATCTCGCCATTGTCGAGCCTGACGAGCCGCGCCGCGGCCTTCGCCCCGATCGGCAGGGCCGGGCCGGATCCGGTCTCGTCGAGTCGGATGATCGGCGTCTCGCCCGTCCCCGGCCAGGCGACGGGGCGGGCCAGTGGGACGCCGTCGCTGTCGCTGCCGAACCGTTCGACGACAGTGATCTCCGGCAACGCGTCTTGTGTTGACGGCGAAGCCCCGCCCGCCAGCGACCGCAGCATCGTGCGCAGGGCCGGGCGGTCGGCGGGCGTCAAGCCGAAGGCGCGGGCCGCCTCGCGGGCTCCGACCGGAGACGGACTGTTTCGCACGAAGTCGGCGAGCTCGGCGTCCGAGGGTAGGCGGGGCGCGCCAACGCGCCTTCCCATCCGCGCACTGCCGGCCCGCAATCGCGCCATTCAGCTAGGCCGCGCCTTTGGCTGCGGGCTCGACTTCCGAGACGATTGGCCGGCAACCGGCTTTTTTGTCCCGGTCTTTTTTCGGGTCTTGCCCGCGACACTCTTGGCGGTCTTGTGCGCCGCCGCCTTGGCGGGCTTGGCGTCGCCCCCGTTTTTGGCCGCGGCCGCCTTCGTCCCGCCGCCGCGCGCCATCGCGGTTCTGCGTGCCCCGCCCTTTGGCTTTTTTGGTCGCAGCGCCAGCAGCCGCAGCGCGTCCTCGAGCGACAACTGCTCCGAATCGGCGCCCTTCGGCAGCGATGCATAAACGCCGTCATGGGCCACATAGGGTCCGTAGCGGCCCTGGTAGAGTCCGACGGTTCCGCCCTCGGGGTGGGCGCCAAGCTCGCGCAGCATCTCCGGCGCGCGACGGCCGCCCGCAGCCGGTTCCGCCAGCAGCACGACAGCCCGGTTCAGCCCGATCGTCAGCACGTCGTCATCGGCGCCGAGCGATTTGTACGTCGCGCCGTGCTTGATGTAGGCCCCGAAGCGGCCGATGCCGGCGAAGATCGCCTCGCCGGTCTCGGGGTGCCGTCCGAGTTCGCGCGGCAACGAGAGGAGCCGCAATGCGGTCTCGAGATCGATGTCGCCCGGCTTCAGCGAACGCGGAAGCGCCACCCGCTTGGGCTTCGTTTCGCCATTGCCTTCGCCGAGCTGGACGTAATGACCGTAAGGACCCTTCTTCAGCGCCACCGGAAATCCGCTCGCCGGATCGGCTCCGAGGACCGTATCGACCGGCGTCTCTCCCTCACCGTCGTTCTCGACGCCGAGCCGCCGCGTGTAGCGGCAGTTGGGGTAGTTGGCGCAGCCGATAAAAGCGCCGAACTTGCCGAGTTTGAGGCTGAGACGGCCGATGCCGCAGACCGGACAGAGCCGCGGATCGCGGCCTGCCTCATCCTGCGGGAAAAAATGGCGGCCGAGTTCGACGTCGAGCGCGCTCAGCACCTGGGTGATCGTCAAATCCTTGGTGCCGTCGACCGAAGCGGAGAAATCCTGCCAGAACCGGCGAAGCAGGTCTTTCCAGTCGATCCTGCCGTCGGAAACCTCGTCGAGCTGGTTTTCGAGATCGGCGGTGAAATTGTATTCGACATAGCGTTCGAAAAAGCTGGTCAGGAACGCCGTTACCAGCCGCCCGCGGTCTTCCGGAATAAAGCGCCGCTTCTCGAGCCGGACGTAGGTGCGGTCCTGCAGCACCTGCAGGATCGAGGCATAGGTCGAGGGCCTGCCGATGCCGAGCTCCTCCAGTTTCTTGACGAGGCTCGCCTCGGTATAGCGCGGCGGCGGCTGGGTGAAATGCTGTTTCGGCGTGACCTCGCCGCGCTCGACCCGCTCGCCCTTGCGCATTCCCGGCAGCCGGCCCCCCTCCCCTTCCTCATCGGCGGCGTCATCCCGGTCCTCCTGATAAAGCGTCAGAAAGCCGTCGAAGACGACGACCGATCCGTTCGCCCGCAGCCGCAACCGGCCGCTCCGATCGGCGATGTCGACGGTCACCTGTTCAAGGAGGGCCGAGGCCATCTGGCTCGCCACGGTCCGCTTCCAGATCAGTTCGTAGAGCCGCTGCTGATCGCGGTCGAGGTGGCGGGCGATCTCGGCCGGCTTGCGGCCGAGATCGGTCGGCCGGATCGCCTCGTGCGCTTCCTGCGCGTTCTTGGCCGGGCTGCGGTAGATTCTGCGGCTGGTCGGGCAGGTATCGCGGCCCGAAATCGCGGCCGATCAGCCGCCGCGACGCGGCAATCGCCTCGGCGGCGATCGCGACCCCGTCGGTGCGCATGTAGGTGATAAGCCCGACCGTCTCGCCGTCGAGATCGACGCCCTCATAGAGGCGCTGGGCAACCTGCATCGTGCGGCTCGCCGACAGGCCGAGCTTGCGCGAGGCTTCCTGCTGCAAGGTCGAGGTGGTAAACGGCGGAAACGGGTTGCGGCGGACCTGCCGGCTCTCGATCTCGTCGACGGCGAAACCGGGGGCGCCCAGAATGGCCGCGGCCGCCGCGCGCGCCTTGGCCTCGGTGTCGAGGTCGAAGCGGTCAAGCCGCTTGCCGTCAAGATGGGTCAGCCGGGCGGTGAAGGTTTCGCCCTTTTCGGTGCGGAACTCGACCTCGACGGTCCAGTATTCGCGCGACTTGAAGGCCTCGATTTCGCCTTCGCGCTCGCAGATCAGCCGCAGCGCCACCGATTGCACGCGGCCGGCAGAGCGGCTTCCCGGCAGTTTGCGCCACAAGACCGGCGACAGGGTGAATCCGACCAGATAATCGAGCGCGCGACGGGCGAGATAGGCGTCGACCAATTCCCGGTCGATTTCGCGCGGCCGGGAAAAGGCGTCGAGGACGGCGTTGCGCGTCACCTCATTGAAGACGACGCGCTTGACCTCGACATCCTTGAGCGCCCGGCGGGCGGCGAGAACTTCGCGCACATGCCAGGAAATCGCTTCGCCCTCGCGATCCGGGTCGGTGGCGAGAAACAGCCGGTCCGCGCCCCGCATCGCCTGGACGATCGTCTTCAGATGTTTTTCCGATTTGCCGTCGACTTCCCAGGACATCGCGAAATCAGCGTCGGGACGCACCGATCCGTCCTTGGCCGGCAGATCGCGGACATGGCCGTAGCTGGCGACGACCTTGTAGTCATCGCCGAGATACTTGTTGATGGTTTTCGCCTTTGCCGGCGATTCGACGACGACGACCTTCATCCAGCGATACGATCAGACATGCACCATTCCGGCGCGGCTTCGGCGATCGCCGGCCCTCAGCGCAACGAAACCAGGTTGCCGGGATGACGCTCGACGCGGCCGGCCAATTCCAGTTCCAGGAGGAGCGTGGCGACAACCGAGGCTGACAATTGGCATTGCCGCACGAGTTCGTCAACGGCGACCGGGGTGGGGCCGAGCAGTTCGACGATCGCCCCGGCGCCCTCGCCCTCGGCGGAAGGCGTATCGGCGAGGGGTGCGGCCACGAACAGTCGGGCGGCCGGAGGCTCCGACAGCACAACCCGCGGCGGGGCCTTGCCTTGCAGCGCCGGCCCCAGTTGGGTCAGCACGTCCTCGGCGGTTTCGGTCAGAACCGCCCCCCGACGCAGCAGATCATTCGAGCCGCGGCAGCGCGGATCGAGCGGCGAACCTGGCACGGCGAACACGTCGCGGCCCTGATCGAGGGCGAAGCGCGCCGTGATCAGCGAGCCCGAACGCTGGGCGGCCTCGACCACGATCACGCCCAGCCCCATTCCGGAGATGATCCGGTTGCGGCGCGGAAAGTGACGGGCCTGGGGCTCGCTGCGCAACGGGAGTTCGGCGACGATCGCCCCCTGCCGGGTCAATGCGCCGTGAAGCCCGCGGTTCTCTTCGGGATAGACGACATCGACGCCGCCGGCGACGACCGCGACCGTACCGGTTTCGAGCGCTCCCAGATGCGCGGCGCCGTCGATGCCACGGGCCAGACCGGAAACCACGACGAGCCCTGCCTGACCCAGTTCGGCGGCGAGTTCACGGGCGAAGCGCCTGCCGTTCGCGGACGCGTTGCGGGCGCCGACCATGGCGACCGTCGGGCGCTCCAGCAACTCCGGATGGCCGAGGAGACTCAAGACCGGCGGCGCATCCTCGACCGCGGCGAGCATCGGCGGATAAGCCGGCTCGCCCCAGCAGACGAGCCCGCCGCCGAGCCGCCGCAGCGCGGTAAGCTCGGTCTCGGCCGCCGCCCGCGTCATGGCCACGACCCGGCCGCTGCGCTCGCTGCGTCGAGCCAGTCGCGGCAATGCCTCGAGCGCCGCCTTGGCCGAGCCGAACCGGCGCAGCATCGCGAAAAAGCTGATCGGACCGATCGTCTCGGTGCGGCTCAGCCGCAGCCAATCGAGGCGCTCTTCAGGATCGAGTTCGCGCGCCGCCAGGGATCAGCCTTTTCGCAACGAGATCCGGCTCTCCTCACCCGCGATCAGGCGCCGGATGTTTTCATGGTGGCGCAGGATAACGAGGAAGGCGATGGCGGCGATTACGACGGCGGTGCTGTCGTCAGCCAGAAGCGGCGACAGGATCGCAGCCGCTACCGCGGCGACCAGTGCCGCCAACGAGGCGTAGCGCGAGGCCAGCGCTACCGCGAGCCAGATCCCACCGGCGATCAGCGCCACCGGCCAGGCGATCACGATCAGCACTCCGAGCGCTGTCGCCACCCCCTTGCCGCCGCGAAAGCCGAGCCAGAACGGATACATATGGCCGACCACGGCGCAAAAGGCAGCGACGAGCGCCGCCTGCGGACCCCAGATCCGGCCGATGACGACCGCCGCCGCCCCCTTGACCACATCGAGCAGGAGGGTCGCCGCCGCCAGCCCCTTGCTGCCGGTGCGCAACACATTGGTAGCCCCGATATTGCCCGAGCCGATGCGGCGAATGTCGCCGTGCCCGGCAAGATATCCCAGCACCAGACCGAACGGGATCGAACCCAGCAGATAACCAACGATGGCGGCGGCGATAATCCCGGTCACTGCCGCTCATCCGGCTGGGCGAAAATCGGGCGACCGTCAACGATCGTACGCCGCACCCGGCCGCGAACCGGCCGGCCGTCGAACGGCGCATTCTTCGATTTCGAGCGGAACTCGTCGGTGACGATGCGCCACGGCTCGTCGGGATCAAACAGGACCAGATCGGCCGGGGCGCCCACCGCCAGACGGCCGACCGGCAGCCGCAAGATCTCGGCCGGCCGCGAGCTCAACATCCGCATCAGGTCGAGCAGGCGGACATGACGGTTGTGGCAGAGTTCGAGCGAGAGCGGCAGCAACGTCTCAAGTCCGACGATGCCGTAGGCCGCCGAGCTGAACGGCAGGCGCTTCGAATCCTGGTCCCATGGCGCGTGGTCGCTGGCGATCGCGTCGATCGTACCATCCCGTAGCCCTTCAACGACCGCGCGCCGGTCGGCTTCGCAGCGCAGCGGCGGCGAGAGTTTGGCAAAGGTCCGGTAGTCGCCGATCGCGGTTTCGTTCAGCACGAAATAGGGGGGCGCGGTGTCGCAGGTGACCGGCAAGCCCTGCTCCTTCGCCTTTCGCATCGCGGCAACCGCGGCGGCGGTGGAGACGTGGGCGAAGTGGCAGCGGGCGCCGGTGACCTCGACGAGACGCAAATCGCGTTCGATCATGATGATCTCGGCGGCCGGGCTGATCCCCGGCAGGCCGAGCCGGGTCGCGGTCTCGCCCTCGGTGACCTCGCCCGCGCCCGCAAGGCTCGGCTCCTCGGGATGCTGTAGCACCAGAAGGTCGAAGGTGCGGGCGTAGGCCTGCACCCGGCGCATGACGAGCGCGTCGGCGACGGCCTTGACCCCATCGGTAAAGCCGAGCGCGCCGTTTGCCGCCAGGAGGCCCATCTCGGTCAGCCGTTCGCCGCGCAACCCTTTGGTCGCCGCGGCATAGGTGTAAATCTTGGCAAGCCGCGCCTCGCGCGCGCGGCGGGCGAGAAATTCGACGACCGAAACATCGTCGACCGGCGGGTCGGTGTTGGGGAGCGCGACCATCGTCGTCACCCCGCCGGCCGCCGCGGCCCGCCCGGCGCTCTCGATCGATTCCATGTGTTCGGCGCCGGGCTCGCGCAACTGCACGCGCATATCGACAAGGCCCGGCGCCAGGCACAGTCCCGTCGCCGCGAGACGCTCGGCGTCGCCCGCTACCTCCGACAGGTCGCCGCCGATCGCGGCAATCCGTCCGTCCTCGACCAGCAGATCGCCGCAGCCGTCACGTCCGCTCTCCGGATCAAGCAGCCGAGCGCCGCGGATCAACAGAGAGCTCACGGCAGCGGCGGACCGTTGTCGAGATCGCGCGTCAGGATCTCGAGACAGGCCATGCGCACCGCGACCCCCATCTCGACCTGATGGCGGATCAGGCTGCGGTCGATGTCGTCGGCGACCTCGCTGCCGATCTCGACGCCGCGGTTCATCGGGCCGGGATGCATGATCAGCGCGTCGGGTTTGGCGGCACGCAATTTCTCGTAATCGAGGCCGAAAAAATGGAAATATTCGCGCGTCGACGGAATGAACGAGCCGTACATCCGCTCGCTCTGCAGGCGCAGCATCATCACGATGTCGACGTCGGCAAGGCCCTGCGCCATGTCGTGAAACACCTCGACGCCGAACATCTCGATCCCCATCGGCAGCAAGGTTCGCGGCGCCACGACCCGGACCCTGGCGCCCATTGTATTCAACAGCGCGATGTTCGAGCGCGCGACACGGCTGTGCAGGATGTCGCCGCAGATCGCGACCGTCAGCCCGCCCAGCCGCCCCTTGCGCCGGCGAATCGTCAGCGCGTCGAGGAGCGCCTGGGTCGGGTGTTCGTGGCTGCCGTCCCCGGCGTTGACGACGGCGCAGTCGAGCTTTTCCGAAAGCAGTTGAACCGCACCCGATTCGGGATGGCGCACGACGAGCACGTCCGGATGCATCGCGTTCAGGGTCATCGCGGTGTCGATCAGGGTCTCGCCCTTGTGCATCGCGCTCACCGCCACCGCCATGTTGATCACGTCGGCGCCGAGGCGTTTGCCGGCGACCTCGAACGAAGTCCGGGTGCGCGTTGAATTCTCGAAAAAACAGTTGATTACCGTGCGCCCGCGCAATAGCGCCCGCTTTTTTTCCGTCTGCCGATTGACTTCGACATAGCCGTCGGCGAGGTCGAGGAACTCGTTGATTTCCTCCGGGGAGAGGCCCTCGATCCCCAGCAGATGACGATGGCGGAACGCCCCGCCGCGACCAGCCGCTTCCCGCATCAACCAAGCACTATAATTGCCGGCACACCCCTCCGCAAGCCGCGCACCCCTAACGTCTCAATTGGAGACTACTTATTGACGCCGCGGTGCAGGAAATCGAGGCAGCCCTGCAGGATGTAGGCGGCGGCGACGCGGTCGACGATCTCGGCGCGGCGCTTGCGGGTCAGATCGGCGGCGATCATCTCGCGCGTGACGGCGGCGGTCGACATGCGCTCGTCCCAGAGCGCGACCGGCAGATCGCGGAGCGCGAGGACGTTGCGGGCGAACTGCCGCACCGATTGGGTACGCGGGCTGTCGGCGCCAGTGAGAGCGAGCGGCAAGCCGATGACGAGCCCGCCGACGCCGTGTGCGTCAACTAACGCGAACAGCCGGTCCGCGTCGTCGCGAAAGCGACGGCGACGGATCGTTTCGAGAGGGCTCGCGATGACGCGGCGCGTGTCGGAGAGCGCGAGCCCGATCGTCTTGGTTCCGACATCGAGCCCGAGCAGCCGCAGCCCCGCCGGCACGGCCTCGCGCAGTGCCGCGGGATTGTTTAGGATCATGCGCGATGATAACCCGTTTCGACGGCGGGTTTCGCAAATGGTGACAGCATGGCGTTGGACAAAGCCGCGGTGGCGCATATCGCCGCCCTGGCGCGGATCAAGCTTTCCGAAGCTGAACTCGAACCCCTGGCCGGGGAATTGTCGCAAATCCTGACCTGGGTCGAGCAATTGAACGAGGTCGAGACCGGCGATGTGGCGCCGCTGGCGAGCGTGGTCGCCGCGAAATTGCCGATGCGCCAGGACGAGGTCACCGACGGCAACTGCCGCGAGGCGATCCTCGGTAACGCGCCGCGCGCCGCGAACGGGTTCTTTGCCGTGCCCAAGGTGGTCGAGTGACGGCGCTGACGACGCTCAGCCTCGCCGCAGCCCGCGACGGGCTCAGGAAGAAATCATTCTCCGCCACCGAACTGACCCGCAGCCATATCGAGGCGATGGCGGCGGCGCGGCCGCTCAACGCCTTTATCACCGAGACCCCGGAACGCGCGCTCGAAATGGCCGCCGCCGCGGACGCCAGGCTGGCGCACGGCGAGGCCCTGCCGCTCGACGGCATTCCGGTCGCGGTCAAGGACGTCTATTGCACCAAGGGCATTCTGACCACCGCCGCCTCGCACATCCTCGACGGCTTCCGCCCGCCTTATGAATCGACGGTGACCGAGAAATTGTGGCAGGCGGGTGCCGTCATGCTCGGCAAGACCAATCTCGACGAATTCGCGATGGGGTCGTCGACCGCCACGAGCTATCACGGGCCCGGCCGAGAACCCGTGGCGCCGGCCGGGCGACAACCGGCCGCTGGTGCCGGGCGGTTCGTCGGGGGCTCGGCGGCGGCGGTGGCGGCGCGCGCGGCGTTGGCGGCAACCGGCACCGACACCGGCGGCTCGATCCGCCAGCCGGCGAGCTATTGCGGCATTGTCGGGCTGAAGCCGACCTACGGCCGCTGCTCGCGCTGGGGGGTCGTCGCCTACGCCTCCTCGCTCGACCATCCGGGGCCGATGACGCGCACCGTGCGCGACGCCGCGATCATGCTGCGCGCGATGGCCGGCCGCGACCCGCGGGATTTCGACTTCGGCGCCGCTGCCGGTGCCGGATTTCGAGGCCGCACTCGGCGGCGGCATCCGCGGCCTGCGCATCGGCGTGCCGGGCGAATACCGCGCCGAGGGCATGCCAGCCGAGATCGAGGCGCTGTGGCGGCAGGGTGTCGCCTGGCTGCGCGAGGCCGGCGCCGAGCCGGTCGAGATTTCGTTGCCACATACCAGATACGCGCTCGCGGCCTATTACATCATCGCGCCGGCCGAGGCCTCCTCGAACCTCGCCCGCTATGACGGCGTGCGCTTCGGGCTGCGGGTCGACGGCGAGAACCTGACCGAGATGTACGAGAACACGCGCGCCGCCGGTTTTGGCGCCGAAGTGCGCCGCCGCGTCCTGATCGGGACCTATGTGCTGTCCGCCGGCTATTACGACGCCTACTACCTGAAGGCGCAGCGGGTGCGGGCGTTGATCCTGCGCGATTTTGTCGAGGCGTTCGAGCGGGTCGACTGCATCCTCGCGCCGACCGCACCCTCGCCCGCTTTTGCGATCGGCGAAAACACCGACGACCCGATCGCTATGTACCTCAACGACGTGTTCACGGTGCCGGCCAATCTTGCGGGCCTGCCCGCGATCTCGGTGCCGGCCGGGCTGTCGGCCGACGGGCTGCCGCTTGGTTTGCAGATCATCGGCCGCGCCTTCGACGAGGAAACGGTATTGCGCGTCGCCGAAATCTTGGAAAACGCCGCCGAATTCCGACATCTGCCGGACTTTGTTGCAAGAGGCCGATCATGAGCGAGGGACACGCCGGCGAGTGGGAGACCGTGATCGGGCTCGAAGTCCATGCGCAGGTCATCTCGAAGGCGAAGCTCTTTTCCGGCGCCGCGACCGCGATTTCGGGGCCGAGCCCAACACCCAGGTGTCGCCGGTCGACGCCGCCTTTCCGGGCATGCTGCCGGTGATCAACCGGCATTGCGTCGAGCAGGCGGTCAAGACCGGGATCGGCCTCGACGCAACGATCAATCTGACCAGCGTCTTCGACCGCAAGAACTATTTCTACCCCGACCTCCCCGCGGGCTATCAGATTTCGCAATATTCGCAGCCGGTCGTCGGCCGCGGCCGGCTCGTGCTCGACATGCCGGACGGCTCGGTGCGTGAGATCGGCATCACCCGGCTTCATCTTGAACAGGATGCCGGCAAGAGCCTGCACGATCAGCACCCGCAGCAGACCTATGTCGATTTGAACCGTGCCGGCATCGGGCTGATGGAGATCGTCTCCGAGCCCGACCTCAGAACCGCGGAGGAGGCGGGTCTTTATCTGCGCAAATTGCGCTCGATCCTGCGCTATCTGGGTACCTGCGACGGCAACATGGAGGAAGGATCGCTGCGCTGCGATTGCAACGTGTCGGTGCGACGGCCGGGCGAACCCTATGGCACGCGCTGCGAAATCAAGAATTTGAACTCGGTCCGCTACGTGATGCAGGCGATCGAATACGAGACGCGCCGGCAGATCGAGATCATCGAGGAGGGCGGCACGATCGCGCAGCAGACGCGGCTCTTCGACACGGCGCGCGGCATCACGCGGCCGATGCGCTCGAAGGAGGAGGCGCACGACTACCGCTATTTCCCCGATCCCGACCTGCTGCCGCTGGTGCTCGACCCGGAATGGGTCGAACGCTTACGGGCCGACCTTCCCGAATTGCCCGACGCGAAGAAGGCCCGGTTCGTCGCGGAATACGGACTGGCGCCGGACGATGCAGGGGTGCTCGTCGCCGAGAAGGAAACCGCCCGCTATTTCGAGCGCGTCGCGCGCCGGCCGCGACCCCAAGGCGGCGGCGCATTGGGTGATCGGCGATCTCTTCGGCGCGCTGAACCGGCTCGGGCGCGGCATCGAGCAGTCACCGGTCGGAGCGGAGCAATTGGGGGCGCTGATCGACCTCGTCGCCGAGAGTGTCATCTCCGGCCGGCAGGCCAAGGATGTGTTCGCCGAGATGGTCGCCTCGGGCGCCGATCCGGCGGCGATCGTCGCGGCGCGGGGCTTGCGGCAGGTGACCGACGCCGGCGCCATCGCAGGCCGCGATCGATGCGGTTCTGGCCGCCAACGCCGACAAGGTCGCCGAATACCGCTCCGGCCGCGACAAGCTCTACGGCTTTTTCGTCGGCCAGGTCATGCGCGCCACGCAGGGCAAGGCCAGCCCCAGTTTGGTTAATGAACTCCTAAAGCAGAAGCTCGCCGAATAGCGCAGCTCCGCTCGGGCCGAATTGGCGCTGCGCTCAGTCGCGGCGGTACGGGTAGCAGCGGCTGCGTTCGAGGGCGAGGCCGAAATGCTGGCCGAGCGCGCGGATCGCCTCGGCATGTTCGAGATAGGGATCGGCGTTGGCGAGGCCGACGATGATCGGGCGGAAGGTGCGGTCGTCGCGCCCTCCGGGCGGCAGCATCGCCGTCACCAAGGGGGTGCCGTCATCGGCGCGCAATGTCAAAAACAACGGCATCTCGCGCTGAATATGCGCCTTGAGGCCGATCTCCTGCTCGATGAACACCTTTGATATCGGCTGAAACGACTGCGTGGCCTTTTCCTGCTCCTTGCGAAAGAATTTCTCGACAGCATGGCGCATCGTTTCCGACTCATCAGCCGCTTCGGCGTCAGTCTCGATCCGAAACCAGGTTTTCCCGTCCGGCGCATCGCAGATGTATTTCATCTACCCTCCTCCTATCCGATGTCGAACTGGGACCGCGATCGGGAGCCACCCTCTCGCCCTGACGGGGGCAATGCGTCGGCGCCGGCATCGCCCCCTCCCCTCGCTCAATATTATAGCAAAAATCGGCCGCGGCACTGCCCGATCGTGGGCCATTTTTGCGCGGGGCAGCTCATGCCCCGATCGTGCCGTTATCCGCCGCCGCAGTCGAGGTCCATTCGCGCCACAGTGAAATCAGCGCCGCCATAACCATCGGGCCGAGAAAGAGCCCGAGGAAACCGAAATTCTCCAAGCCGCCGAGGATGCCCAGCAGGACCCACAGGAACGGCAGGCGGGCTGCGCCGCCGATCAGAATTGGCCGCACGAAATGATCGGCGACGAACACGACGAGGAGGCCGAAACCGAAGACCAGAACCGCGGCCATGACTTTCTCGGCGGCGGCCAGGTAGAGTGCGGCGATGCCGAAGGCGAGCGGCGCCCCGAACGGGATCACCGCCAAAACCCCCGTTGCCACCGCGGCCGACACCGGATGCGGCAGCCCCGCCAGCACATAGGCCGCGCCCAGGAGCACGCCCTCCCCGAGCCCGACAAACACCAGCCCGTTCACCGTGCCGCGCACCGCCGCGATCATATGACGGCCGATGCTCTCGCCGCGGGGCCCGAGCATTCGGTCGCTCAGCGACAGCACGCGTCGGCCGAGCGACTTGCCGTCGCGAAAGAGAAAAACCAGCACGAGCAGCGTTATCGCGAAAAGTGTCACGCGATGGGCGATATCGACGCCGATCTGCCGCGCCGTCGCGGCCGGAAATCCCTTATAGATCCGGCCGAGCAGCAACTCTGTGGCCTGCGGATCGGCGAGATTGGCGTGCCACCAATCCGCCGCCGGAGCGCCGAGGCCCGGGACCCGGGCGAGCCAATCCGGCTCCGGGATCCCGCTCTGCCGCAACTCGCCGATATAACGCACGACCGTCGCTGTTTCATGCGCCGCGGCGATGACGACATAGATCACCGGCACGACAAAGACGAGGCCAATCAGCAGGGTGACGCCGAGCGGCGCCAGCATCCGTCGGCCGCGGCCGCCGAGCGCCTGGATCAGCCGGCGGTAAGCCGGCGACAGCGCGATGAAGAAGATCGCGGCCCAGGCCAGCGCCGCCAGAAAGGCATGGATGATCCACAGGCCGAGCAGCAACAGGGTGGCGACAAGAACCGCCCGCGCAATCCGCTGTACAGGTTCAGCCGCGGGTTGGGCCGCCGAAGTATCACGCTCGGCCGCCATCAGGATCGCCTAGGCGTAATTTCCAGACTTTCCGTGGAAGTTCTTACCCGCCCCTTAACCCAATGACCGCCGAGGGCGCCCTTGCCCGGGCGCCCTCACAAACTCCCGCCGCTAGTGCATCGGCGGTGGTGGCGGAGCGCCGCCCTCGAGGATCTCGACGCGACGGTTTTGCGGCTCGCGCACCCCGTCAGGCGTCGGCACGCGAAGGTCGTTCTGCCCCCGGCCCGACACGGTCATGGCGCTCGGCGGCACGCCCATCTGCGCCAGGATCGTCGCGACGGCGTTGGCGCGGCGCTCCGACAATTTCTGGTTATAGGCAGCCGATCCCGACGTGTCGGTATAGCCCGTCACCGTCACCGTCACCGGCGCTCCGGACTTGAACGCGTCCGCGGCCGTCTTCAGGATCTCGTGGCCTTCCGAAGTGACGACCGCTTTGTCCCAATCAAAGAATACGAGGAAGGACTGCGGTGGGGCTGCGGCCGGCGGCGGCGGCGGCGGGGGTGGCGGCGGCGGAGTTGGCGCGCAGGCGGCGAACGCCAGCAGAGAGAAAAGCAGCAACCAGCGTTTCATCTGTTCCTCCGGAAGTTGAGCATCAACCCGCAGCTTATGTGAATTCCACCCGATGCACTAGCGGCAAAGCATGCGACAAACGCGCCGCCGCCGTAAAGGCGTCCGCGGGCTCGGTCAACCGCCCGCCGCCCCCTCTGTGCCGACATAGATCGCGTAGACCGACTGGCTCGCGGCCATCATCAGGCGGTTGCGCTTGCGCCCGCCGAAACAGAGGTTGGCGCACCGTTCGGGGAGCGTGATGCGGCCGATCATCGTCGCATCCGGGGCGAAGACGACGACCCCGTTCAGCGCCGGGCCCGTGCCCCAGCCGCACCACAGATTGCCGCCGACATCGCAGCGAAAGCCGTCAGGCGAGCCGTCGCCGGCGTTGACGAAAACCCGGTCATTGGCGAGCCTCGCGCCGTCCTCGACCACGTCGAAGACGCGGATCCGGCGCGGCGCCGACCGGGATTCGACGACGTAGAGCCGCTTTTCGTCGGGCGAGAAGCAGAGCCCGTTCGGGCCGTTGACGTCGCCCGTGACGACCGTCGCGGCCCCGCTTGCGCCGTCCACCCGATAAACGTTGGTCGGCAGCTCTGGCGGCGAACGGTCGCCCTCGTAATTGCCCAGAATGCCGAAAGGCGGATCGGTGAACCAGATCGAGCCGTCCGATTTGACGACGACATCGTTGGGCGAATTAAGCCGCTTGCCGTCAAAGCGGTCGAGAATGACAGTGAGTGCGCCGTCATATTCAGTGCGCACGACCCTGCGCCCACGATGCTCGCAGGTGACGAGGCGGCCCTGTCGGTCGCGGGTGTTGCCGTTCGAGTTGTTCGAAGGTTTGCGGAAGACGCTGACGGCGCCGGTTTCCTCTTCCCATTTCATGATCCGGTCGTTGGGAATGTCGCTCCACAAGAGATAGCGGCCGTCGCCAAACCAGACCGGTCCCTCGGCCCAACGAAAACCGACCGCGAGCCGTTCGACCGCGGCGTTGAACGGCGGCTTGATCCTGTCGAAGCGCGGATCGAGCGTCTCGATCGCCGGATCGGGATAGCTTTGCGCCGGCTCCCAGCGCACCGGCACATAGGGCGCGGCCTCACCGGTCGTGTTCATCGCTGCTCCTCCCCCTGGTTAGGATCAGTATTCGCGACCCAGCTCCGATCCGCCGGGCAGCGGGGCCGGTTTGCCCCTCATGGCCGAGAGTTCTTGTTCTTTTCCGGCGGGGCCCCTGCATACTCTGCGATTGGCGCGAAAGCGCCGGATCCGAGTGACGGATCCGGCGTTTGCGTTCGCTGACCGGGCAGCCCGATCGGCCGCCCCGGGCCAGGTCGTCAGATGGCTTTTTCCTCGCGCAGAGCGGCGAGTTCTTCCTTGCTGAGGCCGAGCAGGTCGCCATAGACCGCGTCCGTGTCGGCGCCGAGCAGCGGTGAGGCGGTGATCGGCACTTTTGAGCCGGTCATCTTGACCGGCCAGCCCGGCATCTTGAAGTCGCCTCGAACCGGATGCTTGACCGTGACGAAGATTTCGCGACGGTTGAGGTCCGGATCGTTGTACAGCTCCATTGTGTCCATGACCGCCCCGGCGGGAATGCCCTGCTCGCCGAGCCGCTTCTGGACCTCTAGCTTGTCGTGGTGCTTGGTCCACTCGGCGATCATCTCGTCGACCGTATCGCGGTTCTTGAAGCGCTCCTGCGGCGTGTCGAAGCGCGGATCGCCGATCAGATCCTCGCGGCCCATGATCTTCAAGAGCCGCTCCCAATGCTGCGGGTTGGCGCGTGAAGTGTAGACATAGCACCAGTCGTTCGGGCCGCCGCCCTTGCACGGATAGATTTCACTCGGCGAGTTGGTGCCCATGATGCTCTGATTGCCCATGCGCGGCGCGGCCTTGCCCCACAAGAATTGGGCGGCGTAGGAGATGCGCCCGTAATTGATCACGCATTCCTGCATCGCCACCTGGATGTGCTGGCCCTGGCCGGTGAACTGCCGCTGATAGAGCGCGGCAAGCACGCCGATCGCCGCGTGCAGCCCGGTGCCGGTGTCGCCGATCGTCAACCCGGGCTTGATCGGGCGCCCGTCGGGCTCGCCGGTAATCGACATGGCGCCGCCCGTCGCCTGGGCGATCATGTCAAAGGCGAGGAAGTTCTTGTACGGGCCGTCCTGGCCGAACCCCTTGACCTGGACATAGATGATGCGCGGGTTGATCTCGCGCACCACGTCATAGCCGAAGCCCAGCCGCTCGATTACGCCCGGCGCGAAGTTCTCGACGAAGACATCGCCCTTCTCGATCAGACCGCGCAGGATCGCGCGGCCCTTGTCGTGCTTCAGATTGGCGGTGACGCTGCGCTTGTTGGCGTTGAGCAGCATGAAATAATGCGAGTCCACGCCCTTCTGATCGGTCGAGGCGCCGCGGCCCTGCTCGCCCTTGGTCGGCTCCTCCACCTTGATCACCTCGGCGCCGAGCCAGGCCAAGGTCTGCGTGCAGGACGTGCCGGCCTCGAACTGGGTCAGGTCCACCACCCGCACGCCATTCAAGGCGCCGCGCTGGATGCTCGGGGTCTGGCCGTTGGTCTCGGGCGTCGGGTCGTTTGGCATAAGCTTTCCTCCTGGTCGTGATCAGTCGCCGCTGCGCAGATCGTGGCGTTCAGTCTATCGCCGCCCTGCCCGAATGGTCCACATCAACACGTCAGCTGGCCGAACCTTGCGGGAACTGTCAGCTTTCCGCGCGGTCGCGTCAACGCTTTCCGGCGCCTCGGACGGTCTTTGCCGAGACTGACCTTGCCGCGCCGCAGTCGCGCGATTTTTTACGATGGTGTGATGCGAATCACAGTCGCCGGCGACTTCAACTGCCCAGTTTATCGGGGTAGGGCCGCCGCCCCTTCGCTCAAAACCCGGACAAGTTCACGGAGCGGTGGCAACCGTGCGGAGGCGCAGGATGGCGACAGACGTATTTCAACCCGGCAATCGCACCTTCCGGTCATCGGCTTTCGCTACGGAACACAGACTGGCAAATCTCGCCAGCGGGCTTCTCTACGGGATTGTCCTCTCCGTCTATGTGCTCCTCTTCGTCGTCACACTGATCACTGTCGGCTTTGTCGAAATCAGACAGGCCAACATGCCCGCCTTCAATGCATTGATCGGCATGCTTGAGCAGCGCGACTCCGATCCGGCGGCGAAATTGGACGAAGTCCTCAAGACACTGGGCGAAGGACACGCCCGCAATACCCGCAATTTGATCGCCTCGCTGCCGTGCCCCACGGTCGAAGGCGCCGGCACATCGAGCGAGCCCCACGTCCCGATCAGCGGTGTCGACGCCAACGCCGCCGTAAAATCATGCGAGCAGATCAAGCAGGAGACGATCGCGCACGCCAACTCGCTGTTCGCCGCCGAAGACGAGATTCTGCTGCGGCGACGAATATCGACAGTTATTACATCAATTACGAGGACGGCATCGTCCAGAAGTCGCCGCAAATCATTCCCGCGCTGCGGCTGGTGACGAGCAGCCGAGGTGGGTGACGGCGGTGACGCGGGCGCCGTTCGAGATCATGGAAATGTTCTTGCTGGTCTGCATGGGAGCGCTCGGCGGTGTCATCAGCGTGACACGGGCGTTCGCAAAATCGCAGGCCGAATGGCCGTCGCTACGGGATCTGATCTATATGCCGGCGGCGGGCGGCGTCATCGCGCTGGGCATGTATGTCCTCTTCCGCGCCAGCCAGCTGTTTCTGACCGGCCAAACCCCGGATGCCGGCGCATCGGCCTCGACCAGCATCTTTCTGCTGGCGGGGTTGGGGTTGGCCTCGGGCGTCTGCGCCAGCGACGCCATCGCGCGCATCGAGGAATTGGCCCGCGGCCTATTGCGGTCGAAGGGCGAAAAAGGGGCGCCGGAGCCCACCGCGAATTCCGGCTGAGGGCAAGGGTGTCGGCGGACCCTCAACGCCGCTCCGCCGTCGCCGATCCTTCAAGGACCGGCGGCCCGGGCTCGGGCTGCAGGCGCAGCGGGTAGAGCAGCTGACCGCCGAGGGAGGTCGGCAGCTTCGTCGTGATCCCATAGGAGGACGGCCATTCCTTGCGCGGCAGATGGAGGGTCCCGAAGAGCCAATCCATCACCGGCAGCGTCGAGGCAAAATTGCAGTCCCTCGGCTCGCCCAAGGTGTGATGCCAATGGTGGAAGCCAGGGGTCGCGATTAGCCATTCGAGCGGACCCAGCCGCCAGCGCAAATTGGCGTGGATGAAAAACCCCCACATCGTCAGAACCAGCACGAGCAACGCCGCCACCGCGCCGCCCGAGCGGGTGAGCGGCGTCGCGAGCCCAAGGAAGAAGACCGGGATCAGGCCGCACAGCCGGATGAATACATTGTCGATCGGGTGTGCGCGGGCGCTGATCAGGAAATACACCTCTCCGGGGTGGTGGTGGATCGAGTGGAAGCGCCACAGCGTCGGGATTTCGTGCATCCAGCGATGGCCCCAGTAGAAGCCTACCTCGCTCAGCACCAAAGCGGCCGCCGCGCGCGCCCAGATCGGCATCTCCGCGACCGCCATCTGCAGGCGCCACGGGACAATGGCGTGCGCGCCGAGGGCCACCAGCGCCAGCGGCGGGGTCAGCAGCAAAGCGGGCACCAAGCCGCTGATGAAATAAAAGCCAATGTCGCCGGCAAGACTCTTGCAAAAGATCTTTCGCCGACGCACGGCGAAGAGCTGCTCCAGCGGCACAAACACCACGGCGAGCAGCAGCAACCAGACTGAAAGCCTGATCGCGCTGAGCAGGAATACGTGGAGGTGCTGGGCGTCGAGAAATGTAGGCAAAGACGCTATCCCAATTTACCGGTTCGCAGGCCCGAAAGTCTTCGCGCCCGGGCGAGACGAAGTCCCACCCGAGCGCGTTCGCCGAAAATGCGATCAGGCCGCGGCGTTGCCCTTGGCGCGCCGACGCAGCATGATCCCGCCGAGTGCCAGAAGACCAACACCCATCAGCGACAGCGTCGCCGGCTCCGGCACCGGCGGCGTGTTCACGCCTTCGAGGAACACCGTCGGCGGAAGATTGGTGGTGCTGCCGCCATCACCCCATGCCAGGAATGTCAGTATCGCGCTCCCGCCGGTCAGTTCGGCGGCAGTTGGGGTAAAGCTGAGATTGACGTTATTCCAGTCGGTGTTCATCATCGACGGGGTGTTCATCAGTGGCAAGTCCTGCTCCTCATTATTGGTGAGGCCAGTAACAGTGCAGGGGTTGGTGCTGCAATCGACACCGATGCCGCCCACACCAAGAAACACTTTCCATTGCTCGGTGGTGTCGCCGCTAGCCTGGAAAATTCACCGGGTCGCGTGAAGAGGGCGGCGGGAGCATATTAACCCGTTGGTGTCGTGTATGATTTGGTTGCTGAAGCCGGATCAACCGAAGCAACGGAGTTCGCGCCCGCCATGGATGAGATTATGGGGATTTTGCCGGGTTTGCCAGCGGTCGCAGGCAAGCCGGTGCATGTCGGGTTCGACGGCGGCCGGCTGACCTCGGATGCCGGCATCTTGCTGCTGGCGGCGATCGAACAGCGGCTCAAGATCGCCGAGCGCTTGGCCGCCTGCATCGAGGACCCGCGCGACCCGCAGCGGGTGCGGCATGGTCTTGCCGAGATGCTTCGCTACCGGGCGATCCTGATCGCCGCGGGCTATCCCGACGGCAACGACTGCGATGCGCTCAAATCCGACCCGGCCTTCAAGATGGCGGTCGGGCGGCTGCCGGAAAGCGGCGCGGATCTTGCTCGCAACCGACGATCAGCCGGCTGGAAAACCTGCCCGGCGCGACCGCGCTCAAGCGCATGATGGCGGCGATGGTCGAGCTGTTCTGCGACAGCTTCAATGAGGTGCCGCGGCGCATCCTGCTCGACATCGACGACACCGAGGACCGAGTGCACGGCGGCCAGCAACTGTCGCTGTGGAACGCGCATTACGACAGCCGCTGCTTTCTGCCGATCCACATTTATGAGGCGACGACCGGCAAGCCGGTGGCAATCATCCTGCGCCCCGGCAAGACCCCGGACGGAGCCGAGGTAGCGCTGGTACTGCGCCACGTCATCGGCCATATCCGCACCCGCTGGCCGGCGGTCGACATCCTCGTGCGCGGCGACAGCCACTACGGCCGGCCGGAGGCGATGGAGTGGTGCGAACGCAAGGGCATCGGCTACATCTTCGGCCTGGCCGGCAACCCGGTGCTGCTGCGCCAAGTAGGCCCGCTCGCCGAGGATGCCGCCCTCGGCCGCCTCGCTGGTGAAAGCGAAAAGCTCCGTCGCTACGGCGATTTCCGCTATGCCGCCAAAAGCTGGAAGGTCGAGCGCCGCGTCGTCGCCCGCGTCGAGGCCGGGCCCCAAGGCACCGACAGCCGGTTCGTCGTCACCAACCTCAGGGGCCTGCCGAAATCGCTCTACGAGAAGGTCTATTGCGCCAGAGGGCAGGCCGAGAACCCCGGCCTGCGCCGGGGCAGGCTCTGATCAAGGCGCACAAGCTGCATCTTGCCTCCGACCGCACCTCGTGCAGCAAGGCCACCGCCAACCAGTTCCGCCTGTTGATCCACACCGCCGCCTACTGGCTGATGCTGAGCTTGCGCGGCCTGGCACCACGCAACTCATTCTGGCGCGAGGCCCAGTTCGACACGATCCGCCTGTGCCTGATCAAGGTCGCGGGCCGTGTCACCGAAATGGTCACCCGCATCAAGGTCGCGCTGCCGACCGCGTATCCCTACCAGGCCGGCTTCGCCACGCTCGCCGGACGCATCGCCAAACTGCCGCCGTAACCGACGGGGCAATCGCCCCAGTTCGAACCCTCCGGCCCAACCCCAAACCCCGACCACCGCGTCACCGACGCCACAGAAAACCGCGCACCCGCCGCGATCAGGGGCCGCGCCTTCAAACACCTCGTGAATGATCCGGGCTAAATCCTTGTTGCTGACCGGCTGCCTGCTGGAACTGAAGGGAGTAAGTCGTGCCCGCCGTCAGCCCTGTAATGGTCTGAAAGATCGTACTCTCGAACTGCGGATTGCCGTCCGCCTGATAGAAGTTGGTGCCGGGCGGAACGGTATTTGAGAAGCCGGGGTTGGTGTAAACACCGTAAATATTGCCAGGACCAGGACCAAAATAGCCTTCGGAGCCTTGCTGGCCGACATAGATGAGGTTGTCGATCTGTGCGGCCGCGCCGATCGACCAGTTGGTCGGCTGTGCGTTTGTGAAAAAATCCTTCGGCGGCGTGAATGTGCCGTCAAACTGATTGAACTCGAGGTTCGTAACCGGCAGCACATCAGCCTTGGCCGAGTAGGCCGTGCCCAGCACCAAGCCGATAGCCGTGACGGCAAGTGCCGTCGATCTACCAAACATCATGGATAAACTCCGTATGGTTTTTTTGGACGATGCGGTCGGGGTCGAGACATCGAACCAAACCCGTTGCGCCCTTCGTCATCCTCGACGAGCCTCTTCCGCGACCATCCGGTGTTGCCAGGGCAACTCCCGTGCCAATGGCAGGATTTCAATCCCTTACGACCGGATCGGCGGTCAAGTCCGTGGGGTCCGGGGGTGCGATGTAAGGGATTCCGACGGTATCCGAGGCCCTTTTTCCAGAAAAAATGCCCTTTCGATTTGAATTCGGAAAGGACCGACCAAAATCATCTTAATTGAAGCTGAATTGAAAACTACGTACTCGATCAGGATCACAAAAAGTTTAACAAACCTCAATGACGGACAGGCGTCACCATGCGGGCTGCCGGAGCCATCGCTCCGCCGCATCGTCCGTCTCATCAAACCGACGGAAATCTTTACAGCTGTCGTCGATCCCGCAGTGGGCAGGGTGACAGCAGGTGGCAGTGCGAGGCGAGCCGGCAGCCTTATCCCCGCCATGCGACTTTTGGATTTTGCGCTCGAGATGAGAGAAACCCGCGCTGACGGAGCGCCGTTTGTGATCGCGGAGACGGTTCTGCTGGTGTGCGACCCCCGGACGGACGCCGCCGCAGAGCCGCCCTGATGCCTGTGCTGCTGCGATAGATCCAGGATCGACGGGACGCCGGACACGGCTGACCGCTGGCGAAGCGAGGCGCCGCCTGCGATCACGCGATGAGACGATTCTGATCAGACCTTGCGGCTGCGGCGGCGCAGGAGACCCAGACCCGCAAAGGCGGCGCCCAACAGCGCCAACGACCCCGGTTCGGGGGCAGCAGTAACCGAGATGTCGTCGATGCCGCCAAAAGAAGGATCGTCGCGGAAGCTGATCGTCAGCAGGTCGCTCCCGGTGCCGGTGGCAAATACCGTATACGGCAGCCATCCCGTTACCGGAGAATCGGGCACACCGAGCAGCGCATTACCATTCCATTCGATATCGAAGTCGGCAGGAGTTGAGCCGCTCGGATTGTACCACGCGGTAATCGAATAGGCTGCTCCGGGAACCGTCGAGACGGTCTGCGAAATGAAGCCGTCCGAGCCGACGGGACCTTCTTGCAAACCGTAATCTCCGGAATGCACAAAAAAGGGAGTGTCAAAGGCGACGCCGGTGTGCCCCGTGTTTCCACTCTGTGTCCAGCCGGTCAGGTCACCCGTCTCGAAGCCGCAATTGGTGACCAGGTTGCCGGCGATCGGGTCGCATTGGCTCGGGGCCGGCTGGGCTGCTGCCGTCGCCACGATACCGCTCAACGCCAGCGCCGCTGCAGTCAAGAAAGTCTGTTTCATCACGTTGCTCTCGTAAATTTTTTAACCCCGATTATGGCCACGGCAAATCATGCGCCAACAGAAAATGCAGTTGTTTTTCAATACTCTCCGTCGACAGGTTCTGTCGGATTGTAAAAATTCCCGTCAATAGTGTTGACGTTTGGGGTAGCATCGCCGGGGTTGCTCAGACCGTTCGGTGGCGACAGCGGAAAGATTGCAGTATCATTATCTTAATTCGACCTGAGCTTATGGCTCGCTAGTCGACATTAATCGCTCAAACGTGGAGAGTCCCCCGTCGCCCGTGGCGCGTCGCCGCGGCGACATTTCCCGCCGCCGCTCCGCCGATAGGGCAAAGCGACAATCCGTCGGAAATCTTTACAGCTGTCGTCGGTTCTGCAACGGGGCGCGGTCAGCGCAGGTGGCAGGCGACCTTGTGGCCGAGACTGACCTCGCGCAACGCCGGAACGGCCTCCCTGCAGCGCGCTTCGGCATAGGGGCAACGGGTGTGGAAGGTGCAGCCGGGCGGCGGGTTGACCGGGCTCGGCACATCGCCCTGCAACAGCCGCCTTGCCCGCTTGAGCCGCGGGTTCGGCACCGGCACCGCGGCGAGCAGCGCCTCGGTATAGGGGTGCAGTGGCGTGGTGAACAGCGTCTCCTTGTCGGCGTATTCGACGATCTTGCCGAGATACATGACCGCGATGCGGTGGCTGATGTGCTCGACAACGGCCAGATCGTGGGCGATGAACAGGTAGGAAAGGTTCTTCTCGCGCTGCAGATCCATCATCAGGTTGATGACCTGCGCCTGGATCGACACGTCGAGCGCCGATACCGGCTCGTCGCCGACGATCAGGGTCGGGTTCAATGTCAATGCCCGCGCGATGCAGATGCGCTGCCGCTGCCCGCCGGAAAATTCGTGCGGATAGGCGCGCATCTGAGCCCGCCGCAGCCCCACCTGATCGAACAGCTCGGCGACGCGCTCCTCCTTGTCCTTGCCGTGGGCGATGCCATGCACCTTGAACGGCTCGCCGACGATGTCGCCCGCCGACATGCGCGGGTTCAAGGACGAGAACGGATCCTGAAAGATGATCTGCATCTGGCGCCGGTGCGGGCGCATCGCCGCCTTGCCGAGTTTGGTGATGTCGTGGCCGTTGAGCCGGATCGTGCCTTCGGTCGGCTCGATCAGCCGCAGGACGGTGCGCGCGACCGTCGACTTGCCGCAGCCCTACTCGCCCACGAGCCCCAAGGTCTCGCCTTCGTTGATCGAAAAGCCGACGCCGTCAACTGCATAGACATGGCCCGCGTGACGCCGCAACAGCCCCTTCTTGATCGGAAAATGCTTTTTCAGGCCCTCGACCTCGATTACCGGCGCCCGGTTGCGCGCGGCCGGAGCCGGTCTGGCGCGATCCTCGACAAGCGCGCTAGCACATTGCGGCCTCCATAAAGCCGCTCCGAATGCCAGCAGGCCGACCAGTGCCCCGGCCGCACCTGGGCATAGGGAGGATATTGCGCGCGGCACTGCTCATCGGCAAACGGACAGCGCGGCGCGAAGGTGCAGCCGGGCGGCAGATTGCTCAGCGCCGGGACGAGCCCCGGGATCTCCCTCAGCCGCTCGCCCGAGGTCGCGGGCCCGCCACCGATGATTTCGAGCCGCGGGATCGACGCTAGCAACCCATGCGTATAGGGGTGCAGCGGCTCTTCGAAAAGCGCGTCGACCTCGGCTTCCTCGACCTTTCGCCCGGCATACATGACGATGACGCGCTGCGCGGTTTCGGCGACGACGCCCAGATTGTGCGTGATCAGGATGACGGCGGTGCCGAGTTCCTTCTGCAACTCCAGGATCAGGTCGAGGATCTGCGCCTGGATCGTCACGTCGAGCGCGGTCGTCGGCTCGTCGGCGATCAGCACCTTTGGGATTGCAGGCGAGCGCCATCGCGATCATCGCGCGCTGCCGCATCCCGCCCGACAATTGGTGCGGGTATTCCCGCGCCCGCTGCGCCGGCTTCCGGGATCTTGACCAGACGCAGCATCTCGATCGCCTTCTCGGCGGTGGCGCTCTTTCGACAGATCTTGATGCAGCCGAACGGCCTCGGCGATCTGGTGCCCGATTGTCAGCACCGGGTTGAGCGAGGTCATCGGCTCCTGAAAGATCATCGAGATGTCGTTGCCGCGGATGTCGCGCATCTCGGATTCGTCGAGCTGCAGCAGATCCCTGCCCTCGAGCTTGACGCTGCCGCCGACGATCTTGCCGGGTGGGCTCGGCACAAGCCGCATGATCGAGAGCGCGGTCATCGACTTGCCGCAGCCGCTTTCGCCGACGACCGCCAGGGTCTCCGCCCGCGCGCAGCGAGAACGAGACGTCGTCCACCCCCTTGACGACCCCGGCGCGGGTGAAGAGGTAGGTCTGCAGCCCGTCTGACCTCAAGCACCGCCAGCCGTCTCGCCGCCGGCCTTGGTCATCGCATAGGCCGAGGGCGACCGGCGGTCGCCAATGCGTGTCCACCGCGCTCTGCATCGGCTGCAACCCATCCTATGGGGCTTGTTGGGAGCCAGTCAGTCAGCTGCGCTGCCGCGGATCGAGCACGTCGCGCACCGCGTCGCCGAGGAGGTTGGTGCCGAAGACGACGAGGCTGATCGCGATGCCGGGGAAGATCACCAGCCATGGCGCCGTGCGGACATATTCGGCCGCCGATTCCGACAGCATCCGGCCCCAGGAGGGATGCGGCTCGGGAACGCCCAGGCCGAGGAACGACAGCGAGGCTTCGATCAGGATCGTCGAACCGAGCTGCGCGGTGCCGAGCACGATCAATGGCGCCAGCGTGTTCGGCAGGATGTGCCGCAGCGCGATGCGGAACTCGCTCATGCCGATCGCCTTCGCCGACTCGACGAAGGGCTGCTCGCGCAACGACAAGGTGTTGGCGCGCACGACGCGCGCCGAATACGGGATCAGCGGGATCGAGATCGCGATGATCGTGTTGCGCAGCGAAGGTCCGAGCGAGGCCGCCATCAACAGCGCCATGACCAAGAGCGGCAGGGATTGCAAGGTGTCGATCAGGCGCTGTGCGGCGAGGTCGATCCAGCCGCCGATATAGCCCGACAGCAGGCCCAAGAGAATGCCGAGGCTGCCGCCCAACAGGGTCGAGACCGATGCCGACAGCGAGCGAGATGCGGGCGCCGTAGACGATGCGGCTGTAGACGTCGCGCCCCATGAAGTCGCAGCCGAGCCAATGCGCCATGCTGGGCTTGGCCAGCGACGGCGACGCGTTGGTCGACAGCGGGTCATAAGCGGTGATGAATGGCGCGAAGACCGCGGCGAAGACGAAAATCGCCATGATCACCGCGCCGACCGCGCCCAGGGGTAGCGGCGCGCAAGAAAGCGGACGGCGCTCCACCTCCCCTCGACATGCGCGCCGGCCCTCGACAGTTCCGCACGATAGTCGATGCTGCTCACGGCATTTCCTCCGGTTGGGAAATCTCGCTCAACGCTAGTCCGAATATTTGATGCGCGGATCGAGCACCGCGTACAGCATGTCGACGGTAAAGTTGACCAACACCACAAGGATGGCGATGTACATGACCAGGTTCTGCACGATCGGGTAGTCGCGCCAGCGGATCGCTTCGACGAGGAACCGCGCCACCCCGGGAATGTTGAAGACGGTCTCGGTGACGATCAGGCCGCCCATCAGAAAGGCGGCCTCGATGCCGATCAGGGTGACGACCGGCAGCACCGCGTTCTTCAGCGCATGGTGATAGTTGACCACGTTTTCCGAGGCGCCCTTCGAGCGCGCCGTGCGGATGTAGTCCTGGCGCAACACTTCGAGCATCGAGGATCGGGTCAGGCGCATCAGCAACGCCGAACTGCGGAAGCCGACCACCGCCGCCGGGACGCTGTACATGACGATGCCGTCCCATACGGTCGCTGGCGCATCGTTGTAGATCGGGATCGTGCCGAACCAGGTGACGAACGCCATCAGCACCAGGAGGCCGAGCCAGAAGGCCGGCAGCGACAACCCGGAGAGGCTCACCACGCGCAGGAAGTAGTCGAGGCGGGTGTTCTGCTTGACGGCGCTGATCACCCCGAGCGGGACCCCGATCAACACCGAAAAGGTCAGCGCCAACCCGGCGATGCGTGCGGTAATCGGGATGCGCGGCAGAATTCTCGGCCAGCGCCGGCCGGTCCGACACATAGGAATAACCGAGATCGCCGCGCAACAGCCCGCCGATCCAGGTCGCGTACTGCACCGGCAACGGCTTGTCGAGGCCGAGATCGGACATGATCCGCGCCTTGTCGGCCGGGTCGACAAAGCCCGCGGCGTCGAACAGGATATCCGCGATGTTGCCGGGCGCCAGCCGCAGCATCAAGAAGATGATGATCGAAATCCCGAACAGTGTCAGGATCATCAGGCCGAACCGGCGCACCAGATAGGACCCCACGTTCTTCCTCCCTCGCCGGTGGTCCGGCGTTCGGCGCACGACGCCAGTTCGAGGTTACCACGCCTCGCTAGGTTCGGTCGATCGCATCTCCGTGATCCGCTCCCAACTCAGTGCTTGTCGAGCCACACGTCCTCGAACCGCCAGCCGTTGTAGATGCTGTTGACCATCATCGTCAGGCCCTTGACGTAGGGCTGCCAGCAGGTCGCGCCGATGTTGTGGAAGATGATCGGCCGGGCCCCGTCCTCCTGGAGCTTCCGGTCGATCTCCCACACCAGCTTCTTGCGCTTTCCCTGGTCGGTCTCGGCCGATTGCTGGTCGAACTCCTTGTCGAGTTCCTTGTTGCAGTAGCCGGTGTAGTTCCGCGCCGAGCCGCAGGCGTAGTTCTCGTAGAATTGCTGGTCGGGATCATCGACGCCGCTGCCGGTGGCGTTGAGCCCGACCATGTAATCCTTGCGCGTCACCTTGGAGTGCCAGTTCGCGGTCTCGACGGTGTCGAGTTCGCCGTCGATGTAGATCTGCTTCAGCTGGTCGATCAGGATCACCGCCGGGTCGCGATAGGTCGCGACATTGCGCGTCGCGACCTTGACCGCGAGCCGCTTGTCCGGCCCGTAGCCGAGCTTCTCCATGATCTTGCGCGCGTCGGCCCGGTTCTTCTCCACGTCGGGGCCGTAGCCCGGCAGGGTCTGCAGCATTTCCGGAGGCATCCCCCACAATCCCGTCGGGCGGCGGCAGCATCGCGCCGCCGATCTTTCCCTGACCCTCGGTCAGGATGTCGATGAACGCCTTGCGGTCGAGCGCCAGCACCATCGCGCGGCGCAGATCGGCGTTGTCGAAGGGCGGCTTGTCGCGGTTGACGATCAGATTGTTGGTGGCGTTGTTGGTCCGCAACTCGCAGATCGCCTGCGGCGCCTGGCTCTTGACGTCCTTCAGCAGCGGAACCGTCACGACAAAGGGCCAGGTCATGTCGAACTTGCCCGAGACGAAGGCGAGAAGTCGCTGTCGAGCGGTTCGGGATGATCGTGTATTCGATGCCGTCGAGATAGGGCCGATCCTTTTTCCAATAGTCCGGATTGCGGGCCACCGTGATCAACTCGTTCGCCTTGAACTCGACGAATTTGAACGGGCCGGTCCCGATCGGATGGCGGCGCATTTCTGCCGCCGGCACGTGGCAGGGATAGATCGGCGAATAGCCCGACGCGAGCAGCGCGATCAACGCCGGCTGCGGCCGTTCGAGGTGGAAGACCGCCTCGTAATCGCTCGGCGCCGCAACCTCCTTGACGTTATGGTACCATTCCTTGCGCGGATTGATCCGCAGCCTGTCTTGTCGACTTGCCGAGCAGCAGGTCGAAGGTGCATTTGACGTCGGCCGCCGTGAACGGCTTGCCGTCATGCCATTTCACACCCTGGCGCAGTTTGAACTCAGTTCGGTCCCGTCCTCGCTCCAGCTCCAGCTCTCGGCCGAGATCCGGCACGATCGACTTCAGGCTGTTCTGCGGCACGTGCTGGTCGTACATGACGAGGTTGTTAAAGACGCCCATCATCGGCACGACGACGGAGTAGGTCGCCTCTTCGAGGATCGACATGCTGGCCGGGCTGTCCCAATGAAAGACCTTGAGAACCCCGCCGCGCTGCTGCGCCACCGCCGGGGCCGCCATCGCCAGGGATGCCAGCAAGGCGCCCGTGACGGCGCCGACCCACTTATTTCGTCTCATCGCGCTTCTCCCTCCCCGGTCGGCCAGTCGTTTCCGGCCTCCGACCGGATTGCGTCTAACTTACACTAACCTTACTTCCGTGTGCTAACCCGGATCATTCATCGGGGTATCGTTCGGCCGCGCGATGCCGCCGGGCGGGGCGTGGTTCGCCGTGGCGTCTGGGACGCTGGTGATCCGGGTTTGAGGTTGCGACGACGGGTTTGTGCGGGGCATCCGGCCCCGTTGCTCACGGGGGCAACTTGGCGAGGCGGCTGGCGAGATCGGTGAAGCCGGCCTGGTAGGGGAAGGCGGTCGGCAGGGCGATCTTAATGCGGGTGACCATCTCGGTGACGCGGCCGGCGACCTTGATCAGGCAGAGGCGGATCGTATCGAACTGGGCATCGCGCCAGAACGACGTGCGGGGTGCGAGGCCGCGCAGGCTCAGCATCAGCCAATAGGCGGCGGTGTGGATCAAGAGGCGGAACTGGTTGGCGGTGGCCTTGGTACAGGAGGTGCGGTCGGAAGCGAGGTGCAGCTTGTGCGCCTTGATCAGGTTTTCGGCCTGCCCGCGCGCGCAATAGACCTTCTCGTAGAGCGTCTTGGGCAAGCCCGGCAGATTGGTGACGATGAAGCGGCTGTCGGCCCCCTGGGGACCGGCCTCGACACGGGCGATGACACGGCGCTCGACTTTCCAGCTTTTGGCGGCATAGCAAAATTCGCCGTAGCGGCGGACCTTGTCGGCCTCGCCATCGACGCGGCCAATGGCGGCATCCTCGGCGAGCGGGCTGACCTGGCACAGCAACACCGGGTTGCCGGCGAGACCGAAGATGTAACCGATGCGCTTGCGCTCGCACCACGCCATCGCCTCAGTCCGCGCGTAATGGCTGTCGCCGCGCACGAGGATGTCGACCGCCGGCCAGCGGGTGCGGATGCGGCCGATGACGTGGCGCAGCACCAGCGCCACCTCGGCTCCGTCCGGGGTCTTGCCGGGGCGCAGGATGATTGCCACCGGCTTGCCGGTCGTCGCCTCATAAATGTGGATCGGCAGAAAGCAGCGGCTGTCGTAATGGGCGTTCCACAGCGCCAGCTGTTGGCCGCCGTGAACCCGGTCCTCGGTATCGTCGATGTCGAGCACGATACGCCGGGGAACCTGCTCGAAGCTGTCGCAGAACAGCTCGACCATCGCTGCCATCATGCGCTTGAGCGCGGTCGCGCCAGGCAGGTTCTCCAGCCGACTGATGGTCGGTTGCGAGCACAGATCATCGCCGCTTTCCGGCAGCCGCCCGATCGCCATCTTGAAGGCCGGGTCGGATTTGAGCGCGTCGCAGTCGTTGCCGTCGGGATAGCCCGCCGCGACCAGCAAGGCCCGATACCGGATCATCTCGGCAATCTCATGCCGGATCCGATCAGGCGCGCGGGGGTCTTCGATGCATCGCGCCAGCCGTTCGGCGATCTTCAGCCGTCGCTCAATCGCTGCCAGCAGCAATATCCCGGCGTCCGAGGTCAGCCGGCCGCCGTCGAAGGCGACATGCACCGGCTTGCCGGCCACCGTAGGCAAACCCGGCAGAATCCCCGTAGCTTCCTCCATGGCGGGTGCGAACTCCGTTGTCTTCGAATGATCCGGCTTCAACAACCAAATCATACGCGAATCCAACGGCTTATGTCGATCCCGCTAGCCCCTTCATGCCGCCCGATGAATGATCCCGGCTAGTCGTTGCGGGCGCTCAGCGGAAGAATTCGACTTTCGCCTCCCGGAACCACAGGAAATTGGCGGGTGCCGCCGAAATCGGCCCGTTGATCGCGAACACCGCGATCTCGAATTTTTCGCCGGGCGAAACCTCTGTGGCGAGCACGATGCGGTGCGGCGTGTTGAAGCCCTGGATCGTGTAGGGACTCGGCCGCCCGGCGGCGCGCGGCATCTCGCCGTTGACCCAGATTTCGGCATAGTCGTCGACATTGACCCGGAACACCACCATCGCACCGGCGGTCTCGAAGCCCATGGCGTTGACCGGCACCGTCAAGCTCGTGCGGTACCAGCAGAACGACACCATGCCGCCGCCGCGCCGGCCGCCCAGATCCGTCGGCGGAACCACCGTCCAGTCGGAATCGTCAAAGCCACGCTCTTCGGCATGCGGCTCGATGTCGTAAGTCGTCTTGTACTCGGGCATCGCGTCGGTGAATGCCGGGCATTCGACGAGCTTCGCCTCTCTTACCCGCCACTTGCGCCGAACGCCGCCGAGCCTTCCGCGGTCATCAGATCGACGACATGGGCCGGCGGCAATAGCGGCGCCACCGGCGGGTGCGGCGTCAACAAAGGCGGCCGCGCCGGCAAAACCGAACGGGTCGGCCGCACGCGCTTGTTCTCGGGCATGTTGATCTCCCCTGTCACTGAATGCGAACTATAACAAAGCTCGCGGGCCGCGCGACCGTTGCGTGAGGGCAATCGCGCTTATGCGGCGCTACCGGTCGAGCCAGACGTGTTCCATGCGCCACCCGTTGAAGCGGCTGTTGGTCATCGTCGTCAGCCCCTTGACCGCGGGCTGCATGCAGGAGGCGAAACGGGAGTAGAGCAGCACCGGCCGCGACGCGTCCTCGGCCAGTCTGCGTTCGACATCCCATACCAGCTTCCGGCGCTTCTGCGGATCGGCCTCCATCGATTGCGCGTCGATCAGCTTGTCGGTCTCATGGTCGCAATATCCGGTCAGGTTGCGCTCGGCGCCGCAGACGTAGTTCTCGTAGAATTTCTGGTCCGGCTCGTCGAGGCCGCCGGTGCTGACGTCGAGGCCGAGCTTGTAATCCTTGCGCATGACGCGCGGGAACCAGTTGGCCGTGTCGACCAGTTCGAGCTCGGCATCGACATAGACTTCGCGCAACTGCGAGATCGCGACGACCGCGGCGTCGCGGTACCCCGGAACATTGCGGGTCGACAATTTGACCGGCAGCCGGTTGTCCGGCCCGTAGCCGAGCTTGCGCATGATCGCGCGGCCCTCCTCGCGGCTCTTGGCGACATCGGTCCCGTAACCGGGCAGAGTGTGCAGCACCGCGGGCGTCATGCCCCAGACACCATCGGGCGGCGGCAGCATCGCGCCACCCTCCGCACCCTGTCCCTCGGCGAGAATATCGATGAAGGCCTGGCGGTCGAGCGAGAGCGCCAGTGCCCGCCGCAATTCATGGTTGTCGAAGGGCGGTGCCGCGCGGTTGATCAGGAGGTCGCGGCTGTTGTTGTCCATGACAACGTCGCACACCGCCTTCGGCGCCTGGCTCTTTACATCCTTTAGGAGCGGAATCGTCGCGAAGGTGAAATCGAGCTTGCCGGCGGCGAAGGCCAGGATCTGCGTCGCCGGGCTGGCGATAATCGTGTACTCGATGCCGTCGAGATAGGGCCGCCCCGGCTTCCAGTAATCCGGGTTGCGAGTCACCCGGATATGCTCGTTGGGTTTGTACTCGACGAACTTGAACGGGCCGGTGCCGATCGGGTGCTGGCGCATCTGCGCCGTCGATACATGGCAGGGATAGACGGGCGACTGGCCGGAAGCGAGCAGTGCTGTCAAATAGGGCTGCGGCCGCGCCAGGTGGAAGGTGACCTCGTTGTCGCCCTCGGTCGTGATGTTCTCGACGTTGCGATACCACGCCTTGCGCGGATTGATCCGGAATTTGTCGGCGTCCACTCCGCGCAGCCGGTCCCAGGTGCATTTGACGTCGGACGCGGCGAAGGGCTTGCCGTCATGCCATTTCACACCCTGCCGCAGATGGAACGTCAGCGCGGTTCTGTCCTCGTCCCACGACCAGTCGGTCGCCAGATCCGGCACGATCGAGGCGAGGCTGTTCTGCGGCACGTGCTGGTCGAAGACGACGAGGTTGTTGAATACCCCCATCATCGGAATGCCGGCGGTAATCGTCGATTCCTCGTGGATCGACATCGATGCCGGGCTGGCGAAATCGAGCATCTGCAAGATGCCGCCCGCCTTCTGCGCCAGCGCCGGGTGCGCCGCTGCCAGCGCCATCCCGGCCGCCGCCAGCAAGGTGCGTCCCATTCCCATCGGCTCCTCCCGCGGCCCGCCCCGCCGGGCGCAATCGTTTATTTGTCGAGCCAGACGTCTTCGAAGCGCCATTCGTTGTAGATGCTGTTCGTCATCCGGGTCCATCCCTCGACCCAAGGCTGCCGGCAGGAGGCTCCCGCCGGGAAGAAGAGCACCGGTCGGAACGCGGCTTCCGCCAATTTGCGCTCGGCCTGCCAGACGATCTGTTTGCGCTTTTCCGGGTCGGACTGCATCGATTGCAGATCGACCAGCTTGTCGAACTCAGGATCGCTGTAGCCGGCATAGTTGCGCGTCGCGCCGGTGTAGTAATTCTCGTAAAACATCTGATCCGGATCATCGACGCCGCTCTCGATCGGCACCGCGCCGACCGTGTAGTCCTTGCGCGTCACTTTGGCGTACCAGAGCGCGGTATCGACAAATTCCAGTTCGGCGTCGATGTAGATTTCCTTCAATTGCGAGGCCAGGATTACCGCCGGGTCGCGCCAGGCGGGAAAGTTGCGCGTCGATAGCTTGACGGCAAGCCGCTTATCCGGGCCGTAGCCGAGCTTTTCCATAATCTTGCGCGCCTCGGCTCGGTTCTTCGCGACGTCGCCGCCATAGCCGGACAAGGTCTGCAGCACGTCAGGCGGCATGCCCCAGACGCCGTCGGGCGGCGGCAGCATATTTGCGCCGAGATTGCCCACCCCGTCGTTGATGATTTTGACGAAGGCTTCGCGGTCGAGCGACAAGACCATGGCCCGCCGCAATTCCGGATTGTCGAACGGCGGCTTGTGCAGATTGATCAGCATCGTGCGCGGCACGTTGCCGACGTTCACCTGGCAGATCGCCTGCGGCGCCTGCTCCTTGAAATCCTTCAGCGTCGGGATTGTGACGCCCAACGGAATGGAATCGAACTTACCGGCGAAGAAGGCCAGGTTGCGCGGTCCCGTTTCACGCATGATCGTGAATTCGATGCCGTCGAGATAGGGCCTGTCCTTCTTCCAGTAATCCTGGTTCTTCGTCACCTTGATGTATTCGTTCGGCTTGAACTCGACGAATTTGAAGGGGCCGGTACCGATCGGGTGCTGCCGCATCTCGCGCGCCGGGACGTGGCACGGATAAATCGGCGACCACCCGGAGGCCAGCAGCGCAAGCAGCGCGGGCTGCGGCTGCTTCAGATGGAAGGTGACTTCGTAATCGCCGCGCGTCGTTACATCCTCAACGTTCGAGTACCATGCCTTGCGCGGGTTGATGCGCAGCTTGTCGCTGCCCTTGCCCATCAGGAGATCCCAGGTGCATTTGACGTCGGCCGCGGTGAACGGCTTGCCGTCATGCCACTTCACACCCTGGTGGAGCGGAAAGGTCAGCTCCTTGCCGTCCTCGCTCCATTCCCATTTGGTCGCCAGATCGGGACGGATCGACTGCAGGCTGTTCTGCGCGACGTGCTGGTCATACAGCACGAGGTTGTTGAACACCGCCATCATCGGCTGCTCTGTAGCCCGCGTCGATTCCTCGAGGATCGACATGCTGGCCGGGCTGTCGAAATGTTGCATCCGGAAAATGCCGCCCGATTTTTGCGCCAGCGCGGTGCCGGCCGACAAACCCACAACCAACGTGCCCGCCGCTGCGAGCGCTCCTAGCATCCCACGCATTTCCCTTCCCCTTGAATTGTCGTTCTGGCCCCGATAACGCGCTTATTTGTCGAGCCACAAATCTTCGAACCGCCAGCCATTGTAGATGCTGTTGACCGTGACCGTCAGGTTTTTGACGTGCGGGTACCAGCAGGTCGCCTGCCGCGGATAAAACAGCACCGGCCGCACACCGTCCTCGACCAGCATCTTTTCGATCTCCCATACCAGCTTCCGGCGCTTTTCGAGATCCGGCTCGGCCGACTGCCGGTCGACCAGCTTGTCGAATTCCGGGTTGCAATAGCCGGTGTAGTTGCGGTCGGCGCCGCAGACATAGCTTTCATAGAATTGCTGGTCGGGATCATCGAGCGCGCTCTCGGTCGTGCTGAGCCCGATCGTGTAATCCTTGCGCACGAGCTTCGGATACCAGTTGACGGTGTCGATCGTGTCGAGTGTCGCGTCCATGTAGATCTCGTTCAACTGCGAGACCAGGATCACCGCCGGGTCGCGATAGGGCGGCACGTTGCGCGTCGACACCGTGACGGTCAGCTTCTTGTCGGGCCCATAGCCGAGCTTCTTCATGATCGCGCGGGCTTCCTCGCGGCTCTTCGCGACGTCCGCTCCATAGCCGGGCAGGGTTTGCAGCATTTCCGCCGGCATCCCCCAGATGCCCTCCGGCGCCGGCAGCATGGCCCCGCCGATGTCGCCCTTGCCCTGGGTGATGATGTCGATATAGGCCTTGCGGTCGAGCGCCAGGGAGACGGCCCGGCGCAGATCGGCATTGTCGAAGGGCGGCGCCGTGCGGTTGATGATCACGGTGCGGTTGACGTTGGTCGAAGTCAGCTCGCACTGCGCCGTCGGCGCCTGGCTCTGGATGTCCTTCAGCACCGGCACCGTGATGTTGTAAGGCCAGGACATGTCGAACTTGCCGGCGGCAAAGGCGAGCCGCGCCGTCGACGGGTCCTTGATGATCGTATACTCGATGCCGTCGAGATAGGGCCGGCCCTTCTTCCAGTAGTCGGGGTTGCGCGCCACCGTGATCGATTGGTTCGGCTTGAACTCGACAAATTTGAACGGGCCCGTGCCGATCGGGCGCGAGCGCATCTCGCGCGGCGGCACGTGGCACGGATAGATCGGCGACCAGCCCGTCGCCAGCAATGCCAGAAACGACGGCTGCGGCTGCTTCAGTCGGAAGGTGACCTGGTGGTCGTTGTCGACGCGCACCTCTTCGAGGTTGCGGTACCAGGATTTGCGCGGGTTGATGCGCAATTTGTCGGCCGCCTTGCCGGTCAAGAGATCCCAGGTGCATTTGACGTCGGCGGCGGTGAAGGGCTTCCCGTCATGCCACTTCACACCCTCCTGCAACGGCATCGTCAGCTCGGTCCCTTCCTCGTTCCAATTCCAGCTCTTGGCGAGTTCGGGGACGATCGATTTGAGGCTGTTCTGCTGAACGTGCTGATCGAACAGCACGAGGTTGTTGAAGACGCCCATCATCGGCCGCTCGGCCGCGATCGTCGATTCCTCGAGGATCGACATGCTCGCGGGGCTGTCGAAATCCCACGTCCTGAGGATGCCGCCCGATTTCTGGGCCAGCGCCGGCATCGCGCCGATCACCAATGCTACGCTCGCGGCGGCCAACCCCCACAGTTTCTGATGCATTCGTCGTCATCCTCCCGATGCGGCCGCGGCCGGCTGGCTCGCGCCAAAGCGCCAATAAACGCTGCCGTCAGCTTTGCGTAATAATTTTGCCGCGGCTAGCACCGCCCGCGCATACCGGCCATCCTGTCGAGCCGAGGCTGGCGCAGCCGCTGGACTGCGCCATTGTCACGCTGAGCGAGTGCGAGGGCTTCGTGCTCGTCTTGTCGCGCGACCGGGGCCAGTCTTAAGACCCCTCGGGCCAAGGGCGGCTCCATTGCGCGCCGCCCATTTTGCTGTCACGTCGGTGAGGAAGCGGCGGCCGGCGGGCTATTTGATTGCCCGCTCGCGCACCGGCTCGACAGCGATGCTGGCGACTTGGCCGGCGCTTGGGCCGGCGGTATGGATTGCGGTCGCATCGAGGCTATGGGTGCTCTCGATCACCAGAAAACCTTCCGCACCGTGGATAAAGGCGATCCCGAAATTTTGCAGGATCTGCGGGCAATCCACCTGGAATGCCTCGTCGGCCAGCACGCGCTCGGTGATGAAGTGCGAAACTGGTCCCGGCTGCTGCTGCTCGGCGGGGAAAGTCACGGCGATCTTCTTGCGCAATTGCACCGGCTGGTCTTGTGGGTTGTGGATGCTCACCACTGTCAGATAGGAGCCGGGCAGCACGGAAGGGGTGGTCTGAGAAGTTCCCGGTATGTTGGAAGTGCACAGAAACTTGGCGGCGTACTGGAAGCGATAGCGCGAGCCCCCTTGATCATCCGCCCTCGCAGAAGCCGACAACAACGCCAAACCGCAAATCAAGGTGGCGATCGACGAAAGCCATTTTTCCATACTGTCCTCCCTGGCGTTCAAATGGTCTCCCTAGGCAAGCTGTTTTGTTTTGCCCATTATAAGGCAGGCGGCGGGATCCCGGAAATCTCCCGCCAGCCCGCGGCCGAGGCATTGTATTATTGACAATTTCTATATCGTGCGATATAGTGCAACGCCGCTTATCGCCATGCTGGCCGATAACGCGAAAGAGGGACCATGCGAGTCGGAATTTTGCTGTATTTTCGTTGCAAATAACAGCAAAAACAGCAAACGCCGCGGGTCGAAGTCAGGCGTCAGGCTGGACAGCTGCCGGCGATTGCGGACGGATACTGCCCGATCAGCAGCCGAAGCGGCGCTGGCGCTGCTGATAGGAGCGGATCGCGCGGAGAAAATCGATCTTGCGGAAGGCCGGCCACAGCACGTCGGTGAAGTAGAATTCGCTGTGGGCGCTCTGCCACAACAGGAAGCCCGAGAGGCGGATCTCGCCCGAAGTCCGGATGATCAGGTCGGGGTCGGGCAGGCCGGCAGTATAGAGATGACCGGCGATCGCCTCGGGCGTCATCCGCTCGATCGCCTCGGCCAATGTCGCCCCCTGCCCCGCCAAGGCCCCGAGCCAGCCGCGCACCGCGTCGGCGATCTCCTGTCGGCCGCCATAGGCGACCGCGATATTGAGTTCGATGCCGTCGTAATCGGCGGTGGCCCGCTCGGCCGCGGTGATCGCGTCGAGGACCGGTTGCGGCAGCATGGCAAGACAGCCGATCGCCCGCACCCGCACCCGCCGCTGGTGGATCGCCGGGTCGGAGGCCAGCGCCTCGACCTTGGAGGCGATGCTCGCCAGGATGTCGGAAACTTCGGCCGCCGGCCTGCGAAAATTGTCGGTCGAAAAAACCCACAGGCTGACCGTCGCCACCCCCAATTCGGCCGACCACTCGAGGACTTCGTCGAGCTTGCCGGCGCCGAGATCGTAGACCTCGCGCGGCCGGGCGATGCCGAGCGCCCGGCCATGGCGCCGGTTGCCGTCGAGAATGATACCGACATGGCGCGGCATCGGCCGCGTTCTCAGCTCCCGCGCGAGGCGGCGGGAGTAAAGGTAATAAAGAAGGTGGAACAACGGCCGCAACAAAGGCATCCCCTCGAACGCCGGGCCGGGCATCGCCGCGCCGGGAGGTCATTTCGACATCAATATGACCCGCGGATGACCAATGAATAAACTATCCCGAAAATCGTGGACCGGATCGTCGAACGCGACCGTCTTGCGCGACGGCGGGTCAGCGCGCCATCTGCGGCTGATAGCGGAGCGTGATGGCGCCGATGCCGGCGGCGACGTTGAGGCCGGTGTTGCCTTCAATGCTCAGCGGCTGCAGCGAAACCGTCTGCTTGGAGCCGCCGATCAGCACATTGGCGCCGGCCCCGACTCCGACCGTGGCGCTCGCCGTCGCCCCGGCGAAATTGCCGGCCAGCGCCCCCGGCGTCAAATTTGCCGTCGGCGCCAACACCGCCCAGACAATCACGCCGCCATGGGTGTACCCGATATCGACGCCAAACTTGTTGATCGTACCGGTATAGCGCTCGGGACGGCCCGTGGCGGGCGCAAATGTGCAGCGCAATCCGCGCGACGACCCGAAGACGAAGCCCCAGCCGCTCGCGACGTTGCAGGTCAGCGTGCCGACGCGCACCGAACTCTGCGCCTGGGCGGGGGCCGCCGACGCCAACACGCCGGCGATCAAGCCGACCGCGCCGACCGCCGTCCCGATCTTTTTGAGCATTTGGTTGATCCCCAATTCACCAACAAAACCCGCGAGCACGATCATGCGCGCCTTTACCGTCTTAGTGTCCGACCAAAAAATGATTTTAGTGATTTCAGTAGGTTGTGATAACCGCGGTGTGTGAGAACGCACGGGGGACACAACATGTGGACCGAAACCACTCGACCGCAGTATGAGCGTAAGGGATTGCGTTACGCAAGCGATGTGACGGATGCGGAGTGGGCGCTGATGGCGCCGCAGCTGCCGCCGCGATACCGGCGGGGCCGCCCACGGGAGACTGAATTGCGCAGCATCGTCAATGCCTTGTTCTACATGGCCCGGACCGGCTGCCAATGGCGGCAGTTGCCGCGCGAGTTCCCGCCATACGCGACCGTACAGTATTATTTCTATGCTTGGCGTGACCAAGGCGTGTTGGAGACGGTCAATTTCGAACTCTTGCTCGAAGCGCGGGAAGCCGCCGGCCGGGAGGCGAGCCCGTCGGCCGGGGTGATCGACAGCCAGTCGGTCAAGACCACCGAAAGCGGCGGCCCGCGCGGCTTCGACGCGGCTAAGAAGGTCAAGGGCCGCAAGCGCCATATCGTCACCGACACCGCTCGGCTTCATGGTCGGGGCCGCGATCCAACCTGCCGATGTGCAGGACCGTGACGGCGCGGCGCTCGTCATGCGAAGCCATTCACGACCTCTTCCCATGGCTGCGACACCTCTTCGCCGACCGCGTCTATTCCGCGGACAAGCTTCTGACAGCGCTCGCTAAATTCGGCCGCTGGAGGATCGAGATCGTCAGACGTATGGCCGACACCGTCGGCTTCGAAGTGCTCCCCAGCCGCTGGGTCATCGAGCGCTCCTTCGCTTGGCTCGATCGCAATCGCCGCCTCGCCAAAGACTTCGAAACCTCGATCGCCAGCGCCGCGGCCTGGCTCTATCTGGCCTCGGTCCAGCTTCTCATAAGGCGATTGGCGCGGTCATGATACAACCTTGCCAATTCTCAGTCGGACACTTAGGCTACCAAGCACGACCGCATGGCTTACCTGCCGCAATTCGTCGGGTGCAGCACGCCCGCGGATGCCGTCAACCGCCCAGCGCCGCTTTAAGGAACGCCGCCGCCAGATAGAGCCAGAACAGGGGACCGACATAAGCAACGGCCCAGTCGGCCAGCACCCACGCCGTCTGGAGCAGGAAGTCTTCGGTGGGTTGGGCCGCTTGGTAAGCTTGATCGCGGGCCTGATCGGCGCCGCCCGGATATCGACGCAAGTATGGGTTCATGACCTGCCGCGCCAGTTACGACGCGATATCTATCGTCGTGCACCTCAGGATTCGATGCGCAATTGGGAGGGGAGAAATAAAGACCTGATAAAGTTTGCCACCGGTCGCGTCGGTTGCTCGATTGCGGCCCTTAGGGGCGCTCTCAGATTTCGATCTGGCCGCCAAGCTCGACGACACGGTTCGCGGGAATGCGAAAAAATTCGGTGGCGTCGAGCGTGTTGTTGGTCAAGAGAATGAACAACCGGTCGCGCCAGCGCCAGAAGGCGCCGCGACGTGGCCGTGGCCGCACCTTTTCGCGGCCGATGATGAACGACGTCTCCAGCAGATTGAAATGAAAGCCGCCGACCCGGCACTGCGCCAGCGCGCGCACGGCGTTCGGCTGGTCCATGAAACCGTAACGGACCTTGATCGTAAAGAAGCCTTTGCCCAATTCCTCGATCGCCAGCCGCTCCTCCTCGGGCACGTGCGGCACGTCCTGGGTCTCGATCTGCATCATCACGACGCGCTGATGCAGCACCTTGTAGTGCTTGAGGGCGTGGAGCAGCGCCACCGGCACGTGGCCGAGATCGCGCGTCATGAAGATCGCCGTGCCAGCAACGCGCGGCGGCTTGTCCGGCCCGATCGTATCGAGGAACTGGCCGAGCGTCAGAGCATCGCGAGCGCGCGATTCGGCGAGCAGGCGGCGGCCGCGCCACCACGTCGCCATCACCGCGAAGACGAGCCCGGCCACGGCGATCGGGAACCACCCGCCCTGACCGATCTTCAACAGATTGGCGCTGAGGAAGGTGAGATCGACGAGCCCAAAGAGGCCAAACAACGGAACGGCGAGGGCGAGGGGCCAGCCGCGGCTGCGCATCCACAAGAACGCCAGCCCGGTCGTGATCGCCATCATGCCGCTGACGGCGATGCCATAGGCGGCGCCGAGGTTGTCGGAGGTCTGGAACACCAGCACGAGCAGGGCGACGGCGGCAAGCAGCATAAAGTTGATGTGCGGCACGTAGACTTGGCCGATCTCGGTCTCCGAGGTGTGGCGGACTTCGAAGCGCGGCAAATAGCCGAGCTGGATCGCCTGACGCGTGATCGAGAACGCCCCGGAGATCACCGCCTGCGAGGCGATGATCGTCGCCACCGCGGCGAGGGCGACCAGCGGATAGAGGAACCATTGCGGCGCCAATCGGTAAAACGGGTTCTCGATCACGTTCGGGTCGAGGAGAAGGATTGCGCCCTGCCCGAAATAGTTCAGCACGAGCGCCGGAAAGACGAGGCCGAGCCATGCCCGCCGGAGGGCAGGACGGCCGAAATGTCCCATATCGGCATAGAGCGTCTCGGTTCCGGTGACCGCGAGGAACACAGCTCCCAGCATGAAAAAACCCGGTCCCGGCGCTGCCCACAGCAAGGCCACGGCGTGACGCGGATCGAGCGCCATCAAGATGCTCGGCTGGCGAGCGATGCCCCATATGCCGAGGGCAGCAAGGACTGCGAACCAGACGAGCATCACCGGCCCGAACATTCCGCCCACGGCGGCCGTGCCATGACGCTGCACCAGAAACAGTCCCGCCAGCAGGGTAAGCGAGATCGGCACGACATAGGGCTCGAACAGCGGCGTGGCGACCTTCAGCCCCTCGACGGCGCTCAGCACCGAAATCGCTGGCGTGATGACCCCGTCGCCGTAGAACAGCGCAGCCCCGACAAGCCCCGCGCCCATGATCCACAAATATCGCTTCTGTCCGGGTTTGGTCGCGCGCAATGCCAACGCGGTCAGCGCCAACAATCCGCCTTCGCCGCGATTGTCGGCGCGCATGATGACAAGGACGTATTTGACAGTGACCACCAGCACGAGCGCCCAGACAATCAGCGACAGCGCGCCAAAGATAGCCGGCTCGCTGACCCCGCCGAATTCGAGGAGCGACTGGCGGACCGCGTAGAGCGGCGAGGTGCCGATGTCGCCGTAAACGACGCCGAGCGCGGCAAGGGCGAGCTTCGAGCTCGAATTCAGGCGAAATCCGGCCTGCTGCGTAGGCATGACTATCTGCAAAGGAACGATCCGATCGCCAGCCAAGCGCCTGAACTCCGCGCCGGCATCTGGGATATGCGACATTAAGATTCGATGCTGATGAAGATCGCAGCCTATAAAGCTTCCATAAAGGCGGCGGCGGGCGGGGTTGCCCAGCATGGCCGCTGGCCGCCCGGTCAGGCGCGCTGTTCGGGCGGCAATTGCAGGCGATACCCGACCCCGAGTTCGGTCAGGATATGGGTCGGTCGAGTTGGGTCGGGTTCGAGCTTCTGCCGCAATCCACGGATGAACACGCGCAGATATTGCACGTCCTCGGTATGGGCCGGCCCCCAGACCTCGCGCAGCAAATGGCGGTGGGTCAACACCTTGCCGGCATGCAGCACGAGATGGCGCAGGAGGTCGAATTCCTTCGGCGACAGTTTGATCTCCTGCCCCGCGCGGACCACCCGGCGGCGCACGAGATCGACTGCCAGGTCGCCCGAGGCGAAGACCGGTATTTCGCCCTGCGCCTGCAGCGCGTGCCGCAAGGCGGCGCGCACCCGCGCCATCAGCTCGGCCATGCCAAACGGCTTGGCGACATAATCGTCCGCACCGTTATCGAGCGCTTCGACCTTGGTCCGCTCGTCCTGCCGCGCCGACAGCACCACGATCGGCAGGCTCGATGATTTGCGGATCGTACCGATCAGTTCGATCCCACCGCCGTCCGGCAGCCCGAGATCGAGGATAGCCAGATCGGGCTTTTCGGTCCCGAGCAGGCGCACCGCCGCGGCCGCATCCTCGGCTTCGACGACGCGATATCCCGAAGCTGCAAGGCTGGTGCGCAAAAAGCGCCGGATCGGCGGCTCGTCGTCGACGACGAGGACCGTGATGCTCTTAGCCACGGGCCATCGCCGGCTGACGCGGCACGGCCAATTCCGGCACGACAGGCATTCTGACCGTCAACACCGCACCAGGCCGGTCGCGCCGGTTGCGGGCGACGATCCAGCCGCCCAGCGCTTCGACGAAACCGCGGCAGATCGCGAGCCCGAGGCCGGTGCCGGCGCGGCGCCGGTCTTGCGCCTGCACCCGGTAGAATTTGTCGAAGATGCGTTCGACATCGCCAGGCGGAATGCCTGGCCCCTCGTCTACTACCTCGATCTCGACGAGTTCGCCATCGCGCGTCGCCCGGACGTCGATGCGGCTGCCGGCAAGAGCATATTTGGCGGCATTGTCGAGAAGATTGAACAACACCTGCTCGAAAAGGACCGCGTCAATCCGCAACATCGGCAGTCCCGGCTCGATATTGATTTCGACATGGTGGTGCGAGAGGACGCCGCCGGCGCGCTGCACGGCCGCCCCGACGATCTCGGCCACGTCGATCACTTCGAGATTGAATTCGATCGCGCCGGATTCGAGGCGGGTCATGTCGAGCAGGTTGGCGACAAACCGGTTCAGCCTCTCGGCCTCTTCCTGCAACGTGGCGAGCAGATCGGCGCGCTCGGCCTCGCCATATATTTCGGGGTAGCTGCGCAGGCTCGACACCGTGCCGAGGATCGAGGCCAAGGGGGTGCGCAGATCGTGCGAGATCGAGGTCAGCAGCGCCGCCCGCAGCCGTTCGGTCTCGGCCAAAACCCGGGCCTCATCGAGGCCGCGGCCGAGCGAGATGCGCTCGAGCGCGACCGCCGCCTGGTCGCAGAGCGCGTCGAGCAGACGCCGCTCGTCTGGCGTCAGCAGCGGACCCGGCTCGTCGCGGTCGATGCCGATGACGCCGACCGGGCCGCTGCCGGTGCGCAACGGCAGGAACAGACGCTTGCCGCCGGGTAATGTGTCGGTGCCCCGGCCGGCCGGCCGGTTGCGGTCCCAGCTCCAGCGGGCCGCCGCCATATCGGCTTCGTCGAGCCGGTCCTCGGGCGGATAGCCGGAAGCGACCCCCAGGCCGCCGCCCTCTCTGACCGGCATCAGCAGGACGGTTCGGACGTTCAGCATCGAGGAAATCTGATACGCGGTCGCCCAGAGCAGATCGTCGAGCGCGCCGATGCCGGCGACCTTGCGGCTGAAGGCATAGAGCGCGGCGGTCGACTTGGCGCGAGAACGCGCCGTGACGATCTGTCGGCGGGTCGCCGCGGTCAGATTGGAGACGATGATCGCGACCGTCAGGAAAAAGAACAGCGCGACGACGTTCTCCGCATCGGCCACAGACAATGTGTAGAGCGGCGGCAGGAAAAAGAAATTGAATGCCAGGAGGCTGAGAAGCGAAGCGAAGAGCGAGGGCAGCAATCCCCAGGCAGCGGCCGCGACAAGCACTGCGGTTATAAAAACCAGCGAGATGCTCTGGACCGCGACGAATTGCTTGAGTAGCAGGCCGACCCCCAGCGCTGCGAAGACGACGGCGGCGCTGCCGATATAATGCGCGATCCGGATCGCCGCAGGCTTCGGGCGAGTCTCGATCGACTTGGCCGGAATGGCTTCGCCGTCATCGGCGGAGATCACGTGGACGCCGGTCTGACCGCTCTTGCGCACCAGATCGTGGACCACCGAACTGTGTACGAACTCGAGCCAGCGCGGCCGGTCCGTTTTGCCGATGACGATCTGAGTGATGTTGTTCGCGACCGCATAGGCAACGACCTCGTCGGCAATATCGCGGCCCGGAATGGTGACCGTGGAAGCCCCGAGCCGCTCGGCGAGCCGCAGGTGATCAGCGATGCGGTCACGCTCGGCATCGTTCTGGCGCTGCGTGCCAGCGATTTCGACATAGATCGCGGTCCACGGCACCTGCATGTGGTCGGCGAAGTGTTTTGCGTAGCGGACCAGTCCGCCGGTCGTCGGCGCCTCGCTAATGCAGACCAGCAGTCGATCGCCGGTCGGCCAAGGCCCGACCCGCCGCGCGGTATGGCGCGAGGCCGGTTCGCGCGACGCCGTCGAATTGCCGGTCGAGAAGAAATGCCGGACCGCGCGCTCGGCTTGCTGCGGGACGTAAAATTTTCCCTCCCGCAACCGCTCGGTCAGCGCCGCCATCAGTATCTCGTGGATTTTGCCGAACCCAAGTGCCGAGCCAAGAAACATCTTGAGGCGGCCGCGGGCCTCGCGTTGCACCGACGCCAGCGACGCTTCCTGAGATGGTCTCTCCTCTCGCTCGGCCATGCCGCCAGTTTAGCGCGTCGGCGACGGCCGCGCAGAGGATAGACTATTCCGCTTCATTCCTCCGGAGTTAGAGGTCGAAGAAGACGGTTTCGCGCTCGCCCTGCAGAACAATGTCGAAGCGGTAGGTCGGCGGGTCGACACCGGGGAGGCGGACGGCGACGATCGTCGCGCGGCGCGCCGGGTCGTCGATCGACAGCAGCACGGGATCGGCCTCGTTCTCCTTTGCGTCGGCGAAGTAGATCCGGGTGAAGAGCTGCTTCAGTAAGCCTCGGGCGAAAATCGCCACCGCGATGTGCGGCGCCTGCAGCGCGTTGCCGCGTCCTGGCACCGGGCCGGGGCGGATCGTGATGAGGCGAAACCTGCCGTCGGCAGCGGTCGCAACGCGGCCAAAGCCACGGAAACACGGATCGAGCGGCTTCTCGGTTCGGGCGTCGTCCGGGTGGGCATAGCGTCCGGCGGCGTTGGCCTGCCACAGTTCGAGCAGGGCGTCGGGGACCGGTGCGCCATCGCCGTCGGTGACCTGCCCCTCGACGACGATGCGCTCGCCCGATGGACCCTCTGCGGTCAGATCGGCCCAGCCGGGCCGGTCGAGCCCGAGGTGAAAGAACGGCCCGACGGTCTGTGAGGGGGTTTGGATCAGCTTTGCCGCCATCTCACCGCGGCTCCTCCATCGGGGTCGCCTCGCGGCCGCGCAACACGATGTCGAAACGATAGCCGAGCGCCCATTCGGCCTCGCTGAGGTTCGGCTCGTAGGCCGAGACGAGCCGCTCGCGCGAGGCCGCATCGGCGGTCGCCAGGAAGATCGGATCGAATGCCAGCAGCGGATCGCCCGGAAAATACATCTGGGTGATCAGCCGGGTCGCGAACGCCGGGCCGAAAACGCCGAAATGGAGATGCGCCGGCCGCCAGGAATTGTAGGTGTTGCGCCACGGATAGGCGCCGGGCTTGATCGTCAGAAAGCGCCATTCGCCCTTCTCGTTCGTCACGACCTGTCCGACCCCGTCGAAATTCGGGTCGAGCGGGGCGTCGTGCTGATCGACCGGATGGCGGTAGCGCCCGGCAGCGTTGCATTGCCACAGTTCGACCAGAGTGCCCGGCACCGGGCGCGCGTCTTCGTCGAGCACTCTTCCGGCGACAATGATCCGCTCGCCGAGCGGCTCACCGTGATGATGCCGGGTCAGGTCGGCAGCGTCGGCCCCGGCCCACCCATCGGTGAAGATCGGACCGGTGACTTCGGTCAAGGTGTGGTCGATCCGGATCGGCGCATGCTGCGGCGAGCGCTTGACGGTGCTGCCGTAATCTCGATGTAGATAAGGCGGCTGGGCGCCTTCGCCGACCCGCGCGAACGGTCGGATTGTCGCGGTCATGCTCGATCCTCCGCGTGCTCAGGCGCTACCCTGCCCATGCCGCTCCGGCAGGGTCAAGACCTTCGGGCGACGCAGCAAATCGGAAGCGCGCCCCTCCCACCCGTTGCTGGCCGCGTTCAATTCAAGCTAATTTGCGTCGGCTCGAAATTCAGACGGACGAGCCTGCAGTGCGCCTTTGGCGGAGGGGGAAATGCCGCATGATTCCAGGCTAATCCAAGACGAGGCCAAAATTGGCGAGCTCCGGAGCACCATTCCGGATTGGATCAAGCGCCTGGAGCGGCCGGCGACGCCCTGCATTGCGCCCGCCTTCGGACCGCTGGAAGGCATCCGCGTGGTCGGCACCGGGCAATTGGTGGCGCAGCCCTTTATCGGCACCAAGCTCGCCGAGTTCGGCGCCGAGGTGATCCATGTCGAGCGCCCGGGTGGCGACGTGTTCCGGTTCACCGCGCCGCTGCTGACGCGAGGTCCCCGCCCGCACGGCTGCGATGAGGCGGAAGTCACGAAGAACAAGCTGTCGCTCGGGATCGATCTGAAGCAGGCGCGCGGCAAAGAGCTGCTGATGGCGTTGTGGAAGATTTCCGACGTCTGGATGGAATCCTCGATGCCCGGGACGCTCGACCGCATCGGCATATCCAATGAGTTGGCGCTCGCCGTCAATCCGAGCCTCGTCATCGTGCGCGTCAGTACTTATGGCCAGTACGGCAAAGAAGAATATCTCGGGCGCGCCGGTTACGACGCGATCGCGCAGGCCTATGGCGGCATGATGAACCTCACCGGCGACCCGGCCGGTCCACCGCAGCGCGCCAAGACCTTCACCGGCGATTACGTCACCGCGTTGACCGGCTGGGCGGCGACGATGATGGCGCTCTGGGAGGTCAAGAAGAGCGGGCGCGGGCAGATCGTCGATCTGGCGCAATACGAGGCGGTGGCGCAGACCAACGGCAACACTCTGCCGCTGTTCACCGGCGAGGGGGTGGTCTACGGCCATACCGGCAACCGGGCGCCCGGCTTCCAGCCTTACGACACGTTCAAATGCAGCGACGGCTGGGTCTACATCGGGGCGCTCGGCGGCGCGATCTATGACCGGGTGACCAAGTTTCTCGGCCTTGATCCGGTCAAATACAGTTACGACGCGTGCTCAAAGGACGCCGCGGCAGTGAATTCCGAGAAGGGCCAGGAACTCGACCGTCGCCTGCGCGAATATTGCGTCGCCCGCACGGCGTTGGAAGTCGAGAAGGCGATGAACGATGCCAAGATCGGCTGCGCCCGCGTCTATAACACTTGCGACCAATACAACGACCCGCATTACGCAGAGCGTGAAATGACGGTGCCGGTGCTCGACCGGCAGTCGGGCGTGCCGATCCGGGTCTACGGCGTCGTGCCGAAAATGTCGTTGACGCCCGGCCGGATTTGGCGCGGCGCGCCGTCGATCGGCGAGGATACGACCGACATCCTCGCGACCATGCTCGGCCTGTCGCAGCCGGCGATCGACCAGCTGTATGGCGAGCAGATCGTCCACCGCACCGAACCGTTTACGACGCCGCAGGCCGAAGCCGCCAACCCTTGATCCCACGCCGGACGCTAGGAGCAGGCCTCCAGCGAAGCGCAAAGTCGGTGCAATTGAACGACCAGCGGCATCAAGAACACCCGCACCGTCACCTTGAGCGGCACTAGCTGGGTGTCGTCGCTGACGCTCAGATTAACCGGACGCGGCGCGTCGTCGGGATCGCCGTCGTCGCTCGATTCCCCCTTGAACCCGGCGATCGGGCGCAAGATCAGCCGGATTTCTCGGCTTTGCGCGCCGTCCTTTTTCGGCTGAACCTGTCCGACCGCGTCGAAGCGGCGCGCGCCATCATATACCGGCACTGAAAAATGATCGGCGCCTGCCGCACGGCCGTCGCGCAACATCGCTCGGATGCGCTCGAGTGCGGTCAGCGGATCGACGACGTTGCGCCTGAAGGCCTCCGCCAGAGGCGGCTTGCGGCTGGTGTCCTGCGGGCCTCGCTCGGCGAGGACGGCATCGTCGCGGACGACAAAGCGCAGGCTAGTGTGGCGGTCGCGCCGCTTGCGCAAATCGTAGACCGCATCGTAACGCGTCGGCTCACCCTCCCGGCCGACCTCGACCTGGCCTTCGGCCGAGGCGTCGCCGCGAAACTTCGTGACGAGCCGCGGCAGGCCTTGGCTCTCGATCTCTATCCGATAGCGATAGGACCGGCCGTCATCGTGCAGATGTAGCCGCATCCGTAGCCGCGGGCAGGCCGGCCCAGAACGCATCATAGAGAGCGACGACATCGTCGGCCCGGGCGCCGCACGCCAGCATCGGCAACAGAATTGCCAACAGCAGCGAGCACCGACGGAGGCCGACGCCGATCGGCACCGGCGGCTATCCGCGCGTCGCTATTGTAGTTGGGCGATCCCCATCGCCTTGCCAAAGCGGCGGCTGGCGTCGAGCGGGTCGCCGTATTTGCGGTGGGTCGCGGTGTGATGCGCGCAGGCAAGCAGCAGCCGCTCGGGATCCGAGCTCCGGTTCTTGCCGTAATCCTCGAGCAGGCACTTGCCGATTTCCTGATTATGCGGGTCGTTGCCGAGCCGGGTCGCGAGCAACGCCAGTTGCTGCACCAGCGGCTTGCGATCGGCGCCGCTGTCGATATAGGCCTTGGTCCAGGCGACGCTCTGGGGCCCGTCGAGCGCCAGCACCGCATCGGCGACGCGCGAGAGCAGCTGATCGGCGGGTAATTTGCCGGCCCCGCTCGGCGCCCGGATCGCGACCGGGTTCAACTCGCCGCTATGCTTCTGGTGCCAAGCCGCCCGGTTCAGATAGGCGGTCGCGACATAAAGCAGCTTCAACTGCTGCGGATGCTCGAACGTGTCGTAGTACCAGCCGAGCGTGTTCAAATACTCGTAGCAATGCTGCGGCAACGAGAAGCCGTTCGGGTTCTGGGTTTCGAGGATCGCCTGGGCGGCGCCCAGTTGCAAGGTGTCAAGAATGCGCCGCGGACTCTTGCCGGCAAGCAGCAGGGCGGTCAGTTTTTCGACATAGGCCGGCTCCGGCTGACGGATGACCGTGTCGATCAGCGCTTCCTCCTCGGCCTGGGTCAGCGGTTCCCCATTCTTCAGAAGCGCGCGTTCGCGTTCGGTCGTCCCGCCATAGGGGATGGCGTGAACCGCCTCCTTCTCGATGAACATCGTGATGCAGTTGCACGCCATCTCGTAGGTCGAATACCAGCGCGGCCCGACAGCGATGTCGAGCGCTCCGGCATAAAGCACTTGGTGGGCGTCGTCCCAGCCGATGGCGTTGCCGAGTTCGACCGTCGCGCGAGCGCGAAACGCCTTGTGCCCGGTCGTGTAGGAGCGGTTGTAGAGGGCGCGGTCCTGCACGTCCATCAGCCCGGCGTGCACCAGTTGGGCCAATGCCGCCTGGCGTTCGGCCGGGTTCTCCATCAGCCCGAGAAAGACCCGATAGGCGTCGATGACCTGGCCGCGATGAACCAGGGTCATCCAATGATCGAGCCGCTCCTGCAGCGGGCCGTCGAGCCGCAGCGGTTCCTGGTCCGGCCAGACTGCCTCGGGCATCGGCGGCGGCCCCGGCGGCATCGAGAAGCCGGGCGCTCGGGCGTAATGGCCCGGCGCCTTAAGGATTTTCTGGTTCCAGATGTCGAGCCCGGTCGGCATGTACCAGAACGTCTGCGCCAGCGGCAACCCGGCGCAGGCTTCGGGCACCATGCGGGCCAGATGCAAGCTCGCGCGGGCGCTCAACAGGCAGTGGTCGTTGTTGACGAAATTGACAAAACCGTTGTCGATCCGTTCATGATACGGGACATGCGTATAGGGCGCATGGATGCGAACCGCCTCGCTCAGCATCTCGGTCAAGGGCCGGCCGGCGCGCAGCAGATCATAATACACCTCGCTGGCGCCGATCTGGTCGCGCGCCAATACGCGCTCCTCCAATTTGTCGTAAAGGGCTTCCGGTTTATCCCGGTTGCTCGGCGCGTTTTGGTGCAAGGCGGACATCAGGCACTCCAGATTTTGCTGCGATGCAGCCTAGCCGTGAACGGCGTTCGAAGGCAACGCCGACCGACGCTCCGCCTTCAGGCGGTCAGGTAGCGCCACGCGGCGCCGTCCCAGACGATCCGCTCACCGCTCGGGAAGCGCAATTCGAGGGCCCCCGTTTTCGAACGCGTCCGCCGCACCTCGCCGGCCGCACCCAATTGTTCGGCTTCCCAGCGATCGGTCAGCGCGAGCCCGATGCGGTTCGGGCTCAACCCGTCTTTCTGCAGTGCTATCGCATCGTCAAACAATTCGCGCACTGGCGTCATCGGATTTTCCTGATCAGCTGACGAATAAAGATACTTCTTCTCCCGAGCGAGGATACTGCCCGATTTTGGCCGACAAGTGAGCAGCGGATATCTTGCGGCGGTCAGTCCCGCCGTTACGAGAGCTCGAGGGCCCGGGCAAAGAGGGCGAGATCGGCAACCAGACCCTCGTCGCGCTCGATGCCGTATTCGCTGCGTCCGTCTGCGGCTTTCTCCAGAACCATCAATACCGCCGAATCATCGGTCTCAAAGACGCGCAGATTGCGCCCTTCGGCGTCGAGTTCGACGAGCTTCGTCCGGATCGGGACGGCGGGCAAACGCTCCGCGATGTCGATCAGCTCGATCAACCCTTCGACGGTGATGCCTGCCGCCTCGACTCGTTGCCGGAAGTCTTCGGCGGCGGCCGCCTTCGCCTGCTGCTCGGCGGCTTCGATCCGCGCCCGCTCGTCGGCCTGTTTGCGGTATTCCAGATAGTGCGGGCGGATCCGCTGCAAAAAGACCGGGGTCGGGAGGTCGCGGGTGTCGAGCCAGCTCTTCGAGCGCGTCCAGGTCGTGGCGAGCCATTCCCGCACGCCGCGTTCGGAAATTTCCCTGATCCGCTCGGCGCGCAGTGCGGCGGCCCATCGGATCTGCGTCGGCGGACCGGTCAGTTCGGCCCAGCCGCTCTGATCGAGTTCTGGCTGCCGTGGCGGGGCGGCGGCTTCGGGCGCCGCGTGCTCGCTGTTTTGCCAGCTCAAACTGACGCCGATATTCCTTCTCCCACTCCTCGCTGTCCTCCTCCGGAACGACGCCGTCCCTCTCCCAGAAAAAGCGCGTCGTCGCCTCGATTGCCTGCTCTCGAACGGGCGTTAGATCCATTGACCGATCCTCGCTCTTTGCCGCTTTGACCAACGGTATCATGATCGCGGACCGGGAGGCGAGGCTCGCCGCCTTCAGCGAAGGAAACGCCCATGATCAAAAGCATCGGATTGCTGACCCGCAAGGCGGGGCTGACGCATGAAGAGTTCGTCAAGCATTGGTTCGAAATCCATGCGCCGCTCGCTCATGCCGTGCCGGGCGTGCGCCGCTATGTGCAGTCGCACATCATCGAGGAGCGCACCCGCCCCGACATCCCCACCACCGATGTCGAAATCGACGGTGTGGCCGAACTCTGGTACGACGACCGCGCGGCGATGGACCGCGCCAACGCCACAGCCGAGGCCAAGCGGCTGCATGCCGACGGCGCCCTGTTCATCGGCCGGATCAAAAGCTTCGTCGTCGAGGAAAAGGTGATCATTCCGGTCTCGCCCGGGTGAGAGCGTCATGGAGCGCTATCTATCGGGTTTTGCCAACGAGCAGGCGAGCGAGGCATTGCCGGGGGCTCTGCCGCAGGGTCAGAACACGCCGCAGAGGCCGCCGTTCGGCCTCTACACGGAGCAGATTTCGGGAACGCCCTTCACCGCGCCGCGGGCCGAAAACCGTCGCTCCTGGCTCTACCGAATCCGGCCTTCCGCGTCCCATCCGGCCTACCGCCGGATCGACAACCGGCTGTTGCGGACCTCGCCATTCAACGAGGCGCCGGCGCCGCCCGACCGGCTCCGCTGGGACCCGCTGCCCTACCCCGATAAGCCTACAGATTTCGTCGACGGCCTCGTCACGATGGGCGGCAACGGCGACGCCGCCATGGGCAGCGGCATCGGCATCCATATCTATCGCGCGACCGCACCGATGACCGGCCGCGCCTTCTATAATGCCGATGGCGAATTGCTGCTCGTGCCGCAACAGGGGCGCTTGCAGCTGACCACCGAATTCGGCCGCCTCGTCGCCGGGCCGGGCGAGATCGCCGTGATCCCGCGCGGCGTCCGCTTCCGCGTCGCGCTGCCCGACGGCCAGGCGCGCGGCTATGTCTGCGAGAATTATGGACGGCTCTTCGGCCTGCCGGAACTAGGTCCGATCGGCTCGAACGGCCTCGCCAATCCGCGCGACTTTCTGACCCCCGCCGCCGCCTTCGAGGACCGGGACGAGCCGTGCGAAGTCATAGCGAAGTTCGCGGAAATCTATGGGCCACCGATTCGACCATTCGCCGCTTCGACGTCGTCGCCTGGCACGGCAATTACGCGCCCTACAAATACGATCTGGCGCGGTTCAACACGCTCGGCACGGTCAGCTTCGACCATCCCGACCCGTCGATCTTCACCGTGCTGACAGCCCGAGCGAAACTCCGGGCACGGCCAATTGCGATTTCGTGATCTTTCCGCCGCGCTGGATGGTGGCCGAGCACACGTTCCGCCCGCCCTGGTTCCACCGCAACGTCATGAGCGAGTTCATGGGGCTGTTCACGGCGTCTACGACGCCAAGGCCGAAGGCTTCGCGCCGGGCGGCGCCTCCTTGCACAATTGCATGGCCGCGCACGGCCCCGACGCGGCGACGTGGGAAAAGGCGAGTGCGGCCGAGCTTACGCCGCAGAAGATTGCGGACACGCTTGCCTTCATGTTCGAGACGCGGTTCATTGTCCACCCGACCCGCTTTGCGCTCGAAACCCCGGCCTTGCAGCGCGATTACGATGCGTGCTGGGCGGGGTTCGAGAAGCTGTTCACGGGTTGATCGGCCACCCGTTTAGTCGAGACGGCCTCGCTCAAGGGGCCGGCGCCGACAATTCGCCTCAGGAGGCTCCCATCGGCTTATACGACCCGACAATCTTTCCCGCGCGTTCGAAGAGCTCCTTGCCCTCAGCGGTGGTAAACGCTTGGGTTGTGACTGCATCAGTGACAGCGCCGCCAGCAGAGACTACCAACGGCAGCACCGCTGCGGATTGTCCATCAGGCATCTCTGAGATCAGAGCAAAATCGTATTGTCCGAGCGTGTAGTACAAGCTGATCAGCCTGCCGCCCACCTGCTCGCATAGCCGAGACATCGCGGCATGCCGATCTTCTGGTGCGGCGATCCCATTTTTAACATATTGGCTCGTGAAGCGTCCCTGTAAAATGAAAATCGCCATTATCACCTCCTTCGCGAGTGTCAACCCATTGATTACTACAGAGGCGCCGAGAACACAGAGAGAAATGCTCCTTCTCTGTGAACTCTGTGCCTCTGTGGTGAAAATTATTTCACTGACGAGAAGTTCGTTGGCTGCAGGATCTGGTTATCGACACGTGCGACGATCGCGCCGTTCTTTTCAGTCTCGGCCCGAGCGCTGTTCCATTCCGGGTCAGCCTGGAACGCCGCCCATTTCTTTTCGCGGTCGGCGAGCGAATTCCCATTTCAGGAAGTAGTAGAGGGTCTGGCTCGACTCGCCGATCACCGTGGTCCAGAACCCGGCCTGCTCGATGCCATGCCGCTTCCAGATATTCAATGTGATCGTATCAAAGCGCTTCAGCAGATCCGGCAGGCGCCCGGGGATGCAATGATACACGCGAAGTTCGTAAATCATGTTGTCTCCTTCCTTTGGTTGGCTTGTCAAAGAACTCTTAGTTTAGTCGCGCTTCGACCCAGGCCGCGGCGTCGAGCAGCGCTTCGTCGGCGAAACGTCGCCCGATGAGTTGGACGCCGAGCGGGAGCCCCCTGCCGCCGGTTCCCGCCGGCAAGGTCACGCAAGGCGCCCACGCCAATGTCCAGATAGCGTTGAAGCGCGCGTCGCCGGTCGAACCGAGGCCTTCGGGTGCTTCGCCGACGGCACTCGGCGCAAGCAAGGCGTCGAACTCGGTGAAGGCATCGTCAAGTTGGGCGCGGAATGTCTCCGCCGCCTCGATCGCCTCGACATAGTGCGAAAGCGGCATTTCCCGACCGGGCTTGAGCAGTCCGTCGCGCAGCGCCGGGCTGAGGCTATCGCCGTGGACCTCGTACTCGTAGGCGTAGTTGCGCGCCGCCTCAAAGGCGAAGATCCGATGCTGCAATTCGAGGACGTTGGCCGGGACCGGCGCCGCCTCCTTGACGCTCGCACCCGCAGCGGCGAGCCGCGAGGCGGCGCGTTCGAGGAGAGCCTGCGTCTGCGGTTCGGCATGGTCCCAGGCTGGGGTGCGGCAGAAGCCGATGCGCGGTGCCGCGGAAAAGCGGTCAACCGCGTGGCGGGGCTGCACCTGCAGCGCTGCGCGCATCAGCGCGATATCGTCGAGGCTGCGGCAGATCAGCCCGAGCGTGTCGAGGTTGTGGCACTGCATCTTGATGCCGACCCGGCTGAACTCGCCGAAAGAAGGCTTGTAGCCGATGACCCCGCAGAACGCGGCCGGCCGGATCGTCGACCCCCCGGTCTGCGTGCCGAACCCGACCGGCGCCTGGAAATCGGCGACCGCTGCGGCCGTGCCGCTCGAGGAGCCCCCGGGTGTATGCGCCGAGTTCAGCGGATGCACGGTCTCGCGCGGATGACGGTTGGCGAATTCGGTCGTCACCGTCTTGCCGAGAATGACGCCGCCCGCCTCTCGCGTCAGCGCCACACAGGCGGCGTCGGCAAAGGGCCGGTTGCCCTTGTAGATCGGCGAGCCGTGCTGGGTCGGCATGTCGTAGGTGTCGATCACGTCCTTGACCCCGACCGGCAGGCCCTTCAGCAGACCCGGCCTGCCGTCGCGGTCGGCGGCGCGGGCCTGCTGCAACGCCAGTTCCGGGTCGAGCCAGACCCAGGCCTTGACCGCGGCGCGGGATTGCGCGCGGTCGAGGCAATCGCGCACCAGGGTCTCGGCGCTCAGGCTGCCGGCTCCGAGACGGGCGACCGCCCCGCTGGCGGTCAAGCGTTCGGCGCCGCTCATTGCATGCCTCCCAACCGGCGCTCCACCCAGAGACCGATCGCCAGCAGTTTCGCGTCGTCGTGGCGCTGGCCGACCAGCTGAACCCCGACCGGCAAGCCGGCGGGACCCTTGCCGGCGGGCAAGCTCAGGCACGGCATATAAAGCTGCGTCCAGATTGCGTTGAACACCGCCGAACCGGTATCGCCAAGCCCGCGCGGCGCCTGGCCCGGGGCCGGCAGGGTTAGGATCGCATCAAAGCCCGCCGCCCATTCCCGGGCGGCTTCCCGCGCCTTCTCGGCCTTGCGGCAGGCGGTCCGGAACTGGTCCAGGGTCAATTTCCGCCCGAGTGCAATCTTCTGCTCACGCAGCCTCTGGCTGAGCAACGGCTCGTGGCGGTAAAGTTCGGGCATATGGTTGCGCAGTCCCTCGAACGCGCCGAGGGTCTGCTGGATGTCGTCGCATTGGGCGCATTCGGGGGGCAGCACCGCGTCGCTGATTTTGGCCCCGGCCGCTTCAAGACGCGCAGCAGCGGCTTCGAGCGCCGCGCGCCCCTCGGGCTCGGCCTCGTCCCAATGCGGGCCGCGGCAGAGGCCGAGCTTGGGCGGGCTTTCCGGCATCGTCGGGGCCTCGTAAGGTATGGCCATCATCGCCGGGCGGAAGAGCGCGATATCCGCGACCGAGCGCGCCATGATCCCGACCGTGTCCAGGGTCTCGGTGTTGATCTTCATGCCTCCCGGCGGAAAGAGGCCAAAGCTCGGCTTGAACCCGACGACGCCGCAATAGGCCGCCGGCCGCAATACCGATCCCGCGGTCTGGGTGCCGATCGCCAGCGGCACCATGAAATCGGCAACCGCTGCTGCCGATCCGCTCGACGAGCCGCCCGGCGTGAAGGCCGGGTCATAGGGGTTCGAGGTCGGGCCCGGATAGCGGTTGGCGAATTCGGTCGTGACCGTCTTGCCGAGCAGGATGCCGCCCGCCGCCTTCGGCAAGGCCACCGCGCTCGCATCCCAGGGCGGCCGCCAGCCGGTATAAATCCGCGACCCGTAGCCGGCCGGCATGTGCGCGGCATCGAAAATGTCCTTCAGCGCGAACGGCACGCCCCGAGACGCGCTCGCCGCCCGGCCTTGTCAAACGCCCGGGCCTGGACCAGCGCCGCCTCCTCGGCCAGATATGCCCAGGCGCGCACCACCGGCTCGCGCTCGGCGATGCGTTCGAGACAGCTCGCCACAACCGCCTCGGCGGTCAGTTCGGCCCCTTCGATCCGCCGCACGATGTCGGTCGCCGACAAACAATTGGGTTCGACATTCGGCATCGGTCGCCATCCCTCGCAGGCCGTCGCTCTTAATCTTACGCATATCCACCGCCGCGGCGCAGCGCGAATTTAACTAGTGTCCCGATAGAGAAGTTCCTATTCACATTTGGCTTGGACCACGATGGTGCGGCGGCAAAACCGTTCGGATGCCCGGGTCAAGCCCGGGCAAAGCGGGGCCTTTGTAGCGGTTACTCATTTGCTCGTCTTCCCGGCGGAAGCCGGGGTCTACCGATCCGCGGCGCGAGCCTTTCCACGGTGGCTGCGGATTGCGATTGCCGGGGCAGCCCGGCGCGGCGGAGGGATGGGTCCCGGCTTTCGCCGGGAAGACGACGGGGCTCTCGCATCCTCGAAGGCGCCGTGGCCGGGTCAGCGGGGCGGGAGGTATTGGGTGTACCAGTCGGTGGCGGCGGTCATTACCTGGCGGAAGGCTTCGCCTTCGTAAATTTCGTAATGACCCCAGCCTTGGAGGATGACGAGGCGCTTGGGGTTGCCGGCGCGGGCGTAGAGGGCTTCGCTTTCGGCGGGCGGCACGAGACGGTCGTTGTCGGTCGTGATGAACATGATCGGCCGCGGCATTTGGTCGACGACCCACTCCGGATTGAAGCCCAGTGTGTCGTCGACATATTCGAGCGGCACTTCGGTGACGGCGGCGGGGTTTCCGGCGCGCGCCTTGGCGCCGATCTCGGCCGAGTTGCGGTCGGGCAGCAGGATCTCGCCGCGCGGGACGAATTCGGACTTGCCGGTCAAGGCGCGCCGGGTGCGGTCGGCGGCGGCGCGGTGCAGGAGGTCGAAATACTCGTCGGGCCGGCGCACGCCCCTCATCCAGCGGGCACCATTGCCGATGCCGACGACGGCGACCGTGCACTGGACGCGCGGATCGATCGCGGCGACCCAGACACCGGTGGCGCCGCCATAGCTGGTGCCGTAGAGCCCCAGACGGTCGGGATCGACCTGGGGCTCGGCGGCGAGAAAGGTCAGTGCCGCCTGCGCGTCGGCGACGCGGCTGTAGGGGGCGAGCCTTGTTCGCGGCCCCTCGCTGTCGCCCCAGCCCTTGTAGTCGAAATTGAGCACGACATAGCCCGCCTCGTTCAGCACGCGGGCATTGTCGGGCAGGTAGATGTTCCGCACGCCGGTATAGCCGTGGCAGAGCACGATGCCGGCGCGGCGCTGCCCGGCGGCGAGGTCATCGGGGAAATAGAGGTCGCCCGCCAGCTTTACGCCTTCGCTGTAGAAATTGACGGGCTTGATCATAGGGGCCTCCTCGCTTCAGCTGCCGACCACACTCGCCTTCCAGCGCTCATAGGCGTTGATCAGATCGAAAAACAAGACATCGGCGGTGGCGGCGTAGCCGTCCTTGTTCAGATGGACGTGATCGGGGAAGGCCCAGGGCGGCTCGCGGACGAGGAAATGGTGGATGCTGCAGGCGCCGCCCATCGCCAGGGACCAGTCCCAGAAAGCTCAGCCTTCACGCACCGCGACTTTCTTCTGGATCTGGCGGATGGCGGCGAGATAGGGCGGCTCGTGCCAGAGGCAGGCGTCCGCCGCGGCGGCGGTTTCGCAGGCGGCGTTGCGGCGTTCGGCGCGGCTACAGGATTTGCCGATCCGGTTGCCGTCGGGCGGGCCGACGACAAGGATCGCGGCCTCGGGGGCGCTTTGCCGCAGGAGGGCGACGTTGTTGCGGAACATCGCCTCGTAGGCATGGGGTCGAGCGTGTCGTCGAAGCCCTCATTGGTGCCGAACGCGACGACGATCAGCGCCGGACGGCTGTCGGCGAGTTCGTAGCCGACCGTCGCCGGGTTGATCCGGCCGAGGAGCGATATGCGGGCGCCGATCGTGCCGTGGTTCTCGTAGATGACGCCGCGGCCGGCGCGCTCGACAGCCCAGCCGATCAGCGCCATCGGCGACGCGCCCTCCGCCGACAAGGCGACATTGTGGCCGCCGGCGCCGGTCCACACCGTCTTGCGCTCGGCGCGGGACGTGGCGGCCGCGGTCGCGAGCCGAATTCGGCGCGTTGTCATCGACGACAACCGCGAGATCCCCGCCACCGGGCTGCGCCACGTACTCGATCGCCAGGCGATCGAAGCCCGCGGGCTCCGTGCTCTCGAGGCTCATGCGGGCGGGGCGGCCGCGGTTGACGGCAACGAGCGCGTCGAGCCCCAGCGCTTCGGGCGGCGCGCCGCTTGTGGGTCCCTCGTGACGCCAGCCCTCCTCGCTGACGAAGACGAGACGCGGGTTGTAGTACTTGAACGGCACGCCCGCCGGCAGCCAGCCACGGCCGGCGCGCCCGTAGCGGGTCTGGAATGCCTCGCGCATCTGGCCGCTGAAGGCGTCGGCGGCGGTGTGGCTGTCGCCGATCTGGACGATGCGCAGCGGCGCCGGTGATAGCCGGTCTTCGGTCCGCGCCAACGCCACGAAGAACGGCGACAATCCGGCCGCGCCCCAGAGGCGTTGTTCGCCGGCGCGATCGGGCAGCAGCAGAACGGGTGTGGGCAGAGGCGGCGGCTTTCCGGCAATCGGCGGCGGAACGGGTGCCGCGCACATCGCCAGGATCAGCGAGCCCAGAAGGAGGCCGACCGCGATCGCCGCGGACGCCCGCTCATTTGCCATCGGCGGCGTTCGGCGGGATCAGATCGATGATCTTCTCCGCGACCAGCTGGTAGCCGACACTGGTGAAATGGATGCCGTCATCGGCCCGCAGCCGCTTGGTGACGCCGTCGAGATCCTTGCCGAAGGCGGTGTATTTGCCGGAATCGTCTGCGGTCATGTCCCATAGCGGCAGGAACTGAAAGCCGAAATGCTCCGCCCGCTCGGCGAAGATCTGGTTGATGTAATGCATGTCGGAGGAATAGACGTCGCTGCGGGCGATCGGGTTACCGCACCAGATCACCTTCATGCCGCTGGCGGCGAGTGCGGTCATGATCATATCGACGCGTCTGACATACTCGGCGCGCCAAGCGTCGGTCTTGAAGTGCAGGTATTTGCCGCTATCGGCGTTGGTGATGTCGAGGCGGTCGTTGGCGCCGAACATGACGATGGCGATGTCGGCCTTTTCCGAGGCGACGAATTTGCGGATGGGATCGATCCATTCCGAGCCTCGCCATGCACCAGGGCGGCGCCCGGATGGGTGCGGTTCAAAATCTTGAAGCGCGGCGATTCGAGCAGCACCCGGTTCATGCCGCCGGCAATACCCTGCGCCTGGCTGTCGCCGAAGACGACGATTCGGGGCTTCGGCGGCGCGTCGTCGGCCAGGGCGAAAGAAGGCTGCCCGAGGACCGCAAGGCACAGGCACAACAGCGCCGGCGCAAACCGCCGAAGAGCGGAACTCCCACAGCAATTTCGCACGGGTTTCTTCCTCGGTTAATCAATCGTCTGGCGAGCGATAGTTAGCCGCCCAGCGGGGCCGTGGAAAGCCTTTAGCGCCAACGCCGACAATGCGACGCAGGCCGGCTTGCCGGGCCGCCGCGCCGCCGCTAGAACGCCCGGGGCGCGACCCGCCGTCACTCGACACGCCGCAACATGCTGTTTCCGACCCTCGGGTTCCTGTTGTTCTTTCTGGTCGTGGTCGTGGCGTGGCGGCGGCGATGCCGGCGTTGCAAGAGCGCTTTACGGCGAAAAAGTGGCTGCTGGTCGCGGCCAGCTATTTTTTCTACGCGCAATGGAACTGGCGCTTCTGCTTTCTGCTGCTGTTCAGCAGTGCCGTCAGCTTTTTCGCCGGGCTCGCGATCGCCGCCGCCGAGCCCGGCCGCCGCCGTGGCATTGTCGCGACCGCGGTGGCGATCCATCTGGGCGTGCTCGGCGTTTTCAAATATTTCGACTTCTTCCTCGTCTCGGCGAACGAACTGGCGCATCGGCTGGGTCTCGAACGCGAACTGCCGCTTGTTGAGATCATCCTTCCGGTCGGCATATCGTTCTTCACTTTCCACGGCATCTCCTACATCACCGACGTTTATCGCGGCGATGTCCGGGTCTGCCGCCGGCCGGTCGACATGCTGCTCTACATGTCGTTTTTTCCGCAGCTGGTGGCGGGGCCGATCGTGCGCGCCGCCTATTTCCTGCCGCAGCTCGAACGCGACGCGCGCGAGCCGATCCCGATCGCCGCCGCGCTGCTGCTTGATCCTCGGCGGGCTGTTCAAGAAGGTGGTCGTCGCGAGCTATCTGGCGACCGAACTTGTCGATCCGGTGTTCGCTGCGCCGACGAGCTATGGCGGCCCCGACCTGCTGCTCGGCGTCTATGGCTACGCGGTGCAGATCTATTGCGATTTCAGCGCCTACAGCGACATGGCGATCGGGCTTGCGGCACTGCTCGGCTTTCGCTTCCCGCCGAATTTCGCGCAGCCCTACCGGGCGCAACGGCTGCGCGAATTCTGGCGCCGCTGGAACATTTCGCTCTCCTACTGGCTGCGCGACTACCTCTATAAGCCGCTCGGCGGCAACCGTGACGGGCGCGCCAAGACCTACCGCAACCTGATGATCACGATGCTGCTCGGCGGCATCTGGCACGGGGCGGCGTGGAAATTTGCGATGTGGGGCGCATTGCACGGCGGCGGGCTCGCGGTCGAGCGCATGCTTGAACCCTTGATCGGGCGCCGGCCGACCGGGCGCTTCAGCCAAATCGTGGCGACGCTCGCCGTCTTCCATTTCGTCTGTCTCGGCTGGGTCTTCTTCCGGGCCGAGGATTTCGAGGTCGCGTGGCTCTATCTCGGCGGTCTCGGCGGCGGCTGGAGCGAGCCCTTGCAGCAGGCGAAGCCCTTCGCCGTGGGATTGATCGCGATCGGGCTTCTCGGGCAATTCACGCCCCCTGGCCTGTTTCCGTGGGCGGCCGAGCATTTCGGCCGGCTGCCGAGCTGGGGCCAGGGGTCTCTCGCCGGGGTTGCCGCCGCCGCGATCAACGCGATCGGTCCGGCCGGCATCGCGCCCTTCATCTATTTTCAGTTCTGAGACAATGGCTGCAACAGAGCCCCGATCCCGGCCCGCCGCCGCAATCGAGCGCGGCCCCGACGGCATCCCTGCGACCGCCCGCAGGCGCACCGGCTCGCCCTCCCAGGCCGCGCTCGCCTGCCTCGTCGGCGCGATGGTTCTGGGCGTGCTGGCGCCCCCCGAATTGCCGGGCTGGGCCGAGCGGCTCGGCGCGTCGTCCATCGGTCAGGCGGCGCGCGAAACGATCGCGGTATGGCGGCGGGAAGCCGCGGCGTTCGACCTCTCTCTCCCGCATCGGGAATTGCGCCGGATCACGCAATGGCTGCTCGAACAGCAATGGCCTTAAATATCCACCGGCCGCAGGGGATGGCCTGTGGATGCTTTCTTAGCAAAACATAGAGGTTTAGGTTTTCGCCGCGTCAAGCCATTTCTTAACGCAGGGTGCCCGGCACAGTTGCGGCAAAGGGACGTGGTGCCGATCAAGAATAAAGCCAAACAATTCGAACAATGCAGCACCAGCGCGCCGGTTACACCGAACTGAACCACCTAGCGCGCCCAAAAAGCCTACTCCAAAGGCAAAACTGCTTAGGGTTGACAGGCTCGCTTTAGCCTGTTTAGCTTGCTCTGTTCCTGCCTGTCCTACCCGGATGCATCGGCAACAATCCGGGACGACATTGATCTGCATCTTCGACCCGATCCAATACCACGGATTGGCGGCATGGCTGTTGCTGAGCCGGGGGGAGGTGCGCAGCGAGAAGGATGCCCGCCGAATGCCGATGCTTCAAACGATCGGAATTTCACTGGCGCTGCTGATGATGTCGAGCGGCGCCATCGCCAAGACCCCGGACAAGAACTCCGCGCACCATCCGGCCCAGCCGGCGGGCGCCAAGTTCGGCAAAGCCCATGCAAAACCCGGCAAAACGAGCGCCGCCTGGTGCCGCAACGCGCGGCGGCACACGCCGATCGGCCTCTCATCATGCGACCTCCACCCGACATCGCTCGACCGTCGCAACCGACGGTGCGCCTGACGCGCTCTACGGCCCAACGCGTACGAGCGGACCACGGGAAGTCGGCCGGGCCGCCTGGTACGGCCTTGTCGGCGGCCGCACGGCCACCGGCGAACGGCTCGACACGGTCAGCGCCACCGCCGCGCATCGCTCGCTGCCGCTGAACTCCTACGCGCGCGTCACCAATCTCGATACCGGCCGTTCGGTCGTCGTCAAGATCAACGACCGCGGCCCGCACAGCCGGCAGTTCATCATCGATCTCTCGCCGGGAGCAGCCGAGGCGCTGGACATGCGTCGCACCGGAGTGGCGAGCGTCATCGTCGACCCGGTGACGGCCGAACCCGGCCCCACCTTCGCCGTCTATCGGGGCTCAAACGTTGGCGTGACGCAATAAGTCGTAACCTCTATCCCGGGCCGGGTGACAATCCGGGATTGAGATACCGCTCGGCCAGGTCAGCCGGGCGGATGCTGCACGAAGTAGTCGCGGTCTTCAGGGCGCGGCCGCCAGGCCGGATTGCTCGGCCATTCGAGCGTGCGGCCCGACATCTCCTCGCCGTAGCGCACCCGGAAGAGGAGCGTGCGCTGCGGGCCGTTCACGTATTCGTGCAATTCGTCGCGCGGGTGCACGACAAACGCGCCGGGAACGATGTCGATCGTTTCGGTCGGCGTCCGCATCGTGCCGCCGCCCTCGAAACAGAAATAGATCTCGGTCGCGTTTGGGTGGCAATGGTAGGGGCTCGTCTGGCCCGGCTCCCAGCAAGCGACCGTCACGTCGCCCTCGCCGGTGCGGCCGAGCACTCTCTCCATGTGCTTTTTCGGGTCGAAGAGCTGTTCAGCCTTCAGGTTGAAACTGTACATCGGCGCCGTCTCCCGTTCCGATGACGCACCCTACAGGCTGCCGCCGCCGCGCGGCAACGGGTTCCGGCCGAAGCGGCTGGACGCGGCCCGGCGATCGGCCCAAGCTCGCCGCAGGATTGCTCGATCGGAGGATGTGATGAACGCGGCGAGCCGATTTCGCGCGTTGTTGCGGCAGAACGGGATGGTGGTGGCGCCGGGCGCCTATGACTGCATCACCGCCAGGCTGATCGAACAGGCGGGCTTCGCCGCGGTCTACATGACCGGCGCCGGTACCGCGGCGACCCTCGGTTACCCCGATTTCGGCCTCGTCACGATGTCGGAGATGGTGGCGAACGCCCGGCGCATCGCCGCCGCGGTCGCGCTGCCGGTCATCGCCGACGCCGACACCGGCTACGGCAACGAACTCAACGTCGTGCGCACGGTGCGCGAATACGAGACGAGCGGCGTCGCCGGCATCCATATCGAGGACCAGGGCTTCCCGAAAAAATGCGGGCATCTCGATGACAAGGAGATCGTGCCGCGCGAGGATTGGCTCGCCAAGATCCGCGCTGCCGCGAGCGCCCGCCGCGACCCCGATTTCATGGTCATCGCCCGCACCGACAGCCGTGCCGTCGCCGGCTTCGACGAGGCGGTGGCGCGCGCCAACGCGGCGCTCGCGGCCGGCGCCGACATGGCCTTTGTCGAGGCGCCGCAGACGATCGAGGAGATGGCCGCGGTGCCGCGCCTTGTCGACGGGCCGTGTCTCCTGAACGTCGTCTATGGCGGCAAGACGCCCGATCTCGACCTGCGCGAGGCCGAGGCGATGGGCTACAAATTGGCGATCGTGCCGGGCCTTCTCGCCAAGAGTGTGGTCGGCGTCTGCGAGACCGCCCTGGCCGACCTCAAAGCGAACCACCGCCACCCGCGGCCGATCAAGGAGATGACGGTGCGCGAGATGTTCCAGCGCTTTGGCGCGGACGAATGGGACGCGCTGCGCGACCGTTTCCGCACTGCGCCGGACAAGCGCGAGGCCGCCGAATAGCGGCGTTAGCGGGGCGTTCACCAGGCGCGCCCTATAAGGCTCGCCATGCCTTCGATCTCATTCCTCCCCGCCGCCGGCGCGCTCCTGCTGCTCTTCGGCGGCAGTGCGGCCGCGGCTGCGGTATCGAGCGGGCTTGCCGATACCGGCGGGTTTCTGCTCGGCAACGCCCATCGCTGCGGTGTGGCGGCGGACCGCGTCGCCGGCGCCGGCAAGGTGATCTCAGGACTGATCGCCCAGGCCGCGCGCGACAAGGCTGAGCAGGCGGACGCGAGCCGGCGCTTTGCCGATGCCTTTCGCGCCAACGCCGCCAGCCGCGCGACGTCGCCGCCGCCCTGCCCGGCGGTGGTCATCCAGTTCGAGTTACTGGAGCGGCACTACCGCGAGATCGGGCTCAACTGATCAGGGCGCCGCCAGGTCTCGTCGAGCCGGCCGGTTTCGTCGTATCCGGCCATGCAGCGGTCGACGAGTGCGGTCATTTGCGCCAGAGCGCCGCTGCGGTGCGCCCGACCTTTACCCCGCCAAGCGGCCGATTCCCTGGCGAGGTATTTTTGCCCATCGCCACCGGTCCTTTGCGTCGACGGCCCTTGCCCCACAACGGACCTCCGCTCCACCATGGCTAATACGCACGGGATCAATGTTCCTTGGCGTTAAGGACGAAAGGCACCATTTCGGTAAACTTGCGTGACTTGACCCTTTTGGGGGCTTCGGCCATGTACTTCTTGAAACGCGACGTGGCCTGATGCGCCGCAACGGCCTCCGCATTTGCGTACACCTCGAACACGAATGCGCGGGTCGGATTGTTCTTGTCGAAGGCGACATTGAACTCAAGGCAGCCCGGTTCCTCACGAACCCATGCGGCTGCGTTCTCCTTAACGGCGGCCTTGAAGTTGTCCAATTCGGTCGGCACGATTTCAAGCTCGACCACGATGACAACGGGTCCGGCGTCTTGCGCACCGGCGCGTGCCTGGCCGGCGCCAAGAGCAAGAGCTAGTGCCATCATGGGGAGCAGCGACAACATTCCCCCCAATGCGTTTGACATGTGAGTTCCTCCTTGCGACTGAATTTAAGTTAAATTCCCCCACGACCCAGCAGCAGATAAAGAATCAGGACGATGAGCAGAATGCCGCCAATGCCGATGCCGCCGCGGTAGCCGTAACGCGAATAGCCGAAACCGCCTCCGAACAGCAGAAGTAGAATGATGATTATAAGGATCAGGTCCATTGTTCTCTCCAGTTAGCGGGCGCCAGGGGCGCCGTGCCGATCAAACTTCGGTCGTTTCGATTTTGGCAGAATCCTCGCGCGGCCCTGCGACACTATTTCAGCACCATCCATTCGACGTGCCGTGGGGTACGCGATACAGCATTTTGGTCTGACCAAAGAGCGGGACGCCCAAATAGATGCGGGCCTCCATCGTATCGGCGGACTTGAGTGCCGCGGATATATTGTATGTTTCCCCATCGTCCGGGTTATAGAACCAGCCATCGCTCCAGCGGTCGGGACCGGATGGTCGCAACCCCCAGAAGATGGTCAAGCCGCACAACGGACGCTGCCGCAATGACGGGTCCGGGTTCTTCTTGTCGAGAACCGGCCGACCCTGAGGATCGCGCGGCTTCAAGAGCCACAAGACCCGGCCACACAACGAGTTGCCGCAATTGAAGATCTGAACTGCGACCTCGTTGTCGATGAGCCATACGCCCTGCGGGACGCCAGACGACGCCGAGGCGCACGGGATAGAAACGACCACGCCGAAGAGCACGAGGGCGGCGCAACCGATTTGGCCTAGCTTGGATGTCTCAGGCCGGGAGTTACCCGAAGCAGGGCTGGCCGACATTTTCCCTAATTCCTGGCGGCGGGTCCCGCGATTGTCGGGTCAACAGGCCTCGATGGCAAGAAAGTGGCGTCATGCGACGGACGCCCGCGGGCAGCCGAACCGAAGATTTCCAGCATGCCGGCAGGGGTGTAATTGCCACCGCCATCACGCGGTCATGCAGTGTCCGACGTTCCGTGACGTCTTGGACGATGCAAGCGGACGCCCCGCCCGGTCAGGCTCGCCAATTGAAGACTGAGACGCTACCCCCTTGCGTCGGCGTGGCGGGTTGCCCAAGCTTCGGTCGGGCGGCGGTCTTACGACCGTCGCAGACCGGAGGCCGGGAATGAGCGATTTTGCGGGCAGCCATGTTGTCGTGACCGGCGGCACCGGGGCGCTGGGGCGGGCGGTGGTCGGCGCGCTGCGGGCCGGCGGGGCGGTCTGCCACGTGCCGAACCTGGTGGCGGCCGAGCTTGCGGATTTTCCGTTTTCCGCCGACCCCGAGGTCCACATCGCCCGCGGCGTCGACACCGCCGACGAGGCGGCGGTCGGGGCCTTTTACCGGGCATTGCCGCCGCTCTGGGCCTCGATCCACCTCGCCGGCGGGTTCGCGATGGCGCCCGCCGCCGAGACCTCGGCCGCCGATTTCACGGCGCAGTTCCGCATGAACGCGCTTTCCGCCTTTTTGTGCTCGGCGGCGGCGATCAGGGCAATCCGCGCGCGCGGCGGACTCGGACCCGGCGGCGCGGCGGGCGGGCGCATCGTCAATGTCGCAGCACGCCCAGCCCTCGAACCGCGCCTCGGTGCCGGGATGGTCGCCTACACCGCGTCGAAATCGGCGGTGGCGGCACTGACCCAGGCGCTCGCCCAGGAGGTCGCCGAGGAGCAGATCTCGGATCAACGCCGTCGCGCCCTCGATCCTCAACACGCCGGCCAACCGGACGGCAATGCCCGATGCCGAGCACAAGAACTGGGTGGCGCCGGGCGACCTCGCCGCGGTCATCGCCTTTCTCGCCTCGCCGGCCAACCGCGTCACCCGCGGCGCCGTGATCCCGGTCTACGGCGGCTCGTGAGCTCCTGCACCTTCGGGCGATGAAGCTGCTGGTGCCGGTCGACGGTTCGGCGCCGTCGCTGCGCGCGGTGCAATATGCGATCGGGCTGGCGCGCGACAAGGATCGCGACGAACTCGTCCTGGTCAATGTGCAGACGCCCGGAACTCTCGACATTTCCGACGTGTCGGGCGTGATGAGCCGCGAGGCCGATCGGGCGTTGGCGGCGCGCCAGTCAAAGAGGGCCTTGCGCAAGGCGATCGCGTTGTGCCGCGAAGCGCAGGTCAAATACGCGGCCTATGCCGAACTGGGTGCCGTCGGCGAGACGATCGACCGGCTCGCCCGCCGGCTCGAAATCGATCAGATCGTGATGGGGAGCCGCGGGCTGGGCGCTGTCGGGCGGCTCATTCTGGGTTCGACGGCCAACGCCGTGGCGCAGCGCACGCCGCTGCCCGTCACCCTCGTCAAGTGACGCCAAACCCCTGCGGCGCAGCATTCACCGATACAACGCATTGCAAACCCGCGAATAACTCATGCTGCGGCGCGTCATAATTCGTATATGTTAGAACCCTTCGAAGAACATGGGACGAGGGGTTCGATGAAACGGCAGCTAGTCCGCCTCGATCAGGTGGCCGGGCAAATGAACGGTTGGCTACTGGCGATTGCGATCGGACTAGGCATGCTCGATCTGACGGTCCTCGTCGTCAAGAGCATGCCGGCCGTGTCGGTGCCGGCGATCACGGTCAGCCCCGACGATGCCGGCTCGACGGCGAAGGGGGACGCTCCGTCGCGGAGTTGAGGAAGGGCCGTGACGACGAACTCGCTCGGCCCGGTCCTGGAGGCGGGCCGGCGTCAGCGCGCAATGCCGGTCGCGCGGCGCCGCACCTGGAAGCCGACCGTTCGTTGCCGAACAGCAAAGACCATGCCGAGTAGTCCGGTCGCCAAGAGACCCAATCCCGCGGGCTCCGGCACCGGAGCGACGCGAGCTTCGAGGACCACCTCATGCGAGTTGGGCGCGCCGACCCAGATGCTGTAGGTTCTGTAGCGGAAACAAATAGAGCTCCATTTGATTTGGCTGAAGCGGAATCAGAATTAGTCAGTGGTTTTATGACAGAGCATGCTGCGGTAATATTTGTATTCTTTTTCCTAGCTGAATATGCTAGTATAGTGCTTATATGTATATTAACTACTATATTATTTTTAGGAGGATATTTGTTGAATATTGTGCCTTTGCTTTATATATTATATTGTGTGGATATTGTTACTCTTATTATAGTTAATGTTTCAGACTACCTTTTTTCTATTATGTTTGGAGGTAGTTTAGGTAATTTCGCCGATAATATAGATTATTTTAGTAGCGAACACTTTAAATATTTTGTTTGTTCATTAAATGATAACAAGGTTATAAATAATCCTTTAATAGAAGGTATAGTTTGTGGTATAATATTAGGAATAAAATCATCTATTATGATATTTGTTTTTATCTGAATTAGAGCTAGTTTTCCTAGAATACGTTTTGATCAATTAATGTCATTCTGTTGAACTGTTCTATTGCCTCTGGTATTCGCTTTTATTGTATTGGTTCCATGTATTTTATATAGTTTTGAAATATTACCTAATAATATGTTATTATAGAAATATATAAATTAATTATTATTAATTTTTTATGAATATAGATAAGTTTTATCTCATGTTTGGTAACAATAAGAGAAGAGATTTGTGTTATTTATTATATAATTATATATATATAATTTAAAAGAAATTAGCTTAATTGGTAGAGCAACCGTTTTACACACGGAAGGTTAGGTGTTCGAACCACTTATTTCTTATAATATATATGTGTTTGTTGCATATATTATAATGTTATAAATTAGTTATAACATGAAATTTTGTTTAAGTGAGTTTGATGATGGCTCTGATTGAGCGCTATCCAAATGCTTGACACATGCTAATCGTACGGTATCTTATTATTTAAGATAAAGTGGTGTACAGGTGAGTAAAAAAATAATTTAATTACCCTAAAGTAAGGAATAGATTCCTTATAGGATATATAAATTCATATGAAAGATATGTATATATAAATTTATATAAAAAAGGAGACATTCGCTTTAGGTCATTTTTAATTGTTTCAAATAGGCAATAGTTAAAGTAATATATTAACTAGCTAATATTTGTAATCAAAACTGAGAAGTTTATTGATCACATTGGGTCTGAAAAAACCCCAATACGTATAGTACAGCAGTGAGGAATATTGGTCAATAGTCTAAGGACTGAACCAGCAACTTGGAGGAAATTATAGTTTAAAAACCAATAAAAAGGTGATGTTACTATGTAAAATTCTAGATAAAACAATGAGAAATGACAGTTTTTTATCTACATGTCTTGACCAAATCTTGTGCCAGCAGTCGCGGTAATACAAGAAAGACTAGCGTTATTCATCTTTATTAGGTTTAAAGGGTACCTAAACGGTATATTAGGTCTTTATGTAGGGAACAAATATGACTAGAGTTTTAATAAGAGAGGTAAATGTCAGTACCATTGGTGGAGAGATGAAATTCTTTGATACTTATAGGACTGGTAATGGTGAAAACAATCCTCTATGTATAAACTGACGTTGAGGGACGAAGGCTCGGGTAACGAATAGGATTAGATACCCTAATAGTCCTTGCAGAAAATTATGAATGCTATAAAATAGTAACTGGTGGTTATTAGTTTATAAATGAAAATGTAAGCATTTCACCTCAAGAGTAATGTGGCAACACAGAAACTGAAATCATTAGACCGTTTCTAAAACCAGTAGTGAAGTATGTTATTTAATTCGATAATCCACGAAAAACCTTACCACAATTTGAATATAAATTAATATTAGTTTATACAAGCGTTGCACGGCTGTCTTCAGTTAATGTCGTGAGATTTGGTTTGATCCATTAAATTAACGTAAGCCCTCTCTTTATTTATTTATAATAAAGATGTTTAACATTATATTGAATTTTATAAAAGGGACTAAGACAAGTCATCATGACCTAAATTTAATTGTGGGCTATAGACGTGCTGCATGTTCTTATACAGAAAGATGCAAAAATGAGAGTTTAAGCTAATCTTGAAAATAAGATATAATATAGATTATGGCCTGTAATTCGGCTATATAAATAAGGAATTACTAGTAATCGCGAATCATTTTGTCGCGGTGAATTTTATCTTAGATAGGTACTAACCACTCGTCAGGCGCTGAAAAAAATATGTGCAATAAGTTTGGTTATGGTTATTTTATATTTTGTACAATAGTATAATAAAATTTTAATTAATAATCTTCGTATGTATGATTTTGATTGGTGTTAAGTCGAAATACGGTTCGTGTAGTGGAAATTGCACGGGATTAATGAATGTAAACAATACCCCCCCCCCTTTTTTTTTTACAATGTATGTATTTTTTTACATATATCCAAAAAGCCTTTATAGCTCAAAGGTAGAGCGGAATACTGTTAATATTTTTGTTGAATGTTCGATTCATTCTAAGGGCTCATGGCTTATCAAGTGTCGATTTATTGTTTAAAATAAAAAATTCGTAGTTTTACATCGTTTTTTCATAGATAAGAATATTTTTTTATAATTAAAATTATCAGTACTTATAAATATATATATATATATATATATATATATTGTATGTATACATAATATGTCGTAGACTAAAGGTAAGCCATAAAAACTTTTTATATAATTGTATTATGGATATGTCATAAGTTTTTTTTTAATAAATTTAATCGTTATTTTTATTCTTACAAAATGAAAACAAACAGAAAATGTCACTCTAAACGCAATTTATCTATATTTGATTGCGTTAGATCAAACTTGTTATGACATAAAAAATCAGATGTAAGATCTTTTTCCTATACTTTTTCAAGGAAAGGAGATCCTTTAGGCTTTATGGCTGTAGCTTATAATGTTGCATATACTCCTAATTTAATAAATAATCCATTAGGTGGTGCGTTTATTCTTTTAATGGGTATGTCTGCCATCTTATTTTTCTTGGTTACGGGTTTACCTGGGGTTTTAATGGAGGATCATTCGCTTGCATTTATTATTCAACAGTTGGATTCGATACTTCTTTTATGTGAAAGGTTGGTGTTAGAGGAGCAAAGAGCAGTTGATTTATTACTTGCCAATTTAAATAACTATGCTCCTGGGTCTGAGCTTTTATATCGTATATATCTTTCTCTTCAAGAACATGCTCTTGCAAGAGAATCTTTATTTTCTCGTTTTTCTATTCTGGTTGATTTGCCTATAATACAATTTCTGCCAGGACCTCTTATTGATAGGATTCATCAGAATTTCGAGGATTTTAGGTTGGGGGGAAATAATCTTATGGTTTTAATAAGAATTATTGAAATCAGATTAGATATTCCTGAGGCAGATAGAATACCTTCTTTTTGATTTGAAAACTAGTTATAAAAATTTCTTTATGTTTTACATAGATTTAACATATAGTTTTTGTTAAATTAGTAGTTGAATATATTATATTTAGCTTTATATAATAAAAAAAATGTGCTAATGACTAATGGTAAGTCATAAGTTTATTGTACTTACAAATGAGTGTTCGAATCATTCTAGCATATATATATATTTAAATAAATTATTTGTTTTACAGTAATATGTACAAATAAGTGTAATATTAGTAATACAGAAAAATGTACAATTTGTTATGTCAAATCTTACAAGAAGTAACTTTCAAGCTCATCCCTTTCATTTAGTATCGCCTTCGCCTTGACCTGTTTGTAGTGGTGTAAATTTACTTTCGCTTACAACTACGGGTGTTTTAACTATGCATAGTTTTTCGTTCGCTTATGTTTTCTTTTATATGGCCTTAACTTCAGTTATATATTCTATGAGTCTATGATTTAGAGATATAATATCGGAAGGTACATATTTAGGTAATCATACTTTAGCTGTACAAAGAGGTTTAAATATGGGTGTTGCACTGTTTATATTGTCTGAAGCCTTATTTTTTTTAGCTATCTTTTGAACTTTCTTTCATAGCGCTTTATCTCCTAATGTAGAAATAGGAGCTCAATGACCTCCTATGGGGATACAAGCAATTAATCCTTTTGAATTACCATTATTAAATACAGTTATCTTATTATCATCAGGTGTAACGGTAACTTATGCTCATCATTCCTTAATACAAGGAAATAGGACTGGGGCTTTATATGGTTTAGTTTATACTATTATTTTAGCTATTTTATTTACAGCTTTACAAGTGATTGAATATTCAGTTTCTTCTTTTACTATAACTGATGGTGTGTTTGGTTCTTGTTTCTATTTTGGAACAGGTTTTCATGGATTGCACGTTATAATTGGTACAATATTTTTGTCTGTAGGGTTTTGACGTGTATTAGCATACCATTTAACTGAAAATCATCATTTAGGTTTAGAAGCTGGTATACTTTATTGACATTTTGTAGACGTTGTATGATTATTTTTATATGTCTCAGTTTACTATTGAGGATCTTAACTATTTTTTATATAAACATATGTGAATTATAGTTTGGATTTTAATTATTTATATCACAACCGATATATTGGTTAATTATTTCTATTAGTTTAAAGGTAAAACAATACTTTTCGAAGGTATATTTATAAGTTCGATTCTTATATGGAAAATAATAAAATTATAAGAAGTTTAGTTTATTGTATTGTGGAAAACAATTTATAACAATAATATTCTGTTAAATAATAATTTAATTAAAGAAGATTAAATACCTTTTAATAAAAATAAAAATCTTAGTCTTATAAAATGAGAATATTAAAAAGTAATCCTCTTCTTAGAATGTTAAATTCTTATTTAATAGATTCGCCTCAGCCTTCTAATTTAAGTTATTTATGAAATTTTGGTTCACTTTTAGCTTTCTGTTTAGTTATACAAATAGTTACAGGAGTAACTTTAGCTATGCACTATAACCCTAGTGTTTTAGAAGCATTCAATTCAATTGAACATATTATGAGAGATGTAAACAACGGATGATTAATTCGTTATTTACACTCAAATACAGCTTCAGCCTTTTTCTTTTTAGTCTATTTACATATAGGTAGAGGTTTATATTATGGATCTTACAAGTCACCTAGAACATTGACTTGAGTTATAGGTACTATAATTTTTGTGACAATGATGGCCACAGCTTTTCTAGGTTATGTTCTTCCTTATGGTCAAATGAGCTTATGAGGTGCAACAGTTATAACTAATCTTATGAGTGCCATTCCTTGAATAGGACAAGATATAGTTGAGTTTATTTGAGGTGGTTTTTCAGTAAATAATGCTACTTTAAATAGATTTTTTTCTCTGCATTTTGTTTTACCTTTTGTTTTGGCTGCATTAGCATTAATGCATTTGATTGTATTGCACGATACTGTGGGATCAGGTAATCCTTTAGGTGTGTCAGGGAATTATGATAGAATACCTTTTTCTCCTTATTATATATTTAAAGATTTAATAACTATATTTTTGTTTATTATAATCTTGTCCGTTTTCGTTTTTTTTATGCCTAATGTGCTAGGTGACAGCGAAAATTACGTTATGGCTAATCCAATGCAAACACCTCCGGCAATAGTACCTGAATGATATTTACTTCCTTTTTATGCTATTTTAAGATCTATTCCTAATAAATTATTAGGAGTAATAGCCATGTTTTCTGCTATACTAATTTTATTAATAATGCCGTTTAGTGATATTAGTAGAAGTAGAGGTATACAATTCAAACCACTAAGTAAAATAGTATTTTATATTTTTGTGGCTGATTTTATAGTTTTAATGCAATTAGGAGCTAAACATGTTGAATCTCCTTTTATAGAATTTGGTCAAATTTCTACTATTTTATATTTTTCATATTTTTTAGTAGTGGTTCCTATAATTACATATATTGAAAATACTTTGATAGATTTGGATATAGATAATAAAATTTATAGTTAAAAATTTAGTTTAAAAATTTTAGGTAAAATTGAGTTTTTATAGGTTGTATGTAGACGATAAGTATATATAAGTATATACATAGATAAAAAAATGTGCTAATGGCTAGTGGTAAGTCATAAGTTTATTGTACTTACAAGTGAGTGTTCGAATCACTCTAGCATATATATTTAAATAAATTATTTGTTTTACAGGTATATATATATATATATTGTTGTCCTTTTTTATTAATACATTCTGTAATTATTATAAGACATTGTAAAACTTGGTTGTGATCCGTATATACATATATGTATATGGTATTTTATGATTGAAATTTAAGAAAATAGAGTTTTATAATTGATTAAAAAATTAGTAATTAATAATTTATTCGTTTTAATAGATAATTATATTAATGGTTATAAGATTCAATTGTTAGTATTAATTTCTTTAATGTCTTTGTTATGCGGTATATTTATTATAATAAGTAAAAATCCTATTATATCTGTTCTATTTTTAATAGGTTTATTTTTATGTGTATCAACTTATTTAATGTTATCCGGAATGACTTTTATAGGGATAGCTTACCTTGTAGTTTATATAGGGGCAGTTTCTATTTTATTTTTATTTATTTTAATGTTAATTAACATTAGAGTATCGGAATTGCAAAGTGATACCAATAATAGTTTACCTTTAGCTTTGATAATAGGTATTTTTCTTTATTACTTTTTATATAAAGTGTTACCTTTTAGTAGTTTAAATGTTACAGATAATAAGTTTATAAATCTTATGTCTTTAAATAATTATAGTGAAAATTTATATGTAACTTCTAATATATGAGATAGAATATTAATAGATGTTTCTCATATAATTAGTATAGGTAATGTTATTTATACTAACTATTTTATATGGATTATTATAGCGTCTATAATATTATTATTGGCTATGGTAGGAACTATTATTATAACGATAAAATCTTAATAAATACTGTTTTTAATCTGTTAAAAGACCTTAGTTTAATGGTAAAACATGTGCCTTTTAAGCATTAGTATTTGGGTTCAAATCCCAAAGGTCTTAGATTTTTGTAAAATTTATATATAAATTGGATATAATAATAATAATTTTAGTATATAATTATTATGAATAAACTATTCAAATATACAGATATTAAATGAATATTTTCATTATTATAATGTGATTTATAAAAGATTTAAATTTATAAATTTTTAGTTGCTAATATAAACTATTAATCAAGATATAAATAGCCATAGGTTAATGGTAAACCGATCGTCTTCCAAACGATGTATATTGATTCGAATTCAATTGGCTATAAAAAAATATTATTTAATCATTAATAAATAAATAGGGAAGAGGGTTAGTAGTTAATAGGTAAATAACTTTCTTGTCACGAAAGGAGATATCGGATCGAAACCGGTCTAACCCGATTAGTGTATTACATAAATATATTAACATCGTAAAAATAATTAATAAAACCTTAGAAAATAAACTTTTGATGTGGTTATTAAGGTTGAGGTTGTTAAGATTGAGCTTGTTACAAAATTATTGTTTTAAATAGATATCAATTTAATAAATTAGAAAATATATTTAATAATTATGTTAAAGATTTATAGGAAGTTAAGTCTAATACTAAGGATAATGTTATTTTACTATGTTATTATTAATTTATGTTGTAAAGGAAAAGTTGCTATTGGTAAGGCTAGATATTTGCTAAATATTGTGTTTTAACACTTGGATGTTCAATTCATCTCTTTTCCGTTAAATGCATCTGATGTATAGATTAAAGTATATTTAATTATATAAGAGTATAGTTTAATAGGTAAAATAGGAAGCTTCAAACTTCAAATTTTCTGTTCGAGTCAGAATGCTCTTGAGTAAAAGGAAAAGTTTTATATTATGTTTATTAGAATTAATATGTTAGTTAGTTATAATTAACAACAGTAATAATTAATTATGATTACTTTAATGTGTTAATTATGATTAATAATAGTGATAATAATATTGTTTGTAATGACATAGTTATATCGATTTATATCTTTTTTCTGAATAATAATTTTTACAATAGATTTCTTAACTTAATAGGTAAAGTGTACTTTTGATAAGAGTATGTTCGACGTTCAAGCCGTCGAGAAATCAGATTCTGTTAAATAAGTAGATTAGTCTAAAAGTAAAATAATACTTTTCTAAGATATTTTTATAAGTTCAATTATTATATGTACTTTGCGATTAATTTGTAATAATTTGTTTTAATAAAAGGGAATTGACCGAGTGGTTTAAGGTGATAAGCTTGAAACTTATTTGGCTTTATAAAGTCACATCCGTTCGAATCGGATATTTTCTGAGTCATGTTTTACGGGTTAGAGCCTGGTTGGTTAGGTGCCTCATTTGGGTTGAGGATTAATGCATGTTCTAATCATAATAACCCGAAAATTTTTATATTAATACTTAGATATATAAATATATATATTATTAAATTAAGTAACTTTAATGTGTAAAATAGATATGTAAAGTATAACTTTATTGTATTTTTTTAATTATGTTTATAATTGATTAATATAATAGAAAGTATAAAAAGAAACTATTATAAATGAATAGCTATATGTTAAGGGAAATTTTGAAATAAGTCTATACTATTAATAGCTTTCTTTGTCCTTAGATAAATTATATTTATAAAACGAAGTTAATTGAAATATCTTATTAGCTTTAGTAAAATAAATTAAATAAGATTCTATTATTAGTGTGAATGAAAGTAGAAAAGTTTTTAATTAAAATGGATAAAATCCGTTTGAATATAGGAGAACCTTCTTCTAAAACTAAATATAACATATAAGCAATAGTAAAAAAGTACCGTGAGGGAAATTCTTGAAGTAGTAGTTTTATAAGTAGCTTAAGAAATAATTTGATTAAATTATGAGAGCGTACCTTTTGCATAATGGGTCAGCAAGTTAATATTAAATGCAAGCAGTATAAATCTGTATATTTGCCTAGATAAATCAGTTGCTAAATAGCAATTAAGTATTTAAAATTAGACCCGAAGCCTAGTGATCTTACTATAATCAGGATTATAAAAGTTCGAATGGGTTATCGTTGTAAAGATATCCAAAGAATTATGGTAAGTTAGTGAAAGACAAAACTGACTAGGATAGCTGGTTTTCTGCGAAACCTATTTAAGTAGGTCATTTAAATAACATCTTTATAGGTACAGTATTTTATTTCGGTAATTTAGATGATAATTTATTGTTTAAATTATATATATCAGGGGATTTCGAAGATTTTACTGGAGTAAAAAAGATCTCGGAAGGATAACGATGTATGTTAAATAATCAGACATAGTACGATAAGGTTGTATGTCAACAGGGAAACAGCCCAAAACAAGAGTTTAAAGTTCCATAATTATTGTTAAGTGAAAAAGAAAGTTTTTTTCAAAAACAACCAGGAAATAGGCTTAGAAGCGGCCATTTTTTAAAGATCTCTTGTAACAGAGCACTGGTCTAATTTATTATCTTTAGGTTTAAATAAAGAGTTATTGTTAAAAGCATCAAAAATATAACGGATCTAAACAATATACTGATATCTTGTGCATAAATATAATAAATAGATATATATATATATATTATTTGTGGGGTAGCAGAATATTGATTAATATAATACTTTTTAAGTTAAAAAGTGTATGTTTCAAGAAATAATGCTGACATGAGTAACGAAAAAGGTATAATACCTCGCCTAAAGCTTATGGTTTTATTTAATTAACGGCCTCTAAGTGAAATAATCAAAGGAGGACGTGGTTATAAAAAAATAAACTGAAACAGATGAAGTTATAACTATGTCTATAGTGTAATTATAAACAATGTTCAAAAGATAAATTGGTAATTACATTGGTCACACCTAAAGGGTTACACGATGAGATATTATATGTTAACATTTAAATTAGTACTTAAGTGTTCGAGAAAATTTTTTTAACCGTACCTATATACTACCACTAGTAAGCAAGTAGAGAATACGAAGGCGTTTGAGCTAATAATCATTAAGGAACTCGGCAAATTTACTCCGTAACTTAGGAATAAGGTGGGCCATTTATCTTGATTAATATCAAGGTGAAGAGGAGGCACAAAATGGTGTTGTACGACTGTTTAATTAAAACAAAGCACTTTGCGTAAGATGAAAATCAAAGTATTGAGTGTGATTTCTGCCCTATGTCGGCCGGTTAACGGATTTTCTTTGTTGACTAATATAAGTTAGGTTTTGAAAGGAAACCCCGATCAATGGCGGCCTTACCTATAAGGGTCTTAAGGTAGCGGAATACCTTGGCCGTTAAATGCGGTCTTGCATGAATGATGTAACGATACAACAGCTGTCTCAATGATTAGCTCAGTGAAATTATAATAGCAGTGCAGATACTGCTTACCTCTAGTTAGACGAGAAGACCCTATGCAGCTTTACTGTTACTAATTACTGGGTATAATATAACAAATTTTAGAGTAAAAGGTAATTGCTTAGATAACGATGAAACACCTTTATTTTGTTTATTATATCATGAATTTATTGCTGTATTCGCTTATTTTTTATGAGGTTGTGACCAGAAGTGAATAGTTTTTAATAAGAGGAAACTGTGGTTATAAAAATTATATCATTATTAAAATTAAAGATATAATATGTGTATATTGTACTATATTTTAATGGTGATGTATGAGATAAATTCACTAATTACATATAAATATTTATATATAGATATAGGTTTTATGTAAAACAGTTGCTAGTAGATGGTTTATGCGGGGCACAGATCCCATAAAAAGTACCTGGGTATATCCAAAATTCAAATTGTAAAAATTATGTTATATATTGTAATATATTTTTATTTTTATTTATTTATTAATAAATAAATTATTAATACAGTTATATTTTTATTTAGTTAGATTTATTTTATTTATTTTAAGTAAGATTTTTTTTATAAGGAAAATAATTGTAAATTAAATATTAAATTAATAATAGTATTTATATTTGTATTGTTGATTTTTTAATAAATGTTGATAATATGATATTTTAATTTACTCGTAAAGTTTAATGGCTTAATCTTGCTTTACTGATTGATTTACATGTCTTTCAGTTGCGTAAGCAGGGCATAAGATCACAAGATGCGAAAAGGAAAGGTCTTGGATTATTGAAAAAGCTACGCTAGGGATTAATAATTAGTCCTCCAATATTAATATTATTGGTTTTAACTGGAAAAATTTCAAGAAGAGCTTTTTTAATAAGTATACTTGAAGCGAAGCTTTAGTTGGTAATTAATTGTCAATTAAAAGAACGTTCAACGACTAATGGTAAAATTTAAAAATAGGTTCATGTTTTAGTTTTTGTAAAAAAATACAGAAAAAAAATTGTTTGTGAGTTTATTTTTGATATTTAATTTAATTCCAGCTTTTTGTTATATTTTATTTGTGTTAATTAATTGTATATTTTTATTAAATTGTTGTTTTTTAATTGATAAATGTTTATATTGAAGGAAAAAGTTGAAAATAGGTCTTATCGTATTGGTAATTTGGAACGTAAAAACTCGGATAACAATATTTTTATTAAAAAGTATTTTAAAAAAGGTCAATTAAAACATAATCCTAGTTCAGTTAAGGAATGATATAATAGTATTTATAGTTTCGAAAAAAATAAATTTGTAAAAACGTTGTTTCTGAAAGATATATTGATGTATAGAGTATTTGATGCTTATTTTAATATTAGTAAATCAGAAGAATTTAATGCTTTATCTATGGGTAAAATATTTGTCGGTAAACCTGAGGTTAAACATTTTAATAATAAGTTGCATATTACTTTGTATATATTTAATAAGTGAATTATGCGTTTTTATAATATGACAAGTATGATAAAAATAACAAAAGAATTGTTTTCATTAAATAATAAACAGTTTATTATGCTCGAAAATAAACCATTTGTATTTGGTGCTTTATTATTGAAACATCCTAAATTTGATCAAAAATTAATAAGACTTATTGATAAACCTTTAATGAAAATATTCAGTAATAGTGTTAACAATGATAAGTTTATTGGAACATTGTATGCAAATCTTATTAATTTTTTTGATAATAAGGAGTTGTATGATTTATTAGGATTAAGAGTAAATGTAAGTGTAGACACGAAAAATTTGTTAATTAATAAATATGATTTAAACAGGAAAGTTAAAGTGATTAATAAAGATTTATTTAAAATGTCTGATATTAGTAAAAAGGTGAAGATGTGTTTATATTTATATTTATGTATTATTAATTATTTTTTTAATTGTATTGGATTTCCTAAAATGATAAATATTTTGAAAAGAGTATTGTTATGTAGTTCTAAAGAAAAAAGAGTAAGTAATTTGAAAACAATGTTGGAAGAATTAAGAAAAGTATATTTAAAAAACTTAAATTTTGATTCTTTATATTTATTGATAGGATTAGTAAACTTTTTTTTAATGATAAGAAAATTATTAAAAGGTATATATATAATGAAGTGATACAAGAAAAATATTTATTATAGTAGATACAAATTTAATGTTAAAAGTATGTTATCAGTAAAAAGTATTTTGAACAAATTATATAATAATAAAATAGAGATTAATGTTATTAGTCTGAAATATTTGTATTTGGATGGAAATATTTTAGTTTTAACAGTTGTTAGAAAATTAAAAAATAGAAAAAGAAGAGTGTTAAAAGTTATAAGAATGGCTTTGAAGTTATCAAAAAAACCTTATATTAATAAATTTTATACAGATTTGTTAAATGTTAACAGCTTAGATACTATATTGGTTAAAAAAGATTTGAGCTTGTCAGTTTATAATAATATACCTTTGAATAAAGATTTGATATATAAACCTGCTTCATATAAAAGTCGTATTATTTTTTTTTATTTAAAACACAAAATAATAAGTGGTATGAAGTTACAGGATACAGGTAGACTGACAAAACGTTTGACGGCTTCAAGATCTATCTCTAAATCTATGGGTAAAGGTAGTTTAAAAAATAGAGCGTCTTCTTATAATGGTTTATCTACAGTAGTATTAAGAGGTTACGTTAAGTCAAATCTACAGTATATTAATATTAATTCTTATAATCGTATTGGAGCATACGGTATAAAGAGTTGAATTAGTAGCTATTAATTCTAATTTGTATTTTTTCTATTTATAAGAAAATATAAACAATATAGTTTGGTATGGTTTTCATTTTTTGGCTAGTTAAATAAAATATAATAAATTGAAAAATAATAGTCTGAACCATTAAAAAGAATGGGAAAAAAGATAAATCTTTTAATTAATAGATTGAACAGGCTGATTGCGCCAGAGAGTACAAATTGAGTGCGCAGTTTGGCACCTCGATGTCGGCTTAGCTCATCCACATAAATGCAAGAGTTATGAAGGGTACGACTGTTCGTCGATTAAAGAGCTACACGAGCTGGGTTAAATACGTCGTGAGACAGTATGGTTTCTATCTTCTAGAGGAAATTAGAATAAAGTAAGAATAGCCCCTTCGTACGAAAGGAGTTGGGTATGTTAATCCATGGTTTATCTATTGTTCTTTTAATATCTAATATTAATCTTTATATATGAAATAACATTTTTATAATGTAATAGAGCATAAATATAATATTAGTTTAATAAACTAATATTATATTTATTTATAAAAGAGTGTTATATTATGTACCAAAGTAACACTATTATATAGATACGTATCTATATAATATATTATGTGAGCACGGTAGAAAAGCTACATTAACTAAAAATAAGTGTTGAATGCATCTAGACACGAAGTTTATCTTATAATATTCTTTAATATACGTAACATATGATTACATAATATTTATATAGGCTTTAATTGAAACAATTTTAATATTTTAAGATATAAAGTACTAATTTTGTTATTAACTATGTAATATACATATCATATTATTGCATTTAAGGTGTATTAGTTTAATGGTAAAACAATGCTTTACGAAAGCATTTTTATAGGTTCAAATCTTATATACACTTCACATAAAATTATTTAGTTTTGCATATAAAATTTAATTAGTTTTTAGTAACTAAGCCTAGTTAGCATAAAAGCAATGCAACCGTTTTGTAATCGGTAGAAGTAAGTGCAATACTTGCACTGGGTTTAATTTTATAAGTATCGACATAAAAAAATCGTATTTTTATATAAATTGTATATGAATAATGCGGGTTAATGTAAAGGTAACATAATTGACTCATGATCAGTATATATAGGTTCAAGTCCTTTATCCGTATAAAAGGTTATAGCTTAATAGGTAAAGCAAGCTGCTCATGATAGCTTAGATGAGTGTTCAATTCATTCTAGCCTTAATGTTAATATTGTAATGGTTTTCTTTGAGGAAGATCCCGTTTGATGGTATGACGGGTTGAGCTGTAAACTCAATAGCTTTTGCTATCAAAGGTTCAATTCCTTTTCTTCCTAATAATATAAATCCGAATGCTGGAATTGGTAGACAGAACGAACTTAAGCTTCGTTGATATAATGTCGTAAAGGTTCAAGTCCTTTTTCGGATACACGAAAAGTTTGTTGATTAAATTTATTATGGAAACAATTTATAACTTTTGCATTTTGCTTCTTTTTATTTCCTTTGCGATTCGTTTCAATATTTATTTAGCTTATGATAATGATTTACAATATTATATAAGTAAATTTAAATCAGATAATAGCTATTTATTTATAATAATGAAAATAAGGAAAAAGAAATTATAGCAATAGTTATTGAGTTTACAAGTTTATATCATTATTACATAGTTAAATCTATAAAGATTAATGATAAATATATTGGAAAAGGTTATTATATTATGAATAAATAAAGATTTATTGATATTTATTGTGAAGGTACAAATTGTTTTTCTTATGTATATATATATAAATATATATCTTTTTTTATAATATACAGACCCATTCGTCCAAAGGTTAAGACAAAACTCTTTCACTGTTAAGATAAGGGTTCGAATCCCTTATGGGTTATCAATGCCTTGTTATTAGGCTAAAAAATGGGGATATAGTTTAATAGGTAAAACTGCGATTTTGCATATCGTTAATTTAGGATCAAGTCCTGATATCTCCAATTTATTAATTTAATATTATTAACGATTTATTCGTACAAAAGCTCAAGAAGCTCAATTGGTTGAGCGGAACTCTGAAGATGTTTAGGTTATAAGTTCGAATCTTATCTTGAGCATTTGTGTAAATATATATATGTGATGGGTATGCTGAAATTGGTAGTCAGGTTTCGCTTAGGACGGAATGGGAATATCCATACAAGTTCAAGTCTTGTTACCCATAAAAGATGTATATGTATGTATATCTTGTCTTTCTTTTTTTATAAAAAGGTGGATATAGTTCAATAGGTAGAACAACTGTATGTGGCACAGTAAGTTCCCTGTTCAATTCAGGGTATCCTCCTTGTTCAATTATATTAGTTTAGTTTATATATCTGAAAATAAAAATTGGTAGATAGCTCATATATCAATATATAGAATTTATTTACTAATTTTAGTTTTTTATTCTAATATTTGTAATTAATTTAATTGAATATACTTGTATAAGGTTAAATTTAAACAGTAAAGTTTTATAAATATAAAATATTTATAAAACTTTATTTATAATCATACAATTATTAAGGTATTTATTAATTGTATGAGAATAGTAGCTAGATATTCTAAACAAAAAAAAATATGTTGTAGACTAAAGGTAAGTCATAAATTTTTGGTATTTATATATGAGTGTTCGAATCACTCCAACATAATGAATAATAATGAGTTCATTAAGGATTATGTAATGTAAATTAAATGCTAGGATTAGTAGAAATGAATGTCTTTTATTATTTAGATGATATGTAATCAATCTGTATAAAATAAATAAATATATATATATATATATTTATTTATTTTGATTTGTTTATATAATTTTACTAATATTTAAGTTAATATTATTTCTTTTATATATTTTTAATTGATAGTTTTTAATTATTCGTTATTTTGTAAGGGTAAAATTGGGTGGTCTTACATTTTAATTATAAATCGTAAGTATATAATTTGATTGTTTTATATTCCTAAAATGCCAGGATAGTTTAAAGGTTAAAACATTAATTTCATACATTAATAATGAGAATTCGATTTTCTCTCTCGGCTTATATAAAAATAATAGTATTTTATTTGATGTTTTGCATACTTGCAAATTATATTTTTTTTTTGCAAGTATATACATATGTACATTTATATATGTTTTATTTTCATTTTAGTTATTTATATATATATATATATATATATTATAATATTGATAAAAGTATTTGTAAAATATTTAAGTTTAATGTATGGATTTTAGATACATAGGGAATACTTTCATTTATAAATGTGATGTAGCTATGCCTTGGGGATTATATTTTCAGGATAGTGGTAGCCCTCAAATGGAAGCATTAGTAGAATTACATAATAATATTATGTTTTATTTATTTATAATATTATTTAGTGTAGGATGAATACTTATTTCTATAGTAAGAAATTATACATATAAGAAATCCGTTATAAGTAATAAATATTTAAATCATGGGACGTTAATAGAACTTATTTGAACTATTACTCCCGCATTAATATTGATATTGATTGCTTTTCCTTCATTTAAATTATTATATTTAATGGATGAAGTTACTGATCCTAATTTATCTTTAGGTGTAGAAGGTCACCAATGATATTGAAGTTATGAATATGCAGATTTTATAAATGATGAAGAGGAATTTATTGAATATGATTCGTATTTAGTTCCTGAATCTGATTTGGAATTAGGAGCATTTAGATTATTAGAAGTGGATAATAAGATTATATTACCAGAATTAACTCATACTAGATTTATGATTTCTGCTGCAGATGTTATTCATTCCTTTGCTTGTCCCTCTTTAGGAATAAAATGTGATGCTTATCCAGGTAGATTAAATCAGATGTCGGTACATATAAACAGGGAAAGTACATTTTATGGACAATGTTCAGAGATATGTGGTATACTTCATAGTTCAATGCCAATTAGTTTACAATCAGTAAGTCTAGAAAAATTTTTGTTATGATTAAAAAATCAATAATAATAAGTTTGTATACATACATATATGTGTATACATATTAAAATTAAATATATGTTAGTAACTAGTTTAACATTACTTCTTTTATCTAATGCCGTATCATTTAGACGAGACAAATCTATATTATTTTCTAGAACAACTTTGCTTATTCTTTTTTATTGTTTTATTTTACTTAGTTTTGATTTAAACTTAATTTTTGTTGATAAAGGTTTAAGTTTATTTGGAGGGTTGATATATTGTAAAGGTCACAGTCAGATTTTTGCTCTTTTTATAATATTATTAAGTTTAATAATAATATTATTAACTTCTTTTTATCCACGTAAAATTTTTATCGAACAATATTCATCATTGTATCATATTATATATTCCAAACTTACATATTCTAACGCAAAAATTATTAATAGAAATGGGGAACAATTTAAATTGACTGAATATCCTTTGATCATATTGTTTATTGTATCAGGAGCTATATTTTTAATGTCTAGTAATGATTTAATAACTATTTTCTTATCTATAGAATTACAAAGTTATGGTTTGTATATAATTTCCACTATTTATAGAAATTCTGAATTGTCTACAAATGCGGGATTAACATATTTTTTACTGGGAGGATTATCCTCTTGTATAATACTTTTAGGTCAAGGTTTATTATATGTAAATACAGGTAATACAAGTTTAGATGCTTTATACTTAGTAAACAATATTTTTGATAATATAGTATTCGAAGAACTTTTTAATTATGATAACTTATACCTTTTATATAATACACCGAGTGTTTACTTATATACTATACAGACTTCATTACTTATAATGTCAGTAGGATTCTTGTTTAAAATGTCAGCAGCTCCATTTCATTTTTGAAGTCCTGATGTTTATGATGCGATACCTACTATAGTAACAACTTTTGTAGCTATTATAGCTAAAATTTCTATATTAATTATGTTTTTAGAGTTAGTTTATTACACAGGTAATAGTTTATTAAATGTAACTTGGACAAATAATCTAATATTAAGTTCGCTATTATCATTAATAATAGGGTCGGTATTAGGTTTAACTCAATTTAGAATAAAAAGATTATATGCTTATAGTACAATATCTCATATAGGATTTTTATTATTAGCTCTATCAGTGAATAGTGTAGAATCTATTCAAGCCTTTTTATTTTATCTTGTACAATATTCAATTTCAAATTTAAATGCTTTTATTTTATTAATAACTATTGGTTATTCCTATTTCTATATGGTATATAAAGATAGTTCTTTTCCAAAGGAGGAAACTTATTTAAAAGATATGAATAATTCACCTGTGCAGTTGATATCTCAACTTAAAGGTTATTTTAATATAAACCCAATATTATCTATCAGTTTAGTGATAACTTTATTTTCTTTTATAGGTGTTCCCCCTTTAATTGGGTTTTTTGGAAAACAGATGATTTTAAGTGCAGCATTGGACAATGGATATGTTTTTATAACTTTGGTGGCAATATTAACTAGTGTGATAAGTGCTGTGTATTATTTGTTTGTGGTTAAAAGTATCTTTTTTGAAGAAAACGATCAGAAGATTAACCCTAATTTTAATAACTTAAATGCTTTAGTCTATATAGGAGATAAAAATAAGAGAAGTATTATAAATTTTAATTATAAAAATATTGTTATTTCGAGTTCATTAACTAATGTTATTTCAGTATTTACATTAATAATTTTATTATTTATCTTAATTCCTAAAGAATGATTGAATATAACTAGTATACTTTCTTCTATTATTTTTTATTATTAAATGAAAAGTTTAACTTTTTTTTTATTTTTCATCCCAGTTTTATGTATTATCTTATTGGCTGTTAATTTAATTTTAGCCCCCCATAATCCTTATGGTGAAAAAAAAACAGCATTTGAATGTGGATTTCATTCATTTTTGGATCAAAATAGAACTCAATTTAATATTTCTTTTTTCATATTTGGATTATTGTTTTTGTTATTTGATTTAGAAATACTATTGGTATACCCTTATGCTGTAAGTAGTTATGTTAATAGTATTTACGGTCTTATTGTAATATTAATATTTTTGGTTTTATTAACTTTAGGTTTTGTTTTTGAATTAGGAAAGAATGCTCTTAGCATTTCTTCTAAACAATATGAGAATAGGGATTTAAAAGGTAAAAGAGTAATATATGCTCATATAAACGTTCTTAATTCTGTTAAAAGTATATTAAGAAAAATGTAGAAAATAAATCTTAGGTAAGGTTTATTTACGTAAATAATATGTATATATAGACATGTGTATTTATAAATTATTATGAATTTGTCTTTAGTTTTATTTTTGATTGGTATTTTAGGATTTGTTTTAAATAGAAAAAATATTATTTTAATGCTTATATCTATTGAAATAATGCTGTTAGCTATAACTTTTTTGATATTAATTAATTCATTTATTTTTGATGATATATTAGGTCAAGTATTTGCAGTGTATATTATATGTATAGCAGGTGCTGAATCAGCTATAGGATTAGCCATATTAGTTGCGTTTTATAGATTAAGAGGAAGTATTGCAATAAAATACAAATAATGTATTTAACTTTGATAATTTTTCCTTTATTAGGTTCAATATCTTCTGGATTATTTGGAAGGAAAATAGGTGTAAAAGGATCTCACTTATTAACTTGTAGCTTTATATTAATTACAACTATTTTTTCAGTTATGTCCTTTTTCGAAGTGGGATTTAATAATATTGCCGTTGGAGTTGAATTATTTAGATGAATAGATTCTGAATCATTTAATATTCTATGAGGATTTAATTTTGATTCGTTAACAGTGTCTATGTTAATACCGGTATTAATTATTTCTCTTTTAGTTCATGTTTATTCCATAGGTTATATGAGTCATGATCCTCACAATCAAAGATTTTTTAGTTATCTTAGTTTATTTACATTTATGATGATTGTATTAGTAACGGCAAATAATATACTTGTTATGTTTATAGGTTGAGAAGGTGTTGGTGTTTGTTCCTATTTATTAGTAAGTTTTTGATTTACAAGAATAGCAGCAAATCAAAGTTCTATATCAGCTTTTCTAACTAATAGAGTAGGAGATTCTTTTTTAACTGTAGGAATGTTTATAATAATATGATCTATAGGTAATTTAGATTATGGTACAATATTTTCCGTAGCACCTTTTATTAATGAAAATATCATAACTTTGATAGGTATTTGTCTATTAATAGGTGCTATGGCTAAGAGTTCTCAAATAGGTCTTCACGTATGATTACCAATGGCAATGGAAGGTCCTACACCTGTTTCTGCGTTAATCCATGCAGCTACAATGGTTACAGCAGGTGTATATTTACTAATGAGAACTTCACCTTTAATAGAATATAGTTCAACTGTTTTGATATTGTGTTTGTGAGTAGGAGCTATAACTAGTGTGTTTAGTTCTCTTGTAGGACTATTCCAACAAGATATAAAAAAAGTTATAGCTTACTCAACAATGAGTCAATTGGGTATGATGGTAATAGCTGTGGGATTATCATCTTACAACGTAGCTCTATTTCATTTGATTAATCATGCTTTTTATAAAGGACTTCTTTTCTTAGCAGCAGGGTCAGTTATACATGCTGTAGGAGATAATCAAGATTTTAGAAAATATGGTGGGTTAAGATTATTTTTACCTTTAACCTATTCAGTTATGGTAATAGCTAGTCTTAGTTTGGTTGCTTTTCCTTTCATGACTGGATTTTATTCTAAAGATTTTATTTTAGAGTCTGCATACGGGCAATTTTATTTTTCTAGCATTAGTGTATATATTATCGCGGTTATAGCCGCGATATTTACCACATTATATTCAGTAAAAGTTTTATATTTAACTTTTTTGACTAATCCTAATGGACCAATTAAAAGTTATAAAATTGCTCATGAAAGTGATATTTTTATGAGTTTGCCTCTAATAATTCTAGCTTTATTTTCTGTATTTTTTGGTTTCTTAACTAAGGATATTTTTATAGGATTAGGTACTGGGTTTTTTATTGATAATAGTTTGTATATTAATCCTTATCATGAAATTACCATAGAAACTGAATTTGCTGTACCTCTTCTCTTTAAGATATTACCTTTAATCTGTACTGTTTTTTTCACTTTTTTATCTATTTTATATTCGGAAATATTACCAAATAAATTAATTAGCTTTAAATTGTCTAGAGTAGGTTATAATATATTTGGATTTTTTAATCAGCGTTTTTTAATCGAATTTTTTTATAATAAATATATTACAAATAAAGTACTTAAGATAGGAGGTGAAACAACTAAAATTATAGATAAAGGATCTATAGAATATTTAGGGCCTTTTGGTTTAGAAATAGGTTTACTTAATTTAAGTAATAACATTTCTAAACTTGATTCTGGGGTGATCACATCTTATGCGTTGTACATTTTATCAAGTTTATTTATTTATATTTTTATTTCTTCCCTGATGATTGTACAAAATATTATTTTAATAATGGTATTATTTGGTTTTTTAGCTGTTACTAAATTTAGTTATAATAAGTAATTATATGAATATAATTACTTATTTATTTTGCTGAACTTTATGTAATTATAACTTTTAATAAAAATATTTATTCATTTTATATAAAGGAATATATTTAGTGGTTGTATGTTTTAATGTTACTTTTATCATTGCTGTTTATACCTTTGATAGGTATATTTGTTATAATTACCAATTTACATAGTTTGTTTGTTAATTTTAATTCTTATACTTATTTAAAATCAATAAAATGGATAGCATTTTCGACATCTGTAGTAAATTTTATTATATCATTAGTTATATTTGTTTTTTTTGATTTTTCTTATAATCAGTTTCAATTTGTTCAGGAACCATATGATATTATGGGATACAATATTTATCTAGGTATAGATGGTATCTCTATATATTTTATACTTTTAACCACTATTATAATGCCTATTGCATTATTATCAAATTGAACTTCTATATCTGAAAATGTAAAATGATATTTGATTTTAATTTTGATGTTAGAAACATTGTTATTGGCTGTTTTTTTGGTTTTAGATATATTTCTGTTTTATATATTCTTTGAAAGTATACTTCCTCCATTATTTGTTCTAATAGGATTATTTGGATCAAGCAATAGAGTGAGAGCGAGTTTTTTTCTATTTTTATATACATTATTAGGATCTTTGTTTTTATTACTTTCAATATTGGCTATGTACAATCTAATGGGTACTACTGATTTTGATGCTTTATATAAAACCAATTTTAATTATTATACGCAGTTATTGTTATTTTCTGGTATATTTATTGCTTTTGCGGTAAAAACCCCTTTAATCTTTTTAAATATTTGATTATTAAAAGCACATGTTGAATCTCCATTAGGTGGAAGTATTATTTTGGCTGGTATAGTTTTGAAATTGAGTTTATATGGTATAATTAGATTGATTTTGCCTATTTTACCTAAAGCTTCAATATATTGTACTTATTTAGTTTATACTATAGGTGTTATTACTGTCATTTATGCTAGTTTTAGTACTTTGAGAACAATAGATATTAAAGAACTTATTGCTTATAGTTCTGTTTCACATGCCGCTGTTTATGTTTTGGGTGTATTTAGTAATACGCTTCAAGGTATAGAAGGAGGTATAACTTTAGGTTTAGCTCATGGTTTTGTTTCTTCTGGATTATTTATATGTGCTGGAGGTATTTTATATGATAGATCTTCAACTAGACTAATCACCTTTTACAGAGGTATGGCTCAAGTAATGCCTTTATTTTCTGTGTTATTTTTTGTACTTTGTTTGAGTAATGCGGGAACTCCCCTTTCACTTAATTTTATAGGTGAATTTTTAAGTCTTTATGGTACTTTTGAAAAACTACCTTTATTGGGTCTTTTAGCATGTTCTTCTATTGTTTTATCTGCAGCTTATACAATATTTATGTTTAATAGAATAGCTTTTGGAGGTAAATATTCTAAACTGTTTAAAGTTAATATTCCTGATTTAAATAAACGAGAATTTTTTATTTTGTTTGCATTAGTTTTATATACAGTGTTATTGGGTATATACCCAGTACCTATATTAGATGGTTTACATTATTCTGTATCATTAGTAATATATCTTTCTCCTTTATATTAATAATTTATTATATATTTACTATAAATATATATATATATATATATATATAAGTGTAATAAAGGATATATGCAGGTGGTCCTGTGTTTTGATTGCAGATCATAAATTTAAAGTTCAATTCTTTTGTATCCTTAATTTAAATATATTTTACACTTTTTATAAATGTTAATATTTAAATTAAATTTATATTTATGAAATATAAGACGAGACTAAGTGTGACTTTACACTTTAATGTTTTGTTTTAAAATTCTACTTTGTTTTTTATATAATTGTATTATGGATATTAGTTTTCATAAGTTTTTAATAAGTAAATAAATGTATACGTTTATTTAATATGGAACCTCATGTGGTTGGAAAAGAATCTAAAATAGTTGGTCTAGACTCTTATATAGTTAGAAAAAGTTCTGAAGTTTCTCTTTGAGTAGAAAGGTGATTTTTATCATCAAATGCAAAGGATATAGGTACATTATATTTAATTTTTGCTTTATTTTCTGGATTAATAGGTACCGCTTTCTCTGTGTTAATTAGACTAGAACTATCTGGACCGGGTGTACAGTACATATCAGACAACCAATTATACAATAGTTTAATTTCAGCTCATGCATTTTTCATGATATTTTTTTAGTTATGCCAGTATTTGTAGGAGGTTTTGGGAATTATTTTATTACCATTAATGGTAGGAGGATGATATGGCATTTCCTAGACTAAATAATATAAGTTTATGGCTATTGCCCCCTTGTTTATTATTATTAATTTTTTCAACTTTTATAGAAGGTGGTACAGGTGCAGGGTGGACAATTTATCCACCTTTTGCAGGTATACAAAGTCATAGTGGCCCTGTGATAGATTTAACTATTTTTCTTTACACATGTCAGGTATAAGTTGTTTATTAGGTGCTATGAATTTTATTTGTACTATTATAACATGAGAACTCCAAGGAATTAATTACATAAATTAGCATTATTTGGATGAGCAATATTAATAACAGCAATATTATTATTATTGTCATTACCAGTATTAGCTGGAGCTATAACTTTAGTGTTAACAGATAGAAACTTTAATACTTCCTTTTTTGAAACACAGGGGGGGTGATGCTGTATTGTTCCAACATCTTTTTTGGTTTTTTGGACATCCTGAAGTTTATATTTTAATTTTGGCTGGTTTTGGTGTAATTATCCCACTTTTTCCGCTGGTTCTAATAAAGCTATATTTGGTTATATTGGAATGGTGTATGCTATGGTTTCAATTGGTGTTTTAGGGTTTGTTGTATAAGGGCATCATCAATATACAATTGGTTTGGATATTGATTCTCGAGCATATTTTACAGCAGCTACTTTGATAATTGCAGTACCTACAGGGGTTAAAATATTTAGATGGTTAGCTACATGTTATGGAGGATCTATTAAATTAACTCCTGCAATGTTATTCGGATTAGGTTTTGTATTTATGTTTACTATAGGAGGTTTAAGTGGTGTAGTTTTAGCTAACGCTTCTTTTGATATTGCATTCCATGATACTTATTACGTTGTTGCACATTTTCATTACGTTTTAAGTATGGGTGCAGTTTTTGCTTTATTTAGTGGATGATATTTTTGATTTCCTAAAATATTGGGTTTAAATTATAATTTTTTTTATGTAAACTACATTTTTGATTTTTATTTATTGGGGTTAATCTGACATTTTTCCCTCAACATTTTTTAGGTTTACAGGGAATGCCTAGAAGAATAAGTGATTATCCTGACGCGTTTACAGGGTGAAATATTATAAGTAGTTTTGGTTCTATAGTATCTGTTATTGCAACTTTATTATTCTTATTTATTGTATACCATCAATTAGTATAGGAGAAGCTGTAAAAGATATCCTTGATTTGTACCACATTCTTTTTTGACTCTTTAAGATTATTTCAGTAGAATTTACAATAGTTTCGAATGATGTTTAAATAGTCCACCTAAATCACACGCATTTGTGTCTTTACCTTTAACATCCAGTTTATCTTTATATTTAATATATGTAATAAAATAGAATAGTGATAGTAATATTATTATTGTTATTTTAATACAGATAAATTTTTATTAGACATGATAATATATGGATAGTTTAATAAATAATGAATTAATGTATCCAATTTATTTAATATGTTAATTCATTAAATTATTTTTTTTTACTAATATTCCCATTAGCTTAATAGGTAGAGCAGAATACTTCTAATATTTGGATATAAGTTTGAGTCTTATATGGGAGTAACTTTATTTAAAATTATGTTAACATATATATGTATGTTAATTTATATATATGTTTACTTTTAATTTTAATATATCTAGATATTTAATATTTTTGTAAAAAAGAATGACTTTTAATTTAATAACAAAGAATTCGGATGATTTGAAATTAGAGATTTAATAGGTATAGGTGCGCCTATACTCGCAGATATGCATATTTCATTAACAAATATATCTTTTTATTTGATAGTTAGTTTTTTTATTTTATTAAATTTTAACTTGTTTAGTAACAACTTAAATAGATTGGTACCTAATAATTGATCTATCAGTCAAGAGTGTATATATGCTACTATTCATAGTATAGTGGTAAATCAAATTAACGATAAAAAAGGACAATTTTATTTTCCATTTATTTATGGTTTATTTTTTGTTTATTTTGATTAATAATTTAATTGGTATGGTACCTTATAGTTTTGCTTCTACAAGTCATTTTGTTTTAACATTTGCATTAAGTTTTACTGTAGTATTAGGTGCAACAATATTAGGTTTTAAGGAACATGGAATAAATTTTTTTCATTATTTGTACCAGCAGGATGTCCACTAGCTTTACTTCCATTATTAGTTATAATTGAATTCATATCGTATTTAGCAAGAAATGTTTCATTAGGTTTAAGATTAGCAGCCAATATTTTATCAGGACATATGTTATTGAATATTTTGAGTGGATTTACTTATAATATAATGAATTCGGGATTTGTTTATTTCTTTGTAGCTTTTTTACCTCTAGCTTTTATAATAGCGTTTTCTGGTTTAGAGTTAGCTATAGCATTTATTCAAGCTCAAGTTTTTGTAGTATTATCTTGTAGTTACATAAAAGATGCTCTTGACTTACATTAAATGATCTAATATGTTTTTTGTATAAATGTATAAATCATAATTTTCTGATAGAATAATTTATTTTATGTTTTAATTTTTAATTAAACATAAAGTTTTATATAAAGGTACATATATACACATAAAAGGAAAATCTGAAGCTTAATCAAATATAATAAGAATAGAAATTCATATTAGCGTAACAGAAAATATTATGTATAAGAATCAGATCTTATTATACATATTGAACAGTAAAGTATATTTTAAGCATTAATATTAGTATAATATTATATAACTAGAATCAGGTTAATGGTGCCTTTATATTATCTGTATAAAAGTATACTATAAAAAACACGTAAGCATAAGTATATAAAAAAAGTATATGTATATATTTTTTTGATTTAGGTATTTTTTTTATTTAAATATTTTTTTATTAGTATTATATAGTTATTAATTATATAAATAATAAAGGATTTTTTTTGTTAAATATATAACTATTTTTAATTTATGTTTACACAATATATTTTATTTTAATAAATCAGAAAAAAATGCGTGAATATAATTTATCATATATATTATACATACAATGATTTATTTATCAACATTTGTTTCTATTATTGAAGTTATTTTATTATCTATTCCTGTAGTGTTAGCAGTAGCTTATGTAACGGTAGCAGAAAGAAAAACAATGGCAAGTATGCAAAGAAGACTGGGACCTAATATAGTAGGTTATTATGGTCTTTTACAAGCATTTGCCGATGCTTTCAAACTTTTATTAAAAGAATATGTTTCGCCTACACAAGCAAATCTTATTTTGTTCTTTTTGGGGCCTATAATAACTTTAATGTTCTCATTACTAGGATATGGTGTTATACCTTATGCTCCAGGATTGACTATATTTGATTTTAATTTAGGAATATTGTATTTATTGGCAGTATCTTCGTTATCTACATATGGTATTTTACTGGCAGGATGATCAGCTAATTCTAAGTATGCTTTTTTAGGGTCATTGAGAAGTACTGCTCAATTAATTAGTTATGAATTAATTTTAAGTTCAGCTATTTTATTAGTTGTATTGTTAACAAGTAGTTTAAATTTAACTGTGAACATAGAATATCAGAAAGCTGTTTGATTTTTAATGCCTTTGTTTCCGGTGTTTATTATATTTTTTACCGCGGCTAGGCGCAGCCCGGTTTCCGTCCAGAAGGCGTAACTTCCGTCCTGTTGCACGATCCGGTCGAGCGGTCTGGGCCGCCCTTTATTCTCGCGCTGCACTGCCCGCCGGCCGATTTGAGTTCAGCCGGACCGTATCAGCGCGCGATGCCCGCGGCGCGGCGTCGAACCTGGAAACCGATCGTTCGTTGCCGAATGGCGAAGACCATGCCGAGCAGCCCGGTTGCGAGCAGACCCAGACCTGCGGGCTCCGGCGCCGGAACAACGCGAGCTTCGACGACCAGCGCATGCGCCTCGGGCGCGCCGACCCAAATGCTGTCGTGCTCATGCGAGCAGGCGCCGACGTCGCAATTGCCGATATGCACGGCGTTGTAGAGCTTGTTGCTGGTGTCGCGGAACTCGAAATCGTCTGGATCGAGATCCATCCCCCGGCCAATAATAAATGAAATGGGTTCGGTGCCGATATTGCCGTGGTTGGGTGTTTGAATATCGAACTTGCCGGCGGAATAGCCATCGGCTTTTTGCTGATTTTCGTTAATCGAATAAGTCGTTACGTCGCCGGAAAAGACAAACGATGTCGAGTTTCCAAAAATGGCGTCGTTATAATTGAAGTAGAATGACTGTACTTTTTCCTGGTTGCCGATTAGATCGATCGTGACATCGACCTTCTGCGGGTGTGTCGCATCGTCGGCAAAGGTGACGGTGCCGTAGCTCGGCTGCCCGCAGCTCAGACTGCTACTGATGATGCAGGTGAGATCGTAAGTGAGCGCGGCAGCGTCGGCGCGGCCGGCGGCGAGCGCGACAAGAGCGGCCAAGGCGGCGCCGCCGAGCAGGTGCTTCTTGTTCATACCCGAATGTTTCCCTTGTAAGCGGCAAGCGGGTCGTACCGACGTCGCCGCGTTTTCAGATCCTCGATCTCGGCGGCGCGACGTTGCAGCGCTTCGCGGTCGGCGGCGCTGACCGAGCCCTGGGTGCGCACAGCGCACACCGTCGGGCAGCGGGTAATGCCCTTGGTGCGGATGAATTCCGCGATGGCCGCCTCGTATTCGCTTTGCGACATGATTCCATCTCCCCCTGGGGCGATCGGCCGTCTGTGTCGGCGCCGACTCTAAGAGAGAAAGCCGAAATCACTGCCAAAATTGATGGTTAATCGCGCAGCATTGATGGTTAATTTAACTACGATACCGGCGGCTTTTCCCTTGACAACGCCGGTTTCGGGGCGGGCGATTATTGCGCGGTGATGCCGCCGTCGATGACGAGCCCCGCGCCGGTCATGAAAGCGGCGTCGTCGGAGGCCAGAAAGACAATGCCGTGCGCGATGTCGAGGGCCGTCCCCATCCGGCCGATCGGCAGCCGCGCCAGGGCCTCGCGCCGGGCGGCGTCGAGATCGTTGGCGCCGAGGTTCCTCGCCCGCATCGCGATGACCTGGTCGCCCATATCGCTCTCGGTCGTGCCGGGATGGATCGAGTTGACCCGGATGCGGTAGCCCTTGCGGGCGAATTCGAGGGCGGCCGATTTGGTGAAGAGCGCGACGCCGCCCTTCGTCATCGAATAGAGCGGATCGCCCGATGAGCCGACGAGGCCCGCGGTCGAGGAGAGGTTGACGATGGCGCTGCCGTGCGCGCTCCTGGCGGCGCTGTCGCGCAATGCCGGCAGGGCGAGCTTGGTCCCGAGAAAGACGCCGGTCAGATTGACTGCGCAAATCCGCTGCCAATCCGCGAGCGAGGCCTCTTCGAGGCTCTTCCCGAGAAAGATCCCGGCATTATTGACAAGGATGTCGAGCCCGCCGAACCGGTCCGTGACCGCCGCCAGGGCGGCGTGCCAGTCGCTTTCGCTGGTGACGTCGAGGCGGGTATAGAATGCGCCACCGCCGATATCGGCCGCCGTTTCCCGGCCGCGTTCGTCGAGCACGTCGGCGAGCGCGACCCAGGCGCCGGCCTCGGTCATCAGCCGCGCCGTCGCCGCCCCGATCCCGCGCGCGGCCCCCGTTATCAACGCCGCCTTGCCTTCGAGCCGGTTCATCGCTTCCTCCCTCAGGATTTTGCGGTGTTCAGCGCTCGAAGAAATCCGGATGCGCCGCCCGCTCGGCCGCAACAGCCGCGGCCATCTCCAGGTCGTCAGGATCAGTCGGGGCAATGCCGAAGCGGATGGCGAGAACCTCGCCGAATTCGTCGGCGCCGCGCAGAATGCGCCTCTCGGTTCTGCCGTCCGCGTGACGGACCGTGAACTTGTCGTTGAACAGCGTGAGGCGATTTTGCGGCGCCGGCCGGGCGGCGATCAAGTTGCGCACGAAAACGGAATCCGGATAGGTCGAGGTGTACCAGTTCAAAGCCTCGTAATCGATCGGCATTTGCGCCTGGAGCGAGAAGCGGTAAAGGTCGGTCCAGGCCTCGGCTTTCCTGACCTGCAGGTCAAATTCCCCGTCGGCCTGCACAAGCCGAAAAACGCCGTGCGGCGTCGGCTGCTCGCGCTCGGCAACCAAGACCAAAGGGGCGGTCAGCGCCGTGCCGAACCCGACATCGACGATATGGGGTCCCTCGGCCAGATCGACCTGCAGCAGCATGTGGCTTCGCGGCGGGAGGATCCCCGGAGGCCGGCTTCCATGCACCCGCGCCGCCAAACCCTTGACCTGAAAGCCCAGCCTTTGCAGCACGTCGAGCAACAGCAAATTGTGCTCATAGCAATAGCCGCCGCGGGTGTGATGCACGAGCTTTTCGTGGAGCGCCGGCAGGTCGAGCCGGATCGGCCGCTTTGCGACGACATCCAGATTCTCAAACGGGATCGTCGAAAGTATGGCCGGCGACAATCGCCTGCAAGACCGCGAGCGTGGGCTCGCGCGGGCCGGCGTAGCCGATGCGCGCGAAATAAGCGTCGATATCGCCGGAATCGTGGTCCATCGGCTCGAGTTCCTCCAATGGCCGCATCGGGCGCGGCGGAGCCCTCATGGGCAATCTACGTTACTTCTCGGGGACGTTCTGTTCGAGGTCTTCGAGCCAGACGGCGGCGGTCGCATCGCTGGGGGCGCGCCAGTCGCCGCGCGGCGACAGCGAGCCGCCGGACGAGATTTTCGGGCCGTTCGGGAGTGCCGAGCGCTTGAACTGGCTCAATTGGAAGAAGCGCAGCAGGAACACCCGGAGCCAATGCTTGATCTCGGCCAACGGGTAGGCGCGCCGCGCCGCCGCGGGCGTGTTCGCCGGCCACGAGCCCCGCTCGACGTCGCGCCAGGCGTTCCACGACAGATAGGCGATGCGCGACGGGCCGAAGCCGTAGCGGCTGGCATAGAAGAGGTTGAAATCCTGCAGTGCGTAGGGGCCGACGATGCCCTCGGTCGATTGAATAAGGCCGTCGGCGCCGGGCGGCACGAGTTCGGGCGAAATCTCGGTCGCCAGGATGTCGTGCAGGATGCGCGCGGTCTTCTCGTCCACGTCGCCCGAGCCCGCGACGAACCGGATCAGGTGCTGGATCAAGGTCTTCGAGACCGAGGCGTTGGGGTTGTAGTGCGACATCTGGTCGCCGACCCCGTAGGTGCACCAGCCGAGCCCCAGCTCCGAGAGATCGCCGGTGCCGACGACGATCCCGCCGTGATGGTTGGCCAGCCGGAACAGATAGTCGGTGCGAAGCCCGGCCTGGACATTCTCGAAGGTCACGTCGTACTGCGCTTCGCCGGCAGCCGCACCATGGCCGATATCCTGCAGCATCTGACGGGCGGCCGGCCGGATGTCGATCTCGGCCCCGGTAACGCCGAGCGCGCGCATCAGCCGCCAGGCGTTCTTCCGGGTGTGATCGCTGGTGGCGAAACCCGGCAGCGTATAGGCCAGCACGTCGGTGCGGGGCTGCTTCAGCCGGTCCATGACCCGCGCCGAGACGATCAGCGCCTGCGTCGAATCGAGCCCGCCCGAGACGCCGATCACCAGCTTCCTGAGCCCGGTCGCTTCGAGCCGGCGGGCGAGCCCCTGGACCTGGATGTTGTAGGCCTCGTAGCAATTCTCGCGCAGCATCGCCGGATCGGCCGGCACATAGGGAAAGCGCTCGACGGTGCGGTCGAGCGCGAGCGGCTCCTCGGGCCGGTGCGAAGGCGAAATCGACGGTGCGGAAAGCGCCGCGCGCCCGCCGCGCAGCACGCAATCGCCGAAGGTGTTGGTGCGCATCCGCTCCTGCCGGATGCGGGCGAGATCGACATCGGCGACCGCCATTTCCGGTTTTGCCGAAAATCGCTCGGTCTCGGCGAGCCCGTCGCCCAGTTCGAAGACGCCGGCCTGCCCGTCCCAGGCGAGATCGGTCGTCGACTCGCCGGCACCGGCGGCCGAATAGGCGTAGGCGGCGATGCAGCGCGAGGATTGCGAGGCGCAGAGCAGCCGCCGCATCTGCGCCTTGCCGATCGTGATGTTGCTGGCCGAGAGGTTGAGCAGGATTTCGGCGCCGGCGAGGGCTGCGGCAGTGCTGGGCGGCTGCGGCACCCACAGATCCTCGCAGATCTCGACGTGAAACGTGAAGCCTGCCGGGCCGCCGGCGGAAAACAGGAGATCGGTCCCGAACGGCGCCTCGTGGCCGGCGAGCGCCATCGTCTGCCCGCCCACGCCCTCGCCCGAGGTGAAGTGGCGCCGCTCGTAGAATTCGCGGTAGTTCGGCAGGTAGGTCTTGGGCACCACGCCCAAGAGCCGCCCGCGCTGGATGATAAGCGCGCAATTGTAGAGATGGCCGCGGTGGCGTAACGGCGCGCCGACGGCGAAGGCCGAAAAGAGGCCGCGGCTCGCCTCGATCAGCCGCCCCGCCTCGCGCTCGACAGCGGCGAGGACGGCTTCCTGGAACAAAAGGTCGTCGATCGCATAGGCCGAAAGACAGAGTTCGGGAAACACCATCAGCCCGATGCGGTCGGCGTCGCCCCTGCCGAGTAGTTCCAGAACGTTGTCGGCGTTGCGCCGCGGCTCCCCGGTCGCGACCTGGGGGACGCAGGCGCCGACCCGGAGGAACTGGTGGCGGTAGGGCGAAAAGAACGAGGACATCGGCGATCCTCAAGGCCGCGTTCGCGCCGTCTTCACCAACGCCCACACCACTGCGGCGAGGCCGAACAAGGTCAGGCCGGCGAAAACCAGAACCGCCGTGTTGGCCGAGCCGATCAGCCGTGTGCCGGCATTGCCGATCGCGTCGCCGACGAAGAGCAGCATCGGCGCCCAGACGAACGCCGAGACGACATTGGCGACCCAGAAGCGGTCGCGCGGCATCTGCATGATGCCGGCGACGAGCGGGATCACGGCGCGCACCGGCCCGAAGAAGCGGCCAATGAAGACGCTCTTGCCGCCATGCCGGGCAAAAAACCGCACACCGTTTTCAAGGAGGTCGGGATTGCGGGAAAACGGCCAGAGCCGGGCGACGCGGGAGCCGAGCCGGCGCCCGATCCAATACGAGACCGTGTCGCCGAGGACAGCGCCCAGAACGGCACCGACGAGCACCGGCCACAGCGGCAGTGTCCCGGTCGCCCGCAGTGTTCCGGCGGCGATCAGCAGGGTGGTGCCGGGAAACAGCAGGCTGACAAAAGCGAACAACTCGCCGAAGGCGGTGACGAACATGACGACCCCCGCCCAGCCCGAATGCGCCGAGATGAACGCCAAGGTGGGCTGAACGAGGTTTTCCATGTGCGCTCTTATATTTCGCCGCGGCAGGATCGCGTCAAGCCGCCGCCGCGAAGCAGGGCGGCGGCGCTATTACTGGCGGCTGGCGAGGCGATGGCGTAGCTTGGCTAATCTGGCGCGACGGCGCGGTGGGAGACGATCCGATGCTCGATGCGCGGCAGAAGGCCGAGAAAACCGTGGCGCTGTGGCGCGAGCGGCGCGCGGTCGACATGTTGCCGGCGGAATTGCGGCCGGCCGATCTCGACGAGGCCTATCGCATCCGGCGGTTGTTCCAGGAGATCGAGGAGAAGAGCGGCCGGGGCGCGGTCGCCGGCTACAAGATCGGCTTGACGACCCCGGTCATGCAGAAGCTCTGCGGCGTCGCCGAACCCTGCTACGGGGCGATCTTCGCATCCGAAGTCCATCGCGGGTCGGCGAGGCTCGCCGCCGGCGATTACTGTCGGCTGGGGGTCGAGACCGAAATCGCGATGCAGCTGGGCGAGGATCTGCCGAATGGCGCGACCGCGAACGGCTGCGGGCCGCGATCGAGGGCTGCATGGCGGCGATCGAACTGCTCGACGATCTGCGCCACGACTACAAGCGGCTCGACGCGGCGGCGATGGTCGCCGGCAATGTATGGAATGCCGGGGTCGTCGTCGGGACGCCGGTCACGGAATGGCGCCGACTCGACCTCGCCGATGCGACCGCCCGGCTCGCGATCAATGGCCGCGAGATCGGCCGCGGCAAGGGCGGCGACGTGATGGGCGACCCGCTGAACGCGCTCGCCTGGCTGGCCGACAAGCTGGCCGAGCAAGGGACCCCGCTGCGGCGCGGCATGATCGTGATGACCGGCAGCATGGTGCCGATCCAGTTTCCGGCGCCGGGCGATCGGTTGCTGGTCGAGGTTTCGGGCCTGGGGAATGCGGAACTGATCGTGACGTAGCAGGGCGGCGCGGTTTCGCGCTGGGAGGTCCCGATGTTCTGGGTGGTCGTTGCGGTCCTTTATTTGATACTGGCGGTCGTAGCGCCGGCGATCCTCGGCCTCTTCGTCAACCGTGCCCGGCCTGATTTCGCGGCGCTTGCCTGGTCGCTGAGGGCGCTTTTCGTCGTGATCGGGCTCGTTTGCCTGGCGGCGACCTCCTACGTCCATGTCGACGCCGACGAAATCGCCGTCCTCAACAAGATTTACGGCACGACCTCGCTGCCCGGCGAACACATCATCGCCACCCACGGTGAAAAAGGTCCGCAGGCGGAGATCCTGGCGCCGGGCTGGCATCCGTGGTTTCTCGTCAACGTCATCTATCAGGTCGAGAACAAGAAGGCGGTCTCGATCCCGTCGGGCAAATACGGGTTCTTGAGCGCCAAGGACGGCGCGCCGTTGCGCTCGGACCAATTTCTCGCCGACGCTTTCGCCGCCGAGCACGAACTCGATATGCTCGACGCGCAATATTTCCTGACACATGGCGGCCAGCGCGGGCCGCAGACGACGATCCTGACACCGGGCACCTATCGGCTCAACAGCTATCTCTGGGATGTCAGCATCCACGACGCTGTCGATATCGCCGAAGGCTTTGTCGGCGTCGTAAAGTCGAACGTCATCGATTCCGTGCATTTCGGCAATCTGATCGTCGATAAGCCGACCTCCTGCTATCAAAAGACCGTGTCGACGAATTCCAGCGGCGAGGCGGTCGCCGCCGAAGAAGCGAAATCGGATAAGGGCAAGCTCACCGCGATCCTCGTCCCGGTCGGTTGCATCGGCGTGTGGGAAAAAGCGCTGCAACCCGGCCGCTATTACGTCAATGAGGCGGCCTATAAGATTACGATGATGAGCACCCGGGTGCAGACCTGGGAATTCAAAGGCGGGTACAAGAAACGGTACATCGATCTGAGCCTCGATCAGGCCGGCAATCTCACGCAGACGCAGCGCTCGCAGGATATCCCGGTGCCGCCGGGCTCGGCGGACCCGGCGATCGCACCCTTTGTCGAGGGCTGGCTGGTGCCGCTCGAACTCAGGGTTCTGGCCCAGGTCACCCCTGACAATGCGCCCTTTGTCGTGGCCTCGGTCGGCGGATTGCCGGAAATCGAAAACAACATCATGGTCCCGACGATCCGATCGATCGTGCGCAACGTCGTCGGCGCGCAGGGCCGGCATGTGTTGGATCTCGCCGACAACCGGGCCGCACTCGAACACGCGGTCGAGGATGCGATCCGGCCCGAGGGGCTGCGCGCGGGCATCGTCATTAAGGAGGTCAAATTTGGCGACCCGGCATTGCCGCCGGAATTGCTTGTGTCGCGGCTGCGCCAGCAATTGGCCGATCAGTTGCAGGTCACCTACCAGCAGGAGCAGAAGGCGCAGACGCAGCGCATCGAGACTGAAAAGGCGCGCGCCACCGCCGAGCAGCAACATCAGTTGGTCGAGGCGCTGATCGGCGTCCAGGTCGCCGAGCAGAACAAGAACGCCGCCAAATTGCGCGGCGAAGGGCAGAAGCTCGAACTCGAGGAGATCGCACAAGGGCAGAAGGCGCAGGCCGACGTGCTGGGCCAGGACCGGGTATTGACGATCAATCTCGTGCAGCAATTCCTGAAGACGATCCAGGAGAAGCCCGAGATCGTCGCGCTGATCGGCAAGCTTGTGCCGCAGACGGTGGTGTCGACGGGCGGCCAGGGCGCCGGGCTCGACAGCGCCGCGGCGATTATCGGGGCATTGCTGAACAACAGCGGCGCCGCCGTCCCGGCGCTCTCCGGCCCTTCGACCAAAAAATGATTTGAGCGAGGGCTGGCTGCCTGTCGGTCAGGAAATCCCCTGCGAAGATACAATCGGGCAGTTGGTGAAAGCGGTAAAAGAACCGCCAAAACCGGCAAGCAACCATCCGACAGAAATAATAGCGCCCATGAAAATCAGCACGCTCTTACCTTTAATAGAGAACAGATCCAAGTAACTATAATATTTCCTCATTTTATCGCCAAACGCTTTAATATCCGCGACCATTATAATTGTAAAGAGCGCCATGCCCGCCGACAGCTCCGGCAGAGTGAGCGCCCCCAGGACCCCGTGCCGCCCGCTCGGCCCGGAAGTCCGGAGCCGCGCGATGGCGAAGGCTCCGCCGTTCACGGAGAACAGCAGGCTGTAACGCCGATGCTTTCCAGTCTCGTAGAGCTCGAACACGTCCTTTGCGGAGAGGCCGGTTGCCATGCTATTTGCCTCCGACTGCCCGTCTCTAACCTCACCAGGCGAACATCAGTAACGCGCCGCAGATGCCTAAGGCGGCAACCCAGATCAGGTCCAGGTTGATCCATCCCGAGCGCAGGAAGGCGAGGCCGACCCACTCGTAGACGATGACGGAGATCGTCGCCATTGTCGCCAGCATCGCGGCGGTGTGGACGGCAAGGGCGGCGATTGCGATCGGGAACGTGCCGCCCAACGCTGAAATGAGGTTGGACGAACCCGAGAGACAGAGCGGCACCAGCGCCGGGATCACCATCAGTCCCGCGCCGTGCGCGGTCGCCATCAGGAACGACCACAGCGCCAGCCCGGCAATACCGGCCTGCATGCCGACGCGGACACGCTGGCGGTGGCCGCGAAAACCATGCCATGCCGCCCATCCTAGCAGCAAGGCGCCGGCTCCTCTGCGCACTAGGTCGCGGTCGAAGACGAAGCCGAAGGCCAACACCGCGAGCAGCACGACAGCGACGGACGCCGCGTGGCCGAGCGTTATCGGCGCCCAGGATACGACTACCGCCCGCAGGTTTTGCCGATTGAGCCCGAGCGCTACGGAAAACAGCCAACCCATCGCCGGGTTGAGGCCGTGGAAGAAACCGAGCCCGGCCAGCGCCAACCAGGGCCAGAGCTGGGCCGGCGCCCAGCTTAAAGGGTCAGGGATAGCAGTACGAGTCCGACGAACAATCGCCGCCGTCGAGCCTAATCTGATGCGGCCGATGGCTCTTCGGCCAGTCGACGAAGAATTTCGGATCGAAGGCGATGCCGCCGTCCGGTCCGGCGTCGAGCTTCACCATCCAGCCATCGACGCCCTCCGGGTAGAATTGTTCATCGATGGCGCCGTAGAGCGAGTTGGTGAAATAGACCCGCCTGCCGTCGCGGCTGACCTCGACCATCTGCGGACCGCCGTTCAGCGCCCCGTTCTTGGCGGCCGGATGGGTCGTGCGCTGGACAACCCCGCCGATCCGCACGGAGCCGGTCAATTTCGGTGCGAACGGCTCCGAGACATCGTATTGCCGCAACTCGCCGGTGCCCCAGCAGGCGACGTAGAGGAAGCGGTCGTCCATCGACAAATCGATATCGGTGACCAGCGGCGGGACTGCCTTGAAACCCTTGAGCATTGGCGGCAGCTGATCGGGATCAGCCGGTTCGGCCGGGATTTCGATGATTTTCCTGACCGCCCAGCGGTTGCCGTCGCGGTGCCAGACCCAGATCGACGAGGACAGATCCTTGAGGCTGACAACACAGTTGACGAAGCCGTAGGCCTTGGTCGGGTTGTGCGCCGGGCGCAGTTCGAAGACGAGTTGGTGCTCCTCGCCGAAATCGATCTCCTGCAAATGGGTGCGCTTGGTATAGTCCCAGAAATGCAAGTGGCGGCCATATTTGCTGCCCAGCAGGATTTCTGGAACCAGACCGTTCTCGAAAGTGTCGGGGGTGCCCCACTCGCTTGTCACCATTGTGTCGTAGCCGAGATGCCACCACGCGTCATAGCCGAGAAGCTGCGGCCCGCGATCGACCTCCCAGCGGCCGAGCGGCTCGAAGCTCTCATGGTCCATCATGAAAATCCCGCCGGGGGCCTTGCCCTCGGCATTGCCGAGTGCGGTTACATAGATCCCGCCGGGGCCGCAATGCACCGTGTGGGGCCGGGTGTAGCCGGTCTTCTCGGCGATCTCCCCCGGCTCGATGACCTTGACGATCTTGGGGTTCCGTCGATCGGGTTCGATGTCGAGAATGTGGATGCGGGAGGACCTCAGCCCCGGAACGACCAGGTAGCGGCGCTCGACATGCGGGTGCGGCGCATTCGGGCACAGACAGGAGGAACACGCGTTCCAACCGAAATGGTGAAGTTCATCGCCGGTGTTGGGCATCGCGACATTGCCGACGATCTGCGAGTAGGTAGCCGATCCGGGCTCCACGTCGACCACCGCGAGCGCGTCCGACTGCTGCCGCGTCGGGTCGAACGCCGCAACATAAGCCAGCTTTTCCGCCGGTGCCTTCATCGCCATCCGCGGCGAGGGGTAAAAAGTCGGATCAGGCCTCCAGATCGCCATTGCCTCCTCCTGTGTTAAATCTTCCGGATCAACTCAAGTCTCCATCTTACGATACGCTGAATCGGCAGGTCATTTCATGCTCATTTTTTGCTCACAGGGTGGCGGAGAGATCTCGCCGCTCGGAACGAACGCGACACTCCTTGACATCTTGTGCCGATTGGGACGAGTGGCGTAGGAGGCTCCACGTACCTCGAGGGGAAGCATCATGGCGCATCCGATCGTCTATGGCCCGGCCGGGAGCTCTTATGTCTGGAGCGCGCGGCTGGCGCTGGCGGAAAAGGGCGTCACCCATGAGCTCGTCGATGTGCCGTTCGGCGCCCATCGCGAGGAGCCGCATCTGTCGCGCCACCCGTTCGCCAAGGTGCCGGCCTTCGAGCATGACGGCTTCATGCTCTACGAGACGCAGGCGATCGTGCGCTATGTCGACGAGCGCTTCGCCGGGACGCCCTTACAGCCCGAAGACGTGCACCAATGGTCGCGCATGAACCAGATCATCGGCATCGTTGACGCCTATGCCTGGCCGAGCATTGCCGGCGCCATCCTCTACAACCGCATTCTTGTGCCGCGTTTCCTCGGCGGCGCGCCCGACGAAGCGGCGATCGCGGCGGCCTTGCCGCGGGCGAAACTCTGCCTCGGCGAATTTGACCGGCTGATGGAAGGGCATCGCTTTCTTGCCGGCGAGCACATCAGCCTCGCCGATCTGATGGTGTTCCCGCTGCTCTGTTATTTCGCCAATGTGCCGGACGGAAGCGGCCCGGTGGCCGAGCACCCGAAATTGCAGAACTGGCTGCGCCAGATGGAGACGCGCCAGAGCTTCCAGGTCACCAAACCGCCTCCACTCTAACCATTGTGCCGTAGGAACAGTATTTTTGTAATGCAGGTCGACACCCTGTTCGCGACTAAAATACGTCGCACGAGTTTCTGCGGATGTCCTCGCCGCCACGACGACATCGGCGAGGCGACGCCAGATTCTCTGAACGAGTCGGAGCACTAACTAGCCGGGATAATTCACCGGGGTTAGCGGGCATAGCGCAAACCATTGGAATAACGTAGGATTCGATTGCTTAGGTCGAACCTGCTGTTTCCGGAGCGCCATGCACGCCGAAGTTGATCTTACCCTGCCGCTGCCGGGCCTGTCACCGGTCTGCGGCAAGCCCGTTGTTGCCCGGTTTGACGGCGGTCGGCTGTCGTCGGATGGCGGCATTCTGCTCTTGGCCGAGGTCGAGCGTCGGTTGGGGATCGCCGAGCGGCTGGCGCGATGCATCGAAGACCCCCGCGCCCCTGACCAAATCCGACACGAGGTCGCGGAGATGATCCGGTTTCGCGCCCTGGCGATCGCGGCGGGCTATCCCGATGCCAATGACTGCGACGTGCTGCGCAGGGATGCGGCCTTCAAGATGGCGGTCGGTCGGCTGCCTGAGACGGGGGCAGACCTCTGTTCGCAGCCGACCATGACGCGGCTGGAGAACCTGCCCGGTCCGGTCGCGCTCAAGCGCATGATGGCGGCGATGGTGGAGTTGTTCTGCGACAGCTTCGATACCGTGCCCCGGCGCATCGTGCTCGACATCGACGACACCGAGGATCGGGCCTACGGCGGGCAGCAGCTCTCGTTGTTCAACGCCCACCACGACAGCCGCTGCTTCATGCCGATCCACATTTACGAGGCGATGTCGGCCAGGCCGGTCGCGGTCTTCCTGCGGCCCGGCAAAACACCCGACGGCAACGAAGTTTGCCTGGTGCTGCGCCATGTCGTGCGTGCGATCCGCGCCCGCTGGCCGCGCGTCGATATCCTGATCCGGGGCGACAGCCACTACGGCCGGCCCGAGGGCATGGCGTGGTGCGAGCGCAATCGGGTTGGCTACATCTTCGGCCTGGCCGGCAACAAGGCGCTGCTGCGCCGGGTCACGGGAGTGGCCGAGCAGGTTGCCTTGGATCGCCTCGACGCGCCCGCCCACAGCTAGCTGCGCCGCTATACCGAATACCGCTACGCCGCCCACTTGCACCAGCGCCGCTATACCCGCTCAACCCCCCACTCACCGCTCATCTCACCAACCCCCCCACCCACAACACCCCCAACCATCCGGACTCACCAAGGCAACAGCCAACCAGTTCCGGCTGCTGATCCACACCGCTGCCTATTGGCTGATGCACACCCTGCGCGGTCTGGCGCCGAAAGCATCGTTCTGGCGTGACGCCCAGTTCGATACCCTGCGCCTCAGGCTGATCAAGGTCGCCGTCCGGGTCACCGAACTGGTCACCAAGATCAGGATCTCGCTGCCGACCGGCTTCGCCTATCAGCACGGCTTCGCAACCCTCGCCGCGCGCCTGGCCAAACTCCCGCCGTGACCGCCGGGGCGTGCGCCCCGCAAAAAACCCATCCCCTCAACCTACAAGCCCCGAAAAATGCGCCCCCGGCGCCACCCGTCAGCACACCCTATGCGCGAGCCGGCGCCGCCGAGCCACGCCACCCAGATCCAGGCGGTGAATTGTTCAGGCTAGGGCTTGCAACTCGGCGGCGTGGACCCTCAGGCGCTCGAAATTTCTTTTCGAGACGGCAGACGCCCACAAGGTCGCGAGGATAAATCCAAGGCTCGGGATAAAGTGCGCTAACTTCCGCTGAAGGCATCGGCTCATTTAGGATTTCAAGCGACAAACCGGCTCTCCAAAACCCCTGTATGTAGGTCTCAAGGGGCCGATGAATGTGAGTGCTCACGAGTGGACAATCGGGCTCGGCAGTGATTTTGAATGGGGCTTCAATAGCCAGTTCCTGGGAATAGCGGAACCATCGTTTATCGGCATAACCATAATACCTCGGCCAAAACCATGGATGCGTCATAGTAAAAATAAGGGCGCCATCTTGCCGAAGAAGGTATGAAATGGCTTTCATAAAATCCTCTAGATTCAAAATATCCATGAGAACCATATTGACAACGATTAAGTCAAATTTCTCAGAAGTGTGTTGAGAATAGCTTTCGACAGTAGCCTCTATAAAGTCAATTTGAGACCCGTACTTTCGCCTAGCGATCTTAATGCTCTCTAAGCTCGGATCGACGCCCACAACTCTACTAGCATGATCGGTTAGCAGACTTGTCAGGTACCCTACACCACAACCTGCATCCAATATGATATCCGCTGTCTCACGAGAGACTAATGATAGCACACTCGGTATCAATATTCGCCGGTAGGTAATGTCGATGACCGCTGGTGATCTGATCGTCACGTGTGGATGCAAGAGCGTTCCATTCGGCCGCAATCTCGTCTGCATCCTTTGTTTTAATTTTGCGGAACATGCGCGCACAGGTCGCTAAATCCGATAAGCATTTTCACCAAGTCCTCGGCCAAGGCAATACAAGGATGATGTCCATTCGAAAACTTCTGAATTTACATTAAACATCGCCAATTCTCCCTCCGATCGCAACACGAGCGCCTTCTCGATTAAAACCCACAATCGTAAATCGTGATCGTGGCACGCGTCCAAGCACACCATATTGAATGATCTGAGCTCCTTCCCCGCAGAGTTCATCGGTTAACGGAATTGAGTGTCCGACGCAAACGGTCAATTCATTGCTCTTCGCCTTTTCAACCAATAGTTGTCGAATTGGTTGTTCCTGGGCCCAACTCATGTCACGACTGAAGATTACCACGCGGCCGCCCATGGAAACCCAGCTACGCATGAATGAATTAATCTTCCTCTGCGAGCGGTAGACCTTAGCAGCCTGTTGACGAAGTCGGCTTTGGTTGATTCGGTGTGAAGCGGGGGGACTGATCGGGGCTTTCGGGATGTCGATGGGGCGCGAGGGCGATCGGCAGGGGGATCTGATCGTGACCTGGGCGGAGATGCCACGCTCACCGGGGCATGTGTTTTACGACCGGCTTCAGGAAGTGCTGATCGCGGGCGGATTTGACGGGTTTATCGAGACGGCCTGCCAGCCATATTACGCGCCAAAGTTGGGGGCCCCGTCGTTGCCGCCGGGGCGCTATTTCCGGATGCACATGGTCGGCTATTTCGAGGGGATCGCCAGCGAGGAGGCATCGCTTGGCGCTGTTCGAATTCGATGTCGCTGCGGGATTTTCTGCGGCTGGAGAACCGGGAAGAGGTTCCCGATCATTCGTGGTTGTCGAAGACCCGCGGGCGGCTTCCGCATGAAGTCCACGAGACGGTGTTCAGCTGGGTGTTGAAGCTCGTGGCCGAGAAAGGCTTGATCCGAGGCAAGCGGATCGGCGTCGACGCCTCGACGATGGAGGCCAACGCCGCGCTGCGCACGATCGTGCGCCGGGACGATGGCCGAACCTATCGCGAAATGCTGACGCAGATGGCCAAGGAGAGCGGCATCGACACGCCAAGTGCGGATGATCTCGTTCGCATCGACCGCAACCGCAAGGGCAAGAAGCTGTCGAACGAGGAGTGGACGAGCAAGATCGACCCAGAGGCCAAGATCGCCAAGCTGAAGGACGGACGTACGCATCTTGCCTACAAGCCCGAGCACGCGGTCGATCTCGACACCGGCGTCATCGTCGCGGCGGCACTCCATCCCGCCGACCAAGGCGACACCACGACAATCGAGGGCACGCTGGCGGCGGCAGAGAAGAACCTAGCTCAGGTTGGCACCGCGCCGACGAAGGACCAGCCGAGCGAACTGGTCGCCGACAAAGGGTATCACTCGCGCGCCGTCTTGAAGAACCTCAACGGCGGGGTGTGGAAGACGCGCATTGCTGAGCCCAAGCAGCCGGGGTTTTCACGCTGGCACGGCGATGACCAAGCGCGTGCGGCGGTCTATGCCAACCGCACCCGCCTGGGTTCGGGGGTCGGTAAGCATGCAATGCGGCTGAGGGCGGAAATCGTCGAGCGATCTTTCGCTCACAATCTCGACCGCGGCGGCATGCGGCGGACCTGGCTGCGCGGACGCGAGAATGTCCACAAGCGCTACCTGGTGCACGTCGCCGGGCACAATCTCGGTATCCTGATGCGGCTGCTGATCGGGGCCGGAACCCCGAGAGAGGCGGCTGCCCGTGGGTTGGCCTATCTCCTGTTCGTCTACACCGGGGAGGCCGTGGCGATCATCCTTGTCGCCGCCGCTCCCGACGGGTTCGCCGTCCTGGTCATGGCCGTTACCGCCGACCCTGGCTGATCAAAGAGCGACTTCAGCAACGGGCTGTTAGGGGCAGAGCGCTGATTATCTAATATGTCTTTTACAACAAGGAATATTGAGGCACCCACGATAAATGTGAGCAGTGACCAATGCCACCAAGGATGATCCCCCGACGGAGATGTGAGCGTGAAAAACAGACCGACAATGGAAGCACATGACGCAAACTGTAGTATTATAACAGAAATAAGCCTAGTCATCGGCTGGTCTCTGCGTACGGAGATTCTCTCACATCTACCTACCATACTTTGGCACATGGACGGAAGGGTCGCCATTGCCTGACCGGCCCCCAGGCGGCAGTGAGTTAGGGCTAAGGCACGGAGAAATTTCATCGCCTACCCAGCCGAAGGCTAGCGGCCGGGGTAGCTGACGGCGAGGCCGGCGCGGGCGTCCTGCTGGATGCCGTATTGCGGGAAGGGATAGCGCAGCCCGTTCTTGGACAGCGCCGCCATGCCGGCGATCGCCTTTTCGAGATAATCGGGCGGCAGGGCCATCAACATCTCGTCGTCGAGCACACCGCCGTAGCGGCGCTCGGCAAAGCACGGGATCGACAGGCTCGGCTGCCGCGTCTTCAAGGCGCGGCCCCAGGAATTGGCGCAGGCCGAACTCGCCGACGACACTCCAGTCGAAGCGCTTGTAGCCCGACCATTGCAGGCCGTTGATGAAATAGATCATCGCCCCCGGTGTAGCATAGAAGAGCGCGATGTCGGGCGGGTCGAGCCGGCCGCCGGCAAGCGGCGCCACCGCCAGCGCCTCGTAGCTTCCGTCGGGCACGCATTCCATCGCCGCCTGGTGAGCGCCGGCGTCCTCGGGCGTCGAATACCAGACGCCTACCATGTGCTTGCCGGAATGCCAGGCCGCGTCCTTGGCGCCGCCGAGCCCGACGACGGCGCGGCATTGCGCGCCGACCGAGATCCTCGCTCGTCAGACCGACCGTCCAGCCGAGGCGTGCCGCCTGCGCCACGATCTGGTCGAGGGTATGCACCGCCGACGGCCGCCGGATGCGCGGGATCGCCTCCATCTCCTCGCGGCGCTCGAAGAGCTTCATGCCGAACGGGATCGAGCGCAGTTTGAGGAGGCGCTCCAGATCGGCGACGAGGCCGGCCCAGTCTGTCGTCATCTCGCATGTTCCCCGGCAGCGCGCGGTTGACACATTAGGCCCGCGACGGCCTTGTTGTAGCATTCATGCGCGCAGCGTCTGCGGAGAAAAATTGTCGTGCGGTTTCTCGCCGTTCATCCGGGCCCGCTCCTCTACACGAAGATTTTTCTGCGGCTCGAACCGTTGGGCCTCGAACTGGTGGCGGCGGCGGTGCGCCAGGCGGGCCATGAGGTGCGGCTGATCGACCTGCAGGTCGAGGACCATCGCGCCTATTTCCGCCTCGTCGAGCGCTGGCGGCCGGATGTCGTCGCCTTTTCCTGCAATTACCTGGCAAACGTGCCGGAGATCGTCGATCTCGCCAAGGAAACGAAGGCGCGCTGGCCCCGGATTTTCGTCTGCGTGGGCGGCCACAGCGCATCCTTCACCGCCGCCTCGATCCTGGCGCATGGCGAGGGAGCGGTCGATTGCGTGCTGAAGGGCGAGGGCGAAGCGGTCATGCCGGCGCTCCTGGCGGCGATCGAGGCCGACGCGCGACCCGGCGACGTCGCCAGGAGTCGTGACCGTCGATGGCGAAGGGCCGCCGCCCGGTTTTGTCGCCTCGCTCGACGACCTGATGCCGGCGCGCGATCTGTTGCGCCACCGCCGCAAATACTTCATCGGTACGCTCGACCCCGCCGCCTCGATCGAGTTTTCCCGCGGCTGCCCGTGGGATTGCTCGTTCTGCAGCGCTTGGACCTTCTACGGCCGCAGCTATCGCGTGGTGACGCCGGAGCGCGCGGTCGAGGATCTGCGCTCGATCCGCGAGCCCGGCGTCTTCATCGTCGACGATGTCGCCTTCATCCAGGAGCGGCGCGGGATCGAGATCGGCGAGGCGGTCGCCCGCGCCGGGATCAAGAAGCAATACTATCTCGAAACCCGCGCCGACGTATTGCTGCGCAACAAGGAAGTGTTCCGCCTGTGGCGGCGGCTAGGATTGCGGACGATGTTCATCGGCCTCGAAGCGATCGACGAGGAGGGGTTGCGCAAATACCGCAAGCGCGTCTCGCTCGGCCGCAATTTCGAGGCGGTGGAGTTCGCCCGGTCGCTCGGCGTCAACGTCGCGATCAATTTGATCGCCGATCCCGACTGGGACCATGAGCGCTTTCGCATCGTGCGCGAATGGTGTCTGGAGATGCCCGACGTCATCAACATCAGCGTCAACACGCCCTATCCCGGCACCGAAAGCTGGGTGACCGACGGCCGCCGGCTGGCGACGCGCGATTATCGGCTGTTCGACATCCAGCATGCGGTATTGCCGACCAGGCTGCCGCTTGCCGAATTTTACGACGAGCTGGTGACGACGCAGCGCGCGATCCTGAAGAAACATCTCGACTGGCGGCAGCTCTGGGACGCCGGTCATATCGTCGCGCGGCTCTTGCTGCGAGGGCAGACCAATTTCGTCAAGAGCCTGTTCAAATTGAACCAGGTCTATCGGCCGGAGCTGCTGCTCGCCGACCACGCGGCGCCGGTCGTCTATGAGATCCCGGAGCCGCCGGGTGCGACGATCGAGCCGCTGGCGCGAAACTCGCTCTATATTCACCCGCCGCGCGGCCGCCGGGGGCGGGCCATTGACGCGGCGACCGAACGCTTTGTCGAAGAAACCCGGATGGGGAGCGCGCCATGAATTCAGCTGCAACGCCGGTCGATGTCGAAACCGTGAGGGGATGGCTCGGCGCCGGTGGCGAGATCGCCTTCATCGACGTTCGCGAGGAGGGTCAGCACGGCGAGGGCCATCCGCTGCTGGCAGTCAACCTGCCTTACAGTCGGCTCGAACTCGACATCGCCCGGCTCGTGCCACGGCGTTCCTGCCGCATCGTGCTGATCGATGACGACAACGGTGTGGCCGAGCGGGCCGCGCGGCGCCTCGATGGGCTCGGCTATGGCGAGGTACGGATACTGGGCGGCGGGGTCGCGGCGTGGGCAGCGGCCGGGCATCCGCTCTTTCCGAGCAGCAACGTTCCGAGTAAGGCTTTCGCCGAGATCATCGAGCACGAATGCGGCACCCCGGCGATTTCGGCCGACGAGCTCGACCGGCTGCGGCGTTCCGGCGCCAAGGTGACGGTGCTCGACAGCCGGCCGCTCGACGAATATTCGCGCTTTCATGTGCCGGGCGCGGTTCCCTGTCCCGGCGCCGAATTGGTTCACCGCTTCGCCGACGCGGTGCCGTCGCCCGATACGCTAGTCGTCGTGTCCTGCGCCGGGCGCACCCGCGGCATCATCGGCGCACAATCGCTGATCAATGCCGGGGTTCCGAACCGGGTCATGTCGCTCGCCGGCGGAACCCAGGGCTGGCGGCTTGCCGGGCTCGAATTGGCGAACGGGCTGGGCGACGGCTTGGCCCCGGTCAGCAACGCCGCCACAGCAACGGCGCGGGGGCGTGCTGCCGGGGTCGCTGCTCGGTTCGGCGTGCGCCGAATAGACCGCCGGACGCTCGACGCCTGGCTCGCCGAAAGCGAGGCCCGGACGACGCATGTTCTCGATGTCCGAACCCCCGAGGAGTTCGCGGCCGGGCACCTGCCGGGTTCGGTCTCGGCGCCCGGCGGGCAGCTGGTGCAGGCGATCGACCGCTGGGTCGGGAGCCGCGGCGCCCGCCTCGTGCTGGTCGACGACACCGGCGCCCGCGCCGTGATGACCGCCCATTGGCTCAAGCAGATGGGCTGGGACGTGCAGGTCCTCGACGACGCGCTCGCGGGCGGGGCGCTGGCGACCGGCGCCGGCATCCAGACCCCGCCGGCGCTGCCGCAGACGCAGCAGATCGAGCCAGCGACGGCGGCGCAGTGGCTTGGCGAGGGTGCGGGGGCGGTATGTCTCGGGCCGAGTGCGGCTTTTCGCGAGGCGCACCCGCCGGGTGCGGTTTGGAGCATTCGGCCGCGCCTCGACCGGCTGCCGCCCGCAGTGCTCTCTGCGCCGCGCATCGCGCTCCTTGCCGAGGACGAGGCCCTCGGACGGCTTGCCGCAATCGATCTCGCCGAACTTGGGAACGCCGAGATCGTGCTTGTTACGGGCGGCGCGGCGGGCTGGAAGCGCGCGGGATTGCCGCTAGTGGCCTCGCCCGGTGATCCGCCCGACGCCGAGCGCATCGACTACCTCTTCTGGAACCACGACCGCCATGCCGGCAACCGCGCGGCGATGGAAGCCTATCTGCGCTGGGAGACGGAATTGCCGGGCGAGATCGCCCGCGACGGCCAGGCCGGCTTCCGGCTGGCGGCATCGGGCTGAGGCGGCTCGCGCGGCGCCGTCCCGTCGGCGGCAAGCGGTAACGCCTGGCGAGGGTTAGGATGGGGAAATCCGGTGGGCGCCGCCGCCGGCCGCGCATGCTATTCTTCGTGCCGAGTGGGCGAGCCGAGGCCGAGGTGAAGAATGGACAGCGCCGGACTTCGTGAACTTCAGGCGCCGCTAAAGGAGAAATACCGCGACGACCCCACGGCGGCGGTCGTGACGCTGCAGGCCCATGGCGACCTTGCCGGGGAGGGGATCGCGTGCAAAGTCGAGACCGGGCGGGCATTGGTCGAGGCCGGGCTGCATCCCGCAACCGGCGGCAGCGGGCTCGAGGCGTGTTCCGGCGACATGCTGCTCGAAGCGCTGGTCGCCTGCGCCGGCGTCACCTTGAAGGCGGTCGCGACGGCGATCGATTTCCGCCTGCGCGGTGGTGCGGTCAGCGCCGAGGGTGATCTCGATTTCCGCGGCACGCTCGGCGTCGATCGCGCCGCCCCGGTCGGCTTTCGCGAAATCCGTCTGAGCTTCACGCTCGACACCGACGAGCCGGAAGACCGCCGCCAGAACCTGTTGCGATTGACCGAGCGCTATTGCGTCGTCCTGCAAAGCCTGCGCACGCCGCCCAAGATTGACGCAAGTTTGATGCAGCGGGATTGAGCGCCCGCGGGAAGATCGTCGCGCCCGTCGCCGTGAATCGCCATCCGCGTCAGGGATAGGCGCAGCCTTCGTAGATGTTGTGCGGACAATAAAAGCCGCCGCCGGGATTCGGGCCAAGATAGGCGTTGCCGCCCGCCGTAAAGCCGCAGCCCGCCAGCATCGCCGCGAGAGCGGCCGCGATCAGCACCAATCCCAAGCTCGAACATCCGTAGCGGCGACGCATGCCCGACATTACGCCAAATTAATCCGGGTGTAAGCTGGCCGACATGAGTTCGCCCCACATCTCGCAAGCCGGCCCGCAATTGGGTTCCTCGGGGCCGGAACGCAAGCGCACCTTCGTCGCGGAGCCGTCGGGTCTTATTCCCGGCGGCTCTTCGCGTCGCGAAAGATCATATAGGCAAGGCCGAAGCCGATAGCGCCGGCAACCAGCAGCGCAGTCAGCGGCTGTTCGGCGGTATTCTTTTTCACATATTCGCTTGCCTGCACGCCTCGCCGATAGGTCTCGGCCGCGGCGTCGCTGACCTGCCTGCCGGTTTCGATCGCCTTGTCGCGGATCGCGCTGCCGGTCTCTACGGCGGCGCTTCGCGCCTTTGACGCCAGATCGACGACCGTCTCCGCCGCCGACTTTGCTTCATTGCCGATCTTGCCGACCTGCACTCCCACCTGATTTTCGTCCATCGCCGTTCCCCGCAGGTTTGATGCCATGGCTCCTGGCCACATTCGATCAACGACACGAAAGCGGAAAAACTCCCGGACGACAGCTACGACGGCGCTCCGCGGGCGCGCAAGCGGCGTTCGCGCAACGCGATGTAAAGGCCGGAGGCGATGATCACCGCGGCGCCCACCCAGGTCCACGCATCAGGAAAATTGCCGAAAATCAGATAGCCGAGGATCGTCGTGCCGATCAACTCGACATAGCCGAGCGGGGCCAGGACCGCGGCCGGCGCGTGCTGAAAGGCGCGGATGATCAGGTAATGCCCGCCGCCGCCGATCAGCCCCAGGCTGGCGAAAAGCGCGAGATCGAAGAGGCTTTGCGGCATGACGAAGACAAAGGGCAGGACCGCGCTCATCGCCAGCGAGCCGAGCAGGGCGGAAAAGACGATGCCGGTCGCAGCACTGTCGTAGGCGGCGATCCAGCGCGTCGCGATCTGATAGAGCGCATAGGAGGCGGCCGAAACGAGCAGCAGCAGCACCGCCGGGTCCTGGAGGCCGCTGCCGGGGCGGATGATCAGGAGTGCCCCGGCAAAGCCGACCAGAACCGCACTCCAGCGCCTGACCCCGACATGCTCGCGCAGCAGCGGCACCGAGAGCGCGGTGACGATCAGGGGCGAGGTGAAGCCGATCGCCGAAGCGGTCGCCAGCGGCACCCGGCCGATCGCCATGACAAAGACAAGGTTGCTGACCAGCATCAATAGCGAGCGCCCGATCTGGATATCCGGCCGCCGCGTCGCAAAGAGCCGGCGCCCGTAGTGCGGCAGGAACACGACCAGCATCACGATCAGGTGGCCGGTGAACCGCGCCCAGACGATCTGCATGACCGGGTAGTGCGCGGCGAGCAGCTTGACCGCGGCGTTCATAAACGGGAACACCGCGACGCCGAGGCACATCAAAAGAACGCCGCGCAGAATGTCGGGGGCGCGCGGCCCGCCCGACGCACGGCGCCCGAGCAAAAAGGTCTTCAGCGGCAGTCGCGCAGGATTTTCGCCCGCTCGGCGGCGGCCGCCATCATGAAGCCGAGATCGCCGCCGCCGAGGACGAGGCGCACGCCCATGCCGATATAGCGGCGCAGCAGCCCCTCTTCGTAAACGCCGCCGATGCCGGCGAATTTGCCGTGTGTGCGGCACGCATCGGTCACCGTGCGATAGGCCGACACGATCCGCTCGTCGGCGAACTGGCCCGCGATGCCCATTTCGATCGAGAGATCGCTGGTGCCGATCAAGAGCGAGTCGATGCCCGGCACCGCCGCGATTTCCGCCGAGTTGGCGATCGCCTGCGGCGTTTCGAGCATGACGACGACGAGGGTGGCGGCGTTGATCGCCGTACAGGCCTCGGCGGTCGACACCGGTGCGTAGCCGAAATGCGGCAGCCCGCCCGCGATCGAGCGGTGGCCCAGCGGCGGATAGCGCAGCCGGTCGGCGATCTCGCGCGCCTCGGCGGCGCTGTCGACATGCGGCATGACGATGCCGAGCCCGCCGCCGTCGAGGATCCGGGTCGCCAGCCAATGCTGTCCCGCCGGCACCCGCGCGATCGGGGCGATGCCGGCGCCGAGTGCCGCGACAGAGATCTGAACGGCCGTGTCGAGATCCATCGAATTGTGTTCGAGGTCGAGGAACAGCCAATCATAGCCGCATGCCTTCATGATCGCAGCGATGTCGACGGTGCGGCTCTGCCGGAGGCCGACGCCGAGAGCCAATTCGCCGGCGTCGAGCCGGTCGCGGGCGGCATTGCGAAGGCTGGGAGCCACGGCGCATCTCCTCTTTGGTCGCTGCGGCGGCGATCTTAATGCCGAGCGCCTCCGCGGTCACCCCGACAATGGCGCTTCTGTGCGCGCTTGGTTAAGCTTGCCCGCAGCTGACGGGGAGGGGCAGGCAGATGGACAACCAAAACCGACAGGTGCGGCTGAAGCGGCGACCGACCGGCATGCCGCAGCCAGCCGATTTCGACATCGTCGATGCGCCGCTGCCGGATCCCGACGCCGGCGAGGTGCTGGTGCGCGGCGTCTATCTGTCGCTCGACCCCTATATGCGCGGCCGGATCAGCGCCGCGCGCTCCTATGCAAAGCCGGTCGAGATCGGCGGCGTCATGGAGGGCCGGGTCGTCGGAGAAGTCGTGCGCTCCCGCGACCCGAATTTCGCCGCGGGGGATTTCGTCCTCGGCGGCGCCGGCTGGCAGCTCTATAGCGCGGTCGCCGGGAGCGGCCTCGTCAAGCTCGACCCGGTGGACGCGCCGCTGTCGACGGCGCTGGGTGTGCTCGGCATGCCGGGGCTGACCGCCTATGTCGGCCTCGACACGATCGGCAAGCCGAAGGCCGGCGAGACCGTCGTCGTTTCCGCCGCTTCGGGCGCGGTCGGCGCGGTTGTGGGCCAGCTTGCCAAGCGCGCCGGCGCGCGGGTCGTCGGCATCGCCGGCGGCAGCGACAAATGCCGCTATGTCGAAACCGAACTCGGCTTCGACGCCTGCCTCGACCACCGCTCGGCCGGTCTCGAAGCAGCCCTCGACCGGGCCTGCCCGAACGGCATCGACGTCTATTTCGAGAATGTCGGCGGCCCGGTGCAGCAGGCGGTGTTCCCGCGCCTCAACGATTTTGGCCGCATGATCATGTGCGGCATGGTGTCGGAATATAATGATGTCGAGCCCCGCCCCGGCCCCAACCTGATGGCCGCGGTGCGCAAGCGTCTGCATATCCAGGGCTTCATCGTCGGCGACCATTGGCGTCGCTTCGGCGAATACCGCGCGATGGCGGCGCCGCTGGTCAGAGATGGCGCGCTAAAATATCGCGAGGACATCGTCGACGGCCTCGACCGCGCGCCGGAAGCCTTCATCGGCCTGCTGCAAGGCCGCAATTTCGGCAAATTGCTGGTCCGGCTCGCGGCCGTCCCGACCCGCCCGGCATGACTCTTCTCGGAGAAGAACTGATGAGCGTGCAGGCGATCGGCGAACCGGTGCGGCGGGAGGAGGATTGGCGGCTGCTGCGCGGCCGGGGCCGCTATGTCGACGATGTCCGGGAGGCGGGCGAGGCGCGCGGCTACGTGCTGCGTTCGCCGCATGCGCATGCGGATCGTCTCGATCGATACGGCGGCTGCAAGAGGGATGCCGGGTGTCCTCTGCGTGCTGACCGGGGCCGATCTCCAGCGCCGCGGGCTCGGCACTCTGCGCCCGGGCGTACCGCGCAAAAGGCGCAACGGCAGCCCGGCTTTTGTCTGCCCGCAGCCGCTCCTGGCGCAGGGCCGGGTCCGCTATGTCGGCGACCCGGTGGCTTTTGTCGTCGCCGAGACGCTGAATGACGCCAAAGACGCGGCCGAAGCGATCGCCGCCGAGTACGAGCCGCTGCCGGCTGTCATTACCGCTGACCAGGCGCTCATGCCGGGCGCCCCCAATGTGTGGGACGCCAATCCAGGCAACGAGGCCTTCTGCCACGAGATCGGCGACCGGAACGCGGTCGCTGCGGCCTTCGCCAGGGCTGATCGGATCGTCCGCCACGAAATCGCGATCAACCGGGTAACCGCCAATTCGATGGAGCCGCGCGGCTGCCTCGCGCAATACGACGGCGACCAGGACCGCCGCTATACGATCCGCTGCACGATCCAGTCGGTGCACGCGACCCGCACAGCACTCGCCGACCATATCTTCAAGGTGCCACAGCACCAGATACGCGTCCTTTGCGACAATATGGGCGGCGGCTTCGGCATGAAGGGCGGCTGCTATCCCGAATACGCGCTCTCACTGTGGGCGTCGAAAGTCGTCGATCGGCCGGTTCGCTGGATCGCCGAGCGCAGCGAAGGGCTGATGAGCGACGAGCAGGGCCGCGGCAGCATCGTGGACACGGCCCTCGCACTCGACAAGGACGGGCGGTTTCTCGGGCTGCACGCCAGCTGGCGGGCGGCGATCGGCGCCTATTATTCGACCGACCGCCCGACGATCCCGCTGACGATCGGCCTCGGCTGCCTCGTCAACACCTACGGCATCCCGGCGGTCCATGCCGAAGTCGTGGCGGTCCTGACCAATACGATGTCGATCGCGCCCTATCGCGGCGGCAGCCGGCCGGAGCCGATCTACGTCGTCGAGACGATCATCGATAAGGCGGCGCGCGAGCTCGGCGTCGAACCCGCGGAATTGCGCCGGCGCAATACCATCCCGCCAACGGCGATGCCGTTCACGACGGTTCTCGGCCAGACCTACGATTTGGGCGATTTCGCCAAGAACCTCGAGGACTGTCTGCGCCTTGCGGGCTACGACGGAGTTGCCGGGCGGCGGGCGGCGGCCAAGGCGCGCGGCAGGCTTCTGGGCGTCGGCGTGGCGACGGCGGTGGCGGCGACCGGCGGGCGCGATTACGAGCATGCGGAAATCCGCTTTGACGCGTCGGGCGGCGTTGTCTTGATGACCGGCAGCATGGACCATGGCCAGGGTCATGGCACGACGTTCAAGCAGGTGCTGTCGGAAAAGCTCGGGATCGACGCCGAGCTGATCCGCTACCGCTACGGCGACAGCGATCTCGTCACGATGGGGATCGGCACCTTCGGCTCGCGGTCGGCGCAGCTTGCCGGCTCGGCGATCGTTGTGGCCGCCGACCGGCTGATTGAGAAGGGCCGCCGCATCGCCGGCCACATGCTCGAAGCCGCGACCGACGACATCGTCTTCGCAAAAGGCCGGTTCGCGATCGCCGGCACCGACCGCTCGGTGACGCTCGCAGAGGTCGCCAGGCGGTCGTTCGAGGCCGGCTTTTTGCCGAACGACATCGAACCCGGCTTTACCGAGCGGGCAAATTTCGGGCCCGCGGGCTCGGCGACGTTTCCGAGCGGCGCTCATCTCGCCGAGATCGAGATCGACCTCGAAACGGGAGAAGCCTTACTGACCCGCTATGTCGCGGTGGACGATGTCGGCCGGGTGCTGAACCCGCTGCTCTGCGAAGGCCAAATCCAAGGCGGGATCGTCCAAGGGATCGGTCAAGCCTTGTTCGAAAATCTCGTCTATGATCCGTCAAGTGGGCAATTATTGTCGGGGTCGTTCCAGGATTACGCGATGCCTCGCGCCGACGATTTCTGCGATTTCACCCTTGCCAACAATCCGACCTTGACCGGGCGCAATCCTCTTGGCGTCAAGGGGGTGGGCGAGGCCGGCACATTGGGGGCAATCCCGGCGGTGATGAACGCCGTCAACGATGCGCTCTTCCACATTGGCGCAGCCGAGGTCGCGGCGCCCGCGACGCCGGAAAAATTGTGGCGCGCCATCCGCGCACCGCTCCCCATCCTGACCGGCGTTCGGGACGCCGAAGGGTTGGCGATGAGCGAAGACGCGGCGGCCCGGCGGCGCTACGGCCCGCCCTCCGTCAGCCGATCGCTGCAGGCGCTCGCGGTCGCCGTGCTCGTGCTGATCCTCGGGGCTACCGCGCAGCAGTTGATGGCCGTCCGATCGGCCGTCATCGCCGACACCGAGCGACAGATGGCCCGGCTCGACATGGTGTTTGCCGAGCAGACCGGACGCGCGGTCGAGACAGTCGATTTCATCCTGCGCAATGTGATCGAATCGCTGCAGAGCGCGCGCGCCTCTCCGCCGGTCGATGCCGCAATTTTCGACGAATTGCTGCGGCGGCGGATCGACGGAGTGCGGCAGCTGACCGAAGTTGCGATCGCCGATCCCGATGGTCACGTGGCCTATTCTTCCCGGCCGGCCGCGCCCAGCCCGCTGCCCCCAGCCGCCACCGAAATCATCCATGCAATGGCCGTCGAGGCCGAGCCGGGGCTGCGCTTCAGCAATCCGCTCAAGGGGCCCGACGGCAAATGGACCGCGCTGATGCTGCGACGGATTTCCGACCCCGACGGCAAATTTTTCGGGGCCGCCGTCGCCTTTCTGAACCTGCGCTATTTCGAGGACTTCTATAAGGCGGTCGAGCTCACCGAAAACGGCGCGATCCTGCTGCATCTGCGCGATGGGACCGTCCTGGCGCGCTATCCGCACGACGACGCCGTTGTCGGTCAGAGCTATGCCGAATTGCCGCCGTTCAAGGACATCCTTGCCCACGACATCGCCGGCACCGTGGTCATGGATAGTCCGATCGACGGCAGCCGCCGGGTGCTCGCGATCCGCGCGCTCAAGGCCTTTCCGCTCGCCGTCAATATTTCGGTCGCGCAAAGCCAGGTGCTCGCCAGCTGGCGGCGCCAGACCTGGATCTTTTCCGCTGTCGCGGCCGGAGCTTCGGTCGCCATCGTCGGGTTGTTGTTTCTGCTGGCGCAGCGCTCGAGACAGGTCGAGTCGCTGCTCGGCGAATATCGCAATGCGCGGGATCAGGCGGAGCAGGCGCATAACAGGCTGATCGAGCAGATGGCCGAGCGCGAACGGGCCGAGGCGGCGTTGCGCCAGGCGCAGCGCATCGAGGCGCTGGGGCAGCTGACGGGAGGCGTCGCGCACGATTTCAACAATCTGCTGACCGTTCTGATCGGCAACATCGATCTGCTGCAGAGTTCGGCGACACTAGATGCAACTGCAAGCGAGCGGCTCGGCACGATGCGCGCGGCAGCCGAACGTGGCGCCATGCTCACCGGACATCTGCTTGCCTTCGCCCGGCGGCAGCCGCTGGCGCCCCGGGCGGTCGACCTCAACGCGGTCGTCGACGGCATGCAGGAATTGCTGAAAAGCGCGCTCGGGCCGCATGTCGAGATGGTCGTCCGGCCGACATCACAGCTGTGGCCGGCGATGGTCGATCCGACGCAGATCGAGCTGATGATCCTGAACCTGGTGATCAACGCGCGCGACGCCATGCCCGAAGGGGGCGTGGTCACGATCGCGACGCGGAATCGTCGCCGCCCGGCGCCGGTGCGGCCGGAGGAGCCCGCAGCCGGCGACTACGTCGTCGTCGAGGTCGGCGACACCGGCGTCGGCATGACCCCGGAGGTGCAGGCGCAGGCCTTCGAGCCGTTCTTCACCACCAAGGGCCCGGCCGGCGGATCGGGGCTCGGCCTGTCGCAGGTCTTCGGCACGGCGCGCCAGTCGGGCGGCGACGTGAAGATCGAGAGCGCCCCGGGCAAAGGCACGCTCGTCTCGGTCTATCTGCCGCGCGCGCCCACACTGGCCGAGAATGCCGATCCGGAACCTGGCGAGCCGGCCGAACCCGGGGCGAGCCGCGCTCTGGTGCTGGTCGTCGATGACGACGATGCGGTGCGCGCCACCACCGCCGATGTGCTGGCCGGGCTTGGTTACGGGGTTCTTCAGGCGCCGAACGGCAAGGTGGCGCTCGACCTCCTGGAAAGCGACCGAACGATCGACCTGGTCCTTACCGATGTCGTCATGAGCGGCATGAGCGGCCCGGATCTGGCGCGCGAGGTCCGGGCGTCGCGGCCGCTGCTGCCGATCGTTTTCATTTCCGGTTACGCCGATCCGGCCGGCCTCGCCGCCGGCGCCCGCCCGCATTCGCTGGTCAAGAAGCCCTTCCGGCCAGGCGATCTGCGCGAACACATCGAGGCGGCGCTGGCGGCCTCGCGCGACCTCGGCGCTCTGAAGAGCGGCCGCGGCGCCGCAGGAGCACCGCGAGGCGCGCCTTATAGGGGCGTCACACCGAAAAGTACTTCGCCTGGGGGTGGTGGACGATGATCGCGGAGGTGGATTGCTCGGGGTCGAGCTGGTCTTCCTCGGAGAGCGTGATGCCGATCGCCTCGGCGCGCAGTAGCTCCAGCAACTGCTTCTGGTCGGCGAGGTTGGGGCAGGCCGGGTAGCCGAAAGAATAGCGGCTGCCGCGATAGCCTTGCGAAAGCATCGCGTCCGGGTCGCGCGCCTCCTCGGCGGCGAAGCCCAATTCGCCGCGCACCCGCCTGTGAACGTATTCGGCGAGCGCCTCGGCCATCTCGACCGAGAGGCCGTGCAGGTAGAGGTAGTCCTGATAGCGGTTCTCGGCGAACCATTCGCGCGCCGCCTCCGAGGCGCGGCGGCCCATCGTCACCACCTGCAGCCCGATCACGTCGCGCTCGTTGCTGGCGACGTCGCGGAAAAAATCGGCGATGCAGAGACCGCCTTCCCGGTTCTGGCGGGGGAACGAAAACCGCGTCAGCTCGCGCCCGTCGTCACGGTCGAACAGGATCACGTCGTTGCCCTCGGCGGCGCACGGCCAATAGCCATAGGCGGCCTGCGGCGTCAGGATCTCCTCGCCGACCGCGATGTCGAGAATGCGCCGCAATACCGGGCGCAGTTCGTCCCTCGCCCATTCGCGGTACTCGGCGAGCGACTTGCCGTCTTTGCGGTAGCCCCACTGGAATTGGTAGAGCATGCGCTCGTTGAGGTAAGGGACGACCGCCTTTGGCGAGACGCGCTCGATCGTGCGCGGGCCCCAGAAGGGCGGCTGCGGCACCGGCACGCCGCGGTTGAGTTCCGCGCGGCGCAACCGGATCTCGTCGAGGTCCACGGGGCGCAGCGGGCGGGGATCGGCGGCGCGGCCGAGCTTGCGCGACGGGTTGACGGGCCGGCTCTCGTTCCGGTGGCGCGCCGCGTCGAGATGCGTGTCGAACTCGCCGGCGACGATCTTGTCCATCAGCCCCAGCCCGTCGAAGGCGTCGCGGGCGTAGGCGACCCGGCCCGAAGCATAGGACTTGACGCAATCTTCCTCGACATAGCGCCGGGTCAAGGCAGCACCCCCCAGCATGACCGGCAGGTCGAGCCCCTGGCGGCTCATCTCTTCGAGGTTCTCGCGCATCACGACGGTCGATTTGACGAGCAGCCCCGACATGCCGACAGCGTCGGCCCGGTGCATGGAAGCGGCTTCGAGGATCGCGCCGATCGGCTGCTTGATGCCGAGATTGATGACCCGGTAGCCGTTGTTGGTCAGGATGATGTCGACGAGGTTCTTGCCGATGTCGTGCACGTCGCCGCGCACGGTCGCCAGCACCACGGTGCCTTTCTGCTGGCCCTCGACGCGCTCCATATGCGGTTCGAGAAAGCGCACCGCGGTCTTCATCGTCTCGGCCGACTGCAACACGAAGGGGAGCTGCATCTTGCCGGCGCCGAACAGTTCGCCGACCGTCTTCATGCCGTCCAAGAGAATGTTGTTTATGATGTCGAGCGGGCTCCAGCTACGCATCGCCAGATCGAGATCGGCTTCTAGCCCCTGGCGGTCGCCGTCGACGATGCGCTGGGCGAGGCGGTCTTCGAGCTTTTCCGGGCGGGCCTTTTTCTCGCTCTTTTCGGCGGCGCGGTTCTCGAAGAGCGCGATGAAGGCGTGCAGCGGGTCGTAGCCCTCGCGGCGGCGGTCGAAGATCAGATCCTCGGCGATCCGCGCCTCCTCGGCCGGGATGCGGTGCAGCGGCGTGATCCGCGAGAAATGCACGATGGCGCCGGTCAGCCCGCGGCGCAGCGCATGGTCGAGAAAGACCGAATTCAGGATCTGGCGCGCCGGCGGGTTGAGGCCAAAGGAGATGTTGGAAAGCCCGAGGATGATCTGGCAGTCGGGCATCGCATCGGCGATCGCCTCGATCGCGTCGAGCGTGTTGAGGCCGAGCCTCCGGTCATCCTCGTTGCCGGTGCAGATCGTAAAGGTCAGCGGGTCGAAGAGAAGATCGGACGGCGGCAGGCCGTGCTTGTTGCAGGCGAAATCGTGGAGGCGGCGGGCGACCTCGACCTTGTGCTCGACCTCCTTGGCCATGCCGGTCTCGTCGATCGTCAGCGCGATGACGGCGGCGCCAAACCGGCGGGCAAGCTGGAGCCGTTTCGCCGCGGCCTCTTCGCCGTCCTCGAAATTGATCGAATTGATGATCGGCTTGCCGCCATAGAGCTTGAGGGCGGCTTCGAGCACCGGGTATTCGGTCGAGTTGATGACAAGCGGGGCATTGACGGCGCCGCGCATGCGGGTCACCGCCTCGCTCATGTCGGCGACCTCGTCGCGGCCGACAAAGGCGGTGCACAGATCGAGCGTGTGCGAGCCTTCGCGCACCTGCTCGCGCCCCATCTCGACGCAGCCGTCCCAATCTGCCCTCGTCCTGCAACTGGCGGAATTTGCGCGAGCCATTGGCGTTACAGCGCTCGCCGATCGACAGCCAGGCGTTTTCCTGGCGCAGCGCCACCTGCCCGTAGAGCGAGGCCACGGCGGGAGCCCAGACCGGACGCCGGGCGCGCGGCAACGGGCGGGGGCGGTCGCGACCGATGCGGCGCAGCATCGCGTCGAGGGCTGCGATATGGGCGATATCGGTGCCGCAGCAGCCGCCCACCATGTTGACGCCGTCCTCGATCACGAAGCGTTCGAGCCATTGCGCAAGTTCGGTAGGGCCAAGCGGGTATTGCGCGCGGCCGCCGACGAGTTCGGGGAGCCCGGCATTGGGCTGGACCGAGATCGGGCCGGGCCAGTTCTCGCCCAGCCATTTGACGTGTTCGGCCATCTCGCGCGGGCCGGTGGCGCAGTTGAGCCCGATCAACGGCACGTCGAGCGCGTGGACGATGGTCGCCGCGGCGGCGATGTCGGCGCCGACGAGAAGCGCCCCCGTCGTCTCGATCGTTACCTGCACCATGATCGGGATGTCGCTGTTGGCTTCAGCGCGGGCCCGCTTGGCGCCGTTGACCGCGGCCTTGATCTGCAGCGGGTCCTGGCAGGTTTCGATCAGGATGCCGTCGACGCCGCCGGCGACCAGCCCTGCCGACTGAATAGCGAGCGCGTCCTCGACATCCTGGTATGGGACGTGGCCGAGCGAGGGCAGTCGGGTGCCTGGGCCGATCGAACCCAGCACAAAGCGGGTGCGGCCCTCATGGGCGAATTCGGCGACAGCTTCGCGCGCCAGTTCGGCGGCGAGGCGGTTGAGCGCATGGGCGCGGTCGGCGAGCCCGAATTCGCCGAGCGTGATCGGCGAGCCGCCAAAGCTGTTGGTCTGGATCGCATCGCAGCCAGCCGCCAAATAGCCGCGATGGATTTCGCGGATCAGGTCGGGGCGGCTCTCGCAGACAATCTCGGTGCAGTTTTCGAGACCGAGAAAATCGCGCTCGACATCGAGGTCGCGGGCCTGCACCTGGGTCCCCATGGCACCGTCGCACAACACGACCCGGTCAGCGAGAAAGTCGAGGAAATGGGTCATCGGCAGAGGCAGTCAGGCGATCGCCACAGCCGGGCGCTTCGCGCGCACGCCGAGGAGGTGACAGATCGCGACGATCAGATCGGCTCGGTTCAAGGTATAAAAGTGGAACTCGTGAACGCCGTTGGCGTGCAGCCGCCGGCACTGTTCGGCGGCGATCGAGGCGGCGACGAGACGGCGGGTGTCGGGGTCGTCGTCGAGCCCGGCGAAATGGCCCTCCATCCAATCGGGGATCGCGGCGCCGCAGGCGGCGCTGAATTTCTTAACCTGCGCGTAATTGGTGACCGGCAGGATGCCGGGAACGATCGGGACCGAGATCCCGGCGGCCGCGGCCCGGTCGCGAAAGCGCAAATAGAGGTCGACATCGAAGAAATACTGGGTGATGGCGCGGCTGGCGCCGGCGTCGATCTTGGCCTTCAGATTGTCGAGGTCGTGCCGGGCGCTGAGCGCTTCGGGATGGGTTTCGGGATAGGCGGCGACGCTGATTTCGAAATCGGCAACGCGCCTCAGCCCGGCGACCAGGTCGGCGGCGCGGGCGTAGCCCTCGGGATGCGGCCGGTAGCGCTCGCCGCCCGCGGGCGGATCGCCGCGCAGGGCGACGATATGGCGGATCCCGGCCTGCCAATAATCCTCGGCCACGACGTCGATGTCGGCGCGGCTGGCGGCAACGCAGGTCAGATGCGCCGCGGGTTCGAGCGCGGTCTCATGGCGGATGCGGCGCACCGTCGCATGGGTGCGCTCGCGGGTCGAGCCGCCGGCGCCGTAGGTCACCGAGACAAAGCGCGGCGCCAGGGGTTCGACGCGCTTGACCACCTCCCACAGCCGCGCCTCCATCTCCGCACTCTTCGGCGGAAAGAATTCGAACGAGACGCGCGGCGGGCCGGCGTCGAAATCGATCACCGGGTCGGCGCCGAGCAGGCCGCGCGGCGGGGCCGCTCCATTCTCGATCATCAGCCCAATTCCCCCTCCAACTGCCTCTCGGGCACGCGTTCGGCGAAGCGCGGATTTGCCGGCGCCGACCGCCGGTATGCGGTCCAGATCACCACGGTCAGCGGATCACCTGGCAGGCGGCTCGGTGCGGCCGGTTCGAGCCGGGCGGCGCGGCACCAATCGGCGATCTCGCTATCGGCGAAGCCGAGCCGGCGATGGGCGTGCTCGTCGCGCAGGAATTCGAGCGCGTGCGGCGCGAAATCGACTAGCACCAGGACGCCGTCCGGCCGCAAGACCCGCGCCGCCTCGGCAATCGCCGCCGCCGGACGGTCGGCGTAATGCAAGACCTGGTGCACGACCACCGCGTCGAAGGAGCCGTCCGGCAAGGCCAGCTGGTACATGTCGCCGAGCCGCACCGCGCCATTGTCGAGCCCGGCGCGTTCGAGATTGACCCGCGCCACCGACAGCATCTCGCGCGACTGGTCGATGCCGAGGGCGTGCTCGACCCGCGGCGCCAGGACCTCGAGCATCCGGCCGGTTCCGGTGCCGATGTCGAGCAGATCGCGCGGATCGGCGGCGGCGACGATCTCGAGCAACGCCGCCTCGACCTCGCGCTCGTCGACGTAGAGCGAGCGGATGCGGTCCCAGCGCGCCGCATTGTGGCGGAAATAGGTGCGGGCGAGGTCGGCGCGCTGCCGCTTGATCCCATCCAAGCGCTGCAGGTCGAGAGTGATCGTCGGGTCGGCGTCGTCGCAGTCGGCGACCAGCTGGCGAATGATCGCGCCCGCTGCACCCGACCGGTTCAAGCGGTAGAACACCCAGCTGCCTTCGCGGAAGCGGTCGAAGACGCCGGCCTCGCACAACAGCTTGAGGTGGCGCGAGACGCGCGGCTGGCTCTGGCCGAGGATCTGGGTCAGTTCGGTCACGGTCAGTTCGCCGCGCGCGCACAGCACGACGAGCCGCAGCCTGGTCGGTTCGGCAATCGCGCGCAATGCATTCAGCAGCTCTTCCATCGCTTCTTTGGTCGTTCTATTCGGAAACCAGCATATACGGATATGTTTATGTCGACAAGCCTCTTGGCCCGAGCGCAACATCGACCGACAATCCGATCGGCAGAATCACCGCCGCATCAGGCTGCTCTTGCCGCTGCGGTTAAATTCCCGCAATTATCTTGCCGGAGGACGAGATGACCGCCCGATGCGAGACCTTTCGATGACCCTTCGCCCGATCCGACTCGTCGTGTCGCAGCTGATCGTCCTCGCGGCGCTGGCGATGGCCGGATGCGCCTCTTCTTCGAAGGCGCCGCCGCAGGGCGCGGCCGTCGAGGAGGATTTCAACGATCCTTTCGAAGACACCAACCGCGCGATTTTCGATTTCAACCAGGTGGTCGACCGCAATGTGCTGGTGCCGGTGGCAAAAGCCTATCGCACGGTATTGTCCGACCCGCTACGCGATTCGGCGCGCGACTTCCTGTACAATTTGCGAGCGCCGCTGATCTTCGCCAACGACACGCTACAGGGCAAGTTTCATCTCGCCGGGGATACGCTGGCGCGATTCGTCATAAACTCGACGATCGGGATGGCTGGGCTCGTCGATGTCGCCGGGCGCTGGGGCATCCCTTATCACGAGCAGGATTTCGGCGTGACGTTCGGCGTCTGGGGCGTGCCGGAGGGACCCTATCTGATCATACCGGTGCTCGGCCCTTCCGACCCGCGCGATCTCACAGGCCAGGTGGCCGAGGGCTTCGCCGATCCGTGGAATATCATCGCCGCCGACCACCACATGGTGTGGATCTCGTTTGTGCGCGGCGGCGTCTCCGGCATCGATCAGCGCTCGCGCTATATCGAGTCCCTGGCCGACATCGAGCGCACCTCGCTCGATTATTATGCGACGATCCGTTCGCTCTATCGTCAGAGACGCGCGGCACTGATCCACAACGAGCGCGAGAACCTGCCGCCAAACCCGGGCTTCAGCCGTAACGGCTTGGCGGCGCCGGCCATCGCGGTGAACCAGACGGGTGCGCCGACCGTTGTCGTTTCGCAACTGCCCAGCGGTTCCGAGGTATCCCGGTGATGATGCGACGTTCCCTGTTTTCCGCCGCCTTCGCGTTCCTGGCGGCGGCGGCGATGGCGGCGGCTCCTGCGGCGGCTGCTCCGGACCCGGCGGCGCTGATCCGCGACCTCGGCAACCAGGCGCTCGCGGTGCTCGGCAAGAACGTCAAATCGCCGGAGCGGGCGGCTCGGTTTCGCCAGCTATTCCGCGAGGATTTCGACGTGCCGGTGATCGCGCGTTTTGTCCTTGGCCGCTATTGGCGGGTGGCGACCCAGGCCGAGCAGCAGGAATTCGTCCGGCTCTTCGAGGGTTATATCGCGCTCGCCTACGCCAATCGGCTGGCCGATTACGGCGGCGAGCAGTTGCGCGTCATCGGCAGCCGTCCGGACCCGGACGGGGCGATCGTGGCGAGCGAGATCATCCGCACGAACGGTGCGCCTCCCGCCAAGGTCGATTGGCGCGTGACCCTGGTCAACGGCAATTACAAGATCACCGACGTGGTCGTCGAGGGCGTCAGCATGGCGGTGACGCAGCGTTCGGAATTCGCCTCGGTGATCCAGCGCAACGGCGGCAAGGTCGAGGGCCTTCTGGCGCTGCTGCGCCAGAAGATGGCGGCCGCCGGCGGCTCCTGACCGACCGTCTAGGCCCGGACCAGGGGCTTGTAGCGGATGCGGTGCGGCTGGCTCGCGGCCTCGCCGAGCCGGCGCCGACGGTCGGCCTCGTAATCGGCGTAGTTGCCCTCGAACCAGACAAGCTGGCTGTCGCCCTCGAAGGCGAGAATGTGCGTCACCACCCGGTCGAGAAACCAGCGGTCATGGGTGACCACGACGGCGCAGCCGGCAAAATCGAGCAGCGCCTCTTCGAGCGCGCGCAGCGTGTCGACGTCGAGATCGTTGGTCGGCTCGTCGAGGAGGAGCACGTTGTTGCCCTCCTTCAGCATTTTCGCTAGGTGGACGCGGTTGCGTTCGCCGCCCGATAGCTGGCCCACCTTCTTCTGCTGGTCGGCGCCACGGAAGTTGAACAGCGAGCAGTAGGCCCGGCTTGCCATGCGGCGGCGCCCGAGATCGATCTCGTCCCGTCCGCCGGAAATCTCCTGCCAAACGGTGCTGGCCGGGTTCAATGTGTCGCGGGATTGATCGACATAGCCGAGCTTGACCGTATCGCCGATCCGCAAGGACCCGCGGTCGGGCTGCTCCTCGCCGGTGATCATGCGGCAGAGGGTCGTCTTGCCGGCGCCGTTGGGTCCTATCACCCCGACGATGCCGCCCGGCGGCAGGCGAAAACTCAACTGATCGATCAGCAGGCGGTCGCCGAACGCCTTTTCGACATTGTCGGCGATAATGACCACGTCGCCGAGCCGGGGTCCGGGCGGCAAAACGATTTGCGCGGTCTCGGGTGCTGCTTCCCGGCTCTGCGCGACGAGCGCGTCATAGGCCTGGAGCCGGGCGCGGCTCTTCGCCTGGCGGGCGCGCGGGCTCTGCCTGACCCATTCGAGTTCGCGCTCGAGGGTGCGCTGCCGGGCCGCCTCCTGGCGGCCTTCCTGTTCGAGCCGCTGCCGCTTCTGCTCGAGCCAGCCCGAATAATTGCCCTGGTAGGGGATGCCGCGGCCACGGTCGAGTTCGAGGATCCAGCCGGCCACCTCGTCGAGAAAATAGCGGTCGTGCGTGACCGTGACCACGGTGCCCGGATAGTCTTCCAGAAAGCGCTGCAGCCAAGCCACCAACTCGGCGTCGAGGTGGTTGGTCGGCTCGTCGAGCAATAGCAGGTCGGGGCGCTGCAGCAAGAGCCGGCACAGCGCGACGCGGCGCCGTTCGCCGCCCGAGAGCGGGGCGATTTCGGCATAGCCCGGCGGACAGCGCAGCGCATCCATAGCGATCTCGATCGTGCGGTCGAGGTCCCAGGCATCGGCCTGGTCGATCTTTTCCTGCAATTCGCCCTGCTCGGCGATCAGTGCCTCCATCTCGTCGGGCGACAGGTCCTCGGCAAAGCGGGCGCTGACCGCCTCGAAGCGATCGAGGAGCGCCTTGGTCTCGGCGAGGCCCTCGACGATGTTGCCGAACACATCCTTGGCCGGGTCGAGCGCGGGCTCCTGCGGCAGATGGCCGACCCGCGCGCCCTCGGCGGCCCAAGCCTCGCCGGCGAAGTCGCGCTCCTCCCCGGCCATGATCCGCAGCAGGGTGGATTTGCCGGCCCCGTTCGCGCCGAGGACACCGATCTTGGCTCCCGGCAGGAACGACAGCCAGATGTCCTTGAGCACCTCGCGACCGCCGGAATAGGTCTTGTTCAAGCCCTTCATCACATAGATGTACTGGTAGGCCGCCATGGGGATCCTTTGACGAACGTGTTTCGAGGAATGCCTGATGTTAGCAGATTCGAAGCTGATTATCGCCGCGGCGTTGGTCGGCGTCGCCGTAGCGGCTTCGGCGGCAGGCGAGGTGCGCGCGGAGTTGACCGGCAGTGCGGCTTATGGCGACTGGCGCGACGATTATCCGGGCCTGCGGCGGCGGATCACCGCGGCCGACCTGCCGGCGCCCTATCTGACCGCAAGCGCGCAGCACGTCCCGACCGTCGTCCGCCAGCCGGCCGGCGTGTGGCCAAAGGCGCCCGAGGGCTTTGTCGTCGAGCGTTATGCCGTCGGGCTCGACAAGCCGCGGCTGCTACGAACCGCGCCCAACGGCGATGTCTTTGTCGCCGAAAGCGAGCCCGGCCGCATTCTGCTGCTGCATCCGACCGGCGGCGCGCCCGAGATCGCGACCTTTGCCGAGGGGCTCGACAAGCCGTTCGGGATCGCATTCTGGCCGCCGGGACCCAACCCGCGCTTTGTCTACATAGCGAATACCGGCTCGGTGGTGCGGTATCCGTATCGGGTCGGAGATCAGCGGGCGGCGGGACCGGCCGAGACAGTCGTGCCCGACCTGCCGCGTGGCGGGCATTGGACGCGCGACATCGTCTTTTCCGCCGACGGAAAGCGGCTCTTCGTTTCGGTCGGCTCGCGCAGCAACGCGGCCGAGCGCTGGATCGGCGCCCGCTGGGAGCCGGAGGAGGGGCGCGCAATGGTGCTGTCCTTCACGCCCGAAGGCCGCGACAGGCAATTCTTTGCAACGGGCTTGCGCAATTGCGTCGGATTGGCGGTGCAGCGGGCGACCGGCGACCTCTGGTGCACGGTCAACGAGCGCGACGGGCTCGGCGACGATCTGCCGCCCGACTTCGTGACCCGCATCCGTCAGGGAGCCTTCTACGGCTGGCCGTGGTTCTATATCGGCGGCAACGCGGACCCGCGGCACCAGGGAGAAGAGCCAGCTTTGCGCGACCGCGTGGTGCTGCCGGACGTGCTGCTGCAGCCGCATTCCGCACCCCTCGAAATCGCGTTCTACGATGCCGTGCAATTCCCCGAAGAATACCGCGGCGACGCCTTCGTTGCGCTGCACGGCTCGTGGAACAGGACCAAACGCACCGGCTACAAGGTCGTGCGGGTGCTGTTCAAGGACGGCCGGCCGACTGGTGAGTACGAGGATTTCCTGACTGGCTTCGTCGTCAACGACCGCCAGGTCTGGGCCCGCCCGGTCGGCGTCACGGTCGCGGGCGACGGTTCGCTTCTGGTCGGCGAGGACGGCAACGGCACGATCTGGCGCATTTCCTGGCGCGGGCGCTGAGCTGCCGCCCGCCGAGTTCTGCGGGCAGAAATGCCTCGATCCGCGGCTCTTGACCCGTGGTGAGTGAGCGCTTACTTGTTGCGCCGTCATGGCGGCGGTTCGATTGGACAGCGACGAGCGGCGCAAGGGGATCGTGACGGCGGCAGTGCCGCTGTTCGCGCGCAAGGGCTTCGCCGGGACGACGACACGGGAATTGGCCGAGGCGGCGGGCATCTCCGAGGCGCTGCTGTTCCGCCACTTTCCGAGCAAAAAGCATCTCTACGCCGAAATCCTGCAGCTCGGTTGCGAGGGAGATCCGGCACTCGAACGGCTGGCCAGGCTCGAACCTTCGACGCTGACGCTCGTCCGCATGATCCATTACATGGTGCGCTATTTCCTGCTTGGCGCCGGGGTCGAGCGGGCCGAACTCGATACGCGCCTGCGGCTCCTGCTCTACAGTTTTCTCGAAGACGGCGAATTTGCCCGCGAGTTGTTCGAAACGATCTTCACCCGCGTCTTCCCGCTCTTCGCCGCGTCGCTCGAGGCGGCCAGAACGGCGGGCGATCTGGCATTCGACACCATTGCCGCGACTAACCGGTTCTGGTTCGGACATCACGTCGCGGCGATGGTGGCGTTCGCGCTGCTGCCGGGCCGCGCCTCGATCGCCTATGAGGGCGCGATGACCACCCTCGTCGACGAGGCGAGCCGGTTCATCCTGCGCGGTTTCGGTATGAGCGACCCGGCGATCTCGGCGGCGCTCGGCGCCTGCACGGCAAATCTCCTCGAACCTATCCCAGCCTGAAGCGTTAGGACGCAAATGGACGGCGACCGGATGGCGGACCTGCCCGCCGAGGCTCTCACCCCGGACCACAGCCCTCGCCAGGGCGGCGACAGCCAGCGGGCCGTCGCGCGCCGGCCGAGGACGATCCGCTGGTTCGTCATCGTCGGCCTCCTGCTGGCGGTCGTGCTCGGCGGCCTTTACGGCTTCAACCGCTATCGCGAACAGGCGATCGCTACCTATTTCGCGCATGCCAAGCCGCCGCCGGCGCAGATCAGCGCGGTCGAGGCGGTGTTGGGCGCGGCACCGCAATTCGCTCCCGGCATCGGCAATCTGGCCGCCGTGCATCAGGTCACGGTCAATCCAGAAGTCGGCGGCCGGGTCGTCAAGATCTTCTTCGAACCGGGCCAGACCGTGAGGGCCGGCGATCCGCTGGTGCAACTGAACGACGCCCCCGAACGCGGCGATCTCGCCAATTACGAGGCGCAGGCGCGCTGGGCGCAGATCTCGCTATCCCGCGCGTTGGCGCTGCGCAAGAACAACTTCGCATCGCAGGAGCAGGTCGACCAGGCGCAGAGCCAACTCGACCAGGCGCGCGCCCAGATCCTCAAGACCGACGCGCTGATCAAGCAGAAACTGGTGACCGCACCCTTTGCCGGCCGGCTCGGCCTGCGGCAGATCAATCTCGGGCAATATCTCAATCCCGGGGCGCCGATCGCGACCTTGACCGATCTTTCGACCCTCTGGATCAACTGCACCTTGCCGTCGCGGATGCTCTCGGAACTCAAGGTCGGGCAAAAGGTCGACGTGACCGTCGACGCCTTCCCGAACAGGATCTTCTCCGCCGATGTCACGACGATCGAGCCGCAGATCAGCCCCGACACGCGCACGATCGAGTTGCAGGCGACGATGGCCAATCCCGGCGGCGAATTGCTGCCGGGAATGTTCGTCAACGCCGCGGTCGTATTGCCGCCGCAGCCCGATGTGGTGATCCTGCCCGAGACCGCGGTCGACTACACGCTCTACGGCGACAGCGTCTATGTCATCCAGCAGGACGGCAAGGACGCCAACAGCAAGCCGGTCTTCAAGGTGAAGCGGACCCCGGTCAAGACCGGCCTGCGCTGGAACGGCAAGGTCGCGATCCTCGACGGGGTCAAGCCCAACGAACAAGTCGTCGCCGCTGGGCAGATCAAATTGCAGAACGGGGCGCAGGTGGTGATCGGCAAGCCGCCGCCGCAGCCCCCTTCCGTTCCGACGCTGAACTGAAGCCCGCCGGGCCCGAGCATGTACACCGACATCTTCATCCGTCGGCCGGTGCTGGCGCTGGTGGTGAGCCTGCTGATCCTGCTGATCGGGCTGAAGGCGTTGCTGGGCCTGCCGGTCCGGCAATACCCCAAGCTGTCGAACACGACGATCACGGTCACGACGATCTACCCCGGCGCCGCCCCCGATCTGATGCAGGGCTTCATTACGACGCCGCTCGAACAGGCGATCGCGACAGCAGAAGGCATCGATTATCTGACCTCGTCCTCGGTCCAGGGAACCAGCACGATCACCGCCTATATCCGGCTCAACTACGACCCGAGCCAGGCGCTGACCGACATCATGGCCAAGGTGCAGCAGGTCAAATACCTGATGCCGGTCGAGGCGCAGGACCCGGTCATCGTCAAGGCCACCGGCCAGACGACGGCGGTCATGTATATCGGGTTCGCGAGTTCCGAACTGTCGAGTGCGGCAATCTCCGACTATCTGACCCGCGTCGTGCAGCCGCTGCTCGCCACCGTCGACGGGGTGGCCTCGGCCGACATCCTGGGCGGCCAGACCTTCGCCATGCGCATCTGGCTCGACCCGGCGAAAATGGCGGCGCATGGCATCTCAGCCGGCGATGTCGACCTCGCGATCCGCGCCAACAATTTCCAGGCAGCACCGGGTCAGGTGAAGGGCTTCTATACCGTCTCCAATGTCAGCACCAACACCGGGCTCGCCGATGTCGAGCAGTTCAAGCGCATGGTCGTCAAGGCGAAATCGGGCGCGCTGGTGCGGATGGAGGACATTGCCCAGTCAGCTGAGCGCTCAGAGCTGGACCTCGAGTGTGGCGATGAACGGCCAGCACGCGGTTTTCATCGGCGTGCAGGCGACGCCGACCGGCAACCCGCTGACCCTCGTCAAGGGTGTCCGTGCGCTGTTGCCCGAGATCGAGCACAACCTGCCGCCCTCGGTCAAGATGCAGGTCGCCTACGAATTCACGAAGTTCATCCAGGCCTCGATCGACGAGGTTAAGACGTCCCTGATCGAGGCGGTGGCGATCGTCGTCGTCGTGATCTTCCTGTTTCTCGGCACGCTGCGCTCGGTCGTGATCCCGATCGTCACGATCCCGCTGTCGCTGGTCGGCGCCGGCATGCTGATGGCCGCGCTGGGCTTCAGCCTGAACCTCCTGACACTCCTGGCGATGGTGCTAGCGATCGGGCTTGTCGTCGACGATGCGATCGTCGTCGTCGAGAACGTCTATCGTCATATCGAGCAGGGCCGCACCCCGGCGCAGGCGGCACTGATCGGCGCCCGCGAAATCGCCGGCCCAGTCATCGCGATGACGCTCACCCTTGCCGCCGTCTATGCGCCGATTGGTTTTCTCGGCGGCGTCACCGGCGCGCTCTTCCGCGAGTTCGCTTTCACGCTCGCGGGTGCGGTGATCATCTCGGGCATCGTCGCGGTGACCCTGTCGCCGATGATGTGCTCGATGCTGCTGACGCGCGAAATGTCGCAGGGCCGCTTCGCTCGCATTATCGACGCCGGGTTTTCCCGGCTTGCGGCCGCCTACGGGCGCCGGCTTGAACGCTCGCTCGACTACCGCCCGGTCACCGCGCTCTTCGCCGTCGCGGTGTTTGCTGCACTCGCGTTCATGTATATGAACACCAAGTCGGAACTGGCCCCCGAAGAGGATCAGGGGGTGCTGTTCGCGGTGACCAAGGCGCCGCAATACGCCAATCTCGACTATGCCGACGCCTACGGCGCCGAACTCGACCGCGCCTTTGCCTCGTTCCCCGAAACCGATTTGCGCTTTGTCGTCAACGGTCGTTTCGGACCCAATCAGGGGATCGCCGGCGCCATTCTGAAGCCCTGGGGCGAGCGCAGCCGCTCCGCGCAGCAGCTCAAACCCTTGATGCAGCAGAAGGTTGCGACCGTCGAGGGACTGAACGCCTTTGTCTTCTCGCTGCCGCCATTGCCGGCCTCGATCGGGGGCTTGCCGGTGCAGATGGTGCTCTATTCGACCGGCCACTATCGCGAACTCTACGAGACGATGGCCAAGATCAAGAACGCGGCGCGCAAGAGCGGGCTGTTCATCGTCGTCGACAGCGATCTCGATTTCAACCAGCCGGTCGTCAAGATCGACATCAACCGCTCCAAGGCGAACGAGATCGGCGTCACGATGGCCTCGATCGGCGACGCGCTCGCGCGCATGATGGGCGAAAATTACGTCAACCGCTTCAACCTCAACGGCCGCTCATACGAGGTCATCCCGCAGGTGCCGCGGATCGACCGGTTGGACCCCGAGGCGGTGACTCGCTACTATGTCAAATCGGCTGCGGGCGAGCCGGTGCCGCTGTCGAACCTCGTCACGCTGACGACCAAGACCGAGCCGAATTCGTTGACCCAATACAACCAGCTCAACTCGGCGACGTTCCAGGCGGTGCCGATGCCGGGGGTGACGATCGGACAGGCGGTCGATTTTCTCGAGAGCCAAGTCAGGGATCTGCCAGCCGGCTTCAGCCACGATTATCTCTCCGACACGCGACAATACGTGCGCGAGGGGAGCGCGCTCGTTGCCACCTTCTTCTTCGCGCTGATCATGATCTTCCTCGTGCTGGCGGCGCAGTTCGAGAGCCTGCGCGACCCTCTCGTGATCCTGGTCAGCGTCCCGCTGTCGATCTGCGGCGCGATGATCCCGCTCTTCCTGGGCCTCGCGACGATGAACATCTACACCCAAGTCGGCCTCGTCACGCTGATCGGGTTGATCAGCAAGCACGGCATCTTGATGGTGTCCTTCGCCAACGAATTGCAGGTCAGCCACAAGCTTGACCGCAGACGGGCGATCGAGGAGGCGGCGCGCGTGCGGCTGCGCCCGATCCTGATGACGACGGCAGCGATGGTGGTGGGGCTCGTGCCGCTCCTGACGGCGAGCGGCGCCGGGGCGTCCAGCCGCTTTTCGATCGGCGTTGTCGTTGTCGCCGGCATGTCGATCGGCACGCTCTTTACGCTCTTCGTGCTGCCCGCCGTCTATACGGTGCTGGCCAAGGACCATCTCGCCGCGCTGCGCTCGACCCGCAACCGCGAGCTTGCCGAAGTGTCATAGTGGCGGCGCCGCGGATCGTCGTCGTCGACGATCTGATGCAGCAGGGCTACCGCTACGAATTGACCGCACCCGGGGGACGGAATTTCGATCCCGAGTTCCGGCCGGAACTGACGCCGGCGGAAATGCTGCGGCTCGGCGTCTTCTGCGGCAAATACATGAACGACGCGCGGGCCGAGTTCCCGGCCGAATGGTTCGAAGGGGCGAAATTGTCGCCCGAACGGCGCGACTGCTCGCTCAATTTCTTCGGCGTCGACGCGAGCCAGAAGCTCTCGGTATGGCGGCGGAAGGGCTGGATCCACCCCGACGACCCGCGCGGCTGGTTCCAATGGTATTGCCGGTACTTCATGGGCCGCCGCCTGCCCGACGAGGACCGCCGCCAGATCAGGCGCTGGAAGGCGATGCGCCGCCACATCCGCCAGATCGAACGCAATTGCGAGAAGGGCGATCTCGGCTGCCGCAAGCGTCAGCGCCAGGCGCTGCTGCACTGGGCCCATGACAGCCGCCTGATGTGAACGCTGGCGACCGAGCCGACGGCCGGGTCGATTTCGCCGCCGATTGCGCTATGATGGCGGCCATGCCGAGGGGCGCGTTGCGGGTGGGGACGGTGTTGGTCGGGTTCGCTCCGGCAGCGCCTGACCTTCGCCCGGGCTGAGCCATGGCGGATCGCGAGCGCAGCGCAGAGCCGCTGGTCCTCGACGAGACCGGGGATCGCGAGGCTCCGGCGGCAAGGGCCCAGCCCGCCAAGCCGGGGGTCGATTTCGTCCCGGCCTCTCCAACGCCTACTCCGACGGCGCCATCCGCCGCGGCCGCACCATCACCCATACCCACACCCGACGCCGGAGCGACGCGCTACCGGCGGCGGGTCATCCTGGTGCTGTCGGCGGTCGCGGCGGCCCTCTTTCTCTATTGGGCGGCGGGCTACTTTTTTGCCTACACCGACGACGCCTACGTCACCTCCGATCTCGTCGCGGTGGCGCCGCAGATCACCGGGCGCATTGTCAAGGTGCCGATCGTCGACAACCAAACCGTCAAGAAGGGCATGCTGTTGGCCGAGATCGACCCGACGCCGTTCCGGCTGTCGCTCGACGAGAAAAAGGCGAAGCTCGCCCAGGCCGAGGCGCAGCTTGCCGTCGACCACGACACGATCAAGGCTGCCAAGGCATCGCGTGACCAGGCGGCGGCGGCGGCCAAGCTCGCCGCCGACAATCTCGCACGCGCCGGACCCGTCGCCGCCAGCGGATTTCTGTCGCGCCAGGGGCTCGAAGAGGCTAGTGCCACGGACCGCGAAGCCAAGGCAGCGCTTGCCAATGCCGAGGACGCCGTCGCCAAGGCGCGGCAGATCGAAACCTTGCACGAGGCGACGATCAAGACGATCGAGGCGGAGATCGCCTATCTGCAGTGGCAACTCGACCAGACCAGGGTGCTGGCGCCGGTCGACGGCACGATCACCAATCTGACCCTGCGCGTTGGCGATCAGGCGGTGGCCAACCAGCCACTCATTGGCCTCGTCGACGCCCATGCTTGGCGGGTGTTCGCCAATTACAAGGAAAGTGTGATCCGCCACATGGAGGTCGGCGGCGTCGCCTGGGTGTGGCTCGATTTCTACCCCTGGCATTTGCACCGCGCCCGCATCCAGGGCATCGCCCGCGGCATCAACCGCAACCAGACACCGAACACGTTGTTGCCCTATGTGGCGCCGACGACCGACTGGATCCGGCTCGAACGGCGCTTTCCGGTGACGCTCGACTTCGAGGATCTGAGCCCGGAGATCGTATTGCGCATGGGTGCGGACGCCCGCACCGTAATCTTCTACTGAGACCGTTGCGGGCAGCGGGCGATGGTGCGCCAGACCCTCACCGGGCTCGTCACCGAACTGGCCTCGCTCGAACCCGGCGGCCGGCGCGGCAGGGAGGCGACGGGGACGGCCTGCGCCGTGGCGCTGGCGATCGTCGCGGCGCTGGCGCTGCATTCGGACCAGGCCTGGTGGGCGGCGATTTCCGCCTTCATGGTGACGCGCTCCTCGCTTGCCGAGGCGCTGCCGCGCGGCGTCCTGCGCATCATCGGCAGTGCCGCCGGCGCCGCCCTCGGCGTCGTTGTTGTCGGCCTGTTCGCCTATCGGCAGCTGCCGCTATGCCTGTGCCTCTTCGCGATGGCGTGGTGCGGCTTGTTCGGCTTTGCCGCCTCGCGCTACGGCTATGGCTGGCTGATGTTCGGGATCACCGGCAACCTCGTCGTGCTGATTGCCCTCACCCAGCCGCAGACGGCGTTCATGATGGCGATAGACCGCATTTTCGACGTGGCGATCGGCACCGGCTCCTCGCTTCTGGTGACGGCACTGATGCCCGAGCCGCCGACCGCCCCGGCCGCTCAGTCCTCCCCGTTCCGGCCACCGCCCTGGGCCTTCTGGATGCCGCGCCACCGCGCCGCCTTCGACGCCTGGCTGAGCGACAACTGGCTCTTGATCCTGCATGCCTCCCGCGGCGGGCTGACGGTGATGCTGCTGCCGTTTCTGGCGAATTGGATGGCGCCGTTGAGTTCGACGCAGATCGGCATCACTTCGGTCGCAGTCATGTCGATCCCGACGACCGCCATCCAAGAACCCGACGGCCGCACCATCGTCATGCGCTCGGTGCATCGTCTGGTCGGCGGCGTCTTTGGTGCCGGCTTGGGCGTTCTCGCAATCGGTTGGGCCGGCGACGCCTTTATCATCTGGCTGCCGATGGTGATGGCCGGGATCTGGCTTTGCTGGCAGATCCAGACCGGCAGCGCGGGGGTCAGCTATGTCGGAACCCAGGCCGGCCTCGCCTTTCTGATGTGCCTCGTCCAGGGCCAGGGACCACCCGAGTTGATCACCCCCGGCCTCGACCGCCTGGTCGGCATCGCCGGCGGCCTGACGCTCTTATTGCTGATCACGATGGCCCTCTCCCTCTTCCGCCTCCCCTTCGGCGCCCACGCTCCGGCGCCTTCTCCGCCCCGCGCGCAAGTCTGACGGCACACGTTCCCAGAAAATCGCGCCAAAAGTCGCAGAACCTGTCTCCTGGAAATATCGCCCGATGCGACCCACCGGGTTGTATGGTCAATCCATAGGCCCCATATGATGGATCAGAGGATTTGACTGCCGCGCTTAATTCTGTGCCATGGAAATGCGTGTGGCTTATCTGACGAAGTCCTAGGCACCCCGTCGGATAGCAGACAATTCCTTGAAGGGGACGTGGCGTCGAAATGACTGGTAATGTAAATCCGCCAAACCTTCGTAAGCGACAGCTGGATTCCGGTCCGGCCATGAGCGCTTCCTCGGCAGACGAAATCGACATCGCAAGTTGCGGGACGATCGCTTACTCATCGGAAGACTCGGCCCATCCGGTCGAACACCTTCTAGATAGACGCGATGGTCCCGGAGGCTCTCGTTGGGTCAGTGCGCGCCCCGATGTGACCGAGCAAATCCTGATTGAGTTTGATCGACCGCAAGTCATCTCCCGCCTCCTCTACGACGTCGAAGAGTTAGGACGAGAGCGCACGCAAGAGATACGCGTCGAAGTCTCTGAGGACGAGGGTCGAACGTATCGCCAAATCCTGGTGCAGGAGTATACCTTCAGCCCTGGGGGAGCGACGTATCAGCACGAAGAACAGCGCTTCAGCCCTGTTCGGGTCAGCCATCTCCGTCTCACGATTGTACCCAACAAGAACGGCTCAGGACCGGCAACCCTGACGACACTCCGCCTATTTGCGTGAGCCGGCCTCTCGTAACCGACCATATCTAGTTCGGTGACGTATGTTCCCATCGCGCCAAATGTGCTAAACCTCGTCTTCTGGAAAACCTAGTACCCGGATTCCGTGTACATGATTACTTCACGCTCCTTCTGTAACTCCGAAAAAGGGACATCGATCAGTTTGAAGTCCAGGTGATACATTGGCATTTGCCAACTTGATACAGTATGTCGGCATCTTGCCGCGTGGCAGCTCCGTACCGCAGCTGCTCTAGGAGCTGTTCCGTCTTCCGTTCCGCGTCAGCTCGGGTCTCTGTAGCCTTGAACTCCATCCGTCCCCAAATCCGTGGTGTCGCATCCAGACCCTTCCGGTTGAAAATGCCGACAGCAGAAAGTGCTTCGGCAACACGAAGGGCCATGGGTCTATACCCCGGAAAGGCTAACCTATAACTCGTGGGCTTGTTCCAATGCTGCATCCCACCTCATACGCCTCCACGTCGGCATAGAGCACCCTCTCCCGCGCAGCCACGGCCCAGTTTGGGAAGATGTATTCACCCATATAGCCTTCTAGGTAATGTGCTTTGCGCTCTCCATCAATATACTTCCGTAGCTGCGAGACATTCATGGCGTACCACGCCTGCGCCTTAGCGTATATAAGGCGCGCTAGGTGATCGTAGAAATTCCCGACGATACTACCTAATCTTTGCGAGATTATGTGTGGTGGACAGCGAACGACATCCATGAGAATTAAAATTTTGGCCGCCTCTTCTTCGGAATAACCTTCTAGAACTTCGGCTTCACGTGGCTTGTTCGTAAGCTGTTCTGAGGCGCTCCAGAAACTGCGCGCACTTTCGAGAATTATCGGCAAGCCTTCTGCGATGAGATCGAGCCGCTCGTTTATCGGCATTCTGCAGAGCATATTAGCCTGGTTCAAACCGAAGTTCAGCTTCGCCATAAAGAGAGGGCCCTACCTTTGTGTATGCCTCGCGGCGCTTTTGGCGCCTCGTCCGCTCTAAATCAACATATTGTGTTTTTGTCTGCTGACGACAACTGTGCGTTGCCGCATTAGCTGCACTGTGACGAAATTTTCTAAGGTCTTGTGAAGTAGAGAGTAGGATGGGTTAAGCGGAGCGAAACCCATCGCTTGCGGTTGTAACGATGGGTTTCGCGATGCTCTCCCCATCCTCGTAGGGTTGCCACGCAACCTTTGGCGGAAAACCGGTTGCGGGTCGCCGGCAGGCCAGCTCTGACGCGGTCGGCATGTCGTCGCTAAAATTGCCGTAATCGCACTCTATGCTTGGCGCCATGGTAATGCTTGGGAAGTTGCCGCCTGTAAATCCCTTACGGAAACAGGCGGGGCGAAGCGCGCGGTGATTGACAAGCCGGGGCCTCGACGGTCTGATCCGCACGCGAAATTTGATGATGGGAGGGAGTATTGGCCAGGTTCAGGATCGCGACACCGGCGGGCGCCAGCTTTACTGTCGCCGGCGGCGGCTATGGCTACGAAATGGAGGCGCTGACCCCGATCGACGCCGAGATCTATCGAGATCCCGGCCGGGTCGGAGGACGAATTCGTCGCCGCCGCGCGCCAAGCCGACGCGCTCTACGCCAAGGGCCGCCGCATCACCAAGAAGATGATCGATGGCCTCGACCGCTGCAAAATCATCTCGCTCGGCAGCGTCGGCGTCGACTCGGTCGATGTCGACGCCGCGACCGCCAAGGGCATCCCGGTCACCAACTGCCCCGACACCTTTATCGAGGAGGTCGCCGACCATGCGATGACCTTGATCCTCGCCACCCATCGCCGGCTGATCGAGCAGGACCGGATGGTGCGCGACGGGCGCTGGGCCGAGGGGCGGCCGGCGCTCCTCAAGATCCCGCGCCTGCGCGGCATGACGCTCGGGCCTGATCGCGTTCGGCCATGTCGCCCGCGCCGTCGCCGAGCGGGCCAAGCCCTTCGGCCTCAACATCATCGCCTACGACCCCTACATCGAAGAAATCGTCATGGTCGAGCGCGGCGTCGAGCCGGTCAGCCTCCCCGAACTCCTCGCCCGCGCCGACATCATCTCGATGCACACGCCCGCGACCGAAAGCGCCAACCGGCTGATCCGCGAAGAGCATTTCCGCCAGATGAAGAAGACCGCGATCTACGTCTCGACCGGGCGCGGCCCGACGACCGACGAGGCCGCACTGATCAAGGCGCTCGACGACGGCATGATCGCCGGCGCCGGGCTCGACGTCCTCGAACAGGAGCCGCCTGGCGGCAACAACCCGCTCCTCAAGATGGAGAAGGTGATCCTGACCGCGCATGTCGCCTCGGCGACCGCGCGCTTCGATCCGGCGCGGCGGCGGCGGGTCGGCCTCGAATTGTCGCTGGCGCTCTCCGGCAAATGGCCGATGTCCTGCGTCAACCCGAGCGTCTTGGCCGAGAGCGGCCTGAAGCGCTGGCAGCCCGTCTCGATGGAGCGCGGCCCGAATTCCTAACCAGCCGATAATGCGCCCGCCGCCCGCGGGCTTGACCCGCGGGTCCGTGGACGGTCAGGGCAGTTCGCCGCCCATGACAATAAAAAGGGAGAGAAACGATGACGATCGAACGACGTTCGTTGCTGTTCGCTGGCGCCGTCGCGGCGGCGGAATTCGGTTCGGGAAGCGGTGCCTGGGCCGACGCGCCCGACCCCATCCGTTACCCCGATGCGCGCCTCAAGGTGCTCGATCCACGCTTTCAGAGCCTGATCCTTGGCAACGCCGCGATCGAGCGGATCGCCGACAGGCTGCCGCTTCACCGAGGGACCGGTGTGGTTTGGCGATCTGCGCTGTCTCGTGTGGAGCGACATCCCGAACGACCGGCATGATGAAATGGGAGGAGGAGACAGGAGCGGTCAGCGTCTTCCGCAAGCCGTCGAACTACGCCAACGGCAACACCCGCGACCGCCAGGGCCGGCTTGTCACCTGCGAGATGGACGCCCAGCGGCTGACCCGCACCGAATATGACGGGACGATCACCGTGCTCGCCGAGACGTTCGACGGCAAGAAGCTGACCGCACCCAACGATGTCGTCGTCAAATCCGACGGCTCGATCTGGTTCAGCGACAATGGTGCGGGCATCCGCGGCAATTATCTCGGCCACAAGGCGCCGCTCGAACTGCCGTTCCGGGTCTACCGGCTCGACCCGGCGACGGGCGCCTTGACGATCGCGGTCGGCGACATGAAGCGGCCGAACGGGCTCGCCTTTTCGCCGGACGAAAAGCTGCTTTACGTCATCGACACGCCGGGCCCGGGGCAGCGGACGATCCAGGTCTACGACATTGTCGATAACGGGACCAAGACCGCGAACCGCCGTGTATTCAACACCGCCGAGCCGGGCGGTTCCGACGGCATGCGGGTCGATGTCCACGGTAATCTGTGGTGCGCCTGGTCGGGCGGCGAGGCCGAGGACGGGGTCGCCGTCTTTGCCCCGGACGGCAAGATGATCGGCCGCATCATGCTGCCCGAGCGCTGCGCCAACGTCTGCTTCGGCGGCAAGAAGCGCAATCGGCTCTTCATGGCGGCGAGCCAGTCGGTCTATTCGGTCTTTGTCGAAACCGAGGGAGCAATCGGCGGCTGACCCCGCCGATACCCCTTGTCAGGTGCCGCCCGATCGGACGACTACTGCGCCGGCACGAGTTCCGGCGTTTTGGCCGGTGCGAAGGCCGGCATGACTTCCTTGCCGAACCGTTCGAGCTGTTCGAGGCAGACCGCTTTGGGCACGCCGACCGACAGGCTGACCGAGACGCGGTCCAGTGCAGGATAGCGCCGCTCGAGCCCCTTCAGATGATCGATGATCTGCTGCGGCGAGCCGCACAGAACGCCGCCCGCATTGATCGCGTCCTCGATCCGCGGCAATTTGGCGGTGGGGGCGCGTTTGGGATCGCGCATGATCTCGATCTGCTCTTCGGTCAAGGCGCGCACCAGCCGCAACTCGCCGAACATCTTCATGTTTTCTTCGTAGTATTTGGCGGCTTCGCGGATCCCGGCCTCGCGACTGTCGGCGATGAAGAAGTGGAAGCCGAAGCACATCCGTTCCCCAAGCTCGATGTGCTTGCCGATCTTCTGATGCGCCTTCTGCCAGGCGAGCACGACATTGTGCATCGCCCCGCCTTCGGCCGAGCCGCCGCCGACCAAGCCCTGGATGCCGTGCCTGGCCATGAAGTCGAGCGCCCGCTCCGAGCCGCCCTGGATCGGCTGCCAGCATTCGACCGGCAGGCGCAGCGGTCGCGGCACCAGGGTCAGCTCCTTCAGCGTATAGCCGCGATAGGGCACCTGCGGCGGCAAGCGTGTAGTGCTTGCCTTGATGCGAAAAGGATTCGTTGTTAAACGCCTTGAAGATGATCTCGACCTGCTCCTCGAAGAGTTCGCGGTTGGCCGGCTGGTCGATGCAGCGGCGAGCCGAAGGTCTCGACTTCGCGGGTGTGATAGCCGCGGCCGACCCCGAAGGTGATCCGGCCGCCGGAAAGGATGTCGGCCGTCGCATAATCCTCGGCAAGCCGCAGCGGGTGCCACATCGGCGCGATGTTGAAGCCGCAGCCGATACGCAGGCGCTTGGTGACGTTGGCGAGATGCACCGCCGTCATCAACACGTTGGGGATGCATTCGTAGCCCTCGCGCTGGAAATGGTGCTCGGCCATCCAGAAAGTGTCGTAGCCGAGCCCGTCCATCAGCTGCGCCATCGCTTGCGCCTTGTCGAACACCCCCGCCAGCTTCTCGTTCGGAAAGCGGCGGTCGTTGACCGGGACGCCGCCATAGCCGACGTTGTCCATGTCGATGTGGCCGGCGAACAGGCTGTCGAATTTCGTTATCATGGCGTTCCCTCCACCCGGAATAATTCAGCGCCGATCGGATCGGCATTCTATAGGGCCTGCCGCCTCTGACAACCGCCGGCCGCGCGGCGCGGCCCTAGCCTCGGCTGCGGAGGTGCGAACAATGCGACGGCTCCTTTTGATCTGCGCGACTGCAGGCGGTCTCCTCGCGGCGGGTTTCGCCGGTGCCCAACAGGCCGGCAACGGCGTCTCAATCGAGCACAAGGATGTCGGTTCGGTGCAGATGAGGTTGCAGAGATACGATCAGGCCATCGGGGCCGTCAGCCAATTGCGTCGCTCGCCGATCGCCAATGTCGAATGCAACGGGGTCTGCTATTTCCCCAACAGCAGCCACTCGATCGCCTGGAAATGCGACCCGGCAAGACGCTGCGATCTGCGCTGCACCGTCAGTCCGCCGGTCGGCGGCTGCGAGTGACGCGCCGCGGCGAACTCACCCCTGATGGAACTTCAAGGTTATGTCGGCGATGCCGGCAGCCACGTTCAGTCCGGTGTTGCCTTCGATGCTGAGCGGCTGCAGTGCGATCGAATTGTTCGAGCCGCCGACCAGAACATTGGCGCCGAGACCGACCCCGACGGTGGCGCCGGCGGTTACCCCGCCGTAATTGCCGGCCAGCGATCCGGGCGCCACATTGGCGGTTGGCGCCAATACACCCCAGACGATGACCCCGCCCTTCGTGTAGCCGATATCAACTCCGAATTTGTTGATCGACCCGGTGTAATGCTCGACCCGGCCGCCCCGGTCGAAAAGGTGCAGTTGATCTCCCGCGACGACCCGAAGATGAAGCCGAACCCGCTCGCCACATTGCAGGAGAGAACGCCGGCCTTGACGCCCTGCGCCTGCGCTCCAGGCGCCAAGACCCCCGCCGCCAAACCCAGCGCAGCGGTCGTCATCGCAAGTTTTTTGATCATTCTCGAACTTCCAAATTTGGCGGATCGCGATGCCTAGTAACCGGCAACAAGTAACAAAACAAGGAATGAACGCCCAGTTCCGACGCGGGTTCCACGGACTTCCGCCAGCCGTCCCGAGCGCCGCCGACCTGAGCACGGCAGGGCGCCTTCTCGGATGGAAATTTATCCGCTCGCGTCTCGGTCGATTTTTTGGAACAATCGCTGTGAGCGGTGCCAAAGTGGGCCGCGAACCAACTCGACAGGAACCCCGACTTGATTAGAGACAGGAATTTTCGTCAACCGCGACGCCGCGAGTTTGACGATGACGGCTATGATCCGCATCTTCGCGACTTCAGCGGAACCCCGCGCTTCGCCGCACCCCGCTTCGAGGCGGCGCCGTCGGGACCGCCGGTGCGCGCCGTAGTCAAATGGTTCAAGCCCGACAGGGGGTTCGGGTTCGTCGAACTCTCGGACGGCTCGGGCGATGCGTTTCTTCACGCCAGCGTTCTCGAACGCAGCGCTATCGCCGCGGTCCAGCCGGGCGAAACCCTGGAAGTCCGCGTCTCGCCCGGACAGAAGGGGCCGCAGGTCACCGAGATCCTCAGCGTAGATAGCAGCACCGCAGCGCCGGTGATGCCGCGCCGTTCGCCCTATGCGACGACCGGCCACCCATCGCTCGAAGCCGCGGTCGAAGAGACCGGCACGGTGAAGTGGTTCAACACCCAGAAGGGGTTCGGCTTCATCGTGCGAGAAGGCGGCGGCAAGGACGCCTTCATCCACGCCTCGGTGTTGGAGCGCTCCGGGATCAGCAACCTCGCCGAGGGCCAGCGGGTGGTCGTCGACATCGCGGAGGGACGCAAGGGGCCGGAGGCCGTGAGGGTGCGCCTCGCCTGAACCGATCGACCCGGACACGCGGCGCCCGAACCGGAGGACGGTGATGCATTTTGGCGCGGCGATGTTCTTTACCGATTATTCGATAAGCCCGGGCGAATTGGGCCGGGCACTCGAGGCGCGCGGTTTCGAATCGGTCTGGGCACCCGAACATTCACATATCCCGACCTCGCGTCGCACGCCATTTCCGCAGGGCGGCGACCTGCCGAAAAAATATTACGACGCAATGGACCCGTTCGTGTCGCTGACCGCGGCGGCGGCCGTCACTCGAACCCTGAAGCTCGGCACCGGGGTTTGTCTGGTGGCGCAGCGCGACCCGATTCAGACCGCCAAGCTCGTCGCCTCGCTCGACCAGATCTCTGGCGGCCGCTTTCTCTTTGGCGTCGGCGGCGGCTGGAACGCCGAGGAGATGGCCGACCACGGCACCACCTTTGGCACTCGCTTTAAGCTGATGCGCGAGCGGGTCGAGGCGATGCGCGAGATCTGGACCAGCGACGAGGCCGAATACCACGGCGATCTTGTCGATTTTCCACCGATGACGGCGCGGCCGAAGCCGGTGCAGAAACCCCATCCGCCGGTGCTGGTCGGCGGCGCCTTTCCGCACGCCGCGCGCCGCGCGGTCCGCTATGGCGACGGCTGGATACCGCATGCGAGCCGGCCGAATTATCCCGACGTGACCGAGTTCCTGCCGCAATACCGTTCGATGGCCGAGGCGGCCGGGCGCGACATCGCCGCCCTCCCGGTAACCGTCTTCGGCAGTGGCCGAGGATTACGACCGGCTGCGGCGCTACCGCGAGCGCGGCGTGGCGCGCGCCGTCGTCAGCCTCGACTCGGCCGAGGCCGACCAGATCCTGCCGGTACTCGATCGCTGGGCCGAACTGATCCGCCGCGCTAAATAGCGCGCCGCCATTGGGAAATTAGAAGAAGGCCCCCGCTTCGGGGGACCGTGTGGGAGGCAACTTCATAACCTTCTCGAAGATCCTGGCCCTCGTCGTCGGCCTCTTGTGCCTGGAGAAGCGGGTCAGCTATCGGCGGCTCAAGAAGGAATTTGGGCTCGACGACGAGACCCTCGAGGACGTCCGCCACGAGCTGATCGTCAAGCGCCTGGCGGTCGACGAGGACGGGCAAGGGCTGGCCTTCCTCGGCGCGGCTCTCTTCGAGACGAGCGAGGCCTCGCCCCCGGCATTTGCACCAGCCGCCGAACCGATCACCCCGCCACCGGTGCTGGCCGCGATTGCCGCGGCGCCGGAGGCCGAGCGCCGCCAGCTGACCGTGATGTTTTGCGACCTGGTGGGATCGACCGCACTCTCCACCGGGATGGACCCCGAAGATTTGCGCGATGTGATCGCGTCGTTTCAGAGCCGGTGCAGTGCTGCGATCAGGCGCTACGACGGCTTTGTCGCGAAATACATGGGCGACGGCATCCTCGTCTATTTCGGCTACCCGCGCGCCCATGAGGACGAGGCCGAGCGTTCGGTGCGGGCGGGTCTCGATATCGTCGATGCGATGGCGGAGCTGAATGCCGCAACCCGCCGGCCGCCCGGGGTCGATCTCGCGGTACGGATCGGCATCGCCACCGGACCGGTAATCGTCGGCGATCAGATCGGCGAGGGAACGGCGTCCGAGACTGCCGTGGTCGGCGAGACGCCGAACCTGGCCGCACGCCTGCAGGCATTGGCGCAGCCGAACCAGATCGTCGTCAGTGCCTCGACGCGCGCGATGCTCGGCGATCATTTCGACCTCGAGGATCTGGGAGCCTATGAGCTGAAGGGGTTCGCCGAGCCGGTGCCGGTGTGGCGCGTCTTGTCGGCGCGGGATGTCGAGAGCCGGTTTGCCGCGACCCGGACCGGGAATGCTGCACCCCTCGTCGGGCGCCAGGAGGAGATGGGGCTGCTATTGCGGGCCTGGGATGGCAGCAGCCACGGCCGCGGCCAGGTCGTGCTGATCCAGGGCGAAGCCGGGCTCGGCAAGTCCCGCCTGGCGGAAGGATTGCGGGAAGCGGCCGGCAAGGACCACATTTGGGTGGCGATCCGCTGCTCGCCGTTTCACACGGCGAGCGCCTTTCATCCGATCATCGAACATTTGAAGCGCGTCTTCGGCTGGCAGCCGGAGGATGCGGCACCTCAGCACCTGGCGAAGCTCGAAGCCGGGCTCGCCGGCTTCAAGACCTTGCCTCTCGCCGAGAGTATCAGGTTATTCGCCGATCTGATGTCCGTGCCACTGCCTGAGGACCGCTATCCGCGCCTTTCGATGACGGCGCAGCAGCAGCGCGATGCGACCCTCGATGCGATCGTCGCCTGGCTGATCGAAACGGCGGAGCACGCCCCGGTGCTGATGGCCTGGGAGGATTTGCACTGGGCCGATCCGACGACACTGGAAACATTGGGCATGCTGATCGAGCAGGCGCCGACGGCGGCGATGCTGGTCGTTGCGACCTATCGGCCGGAATTGACGCCGCCCTGGCCGCAACGCTCGCACATGACGCCGATCACGCTCAACCGCCTGGAGCGGCCGGAGGTCGAGACGATGGTCGGTCATCTCGCCGGCGGCCGGTCGCTGCCGGGCGAGGTGGTCGATCATATCGTCGCCAAGGCCGACGGCGTGCCGCTCTATGTCGAGGAGTTGACCAAGGCCATCCTCGGTTCGGGGGTGCTCGAGGCTCGCGACGATGCCTACGTGCTCAACGGCTCGCTGGCGCAATTGCACATCCCGGAGACATTGCAGGATTCGCTGATGGCGCGGCTCGACCGGACGTCGCAGTCGCGCGAGGTCGCGCAGTTGGGCTCGGTGCTCGGACGCGAGTTTGCCTATGAGATGATCAGCGCGCTGGCCGGGATCGAGGAAGAGATGTTGCAGAGCGGTCTCAGTCAGCTGGTGGCCGACGAATTGCTCTACCAGCGCGGTCGCCCGCCGCGCTCGCGTTACCTCTTCAAGCATGCGCTGATTCAGGATGCGGCTTACCAATCGCTGCTGAGGCGCACCCGCCAGCAGTATCACGAGCGGCTGGCGAGGCTGCTGCAAGACCGTTTTCCCGAGGTGGCGAGCACGCAACCGGAATTGGTGGCCCATCACTACACCGAAGCGAACTGTCCGGCGCAGGCGACCGCGTATTGGCACAAAGCCGGCGTGGCCGCGGCGAGCAAGTCGGCGAACCTCGAAGCGATCGACCAATTTCGCCGAGGCCTGGCACTGGTCGAAGTGCTACCGGATATGCGCGAGCGGGCCGAGCGTGAGCTGGAGTTGCAAATGGCGCTCGGTCCCGCGCTGAACGCAACCAAGATCGCCAGCCACCCCGACCTCGGCCGAGCCTATGCCCGGGCCTGGGAGCTCTGTCAGCAACTCGGGGATCACCCTCGGGAATTCACGGCGCTCCGCGGCCTGCAGCTCTACCACGCGAACCTACTTGAGCTGGAGAGGGCGCAGCATTTTGCCGAAGAGGCGATGCGTGTTGCCGAACGGCCTGACGATGCGGCCCGCCTCGTCGGGGCGCACAAGACGCTCGGCGACACGCTGTACCACCAAGGGAAGGTCGAACCGGCGCTTGCGCAATTTCGGCGGAGCCTCGAGCTGTTCGATCCGCACATGCAGTTCCCGGATTGGCCGGGTTCCCATCCCGCCGTGCAATGCCAGTTCTAGCCGATGCCGATTTCCTGGATGCTCGGCTACCCGGATCGGTCGCTCGATGAGCTCAAGGCAGCGGTAAGAAGCGCCGAGACGCTCGGGCACCCCTTGACTCTCGCCCAAACACTGTGTCTCGCCGCCGCCTTCGTTCACATCTTTCGCCACGAGCCACCGGCGGCCGCCGGCTATGCCGAACGGACTTTAAGGATCTGTGAGGAGCACCGCATCGCGCAATATCACGCGATCGCCGTTTGCGTGAATGGTTGGGCCCTCAGCGCCTCCGGCGACAGCGAGAAGGGGCTGGCCCAAATTGGACAAGGGCTGGATAGCTACGCGGTGGCCCAACACATGCTGCTGGCTTGCGGCCGACGCGCAATTGGCGATCGGCAAACCCGAAGCGGCGCTCGCGTCGGTCGCCGCCGGGCTGGAGGCGGTCGAAAAGATGGGAGGAGCGCCGCCGCTTGAAGCCGAGCTCTATCGGCTCAGGGGCGAGGCCTTGCTCGCCGGCGCCGGAACGCCGAGCGAGGCCGAGACCGCCATCGAGCAAGCCATCGCCGTCGCCCGCCGGCAGAACGCGAAGTCCTGGGAATTGCGCGCCCGCCTGCGCCGGCAGCAGGGCCGGCCGCAAGAGGCGGCCGCCCTCCTCGCCCCAATCCTCGCCTGGTTTACCGAAGGCCTCGACATCGCCGACCTCAAAGCCGCCAAAACCCTCCTCGCCTACCTCGAAAACCCCGCCACCCTCGACGCCGCCGGCGGCTGACGGCCGAGGCGGCTGCGGGGTCAGGCTGCGTTGCGGTCGAGCAATTCGATATGGACGTTTTGCGGGCCGCGCAGAAAGGCGATGCGAACGCCGGGCCGGATGGTCTTCGGCTCGACGGTGAATTCGGCCCCCTTGGCCTTCAGTTCCGCGACCACCTGGTCGATGCCTTCGACCCGCAGGCCGAGATGTTCGAGCCCCAGATAGGGCGGCTCGGGCGGCCGGGCGACGGCCTGTTCGGGGGGCACCTGGGCGACGAACACCGCGACCCCGCCGAGATTGAGATCGATGCGCGGCCTTCCGTCCGACTGGATCGAGCGGATGATCTCGGCCCCGAACATGTCGTGGTACCAGCGCGCGGTCGCCTCCGCGTCGGGGCTGCGCAGATGGATGTGGTCGTAGGTGAAGACAGTCATGCGTTTCTCCCTCGGTCGCTGTCGCAATCGCCGACTTTAGGCGCTGCTGCGGGCGCCGTCACGTTCCGCGCACCTCGGGGCGGCGACGTTCGCGCCAAGCGCGGTGGCTTTCCTTGGCGTCCTCGGTCAGCGACAGCGCCATGAAGCGGTAGAGATCGATATAGGCGGCGTCGGCGGCGTTCGACATGTCGAGGCCACGGTTCAGCGATTCCTTGGCGAGCCGCGCGGCGAGCGGCGGCAGCTCCGCCAGGCGCCCGGCGATCGCCATCGTCTGCGCCTCGAGTTCGGCGTGCGGCACGAGCCATTGCGCCAGCCCGAAGCGGAACGCCTCCTCCGCATTCATCGGATACCCCATCGCCACTTTCATCGCCTGGCCCTTGCCGACCCAGCGCGCGAGGCGAAGGATGCCGCCGTGATTGGGCAGGATGCCGAGCGCCACCTGCGGCAGCCGCCATTCGGCGCGCTCGGACGCGACGATCAGGTCGCAGCAATAGGTGACGATGCAGCCGATGCCGATGGCGAGCCCGTTGACCGCGGCGACGACCGGCTTCGGGAACTCGCTCAACACCTGCCCGGCGGTGCGGTGGCGATGCTGCAGCCCCTTGATGAAATCGGCCATCGAATCCTGGCTGTGGGTGCGCGGATCCTTGAGATTGGCGCCGGCGGAAAACGCGCCGCCGGCCTCGTCGCCAGTCAGGACCGCGAGCCTGATTTCATCGTCCTCCGCCATCTCCGCGCAATGCTGCGCGAGCGCTTCGTTGTAATCCTCGCCCCAGCAATTGCGCGCTTCGGGTCGGCTCAAGGTCAGCCAGCCGACGTGGCCGCGTTGCTCATAGAGAACCGGCATCGCGAACTCCTCTTCCGCCATTGCCATCGCGGCGCGCCGAGGATAACCCGAAATTTGTCGAAACTTTACCGCCGGGACGGTACAAGGCCCGCAACGCACTGCCGCACGCGGCAGCCTGACGATGCCGCCGACGGGGGCCGATGCCGTGAATCCACCATTGAAGATAGGGGTTGCCGGTCTCGGCACGGTCGGGGCCGGGCTGCTGCAATTGCTGCAGCGCCAGACCGAGCTTCTGGCGCGCCGTGGCGGCCGCCCGATCGTTATCGCCGCGGTATCGGCGCGCGACCGGCGGCGTGATCGGGGCGTCGATCTGTCCGGGGTTCGCTGGTGCGACGATCCGGCGGCACTCGCCGCCGATCCCGAGATCGATGTCGTCGTCGAACTGATCGGAGGCGATGACGGCATCGCCCGCCTTGTGGTCGAGACCGCCCTCGCCCACGGCAAGCACGTCGTCACCGCCAACAAGGCGTTGATAGCCCATCACGGCATCCGGTTGGCTGCGGAGGCCGAGGCGAAGGGCTTGGCGCTGTCCTTCGAGGCCTCGGTCGCAGGCGGCATACCGGTGCTCAAAACATTGCGCGAGGGGCTCGCCGGCAACCGTCTCGAACGCGTCTACGGCATCCTGAACGGCACCTCGAATTACATCCTGACGACGATGCGGGAGAGCGGGCGCGACTTCGCCGCGGTGCTGGCCGAGGCGCAGGATCTGGGCTACGCCGAGGCCGATCCGAGCTTCGACATTGACGGGGTGGACGCCTCCCACAAGCTCGCGATCCTGGCGAGCCTCGGCTTCGGCAGGCCGCTCGACCTCGACCACGTCTATACCGAGGGCATCCGCCACATCTCGCGGCTCGACATCGACTTCGCCGAGGAACTTGGCTACCGCATCAAGCTTCTGGGCATCGCCCGGCTGACCGAGCATGGGCTCGAACAGCGCGTTCATCCCTGCATGGTGGCGCGCGGCACGCCGATCGCGGCGGTCGAGGGCGTCTACAACGCCGTCGTTGCCGAAGGCGATTTCGTCGGCCGGGTGGTATTGGAAGGCCGCGGCGCCGGCGCCCTGCCGACCGCCTCGGCGGTGGCGGCTGATCTCGTCGACATCGCCGCCGGCCGGCGTGTCGCCCCGTTCGGCATTCCGGCCGCCGATCTGCGGCCGATCCCGGCCGCGCCGATCGAACGGCATCAAGGCGCCTACTACATCCGGCTGATGGTGGTCGACCGGCCGGGGGTCATCGCCGATGTCGCCGCAGCGTTGCGCGACGAGGACGTCTCGATGGAATCGATGATCCAGCGCGGCCGAGCGCCGGGCGAGGCGGTGCCGGTGGTGATGACGACGCATATCGCGGTCGAGGCGGCGATGCGCCGGTCATTGCAGCGGATCGAGGCGCTCGACACCGTCCTCGAACCGCCGCGCATGATCCGGATCGAGGATTTCTGAACGCGCCGTCCGCGGAGGGCTACTGCTTCAGCGAGAAATAGGCGATCCGGTCGCCACGGAAGGTGCCGACGAACACCGTGTCGCCGACCTCCAGCGCGACCGTGGCGTCGCCGAAATCGGGGTTGCCAGCCTCGCTCTCGATCGGCGTCAATGTCATCGCCCGAGTGTCCCAGCGAACGATCCGCCATGGTTGGGTGCAGCGCCGGGCCGGGCTTTCGAAACAGCCGAACACGTCCTTGGCCGGCACATCCTGTCCGGCCACAATCAACTCGCCGTCGGGCGCCCGGCGCAAATTGTCTACGAGGAAACCGGCGGTCAGCCGCTCGGGCGCCGCCCCCCCTGGCGCGGCAGGCGCACGACCGCCTTGTTGCCCCAGGCCGCGAAGTAAACCCACTTGCCGTCGGGCGAGGCCTCAACACCGTTGTCGCCGGAGAATTCACTGCCAGGAATGAGCTTGAACCCCTGATGCGGCTGCCACTCGTAGACGGCGCCCGTGGTCTCGCCCGCCGCCAGCTTTTCCGCCGATTTCGGGTCCTTGGGATCGAACATGTTTGTAACCACCATGCCGCCGTCCGGCAGCGGCGCCACCGAATTGGGCCAGGTGTGCTCGGGCATCACCGCGCAGCCGATCCAGGTCGCGACTGGTTCGGCGCCGCCGGCGTCGAGCGAAAAGATTTCGATCGCCTCGCGGCCGCCGTGATTGACAACGTAGAGCGTATGGCGCCCGCCCTGCCCGGGCCGCAGATTGAGGCCGTGCGCCGAAAATTTGCTCCAATCCGGCGGACCCGGACAATCGGCGTAAATCGTCTTGTCGGGCTGCGCTTTCGGTGTCTGGCCGGAAAACAGCATTTTCCATGATTTGTCGCGGGCGTTCAGAAAATGCAGGCCGCCATGCGCGCCCGCACCGCCGCCATCCATGCCGCCGGCGACGATCCACTCGGTTCCCGGCACAGATACGAGGTCCTCGGCGTTCAGCGGCCCGCAGATAAAGCCGAGTTTGCCGGCGGGGTTGCAGGGCTCGGCCGCAGCAGCCGGACCGCCGCCGATCAAGGCGGCGCCGAGGACGAAAGCCGTCAGCACGATAGCGATCTTCATGGCGTTCCCTCCCATCCTTTGGATTCGGCTTTTGCCTCAATTGTTAACCACTTTACATGATTTTGGCGATGCCTTCGCTGCGCGCGCCGGCGCATTGACGACGCCCGACCCGGCGCTTAGGCTCGCGTCCGAGCCGTTTGGCCCCGAGGCCTGGCAGCGAATGTCGTCGAATCGACCGGGTGTCCGGCTCCCCCCTTTGCGGTGCGGTGCGCGCCGACGGCCCGCTGCCGCGGCGCGTTTCAGCCCCGGGTTTGATCCGCGGGTTCGACTCTACCAATTATCCTGTGCCGACCAACGACGAGGAGGAAAGCCGTGCCGGAGACATCGAGGATGGATCGCAATCTGGCGCTGGAGGCCGTCCGGGTCACCGAAGCTGCAGCACTCTCGGCTTCGCGTCTGATGGGCCGCGGCGACGAGAAGGCGGCCGATCAGGCGGCGGTTGACGCGATGCGGCAGGCTCTCAGCGTGCTGGCGATCGACGGCACCGTCGTCATCGGCGAGGGCGAGCGCGACGAAGCGCCGATGCTCTATATCGGGGAAAAGGTCGGCACCGGAAGCGGGCCTCCTATCGACATTGCGCTCGATCCGCTTGAAGGGACGACGATCACCGCCAAGGGCGGTGCCAACGCGCTGGCGGTGATCGCGATGGCCGATGCCGGACATTTTCTCAACGCGCCTGACGTGTACATGGACAAGATTGCGGTCGGCGGCGGGCTCCCGGACGATGTTGTTGATCTCGACGCCGAGCCCGCGGTCAACCTCAAGAACCTCGCCCGGGCAAAGAAGGTCGAAATCCCCGATCTCGTCGTCTGCATTCTCGACCGGCCGCGCCATGCCGACTTGATCGCCAAGGTCCGCGCCGCCGGCGCCCGGATCGCCCTGATCTCGGACGGCGATGTGAGCGGCGTCATCGCCACTTCCGAGCCGGAGACCGGGATCGACATGTATGTCGGCTCTGGCGGGGCGCCCGAGGGCGTCTTGGCGGCGGCGGCGTTGCGCTGCATCGGCGGCCAGATGCAGGGGCGGCTCCTGTTCCGCAACGACGACGAACGCAGCCGCGCGCACCGTCTCGGCATCACCGACCTCGACCGCAAATACGGGCTGACGCAACTTGCCGCCGGCGACGTGATGTTCGCCGCGACCGGCGTCACCAACGGCACGATGCTGCGCGGCGTGCGCCGCTTTGCCGGCGGGGCGGCGACGCATTCGGTGGTGATGCGGTCAAAGACCGGCACCGTGCGCTATATTGATGCGAGGCACGATTTCACGCGCAAGGAAAGCTTTGCGCTGCTCGCGCGCTGAGAAGCGGTGATGGACGGCGCGGGGGGCGCCGACCCGATCCGCAACGCGGCGTCCGCTGCGTATCTGGGGGTGGAGTGGTCGGCGTCCGGTCGCCGCTGGCGGCTTGGCGGCGACGAGACGATAAATGGCCAGAAACTCGCCGAACGCCTGGGATTGCCTGAAATCGTCGGCCGGCTGCTCGCCCAGCGCGGGGTCGGGCTCGACGAAGCGCCCGCATTTCTGACGCCGCGGCTGCGCGAGCAACTGCCCGATCCCTCGCATCTGCGCGACATGGATGTGGCCGCCATCCGGCTGGCGCGCGCCGTGTGCGGCGGCGAAAAGATCGCGGTCTTCGGCGATTACGATGTCGACGGCGCCACCTCGGCCGCATTGCTGGCGCGGTTTTTTCGCGCCGTCGGCAGCGACATCCGCATCTACGTCCCGGACCGGTTGCGCGAGGGCTACGGCCCCAACCTCCCGGCCCTGATGCGGCTGCAGGCCGAAGGCATAGAGCTCGTCGTCACCGTCGATTGCGGCGCCACCGCGCATCAAGCGCTGGCGCAGGCGGCCGATGCCGGATTGGAGGTCATCGTCGTCGATCATCACGTCGCCGAACCCCTGTTGCCGCGCGCTCATGCCGTGGTCAATCCGAACCGCTTTGACGAAGAGAGCCCGCATCGCGGATTGGCCGCGGTCGGCGTCGCCTATCTGCTGATCGTCGCGGTCAACCGTGCGTTGCGTATGGCCGGCTGGTACCGCGGCCACCACGCCGAACCCGATCTCCTCGCTTGGCTCGATCTGGTGGCGCTCGGAACTGTGTGCGACGTGGTGCCGCTTTCGGGCTTGAACCGGGCCCTGGTCGCGCAGGGGATCAAGATCGCCCGGCGCGGCGCCAATCCGGGGCTGGCAGCGCTCGCCGCCGTGGCGGGCGTCAGGGAGCCGATCGACGCCTACCATCTCGGCTATGTGCTGGGCCCGAGGGTCAACGCCGGCGGCCGCGTCGGCTGCGCCGATCTGGGCGCCCGGCTGCTCGCGACCGACGATCCAGCACTGGCCGCCGAACTCGCCGTCCGTCTCGACGACTTCAACCGCGAGCGGCGCGAGATCGAGTCGCGCACGCTCGCGGCGGCGATCGCGATGGTCGAGGCGGCCCCACAATCGCCGGCGCTGGTCTTTGCCGCGGCCGAGGGCTGGCATCCCGGCGTCATCGGCATCGTCGCGGCGCGGCTCAAGGAGCGCTACGAGCGACCGGCTTGCGTCGTCGCACTTGCAGACGGCGTCGGCCGCGGCTCGGGACGGTCGGTTCCCGGGCTCGCACTCGGTCCCGCGGTCATCGCCGCACGACAGGCGGGGCTGCTGATCGACGGCGGCGGCCACGCGATGGCGGCCGGGTTCACGGTCGCTGCCGACCGGCTCGAAGCGCTGCGCGCCTTTCTCGCCGAGCGCCTGGGCGACGGTCCCGACCATGCGCCGCCGGTCGCCGAACTGCGCGTCGACGGCGCTCTTTCCCTCGCCGCCGCCGGGTTTGGCCTGATCGAGCATCTCGACCGCTTAGCCCCATTTGGCGCCGCCAACCCCGAGCCGCGCTTCGCCATACCCAATCTCCGCATCGCCCATACCGAACCGGTCGGGACTGGACATCTGCGCCTGATCCTCGCCGACCCGCTCGGTTCCACCCGACTGCGCGCGGTCGCCTTTCGCGTTGCCGAAACCCCGCTCGGACGCTTTCTTGCCGAGACGCGCGGCGCGGCAATCCATGTGGCGGGGCATCTGCGCCGCGACGCCTGGCATGGCGGCGACGCTGTGCAATTGGCGATCGACGACGCCGCTCTTGCCTTCTCTTCATAAAAGAACATATCGGCGACATGTGCGAGGCTCGCTGCGCGCCGTTGGGCGAAGCGGCAAGCGGCTCCTCCGAGATGGCGAACGGGCCGGCGGCGACCGACATCACGGTCATCGAAACCGGCCTCACACTTGGAGAACCTCCATGTCGCACGAACAGCCCGCCAACCACCCGACCACCGCCTCCGTCGCACGACGCCGCGGCAATGCGATCCGCAAGCTCGCGACCGGTGCCATCGCCGCCGCGACGGTTGCCGGGCTGGCGCTGACGACGACACCCGCTGCGCTCGCAGGCAACGGGCACGGCAATGCCGGCGCCGCAATCGGGCTTGGCATCCTCGGCGGTGTCATCGCCGGCGCCGCAATCGCCTCGACGATACCGCCGGCCTACGGCGCTCCGCCGCCGGCCTACTACTACCCGCAGCCGGGCTATTACTACTCGCCGAGCTACTACGGCGCGCCGCAGCCCTATAACGGGTCGCCCTATGGCTATTACCCGCAATACAATTACCAATAGGGGCGCCCGGCCGGCGCTGCGACGCCGCCTCTCTTCTTGACGACGGACCGCCCAGCCTCTAACGGCGAGCGGTCGTCGCAAGCGGAGAGGAACCGGTGGAAGCCAGCGAAATCGCCGAAACGATCCATGGCGGGCACGAGGGCGCCGAGGCCCATTCGGATTCGAGGTTTCCGCCGCTTCACCGGCGTCTATCTCGGCATCATCGCGATGCTGCTTGCGATCGCCGCCTTGGGCGGTTCCAACGCCACCAAGACCATGCTCGACGCCAACATCCGCGCCTCCGACGTCTACGGCTACTATCAGGCGCGCAACATCCGCCAGACCGCGCTGCAGCTGGCCGCCGACCAGCTCGAAGCCATGGTCGCCGCCCAGCCTGACATGCCCGAGGCGGCCAGGAACAAAATCGAGGCGACGATCACGCGCTTCCGCGCCCGCGCCGAGCGCTATGAGAGCGATCCCGCGACCGGCGAGGGCAAGCAGGAGCTGCTCGCCAAGGCCAAGGAACTCGAGCATCGCCGCGACATTGCGGCCGCGCGCGACCCGAATTTCGATTTCGCCGAGGCCTTGTACCAGATCGCGATCGTGCTCGGCTCGGTCAGCATCGTTGCCGCCTCGCGCCCGTTGGTGCTGGTGAGCGGCGCCCTCGCCACCGCCGCCTCGCTGCTGACGATCAACGGCTATTTCCTGCTATTGCACCTGCCCCTCGAATAGCCGAGCCACGGCCCTTGCCGGCATCACTAGACGAGGCCGGCCCCTTGGGCGGCGACGAAGGCGAGTTCGGGAACGGGTGTCCCCGACGGTTTGGCCGCGTCGGAAAGGGCGCATGGGAGAAAGGCGCCGCTGCCGCGCGCGGCGTGGAGCGCGCCATCTTCGACAATCACCCGGCCGCGGCTCAAGACCGTCACCGGCCAGCCGTGCAGGTGGCGGCCTTCATAGGGGGTGTAGCCGACATTGTCGTGCAATATCCCTGCGGTGACCGTGACCTCTCGCTCCGGGTCCCAGATCGCGATGTCGGCATCGCTGCCGACCGCGATCGTGCCTTTCTTCGGATAAAGGCCGTAGAGTTTGGCGTGATTGGTCGCGGTCAGCGCGACAAAGCGGTTGAGGTCGATCCGGCCCTGCCGCACGCCCTCGGAGAACAACAGCGGCAGGCGCAGTTCGATGCCCAGGCACGCCGTTGGCAATCTCCTTGAACGTGGTCTGTTGACCCTTCGGCAATTTCCCGGTCGCGTCGAAGCGGTAGGGCGCATGGTCGGAGGAAAACACCTGGAAGGTGCCGTTTTGGAGGCCGGTCCACACCGCCTGCTGCGCGGCATGGTCGCGCGGCGGCGGGCTGCAGCAGAATTTCGCGCCCTTCGAGCCCCGGCTTGGCGATGTCGTCGGCGGTCAGGAACAGATATTGCGGGCAGGTCTCGCCGAAGATCTTGAGGCCCCTGGTCTGCGGCGTTGCGGATCACCTCGATCGCCTCGGCGGCCGAGACGTGAACGAGCAGGATCGGCACGTCGAGAAGCTGCGAGAGCGCGACGGCGCGGTTCGTCGCCTCGCCCTCGGCGAGCCGGGCGTGGCTGACCGCGTGATAGCGCGGCGCACCGAGCCCGCGCTCGATGAGCCGGCTCGTCAGCCATTTGATCATCTCGTAATTCTCGGCATGAACCATGACGAAAGCGCCTTCGCGCCGCGCCAGCGCCAGGATGTCGAGCATCTGGCCGTCGTCGAGCTGGAGAAGGTCATAGGTCATGTAGACCTTGAACGAGGTGTAGCCGTCGCGGATCAGCGCCGGCAATTCCTGGCCCATGACCTGCTCCGAGGGATCGGTGATGATCAGGTGAAAGGCATAGTCGATGACTGCCTTCGGACCTGCGAGCGCGTGGTATTCCTGCACCGCTTGGCGCAGTGACTGGCCGCGATGCTGGGCGGCGAACGGAATCACCGTCGTCGTGCCGCCAAACGCGGCGGCCACCGTGCCGCTGTAGAAATCGTCGGCGCAAACCACCCCGGCCGAGGAGCGCTGTTCGAGATGGCAATGGCTGTCGACCCCGCCGGGCAGGACGAGCTTGCCGGCGGCGTCGATCTCGCGCGTCCCGGCCCCGAGGGTGCGCCCGAGCATCGCCACGACGCCGTCCTTGATCCCGACATCGCATTCGAACGTGTCGGCGGCTGTCGCGACCGTGCCGCCCCGGATCACCAGATCGAACTCGCTCATCTCGGCCTCAAATCCCAAGGGTCAATAGTCGGGCGCGGCGGCAGATCTACCGTATCGCGGGACACCCGAACAGGCCGACCGGCAATCAGCGTATCGACCGCTCTTTTTCCAATACCCGCTCGCGCAGCGAATCGTAGATCGGCGGGATGCGCAGGAGATTGGCGACCAGCATCGCAGCGAAACACGCCGCCAACATCGGCAGCAGGGTCGTGAATGCCGCGGTCATCTCGGTGACGAGCACGATCCCGGTCACCGGCGCCTGTACCACGCCGGTGAAAAACGCCGCCATGGCGACGACGGCGAACGCCTCGGGCTGAATTCCGAGACCCGGGAAGGCCGCCTGGCACAACGCGCCGCAAAAGAGCCCGAGCTGGGCGCCCAGCACCAGCAATGGCGCAAACAGACCGCCCGGAGTGCGGGCGGCGTAAGATACCGTGCCGAGCCAGAAACGGATCGTAAAGGCAAGCGGAATCGCGCCGATGGCCACGCCGCCCGCGAGCACCCTTTGGGAGATGTTGTCCCCGCCGCCGATCAGCTCGGGCGAAAACCAGCCGATCAAGCCGACGGAAGCTCCGATCGCTGCGGCCTGCAGCTCGACCGGGTAGCGAGCGAGGCGTTCGGCCAGCCAAACCCCGCCGATGATCGCGCGGTTGTAGATGCCGCCGGCAAGCCCGACGAAGGCGCCGAGAACGAGATAAATCGGCCAGACGGCGGCGGCGGCGTAGGGCAAGGGCCCCGTCGCAGGACTCGCCGGCGCCGCAATCGCGACCGCGAAGTCTGGCGCGTCGCCGAGAAACAGTCGTGAAACCAGAATTGCCGATGCCGAAGAGCCGAGGGCGGCGATCGCGATCCGCGTATCGAAGCGCCGCACCAATTCTTCCAGGACGAACACAGCGCCGGCGATCGGCGCGTTGAACGCCACGGCGAGCCCGGCGCCGGCGCCGGCGGCGACCAGCACGCGGCAATCCGGCCAATGGCGGCGGGCCGCCTTGCCGACGTAATAGGAGATGACCGCGCCCATCTGCACGCTCGGCCCCTCGCGGCCGAGCGCCATGCCGGCGCCGATCGCCAGCAGTCCGCCAAGAAATTTGACCAAAATCAGATGCGGCGGCGCCGGTGGCAAATCGTCGGCCAACGCCGCCTCGACCTGTGGGATGCCGCTCCCCGAGGCGTAAGGGGAAAAACGACGAACGAGCCACGCCGCTAGCGCCGCCGCGGCGCCACAGGCGGCCACCACGACAAGAAAGCCGATCGCTCCTTGACCTTGAGCGCGGGCAATCACATCGTCCCGAAGCTGATCGGCCCGCTCCAAGGCCAGGCGAAAGATCGCGACGAGGAAACCGGAGGCGCCGCCCGAGATGGCGGCAAGCAACCCCAACACCAGCAGACTGCCGTGGCGCTCTGTCGAATTGTCGGCAGAATTCACCGCATGACTTCAATGCACCCGGTCCAGGGCGGACCGTGCGGCATAACAGACGAGGCGCTCCCCGGCCCAGAACGCCTCTTAACCGAGGATCGGTCAAGCGTTAGTGTGCCTGCGCGCAAAAACGCGCCGGCGGTCGGCGTGATCCGTCCGCCTGCCGCGGCGTCTCGAACCGCACGTGTCGGAGACCCATTCGTGTTGGCGGGTGAATTGTCGGCTAAGCGGAGAAGCTAGATGGCAAGTCTGCCGCGCCTGCTGCCACGTTCGAGCCATTCGGCGGTCGAGCAGACCGCCCCGCTCCCGGCCCCGGCGAGCGAGGACGAGATCCGTCGCATCGGACTGGTCAATCTCTCGGCTCTGGCGCTGGTCGTCGGCGTCGTCACCGGATTTGGCGCCGTCGCTTTTCGCGACCTGATCGGTCTGATCCATAACCTCCTGTTTCTGGGCACGCTGTCGTTCCGCTACGACGCCAACATGTTCACGCCGTCCTCTCCGTGGGGAGTGTTCGTCATCCTCGTGCCGGCGGTGGGCGCCGTCGCGGTAACCTTTCTCGTCAGCACCTTCGCTCCCGAAGCTCGCGGTCACGGCGTGCCTGAGGTGATGGACGCGATCTATTACCAGGGAGGCGTGATTAGACCCATCGTTGCGATCGTCAAATCGCTGGCATCGGCGATCGCGATCGGCAGCGGTGCGGCGGTCGGACGCGAGGGGCCGATCATCCAGATCGGCTCGGCATTGGGTTCGACCTTGGGCCAGATCGTGCGGATGTCGCCGGGAGAGCGCATCATCCTGGTGGCCGCCGGCGCCGGCAGCGGCATCGCCGCCACTTTCAACACGCCGATCGGCGGCGTTATGTTCGCGATCGAGTTGATGATGCCCGAGGTCAGCGCCCGCACCTTCCTGCCGGTAGCGCTCGCCACCGGCACGGCGACCTTCATCGGGCGGATGTTCTTCGGCCCGCAGCCTGCGTTTGTCGTGCCGCATCTCGCTCCGCTGAGCGCCGACGCGACTTCGGGGCTCGTCCTCTGCCTTTATTCCGCGCTGGGCGCCGTCGTCGGCGTCGCCGCCGCCGGGTTCGTCCGCGGCCTCCATCTACTCGAAGACATGTTCGACAAAATCACCGAGCGCTACACGCGGCATGTGTTGGGCATGCTGATGGTCGGCGTGCTGATCTACGCCTTGCAGCAGCGTTTCGGGCATTATTACGTCGAGGGTGTCGGTTACGCGACGGTGCAGGCGATCCTGCTCGGCCAACTGGCGGCGGCCGGATTTCTGATCCTTCTTTTCCTGAGCAAGTTGCTGGCCACCACGCTCAGTCTCGGCTCCGGTTCATCGGGCGGGATCTTCTCCCCTTCGCTGTTCATGGGCGCCACGATCGGCGGCGCGTTCGCGGCCGCGCTAAACGCCCTTCATCTGCCGCTGGCGCTGGACATTCCTGCCTTCGCGATGGTCGGCATGGGGGCGATGGTGGGCGGCGCCACCGGCGCGGTGATGACTGCCGTCACGATGATTTTCGAGATGACGCGGGACTACGACATCGTGCTGCCAATGATCCTGGCTGTGGCGATGAGCGTGGGTGTGCGGCGGCTGCTGTCGCGCGAGAACATTTACACACTGAAGCTCTACCGCCGCGGCCACGTCATTCCGAAGGCGTTGCACGCCAACATGTTCCTCGTCCGTCGCGCCCATGAGGTCATGGACACCGACGTGGTCGTGGCGCCGGCCGAACTGCGTTTCGATGCCTTTCTATCGCGCCCCGACCATGGCGGTCGAATGCGCCATGTGGTGGTCGCCGAGGATGACCGCATCGTCGGCGTGCTGCGGGTCAATACCGCGCTGCGCAACGCTTCGGAGGCGGCCGCGTCGAGCGTCACGCTCGGCGACGTCGCGAGCCGCGATTTCACGCTGGTGCGCGAGAACGACATCGTCTTCGACGTGATCCAGCGAATCTGGCGCAGGAAGGCGGCGATGGCGCTCGTGGTGCGCAGCCGCGGCGTGCCGCGATCGGGCGATGTCCTCGGTGTGATCACCAAGGAGCACGTGGCCGACTCGGTCGCGAGCAGCATCAAGATCTACCCGAGCTGAAGGCGCGGCCGCCTTTCGCGGCGAGAACGACGCTTTTATCGCCAGTTGGTCAGGGGCTAGAGTGTCGCCGGGCAGCAAGCACCGCGCAGGAGGTTCGCCATGACCGCATCCGCATCGCATCGGCCGACCATCGCCGTTACCCGGCACGCCATCGCGGCCGGACATTACCTCGCCGCCACGGCCGGGTTCGACATCCTGCAGGCGGGCGGCAACGCGATCGATGCGGGCTGTGCGGCCGGGATTGCGCTTGGCGTGCTGCAGAGCGATCTGGTCGACGTCGCCGGCGTCGCGCCGATCATGCTGTACCTCGCCGACCGACAGGAGGTTATGACGATTGCCGGTCTCGGTCCGTGGCCGAAGGCGCTTGATCCCGAACTCTTCATGCGCGAGCATGGCGGCAAGATCCCGAAGGGCGTGTTGCGCACCGTCGTGCCGGCCGCACCCGACGCCTGGATCACGGCGCTGCGGCGCTACGGCACGATGAGCTTCGGCGAGGTCGCGGCAGCGGCGATCCGTCTCGCCCGCGACGGCTTTCCGATGTATCCGCTGATGGCCGAGAGCCTGAAGCGGCATGAAGAGGACCACCGCGCCTGGCCGTCCTCGGCGGCGATCTTTCTGCCCGGCGGCAGACCACCCGAGACCGGCGAATTGTTCCGCCAGACCGATCTTGCCGCCTCGCTGCAATACATGGCCGACGAGGAGCGCGCCGCTGCCGGCAGGGGCCGCGAGGCCGGGCTCGAAGCCGCGCGCGACGCCTTCTATCGCGGCGACATCGCCAAGAAGATCGTCGCTTTCATCAAAGAGGAAGGCGGGCTGCTTTCGGCCGAGGATCTGGCCGATTACCGCTCGCCGGTCGGCCCGCCGGAGCGCCGCCGCTTTGGCGACCTCGAAGTCTTCACCTGCGGCGCCTGGTGCCAGGGGCCGGTGCTGCTGCAGACGCTGGCGCTGCTCGAAGGGACCGATCTCGCCGCCCTCGGCCACAACAGCGCCGACTACGTCCACCATCTCGCCGAGGCGGTGAAGCTCGCCTTTGCCGATCGCGAGGCCTATTACGGCGACCCGGCGCTGGTCGAGGTGCCGATCGCGACACTGATCTCCGCCGAATACGCGGCCGAGCGGCGCAAGATGATCCGGCCCGACCGCGCGTTTCCCGAAATGCCTCCGGCCGGCGAATTGGGACGCGCCGTCGGCCGGTTCGCGCCGCGCGCCGGCGACCCGAATCCCGGAGCCCGATACCTCCTATGTCTGCGTCGCCGACCGCCACGGGCAATATCTTCTCGGCGACGCCGAGCGACGGCTCCTATGGTTCGCCTGTGGTGCCGGGAACCGGCCTCATCCCGTCGAACCGCGGTTCGCAGTCACGCCCCGATCCGCGCCATCCGGCCGGCGTCGCGCCCGGCAAGCGGCCGCGGCTGACGCCGAACCCGGCCTTGGCGATCCAGGGCCGCGACCGCGTTCATGCCGTTCGGCACGCCGGGCGGCGACGTGCAGACCCAGGCGATGCTGCAGGTGCTGCTGAACCGCTTCGTCTTCGGCCAGGACATGCAGTCGGCGATCGAGGCGCCGCGCTTTGCCAGCTACAGCTATCCCTCGTCCTTCGCGCCGTTCGACTACCATCCGGGCCGGCTTGCGGTCGAAGCCCGCATCGGCGAACCGGTCATGGCCGAACTCGCCCGCCGCGGACACGACATACAACGCTGGCCCGACTGGATCTGGCTCGCGGGTGCGGTCTGCGCGATCGATGTCGACAGGAAGCGCGGCGTTCTCGAAGCCGGCGCCGACCCGCGCCGCGCCGCCTACGCACTCGGCTGGTAGAAAGGTTGACGGTGGCTCAAGGGTCTTCGGGCCCGCGGCGGCGGAGGCCCTCATAGGGAGTACCGTCACGGCGGGTGTAAGTCGCGGGCTTGCCGCCGGCCGGCGCCACCATATCGACATCGGGGTAATAGGCCGTATCGCCGTCGATCCGGGTGCCGATCTCGAGTGCGAGAACGTCCCCGTTGGAGCGGTTCTGCAGGCAATGGCCGTTGCGGTCGTCGGCCTTGAACCCGGCACATTCGCCGGCGCGCAACAGCTCATCGCCGTCGTCGGTCACCAGCGTGACCTCGCCCGACAGCACGTAGATGAACTCGTCGCCGGCGGTGTGCCAATGGCGTTGGCTCGACCAGGCGCCGGGCGGCAATCGCAACAAGTTGACCCCGTATTGGGTGAGCCCGGCGGCGTCGCCAAGCCGCGTGCGCTGCCGCGTCCGACAAGGCGCGTCGTAAGGCGGCGGGTAGAGGGTGCCGGTGAACGCCATCAGCGCCGCCGGGTCGATACGTTTCGCCATGGCTCGGGCTCCTGTGTTCGCGTCGGTTCGGAACCGAATGGGCCGTCGCGGCGACCGATTTCGCCGCGCAGAGATCTTGCTAGATCTTTGGCTTGGCTCGGATCAACTTTGATTCAGGAACGTATGGCAATATCGGTCTTGCGGCGGGCTTGGGTTCGACCGGGCAAACGGCGAGATCGAAGGATTGAAGCGTCCGCCGACGCGTCGCAGATAGACCGTAACCGCATAAGAGGATCGCGGTCCGCGGCGACCTGGTTCGTGCTAGGCTTCACCGACGATCGGCGGGAGGTGCGCAGTTGAGCGAGCTTGGGGAAGCGGCAGCCGATTGGCATGAAGCCATTTTCGCCGTGCTGAAAGGCGCCGAGGTCAGGCAGGTCGGCTATGTGCCCGACGCCGGACATGCACGATTGATCGAACTGGTTCGCGCCGATCCCGAAATCCGCGCGGTGCCGCTGACCACCGAGGAGGAGGGCGTGGCCTTGGCCGCCGGCGCCTGGCTCGGCGGGGAGCGGGCGGTCTTGCTGATGCAATCGAGCGGAGTCGGCAACTGCATCAACATGCTGTCGCTGACGAGGAACTGCCGCTTTCCGCTGGTCATGCTGGTGACGATGCGGGGCGAGTGGGCCGAGTTCAACCCGTGGCAGGTGCCGATGGGGACCAAGACGCAGGCCGCACTCGAACTGATGGATGTGCTGGTCCACCGCGTCGAGCGCGCCGAGGATGCGGGCGAGACCGTCGCCGCGGCGCTCGAGAACGCGTATAGCGGCGATCTGGCGATGGCGGTGTTGCTGTCGCAACGGCTGATCGGCGCCAAACGGTGGGTGAAATGATCTCGAACGGCCCGCGCCTCGACCGCCGCGCCGCGATCCGCGCGCTGCTCGACAAGCGCGGTGAATTGCTGCTCGTCACCGGCCTCGGCTCCACCACCTACGACGCCGCCTCGGTCGGCGACGAGCGATCGCAACTTCTATCTGTGGGGCGCGATGGGGCGTGCGGCGATGATCGGGCTGGGCTTGGCGCTCGCCCGGCCCGAGCGGCGGATTCTGGTCGTGACCGGCGACGGCGAGATGCTGATGGGCCTCGGCGCGCTGGCGACGATCGGCGTGCAGCGGCCGCCGAACCTGGCGATCGCGGTGTTCGACAACGGCCGCTATGGCGAGACCGGCATGCAGGCGAGCCACACCGATGCGGCGGTCGAACTGATCGGCGTCGCCCGCGCCTGCGGCATCAAGGAGACCTTCGACATCAGCGACGAACTGGGGCTGCGCGACTTCGCCGACCGCCTCAAGAACCCGGGGCAGACATTGTTCGCCCGCGATCGCGATCCGCGCCGACGAACCGCCGCGCGTATTGCCGCCGCGCGACGGCGTCCTCCTGAAGAACCGCTTCCGCCACGCGATCGGAGTCGAATAGCGCACAAGCCGTCCGGCCGGCGGGGCGCATGGCGAAATCCGCAACGCCGACCGAACGGATGGGTTGAGCCGCAGTCGATCTCCGCAACGCGCTGATCAGACTTCCTCGACCCGCGCCGCTTGACGATGCGCCAGCCCACGGGCGACATTTGCCGGGAATTCGATTGGAGGGCCGTTCATCGTGAGCATCGGAAGCCTGCCGCTGGCGAAATTTACCGTTCTCGACCTGACCCATGCCCGCGCCGGGCCGACGGCGGTGCGCCAGCTTGCCGATTGGGGCGCCAACGTCATCAAGATCGAGCCGCCGGGCGAGTCCGAAGGGCGACGTCACGGGATCGCGGCGCGAGGGCTTCGACTTCCAGAACCTGCACCGCAACAAGCGCGGCCTGACGCTCAACCTGAAGACCGAAGAGGGCAAGGCGATCTTTTTCAAGCTGGCGGAAAAGGCCGATGTGATCGTCGAGAACTTCCGCTCGGAGGTCAAATTCCGGCTCGGCGTCGACTATGAATCGGTAAAGAAAATCAACCCGCGCATCGTCTATGGCAGCATCTCGGGCTTCGGCCAGACGGGGCCATACGCCAAGCGGCCGGGGGTCGACCAGATCGCGCAGGGCATGGGCGGGCTGATGTCGATCACCGGCCTGCCGGGCCAGGGGCCGGTGCGGGTCGGCATCCCGATCGACGATCTCTGCGCCGGCCTCCTCTTGGCTCAGGCGATCCTGATGGCGCTGATCGAGCGCGAGAGTTCGGGCGAGGGGCAATGGGTCCACACCTCGCTCCTCGAAGCGCAGATCTTCATGCTCGATTTCCAGGGCTCGCGCTGGCTGATGGCGGGCGAAGTCGCGAAGCAAGCGGGCAACGACCATCCGACCGGCATCCCGACCGGCGTGTTTCCGACCTCGGACGGCCAGATCAACATCGCCGCCTCGGGCGACCACATGTTCCGCCGCTTCTGCGAGGCGGCCGACGCGATGGCCTTGCTCGACGACCCCGATTACGCGACCGGCCCGCCGCGCTCGAAAAACCGCAAGGCGCTCAACGAGCGGATCGGCGAGATCACCAAAAAGCGGCCGGCCGCCTATTGGGTCGAATTGATGAACGAGGTCGGGGTACCCTGCGGGCCGATCTACACGATCGACCAGACCTTTGCCGACCCGCAGGTGCAGCATCTCGAAATGGCGCGGCCGATCGATCATCCCAAGCTCGGGCCGCTTGAAGGCCGTCGGCCAGGCGATCAACATGACCCGCACCCCGGAGCCGGCGAAATTGCGCCCGACACCCGATCTCGGCCAGCATACCGACGAGGTGCTGCGCGAACTCGGCTTCAACCAGGCCGAGATCGCCGATCTGCGCGCCCGCGCCGTCGTCTGACCCCGCGATCGAGAGCAACAGGAGCCCGAGACGATGCTCGACCAGCCCTTGACCAGCAAGATGATCGCCGAAAAGGCGGGCGGCGTCGGCCGCATGATCTTCAACAACCCGGCGCGCCATAACGCCGTCTCGCTTGACATGTGGGAGGGCGTGGCGCGGATCATCGACGATTTCGAGCGCGACGACAGCGTGCGGGTCATCGTCGTCAGCGGCGCGGGCGGCCGCGCCTTTGTTTCCGGCGCCGATATCTCCGAATTCAAGGAGCGGCGCGCTTCCGAGGAGGCCGCCGCCGCCTACGCCAAGATCTCCGAGGGCGCCCGTCTGCGCCTGCAGGAGACGTTGAAGCCGACGATCGCGATGATCCGCGGCTATTGCATCGGCGGCGGTGTCGGCGACCGCACTCGCCTGCGACATGCGGATCGCCGCCGAGGGCTCGAAATTCGGCGTCCCGGCGGCGAAGCTGGGTCTGGGCTACGCCTATGACGGCATCAAGCGGCTCGTCGATCTGGTCGGGCCCGCGTATGCCCGCGAGATCTTCTTTACCGCGCGGCAGTTCACCGCCGAGGAGGCGCTGCGGATGGGCCTTGTCAACCAGGTGGTGCCCGACGGCGAACTCGAGACCTATGTCGAGAATTACTGCGAGACGATCGCGGCGAACGCGCCGCTCACCGTGAAGGCGGCCAAGGTCGCGATCCGCGAGGCGCTGAAAGACGAGGGCGGGCGCGACCTCGCCTTGTGCAAGCGGCTCGTCGAGGAGTGCTTCGCCAGCCAGGATTACACCGAAGGCCGCACCGCCTTCATGGAAAAGCGCAAGCCCGTCTTCAACGGCCGCTGATCCCGCCTATTTTTCCTGCTCGCCCTTCTTGCCGTGCTCGGCGCCCGGTTTGCCGGCGCCCTGCGGATGTTCGTGGGCGGGCGGATGCGGCTGCGGTGCTGCGGTGCGTGCAGCCGGAGGCGGTGCTGAATGAACGGGTGGCGGCGGATGCCGTTCGGTGACGCCCGGACCGGACCGCGGCGCTGCCGGAGGGGGTGATGCCGAATGAACGGCCGGCGGCGGTGCTGGATGGACGGCCGACGGCGGATGCCGTTCGGTGACGGCCGGGCCGGACCGCGGTGCTGCCGGAGAGGGTGATGCCGAATGAACGGCCGGCGGCGGTGCTGGATGGACGGCCGAAGGCGGATGCCGTTCGGTGACGGCCGGGCCGGACCGCGGTGCTGCCGGAGAGGGTGGTGCGGGGACCCGACGCTCCGGCCCCGGCGGATAGGCGGCGCCGAACGCGGGCCGCGTCGCAACCGGCGCCGGGGGCGTTGTCGGATGGGCGGGCTCGCCGGGCGGATGATGGGCAGAGGGGTCGGCGCGCGCGACGCCGGCCGCGGGGTGCGCCGGCTCCACCACGCGCGGTGCTGTGGGATGGCGCTCGGTCGGCAGCTGCGTCGGCGCTGGGGGGTGCGGGGGTGGCATCGCCGCCGCTGCCGCCGCGGGCTGAGGCTGTTGCGGCGAGCGAATGCCGGCACGGCCCGGACCAGCCGGCGCTGTCGCCGACGACGCGGAGTTCGCCGTCGCCGGCGTGATCCGTGGCGGATGGACATCGACCGGGGCATGCTGCAACGCGGCCGCCGGGACCGGGATCGCCGCCGGCGCCACGCGCTGTCCGCCGGCGAAGACCTGCTGCGGCACGACCGTGGCGAATTGGCGGTTGGCGAAAGCGGCATGCGCGATTTGCGGCGGCGGCGCACCCTGATTGCCCACGATAATGGTGTTGATGTTGCGCACACTGGCGGCGTTGACGTTGCGAATGTAGTAGGCGTTGCGCGTATAGCTCGGCCAATAGGCTTCGCCCGGCGCCAGCGGAAACCAGCCGACAGATGGTCCAACCGCTCCGGCGAACCCGACCGCCGGTGCGCCGACAAAGGCCACTAGCGCAGGGGCATAGACCGGCTGCGGTACAATCTGGCCGGGAACCCAGCCCCACCGTCCGCCGATAAAGGCCCAGCGGCCGTAATGCGAGGGCGCGAAGCCCCAAGGCTCGGAGTCGATCCAGGTCCAGCCCCAGGGCGGAACCCAAACCCAGCGGCCGTCGCGATAGGGCGCCCAGCCGGCCGGCGGGTCGCTCGGATACCAGACCGCGCCATATTGCGGCGCCTGCCGCCAGACCCCGTAGCGATCGAGATCCTCGTAGCCGGTCATCTGCGGCGAGACGTAGCGGGGTGCGGCAAGCCGGGCCGGCTCGGCACCGCGGGAGCGGGCCCAGGCGACAAACGGATCCGGCGTCGGCCTCTCGATATGCGCCACGACCGGCTCGGCGCCCGAAAGCACGGCCATATCGCCAGCGTTCACGGTCAGATCTGAGCCGCCGCCAGAAAAACGCGCGCTGCCGTCGAACACCGCGACCCGTGCGGGCTCGTTCGGGCCACCCGCAGCAATCTCGTAGCCTCCCGGCCGCAGCAGCCACACCCCGCCTTGCGGCAGGTCGATTTCGAAACTCTGATCCTGATCAAGGCTCCGCAATTCCAGGTAAATCCGACCTTGCGGCAGACCGAATTGCACCGTCCGCTGGTCAAGAGCGACGATGTCGAGTTCACTCCCGCCGGCGAGCGCGATTGTGGTCGGACCGATTTCGATCGCGGCACGAGCCTCGGGGTCGGCGCGAAACGACCCACCGGCCGCGACCGGATAGTTGACCCCGGCCGGCGACCATTGCGTCTCTCCCGGCGCACGAAAGGAGAGATTGCCTGAGAGATAGGCGACGCGACCAACCCGCAATGGCGGAGTGTCCTGCGCCGATGCTGGAGCCGCCGCGACGAAGGCGAGGATCAAGAGGCCGAAAAACCGACGCAACACAGGAACCGCCAATCGTTGAATTCATGAGGACAACGAATAAATTGCGGCGGGTTTGTGGCGGGCCCCTTACCTTAAATGACTCGCCTCGCCCCAACCACTCGCAGTCCGCCAGCTGCGCGCGTTTGCTGTTTTTGCTGTTATTTGCAACGAATTTACAGCAAACGCTCCGGCCGCATCGCTTGTCGAGCATAGAATGCGATACGATTATGGCAATTTTAGCGGCGGAGTAAGAATTTCGTTGTGTTCGCCGAGGAGGGGGTAGGTATTTTCGGCTGCCTCGCCGCGGAATTGCGGGTCGACCGGGACCGGGACGGCGGCGATCGATTGCCCTCCCACGGCGAGTTTGCGGGCGAAGAGACCGCGCGCGACGAAATGCGGATCGGCAAGCGCCTCCTCGACGCTGGCGACGATCGCGCAACAGACGTCTTTCCCGGCCCAGCGGCTGCGCCACTCGACCGAGGTCAAGGCGGCGATCTTGGCGGCCACGGCGCGCCGGCTCGCGACGGGATCGGCGGCATCGTCGCGAAATGCGGGTTCAAGGCCGACAGATCGCAGAAATTCGCCCAGAAGCGGTCTTCGAGCGGGGCGGCGGCGAGATAGCGGCCGTCGGCGGTCGGGTAGATGTTGTAGCGCGGGCTGCCGCCTGTCAGCAACTCGCGGCCCGGTCGCGGCCATTGCCCGGCGGCAAGCCCGTTGCCGATCGCCCAGTAAGCGAAGGTGAAGAGGTTGTCGCTCATCGACACGTCGAGCCTGCAGCCCTTTCCGGTGGCGGCGCGGCCGGCCAGCCCGAGCAGAATGTTGATGACCGCCGGGTAGGCGCCGCCGCCGATATCGGCGATCAGAGCCGGCGGCACGACCGGCGCGCCGGCTGCGTCCGCGGCCAGCGACAGCAGCCCCGAATCCGCCATGTAATTGAGGTCGTGTGCGGCCACCTGCGCCTTCGGGCCGTCCTGGCCGTAGCCGGTGATCGCGCAATAGACGAGACGCGGGTTGAGCGCCGACAATTGCTCGAAGCCGAGCCCGAGCCGATCCATGACGCCTGGCCGGAACTGTTCGACGAGCACATCGGCGGTTTCGAGCAAGGGCCGCAGCCGGTCGATCGCCCCCGGCGCCTTCAGATCGATCGCGAGCGAGCGCTTGCCGCGGTTCAGGAGCCCGAAATTGACCGAGTCGGGGCCGAAGCGGGGATGGTAGATGCCGCATCTCGTCGCCGATCCCGGGCCGCTCGATCTTGATGACTTCGGCCCCGGCCTCGGCCAGCAATAACGTCGCCAGCGGCCCCGGCAGCAAGGTCGTGAAGTCGAGGACGCGAATGCCGTCGAGCGGCTGCATGGCGGCGTTTATCCCTTGTCGATAAAGCTGCGGCCGATCAATTGTCGGTGGATCTGGTTGGTGCCCTCCCAGATCTGCGTGATCTTGGCGTCGCGCATCAGCCGCTCGACGCGATAGTCGCGGATATAGCCGTAGCCGCCGTAAAGCTGCACCGCCTCGGTCGCGATCCGCATCGCCAGATCGGAGGCGCGCAGTTTCAGCATCGAGGCCTCGGGGCCGATATCGCTGGCGCCGCTGTCGACGAGGCCCGCGACATGCCAGAGCCACGCCTCGCACATCGCGAGATCGGTCGCCAGGTCGGCGAGGAGGAACTGGATGCCCTGGAATTCGACGATGCGGCGGCCCGACTGCCGGCGCTCGTTGACATAGGCGACGGCGTCCTCGAAGGCGGCGCGGGCGATGCCGAGCGCATGCGCGGCGACACTGGGCCGCGATTTGTTGAGCGCGGCGAGCAGCAGCGGCAGCCCTTCGCTCGGGGCCGGCCAGCAGATTGGCGCGCGGCACGCGGCAATCGGTCAAAGGCGAGCGCCGCGGTCGAGGAGGCGCGGTGGCCCATCTTGTCCTCGGTGCGCAGAATTTCGAGGCCGGGGGCGCCCTTCTCCAGGATCAATGCCGAGATCGCCTTGCGGTCGTCGGCCACGCCCGCCCATTTGCCGAAGAGCAGGATCAGATCGGCGACATCGCCGTTGGTGATGAAGGTCTTGCCGCCGGAGACGACGATGCCGTCGCCATCGGGCGTGAAGCGCGTCTTCATATGGGTGGCGTCGGAGCCGGCCTCGGGCTCGGTGATCGCGAGCGCCGCCAACGCGCCATCGGCGAGGCGGGGCAGGAGCCGCGCCTTCTGCTCCTCGTTGCCGAAGTCGATCAGCGGCTTCATCGCGTGGAAATTGGTCGCCCAGATGATGCCGGTCGAAGCACAGGCCTTCGATATTTCCCGCACGCAGGCAAGATAGGCGGCATAAGAGAGACCGGCGCCGCCGTAGGCTTCGGGGACGAAGACGGCGTTGAGGCCAAGCGCGTTGATGTCGCGGACATTGTCCCAAGGAAACGCGGCGGTGCGGTCGTATTCCGCGGCGCGCGGGCCCGATCTTATCGTGCGCCAAGGCGCGCACGCTATCCAGGACCTGCCGCTCCTCCTCCGACAAGGGCGGGATCGCGTCGAGCCGGTCGAACAGCTTCATCGGCGGCAGCGGCATACTCTCAGCATATAAACGAAGACCGTGCGGGACCAGGGCAACCGAGTGCTGGCGGCGGTGATCGCGTGGCATTACGATCGCGCCAATGCGCAGATGGTGAGGAGGGGAGGATGAAGGCGGTATTACTGACCGGGCATGGCGGGCCCGAAATGTTGCGGTTTGGCGATATGCCGGACCCGGTCGCCGGGCCGGGCGAGATCGTCGTCGATGTCTACGCTGCAAGCATCAACGCCGCCGACTATAAGGTGCGGCTTGGTGGCGGCGCCTACAGCAATCTCACGTTCCCGCATATCCTCGGACGCGATTTCTCGGGTGTCGTCAGCGCGCTGGGAGCGGGAGTCACCGACTTCAAGATCGGCGACGCGGTCTTTGGCGTGACCGATCAGGGGATCGAGGGCTGTTACGCCGAGAAGCTGGCGATCAAGGCCGCTATTGTCGCTAGGAAGCCCGACAAGCTCGACAATGCCGAGGCCGCCGCGATGGGGCTGACGAGCCTGACGGCACTCTGGGCGGTCGAGGACACGGCGAAGCTCAAAGCCGGCGAAACGATCCTCGTCCAGGGCGGGGCTGGGGGCGTGGCCGGCTTTGCGATCCAGCTTGCAAAGCATCTCGGGGCGGCGGTCGTCACCACCGCCAGCGCGCGCAACCACGACTACGTCAAGAGCCTCGGCGCCGGCCGGGTCATCGACTACAACGCGGAAGATTTCACCAAGACCGCCGGGCCTTGCGACGTGGTGTTCGACACGGTCGGTGGCGAGGTCCAGGTGCGCTCCTACGAGGTGCTGAAGCCGGGCGGGCGGCTCGTCTGGATCGCACCAGCACCCACCGGGTTTCAGCCGAGCCGCAAGGACGTCCAGACGTTGCGCCCGAACGTCGCCCGCGACCGCGCGCATCTCGAACGGATGAAGGCGCTCTTACAGCAGGGCGCGGTGTGGCCGCCCGCGATCACCCGCTATAAGCTCGCCGACGCCGCCGAGGCGCACCGGGTCAGCGAAGGCCGCCATCTGCAAGGCAAGCTGGTGCTGGAGACGCGCTGAACCAACCGGATCTCAATGGAGGAGGAAAGAGATGGCAGGCAACGGACAAACGGTGATCGATCTCGACAAGAAGCGCATGGACGCGATGGCGCAGAAGGACATCGCCGCGCTCAACACGCTGATCGACGACAGCCTCGTCTACACCCACTCGTCGGCGCGGCTTGACACCAAGCAGAGCCTGATCGGCAACATGGAATCGGGCTCGACCGTCTACACCTCGGTGGTCCCGTCCGACGTCAAGGCGCAGGATCTGGGAGACACCGTGGTGTTGACCGGATCATGCCGGATCAGCGTCATGGCGAACGGCCGCCCGAACAGCTTTGGCGTGCGCTTTACCGATGTCTGGGCGAACAAGGGCGGGCAGTGGCGGATGGTCACCTGGCAATCCACCCGCCTGCCCGATTGAGGCGGCGCGCGCTCAGATATCGTAGAGGTTCTCGGGCGCGGCGGGCGTCTTGCCGTGCTCGACGGCCTTGACCGCGGCGATCAACTTGACGTGTGTGGGCGCGGGCATGCCGACCTCGGCGCCCTTCTCGGCGATCACCCCGTTGATGAAGTCGATCTCGGTGCGCCGGCCTTTCAGCATGTCCTGACCCATCGACGGCCGGGCGAACTCGCTGCGGGTATTCGACCGCAGCCCGGCAAAGATCTGCGCCTCGATTTCGTCGAGTGCTGCGGGGTCGCCCTCGGCGGCGCGGGCGATCGTTTCGGGCTCGTGGTTGCGGATGTGTTCGAGCTGATAGCCGAGCGCCTGGCCGACGCGGACCCCCTCACCGGCGAGGCGAATGCTCAGACGCCGGATCTTGTCGTCCCGGTTCATGTCGTTGCCGGACATGCCGGTGGCGGCGGCGACACCGTTCGCCATGCCGTTGACGCACAATTTCGACCAGCGCTCGCCCCATAGATTGGTCGTCGCCTTGACGGTATCGACAGTGGCGATCATCTCGGCCAGTTCCTCGAGCCGCCTGGTGATGCGGCCGTGGACCTCGCCGACGCGATAGACCTCGTGGGGCGAGGAGCCTTTCGCCGCGGTGCGGCGGACCCTGCCGGCTGCGTAGAGCTCGGCGCCGAGCAAAGCGGGAATGACGCCCACCGTCTTGTCCCAGCCGACGACGCCGGCGATCCGCTCCTCGTTCATGCAGTTCTGCAACGAGACGACATAGCCGTCGGGTGCCAGATACTGCGCGATCAATGCCGTCGCCCATTGTGTGTCGTAAGATTTGACCGCGACCATCGCGATGTCGATCGGCTGCTGCCTGGCGAGATCCTGGACTTCGGTCAGGTGCATCGTCTTCGGCCGGGCGCGGACGAATTCCTCCTCGGTCACACCTTCGAGGGCGAGCCCGTCGCGGCGGATCGTCTCGATGTGTTCCGGCCACGGGTCGATCAAGACCACGTCGAACCCGTTATGGGCGAGCTGGCCGCCGGTATAGCCGCCGATCGCCCCGGCCCCGACCACTGCAATCCGTTTCGCCATTTCTGCGATCCCCTCTATGACCTGGTCCGGGCCATGATAAGCTCGGCGCGAGGAAACGGTTGCGAAAACATAGAGGGGCAGAGCCACCATGAATTGGACCGAACGGCGCGAGCGGTTTCGCGCGATCCTTTCCGGCAATCGCTGCGTGCATCCAGGCTCCGTATACGACGCGATCTCGGCGCGGATCGCCGAGGATCTCGGGTTTCGAAGTCGGCATGTTCTCCGGGCTCGATCGGCTCGATGTCGGTGCTGGGCGCGCCCGATCTCGTCGTGCTGACCCTGACCGAATTTGCCAGCCAGGCCAACCGCATCTGCCGCGCCGGCAATCTGGCACTGCTGGTCGACGCCGACCACGGCTACGGCAACGCGCTCAATGTCCGCCGCACGGTCGAGGAGTTGGAGACCGCCGGCATCTGCGCGATGTCGATCGAGGACACGGTGCTGCCGCGCCCCTACGGACCCGAACGGCAAGCCGAGCTTGATCCCGGTCGAGGAGGGGTCGGCAAGATGAAGGCGGCGCTGTCGGCGCGCCAGGACAAGAGGCTCGTGATTGCCGGGCGCACCAGCGCCTTGGCGATCGCCAGTGTCGACGAGGCGCTAAAGCGCGCCAAGGCCTATGAGGCGGCCGGGGTCGACGCGGTGTTCCTGGCCGGCGGGGTCACCGTCGAGGCGGTCGAGGCAGTCTCCTCGGCAATCAAGATCCCGCTGATCCTCGGCGGCGGCGGTGGCCAACTGGGCGATCTCGACTGGCTGGGGGCGCATCGGGTCCGGGTCGCGTTGCAGACGCATGCACCATTCTCGGCCGCGGTCCAGGCCGTTTACAATACGCTGAAGGCGTTGCGCGACGGCACCAAGCCGAGTGACCTGGAGAACATCGCCTCGCCCGAATTGATGCAGCGGGTCACCCGCGCCGAGGATTACCGGCGGTGGACCAAAGACTTTCTCGGCGGCGAGTGAGGCCGAAGGCGGTGCGGCCGATCTTTCTGCTGATCGCCCTTTCGAGCGTTGCCGCTTGCGCGGCGCCGCCACCGGTAGAGCCTGGGAGCCTGTCTCTGACCAATCTCAACTTCGGTCCGACTTGGGTGGAAGCCGTGGTCACGGCAAACCCGGATTGCGGCGCGCGCGATGCCGGTTATGTTTCGAGCCTCGCTTTCGTGCTGCCGAATGACGCGACGCGTTTCATCGAGGCGCCGCCCGGCGCTGACGTGTGTTGGCGGACTGACCAGAACCCGGTCTATTTGACTGGGAAATGGGCCGGATGGAGCCGCGCCTATCTGGCGCCGGGGCGGCGGATCGACGCGGGCCTTTAGCGGTCCTTTAGCGGTGGGTTCGCGTCGCCGTCTCACCGGGCGAGGCTGAACCGGATCGTCACCGAGACTTCGACCCGCGGCTGGGTCATGTTTGCGGGGAATGGCGGCAATACCGCGCCCCGCATCATGTTCTCGACCGCCTCGTCGAGCTCGCGGTAGCCGGAGCTTTTGACGACGGCGAAATCGACGACCCGGCCGCCGCGGTCGACGACAAACCGCAGCATCGCGCGACCCTCTTCGCCGCGCTGCCGGGCGGCGTCGGGATAGCGCTTGTGGCTTTCGAGCCAGGCGGCCAACAGACCGCGATAACCGGGCGCGATCTCGCTCGCTGGCCGGCGCCGTGCCGCGGGCGGGGCGCATAGGCGGCTCGCGGCGGGGCGGCGGCCGCGGGCGCAGCGGCCGGCTGCGACGCGACGGGCGGCGGCCGCTGCGGCGAAACGGCTTCGGGATGGCGGACCACCTGCTTCACCAGCCGCTTCTTGGGTGGTGGTGGCGGAGGAGGCGCCGGCTCGGGTGCCGCGATCGGTGCAGGCGTTGGCTCCGGTTCGGGTGTGGGCGCGGGCTCGGGCTCGGGTGTGGCGACGGGTTCGGGCGCTGGCGGCGTCGCTGCCGGCGGCGGTTCGGGCTCCGGCAGGGGCGGCGGCAGCGGCGGTTCGGTGGGAGCCGGCGGCAGCGCGGCGGTCTCGGCCGCGGGCAGACTCGTCGAGAAGGCCACCTCGATCCCGCGCGCCGGCTCCGAGCGGCGGCGGCGGTTTCCCCGACGGCAGCAGCAGCAGCAACGCCAGCAGCAGCGCGTGCGCCGCGAGCGACAGCGCCAGCGGGATCTTGAGCCCGCTCACTTCTTCGGCGCGGCCTCGGCGACAGCGAGACCTTGGCGAAGCCCGCGTGGTTGACCTCGCCCAGCATATCCATCAGCCGCCGCATAGGTGATCGTCCGGTCGCCGCGGACATAGACGATCGCGGCTCGGGTCTTCGGCGGCGAGTGCGGCGAGCCGCGCCTTCGAGCGCCTCGGGCGCCATCCGCTCGTCGCCGATGAACGCAGAACCCTCGCGGTCGAGGCTGACCACGATCGGCGGTTTCGGTTCAGTCGCCGCCGTCGCCCGCGCCTTGGGCAGGTCGAGCGGCACGCCGACGGTCAACAACGGCGCCGTCACCATGAAAATGACGAGCAGCACCAGCATGACGTCGACCATCGGCGTCACGTTGATCTCGGCGAGCGGCGCATAGCGCTCCTCGCCGCCTTCGGTCGTGGGCAGCGGTGAAAATGCCATGGCTCAGGTCTCCGAGGGGAGGCGCGACAGCAGGCTGCCGCAGCGGCCGATCAGGCCTTGCATGCGGCCGGCGAAGCGCCCCAAATCGACGGCGATCTTGTTGTAGGCGACGACCGCCGGGATCGCCGCGGCGAGCCCCATCGCGGTGGCGAACAGCGCCTCGGCGATGCCCGGCGCCACCACCGCGAGGCTCGTATTGTTGGCGGCCGCGATCCCGGCAAAGCTACGCATGATGCCCCAGACGGTGCCGAAGAGCCCGATAAAGGGCGCGGCCGAGCCGAGTGTCGCGAGAAACGGCAGACGCGACTCGAGCTGGCGGAGCTCGGCATTGAGCGCCAGCCGCATCGCGCGCTCGATCCGTTCGCGCCGTTCGCCGAGGCTTTCGGGTGCGGCGCCGGATATGGCCGAGCTTTCGGCCAAGCCCGCCGACAGCACCGCCGCCGCGGGATCGGGTCGTTGCGCAACCTCGGATGGCGGCGGCATCAAGTCCGGGGCCGAGCGCGCCGCGGCGGCGCGTTCCTCGTGAGAGCGGGCCGCGCGGCTCGCCCCGCGCAGGCGCCAAAGCTTGTCGATTATCACGGCCCAGCTCCACACCGAGGCGGCGAGCAGCAGCAGCAACACGCCCTTGACGACGATGTCGGCGTTCAGGAACAGACCGACGACCGACAGCGATGCGGCAGGATTGTTCACGTCATTCCTCGTTCAGAAGCGCTGGGTGACGCCGGCGAGAAAAGTGCGGCGTGGGCCGAATTGCGGGTCGCCGACGCCAACCCCGGTGCCGCTGCGGATCTGATACACCTGGTCGAACAGGTTGATGATGTCGAAGCGCAGTTCGAGCCCCTTGTAGATCCCGGTCTCGATCGGCTGGACGATGCTGAGATTGACCTGCTGATAGCCGGGTAGGCTGGCGCCGTTCGGAATGTTGCTGTCGGCTCTTAGGCCGCTGCCGGCGATCAGATCGGTCGCGAACCGTGTATTGGTTTTGGGATAGCGGTATTTGATCCCGGCCGACCACGTATAGGTCTGGTCGTGGTCGAGATGGATGTAATGGTCGGCGATATAAGCAAGATCGTCGGCCGAGAAATTGAACTGAGCGGAATTGATGTTCTTGCCGAGCGCCTTGGAGGCGGCGAAATTGCCGTAGAACGACCAATCAGAGACATCGTAGCTGAGGGTGAACTCGATGCCGTCGACGAGCCCCTTCTGGTAGTTGAACGGGGTCAAGAGGATCGGCGCGCCGAACTGGCCTTCGTCGATCAGATTGCTGGCGATCTTGTAATAGGCGTCAACCCCGGCCTTGAGCCCGGGCAAAAGGATCTGGGTGGCGCTGATGTCGAAATAATGGTCGCGCTCGGCCTTGGCCGGCGTATCGAGGGTAATTTCGGGAGCGGCCGTCGTATTGGCGAAGAGCGCGACCGTCGTCGGCGCCACCAGTTCAAAGGGCGGCGGCGAGAAGTAGCGCGCGTAGCCCGCCGTGAAGGTTGTCGATTCGGTCGGCTGCCAGACCACATTGACGCGCGGGCTCAATTGCCGTTCATTCACGAATTGTACGATCTGGTCGAAGCGCGCGCCGAAATTGACTGTGACAGTCGGCGCGATCTTCCACTCGTCCTGAAGATAATAGCTGTAGGTCCATCCGGTCTGCGCCCCGGTATCGATGATCGTGAAAGGCTGATCGCTGGTTTGCATGCCGCTGTCGTCGACCGGCAGGACCTGCGAGTTGGTGTTGAAGGACGACCGCTCCCCCTGGATGAAAAAGCCGCTGCGCAGGGTGTGCTCCGGGGAAATCCGCCAGGCGCCGTCGCCCTGAGCGCCGTTGGCGATACTGCGGCGAAAGGCGTTCTGCGAGATGCCGTTGAACAAGAGATCGCCGAGCGGGTCGGGAGTGAAATAGGCGCTGCTGTAGCGCGTGACGCCGGAGATCTGGAAATCGAAATCGCCGGCCTTCTTCTGCAGCGCGACGATCGCGTACTGGGTGATCTGTTCCTGGTTCTCGTTGAGCCTGGCCGAGCTGAAATCGGTGACGCCGTCGACGGTCAGGCCGAGGCCCGGTGTCTGCCCCGGAATATTGGGAATCTGAAAGTCGCTGCGCGACGTGCCGAGGATGGTCGTCACCCGCGTCGTCGGGTCGATGATGCCGGATACATAGGCGAACCCGCGTGGCTGGGTCGAGATGTCATGGATGGCATTGTAGGTCGGCGCCGGGTTTTCGATCCCCTCGGCGTTGTGCAGCAGTTCGCCGGTAGCGTAGTAGTCGATCTGCCCGACACGGCCGCCCCATTCGGCGCTCGGCTGAAAGGTCGATTGCGAGCCGCCGTAGAGCGTGAACGAGCCGCCCGGGTTCAGCGTGCCGGTCTTGGTCTGGATGTCGATGATGCCGGCGGTGCGCAGCCCGTATTGCGCCGGCAGGGCGCCGGTGATCAGCGAGACAGAGTTGGCGAGCCGGGTCTGCAGCGCCTGACCGAAGACGTTGATCCCCTCGGGCAGGATGACGCCGTTGAGGCGGAACTGCAGGTTGCCATGGTCGCCGCGGACGTGGAGCTGGCCGAATGAATCCTGCGCGACCCCGGGGGCCTGCAGCAGCAGCCGGTTGAACGGCTGGTTGTCGCCCTGCGGCTGGGTCTCGATCGCCTGCCGGCCGAAATCGTAGACGCTGGCGCCGAGGCTCGGCTGAATTTCGCTGCGGGCGATGTCGAGCGACCGGGCGACGACATCGAGATCGAGCGACAGGCCGCCGCCTTCGGCTGATGCGGGCGCCCCGGCATCGCCGACGGGAAGGCCCGGAACAAGGGCAGGCTGCGGATCGGCCGCGAGCGCGCCGGTAAGAGTGGTTGTCATAAAGACGGGCAGCGTCGCGCAGACGCGTCGCGCGGCCGCGCAGATACGGTTCGCCATTGTATTCCTCGCGCTGAGAGGACGCCGCGGCGAGACCGCGGCGGTCGGTCAAGTCAGGGGATTTGAACCTGCCTCAGGCGAGGGGCGGTGCGCGGGGATGGAAAAGTAGAAACGGCCGGCGCAGGGTCGCCGCCGGCAGGTCGGCCGGGGCCGGCGCCGCGATTGGATCGAGCGCCGACGGCGCGATGACGTCGACGGGCGTCGCGGCGTGATGGGCCAGCGCGAAGCAGATCTCGCAGTGGTCGCAGTCATCGTCGGCGTCCGCGCCGCCCGGCTGCGGCGCGCTCAGCGCTGGCGGAACGCCACGGGCAATGAGCGGCAGAGGGTGATGATGCCAACCAAAGAGGATCGCCTGGAACAGGACAGCGAAGAGGGCCGCCCAGGTGGACACCCGGCGGCCGGTCGGCTTGCGGCGAGAGCGCGCGATGCGTGGCGCAAAGCGGATCAACGGCGCAGACGCTGCATCTCAGTCCACCCAAAAGCGGAACTTGCCGGCCGCACTCGCCAATCTAGCAACTGTGCCGGCGAAATGACACGCGATTTCCCGGTCGCGGCCGGCCCGCCTAGCTGAAACGGGCTCTCGGGCGAGGTTTTGACAAGAGCGCGCCGACATTGCACTGTTTTGGGGTTATGATTGCAGCAGCCGCTACGAACGGGTCATAAAATGTCGCGAACCGTCGATTGGGAAATTCCAAGCGAGATCCAGCCGAAGCCCGACGATTGCGCCTTCGACCTGGACCGCGCGCTGTCCGCGGTTCTCGGCGTGCGGGCGATGGTTCCGGAGGATGCCTTTACCGCCGGTACACTCGGCACCGAGCGCGCCGGCAGCGGCGTCCTGATCCGGCGCGACGGGCTGGTTCTGACGATAGGCTACCTGGTCACCGAAGCGGAAACGATCTGGCTGACCTCCGAAGGCGGGGGTGCGGTGCCTGGGCATGTGCTGGCCTACGATCAGGAGACCGGGTTCGGCCTTGTCCAGGCGCTCGGGCGCCTGAGCGTGCCGCCGCTGGAGATCGGCGCCGGCATGCGGGTCGGCGCCGGCGACCGTGCGATCATGGCGGCCGAGGGCGGCCGCCGTCACGCCATCGCCGCGCGGGTTGTCGCGCGCCAGGAATTCGCCGGCTATTGGGAATACGTGCTTGACCGCGCGATCTTTACCGCACCCGCTCATCCGTTCTGGGGCGGGGCTGGGTTGATCGGCGCCGACGGCACGCTGATCGGCATCGGTTCGCTGCATGTCCAACATTCGAGCGGCCGCGAATTGCGCCGCGACGTCAACATGGTGGTGCCGATCGATCTGTTGCCCCCGATCCTCGACGACATGCTCAGCTACGGCCGGCCCAATCGTCCACCGCGGCCGTGGCTCGGGCTTTATGCAGCCGAGGTCGAAGACGCGATCGTCGTCGCGGGGCTCGCCGAGAAGGGCCCCGCGAGCCACGCCGGGCTGCGCCCCGGCGACCGCATCCTCTCGGTGCGCGACGACCAGGTCGCCAGCCTCGCCGGCTTCTGGCGCAAGGTCTGGGCCGGCGGTCCCGCCGGCAGCGAAATCGTGCTGCAGGTCATGCGCGACAGCGAGACATTGGAAAAGCGCATTCAGTCGGCCGACCGGACGCGGTTCCTGAAGGCGCCGAAGCTGCATTGACCCAGAAAAGTTCGCCGCGGCCTCCCCGCCGCCGGCCAGCCAAGGACCGCCATTGTCGCTAGTTTCTCCCCACCCCGGCCGGCACGGCGCGGGGTCGAGGCACCTGCACAGCCTCGAAGCCGAATCGATCGGCATCATGCGCGAAGTCGCAGCCGAATTCCGCAACCCGGTGCTGCTCTATTCGATCGGCAAGGATTCGAGCGTCCTCTTGCACCTGGCGCGCAAGGCGTTTCATCCGGGCAGATTGCCGTTTCCGCTTCTCCATATCGACACGTTGTGGAAATTCCGCGAGATGATCGCGTTCCGCGACGAAACCGCCGCCCGCCTCGGGCTCGATCTGATCGTGCATACCAACGAGGAGGGCGTGCGGCGCGGCGTCAATCCGATCGCCTCGGGCTCGGCGCTGCATACCGCGGTGATGAAGACCGAAGCCTTGAAGCAGGCATTAGATCGCCATGGTTTCGACGCCGCGATCGGCGGGGCCCGGCGCGACGAGGAGAAAAGCCGGGCGAAGGAGCGCGTCTTTTCGGTGCGCAGCGCCAATCACGGCTGGGATCCGAAAAACCAGCGGCCCGAACTCTGGCGTCTCTACAACACGCGTCTTGGCGAGGGTCAGTCGATGCGGGTCTTTCCGCTGTCGAATTGGACCGAGCTCGATGTCTGGCAATATATCGCCGCCGAGAAGATCCCGGTCGTGCCGCTCTATTTCGCCAAGATGCGTCCGGTGGTGCAGCGCGGCGGGGTATGGATCATGGTCGATGACGAGCGCCTGCCGCTCGAACCGGGGGAGACGCCGCAGCAGCGCCTCGTCCGCTTCCGTACGCTCGGCTGCTATCCCCTGACCGGCGCTGTCGAAGCAACCGCCGCGACCCCCGCCGAGATCGTCGCCGAATTGCGCGCCAGCCGATACTCGGAACGCCAGGGGAGGCTGATCGACAGCGACGAAGACTGGGCGATGGAGCGCAAGAAGCGCGAGGGTTATTTCTGATGAGGGCCGAGCGGGCGGCAGCGTCGCCGAGTGACAAAGATTTGCTCCGCTTCCTCACCTGTGGTTCGGTCGATGACGGCAAATCGACGCTGATCGGCCGGTTGCTCCATGACTGCGCCCTTGTCCTCGACGACCAGCTGGCCGGGCTCGAGCGCGAGTCGCGGCGCTTCGGGACGACCGGAGACGAGATCGACTTTTCGCTGCTACTCGACGGGCTCGAAGACGAGCGGCAGCAGCGCATCACGATAGACGTCGCCTATCGCTATTTCGCCACGGCCAAACGCGCCTTCATCGTCGCCGACACGCCCGGCCACGAGCAGTACACGCGCAACATGGCGACGGGCGCATCGAGCTGCGAACTCGCGGTGATCTTGGTCGACGCGCGCAAGGGAATTCTGGCGCAGACCAGACGGCACGCCTTCATCTGCTTTCTGCTCGGCATCCGCCACCTTGTGCTCGCGGTCAACAAGATGGATCTGGTCGGCTTCGCCGAGGACCGGTTCAACCGGATCGCCACCGACTTTTCCGCATTCGCCGCGGCGCTTGGGCGAAATCTCGGTGCGCGCGATCCCGCTTTCGGCGCGCCACGGCGACAATGTCGCCCTCTGTTCAGATCGGCTGCCCTGGTATCGCGGGCCGAGCCTGCTCGACCATCTCGAATCAGTCGATGTCGCCGCGGACGGCGCCGCCTCCCCGTTCCGCTTTCCGGTGCAATGGGTCAACCGCCCCAACGCCGATTTTCGCGGCTTTTCCGGGACCGTCGTTTCGGGGTCGGTCGCGGTCGGCGATCGGGTTCTGGTGGCGGGCTCGGGCAGGACGAGCCGCGTCCGGGAGATCGTGACGTTCGACGGGTCGCCGGAGCGGGCCGAGGAAGGCGACGCGGTGACGCTCACCCTCGACGACGAGATCGACATCGCGCGCGGCGATCTCTTGGCCGATCCGCGCCGGCCGCCGGAACATGTCGACCAGTTCGCCGCGCATGTGATCTGGATGAGCGAGCACCCGCTGGTCCCGAGCCGCTCCTATCTGCTGAAGGTCGGCACCCGGACCGTGCCTGCGACCATCACCGCGCTCAAATACCGCATCGATGTCGACACGCTGGCGCATCTCGCCGACCGCACGTTGACGCTGAACGAGATCGGCTTCTGCAATCTGTCGGCCGCCCTGCCGCTGGCCTTCGACCCCTATTCCGTCAACCGCCAGACCGGCGGCTTTATCCTGATCGACCGCTTTACGAACGAGACGGTCGGCGCCGGCATGATCGCCTTCGGTCTGCGTCGCGCCAGCAACATTCATTGGCAGGCCTTGACCGTGGGCCGCGAGGAGCGCGCGGCGCTCAAGGGACAGAAGGCTGCGGTGCTGTGGCTCACCGGGCTGTCGGGCGCCGGCAAATCGACGATCGCCGACCTCGTCGAGAAGCAGCTGCTCGCCGAGGGGCGTCACACGATGCTGCTCGACGGCGATAATGTCCGCCACGGCCTCAATCGCGATCTGGGCTTTACCGACGTCGACCGGGTCGAGAACATCCGCCGGGTCGGCGAGGTCGCCCGGCTGATGAGCGAGGCTGGGCTGATCGTCATCTGCTCGTTCATATCGCCATTTCGCGCCGAACGGCGGATGGTGCGCGAATTGATCGCGCCCGCAGAATTCCTGGAGATTCACGTCGACACGCCGATCGACGAATGCGTGCGGCGCGATCCCAAGGGCCTCTACGCCAAGGCAAAGGCGGGCGGCATCACCAATTTCACCGGCGTCGATTCGCCCTACGAGCCGCCGGTCACGCCGGAGCTGCACTTGGCCACGATCGATGTGACGGCCGAGAGTGCGGCACTGCGCATCGTCGAGGAATTGCGACAGCGCCGGATCATCTGACCCGCCGCGCGGTCAGCAGGGCTCGTTCGCCAGCCTTTCGAGATAGCCGCCATAACCGCTCGAACCGAGTTCGGCGGCCAGCGCTAGTAATTGCCAGCGCTCAATATACCCCATGCGAAAGGCGACTTCCTCGACGCAGGCGATCTTCAATCCTTGCCGCAGCTCGATCGTGCGCACGAATTCGGCCGCTTCGAGCAGCAAATCGTGGGTCCCGGCGTCGAACCAGGCAAAGCCCCGGCCGAGCCGCTCGACCCTGAGCCGGCGCTGCGACAGATAGACATTATTGAGATCGGTGATCTCCAATTCGCCGCGCGCCGAAGGTTTGAGCGAAAGTGCGATGTCGGAGGCCGCGTCGTCGTAGAAGTAGAGCCCGGTGACGGCCCAGTGCGAGCGCGGCCGTTGCGGCTTTTCGGCGATGCCGAGCGGGTTGCCCTGTGCGTCGAGCTCGACGACGCCGTAAAACTCGGGCTGGCGGACTTGATAGGCGAACACCGTCGCTCCGGGAGAGGGGGCCTCGGCGGCGCCGCGCAGCAGCGCCGGCAGGCCGTCGCCATAGAAGATGTTGTCGCCCAACACCAGCGCGACATGATCGCCGGCGATGAAGTCGCGGCCGATGATCAGGGCCTGCGCCAGCCCTTCGGGGTGCGCCTGCACGGCATAGTCGATCGCAACGCCCCACTGCCGGCCGTCGCGCAGCAACGCGGCGAAGCGCGGTCTGTCCGCTTCCGTCGTGATCACCAGGATCTCGCGGATCCCGGCCAGCAGCAGCGTCGACAGCGGATAATACACCATCGGCTTGTCGTAGACCGGGAGCAGTTGCTTGCCGACCGCCAGCGTCGCCGGATAGAGGCGGGTGCCGCGCCCGCCGGCGAGGATGATGCCCTTCATCGGCGTCGCTGGGGCATGCGGAAGCCCCTCAATTCGCGGCGGCGGCTACGGCGGACCCGCCACGGGTCAACAATCCGTCGAAATAGGCGATGGTCCGCGTCAGACCTTCTTCGAGTTCGGTGCGCGGCTGCCAATCGAGGACCGCCCGCGCCTGGCTGATGTCGGGACAGCGCTGCACAGGGTCGTCGACCGGCAGCGGCCGGCGAACGATCGCCGAGCGTGAGCCGGTCAGACGGACGATCAGCTCGGCCAGTTCGGCGACCGAGGTTTCGACCGGGTTGCCAAGGTTGATCAGGCCCGGTGACTTCGTCGCCCGCCGCCATCAGCCGCAGAAACCCTTCGATCAGATCGTCGACATAGCAGAACGCACGGGTCTGCGTGCCGTCGCCGTACAGCGTGATCGGCTCGCCGCGCAATGCCTGAACGATGAAGTTGGACACGACGCGGCCGTCGTTGGGGTGCATGCGCGGCCCATAGGTGTTGAAGATCCGGGCGACGCGGATGCGCAGATTGTGCTGGCGGTAATAGTCGAAGAACAGGGTCTCGGCGCAGCGCTTGCCTTCGTCGTAGCAGGCGCGCGGACCGATCGGATTGACGTTGCCGCGATAGGTCTCGGGCTGCGGATGGCTTGTCGGGTCGCCGTAGACCTCCGAGGTCGAGGCCTGAAAGATCTTGGCCTTCAATCGCTTGGCGAGCCCCAGCATGTTGATGGCGCCGATGACGCTGGTCTTGGTCGTCTGCACCGGATCGAACTGGTAATGGATCGGCGAGGCCGGGCAGGCGAGGTTGTAAATCTCGTCGACCTCGATGAACAGCGGATGGGTGATGTCATGGCGCATCGTCTCGAAATGGGCGACGCCGAGGAGATGGGCGATGTTGTCCTTGCGCCCGGTGAAATAATTGTCGACGCAGAGCACGTCATCGCCCTGCGCCACCAGCCGCTCGCACAGATGCGAACCGAGAAATCCGGCGCCGCCGGTAACGAGAACACGCTTGGCGACGACGCTGCTCATGGCGGTTGTCTCCTTCCGTCCGCAGGCGGTGTGCTAGGCGAGCGCCCGCAATTCGGGGCGCAACAGCCGCGGGCCGCGGCCGATGCTGACATAGGAAAGACCCGCCTCGGCCATCTCCTGCGGCGGGTAGATGTTGCGCAGATCGACGACTAGCGGGGTCCGCAACAGGCGCTCGACCCGCGCGAGGTCGAGGGCGCGAAACGCATTCCATTCCGTGATCAGCACCAGCGCGTCCGCACCCTCCATCGTCTCGTAGGCGTCGCCGCAATAGGTCATGTCGGGTAGCAGATTTTTCGCCTCCACCATCCCCTCCGGATCGAAGGCGCGGATCGAAGCGCCGGCCGCGATCAGGCGCGGCAGGATCGTCAGGCTCGGGCTGTCGCGCATGTCGTCGGTGTTGGGCTTGAAGGTCAGACCGAGGACGGCGATCGTCTTGCCGGCGACATCGCCGCCGCACGCGGCGATGATCTTGTCCGCCATGCGCTCCTTGCGCGCGTCGTTCGAGCGCAGCACCGTCTCGACGATCGCCAGCGGGGCGGAGGCCTCATGCGCGGTTCGCACCAGCGCCTGACAATCCTTGGGGAAGCATGAACCGCCGAAACCGGGGCCGGCGTGAAGAAACTTGCGGCCGATGCGGCCGTCGAGGCCGATGCCTCTCGCCACCTCTTGGACATCGGCGCCGACCGCTTCGCAGAGATCGGCGATCTCGTTGATGAAGCTGATCTTGGTCGCGAGAAAGGCGTTGGCGGCGTATTTGATCAGCTCGGCGGTCTCGATGTCGGTGAAGAGCATCGGCGTTTCGAGCAGATAGAGCGGCCGGTAGAGGGTTCGCAGCACGGCCCGCGCCGGCTCGCTGTCGGCCCCGATCACCACCCGGTCGGGCCGCATGAAATCCTCGATCGCCGAGCCCTCGCGCAGGAATTCCGGGTTCGAGGCGACATCGAAGCCGCCCTGCGGCCGGGTGCGGCGCAGGATTGCCGCGACCTTGCGCCCGGTGCCGACCGGCACTGTCGATTTGGTCACGACCACGGCGTAATCGCTCAGCGCCCGGCCGATCTCTTCGGCGGCGGCGAAGACATAAGAGAGATCGGCATGGCCGTCGCCGCGCCGCGAAGGCGTGCCGACCGCGATAAAGACGGCATCAGCGCCGCGCACCGCTGTGCCGAGATCGGTGGTGAATTCGAGCCGCCCGGCCGCCCGGTTCGCGCCGACCAAGGTCTCGAGCCCCGGCTCGAAGATCGGCATTTCGCCGCCCTGCAACCGCTCGATCTTGTCCGTATCCTGGTCAACGCAGGTGACCGAGACGCCGAATTCAGAAAAACAGGCGCCCGAAACCAGACCGACATACCCCGTACCGACAACCGCGATGCGCATTCTCTTGGCCCTCGCCCGAATGCAGCGGAGAACGGCGCCGCCGCCGCGTTATTCCCAGCCGTGTCGTCAAGCGGCCGGCGCCCGCCCGATATTACACCGGAAGAAGTGACGCACATGCCCCGTTATAGTGTCGTTAACGCGTTTTCTTTCGGCGAGTGGTCATGGTGGAGTCGATCTTGATTACCGGCGGCGCGGGCTACATCGGCTCGCATGTCTGCAAATTGCTGGCTCAAGCCGGATACCGACCGGTCGCATTCGACAATCTGTCGCGCGGCAGCCGCGAGGCGGTGCGCTGGGGGCCGCTCGTCGAAGGCGACATCGCCGACCGCCCGCTCGTCAGCGCGACGCTTCGCGAGCACGAGTGCGCGGCGGTCATGCATTTCGCTGCCTTCGCCTATGTCGGCGAGTTGGTCGACGATCCGGCGCTCTATTACCGCAACAATCTGGTCGGCAGCCTCATGCTCCTCGACGCGATGCGCGAGGCTGGGGTCGGCCGCCTCGTGTTTTCGTCGAGTTGCGTTGTTTACGGCACCCCTGAGCGCTCGCCGATCGACGAGACGACGCCGGCAGCCCCGGTCAACCCCTACGGCGAGAGCAAGCTCGCGGTCGAGCGCGCGCTCTCCTGGTACGATCGGGCCTATGGGCTGCGCCATGTGGCGCTGCGCTATTTCAACGCAGCCGGAGCCGACCGCGACGGCGAGACCGGCAGCCGCCACGATCCGGAGACGCGCCTGATTCCCCTCGTCCTCCGGGCGGCGCTGGGGCAAAGCGGACCGATCGAGATCTTCGGGACCGATTATCCGACTCCGGACGGAACCGCGATCCGCGACTACATCCATGTCGAGGATCTGGCCGCCGCCCATGTCAAGGCGCTCGAATACCTTGCCACGGGCGGCGTCAGCACGACGCTCAATCTCGGCACGGGTAGCGGCCATTCGGTGCGCGAGGTGATCGCCGCCGTCGAGCGCGCAACGGGCCGCCCGGTGCCGCGGCGGGAGGCGGCACGCCGGGCGGGCGATCCGCCGCGGCTCGTCGCCGATCCCGCCCGCGCGCGCGAGCTTCTCGGGTGGCGGCCGCGGCTCTCCGACCTCGATACGATCATCAAGACAGCGCTTGCCTGGCAGCTGGCTGTCGCAGCCTCGCCGCGCCAGGAATGAATCCGCCGGCCCCCGCGTTGTGCCGGCGGCGCGCCTTCCGGGAGTTGTTACGCATGGCCATAATCGAAGCCGACGACGTGATGGCACCGCCCACGCCGCTTGCGCCAGCAGCGGAAGCGATCCGGGTGCACGGCAAGTTTTTCTTCGTCGGCGAGCAGAAATATTTCGTCAAGGGCGTCACCTACGGCCCCTTCCCGGCGGGCGAAGACGGCGCGCAATTCCCTTCGCCCGCCACCGTCGAGCGCGATTTCGCGCTGATGCGGCAGGCCGGGATCAACACCGTGCGGGTCTTCACCGTGCCGCCGCCGCGGCTGCTCGACGCCGCCCAGCGCCAGGGGCTGAAGCTCCTGAGTCGGGCTCCCCTGGTCGCAACACGTCACCTTTCTCGACGGCCCGGCGATCGCGGCTCAGGTCCGCGAGGCGGTGCTCGAAGGCGTGCGCGCCTGCCGCCGGCATCCCGCGATCTTCGCCTATCTCGTCGGCAACGAAATACCGCCCGACATGATCCGCTGGCACGGCGCCGAGAAGGTGCGGCATTTTCTACGCGGCCTCGTCACAGCAGTCAGGGCGGAGCATCCCAAGGCGCTCGTGAGCTACGCCAACTTTCCATCGACCGAATATCTGACGATCGACTTCACGGATTTCGTCTGCTTCAACGTATACCTGCACGACGAGACCGCGTTTCGCCGCTATGTTGCCCGCCTGCACAACCTTGCCGTCGACCGGCCGCTGGTGCTGACCGAGTTCGGCGTCGATTCGGTTCGCCAGGGCGAGGAGGGGCAGCGCGATATCCTGTCCTGGCAAGTCCATGCCGCCTTCGCCGCCGGGGTCGCCGGCACTTGCGTCTTCGCCTGGACCGACGAGTGGTTCACCGGCGGCCATCTGATCGAGGATTGGGCCTTTGGCCTCGTCGACCGCGAGCGCCGGCCGAAGGCCGCCTTCGCCGAGATCGAGCGGCAATATCATGGGGCCTTGCCGCCACCGCTGCAGCGCTATCCCAAGGTGTCGGTCGTGGTCTGCGCCTACAACGCCGAACGCACGATGGAGCAGTGCCTGGCCTCGCTCGAAGTGCTGAACTACCCCGATTACGAGGTCATCGTCGTCAACGACGGCTCGCGCGACCGCACCCTCGAAATTGCCGAGAGCTATCCCTATTGCCGCATCATCAGCCAGCCGAACAAGGGGCTGAGCGCGGCGCGCAATGTCGGCGCCGAGGCTGCCGCTGGCGAGATCGTCGCCTATACCGACAGCGATTGCGTCGCCGACCCCGACTGGTTGACATACCTCGTCGGCAAGATGGAGGGGAACGGGCTTGCCGCCTGTGGCGGCCCGAATTTTCCGCCGCCCGAGGACGCCCTCGTCCCGGCCGCGGTCGCGGTCTCGCCGGGCGGCCCGACCCATGTGCTCCTGAGCGACGAAACCGCCGAGCACATCGCCGGCTGCAACATGGCCTTTCGCCGCGAGATATTGATGCGATTGGGCGGGTTCGATCCCGTCTACCGCGCCGCCGGCGACGATGTCGACATCTGCTGGCGCTTCCAGGACGCGGGCTACACGATCGGCTTTAGTCCGGCTGCGGTCGTCTGGCATTTCCGCCGCAATACCGTGAAAGCCTACCTCAACCAGCAGCGCGGCTACGGCAAGGCCGAGGCGCTCGTCTATTCCAAGCATCCCTTCCGCTTCAACCTGTTCGGTCAGGCGAAGTGGCTCGGCCGCATCTATGGCGACCTGTCGACCGCGCTGTTGCTGTCGCGCAGGCCGGTGATCTACTCGGGTGTGTTCGGGCGCGGCCTGTTCCAGACCATGTACGAGCCGCCCTCCTCCTTGACCGCCTTTCTGCCGCTGACCTTCGAATGGAGTGCGGCGGCCCTGCTGCTGGCGGCGGCGGGCGTCGTCTGCGGCGGCTGGTTCTGGCTTTTGACCGTGCCGTTGCTGAGCACCTGGGCGCTCTGCGTCAACGGCGCGCGCAAGGCCCCGATCGATCCGCGCTTCCGCGGCTTGAAGGCGCGGGCATTGGTGGCGCTGCTGATCTATCTCGGTCCGCTGCTGCGCGGTTGGGAGCGGCTCAAATGGCGGTTCCGCGAGACGCGGGCGCAACCTTATCCGGGGCCGGTCGCGACCGAGCAGCGCGGCTGCATCGCCTGGGCTGATCGCGCCCTGCTACTCTCTTACTGGAGTGAGCTCGGCGCGGAGAAGGAGGCCCTGCTCGGCGGCTTGATGGATTTCCTGATCCCGCAGAAATATTTCGTCGTGGCCGACAGCGGCTGGAGCCATTGGGATTTGAAGATCGCGCGCGGATTGTGTAGCCGGGCATTGGTGCTGGTCTGCGCCGAAAACCACGGCGGCGCCAAGCGTCTGCTGCGGGTGCGCTGTGCGATGCGGCTCTCCCGCTTCGCCGTCTTTCTGCTGCGCAGCTGTGCCGCACTGACGGCGGCGGCGCTGATCGTCGACTGGCCGGTGGCTGCCGCCGTGATTGCCGCAATCGGCATCGCCGGTTTCGTCGCGATGGGGGTGCAGCTCGTCGCCTTCGGCCGGCTGATGCACCGCGTCATCGAGACCGTAGCCAAACAGGCGCGGCTGATCCCCCTCGAACCGAGAGCGGCCGCACCGCTGGCGGCGCCGGCGGCGAACCCGGCCTGACCGCACGCCGGCGCCACAGTCCGCAGATGGTCATGCCCATGCTGGCCAAGCTCTCCCCCTACCTGAAGCCCTATCGCGGACAGCTCGCCTGGGCGTTGGCGCAGGTGTTCCTGATCGCTGGCTTCGAATTGCTGAAGCCCTGGCCGCTGCAGGTCGTCATCGACAACGTGCTGGGTGGCAAGCCGTTTGCGCTCGCGGGCACCACGCCGCCCTCCCCTGGCTGGCTGCTGGCGCTCGCCTGCATCGCGATGGTGATTGTGCATTTCGGCGCCGGCGCGCTGACGCTATTGCACAATTACACGACGATCCGCGTCGGGCAGACGCATGGTCAACGATCTGCGCGGGGCACTCTACGCCCATCTGCAGCGCCTCTCGCTGGCCTTCCACAACCGCCAGCGGGTTGGCGATCTCCTCTATCGGGTTACCGCCGACAGCTTCGCCGTGCAGACGATCATCATGAACGGCGTCCTGCCGATCCTGTCGGCCGTGGTGCTGCTGGCCGGCATGCTTCTCGTGCTGTTCCCGCTCGACCCGTTGTTGACCGTGCTGGCCTTGACGATCGTGCCGGTGCTGTTCGTGCTGATCGGCCTCTTCAACCGCAGGATCGTCGAGGTCGCGACCGAGGTCCGCACCACGGAGAGCCGCGTCTATTCGCTCGTTCAATGGGCGATGTCGTCGATCAAGGTTGTGCAGGCCTTCGCCAAGGAGGAGGAAGAACACCGCCGCTTCATGGGGGCGAGCGGCGAAAGCCTGCGCGCCACCCTGCGGCTCTACAGCTGGCAGACGCTTTATTCGGGAAGCGTCAACGTCGTGATCGCGGGCGGCACGGCGATTGTCGTCTATGCCGGCGCGCGCGCGGTCATGTCGGGCAATCTGACGGTCGGCCAGCTCATCGTTTTCATCGCCTACCTCGCCCAGCTCTACGCGCCGATCAACCAGATCACGCAGAGCTGGGGCCTGATCGCCGGCGCCCGGATCGGCGCCCGCCGCGTTTTTGAAATCCTCGACACCGAGCCCGACCTCAAGGACGGCGCCCTCTCCTTTCCTCCGTCCGGGGCGCGGGGGGCGGTCGCCTGGCGCAGCGTCGACTTCCGCTATCGTCCGGACATGCCGGTCTTGAGCGGCGTCGACATCGAGGTTCGGGCGGGCGCCAAGATCGCGATCGTCGGAGCGACCGGCGCCGGCAAATCAACGCTGTTGGGCCTTCTGCCGCGGTTTTTCGACCCCGTCTCCGGCAGCGTCGAGATCGACGGCGTCGATGTGCGGCAATACCGGCTCAAATCGCTGCGCAGTCAGATCGCGATGGTGTTGCAGCCGCCGCTGATCTTTCCGCTCTCGGTGCGCGACAACATCGCCTATGGCCGTCCGGGCGCCGACGACCGGGCGATCGCCGAGGCGGCGCGGCTGGCGCAGATCGACGATCTGGTGGCCTCGCTGCCCGAGGGTTACGACACCGTCATCGGCGAATCGGGCGTGCCACTGTCGGAGGGCGAGAAGCAGCGCGTGACGATCGCCCGCGCATTGCTCCGCGACGCTCCGATCCTGGTGCTCGACGAGCCGACCTCCTCGCTCGACGTGACCACCGAGGCCGCCGTGATGGCCGGGATCGAGCGGTTGATGGAGGGCCGCACGACCTTCATCATCGCCCATCGCCTGTCGACCGTGCGGCGCTGCGACCGGATCGTCGTATTGCGTGACGGCGCCGTCGTCGAGACCGGCACCTATGCCGAATTACTGCGCCGCGACGGCGTTTTCGCCGGATATTACCGCACCCAGTTCGCCCCCGAGCATGACGCCGCGGAATTGGCGGCGGGCACATAACCGGAGCGATGCGGCCTGCGCCGTTTTGCTGTTTTTGCTGTTATTTGCAACGAATTATCAGCAAATTCTTCACCCATAGCCCCGACCTGACGCCTCGCGACCCCTTCCTTACGAGCCGCCAACGAGGCCATTGCCATCATGCAATCATGGCAATTTTATCGCCGACATTTCCGTAATCAGTCGAGCGGCCGGGCGACGCCAACAGAGGCCGCGAGCATGGGTCGGTCATTACCTGGTGCCGTGCCTATCTGCCTTTTCGCTTCCGCGCTTTACGGGCGGCGTAGCGGGCGTCGCGAGCGGCCTGCCGCTCTTCTTCGAGCCGGGCTTCGCGCGCGGTCCGCTCGGCGAATTCCACCTCGGCGGCCTCGTGTTCGGCCTTAAGGGCGGCCTCACGAGCGGCAGCCTCTTCGAGTTGGGCGGCGGCGAGTGCCGCGGCCTGACGAGCTTCGGTCAGCCAACCTGGCGGCGGTTCGCTCGGCGTTACGGGCATCGCGGGCGGCCTTGATCTCCTCCCGCGCCGTCCGCCGCTCAACGGCGGCAGGGTCTCGGCGGCCGACCTCGCCTGCGCCGCCCGCTCCAGTTGGGCCTTCTTCGCATCAGCCGCCGCACTCAGGCGGTCGGCAAAACCTGTGTTTCTTCGATTTATCCATCGTAAATCTTCATACGCTCGAGGGGTAAAGCGGCTCCCGGGCCAGTGATCGGTGGTTTCAGATTGGCGCTCGCCTCGCCATATTCCAGGGCATGGACGAGAGCAAGCTTGAAAAGCTCGCGCGCCGGTCGGGGCGCGTCGCTTCAAAAATCGTCGGCGCGCTTGAGCGACGGGGTTATGACGTCAAGGGGAAGTTGTCCGCACCGATCCGCCGTGTCCCCCGTCGCGCTCCGCCAAAGCCGAAATCGGATGCCTGAACGCCGCCTTGGCGGGGATTGCTCCAGGGTCTGTTCTATCTAGAATTTTGCTTTATGACGCTTCGCAAAAGGCGGTCACCGCGGCCGCCCGCGTTTTGCTGTTTTTGCTGTTATTTGCAACGAATTATCAGCAAATTTGCCGCCCATAGTCCCGCCTGCAGCCCATTTTCGCGGTCAATAGGCATCGAATATCATGGAATTATGGCAATTTTACCGCCGACATTTCCGCAATCAACCGGAAGCAGGGGCCCTGGCCCGGTGTTGATGGAAAATGATGGGTTTCACTTCATTCAACCCATCCTTACCGTGCTCAACCCATCCTGCCGTGCTCACGCCGACAATGGAGCAGCGGTGTTGGAGCCGGGTACCGCCTCACGGCTGTCCTTAGGATAAACGGATCGGTCGGACGATGCTCGCAACTGCGATGATAGCAGAGCATTTCTTCGGCCCACGATACGCAAAGAAGCCGAGGCCTGCCAATCCGATAAGCAACATCGCCCAAGCCGGCGGCTCAGGCACGAGGGATATATTGCCGATTCCCGGGCTAGTCAATATCGAGTACTGCTCCGCGTCGGGAAAGCTGGTATCAACGAAAAAGAAAGGATCAATGAATGCAGTTGCCGATTGCAGCCCCAGTGAGGTCGTGGCATCAGCATGTCCTTCCATGAGGACATTGTAGATAAAATCGACGGTCGCCGTGAATGTGTCTGTATATATGCCCGTGATACCCCCTGGAACTCCAGGCCCAATACCAGTATTTATTCCGTCTGTTGAGCTCACATCCAAGATCAGACGCGAGCCGACCATAAGCTTACTCTCACTGGACGCGGTAGCGCCGCTGGACGAGACCACGACCGTGCCCGTGACGCTGAGCGGGACCGTAGTCGCACACGAACTACCAGTACACACTACCTGTATATTGTAGAGCAACGACGCATCTGCAGTCCCAGAAATAACATTGAACGGAGGAGATATTGCGGGTACCGCTGCGTCAGCAGTGATTTTCGGCGGAGAGTTCTTTCCGACAACTTTCTATAGACCACTATCCGTGACGCCAGGTCCGGTGATTTCCTGAGAGGATTGAGAACAGAAGCCGGGATTGCCGGGGACACAACCACCACTGGTAACGGTGCCCGACCAAACTGCGAGGGGCAACACAATGACGTCCGCCCTTCCATGGCTCGGCGCGCCGAATGCTGCTCCCACAATGACCGCACCTAAAATAAACCTTTTGATCTTCGTCTTCGTACTGATGCTCTGCATGGTAACTTTCCTCCCCTTAAGATACTCCACGCGTGTGTCGTTCGTTGCGGCGAAACAGTCAAATTCCCCAGGTTTTCCCGGAGCCGTTTTGAAGATAACGCAACGTGGTTTTCTTTTGGATTGCCCTAAGCCAACGTGCATATATCGTGCCGGTTCAAAACGATTAACTATACCAATGTGATAAAAATCCTATTGTCAGACGATCGTAAGATTTTCCGTCAATTTTCAGGGTCGATTGTCTCCGGTGTGTCGGTCTTTTTTGCATAGCAGCTCGTCATAGTTGTATTATCAATAGGATAGGAATCATGCCTGTCATAAACACATAAGATTTTCCGTCTGTTTCTGGGGTCGATGCTCTCCGGTGTGTCGGCATTTTTTACAAAGCTGAAGGTCGCGTAACTCCTCGCACTCTTTCTTGGGCGTCGCGTTCGATGAGCTCGTTGAAGGGGGAGGAGGCGGACGGCATCGCATGACCCGGTCGGTTGCTATAGAATGAACTTGATGCCGCTTGCGTGAGGGAGGTCGGGTTGGCTCGCAGATTGAACGCCGCCGTGGCCCAGTTGGGGCCGATCCATCTTGCCGACGACCGGGCTTCGGTCGTCAGGCGGCTCGTGGCGATGCTGCGCGAGGCGCATGGCCGGGGGGCGCGGTTCGTTGTTTTTCCGGAACTGGCGCTGACGACGTTCTTTCCGCGCTGGTGGATGACTGACCAGGCCGAGATCGACCGGTTTTTCGAGCGCGAAATGCCGAACGCCGCAACGCGGCCGCTCTTCGACCTCGCCCGGGAATTGGGTGTCGGGTTCTATCTGGGCTATGCCGAACTGACGCAGGAGAAGGGCGAGGCGCGGCATTACAACACCGCGATCCTTGTTGGGCGTGACGGGCGGATCCTCGGCCGCTATCGCAAGATCCACCTTCCCGGCCATTCCGAGCATCTGCCGCAGGCGCCGTTCCAGCATCTCGAAAAGCGCTATTTCGACGTCGGGAACGAGGGCTTCAACGTGTTTCGCGCGTTTGACGCGGTCGTCGGCATGTGCATCTGCAACGACCGGCGCTGGCCCGAGACCTATCGCGTCATGGGGCTGCAGGGGGTCGAGATCGTGGCGCTCGGCTACAACACGCCGATCGAGAACATCCACCACCGCGAGCCCGAACATCTGCGGATGTTTCACCATCTGCTGTCATTGCAGGCCGGGGCCTATCAGAACGCGGCCTGGGTATTGGCGGCGGCGAAATGCGGCGCGGAGGACGGCTTTCCGATGATCGGTGGCTCGGCGATCGTGGCGCCGACCGGCGAGATCGCCGCGCAGGCGTTGAGCGAGGAGGACGAGGTCATCGCCGTCGATCTCGACCTCGGCCGCGGCGACTATCTCCGACGCACCGTCTTCAATTTCGAGAAGCACCGGCGCGTCGAGCATTACGGGCTGATCACCGCCCGCACCGGCGCCAGGACCGAGGTTTAGCGGCCGGCAATTCCTCCCGGCGCCGTGTGTCAGTGTCGGATCGAAACCTTCCGCATGAGGTTTGACCCGCGGTCGATGCTGGTCTAGAAACCCGTCGTCATGAGCGCATTACTCCGACTGATGTGGACTATTTTTTCGCGCGGCGTCGCTGCCGGGGCCGGAGGTATGCGCGCGTTCTAGGTTGAAGCAAACGCGACGATGCCCGGGCCCCGCCAAAGCCGGACGGGGCCCTTCCTTTTTGCGGGTCTCTCTCGGACATCGGCGGCGCCCGGGGAGGCGAGAGAGCAATTATGGAACCGGTCGATCGAGCGTTTCGGCGCCGAGGCGGCGTGGCGGGGTCCGGCGTTGGCGCGGAATTGCGCGCCACACTGGCGTTGGCGGCCCCGCTTGCCGCGGCCAATCTCGCGCAGATGGCGATGGCGGTTACCAATACGGTGATGGTCGGCCGGCTCGGCGCCATGCCGCTTGCCGCCGCGGGGCTGGGCGGCATGTTCTATTTCACCGCCGGCGTCATGCTGCAGGGCATACTGTTCGCCGTGGCGCCGCTCGCCGCGCATGCGCTCGGCGCCGGCGACCGTCCGGCGGCGGGAAGGATCGCGGGCGCCGGGCTGACGCTTGCCGCACTGATAGCGCTGCCCTTTGTCGCGGTGCTGGCGGGGCTCGACCGCCTGCTGCTGGCGCTCGGCTATGACGCAGCACTCGCCGTCGAGATCGGCCGCTACCTGCGGGCGCTTGCCTGGGGCGCCCCGGCATTTCTCGGCTTTGCGGTATTGCGCAGCCTGTTGGTGGCATTGTCGCGGCCGCGGACCGTGATGGCGGTGTTGCTGGTCTGTGTCGTTGCCAACGGTGTGCTGAACTGGGTGCTGATCTTCGGCCGTCTCGGGGCTCCGGCCCTGGGCGTGGTCGGTTCGGGCTATGCGAACAGCATCAATCAATGGCTGATGCTGACGGGGCTGGCGCTCTGTCTCCTGATGATGCCGGGCGTTGCGGGTTTGCGGCTGCTGCGCGGCGCCCTCGCCATGAACGGCAGAGCGATGGCCGAGATCCTCCGGCTCGGCCTGCCGATCGGCGCGATGCGCGGGATCGAGATCGGCGTCTTCCTCGCCGCCGGCATCCTGATGGGCCTCTTGGGCGCCGCCGCACTCGGCGCGCATCAGCTGGTCATCAATTGCGCCGGTATCAGCTTCATGGTGCCGCTGGGGCTGAGCCAGGCCGCGACGGTCCGGGTCGCCCACGAGCTCGGGCGCGGCCGGCCGTCAGCCGCGCGCCGGGCCGCCTTTGTGGCGCTCGCACTCGGTATCGGCTTCATGACGGCGACGGCGACAGCCCTTCTCGCCTTCCCGCAAACCATCATCGCCGCCTATGTCGACATCGCCGACCCGGCGAACCGAGCGCTTGTCTCGGTGGCACGCCAGCTGATCGTGATCGCCGCGGTGTTCCAGGTGTTCGACGGCATGCAGGTGATCGCCGCCGGGGCATTGCGCGGCTATCGCGACACGCTCGTCCCGATGCTGCTCGCGGTCTTCGGCTATTGGGGTGCCGGTTTTGCCGGCGGCTGGCTCCTGGCGTTCCCGCTCGGCTATGGCGCGGTCGGTCTGTGGTGGGGGCTAGCGCTTGGGCTCGCCGTCGTGGCGATCTTGTTGACGCTACGCCTCCATCTGCTGGCCCCGCCCCTCGCCCGGACGCAAGCGTCAATCGCCACGGGCCGATCGAGACGATTGCGGTACGGCGCCCGATCGCGGTGAATAGCGGGCGGCTTTGCGGCGATGGGAGACTTGCGATGACATCCTTTGATCTTTCCGGGCGGGTGGCCGTCGTCACCGGCGGGAATGGCGGCATCGGGCTCGGCATGGCACAGGGGCTCGCCGGGGCCGGGGCGGAGGTCGTGGTGGCGGCGCGCAACGCCGAGAAGGCCGAAAGCGCGCTCGCGACACTCGGCGGCAAGGGCCATTTCATCGCCTTTGACGCCGCCGACGAAGGCTCGTGCCGGGCGATGATCGAAAAGGCGATCGGCAGCCGTGGCCGGCTCGACATCCTGGTCAACAACGCCGGCGCCTCGATCCGCAAGCCGCCGCAGGATTTCACGGCCGCCGAATGGCGCGCGGTGCTGGCCACCAACCTCGACAGCGCGCTCTTCTGCGCCCAGGCCGCCTACCCGGCGATGCGACAGGTCGGCGGCGGCAAGATCATCAACATCGGCTCGATGTTCTCGATTTTCGGCACCAGCTATGGTGCGGCCTACGCCGCGAGCAAGGGGGCGCTGGTGCAGCTGACGAAGTCCCTGGCGGTCGCCTGGGCCAAGGACAACATCCAAGTGAATGCCGTATTGCCCGGCTGGATCGACACCGAGCTGACCCAAGGGGCGCGCCGCCATGTCGCGGAATTGCACCAGCGGGTGCTGGAGCGCACCCCGGCCGGCCGTTGGGGCATGCCCGAGGACCTCGCCGGCGTCGCCGTCTTTCTCGCTTCCGCCGCCTCGGATTTCATCACCGGCGCCGCGATCCCGGTCGATGGCGGCTACGCCAGCATGGGCGTCTAGATCATGGGGTTGCGCTCGATCAGGCAGGCGTCGCCGTAGGAGTAGAAACGGTAGCGCTCGGCGACGGCATGGGCGTAGGCGGCCTTGATCCGGTCGAGACCGGCGAGGGCGGCGACCAGCATCAGCAGCGTCGAGCGCGGCAGGTGGAAATTCGTCAGCAGCAGGTCGATAGTGCGGAACCTGTAGCCGGGCATGACGAAGAGGCGAGTTTCACCGGCAAAGGGCCGGATTTCGCCGGTTTCGGCGGCCGCACTTTCGAGAAGGCGCAGGCTCGTCGTGCCGACCGCGACGATGCGCCCGCCGGCCGCCCGCGCGGCATTGATGCGGGCGGCCGTGTCAGCCGTCAGAAGGCCCCGTTCGGCGTGCATCCTGTGTTCGCGCGGATCGTCGGTCTTGACCGGCAGGAACGTGCCGGGGCCGACATGGAGGGTCAATGTCGCCCAGCCGACACCCGCCCGTTCGAGTGCCGCGAGGAGCCCCGGCGTGAAATGCAGACCCGCGGTCGGTGCGGCGACGGCGCCCTCGGCGCGGGCGAAGATCGTCTGGTAATCGGCCCGGTCGCGCTCATCGCCGCCGCGCGGCCGCTTGATGTAGGGCGGCAATGGCATCGCGCCATGGCGCGCCAATGCCTCGCGGAAGGCCTCACCTTCGCGGTCGAAGCGCAACGATAGATCGCCCTCGGGGTGTTTTTCGCCGACCGCGGCAGTAAAGCCCTCGGCGAAGACGATATGGTCGCCCGGCCGCAGCCGCCGCGCGCCGCGGGCAAAGGCCCGCCACACCCCGCCCCCCTCGTCTTGGTGCAACGTCATTTCGACCGAGGCGGCGCCGCGCTTTCCGACCAGCCGCGCCGGGATCACCTTGGTGTCGTTGAAGACGAGAAGATCGCCCTGGCCGCAACAACGCCGGCAGGTCGGCGATATGCCGGTCGAAAAGGGGTGCGGCGGCCGGGATCACCAGCAGGCGGGCCGCCTCGCGGGGTTCGCATGGCCGCGCGGCGATCAGTTCGCGCGGCAGCGGGTAATCGAAATCGTCGAGGTGCCCCGAGCTCATCCGCCGAGATAGGAATTTCCCCGGAACCCGTCAATCCGGCCGCCAGCAGAGGCCGGCCTTTGCCATGATCGTGTCTTAACGCCGGACGCGCCGCCGGGTGTGGCGCGTCTGGCGACGCATCGCGAGTTTGACCGCAGCCCGGCGGCGGCAGGCCCGAACCAAAGGAAATTACTGCCAAAGCGAACCCATCGAGGAATATACTTTCCCTCTGGCAAAACAGCAACAAATACGCGCTGGGTCGTACCCATAACCATAATAGATGGCTTCTATTATGTTCGTTGTCAGCTATATGTCCGTCCTCTCCAGTGGAACTACCGGGCATCTAATGTCGTTGTCGAGGAGCGTTGGGACGAGGACTAATTTATGAAAACTGCCAGCATGTTACGCGGCTGTGCGTCGCAATTTTTCGAGAAGGCTGCGGTCGCAGCGACTCGACAAGACGCCGAAAGATTCAACGATTTGGGCTGTCAGTTAGAGCTCTGGGCGGATGATCTCGAAGAAGATGCAGATGCCCGCCAGGAACGGCAGCCGCACCGGAACAGGCGAAGGCAAACAAGCCGTAGCCGGTCGAGCCGCGCCGGATCAGTCCAACGTCCGAAGTCACATGGCTAGAATCGGGCGTCGATAGTGCCGCATCCCGGTCCGTTTTTTGCTAACATCGGGATCAGCCGATGTCGAACAGAGAGGGTTGCAAATGGCGAACGGGATGACGCGGCGTGACTTTGCGGTCGCGGCGGGAGCGGCGGCGCTGACCGCCGATGGCTTTGCGAGGAAGGCGCGGGCGGCGGACGGCAAGACCTTGCGCTTTATCGCGCAATCCGATCTGCGGGTGCTCGACCCGATCTGGACTACCGCCTACATCACTCGCAATCATGGCTATATGGTGTTCGACACGCTGTTTGCGGTCAATTCCAAATTCAAGCCGCACCCGCAGATGGTCGGCGATTTCAACGTGTCGACGGACAAGCTGCATTACAGTTTTACATTGCGTGACGGGCTAAAATTCCATGACGGGCAGCCGGTGCGCGGGATCGACTGCACGACCTCGCTGAAGCGCTGGATGGCGCGCGACGCGCTCGGCCAGACGCTCGCCACCGCGATCGACGAAATGAAGGGCGGCGACGACAAGACCTTCTCGATCCGCCTGAAGGAGCCGTTCCCGCTGCTGATCCAGGCGATCGCCAAGGTGTCGAGCCTGGCGCCCTTCATCATGCCCGAGCGGCTCGCCAAGACCGATCCCTTCGAGCAGGTCACCGAAATGGTGGGGTCGGGCCCGTTCAAGTTCGTCAAGAGCGAATTCGAGCCCGGCAATCGCGTCGTCTACGTCAAGAACACCGATTATGTGCCGCGCAGCGAGCCCGCCGAGTGGGCATCGGGCGGCAAGATCGTCAAGATCGACCGGGTCGAATGGCTTGTCGTGCCGGACGCGATGACCAAGGCGGCGGCGTTGCAAAGCGGCGAGGACGATTGGTGGGAGAACCCGCCGGCCGATCTCTGGCCGGTTCTCACCGGCAATTCCGACGTGGTGCTTGTCCCCTCCGACCCGCTCGGCAATACCGGCTGTCTGCGCTTCAATCAGCTCTATCCGCCGTTCAACGACGTCAGGATGCGCCGGGCGGTGCAGATGGTGGCGAGCCAGGCCGATTTCATGACGGCCTTTGTCGGAGACAAGGCGAACTGGCGCGAATGCCCGTCCTTTTTCACCTGCGGCACGCCGATGTCGACCGACGCCGGTTCGCAGGCGTTGAGCGGCAAGCGCGACTTCGAAGGGGCAAAGAAACTGATCGCCGAGGCCGGCTACAAGGGCGAGAAGATCATCCTGCTCGATGCGGTCGACCAGCCGCTGATCCATGCCGAGGCATTGGTCGCGACCGATCTGTTGAAAAAGCTCGGGCTCAACGTCGAGGTCGTGGCCAGCGACTGGGGCACGGTGGTGACGCGGCGGGCGTCGAAAAAGCCCCCGGCGGAGGGTGGCTGGAACATGTTCGAGACCGGCTGGGTCGGCGCCGATACGCTCGACCCCTCGGCCAACGTCATGCTCCGCGCCAACGGCGAAAAGGCCTGGTTCGGCTGGCCCACCGACGAGAAACTCGAGGCGTTGCGGGTGGAATGGCTGAAGGCGCCCGATCCCGAGGCGCGCCAGGAAATCGTCGGTAAGATCCAGGAGCGCGCCTTCGAGGTCGTTCCCTACATCCCGACCGGGCAATACACCGCCAAGACCGCCTATCGCAAGAACATCAAGGGTGTCGTCGCGGCCCCGGCGATCTTCATGTGGGGTGTGGAAAAGACCTGATCGGAGTAACTGCGGATCGGCGTCAGCCGAGGATGTTCATGCCCTTGACGACGCCGATCAACTCCTCGACGACGGCGGCCGATTTGTCGAAGGCGGCCTGTTCCGCGGCGTCGAGTTCGATCTCGACGATGCGCTCGACACCGCCGGCGCCGATCACCACCGGCACGCCGACATAGAGGCCATTGACGCCGTACTGGCCCTGCAGCAGGGCGGCCGCGGGCAACACCCGCTTCTTGTCGCGCAGATAGGATTCGGCCATCGCGATCGCCGAACTCGCCGGCGCGTAGAAGGCCGAGCCGGTCTTTAAGAGGGCGACGATCTCCGCACCACCGTCGCGGGTGCGCTGCACGATCTTGTCGAGCCGCTCCTGTGTGGTCCAACCCATCTTGACGAGGTCCGGCAACGGGATGCCGGCGACCGTCGAATAGCGCACCAGCGGCACCATCGTGTCGCCATGGCCGCCGAGCACGAAGGCGCTGACGTCCTCGACCGAAACCTTCAATTCCTCGGCGAGGAAATAGCGGAAGCGGGCGCTGTCGAGGACACCCGCCATGCCGACGACACGGTGCGCCGGCAGGCCGCAGGCCTCGCGCATGACCCAGACCATGACGTCGAGTGGGTTGGTGATCGTGATGACAAAAGCCTGCGGGCAGTATTGCTTGATGGCAGTTCCCACGGTGGCGACGATCTTGGCGTTGGTGCCGATCAGATCGTCGCGGCTCATGCCCGGCCGGCGGGCGATGCCGGCGGTGACGATGACGATGTCGGCGCCCTTGATCGCGGCGTAGTCGTTGCTGCCGGTGACGACGGCGTCATAGCCTTCGATCGTCGAACCCTGCGCGATGTCGAGCGCCTTACCCTGCGGCATGCCCTCAACGACGTCGCAGACGACGATGTCGCCCAATTCCTTGAGCCCGGCGAGGAGTGCTATCGTGCCGCCGACCTGCCCGGCGCCGATCAGCGCGATCTTGTTGCGTGCCATCGAGTTTGCCTCGTCAATGCGGGCGCCGAGCAGGGCGCGGGACGCCCGGCGTCTTAGCGCGAATTCCGCAGGCGGGCAAGGCGGCGGCACGCGGAAGCCGCGGGGCCGGAGGCGAACCGGGGAGCCGGCGGGATCTCCAATTCGCTTGGGATTGGCGCTTACTTGAGGGAAATCGGCTCGACGGCCAACTTGAAAATAGGGCGATGAGGCTGGTTCTATCGAAGGCAAATTCTTACTTCAGTAAGTGTCCGACCAAAAAATGATTTTAGTGATTTCAGTAGGTTGTGATAACCGCGGTGTGTGAGAACGCACGGGGGACACAACATGTGGACCGAAACCACTCGACCGCAGTATGAGCGTAAGGGATTGCGTTACGCAAGCGATGTGACGGATGCGGAGTGGGCGCTGATGGCGCCGCAGCTGCCGCCGCGATACCGGCGGGGCCGCCCACGGGAGACTGAATTGCGCAGCATCGTCAATGCCTTGTTCTACATGGCCCGGACCGGCTGCCAATGGCGGCAGTTGCCGCGCGAGTTCCCGCCATACGCGACCGTACAGTATTATTTCTATGCTTGGCGTGACCAAGGCGTGTTGGAGACGGTCAATTTCGAACTCTTGCTCGAAGCGCGGGAAGCCGCCGGCCGGGAGGCGAGCCCGTCGGCCGGGGTCATCGACAGCCAGTCGGTCAAGACCACCGAAAGCGGCGGCCCGCGCGGCTACGACGCGGCCAAGAAGGTCAAGGGCCGCAAGCGCCATATCGTCACCGACACCGCCGGCTTCATGGTCACTGGCTCAACTGTCAGGGTATAGGTAACGTCTTGGGGCGCGCCGCCGCCCTCGGCACCAAAATGAATTTTGTGTATCCCCGGCTTCAGCGGCTTGAGCAGCATATAATATCCGTCGTCTACCGCCGGCGAATAGATGCCTCCTGGTACACCGGGGCTTCCGCATGGCTCGTCGAAGACATTGTCCTCCGGCAATGCGATCTCATAGACAATTGACTTGATACGCTGCAATAGGTTCCTGACATTTTTTCCATCGACCTCAACGCTTAGGTCGGTGACGCTGTCGATGGCAGCCTTCGTCTGTGCCCGCAAATCCTTCACAGAAGAATTTTCGGGAGGATCCCCGCACACGTTCGGGGCGTTAATTGCGTCTGAATTGATGACCGGGAAGAACAGCGTCGTGCCTTCCGGTACCGAGCAGATGCGCTTTATCGGTTCGGGCGAGCCGAGAAAGAAACCGGCAAGGAACCATACAGATCCACGTTGGCCAACCATGCAATATTGCCCGGTCCTGTCCAATAGCGGGCTCCGATCGGTAGGGATCGAATAACCCCATTGCCGCCATAGTGCAGTCAGCTCAGACAGTGACCCTGTGATGGTGCCGCCGTCCGCAAACGCCAGCTGTGTTGGCAAGATTAGTCCGATGAGCGCTCCGATTAGCCGGGATAATTCACCGGGGTTAGCGGGCATAGCGCAAACCATTGGAATAACGTAGGATTCGATTGCTTAGGTCGAACCTGCTGTTTCCGGAGCGCCATGCACGCCGAAGTTGATCTTACCCTGCCGCTGCCGGGCCTGTCACCGGTCTGCGGCAAGCCCGTTGTTGCCCGGTTTGACGGCGGTCGGCTGTCGTCGGATGGCGGCATTCTGCTCTTGGCCGAGGTCGAGCGTCGGTTGGGGATCGCCGAGCGGCTGGCGCGATGCATCGAAGACCCCCGCGCCCCTGACCAGATCCGACACGAGGTCGCGGAGATGATCCGGTTTCGCGCCCTGGCGATCGCGGCGGGCTATCCCGATGCCAATGACTGCGACGTGCTGCGCAGGGATGCGGCCTTCAAGATGGCGGTCGGTCGGCTGCCTGAGACGGGGGCAGACCTCTGTTCGCAGCCGACCATGACGCGGCTGGAGAACCTGCCCGGTCCGGTCGCGCTCAAGCGCATGATGGCGGCGATGGTGGAGTTGTTCTGCGACAGCTTCGATACCGTGCCCCGGCGCATCGTGCTCGACATCGACGACACCGAGGATCGGGCCTACGGCGGGCAGCAGCTCTCGTTGTTCAACGCCCACCACGACAGCCGCTGCTTCATGCCGATCCACATTTACGAGGCGATGTCGGCCAGGCCGGTCGCGGTCTTCCTGCGGCCCGGCAAAACACCCGACGGCAACGAAGTTTGCCTGGTGCTGCGCCATGTCGTGCGTGCGATCCGCGCCCGCTGGCCGCGCGTCGATATCCTGATCCGGGGCGACAGCCACTACGGCCGGCCCGAGGGCATGGCGTGGTGCGAGCGCAATCGGGTTGGCTACATCTTCGGCCTGGCCGGCAACAAGGCGCTGCTGCGCCGGGTCACGGGAGTGGCCGAGCAGGTTGCCTTGGATCGCCTCGACGCGCCCGCCCAGAGCAAGGTGCGCCGCTATGCCGAATTCCGCTACGCCGCCCGGACTTGGGCGACCGAGCGCCGCGTGATTGCCCGCGTCGAGGCCTCCGGCCAAGGCGTCGACAGCCGCTTCATCGTCACCAACTTGGCGGGCCTGCCCAAATCGCTCTACGAGAAAATCTACTGCGCGCGGGGGCAGGCGGAGAACCTGATCAAGGCTCACAAGCTGCACCTCGCCTCGGACCGCACCTCATGCACCAAGGCAACAGCCAACCAGTTCCGGCTGCTGATCCACACCGCTGCCTATTGGCTGATGCACACCCTGCGCGGTCTGGCGCCGAAAGCATCGTTCTGGCGTGACGCCCAGTTCGATACCCTGCGCCTCAGGCTGATCAAGGTCGCCGTCCGGGTCACCGAACTGGTCACCAAGATCAGGATCTCGCTGCCGACCGGCTTCGCCTATCAGCACGGCTTCGCAACCCTCGCCGCGCGCCTGGCCAAACTCCCGCCGTGACCGCCGGGGCGTGCGCCCCGCAAAAAACCCATCCCCTCAACCTACAAGCCCCGAAAAATGCGCCCCCGGCGCCACCCGTCAGCACACCCTATGCGCGAGCCGGCGCCGCCGAGCCACGCCACCCAGATCCAGGCGGTGAATTGTTCAGGTTAGGGGAGCAGTAATGTTGTTCATGGCTGTTCCTTTGAATTCACAGGTAAGGTTTTGGTGATTGCGTCGGAGCGCGTCGTTCAGTTTCGAAGTATTTGGTTATTTCAGGGATACTGGCGTCACGGTCAGGTTATAGGTGACATCCTGAACGGTGCTTCCGGACTCGGCGTGAAAATAGATCTTGTACGCTTTTGGGGATGCCTTCAGGTTTTCTATCGTTACCCAATATCCGTCGTTGATCCCCGGCGAATAGATGCCCGGTTCGAGCGCCACCCCTGTACCGCAGGCGTCGGGTCCCCAGATGTTTCCTGGTGGATTTGCCACGGTGAAAGGTTGCGACTCGAGGCGTTGCGCCTTGATTTTGTGGCCGTCGATTGAGGCCGATATGCTGTGGGCCTTATCGACAAATTGCGTCACAAAGGCGTAATAGTATTGCTTCAATTTCTTGACCGTATTCAGATCGTCAGGTTGCCCGCAGCCGGGGGTGTTGAACGCGAAACCGTTGATGACCGGGAAGAACAGCGTCGTGCCTTCAGGCACCGTGCAGGATCGCTTTATCGGCTCGGCCGAGCCAAAAAAAGTTCCGGCCAGAAACCATACCGACCCCCGCTGGCCCACCGCACAGAGGGCTCCGGTCGTATCAACGAGCGGGTTGACGTCATTGGGTAACGACAGGGCCCATTGCGTCCATTCGGCGGCGAGCTGCGGCAATTGTTCGCTGGTGACATGGCGCGGCGCGTCGGCGAGCGCCTTGTCTGGAGCGGCTCCCGTCAGTCCCGCCGTGATCGCAGCGACGCCTAACGCCGCGGCAATATTTTGTCGATATGTCGTCTTGTCCTTCATGACGCGTTTCCTCCAGTTAGAATTTCCATCGGTTACCACCGACCGCCCGGCCGAAGGCGTTGGTTTCCGGTACTTATTGGATCTGGCGCACGTCGCCTGGGCAGTTCATCGAATTCTCCCCGCTCTGAACAACGCCATCCCCGCACATGGCTGTGCATTCGGGGCTGTCGGCGGCGCTTTCGCCGCGGCTCACCTCGCATACCCCGTCACCCTGGTAGGGCTGAGGGAATGGCGGGGTATTCGGCCACAAAGCGGGCTCGCCGCGACCGCCCGGAGCGAACGGGAACCAGATGGTCAACGCCCATTGGGTCCGGTCGAAGGTCCGCTTCCAGCCCTGGTCGTCGAAGATCTCGCCGAGCCGCGGCGCGTCAGCAAGCGCGCTCAGGCTGGCAATGTCCGGCGCGCGGGGATCGCTCGGGCCGGCCCTTCCGCCAAAATAGACGAGGGAAGCGAGCGCCTCGTCCTGGTCGTAGAGCAGCCACACGCTGGTCAGGCCGCGCGCCTGCGCTGTGGCCAGAATGGCGTCAAACCTATGCGCCAATATCCAAGCGGGCCGCCGCGCGTTGCGCAGCGACCAGCGTTCGGTCCTCAGGACGATCTGCGAGTTGTGGGTGTCGCCGAAATCGTGCGCCCCGATCACGGTCCAGGCATGGCACTCGGGGGGAGGACCGCCTGGCGGATTGAAGTAGGACCGCTTGAGAAAAGAGACGCCGTCGAGCACATAACCGTTGAACACCCAATCCCGGTACTCCCGAGCGTGCTCGGCGGTATCAAACAGATACCGTCCACCGGAAAAAACATTGCCGTTGGCGTCGAAAGAGATCGGGATATGCTTGTGGATCAGGCCGGGACGGGCGGCCATATACATGCGATCGCGCTCGATCGCCGGCCCGATTTGATCGTCGCGTAGGTCCGATGAAAGGCCGAAGTCGCAGGTGAACGCACCTCGGGGCTGTGCACCGCTGTCCTCGCCTGCGGCGGCGCCGGGCGCCGTTGCCAGCGACAGGCCGAGGACGGCCGCAAACGCAAGTGCTCCATGGCGCACACCAGAACCAAAGCTCAGATTTATTTTAGGCGATGTAAATGTCGACATTAAAAAAGTCACCGCGTTCATGTACATGATCTTGTTATGACTTATATAAGCTGAGGAAGTCCGCAAAACTGAGCGTGCCGATTAGCTTCTCGTCGTCGTCGAGCAGTTCGTACAACACGCCATCGCGTCCACGAATGTTAAAAAGCACGACAACATCCTGATCAACACCCCCACCTTCCCGATGCACGTCTCCCGGCGGGCTGGACTTGTAGCTGCCAACGGCGCGAATCTCCTTGATCTCACCATTAGGTTCATAGAGGCGATGCTCGCCCTGCACGACAAAGGTATTATTGTGCACCATGTGGCGATGGAGGATAATTTTTTTGTTGGCGTCAAATTTGAAGAGTACGTCGACGATGTAATTGTCCTCGTCGACATTCAGTATCGAATATTTCAGATGCTCCAGATCCGGGTGCGTGCACCATTTAATATTCTGATCGTCGAAGCTGTGCGTCGCCATCGCCTCACCCTTCCGGTTGAATAAACTATGCCTAACCGGTTGACACCCACAACCCCAACGGCTAGTAAAAGCGCTTGGCCGGTTTATGGCCCGTTTGGGGAAGACTCATGGAATGGTTTCGGGCATTCAACAATGCAGCCGGAATCCGTCGCTACGTTATTGGCGGCGCGATTACGATCGCTTTGCTCTTATTTGACTACATCAAACCGTATCTCATCGGTGCGGGCATGACCTCACTCGTTGGGATGCCATCATGGGCGCTTGCAATAATAGTAGCCTTATGTTTCGCGCTTTATTGGACGATAGGGCGCCTTGTTTATTTCGAACGACAATTGAAAGGCACCAAACTCAATCTAGCACGATTGCGGCGCTTGCGAAGGTTTCGAAGTCTTTGGCGAGGCGGCGGCAGCGCCCGAGCCAAGCCAGCGTGCGCTCCACCACCCAACGGCGCGGTATGACTTCGAAGCCTTCGGCGGTATCGGAGCGCTTGACGACTTTGATCGTCCAGCGACCGATCGCGGCCAGAGCGTGGCACAGCTGGATGCCGGCATAGGCGCCGTCGGCAAAGAGATGACGCAGCCAGGGGTAGAGGTCTTTGATCTTGACGAGGACGCTGACGGCGCCATCGCGATCCTGGATGTCGGCCGTGTGCACCACGACGCCGACGAGATGCCCGGCGGTGTCGGTGACGATATGACGCTTGCGGCCCTTGATCTTCTTGCCGGCATCATAGCCGCATGGTCCGCCGCTTTCCGTTGTCTTGACCGACTGGCTGTCGATGACCCCGGCCGACGGGCTCGCTTCGCGCCCCTCGCGCTCGCGCGCGGCGACGACAGCGTGTGGTTGATCCGCTCCCACAGACGCCGCTGCGCGACCAGGGGTAGAAGTATCCCTGCACGGTCGAATAGGGCGGAAAATCCTTCGGCAGCTGCCGCCACTGACAGCCCGTCGCTGCGATGTAAAGCAGCGCGTCCACCACCGCGCGAAGCAGCGTCGTGCGCGGCCGCCCAATCGGCGAGGGCTTCGGCATGAACGGCTCGATCAGCGCCCACTCCGCCATCCGTCATGTCGCTTGCGTAGCGCAAGCCCGGCGCGCCGATACTGCCGGCGAGTGATCTCGGTCCAGGCCATCTGTGACCCCCATCCGTTGTGTCGCAACAGCGAGGGGAGCACAACCTGCTGAGATCACTCAACTCATTTGGTCGAGCTAAGAAACGAAGGCAGAAACGTGTTGGACACAGCAGCATGGCAGATTTGGACGGAACGCGCCTCAAAGTGGAATGAAGACGTCATTGGCGAGTTGATGAAAGTGAGCGAAGGCGATGCGGAATGGTTTTCAATTCTTGATGTGGTTGATCCACCACGGCTTACCAGCCCTCAATCTAAAGGGGGAGACGGCGATCGTTTCGCAATGCACGATTTTCGTCTGAAGCGGCTAGGCGATATGATTCGTGAACTGTGGAGAATGTAATTTTGACCTCTGTAGGCAAATCCTGGCGTCGCTCGAATCCTCGCGACGTTCTTAATCGGCTCATTGCCGAAAACCCCAAGGCGGGAAAGCGCAAGCTCCTGGCGTTGTTCCTGGAGCACATCAATGGCCACGATGGCGAAGGCGCGCTCAATTTCGTCGCCAAATACTGGTTTGACGCGAACTATGACCGGCTCGCCGGCAGGGACGGTTAGGCATGATTTGCCAGCGAAGGGTGCTGCCACTCCCCCGAATACAGGCCGTCATAGGTCAGGGCTTCCGCGTCGCTGGCGATGCCGAGCAACGAGCGGAATGCATTGAACGGGTAGAAGCGCCGATTAAATCGGAACGTGAACTCATTCAAATAGGCTTGCAGGTGTTGCGGGCTAACCCCGTGATGTGTCCCTTGCAGCCACGATTTGAGATTCGAAAACACAAGGTGGACCATCGGCAGGAATTCCTCTGCCCCCTCAGGCCTTCCACTTTCGACAACGGCAAGGTGCCCATAGCCGCGCGCGGGAAGCGTGGCGTAGCTCGGGAGGCCGTCCGTGATGATCATCGTTCCCGGTTCAACGGCGGCCTCTACAAAGCCGCACAGGGCCTTTTCGCTACGGTTCGGCATAACCTCCAAGCGCAGCCGGCCGGCGTAGCGTCCGCCCCTGCGGAGTTTGGCGCCGCCTTCCTTGGGTTTGCGATGGCGAACCTCAACGGCGGCGATCACAAGCGTCTTATCGTGCACGCCCCTGCCTTCGCCGCGCGTCGCGCCGCCGACCCACGTTTCGTCCATCTCGACGTGATCTTGGGGCGCACCACCGATACGGTCACGATCCGCGCGGACCATGCCGGCGCGCAGCTTGTGCAAAAGCAGGAATGCCGTTTCGTAACGGGTAATCCCAAGCTGTCGCTGAAACTGCACTGCCGACATTCCTGGCGTCATACTGGAAACGAGATAGGCCGCCCAGAACCAAGTCGCGAGCGGCTGTTTGGTGCGCTCCATGATAGTGCCAGCGGTCAGAGCCACGTCGCGCCGGCACGTCTTGCACCGCAGAACGCCCGGCCGATTGGTGAAGCGATAGGGCTCACGCGCGAACTCACAGTGCGGGCATTCAAACCCGTTTTCCCAACGGACCTTTTCAAGGTAGGCGGCGCACGCCACGTCATTCGGAAAAAGCCGCTGGAATTCGGGGAGATTCGAGGGGAAGGGCAGATCGCCGCGCCCGCAAATGTCTTGAGCCGTGGAGGTGCTGTTCATGCCGCAGATACTAGCCCAAGCCGGTGTGGGTGTCAACCGGTTAGGCATAGAATAAACCTATGGGGCGCCTAAACGTATTAAGGCCGTGCAGCGATGCCGCGTCGTCATTCGTTCGGATGACGAGGGCGATTTGCGCGGGGAATTTTTTTGCGGAAGTGTGAAGAGGTTCACACACTGACGGCGCACGGCATCCTATGGTTGAAGGCTGGTCGAGCTTTGCGCGCGCTTTTCCGAGCCTGTGCATTCCGACATGCAGAGGGCCGGCGATGCACTTTCAAGCGCTCTCGGAATTCGTCGGATCGATCTACGACACGGTAGTGGATGCGAACGCCTGCCCAACGATGCTTAACGGTCTCGCCGACCTCCTCGGAGCAACCGGCGGAGCGCAAGTCGGCGCCTACAACTCGATAACCCGCAGCGCCATTATGCTGGCTCCACGCGTCGATCCCAAAGAACTGCCCAGCTTTTCGGAATATTGGGCCGATGTGTGGGGGCAGTGCGGCACGCATCCGATCGGTACTGTCATCGTGCCGGAAATGCCCCCAGTCGGTGGGCCGTCGCGGCTGCGCGCCGCGGAGGCGATGATGGGAACAACCCTTTTGACCGAGGGGCCGGTTTCCACGGTCGTGTCAGTGTCGCGCCCCTGTTCCGAGGGTGATTTCGCCCCGGCGCAGGTCCGGCTCTTCGCCGCCTTGGCGCCGCATCTGCAGCGTGCCTTGCAGTTGCGGCTGCGCCTGGCCGCTCTGGACGGGCCGCCGACGAACTCGGTCGAAATGCTGAACCGGCTGCCTCACGCGGTGCTGCTCACCGATGCACAGGCAGGAGTGATCTTTGCCAACCAGGCCGCCGCGAGGATGCTCGGCGACGGCAACGGGCTCTCCTTCGGGCGCGACGGCCTGCAAGCCGAAACCCTCGAGGACACGCGCCGGCTGCGCCGAACCATTGCCGATTGCGCCGCGCCGGCGGACGAGATTGGCGGCGCGGGCGGGCGGCTGCGGCTTTCGCGCCGCGATCGAGGGCCGTTGACGGTGCTGGCGATGCCGCACCGGACCCGGGTCACCTGGGTCGACGTTCTGCGCCCGACAGCGATCCTGTTCATCACCGACCCGGAGCAAGTTGTGACGGTCCGCGGCGAATGGCTGCGCCAGGATTTCGGGCTGACCCAGGCGGAAGCCGGTTTCGCAGTCGAGATAGCGAAAGGCGATGGGCTGCTGGCCGCCGCCGGCCGCCTCGGCGTCTCGTTGACGACGGTGCGGACGCACCTCGCCCATGTGTTCGACAAGACCGGCACGCGGCGCCAGGCCGAGCTCGTCCGCCTGATCCTGCAAAGCCAGCCGGCGACAGGCGCCGATTAAAGGCGGCGGCGCGGACAAAAGATCGGCCGCCCGTCGCGGGTGGCCGCTGCCGGGACTAACGTCGCAGTAACGATCTGTTCTCCGACAAGCTGGAGGGCCTCCTCGCTCTCGAGCCCGCGGACGTCAATTTCCATAGAGTTGGCGCACGCCGCCCGGGGTGTGTCACAATTGACCGATCATAGCCGAGCATCGAGGAGCGCCGACATGAAAGTCGCCAACGCCGTCGCCGAGATCCTGAAGCGGGAGGGGATCGAGTTTTTGATCGGGTATCCGGTCAACCCGATCATCGAGGCCGCCGCCGAGGCCGACATCCGCACGATCATGGTGCGCCAGGAGCGGATCGGGCTGCATATGTGCGACGCGATCGCCAAGGTCACCTCGGGCGACCGGATCGGCGTCTTTGCGATGCAGCACGGTCCCGGCACCGAGAACGCGTTTGGCGGGGTGGCGCAATCTTTCGGCGACTCGACCCCGGTCGTCGTGCTGCCCGCCGGCTATGCCCGCAACATCAACCAGGTGCACCCGAATTTCAACGCCGCGCTCAATTTCCGCAATGTCACGAAACTGAGCGAGCAGGTAACCGTCGCCAACGCGACAGTCGAGGCGCTGCGCCGCGCCTTTACGACGGTCAAGAACGGCCGCCCCGGCCCGGTCCTGGTCGAGTTCCCCTCCGACTTGCTGCGCGAGGAAGTGCCCGACGCGCTCGTAGCCGAATACCAGCTGACGCCAAAGCTCAAAAGCGGTCCCGACCCGCAATCGGTCGCGAAGATTGCCGAGGCGCTCGTCGCGGCCCAGCGCCCGGTGATCGTCGCGGGGCAGGGCGTCCATTACGGCAAGGCGTGGCCGCAGCTGAAGGCGCTGGCGGAACTGCTCGAGGCCCCGGTCATGACGACACTCGGCGGCAAGAGCAGCTTCCCGGAAAGCCATCCCCTGTCGCTCGGCTCGGGCGGCATCGGCATCGGCGGCCATCTCTGGCACACGCTGCAAAACGCCGATCTGATCTTCGGCATCGGCTGCAGCTTCACCCGCACGTCATTCGGCACGGCGATGCCCAAGGGCAAGAAGATCGCGCACGCGACGCTCGACCCCTATGCGATCAACAAGGATGTGCCGGTCGATCTGGCCGCGGTCGGCGATGCGGGCCTCACCCTCGATGCGATCCTCGAAGAGGTGAAGGATCGCCTCCACGGCAAGCCGCGCGGACAGCTTGCCGCCGTGACCGGCCAGATCCGCTCGCTGAGGCAGGAGTGGATGGAGCAGTGGATGCCGCGGCTGACGCAGAACACCAAGCCGCTCTCGCCCTATCGCGTGATCTGGGAGTTGCTGCACACCGTTGATGTCAAAGAAACGATCATCACCCATGACGCCGGCAGCCCGCGCGACCAGCTCTCGCCGTTCTGGGTCAGCGAGACGCCGCTCTGCTATCTCGGCTGGGGCAAGACGACGCAGCTCGGCTACGGGCTCGGGCTGGCGATGGGGGCGAAGCTCGCCAAACCCGAGAAGCTCTGCATCAATGTCTGGGGTGACGCCGCGATCGGCTTTACCGGCATGGATTTCGAGACCGCGGTTCGGGAGCGTACTCCGATCCTGTCGATCCTGATGAACAATTTCTCGATGGCGATCGAGTTGAAGGTGATGCCGGTCGCGACCGAGAAATACCGCTCGACCGACATCAGCGGCCACTACGCCAATTTCGCCCAGGCATTGGGCGGCTACGGCGAGCGTGTCACCGAGCCCGAACAGATCGTGCCGGCGATCCGCCGCGGCATCGAAAAGACCCGCGAAGGGACCCCGGCGCTCCTCGAATTCATCACCGAGAAGGCCGTCGACGTCTCGCGTTTCCCGTGATCCTCTAACCATTCACCCTCCCTCTTTTCAAACATGGGCGAGAGGGAGGGGCGCCGGGGCGCGGCAGCGGCTGACAATGAAGATCGACAACCACGTGGTCGGCGCGCGAGCCGACGGCGCGGCTGGCTGTATTTTATCGCTTACCGGGTTTAATTTGAACCTATGTGAACCGCTTCACACGTCGACCGATCTCTTCTTTAATATGCTGAAACATAATGCGTATCGATGACGGTGGGTTAGGACGTTTAAGAATTCGGGGGAACCTGCACCGATGAACGACAGCGCACTGGCAACCGCCGAGGTTTTGGATCTACCGGAGCCAACAGACGGTAGGCCTGCAGGAAAAGAGCCGACAGAGGAGGAACGGAAGAAGGCGACAACAGCTATCCGGCGTGTCTCCGATGACATAAAGCGACGTGCTCAGAGATTACGACTACTGAGTTACTTTCTTCTCGCCGCTGTTGTTATTCTACTGGTCGCTGGACTAGGGGTGCTTTTCTACTCGCAAATTTTGTTGATAACAAATTCGACGGAACAGGCTAACTCAATAAGGAGGGCGGAGGGGGGCACTTCTGCAGGACAAACAGAAGCTCGAACAGCAGGCAGCCGAATTTGATCGGCTACGGGAGGAAGTAGCCGCACGAGCGGTGGCTGCGACGCCGCCAACGCAAATTATGTTTAACCATCTCTGGTCGGTGCAGTTTCTCGGCGACGGCAAGCGCGGCTGGGCGGTGGGAGAGAGCGGCACGATCCTGGCCACGCAGAACGGCGGCGAGAGCTGGCAGAGCCAGACCAGCGGCACCAGCAAGGGTCTCTGGTCGGTGCAGTTTCTCGGCGACGGCAAGCGCGGCTGGGCGGTGGGAGAGAGCGGCACGATCCTGACCACGCAGAACGGCGGCGAGAGCTGGCAGAGCCAGACCAGCGGCACCAGCAATTATCTCTTGTCGGTGCAGTTTCTCGGCGACGGCAAGCGCGGCTGGGCGGTGGGGGAGAGCGGCACGATCCTGACCACGCAGAACGGCGGCGAGAGCTGGCAGAGCCAGACCAGCGGCACCAGCAAGGGTCTCAGGTCGGTGCAGTTTCTCGGCGACGGCAAGCGCGGCTGGGCGGTGGGAGAGAGCGGCACGATCCTGCGGATTGATCCGCCTGAGCTGCGGGCATTGAATGACGCCAAGGACCTGATGGGGGTCAAAGCGGCGCTAAGTGGGTTGGGGGTACCGGATCAGTCGATCGGCCAATCCCTCGACACTATGAGAGTTCTTGGGATCAATCGGCAAAACCTCATGGATCAAATCGAGCGTGACAAAGAATCTTATTGCGAAATTGAGAGCCGACCTGCCAAATCTTCTCTCCATCAAAACCGATCCCATCGAAATATTCACGTTCATAACACGGTTTAGCTTTGCTATTGTACTGTTTTTCTTGGTAAGTATCCTGGTATCAGTATACCGTTACGCGCTACGTCTGGCCGCGCACTACGATGCACGCGCCGACGCCTTAGGCCTTTCTGAAGCGTTGCTGGACCCTGGTTTTCATCAACTGGTGCAATCGCTGACGCCATCCGGCATCGATTTCGGCAAGTTGGACCGTTCGCCGACGGAACACGCGATCGATCTTGCCCGCAGCGTCTTGCAGCGTGGAGGCAGCAAATGACAGGGCCGCACCGGCCGCGGGTCAGAGCGCCAACACCCAAAGCAGCACCGCGAGTCCTAGTCCGCGATCGCCGGCGCTTTGCGTTTATTCCGCGGCCTGCTGCAATGGGCGGAGTGCGGCGCGCATCTGCAGGTCGTAGGCGTCCTGCCAGGCGATCTTGGCGTCGGCGAGGAAGTCGCCGCTGCGGACGTTGACGTAGACATCTGGGTTGTCGACGCCGGGCGGCACCGCTCCGTCCTTCTTCAACGCGCGGGCGGCGCGCAGCAGGCGGCGGCGGGTGCGGGTAATCATCCGGTCGCTCGGGCCGAGATGCTCGAAATCATGGTCGGTGATCGGCCCCATGCTCTCGGTCACCGCCTGGTCCTGCGCCTGGATGCCCTCGATGCCGGTGTAGACGCCGCCCGCGCATCTGCACCTCGCGATCGATCAGCCAGTCATTGCGCTCGTTGCCGGCGAGACGCCAGCGCCCGTACCAGCCGGTGTTGTTCGGCACGAAATCCATCGCGAGCCTGGAGCCGGGGAGATCCCGAGTAGTGCTGCGCGCGGCGCGGTCGGCCGGCAGCCCTTTCCAGGTCAGGCTGACAAACATCGTATGGGTATCGTCCATCGGGACCCAGGCGCGGCTATTGACCCGGTCGAAGGCGCCCTGCGGCGTCTGCGTCCAGAACGGAAAGAGGAAATTGGCAAAGCGCCAATAGGTCTGCCCCTTCTCGGCCGGGCGGTAGGCGGCGTACATGGTACCCCAATCGGTGTCCATGACGTGGTATTCGGGCATCCGGTTGGCGACCGTCCAGCGGATCAGGTTGTCGGCTGACACCTGGGACGCATCGACCGAGCCCGCATGCAGAAAGCCGAAATGCGAGGTGTCGATGTCGCCTTCGAGCGCCTGCAGCCAGTTGCATTCGCGCTGGGCGAAGGTGATCTGCAATTCGCTCTCCGGCAGTAGCGCGGCCTCGACGCCCGGCAATGGCGGCGCCTCCTTGCGCGCGCCCATATAGACCCAGACGAGGCCGTTGCGCTCGCTGACCCGGTAGGCCTTGGCCTTGACCTTTTCCTTGTAGTCCTGGTGCGGCGGCGCATTCGGCATGTCGACGCAATTGCCGGCGGCGTCGAATTTCCAGCCGTGATAGACGCAGCGGATGCCACCCTCCTCGTTGCGGCCGAGGAAGAGCGAGGCGCAGCGATGTGGGCAGCGATGGTCCATGACCCCGACCCGGCCCTCGCTGTCGCGGAATGCGATCAGCCGCTCGCCCAACAGCACGAGCCGCATCGGCGCGCCGCCCGGTTCGAGTTCCGACGACATCGCCGCCGGCAGCCAGTACTGCCGCATCATCTCGCCCATGACGGTGCCGGGGCCGACGCGAACCAGATCCTCGCTGTCCTTCTGTCTGCTCATCGCTGACCTCACGAGAAGAGGGCGAAGCCGAGGCCGGTGCCGGAACCGGCCGGGGTGCGGTAGCCCGGCACATAGCGCGACCAGGCGCAATCGAGATGCTCGATCGCGCCGGCGACGCAGATCCACATGCGGATTTCGGAGCTGCCGGAATTGAGCTTGTTGCGCGGCAATGATTGCAGTGCGGCGGCGTCCTTGCGCGCCATCGCGTCGATGACTTCGCGGTCGAGCGCCTCGTCGACGACGAAATGGCTGAGCCCGCCCGAGCCGACGATGCCGATTCGCGCCTCGCCCGGATAGCTCTCGACCGCTTCGCGGATCGCCTGGCCGAACTTGTAGCAGCGCCGGGGCGTCGGCTGGTTCGGCGGGAAATAGGTGTTGATCAACACCGGCACGACCGGCAGCGACTGATCTTCCATCAGCCGCTTGCGAACGAAGGCGAAGGCGTGCCCCTCGCCCTTGCCGGGCGGCAGTGCGTCGGACGCCACCGGATCGAATTCGCGGTCGACGAGCGAGGTGATCAGATGCAGCGCCAAGTCGCTCTCGACCGGGTAGTCGCGCGGCTCCTTCTCCTCGTAATAGCGGGCGGTCGCGCGACGCGCCCATTCGGGCCCCTTGAAGCCGTCGAGCGGGACGTTACGGATCGTCTTGCCGTGATAGACCACAAAGCCCGGCAGATTGTCGTCCTGGTAGAGTTCCTTGTGGTCGTCGCCGACGACGATCAGCGCGTCGAGTTCGGCCCGCCGCACCGCGTCTTTCAGATGCTCGACCCCCTCCTGTGCCTCGGCGTGGCGGGCGGCGAAGCGCTCGGGCGTCAACTCGGCCGGCGACATGCGGCTCGGCGCGGGCGAGAAGCTCCTGATAGGTCGCGGGGTTGCCGTCCTTGTCGAGAAAGTCGCGCACCGCGTCGCGGTCGATAAAATGCGGCCAATCCTCGGCCGGCGCATTGAGCATCGGCGTGTGCGACGCGCCGATCCCGAGAACGATCCTGGCCATACCGGCTGCTCCTTCCCGCTCCGTCGGGGCTTTGGCCCAGTCGATAGCCTATGGCCCCACCGCATCAGGGTCAACGGCAACCCGCCGCGGGTCCGCGGACGCGCCTGGAGGTTTCCGAAACGGGTTTGCCGGGGCCATCGAAGGCCGCGCTCACCTTTTTCCGCGCAACTGCTGGCAGGTCTAAAGGCGACGGAATATCCTCATCCATCAGCGTTTGCCGCCCTTTAATCGCTGCACTGCCTTGGAGGAGGAATCGTGCCGCATATTGATATTTCGGACTACTCCCGGCCGACTGTCCGTGCCCCCGAGACCATTCGATGAGGCGCCGCGAGCTGCTCTTCTTTGTGGGCGGCGCGATTGATGGCTGGCCGAGCCCTCCGCGCGCAGCAGAAGCCGATGCCGGTGATCGGCTTTCTCGGCACTGGCTCGCCCAGCTTCTATGGACCATCCTACTTTGCCGCGTTCCGACAGGGGCTGAGTGACGCCGGCTATGTCGAGGGGAAAAACGTGGCGATCGAATATCGCTGGGCAGACCGTAGCCTCGATCGGCTGCCCGCATTGGCCACCGATCTCGTCGGCCGCGGCGTCGACGTGATCGCTGCACAAGGGGCCCCCGCGATATGGGCGGCCAAAGCCGCGACGTCGACGATCCCAATTGTCTTCACCGGCGCCAATGACCCGGTCGCAGCAGGCTTCGTTGCCAGCCTCGGCCGGCCGGGCGGCAACATCACGGGCCCCAGTCTCATGGAGACCGAACTGATGCCCAAGCGCCTTCAACTGCTGTCCGAGCTGGTTCCCCGGGCCAAAGTTATCGCCCTGCTGGTCAACCCGAACAATCCGACCGCGGAACGCGCGATCCATGACGTACAGGAAGCGGCGCGCGCAAAGGGGTTACAACTCGCAGTCGCGAAGGCCAGCACCGAAGCCGAAATCGATGCGGCTTTTGCGTCCGTCATGCAACGGCAAGTGGGCGCATTACTGATTGGTTCCGACGCGTTCTTCAACAGTCGGCGCGAACAACTCGCGGCACTGACGGCTCGCTATGCGGTTCCGGCAATCTTTCAGTGGCGCGAGTTCGCCGCGGCCGGCGGCCTCGCCAGCTATGGACCGAGCAACATCGGTCTCTGGCGGCAGACGGGGACCTATGTCGGCCGAATTCTCGCAGGCGCCAAGCCTGCCGATCTACCGGTCGAGCAGCCGATGAGGTTCGAACTGGTCGTCAATCTCCGGACCGCCAAGGCGCTCGGTCTGACGGTACCGCCATCGATCCTCGCCCGCGCCAACGAGGTCATCGAATGAGCCACCGACCGCCGCGGGGCGAAGCTGTCGATGGTAAAATCGCCACAATCATCTTGTAATAAGAACGGGCGAGGGATGGGAGAACCTTTGGCGGCGGCAGGCGTGCGGGCGGAGCGTTTGCTGTAGATTTGTTGCAAATAACAGCAAAAACAGCAAACGGGCAGGCCCTGTGGGTAGCTAGCCCGGGTTTGTCGTTCCGATGGCTGTCGCTGCACGATAATCGACAGATCGCAGTCGCGCGGACCTTGGCGTCACGATCGCCCCTTCTCGCGTTGATCGTGAGAGGCTGCGTTCCTATGTTCCCGGCGCATGACACCGCTCAGCCATATCCGCAACTTCGCGATCATCGCGCATATCGACCACGGAAAATCGACCTTGGCCGACCGGCTGATCCAGGCCTGCGGCGGGCTCGAGGCTCGCGAGATGCGCGAGCAGGTGCTCGACCAGATGGAATTGGAGCGCGAGCGCGGCATCACGATCAAGGCGCAGACGGTGCGCCTGCAATACCGGGCGCAGGACGGCGAGACCTACATCCTCAATCTGATGGACACGCCGGGCCATGTCGACTTCGCATACGAGGTGAGCCGATCGCTCGCCGCCTGCGAAGGCTCGCTGCTGGTCGTCGACGCGAGCCAGGGGGTCGAGGCGCAGACGCTCGCCAACGTCTACCATGCGATCGAGGCTGGGCACGAGATTGTGCCGGTTCTGAACAAGATCGACCTGCCGGCGGCCGAGCCCGAACGAGTGCGACAGCAGATCGAGGACGTAATCGGTCTCGACGCCTCCGACGCCTTGCTGATTTCCGCCAAGACCGGGCTCAACATCGACCAGGTGCTGGAAGCGCTGGTCACCCGGCTGCCGCCGCCCAGGGCGACGCGGCGGCGCCGTTGAAGGCGCTCCTCGTCGACAGCTGGTACGACCCCTATCTCGGCGTGGTGATCCTGGTCCGGGTCAAGGACGGATCGCTGCAGGCCGGGCAGAAGATCCGCATGATGGCGACGGGTGCGGTCCACAATATCGAGCGCGTCGGCGTCTTCACGCCGAAGGGAGTCGCGGTCGAGCGGCTGGGGCCGGGCGAGATCGGCTTCATCACCGCCGGCATCAAGACCGTCGCCGATTGCCGGGTCGGCGACACGATCACCGAGGACCGGCGCCCGGCGGAGGGCCCCCTGCCCGGCTTCAAGCCGGTGCAGCCCGTGGTGTTCTGCGGCCTCTTTCCGACCGACGCCGCCGATTACGAGCGGCTGCGCGACAGCCTCGCCAAGCTGCGCCTCAACGATGCGAGCTTCGAATACGAGCCCGAGACCTCGGCCGCACTCGGCTTCGGCTTTCGCTGCGGGTTTCTCGGCCTGCTGCATCTCGAAATCATCCAGGAGCGGCTCGATCGCGAATTCGATCTCGATCTCCTGGCGACCGCCCCCTCGGTCGTCTACCGCGTGCACCAGACGAACGGGCGCGTCGTCACGTTGCACAACCCGGCCGACATGCCCGACCCGGTGCGGATCGACCATATCGAGGAGCCGTGGATCAAGGCGACGATCCTCGTTCCCGACGCCTATCTCGGGCCGATCCTGGCGTTGTGCGAGGAGCGCCGCGGCGAGCAGGCCGATCTGACCTATGCCGGCAACCGGGCGATGCTGGTCTACCGGCTGCCGCTGAACGAGGTCGTGTTCGATTTCTACGACCGGCTGAAATCGGTGAGCCGCGGCTATGCGAGCTTCGACTACCAGATCGACGACTACCGCGAGGGCGACCTCGTGTTGATGAACATCCTCGTCAACGGCGAGCCGGTCGACGCGCTCTCGGTCATCGTCCACCGCGCGCAGGCCGAGCGCCGCGGCCGCGCCTTGTGCGAGCGGCTCAAGGATCTGATCCCGCGGCAATTGTTCCAGGTCGCGATCCAGGCGGCGATCGGCGGCCGGATCATCGCCCGCGAGACGGTCAAGGCGCTGCGGAAGGACGTGCTCGCCAAATGCTATGGCGGCGACGTGACGCGCAAGCGCAAGCTTCTCGAAAAGCAGAAGGAGGGCAAGAAGCGCATGCGCCAGTTCGGCAAGGTCGAAATCCCGCAATCCGCCTTCATCGCCGCCCTCAAGATGGGCGACGGCTGACGCTCAAGCCTGCGCATCCCATCGTATCGCGCACGCGGCAGGGGCTATCTCAGTAACCCGTAAGCAGTATCTGCGGGGCGCGATTAGTGTTACCAAGAGTAGAATAGAACTCATTCTTGTTAACGTCAATACGGCGGCACATAGCTCTTCCTGATTACGCATGATGCTCAGCCAATTTGAGGAGGCGGTATGGCATCGGCGGGGTTCGGACGGCGACATAGCCGAGGCGTGGCATCATGGCGGCGAGATCGTATCGGCGGTTGAAGCGGTACTCGAATTCGGCGAGGTAGCGGGGTACATGCTTGTCGCGGATGGCGCGGTAAGTGCCGGTGATGGCGCTCTTGATGTTGCCGAGGGTGGTGTTGACCCACTTGAAGGCAGGGTTGAGGGCGGCCTTGCGACCGGATCCAGTGATGATCGGCTGGTGGACGCAGCCGGCGTTGCCGACCCCCGTAAAGCAGTGCAGGCCGTCACTGACAACGGTGCTGGCGGGCTGGAAATTGCGCTGCGCCAAGCTCGCGATTTCGGCCCGGCGGAAACCCTTCACGCGGCGCAACTTCAAGCGGATTGGCTTGCCCTCTGGTGTGGTTTCGACCGCCGCCACGATCGGCGTCTTGCCAGGCGAACCGCGGCCCCGCTTGCCGCCGTTGCGCTCCCCGCCGAGATAGGCGTCGTCGATCTCGATCCGTCCCGTCAGGCGCTTTGTGGCGTCCCGCTCCATCATCGCCTGCATCAGCTTGTGCTTGATCTTCCAGGCGGTGGTCTGGGTGACGCCAAGCCGGCGGCCCAACTCGATGCTGGAGATGCCGCCCTTGCTCTGCGTGAGGTGGTACATGGCGCGAAACCAGGTGCACAGCGGCACCTTGGTCGCCGCGAAAATCGTTCCGGCGATCACCGATGTCTGCCGTCGACAGGCGGTACACTGGTAAAGCGCCCGGGTCTTGACGACGCTGTGATGCTCGCCGGCGCAAACCGGGCAGACAAAGCCGGATGGCCAGCGCCAGCGCATCACCGCCTCCCGGCACTGATCCTCGGTTCCGTAAAGAACAGCAAACTCGGGCCTCGCTGAGCCCCTTTTGAAATTGCACCTTGTTGCGCGCCATCGTTCAAACCCGCAGAAACAACCGTATGTTCCTGTTTTGTACCATGCCTTGATGGCTGAGGATAGTCCGTAATCAGGTACTAAAATCACTAAATTCATTTCGGGTCAGCCTCTTAGGTTTTCTAGGGAATGCCCTTCACCACTCGTCGGCCGTTCCTCCACAGAGGGCAGAGATGATTTCAGAATCTCCCTCTCAATATCGGCTGAGACGACATGGATATTTTGATATCCATTTGGTTCACCATACTCGTTGTCAAAATATATCGCGTCTACATCCCAATAAAGGATAGGAGATTCTGGTCGAGCGTTCGTCAGCCTCATATAGGCACCGGCGAGGGTGGAGATCAAATGTGGAACTTAGATATCGTCAAACCATTCAGCGCTTGGATAAGCTGTACGCAGGCAGCCGGGCTCCAGTCACGATGCGATCCCGCATCATTCTTTTCCAGATATGCGGCAATGATCTTAACGGCGTCATGCAGTCTCAGATATTTCGGTTGATACATCACGCCTGGATTCTTCGAGGTCGACGCTTAATCGTCCGACGAAATCCTTTCCAAAGCCTTTTGAGCATCGATGGATACTATGCCAAAGGCGCCCCAGGCCTCCATCAGCTGGCGGCGCTTTTCGAACAGGTCACCACGGCGATAGGCCGCCTCCACCTTGTCACCAACCGTGTGCGCCAGCGCCATCTCGGCGACATCGCCCGGAAAACTCGTCCGCTCTGCCGCCCAATCACGGAAAGTGGAGCGAAACCCGTGCGCTGTGAGTTCGCCGCGGTGCATGCGCCTGAGCCGGGCGAGCATCGCCATGTTCGAGAGCGGCCCGCCCTTTTGGCCGCCGGGAAACACGAAGTCGCTTTCGCGGATGTCCTTCATTGGCCCGAGAATGGCCATCGCCGCCACAGATAGCGGCACCCGGTGCTCTCGGTGCGCTTTCATCCGCGCTCCGGGTACGACCCAGATCCTCTCATCGAGATCGACCTCATCCCACCGTGCGCCGATTACCTCGCCAGTGCGGGCGGCGGTCAGAATGAGAAACTCCAACGCCCGGGCAGCAACGCCCTGCTGGTTGCGAAGCGCCGCGATGAAATCGGCGAGTTTGTCGTATGGCAGCGCCGCGTGGTGCGCGACTTGGCGGACCTTGCTCCGCGCCGGAAGCAGCTTGTCGAGATGACCACGCCACCGTGCCGGGTTCTCGCCCTTGCGATAGCCGCGGACCGCGGCCCAGTCGAGGACCGCCTCGATGCGCCCCCGCAGCCGGCTCGCCGTTTCGGGCTTGGCATGCCAGATCGGTTCCAAGACCTTCATCACCAGCCCGACATCAACCGCTTGCACCGGAAGGGTCCCGAGCACCGGGCCGGCGTAGCTCCCTAGGGAAACACTGAAAAATAGGCGGCCGTGGGCGCTGCCATCGGGTAAAATCCGGCGGTCCGGGGGGACCGAGGGACGGGGCGATGCAGCGGCAGGGGAGCTTTTCGCAGGCGGAATACGCCGGCAAGAAAAAGCAGACGCGGCGCGACAAGTTTTTGGCCGAGATGGAGCAGGTGGTGCCGTGGGCGCGGCTGGTCGGTCGTCTGCGGCCGTTCTATCCGAAGGGCGAACGCGGCCGGCCGCCGATTGGGCTGGAGCGGATGCTGCGGCTCTACTTTTTGCAGCAATGGTATGGGCTGGCCGACGAAGCCCTGGAGGACGCGCTTTACGACAGCCAGGCGTTGCGCGGCTTTGCCGGGATCGACCTGTCGGTGGCGGCGGTTCCGGACGCGACGACGGTGCTGAACTTCCGCCATTGGCTGGAGCAGCACGACCTGACCCGGGCGCTGTTCGATGAGGTGGGCGCGATGCTGGAGGAGCGCGGCCTGTTGATGCGCCAGGGCACAATCGTCGATGCCACGATCATCGCCGCGCCGCCCTCGACCAAGAACAAGAGCAAGGCGCCGCGACCCGGAGATGCACCAGACCAAGAAGGGCAACCAGTGGCACTTCGGGATGAAGGCGCATATCGGGGTGGATGTCGCCTCGGGGGTGGTGCACACGGTCACCGGCACCGCCGCCAACGAAGCCGACATCAACCAGACAGCTTCCCTGCTGCACGGCCAGGAGGAGGCTGTCTTCGCCGATGCCGGCTATACCGGGGCGGACAAGCGGCCCGAACTTGACGACCGCGATGTCGCTGGAACATCGCGATCAAGCGCAGCATCATCAAGGCGTTGCCCAAAGCTCTGCGGGATTTGGCGGAGCCGGTGGAGCGGGCGCTGTCGCAGGTGCGGGCCTGGGTCGAGCACCCGTTCCACATCGTCAAGAACCCCACCTGTTCCGCCATAAGAAGCTGCGCTATCGCGGCCTCTTCAAGAACACCGCGCAACTGCGCACCCTGTTCGCGCTGGCCAACCTGGTGATCGTCAAGAAAACCCTGCTCGCTCACTCGCCAGCCTGATCACGCCCGGAATTTGCCCGGGTCGACGGCAGAGCACAAGAGAAAGCAGCCAAAACACGAGGCCTGTCGGATTAGTCTCTTTCAGGTTGTACCGTTCCGCTCAAAACTATGTGCCGCGCGCCAACCCCTCAGCCATGTCCGCCTTGTTCAGCGTTTCCCTAGCGTATTACGCCACTGGTCACGATGCTTCGCGTTGCGCCAGCCCGGTCCGGTGGGCATCGATGTAGGCGGCGGCACATGCGTCAAAGGTCATCGCCTTCGCTGCGTCGAGCCTCTCCTCGTCGCGCTGCGATCTCCGAACCTCGATCGGGTCGATCCCGTCGACGCGCATCCTGCGGCATTCGGCCGCGCGCTTGCGCGCCTCGGCGAGGGAGATCGCGTGCGCCGGCCCCAACGCCATTTCGCGGGCCCGGCCGTCGAGCATGAAACGGAAGATCCAGGACTTCGCCCCACCGCCACTTACCTGGAGATACAGCCCGCCCCGTCGTGGTACATTCCCTTCTGCGCGATACCCTTCACCTCGACCGCGGAGAGCCTGTTCGTCGCCCGACCCACGCCAAACCTTTGCCGCACCCTACGCGGGAGGAATGTCATTCAACTCTCGTTATGGTCCAGGCGCTAAGTGAGAATTTATCCGCAATTCTACCCACAAATGAGTCGTCGATTGAGGTGGATTGGGGTGAGCCGTCTTGGACCGTCCTAGACAGAGAAGTTAAGGATTACAATCGGTTGGTAGTCCATCGTCGACCCAGATGGCTCCCGGTAGACAATGGGTTTGCGGATGCCTCTTCCGCGATTTAAGGCCAGATACAATCTATACTCCAATAGCTTAGAGGAAGAACGAGTTTATATACCCACAAACCTACGCTCGATAGCTCGCGAGATGCTGGTGGATCGCGGTAGAGGCCGTTGGACGCCGCGCCTGCCTTCATCGACTGGACAGCGCTCTGGGCGAGAAACGGCAAGCTCTCGTCCATCCGGTAATCGACACCGGTGTGGTTGTCGGGGAACTCCTCGTAGCGATGCGCAATGCCGAGCTCGTTCAGCCGCCGCACGAACCTGCGGGCACCGTAGAGCAGATTGAACTGATCCTTCTCGCCGCAGTCGATGTAGAGTGCCTTCAGCCGGCGGAGATTGTCCGCCTGGGTTTCGATCGCAACGACAGGGTCCTGCCGCAACCAATTCGCCCAGCGTTCCTCGATAACCTCGCAGGTGTCGAACGTGACCGGCAGCCGGATCCCGAGGAACTGCGTCGGGATCGGGATCGTAGCTCGCCGCCATCGCCAGCGCGTTGACCACCTTGAAGGAACCCTCCGGATGCTTCTGGGCTGCTTCAAGCTGCTGCCACCAACGCTCGATGGAGTTCCCCGCGCCGGCGAGCGCACGCAGCACCGCTGGCATATCGGGCAGATAGCACAGCTCGAAGCCCATATCGCCGGAATGACAGGCCGCGGCCGACCAGATGTCGGAGTGGCGCAGCGCGTGGGTGATCGCGCCATACCCGCCGGAGCTCTTACCGAACACGCCGCGGCGCCCGGTACCGCCACATCCGAAGCGCTGCTCGATCGCCGGCAGCATTTCGTGCAGCAGGAAATCCTCCCAGGCGCCCACCGAAGCTGAGTTGATGTACTGGTTGCCGCCGAGCCGGGTGAAGCAATCGGGAAAGGCGACGACGACGGGCGACATGCGCTGTTCGCCGATCAGCCGGTCGAGCCGCTCCGGCACGTTTTCGCGGAAGCCGACCCAATTCGTATGGGATAGGCCGCTGCTGGTGAAGCCGACAAGATCCACAAGCAGCGGCAATCCCTGTCCGTCATGCCCCGCCGGGACGTACACATCCACGACGCGCACCGACGGATCACCCAGCATATTACTCTTGAGGGCCTGGCTCTCGATGGTGACTCGGCTGACGGAACCCATCGACCCGAAGAACCTGCGCATGCGCCTACCCCCGGCTCTCAATTGGTCTGATCAGCTGACATCACTGCCGGGATCCAGCAAGTCCCTTGCGGTAAGGACGGTAGCCATGCGGCGAGTTAATCAGAGTTGGCGCGGCTCGGCGAGAATGAAAAGCAGCGAGTGCCCTTTCGGTATTCGGAACTGACCAGCCGAAGAGCGCCATCAAACCTCGGTCTGCCAATGCAATCACATAGGGTTGCTTGCCGGTCGAGGTCTCATGCCACTCGTCGAAATTGTCGACCGGCAGACCGGCACGAGGCGGCGGCGCTGGAATGCCTCGCGGAAAGCGGGCTTGGTTTCGATCCCGTCGGCCTTCGTGTTGATGTTGGCGACGCCGACCTTGATATCCTTGGCCTAGAACGGCACCAAGGCACAGCGTGCCAAGTCCAGGCTGCGTTTGCCAGCCTTGGCGTCGAACCGGACGATCGGCAGCTGATCCGTGGGTGCGGCGTTCGGCCCAGCTCTCTGACAACAGCCAGCGCCGCCGTCCGGTCGGTAAAATGCTCCCCAACCGTATCGGCCCCACCAGCCCGGCTCGGCCGGCAAATAGCCGACCAGACGGCGCCACTTCGGTCCGGATATCGTTATGCGGTCGCGGCCCTCAAGACACACCAGACCTTCATTGGGGTCGAGGTCGGCGAGGGCGCGCGGCAGCAATGTGTTGCCGCTGCCCGAGGGAGACCCTGAATGGCGATGCACTCCCCGGCCCACCGAAGATCACGAACCGAGAGCGGCCGGCCAGCTTGACGATCAGAGCGGTCGCGTTGGCTCGCCACGGATTTCGCTGTCACTCCGCAGCTATTTCGCGGCTGACCGGCAGCGGTCCGCGGCGAGCCGGGCGATAGCGGCCGGCGCCTCGTCGGGGATCGCGAAGCACGAGCTGACATTGATTTCACACAGGACGTAGCTGTCCTCGCCCGACGCCGTGCGCGGGCCATAGAGGAAGTCCGCGTCCCAGATGATCGGCAGCGCGCGCACGATCGATGCCGAGCACCTCCATCATCTGCGGCACCCATTCCCGTTCCATTTTCGCCCGGAGCGCCTGGAACGGCGCGGCATCCGGCCCGTGCATGATGCGCGGACCGGGCTGCGCGCGCAGGCGAGTCCGGCCCTTCCGGCGGCGGCGGGATCAGCGCCTTGATCAGCTGATGGCCGAAGCCGACGACCTTGTCGGCACCCATGTAGCAGCGGATCATGCCCTCGGGCAGGCGCGGCTGAAACGGCTGGTCGATGATGCAGCCGCCCCAGCCGAAATAGGGCTCGCAGCGGGTCATGAATTCGCGAGCGGCAGCCTTCGGGCACGCTGCCGCGCTGCGCATGCAGCACGCGCACCTGCTCGTCTCGCCGGCCGACCCGAGATCAGTTCGACCTTCCAGACGCCTTGCCCGCCATTGCCTCGGTTCTGCTTGAGGACACGAGGCCCGGACGATCGCAGCCGCGGTGGAAACGCTGGCGAGAAATTCCGCTGCGGTTCGATAGAGATGCGTGTCCGTGCCCCAGCCGAGATGCCTCGTGCGATACAGGACCTCCTTGACGCCCATCTTCAGGATGACGTCCGGATGCGCGCTGACCCACGGGCCACGCTCCGCGACCTCGCGCAACATCGGGTCGAGCGTGGCCCGGGTCTTGCCCTGATGGATCGGATCGACCCAAACGAGCACGCCATCTGCCGATAAGAGCTGCGCGCGTACCTCATCGGCAACGTCCTCGTCGTAGACCGCGGGCTCAGCCTCGATGCCAACCCCCACCAATTCCTCGAAGACGCGGTGAAAGCGGTTGTTTTGCGGAGTTGCCGCCTTGCGTCGCCTCAGCGTCTCCGCGCCAAACGATGGCGATTCTGTAGGAATTTAAGGTGGGTCCGGTCATGCGGCACTCCTCGCTGAGCGAGAGGCGCAGAACTTGGACGGACGTCTGACGGGGTGCCTGCATCGACCCCACACGGACGCTATTAGGTCTCGCGATGACGAGCAATACCGGAGGCGAAATGGCGCCGGCCGGAATGGCAGCTACCGGCGGACCCTCCTCGCAAGCATTTCGCGATCATGAGATCGACCAGCGCATCCTGCCAGAGCTAAATGCCGACGATCTCAAAGAGCTTGGGGTCGGCGCAATTGGCCATAACCGGCTGCTGTTAAAGGCGATCGCCGATCTGCCGAGTGGTGATGGACGCGCCGCCACAACAGGGTCGCCGGCCGCGCCGGCTAGCTTTGCTGTAGCCGAGTCCGAGCGGCGCCAGCTGACCGTGATCTTCTGCGATCTCGTCGGCTCGACCGCGCTCTCGGCGCACTTCGACCCCGAGGATTTGCGCGAGATTTTCGGCGCCTCTCACCGCGCCGTCGCCGACACGGTTGGCCGCTTCGCGGGGTTTGTCACCAAATACATGGGAGACGGTGTCCTGATTTATTTCGGCTATCCGCGGGCGCATGAGGACGACGCCGAGCGTGCCTCCGGGCCGGGCTCGCGGCGATCGGAGGCGGCCGCGCATCTCGCAAGCCGGCCCGCGACCAGGAATATACATGCGCCATGGAGCCCGACCCGGTCGATTATCGTCTTGAGCAAATCTCCTCGTCCGGCAGCGGCCGGCAGGCTCTGCCGCAAGCGCTCTGCTTCAGCCTATGATGCGGGAATATCGGCCGATGGCAGCCCGGTTCGTAGAGCGTGGGCTTGCCGAACCGGCGGACCACGTACTGTTTCCGGCGTGTAGAAGAAGGGGGTGTCATGGAGTTCTGGACAGAACCACAGATGGCGTCGATCCACAAAATGCTCAACCCGCGCTCGATTGCGATCGTCGGCGCCACACCGCGGATGCAGTATGGCGGGCGGTTTCTGGCGGCCGCACTCAAGGCCAAAGACCGCGTGCGGGTTTATGCCGTGAACCCGCGTTATGACGAAATCATGGGGGTGAAGTCCTACCCGAGTGTGACGGACCTGCCGGAGGCCCCCGATGTGGTCGGCATCGTGGTGCCCTGGGACCAGGTGCTCGATGTCCTGGAGGAGAGCCACCGCAAGGGGGCGGGATCGGCGATCGTGATCTCGGCGGGCTTCGCCGAGCGCGGCGTCGACGACCGGCGTGATTTGCAGGGGGAATTGGGCGTCTTTGCCCGCACCTCAGGCATGCGGATCAGCGGCCCCAACTGCCTGGGGCTGGCGAATGTCAAAGACGACATCTGGGCCACCGCTTCCTCGCGCGGGGCAGAGGGTCTGACGGGGCCGATCGGCCTGGTATGCCAAAGCGGCGCCACCGCGTTCGGGCCGTTCCTGGTGCGGGCGGTCGAGAACGGCATCGGCTTCAGCTACATCATCTCGACCGGGAACGAGGCGGACCTCGACTTTACCGATTTCGCCCGCTATCTGCTGGACGATCCGGATACGCGGGTCATTGCCGGCTTTGTCGAAGGGCTTCAAAGAGGGCCGATAAATTTCTCGAAGTGGCAAAGCTCGCCGCAGAGCGCGGCAAGCCGATCGTCCTCATTAAAATCGGGCGTTCGGAACTGGGAGCCCGGGCGGCACGCTCGCATACCGCAGCGCTGACCGGGGCGGACGCCCGGTACGATGCGATCTTTGCCCAATACGGGGTGATCCGGGTCCAGGATTACGACGAACTCCTGGAGACAGCGCACCTTCTGGCCCACACCCCGAAGCCCCAAGTGCCCGGCATCGCGGTGGTATCGCACTCGGGCGGCATCAGCTCACTGACCGCCGACATGTGCGGTCAGGCTGGTCTCGATCTGCCGCCGCTTGGGGACCGGCGCGCGACGGCATCAACGGGATCCTGAAGGGCTTCGGGTGGGCGGCCAATCCTGCCGATGTGACCGGCTTTGCCAACAGCGAGTCGTTCCCGCAAATCATCGAGCACATGATCAATGATCCCCGGATGGGCACGCTCGTCGTCGCGAGTGCCGGGGCGGACGCCCAGGCTCAGCAGGTCATCAAACAGCGTGATCGGATCGACAAGGGCGTGGTGTTCCTGTGGACCGGAAGCCGCGACGCCAAGCCCGGCCTGGCACAGCTCAAAGACGCCCGGATACCGATCTTCTACACGCCGGACAAATTGGCCCGAGGCCTGCGAGCCGCCTCGCCTATCACACATGGCGCGAGCGTCGCCTGGCGGATGGCTTTGCCATGGCCCCGCCGCGCACCGCACCTCAGGATGCGGCCATCGCCCAGGCGCTTGGCTTGGGGCGTGCGACACTCTCGGAGTCCGAGAGCAAAGAGCTGTTGGCGGCCTGGGGTGTGGAGAGTGTGCGCGAGCACCTGGCATCTTCTGCAGAGGAAGCCGCCGCGGCCGCAGAAGAGCTCGGGTTTCCGGTGGCCCTCAAGGTCGATTCGCCGGATATTCCGCACAAGACAGAGGCCGGGGTCGTTCGGCTGAACTTGCGTGATGCGGCGCAAGTGCGAACGGCCTACGCCGAGATCTTGGCCAGTGCCAAGGCCTATGCGCCTGAGGCCCGGATCATCGGCGTGTCGGTGCAGGAGATGGTCGGAGAAGGCGTCGAAGTCATCGTTGGCGTCAATTGCGACCCGCAATTGGGCCCGGTGCTCCTGTTCGGCAGCGGCGGCGTGATGGTCGAGGTCTACAACGATGTGGCCCTGCAGGCGCTGCCCGATCACGCGCTCGGAAGCACAGGCGATGATCACGCAAGTCAAAGGAGCCCGGTTGCTCCAAGGCTTTCGCGGACGGCCAGCGGCGGACCTCGCCGCACTCGCGGATACCCTGGTGCGCGTGTCGTACCTCGCCATGCACCTGGAAGGACATTTGGCGGAGTTGGACATCAATCCGCTGATGGTGCTGCCGTCGGGTCAGGGAGTGAAGGCGGCAGACGCCCTCGTCGTGTTTCGCGGCACATAGCACTGCACGTGGCTGAGAGTGGGCTCTGTCCAAGAATTAGCCTCTGCACATTAATAGGTACTCCTGCACAAGAACTCGACTGTTCCGAGAAAAATGGTGCGGTCCGCGAGGCAGCGAACCGCACTTGATGCTCCATAGCCGACCGCCGAGCCGTACGATCGCAGAATCAGCGTGGGGATCGATGCCTTTGCGCCTAGTGCCATTTTCATGCTCAGTCGCGATTAGAAGAACCGGCACAGCAGATGCTTCCGCGCGGTGCCAATTCCAAATCGAGGATGTCGGCACCCCAAAGGGCCTCGATCACGCCGCAGTTGGTGTTCGCTCCTTCGGCGCAATGGGCGCTGATCTCGCGGAGGCGGCGTTCCAGGCTGCGCAGCTTCTCGATTTGCTGCTTGATCTGCGCGATGCGAGCGTCGGCCATCCGCTTGAAATCGGAACATCCATGGGAGTCCTGGCGGCGCATGGCGAGGAAGCCGGTGGCTTCCTCGACGCTGAACCCGAGGTCGCGTAGGCGACGGATAAACAGAAGTTGCCGAGCTTGGTTCTCGCCATACCGGCGCTGCCTGCCCTCTGTGCGTTCCGGCTTCGGCATCAGGCCGATCCGCTCATAGTAGCGAATCGTATCGACCCGGCATTCCGCCAGCCGGGCGAGTTCTCCGATGCCGAGGGTTGTAGAAGAAGATTTCATCTGCCACCCCTTGAACCTGGACCCACTCCAGGTCCCATCTTGCCCGATGCAGCAATCCGAGGTCTACACCGGAGCTTGGCAATGAGCGTCGAACCGCATAGCTTGAGCAGACGCGAGTGGTGGAAGGCAATTGGCGTCGGGATCGCCACCGCCGCTATTCTCGCCGCCCTCAACGTCGCCGCATTGAAGAGCCACGTATCGCCCATGCCAAAGCCGCTCGGCCTCGCCTTTGCCGAGAGGGTGCTCGGCACGGAGCTACCGCTGCCGGTCGGGCTTTTGTTCCATCTGGCCTGGGTGACCTCTTTCTCGGTCCTTTACGTCGTCCTGTGGCGCAACGCTCTCACCTTGAAGAATGCAATTCTTCTGGCTGCGGGCTTATGGCTGCTGGTCCTCGTGGTCTTCTTCCCGGTCGTCGGATGGGGATTTTTGGTCTGGCGGTCAGTCCGAAGCTGATCGTCCCGGCGACGGTTTCGCATCTGCTGTTCGCCGTCATCCTGTGGGGCTTGTGCCGCCTCACATTCGGCCAATCAATCGACCAGGAGCAACCGCAGCCACGGACGGCGTGAGATGAGCGAGATCAATCAAACGGAAGTTCCTGTAGCAGCTACCGGATGTTGCGCTCCGTTCTTGAGCCGCGTAGTTGCTGACCGGGCGCGGCTCGCAGGGTCCGAAGGGAACCCCCGGAAGCTCGACCTCGGCCAGAGGTTCTTTGCCGGTGCCGGGTTGCTCGGCGCACTGGCAGCATCCTCATGCTGCCTTATCCCGCTCGCACTGTTTGGCATCGGGGTTGGCGGCGCGTGGATCGGATACCTGACGCGGCTCACACCCTATCAGCCCTATTTTCTTGGGGTAGCCGCGGTATGCATCGGCCTCGGTTATTGGCTGCGGCGTCGGTCGAAGAAGATCGCCTGCACCCAGGATCAGATGTGCGCCCGTACGCTGCCGAACCAGATGGTCACGATGGGTTTGGTCCTGGCGAGCCTGCTGGTTGTCGCTGCTCTCGGCGTTGATCTGCTCGTCCCATTCTTCCTATAGCCGACAGGGGGAGATCGACATGACGAAAACGTTTGCCGCTGCGCTGCTCGGGATAAGCCTGTCGATGTCGCCAGCCGCTTTCGCGGCTGAGAAGACTGTGACGCTCGCGGTCCCGAGTATGGACTGCGCGGCCTGCCCGATCATCGTGAAGTCGAGCTTGGCAGCCGTTCCCGGCGTCTTGAGAAGCTCGTCGTTTCCTTCGCCGATAAAACCGCGGTGGTGACCTTCGATGACCAGAAGACGACGCTCTCGGCACTGACGGCTGCCACCGCCCACGCAGGCTATCCATCGGAACTCAAAAGCTAACCCGTGAGCGACCGTTCGCTCATCACCACGGGCGGAATCGCGACAGTGCTGGCAGCGATCTGCTGCGTGACGCCGATCCTTGCGATCCTCTTGGGAGCTATCGGCCTCACCGCCTGGATAGCCAAAGCCGATTACGTGGTTATCGCGGTATTGCTCCTGGGTTTCGCGCTCCTCGGACTCGGCCTGTATCGCCGCCGATCGGCGAGCACCTGCGCCGCGAAGGAGACAGATCAGCGAGGACCATAGACGGGAAAGGTTTTACCATGATCCTGGATTCTATGCTCACCTGCCCAAAGTGCGGCACGCGAAAACCTGAAACAATGCCGACTGACGCCTGCCAGTTTTTCTACGAATGCACGGGCTGCGGCGAGCTTTTACAGCCGAAATCCGGCGACTGCTGCGTCTTCTGCTCCTACGGATCGGTGCCCTGTCCGCCGATCCAGGCAGGCGAAACGCCTACATGCAGTCCGCGCTGATCTCGTGGGCCTCTGAGCTATCGCTCGTATTGAGCGACGAGTTGCTGAGAGCGCGAGAGGCCCGCAGCTTTGTTCGATCAGCGGCGGCTTTGCTGGCAGAGAGTCCACTTGGGGTCGAGCGCGTCTTCATAAGCCTGCGCACATTGCACCCTGCATTTCGGGCACGGACCTATCGGTGGCAAAGCGACGAACCAGAGGTCCGCGTTGTCGAATGGCCGCACGGTCTGGAGAACCGGCCCGGCTACTACGACTCCCCGGATTTCCACGTACACCGCACCGGCTCCGAGTTCAGGTGCCGTGATCTCTCGCGGGTTTCACATAAACGATGCGACCTCTATGCCGATCTCTCTGCGCAGGGATATGTCGATTACTTGATGGTGCCGCTGCGGTTCAGCGACGGCACAATCAATACCCTCGCGGTCGCAACGCGCACCCGATGCGGGTTTAACGACCCCGACCTCGGCCAATTCCGCACGCTTGTCGGCATTCTGACGGTGATCCTTGAGCGCTACACCGCCGTCGAGGCAGTCAACTCGACCCTGGAAATCTACCTGGGCCGAACCGCCAGCCGCGAGGTGCTGAAAGGGAACATCCAGGCCGGTCACGGCGAGCTTATCGAGGCCGTCGTGCTGTTCGCCGATATCACGGATTTTACAAAGCACGCCGCTCGGCTCGGTCCCAGCGAGACCGTCCGCCTGTTGAACGAATACTTCGACTGCCTGATCGAGCCAATCGAGGAGCATGGCGGCTACGTTCTCAAGTTCATCGGCGATGCCGTTCTCGCCTTCTTCCCTCTGCCGGCGAGCGGTCCACCGCCCGCGCCGCGCGAGGCTATTGAGGCTGTCAAACGCCGCTTGACAGAACTCAATCGCGGACGCGCGAGGCACGGCGACCCACCGATCGCGCACGCCGCAGGCGTTCATGTCGGCACGGTGCTGTTCGGGAATATCGGCGCAACGCGGCGGCTCGATTTCACGATAATCGGTGAGGCGGTGAATGTCGCGGCACGTGTCGTCGAAACCGCAAAACGGCTTGGCCTGGATTATGTATTCACCGGCAGCTTCGTCGAGCGATTTCCGGGTGGCGATCTATCGGCGGTCGGGGTTCACCGCCTGCGGGGTGTCCCGAAGCCGATCAGCCTCTTCACGTTCCAGCCGTCCAAGCCCGCGAAGTATCCACTTGCCGAAGTTGCTGAACGGGCCGGATGATTTAAGAGGCGCGCCAACGACGCAAGGCGACGAGCGCCCATATTGCCTCGACCAAGCCGAAGGGCCACGCGCCTTGAAGGAAACCATAGGCCGAGCCGAGGCCGCAAGCGCACGAGAAGGCCAAGATGAACCACGGACTGCGATCCTCAAGCGCGTAGCAGACCAACATGGCAGAGACCGCAAACAGTCCAAAGGCGGTTAGTGCATCCATTGATCAAGGCTACGCAATGCGGCTGGAATCAGGCAACCGTCCCTGACGCTCGAGAAATGCACTCATAAGACTGCCGAGTGTCACAGGCCGTCAGCTCGGGTTTTTGCCGAACATGATCCAGCCGCCACTGCTTGGAGTGGTGAATGCCGCCAGCGCCGTCTCTGCCCGGACCTTGACCTGGCGGGCGCCGGCCGTGCCGCGGAGCTGCTCGATGCTGTCGGTGTACATGGCCGTACGGCAGCGCCCGGTCCCCAGATTGCCGCCGCTCGAGCAGAACGGGTGCGGTCCCTCGACCCTGATATCGCCGGCGTAGAACGCGAAGGCGTCGCCGCGTTTGACGCCGTGCCACTGGAAGGCCTCCAGGAAGAACTGCGCCATCGGTGCATAGCCGTCGTAAGGATTGAATATATCGACGTCCGCGGGCCCGAGCCCGGCGCCCTCGTACATTCGCCTGGCGGCGCGGTCGGTCCAGTCCTCGATCTCGTCCAGATCTTCCTGTGTGCTGCGCTTCCTGAAATTGTGCTGCGAGTGATTGAGCACATAGACCGGCGTCTGCCGCATGTCGCGGGCGCGCTCGGCCGTCGTGAAGAGATAGGCGGCCGATGCATTGACCGGCCGGTCGCAGTCCCAGAGCCGCAGCGGGTTCAGGATGTAGCGCGAATTGACGTAATCCTCGATGGTGAGCTGCGGCACCTTGTGGCTGGCATTGTACCCCCACGGCGTCAGCAGCCCGTTGCGGTGCTGGTTGACGACGAAGGGGGCGAGGTCGTCGTGCTTGCCGCCGTATTTCAGGCAGTACTGATTGTGCGGGAAGATGTTGATGAAATCGTTGCCGCCGTGATTGCCCCAGGGCGCCGTCCATTGGCGGGCACCGCGGGCGTAGTCGTCGGCGTTCTCGCCGCCGCGACGATAGCGGCCTTCGAGATTGCCGGTCGGGTAGATGACGAGACAGGTGTGGCACTGGCCATCACCCACGGCCTGGGCTGCCATGCCCACCATTTCGCTGATGGTCGGCACGCCGGTCGGCGCAAATTTGACGTTGGGCAGGCGCATCTGCTCGATCAGCCACTGCGCGTTGACCAGCGTGAGCCCCCACTCCGAATCGTAGGGCGGGGCGAAGTAGGGCCGTGGCGCCCACTGCGACGCGGAGCCGCCGCTGCCGCCGGCAATATGGCTGTCGCAGCAGATGACGCCGTCGATCTGATCCGGCGTCACGCCGGCCTCGTCCATCGCCTTTTGGCAGGCCAGGATCGAGTAGGCGCCGAGCGTCTTGTCCATCGAGACTTCGTCCCAGCGGCGGTCGACCGGCGAATGTCCGACACCGGCCACGGCGACCTTGCCGCGGTGCTCCCATACGCCGAGCCCGTCCTTGTCTCGCCGCCACTGATACCCGGTCTGGTGCGGCTCATGGCTCCACCTTTCCTCTATGCAGGGCGAATTAGACTGTGGCTGCTACGACGGCTGTTCACTGGCCGAGCACGTCGCATGAGCGCCTCCCCCTGATGGGAGGCTGGCGTGGGGTGATGCGGCACAACTCGTTGACGATCGTCTCATGGACAACGTCGGGATTTGCGCAGGACCTCGTTGTTCCAAGACCGCAGAATGCGATAGCCTTCGTTTTGCAGCAAGCCACTTTGCTCGGTTTCTCCGCGGCGACGAACGATCGTGCTGGACCGCCGTCGATTGGTCGACGAGCAACCGGGCCTCGTGGCACATAAATATCGGCGATCTATCGGCCGTCGGCACTTGGCGAGTGGAACTTATACCCGTTCATTCGATGCGCGCAGCAGTATTTGCCATGATCCGGATTTCCGCGTCGAGTCATGTTGCTGCCTGATAAGGTGCGAGCTCGCGAGCGGCACCGTCGAGCGGATGCTTCTTCATGATCGACTTGACGTTGCCAAAGCGTCACCCCCTCCCAACGCTCCCCCATCAGGGGGGAGGGCTCCGAGATAGAGGTACGCGGACAACATCCATACGTAATCACAACTACGCGACGACCTGCCACTCGTGGATGAGCTGGCCTGGGGCCACCTCCTCGAATGTCACCTCGACGGCGGCGCCCACTGGCGCCTGGTAGGGCGGGGTGCCCGGGAGATTGGAATAGAAATTGACCCTCGGGTCCGCGTCCAAGGTCACCATTGCCAGGTTATAGGGCTGATCGGGCATGCGCCGGTTGAGGCGGCCATCCTCGATCACGATGTAGGTCGCGATATGGCCTCTGCCCTCGACCTCTTTCCACGTCAGACCGGCGGCCGAGTTGCAGACCTGGCAGGTCTGCTGCGGCGGGTATTGCAGCCGGTCGCAGGCGGCGCAGTGCTGCAAGACGAGCCGCCGTTGATTGACGGCGTCCCAGAAGGGCTTGCTCAACGCGTCGGGGACGGGGATCAGCTTCGGCATCGTCTCAATCGCATCCGTTAGTTGATGAATTAAACACAGCGAACCCCCGCTGTCATTGCCGGGGCTTGCACCCAGGCAACGGCCACCCACGTGATCACCCCCTTCCAACCCTCCCCCATCGAGGGGGAGGGAAGGGTGGGGGCGAGGCCTGTGTCATGGGTCCGGGTTCGCCGCTTCGTGGCGCCCCGGAATGCCGATGTGGGGACGCAAATGCGTGTCACTCCCCCCGTCCGACCCACTGGCCGTAGACGGGGTACTGGCAGCAGATGAACTCGATATAGGCCGGGCGGCCTGAATTATTGATTTCGAGCGCCCGCCGCAGGGCCGGGACGATTTCGGCCGGCTCGCTGACCCGCTCGGTGTGGAAGCCGAGGGCGCCGATCACCTTCGACATATCAACTTCGTCCGGCCCCAGCACCCGGTGTGTGAAGGGATCGTGTCCCGGCCCCCAGAAGCCGGGTCCATAGCCGGCAAAGCCGCCATTGCTGATGTGCACGACCGTGATCCCGAGTTTCTCGCGCAGCAGAACCTCGAGGTTGCCGAGCATGTAGCCAAGGCCAGCTTCGCCGGTCACCGCCACGCGATGCCCGGTCCGGAAACGCCTTCTTGGCGGCAATCGCGGCAGCCAGGCTGAAGCCGAGCGTGGAGACATTGCCCCAGCCGAGGAAGCCGCGCGGGATCAGCGTGTCGAAGACGGTCGATAGCTGGTCGCGCGTGTTGCCGCTTTCGTGCGTCACAAACGAATTCTTCAGATCGAGCACCTGCATCAGATCGCCATACACCCGGTAGGGGTTGATCGGCGTCTCGTCGGAGTTCATGACCTGCCGGTATCGGGCGAGCGCCTTGTCGCGTGCCGCCCTTACTTCCGCCGCCACATCGCCCGCATTCCGTCCGGCGCCGGACGTGGCGCCAGAGGTGCGGCCGGACACTTCCTGGCGCAGCGCCTGCTAAGGTCAGGCGCGCATCGCCGATCACCGCGTATGCCGTGGGATACATCTTGTTGATGTGCAATTCGTCGACGTTGCAGTGGATGATGGTCTTCGTCGCCGCATCGGGAATGGCGTGGCTGAAGCGGCCCGGCGACAGGCTCGAGCCCACGGCGAGGATGAGGTCTGATTTGTTCAGGTAGTGCGCCACCTGATCGCCGCGCACGCCGACGAACAGCGGATGGTCCTCCGGGAACGCCCCCTTCGCCTTGAGGGTCGTGATCACCGGCGCATTCACCAGCTCCGCCAGCGCTTTCAGTTCTTCCGAGGCGCCCGCGTAGATGACCCCCTCGCCGGCGTAGATCAGCGGGTTACGGGCTCCCAGGAGCTGGTCAACGGCAGCGCGCACATCCGCCGGGTCCGGCGCCGATTTCCAGCCCTTCACGGGACGGTAGGGGTCGGCGGTCTCGTCGTAGGTGGCCGTGGCATTGGGAATCGCCAGGATCACCGGGCCCGGCCGGCCGCTGCGCAGCATGGTGAAGGCGCGGCGCATCAGCTCGGGCGTGCGCTCGGGCTTGTCGAGATAGCCGAACCATTTCGACACGGTCTTCATCGCCGAGGCGACATCGTACTGGCTGTTGCCCGAGCTGCCGGCCGGCACGCCATCGGTGATGCACAGAACCGGCGAGCCATCCTCAAAGGCCTGCGCCATCCCGGCGTAGGCGTACTGCATGCCGGCGGCATTGACGCCGCCCTGGAAGGTGCACACCCCGATGCGTGAGCCCCCCTGGGAGCCCGCGCTGATGCGCGAGAACGCATCCGCGACCGCGACGGCGTAGCGGTCGTCGCGCATCATCAGCATCGGCACCCCTTCCCGGCCGAGCGCGTTGTTGACCCGGCAGACCGGGAAGGTCGAAACCCAACCCACACCCTCCTGCTTTGAGAATGCGGACAATGCCGGTCGCTACATCGATCGTCATGGATGTGGTCTCCTTTGCATGGAGCCGAGCCGTCCGGTATTAGGGCGCAAAAGGGACTAACTTGCAAAACCGGCGGAATTTCGCTAGTTTTGGCGTCATTCGGAAGTTCCGGCTGCTTTGTCGTCGCGTTGCTCTTTTAGTAGTTCCCGTAGTCCAACAGCATATTGAGATGCCATCAGAATCAGGTCGATAAGTTCGTAAATGACCTCTCCTGACACAGATCCAATTGTTTCAATGTCATCAAGTTCAGGAGCCAGTATTCCTATCGCTCGTTCGATATACGGGCACGAAAGGACGAATTTGAGTTCTTCGGCTGCTTTCGCCTTGATAGCGTCGGCATCCGGTTTGTCGTGGAGGATCAAATCAACCACGCGGCGATCATCACTCACCGAATTGTCTGTAAACGGGATGCCGTGCATGGTCATATAGACTTCGGGAGCCATCAGCGCGATTACGTCCCATTCGCCTAAAGATCGTGCTGGCGAAAGCGTGGTGATGACCCGATCTTCCTGATCGGTGACTTCACCGATTCCCTCGCCTGTTGCTCTCCAAATCACAACGTGAACCGCCCCGTGCAGCCCGATATTGAGATCGACGCAATGGCGTCCACCGCCTGAGCTAATTCGTCGTGCGAGTCTCTCATTAGGCCCCTTGATGATCCGGGAAGCGCATTCGGCTCCCGGTCTGTCTCTCTCCACGTTGCCTCCGGCGTCTCTTAGTATTCTCCCATGTTACCCCTCGCTTATTTGCCCGCAAGTCCAGATCGATTATATTAGTAATAATAAGACACTTGGCCGAATTTTCAAGAATGGTAGCATCACTTTTATGCGTTTCATTGCGACGCCTGTCTCACTGTTCCTTCCGATGGTCGGAAGTCATCAAGGAGTTTTGCCCGGAGTGCGAGCGGCATATAGGTGTCGAGCAATTGGCCCTCCATTCCGAATGCCACGGACTCCAACCAATCGGTTGCCCTCCTTCGACTGACCGGAAAGACCGTGCCCCATCCGGCAAAATCCGTCGCAAGCATCTCCATCGCGAGGATCCCCCGCTCCTGGACGAGATTGAATCCAATATTTCGATACATTCGGAACGCGATCACAGCGGCGAGGAAAACCAGAACCAGAAACCAAGCATTTACCAGGATGGCCGCGATGACCGAGACCATCGCTACTGCTAATGCAATCTGAAAGACCTTGCCCTGCCTAACGATTTGCCGTTCCAAGTCGTACAGGTAGCCGCTCCGAACGGCGCGGATATGGGATTTTATGACGAAGCGCCAGCCACTTCCGAAACTGTCGTGGTAGGCGCGAACGAACTCGTGAGTTTTGAATACGAGTTCCGGTGGAAGAAACCCAAATTCCTGATCGAAGTCGCTCATTTCAGTCGGACCCTGCAGTTTTAGCCAGCATGCGCGCGGGACATGCTCGCATCATGGCGGCGTCCGATAGAGGGGAAGCCCTCTTTCGCATCGGGGAGCGCTGCAAATGGGTCCAATTTTCAGGGCTTCGGGGATGCTGGACTTCCGATAGATGTTCCATTCATGCCAGCATAGCCGACAAGCTCTGCTGCGCGCTAACGGAACGCGAATTCCTGGTAGCCGCCTTTGGCGACCTCGTCGGTCGTCCGGCGGAAATGCGCGCCGTTGCCGTTGTAGCCGAGAACGCGGCGCACGGGTCCGGCCGTCGACGTTGCGATTGACGCCGTTCTGCCAGGAATTGACCTTGAACGACAGCAACGCTTCGCCCGCCTTGATCACGATCCGCGTCCACTCGTCCACTTTTTCCGGCCGGGTCGCCACACGCGTGTGGTTGTGGTGTTGCATGAAGCGTAAGAGGCCCGCCGGAAACGCCCCCGTGTAAGCGGCGAACGCGCGCCTCCAACAGCGAGAGCTGATCCGGGTCCTTCTGCTTACGCCTCGGAGGCATGTCCGGTCGATCTCACTCCGCTGCATTTGCCGGCGGAAGCGCGACCGTCTCGATTCGGGAGAGATCGAGCTTCGCGGAGGCGTGGTCGATATCGAAGCCGACCACATTGCCGTCGGCGTCGAGGTCCACGACAAGACCCTCCACGATCTCCCGCGTCTCGGCACCGGGCGCATTCGACAGTTCGATATAGAGACTGTCGGTCTCGGGATAATAATGCAGCTTCATGGCTCGTCCTCGCGGAAATTTCGGTCGAAGAACGCATTATGGACCGTCTCTTCATCATCCAGCGTGATAACGCGGAGAAACCGGGTCGCGTCGCGCCCGGTTCTTCAATCCTGCCCCAGAAACGAACGCGGCCGTTGATCTGCACCTCGCGGCGAAGCGGGGCTGCGATGACTTCCAAACACCATTCACGCCGAATGTAGGGACGTTTTCGCAACACCTGTTCCTCGAAATATCGTGTCGTTTTCAATCGGCAGCGCCCTCTCGATCCCTACGTCGGCTATTTGACGCTCACCTCGGTCAGGCACTGATGCCGAGCTTAACGGAACGCGAATTCCTGGTAACCGCCTTTGGCGACCTCGTCGGTCGTGCGCCGGAAATGCGCGCCGTTGCCGTTGTAGCCGAGAACCCGGCGCACGGTGCGGCCCTCGACGTTGCGATTGACGCCGTTCTGCCAGGAATTGACCTTGAACGACAGCAAGGCTTCGCCCGCCTTGATCACGACCCGCGTCCACTCGTCCACTTTTTCCGGCCGGGTCGCCACCCGCGTGTAGTCATGCTGCTGCATGAACCGCAGCAGGGCCACCTGGAATTCGACGCTGTGCGAGACGGCCTGCGGAATATTGCCGCGCGCGGTGTATAGGCCGAGCACCATCAGCATGTTGGGGAAGCCTTCCGCGAGCATGCCGAGATAGGTGCGCCGGGTTTCGGCCCAGGCGTTTTTGGGGCCGCACGGCCGCCGGGCGAGACCCCCGATTGACTTTCGCCGAAGCGGCCATCCTCGCTTCCGTCCGCGTTTTGCTGTTTTTGCTGTTATTTGCAACCAATTATCAGCAAATCCTCCGACCATAGTATCGCCCCCTCTGCGAACGACCGATCGCCGGGGACGCCGAGCGAGGATCGATACCATGCAATTATGGCTATTTTGCAATTTTGCTTTCGAGAATGAGCGAAGACCGCCGAGCGACGCGCAGCGTCAAGCTAGTGGTCAAAACCTGACACTTAGTACCCGGCGGCTACGGCTGGAGCCCGACCTATAGCAGACCCTCAGCCTTCTCGGCAGCAGCTGCTCTTGCCCGATTGTGTTGAAAAACTCCGCAAGGGCAATTCACAAGCAATATTCTTTCGCGATCGATCCTCGTGCGCATCAATTATTGAACGAAACCGCTCCGCGGTAAGGAGCGGCTGACGCCGGGGTCTCCTGTCTGAGAGGGTGGAGTTGCACAACCACCTGATCAGACAGGAGTTCCGATGGCTGAGATCAGCCCTCTACGCCGGCGCATGATCGACGACATGATGATCCGCAATCTGTCGCCGGCGACGCAACAATCCTACCTCTATGCGATCGCCAAGTTCAGCCGGCATTTCGGCCGCTCGCCGGACCGGCTCGATCTGGAGGAGGTACGAGCCTACCAGCTCCACCTGATCGCGCAGCAGCGTTCGTGGTCGCACATCAATCAGACCGTGTGCGCCTTGCGGTTCTTCTACGGCGTCACCTTAGGCCGGAGCGACGCTCTCGAACGCATCGTCGCCGCGCGCGAGCCGCAGAAGCTGCCGGTGGTGCTGAGCGCCGACGAGATCGTGCAGTTTTTGGAAGCGGTTTCCGGCCTGCGCAACCGGGCGGCGCTGACGACAGCCTACGGGGCGGGGCTGCGCGTCGGCGAGGTCGCGCGCCTGACCATCGGCGCCATCGACAGCCGCCGGATGCTGATCCGGGTCGAGCACGGCAAGGGCGGCAAGGACCGCTACGTCATGCTGTCGCCGCAGCTGCTGCAGATCCTGCGCGCCTACTGGCGCTTGGCGCGGCCGGGCCGCTGGCTGTTCCCGGGCCGGGCGGCAGGGGAGCCGGTCAGCGTCGCCACATTGCAGGAGGCCTGCCGGGTCGCGGCACGGCGCGCTGAACTCAGCAAGCCGGTGACGGTGCACACCTTGCGCCACAGCTTCGCCACCCATCTGCTCGAAGCCGGCACCGACATCCGCATCATCCAAGTGCTGCTCGGTCATGCCCGGCTGTCGACGACCGCCCGCTATACCCAGGTTGCGACAACACTGATCGCCGACACGACAAGCCCGCTCGACCGTCTTAGAGGCTGACCCGAAATGAATTGAGTGATTTCAGCAACTTGTGTATCCGTCTGGTTGGCACGCGAGACGGGGGGCACAAGATGTGGACTGAAACCACTCGACGGCAGTATGGCCGGGAAGATCTGCGCTATGCAAGCGATGTCACCGATCAGGAGTGGGGGTTGATCGAAGCCGAACTGCCGCCGGACAAGAAGCTGGGGCGACCGCGCACCACGCAATTGCGGGCTGTCGTCAACGCGCTGCTCTACATGCTGACGACCGGTTGCCAGTGGCGGCAGTTGCCAAAGGAGTTTCCGCCGTATTCGACGGTACAGCGCTTCTTCTACCGGTGGCGGGAGGACGGGTTGTGGCGCAAGATCAATCACGGCTTGCTGATGCGGGTGCGCGAGGCCAGCGGGCGCGAGGCCAGCCCCAGCGCCGGGGTGATCGACAGCCAGTCGGTCAAGACCACCGAAGCCGGGGGGCCGCGCGGCTATGACGCCGGCAAGAAGATCAACGGACGCAAGCGCCATCTGCTCACCGACACCCTTGGCCTGCCGGTCGCGGCCGTGGTTCATCCCGCCGACATCCAGGATCGCGACGGCGCGCCGCTGGTCCTGGCCGGCGCCCGTTTTCTCTATCCCTGGCTGCGCCACGTCTTTGCCGATGGCGGCTATGCCGGGGCCAAACTGGCCACCGCCCTCGACAAGATCGGCCGGTGGACGGTCCAGATCGTCAAGCGCAGCGATCCGGCAACCGGCTTTGTGGTTCTGCCGCGGCGCTGGGTTGTCGAGCGCACCTTGGCTTGGCTCAGTCGCAACCGCCGCCTCGCCAAGGACTTCGAGGCCAGCCTGGAAAGCGCTCTCGCCTGGCTGTTTCTCGCCAGCACCAAGCTACTTATGCGTAGATTAGCAAGGCTAACACACGCTCACACTGTATTATGAGTCGGACACTTAGCCTGATGGTGATGCCGTCGAGCTGATCGCCCGGCATGCGCCCCGCGCTTGAGGTGGCGGACATCTTCCGCCGCCACAGCGCCGCCTATCGCGCCGATCAGGTCGGCAGTATGACCTTCGGACAACGCCGGGTCATGGCGGCGATCGAGACCTGCCGGACGGCGGCGCTCGGCGGCCATGTCGAACGCTGCGAGGATTGCGGCAAGACCCGCATCGCCTACAATTCCTGCCGCAACCGGCACTGCCCGAAGTGTCAGGGCTTGACCCGCGCGCAGTGGCTCGCCGATCGCCACGCCGAGCTGCTGCCGGTGCCGTATTTCCACCTCGTCTTCACTGTGCCGTCGGCGATCGCCGCCATCGCGCTGCAGAACAAGGCGATCGTCTACGACACCCTGTTCCGGGTGGCGGCCGAGACGGTGCAGACGATCGCCGCTGATCCAAAGCATCTCGGCGCCGCGATCGGCATGACCGCAGTGCTGCACACCTGGGGGCAGAATCTTTTCCATCACCCGCATGTTCATTGCATCGTGCCGGGCGGCGGGCTATCGCCCGAGGGCCGCTGGATCGCCTGCCGGCCCGGCTTCTTTCTGCCGGTCCGGGTGCTCTCCCGCCTCTACCGCCGGCTGTTCCTTGAACGACTGCAGGCGGCCTTCCATGCCGGGATGCTGAGCTTCTTCGGAGAGCTGGCCGGGCTCGCCAAGCCGGCGGCCTTCGCCGCCCATCTGCGACCCTTACGCGGGATCGAATGGGTGGTCTACGCCAAGCGCCCATTCGGCGGGCCGCAGCAGGTGCTCGATTATCTCGGCCGCTACACGCATCGGGTCGCCGTCGCCAACTCTCGGCTCATCGCTCTGGTCAACGGACAGGTTCGCTTCCGCTGGAAGGACTACCGCCACCCGCAGCGGCCCAAGGCCATGACCTTGCCGGTCGGCGAGTTCATCCGGCGCTTCCTGCTGCACATCCTGCCGGACGGCTTCCGCAAAGTCCGCCACTTCGGCTTCCTCGCCAACGCCCATCGCCGCGCCAAGCTCGCGCTGATCCGGCACTTGCTCAATCTCCCTGAACCCGAGACGATCCCCGAACCGGCCGATTATCGCGAGCGCTATGCTCGGCTCTTCGGGCGATCGCTCGACATCTGCCCGGCCTGTGGCGGACACCTCGTTGAAATCGCCGTACTCGAGCGTGCGGCGAGATCGGCGCCCCGGCCCTTCTCCTGCGACAGCTCATGAGCGGCGCGCCCGCGATCACTGTCCGCTTCCGATCGACCGCGCCAATGCCGCGCGTCGAACGCACGCTGTTATTGCCCGCGACAAGCAATCCCGCGATCGCCGATGCCAGAGCGCACCGCAATATCCCTTGCCCCGTCATGCTCTGCCGTGCGTCAGCGGGAGCGCGTCCTATCCCGACCGCGCACATCGCCGGTATGGGCCGTCGGCACCGGCATCGCTGGGCCTACCGCCGGGTTCAATTCCCATAGGCCGTGCCGGCCAACGCGGCTTCGTTCAATCAGGCTTCAACGACGTCCCGCACCGTGCCGCGCCCGCCAGTTGCCTCGCGGGACCTCGTTGAACCCTCATGTATTCAATACATCCAAATCTGCTTTGATCATTGTTGCGCCAAAGCTACCGAATTCCGCTGAGCCGGACGTTTTCAACACAATCGCCCCCAAACCCGACCTTTCTGTCGGGCAAGAAAGCCATCGAGGAGGAGACGAAGCTCTTCGACAGCCTCTGAATCGTCAGGGACCAGCGAAGCGCCAGAGCAGAATTGCCGGCACCCGTTCTTGCGCGAGCGAAGATCATCCTTTCGAACTCCGCGGTCCGGCTGGGAAGGGGTTTTCGCGGATCTGCTGTCGCCTCGACAGTTTCGACCTATGCTCCTTTCATCATCGCCGCGACGCCGCCGAACTGGAGGATGGAGATGAAGTCAGCCTATGGACGGCAGACCCCCGCGCCCGATTACGAACTCACCTGCGTCGAATCGGGAAGTCCGATGGGTGAGCTGCTGCGCCGTTATTGCCAGCCGGTCTGCCCCTCCGACGAGGTCCGCGACCTGCCGAAGAAGGTCAAGCTGCTCGGCGAGGAGATCATCGTCTTCCGCGACAAGAAGGGCCGCGTTGGCGCGCTGGAACCGCATTGCGCGCACCGTGGCGCGTCGCTCGAATGGGGCCGCGTCGAAGAGGAAGGTATCCGCTGCTGCTATCATGGCTGGCTTTACGATACGCAGGGCCAGTGCATCGACATGCCCTGCGAAACCGAAGACTTCCGCCGGAAGATGGACATCTGGCAGGAAGCCTATCCGGTCATGGAATACGGCGGGCTGATCTTCGTCTACATGGGCCCGCCCGCCACCAAGCCACTGTTCCCGATGTACGACATCATCGACACCCGCTACCGGGACGATGTCGAATTGCGCGGCATGCGGGTGTGGGGCGAGTACTCTGCCGGCTACGTCAAGGACTGCAATTGGCTGCAGCATTACGAGAACATCGTCGACCCCTATCACCTGCTGGTGCTGCACAAGATGATCAGCGGCGACCAGTTCGTCGGCGCCATGATGCGAGGGACGCCGCAACTCAGTCTCGAAAAGACCGCGCTCGGCATGCGCTACCGCTTCGTCAACGATCTGCCCAACGGCAACCGGCTGGTGCGCTATGTCGAGTGCGTCGTGCCGAACATCTTTCTGATCGCCAACATCCATGAGCCCGGCACCGTGCCGATGCGCAAGGATCGGGCGTCGGAGCTTTCCTGGGTGGTGCCGATCGACAATGAAAGTATCTGCGGCCTCAGCATCGTTTGCTGGCCGCTCGAAAACGGTGTGCCGAAAGCCGATTGGAAGCCGCGCACCGCGGCCGAGATTCCAGAACGCGTCGGGTCGCGTGCCGGCAGACGTACCTACGAGGAGCGCCAGCGCAATCCCGACGACCTCGAAGCGCAGGAGGGGCAGCGGCCGATCGCTATCCACGCCCTCGAAAACCTCGCACCTTCGGATATCGGCGTCGTCTGGCTGCGGCAGATGCTGCGCGAGCAAATCAGAGCGGTGCAGGACGGGCATGACCCGATGAACACGTGGCGCAGCCCTGCCGCCAACCACAAAATCCCGACCCATGCCTGGAACACCGTCTTGTCTCCCGCCGAGGCCGTGGCGCACCAGGGCGAGGAGATTTGATCGCCGCGAATGCTTGGCGGAAAGTCGCCTAATCCAGGGAGCGGATCCAATGATCTCGGCGAGCCCCTCCTATGACGTTATCGATCTGGGGTCTGGCGGGTCTTGCCGGGGCATTACTAACCTCGAACAATTACGCATGCTGTGCTCAGCGCTCCGAGTCCGTTTGGACGACGCCTTGGCGGCGGCATTCGGCGCTGCGGGCGGGTTTGGGAAAAGGGGACACCTTCCGCACACCATCGCTAGAAACCTACTAACGTGGCTCAAGGGCCGCGATCTCGACCTCGTCATGGGCGAAGCCCTATGCAACTGGATCGGGTGGAGGCGTCCCGCCTGAGTGCGGGCGGGAGCCGGGGCGATGAAGCCTTATGTGATCTGCCACATGAACTCGAGCGTCGGCGGCCGCATCCTCGGTAGCCGGTGGCGGCCCGCTGAGAACCGCATGGCGGGGCTGTTCGAGCGCATACACGAAGAGCTCGGCGGCGGCTCGTGGCTGATCGGCCGCGTCACCGGGCAGCGAATACGCCAAGGCGCAGGCCTACCCTAGCCACACGGATCAGACCTATCCGCGGCATCCCTGGTTTGCCCGGCGCGACGCGAAAGCTTACGGCATCGCGCTCGACGCTCGGGGCAAGATCGCCTGGGGGCGGTCCGATATCGGCGGCGACCCGGTCGTCGCGGTGCTGACCGAAGAGGTCTGCGATGCCCATCTGGCGGGGCTGCGCCAAAATGGCGTCTCCTACGTCTTCGCCGGCGAGCAGGAACTCGATCTCGGGTTGGCGCTGGAGATCCCGCACCGCGAGCTGGGGATCGAACGCCTGCTGCTCGAAGGTGGCGGCGGCTCGAACGGGATCTTTCTGCGGGCCGGCCTGATCGACGAGATCAGCCTTGCGATCTGTCCCGCCGTCGCCGGCGCCAAGGGCGCGCCGAGCATCTTCGACTCCAGCGACCGGGATGCCGGCATATCGGCGCCGACCACCTCGATGACACTAGCGAGCACCGAGGTGCTGGAGGGTGGCGTGGTTTGGCTCCGCTATCGGCTGCAAGACCGCTGATGCGCAGCGGCGGACGCCGGTTCCCGCCAGCGCGCCCCCGACGGATCCCAGACGCGAGTTCGTGAGGGGCGCGGCCTATTGGGCCGAGCCAAGTCCTCTCGCGCGAGAGGACCGCTTGGTAAGGACGCCGCCGAGCCGATATTCGCCTGCCTCAGACCGGCCGTTTAGCAAAGCGCTGCATGTCGCCGGTCGTTTGCACCCAGGGCAGCGCGTCGTCGCAAAATATCTCGCGCGCCGGCGCCACCGATTTCGGGTCGTCGAGGGTGCCGACGTTGAGGATTACCAGGCCCGGCTGGGTTCCCGCCTCCTCGGCGATTGACGAACCGTATTCCGGGCAGAAATGCCGAAGGGTCGGCTTACCGCTGCCGCCGAGGCTGGTGAACGTCTTCATCGTGCCGATGAGCGACGCAAAAGGGGTCAACGTCCTCGCGATCTGCGGCAGTCTACGCCAGGGCTCGTACAACATGGCGGCGTTGCGCGCCGCGATCGAGCTGAAGCCGCCGGGCATGACGGTCGAGATCGCCGATATTTCGGCCTTCCCGCTCTATAACGAGGATGTGCGCGCCCAGGGCTTCCCGCCGCCGGTCGAGAAACTGCGGCAGCAGATCAAGGCCGCCGACGCGCTCTTATTCGTGACGCCCGGAATACAATTATTCGATCTCGGGTGTCTTGAAGAACGCAATCGACTGGGCGTCGCGGCCGCCCGACCAGCCTTTTGCCGGTAAGCCGGCGGCGATCATGGGGGCGGGGGCCGGTATGGCCGGCACGGCGCGGGCGCAATACGATCTGCGGCGCTGCTGCGTCTTTCTCGACATGCACCCCTTAAACAAGCCCGAGGTGCTGATCGGCCAGGCGCAGACCAAGTTCGACGCCGAGGGCCGCTTCACCGACGAAGTCGGGCGCGGGCTGATCCGTGACCTGATGGCGGCACTCGAAAAATGGATGTATTCGGAGCTCTGCCGCCAAGGCGTAAGCGGATGCGTTACGGGAGGAACGTCGATGGATCTCGATTTCACAGGCAAGGTCGCGCTGATCACCGGCGCCGGGAACGGCATCGGCCGGGCCACGGCGCTGGGTTTCGCCAAGAGCGGGCGCCAAGGTGGTCGTCGTCGACCGCGACAGCGACGGGCGGCGAGGCGACCGCCGGGGATCATCCGGCAGCAGGGCGGCGAGGCGCGTTTCGTCGCGGCCGACGTGACCAAATCGGCCGACGTGCAGAACTACGTCAAGGCGGCGCTCGACGCCTATGGCGCGATCGACTGCTTCTTCAACAATGCCGGCATCGAAGGCAAATGGGCGCATACCGCCGAATATGACGAGGACGATGTTCGACCAGGTGATCGCGGTCAACGTCAAGGGCGTGTTTCTCGGGCTGCGCCACGTGTTGCCGGTCATGCTGCGGCAACAGCGCGGAGCGATCGTCAACACCGCCTCGGTCGCGGGCTGGTGGCGACCCCAGGCATGCCGGCCTATGTCGCCTCGAAGCACGCGGTCATCGGCCTGACTAAGACCGCGGCGGGCGAGGTGGCGCGGCAGGGGATCAGGGTCAACGCGGTCTGCCCCGGCCCGGTCGACACGCGCATGATCCATTCGCTTGAGGCCCAGCTCAACCCCGGCGATCCGGAGAGCGTCAGCCGGCGCCTATCAGTCGGCGATCCCGACTCGGCCGCTATGTGACCGTCGACGAGATCGCCAACACGGTGCTCTATCTCTGTGCTCCGACCTCGCCTCGGCGATTACCGGCGCGCAGTATGTCGTCGACGGCGGCCGCACCGCGACCGGCGGCGCCGTCACCCACGCGATGCAGCGCTGAGGATCGCCGGCCTCAACTCGTCCGGTATTTGACCGAACAGCCATAGGCCGTCGTCGCGGTGACGGTCACGGGTTTGCCGGCGGCAAGCTCGTCAAGCGCGGCGGCGACGTAATTGTGCGAGGTCTTGACGTCGGCAAGCCGAGTGGAGGGCTTATCGTCGATCGCACCCATATAAGCGATCTGGCCGTCGCGGCCGATCACGACCATGTGCGGCGTGGCGCGGGCGTCGAAGAGGCGGCCGACCGCGCCTTCGGGGTCGAGCAGGAAATCGCTCGGCGCTGCCTGCCAGCGGGCGAGATCGGCCTTGGCTTCGGCCGGCGTCACATAGCCCTGCTCGCCCGGCGCCGAGGAGGCGATCGTCAGCCACACCACGCCCGCGGCAGTGTATTTGCGCTGCAGAGCCTGCATGCTGCCGCTGTCGTAATGCTTGCCGACAAATGGGCACCCGTCGTTGGTCCATTCGAGGACGATCGTCTTTCCGGCATAGTCGTCGAGGCGGATCGTGCGGCCGGCAATGTCGGCGGCCGAGAAGTCCGGAGCCGGCATGCCGGGCCTGACCGCCGGCGCCGAGACGGCGGCCAGGGAAAGACCCGCTCCGGCAACGGCAAAAATAATCGTCAACAGGCTTGGCAATCGCACGCGCATTTCGCCCTCCTTCTCTCCGCTCAACTTTTGCCGATCGCGTCGAGCACGGCTGACGCGGTCAGGATCTGCGGCAGTACGACCGGCGCGTCCTTGCCGTCGTAGTAGAGATAAAGCGGCACGCCGCTGCGGCCGAATTGCTGCAGGAAAGCGGTGATGTCGGGGTCACGGCTGGTCCAGTCACCCTTCAACGGCACGATGCCCCGCGATGCAAAGGCCCGGCGCACGCCGTCATTGTCGAGCGCGACGCGTTCGTTCAGAAGACAGGTGACGCACCAGGACGCGGTCAGGTTGACGAAGACGGGCTTCCCCGCGGCGGCCAACGCCGCGAGCCGCGCCGAGGTGAAGGGTTCGTAAGGCAGGCCCGTCGCAGTAGCGGCGTCCGCCCGCGCGGTACCCCGATCCTCCGCCGTGAATGAGGCGGCGAGCATGATGACTCCAGCGAGTGCCGCGGCGGCGAACCCGCTTCCCAAGATGCGCCCTAGCCGCGTGGCAAGGCGGGTTCGCCCATATATCCAGACGGCGAACCCGACAAGGACGAGCCCGAACAACGCCGAGAGCCCGCCAGCCGGCCCAACCTCCTGCAGCAGCACCCAAAGGAGCCAGGCGACCGAGGCGTAGAGCGGAAAGGCCAGAAGCTGCTTCGCGAACTCCATCCACGCGCCGGGTCTCGGTAGAATATGTCGCCAGCCCGGCATCACGGCGGCGAGCAGGAAGGGCGTGGCCAGGCCGAGGCCGAGCGCGACGAAGATGCCGAGCGCCAGCGCTGCCGGAGCAATCAACGCGAAGCCGAGGGCGGCACCCATGAAGGGCGCCGTGCAGGGGGTGGCGACAACTGTCGCCAGGACCCCGGTGAAGAAGGTTCCCGCGATACCCGATCGACCGGCGAGCCGGCCGCCGACCCCACCGAGCGCGGAGCCGAAGACAGCGACACCCGACAGGCTCAGCCCCATCGCGAACAACAGATAGGCAACGATCGCCACAAAGACCGGCGATTGCAGCTGGAAACCCCAGCCGATCGCCGCCCCGCCGGCCCGCGCCGCCAGGAGTGCGGCGCCGAGAAGCGCGAAGCTCGCCAGTACCCCGGCGGTATAGGCAAGGCCGTGCGCGATCCGCTCGGCGCGATGCGCGTGGGCATGGGCCGCGAGGCTCAACAGCTTCAGCGACAGGATCGGGAAGACACAGGGCATCGCGTTCAGCACGACGCCGCCGAGGAAGGCCAGCAGCAGCGCCTGCCACCAGGCAATCCCCCCAGAGGTCGGCGCTGCCGATGCCGGATTCGCGCTGATCGCAAAGGCGCGCTCGACGCCGCCTTCGCCGCGCAGGACCAGAACGCCGTTCAAGGTTGCCGGTGCCGCGGCGGCGGTCGTGGCCTTCTTGATCAGAACATCGAGGCTGGTGGCGCTGCGCTTGACGCGGGGCTCGGCGCTGTTGTCGACAAGACCGTCGTCGAACGGAAAGAACGCGGCTCCCGGGTTGCCGAGGCCGGAAAGCGCCCGCGCCGGGACGCTCAGCCGCCAATCGTCGCCGGCGGTCGAGAATTGCGTCTCGAACGGCGCCGCCGCCGGCAAGCGGGCGCGCGCCCTGGCGAAATCCGCGACGAGTGCCGCGTCGGGCTCGGGCGGGCGATCGGCCACCGGCAAGGTCAGCAACAATGTGGCCTCGCCCGGAATGCAGATCTGGGCGCAGACGAGCCAAGCTGCCTCGGCCGTGAACGAGACATCGCGACCCGGCGCTGCATCCTTTGGCACGCGGATCGGGATCAGCAGATCGACGGTTCCCTCATAGCCGTAATTGCCGGCGTCGCCCGATACGAAATGGCGCGAGACGGGCCATTCGATGGCGCCGGCGGCGAAACCCGGCGGCAATTTCCAATCGATCGTCGTCGGCAGGCCGGCATCGCCCGGATTGCGCCAATAGGTGTGCCAGCCGGGTTTAATGTCGAGGCGAAGCGCGGTCCACAAGGTCGTCCCCGGTTCGGCCGAGAGGGTTTCGGAGAAAAGCCTCGTTTTGACCAGATCGGCCGGCGCGGGCGGTCCGGCGCCGCGCGCCGGCGACAGCGCTGCGACCGCGAGCAGTGCGATCAGCGCCAGCCGCTTCATTGCTGCCAGCATGGTGCCGTTGGTGCGGGGGGCAGGCGGCACTGCATCATGTCCGGCAAACGGGGCGATAGCGCAAACTCCACTGCTGCGCTATCGTCGCAAAGAAATTTCCGGATCGCCAATCGTTTTGGGACCAAGACCAGGCATGGACGCAACGCGCACGCTGGCAATCGATATCGGCGGCAGCGGCATCAAGGCGGCGCTGCTCGATGATAGCGGGGCGATGATCGGCGAACGGCAACGGGTGCCGACCCCGGCCAAGCCTCTCTCCCCCGAAGCGCTGATCGGGGCGATCGACGAAGTGGCGGGACCGCTCGGCGCCTTCGAGCGGGTGTCGGTGGGATTTCCCGGCTACATCCGCGACGGGCGGGTGCTGACCGCGCCCAATCTCGGCAACGACACGCTGGCGGGCTTCGATCTGGAGAGGACACTGGCCGAACATCTGGGCAAGCCGGTACGCGTGCTCAACGATGCCGATGTCCAGGGTTTTGGCGCGATCAAAGGCCGCGGGCTGGAGATGATGCTCACTCTTGGCACCGGGGCGGGTACCGCTATCTTCCGCGACGGCGAATTGATGCCGCATCTTGAACTCGCGCATCATCCGATCACCGGCAAGAAGACATACGACGAATACATCGGCAACGCTGCCCGTAAGAAGAAAGGCAAGAAGGCTTGGAACAAGCGGGTTCAGAAGGTGATCGGCGTCCTCCGCGAGGTGGTCCGCTTCGACCATCTTTATATCGGAGGCGGCAACGCCAAGGACATCACATTTGCGTTGCCGGCCGACGTGTCGCTGGTGCCGAACACGGACGGGCTGACCGGCGGTATCGGGCTGTGGCGAGCCGATCCGCCGCCGCACACCGCGATCGGAACCATGGCGGCGCCGACCGACGCCGGCCAGCCCGACGCGCCCGAAGGGGAGCCGGCGCCGGCCGCCTGAGACCTGCTGCGCCGGCAAGCACCTTCGCGAAGCGACTGCCGTGAGCATCGCAGCGATAGTCGGCGCGAGGACCCGCGGCGCGGCGCACGCTCCGGGCTTGGGTTGGGCTGTCGTCATCGCCGGATTGCTGCTAGCGGCCTGCGCCCCGGAAGCCGTCCAGCCGCCGCCAGGACGGGTGCCGACGGCCGCCGCTCTGGACGCGCATATCCCGCCCTTTGCGCGCGGGCCCTACGCGCCATTCTCGCGCGAGGCGGCGGTGGCGATTGCGCTCGGCGAGTGGCGCGCGTTCCGCCAGCCGGTTGTCTATCCGAACACCGAATTGCCCGAAGACGAGGAGCGCGAAGAGGGGCTCTGGCAGCGGGTCGGGCTCTATTGGTGGATCGGCCTTGATCCGAGCTGGCGGCAGCAGGGCTGGACCGGCATGCACGACGAATACGGCCGGGTCTTCCCCGACACGCGCGACGGCTATTACGCCTGGTCGGCGGCATTCATTTCCTACCTGATGCGGTTGGCCGGGGCCGGCCACGGCTTCCCCTATTCGGAGACGCATTCCGACTACGTCAACGCCGCCCGGCGGCATGGGCTCGGCCAGGAGCCAGGTTTGCTGATCACGGCCGAGCGCATCGAGGCCTATGCGCCCAAGCGGGGCGATCTGATCTGCTACTGGCGCGGCAGGCGCCCGGTCACGTTCGACGAGCTCCCGGCTGGCCACTTCGCCGGCCATTGCGACATCGTCGTCGGTATCAAGCCCGGCCAACTCGAGGTGATTGGCGGTAACGTCGACAATGCCGTCTCGATGAAGCCGATCCCGGCGACCGTGGATGGGCATCTCGCTGGTCCGGATGGGATAGTTCTCGATCCCGATCACCACTATTTCGTGGTCATCCGCGTCGACTATCAGCGCTGAGGCCGTCGACGGCGGCAGCCTCGGGAGTCGTCGTTCGGGCTTCGGACCTTTCCGCCGCCGCGATCTCGCGCGCCCGGCCGCCCTCGACCATCGCCACGGCGAGCCAGGGCTCGCGCTCGAGCGCACGGCGATAATGCGCGCCCGCGGCAGCCACGATTTCGCCATGCCGCCCAAGGAGCGCGTCGCCGATTTCCAGGATGCGCAGATTTGGCCAGGCGCGCGGCCGCATCTGGGCGATCGCCCGCAACAGCTCCTCGGCCGGGCGGTCAGGGTGGTTCTGAGCCAGGATCAGCGTCGCCGCCGCTGTCGAGCGCGACACGCCGGCGTGGCAATGGACCAGCACATGATCGTCCTCTCCCTGGCCGAGTTCGCGGCCAAACGCGAGCACCAGCTCGACGTCCCATTGTTGCGGCATCGTCCATTCGGGGTGCGGATCAATGATGTCGTGAAACCGTAGCTTCAAGCGGTTGTGGACGTCGAAGTCGTTGAGCGCCTCGGGTTCGGGCCAGCCGGGATCGAGGATCGACAGAACATGGGTGACAGTTGCCGTGCTCTGCCCGCTGAGTTCCTCGATCCCGCACATCGTCAGTCGAAACGGCATCCACTCGATACTGGCCAACCCTCGATCCTCCGAAGCCGCACCGCCGATAGCTTAGATCGCGGTTGTGGCAAATCTGTGCCCAAATCCTCGGCTGCTGCCGCGCCCTTAAATATTCGAACAAATGTGAACGAGCTCACAAGGCTCTCGCCTCCGAGCCAATAAATCTTGCGCGTAGAGGCTCACGGGAGGGTGCGGTGGACGGAACATTGGGCTATGCCGCGTGCGGGCTCCTGATTGTCGTCTATGCGTGGGGGCGGTTCAACACGCCGCCTTCCAATCGCTCTTCGACCCGGCAAACATTGTACTGGTCGAGCGCTGCCGGGTATGTGCTCAGCGCCCTCGGCTTGTTCGTGGCCCTGGTGATTTTGCTGAAATCGGGGCCGTGGCGAAAATTTCTGATCGGCTCGGCGGACGATCCGTCGCTGCCGGTGCCGCTGATCGCGACCCTGGCAATGACCACGCTCTTACCGTCGCTGCCGTATCTGAAACGGCTAGACGAGTGGTTCCTGTCGATTTTTCTCGACTGGGCCGAGAATCCCGGCCGAGGTCAAGCGCCGCGCCGCCACGCTGGCGCCGGAGGCTTTTCGAGTCAGCAAGGAGGACATCGCCGAGTTGCGCGAGGCCTATGGCGACGGCAGCTACGGCGAAAGCCTGGTGGATCATTTGCGCCGGCGCGGTGACGACAAGCTCGAATTGTCACAATACCGCTTCACATGCGTCGTCAAACTGCACCATGCGCTCCGCCGCCTCGCCCTCGACCGGAGTTACAGCCGCTTTTTCGAGGAAGCCGAGGGCGAGTGGGCGGAGCTTAACCGCAAGGTCGGTGAATTTCTGAGCGTCTCGGCCGCTTCGCTGACCATGGCGGTGCGCCTGCACGACGTCGAGAGCGAGGCGGCATACGAGGAGCTGGCGCAAGAACGCCGCGAGCAGTTTGCCCGCTCCTGCCGCGACATTTTTCGTCAATTGGCGCTCTTTCTCGCCCGCGCGGTGCTGCGTTCCGAAACAAGCGAGGCGGATATCCTGCGGCGCCTGCAGAAGATCGGATTCTCGCCGGCGGTGGTGCCGAACCCGCCGCACTTCCCGATTAACAGCCTGACTGGACTGGCCCTCGGGGTCTTCCTCTATCTGGTGCTGATCATCCCGTTTTTCGAACAGCTGATGGGCATGTCGGAGCACCAAGCTAGCGGGCTGACGGTTGCGGCCAAGGTCGCCGTAGTCCGTTTGTTCACCGTGGGCGTCACGGTATGGCTGATGCAGCGCTACGCTTTCTTCCGGCGGGCGCCCGGCGAGCCGCCACGCTTTTTCGCGTACGCCATCAACGGCGCGCTGTGCGCTGCGGTCGCGGCAGGAATTTGCCTGGTGTTTCATTTGAGCGACTCCGACCCTCTGGCTGCGAGCCGCGGCGACGCGCCGTTGATCCTGCTGACTTTTATGTTATGCACCGCTGTGGCGGTGGCGTGCGACGGCTGGGCTGCGGACAAGCCGGCGCCAGTCTGGTGGCACCTTGCTGAGACGTTCGGATGCGGTCTGACTATGGCGGTCGGGATGGGCATCGTGATCGTCTATCTGAACGAGACTCTGCCATTTCGGGTCGGGGCGCTCCCAGAGTGGAAAATCGCCTTGCTTGTCACCATGCCCTCCATCCTGGCGATGGTGATCGGCGGCTGCGTGCCGCACATCTATCGCTCGGCGCACTCCGCGGCGATCGCGCGACGCAGCGAAGAACCAGCCCCGGACGCCCCAACGCCCGGCCCCTCAGCCGTCGCCGAGCCCGCTCCGGCGGGCGCGGAGGTGGTCGCGTTGATCCCCAACCCGCGTCGCCCTCTACGCCGGGCGCGGGCAAGGACGCGGGCCGGGTGATGCGCGGAAGTTCCGACCGTCTCAGGCTCGCGACGAACTCACCCGGGCCAGGCGGCGCCCCAGAGATCAGCGAACGCAACCTCGGGGAGCGGCCGGCGGGTGAGCGGCCCATACGGGTCGATCGGCCAGCCGATCGGCATCAGCGCAAAGGTGGCGTACTCGTCTGGAATGCCGAGGAGCGCCTTGAGTTCGGCCTCACAGCGAATGTGGTTGGTGGTGATCGTGGTGCCGAGGCCGAGTCCGCGGCAGGCGAGAAGGATGTTCTGCACCGCCGGGTAGATATTGGCTCCCCGGATGCGGTCGGAATAGGCGATCTCGTCGTCGTAGTGGACGGCGATTTCCGGCGGCAGCGCCTCGCGCGGCGGCAGGACGGGGCGGTTGAGGCAGGGCACCAGCAGCACCGGCGCCTCGCCGATGTGCTGCCACAGATGGCCGCCGGTGCGGAGCATCCGGGCGAATTGCGCCTCGCTCAGATGCGCTGGCCGGCCGCGCGCGGCGTACATCGCCGCGGCGATGTCGGAAGCCTTGCGGTAGATATGCCCGAGCTCCTGCCGCAGCGCCGGCTTGCGGACGACGAGAAAGACCCAATTCTGCGCGTTGCCGCCCGAGGGCGCCTGCACCGCGGCGTCAAGGATGCGGGAGATCAGTTCCTCGGGAACGGGATCGGGCTTGAACCGCCGCAACGAGCGCGCGGTATGGATCGCCTCGAAGAGTTCGATTTCGGGCATGGTCGATCCCTGAGGTCGCTGTCGGACGTGCAGGATAGCCGCGTGCAGCTAACCGGTCTTGCGGTTTTGACGAAAATAGAACAATTCGGCAACATGCCGGACGCCCCCGCCGGATTGATCAGCGTCATCGCGCCGGGGATTGCCCGAGACCGTCATAGGGACGGGTCCGGAAGAGTCGGCGTGTGCTGTTGCCCCAGAAGCACTCACCAATACTCGTCATGGCGAATGCTGAACGGCTCCTAAATAATCCGGCCAGCAGACAAGACAAAGACAGACGATGAATCCAATCACGCTCAATCCCCGCTCGCTCGCCAAGAAGCCCGAGCGCGCCATTCCCGCAACCGAATGCGACAAGGTCGCAGAATTCATCCGCACGCGAGGCGTGACGCGATGCCCGACCGCTTGCGTGCTGCCGACCCAGGCCTCCGTCGCCGACGCGGACCGGGCCGAGCTGGAAGCCTATGCCGCCAGCCGCGACCAGCAGCGCCGGGCAAAAGCTGTCGAGCGGGCGCAACGGTTCTCAGCGGGGGACGTCGTGGCCAGCCGGTGACGCCGGCGTGTCGGGGAAGGAGATGTCGACGCGCCCCTTTCTGGCGTCGTCCGGCTGCTTGGCGGCGGCGATTTCGGCGTCCCGATGCTGCCGGTAGACGCTGCGCAGAGTGGCGTAGAAATCGAGCGAATTGCGCTCCAGATCGTCGAGGTCCTTGAGGTGCTGGGAGCGGGCGTCGACCATGCCGGCGCTGGTGCTTGCCGCGCTGGCATAAGTCGCCGGCGCCCCTCCGACAAAGGTCAGCGGGTTGAGCGCCATGTCAACGGCGGCGCCGACGGCGTCGCGCGGGTTCGACGGGCCGAGCAACGGCAGCTCGACGAACGGACCCTCGCCCACGCCCCAGACGCCCAAGGTCTGGCCGAAATCGGCCTTGTGTGGCGGCAGCCCCCACTTGGCGGCGACGTCGACGACGCCGACCCCGCCGACCGTCGTATTTACCGCCAGCCGCTGCATCGACTGCCAAGCGAGCCGGACGTTGCCCTGCAGCAGATCGTTGATCGCAACGCCGGGCTCCTTAAGGTTTTGCACGACATTGTGAACGCCGGTCTGGACGGCGTCCGGGACATGGTCGGTATAGGCTTGCGCCACCGGTTTGATGACGGCGCGGTCGGCCGCCATGTTGGCCTTGAAGATCGCCCGGTTGACCAATTCGGCGGGATCGTTGTCCGAATCGACGTCTTCGGCGCTCGCCTGCCCGCCCGATGTCGCCGCACAGCCGCAACAGCCCAGCAGCAATGCGAGCGCAGCCGCGGATGCGGGCCTTATCCGTAGTTTCCGATTCTTCACCGTGCCCACTGACAGCGTCTCCGACCCGTCGCCCGGCGCGCCGCGGGCCTGCTTCCGATAATGGAGGCAGATCGGCTTGGCAATCGCCTCGTCGGCGCTCTATTGCAGTGCAGCCAGAAGACGGAATAAAGCCTGATTGTCCCGAGTTCTGTCGCAGCAGCAGTCCGGCGCCGCCGGAACGGGTGACCGATAGTGACGGAATGCGGGAAAGGTCATTGCCCTGGAGTACCGCCCGCTCCGCGCGGTCGAACTGGTCGCCGGCGACGGGCGAGCCTGATGGCGGCGCTGGCGCTTGCCGCGACGATGACATTCGACGCCGCGAGCGCCGCCGACAACATCGCGGTGACGGCCAAGCGCGAAGGCGACGGGTTGGCGATAGTCGCTCACGCGACAATCCATGCGCCGCTCGCGGTCATCTGGCGGACGCTGACCGATTACGACCATCTGGCCGATTTCATTCCCGGCATGAAGCAAAGCCGCGTCCTCTGGCGGCGCGGCAACAGGGCGGCCGTCGAGCAGATCGGCGAGGCGAGCTTTCTACTGTTTCACTATCCGATCTCTGTCGTTGTCGAATCGGATGAGCATTATCCGGCGCGGATCGGAGTGCGCGTGCTCTCCGGCAATCTCAGACGGCTTGCCGGTGCCTACCGGATCGATGGCGTCGCCGGCGCCAGGGACGAATACCGGTTGCAATGGCGCGGGATCATCGAACCCGATATCCCGCTGCCTCTGTTTCTCACGGCTTATGGGCTGCGCGAATCGGTGGCCGATCAGTTTCTCGGCATGGTCAACGAGATCGAGCGGCGGCGGGAAGCGGCAGGGCAATAGCCGCAGGCGGACCGAGCGTCGGGCTGCGCGGCTGTTGCTTCCGCTTACCGCCGCACTTGTCGCCGCCTGCGCCGCGACCGAGGAGCCGTTGCAGGCCGATCTCCGCTCGCCGACGATGCCGGTCCGATCCTGTGCGCAGTGGTACGCCTCACTCGACCGCGCGATAGACGGAGCCGGAGTTCGCGACTCCGGCGCATCCCGCATCCCGGGCTTCCCCTATCTGCGGGTCGATCGGTTTGCGGCGTCGTTTCGCGATGAGGCGAAGGGCGACCCGTCAGCCTGGCCCGCTTGGCTCGGCCGGCTGCGGGAACTCGACGCGACGGCGCGCAGGTACGAACTGCGCAACCTGTCCGCCGCGGCGCCGGCGGGTTGGGCGACGAATATCCCGCCGCCGCCCTTGCCCGTAGCGAACGCTGCGCCGAGGAACTGGCTCAAGCCGATCTCGCCGACCCGGCGCAGGCCCGGCGGCTAATCGGGCGCGCGGTTGTGCCGGATGACTATCTCGACCGCAACCGGGTGCTCGGGCTCTATCCGCTTGCGGCGATTCCGTTCTCGATCGGCGTCGCGCACTGGCAAAGGGACACGATCGAGGCCTTCCGCCACCATGCCTCGACCGCGGAAACCGTCCGCTACGCGCCGCCGCGGCGGCCTCGGGGCGCGGCGCAAATCCAAGCGGTCATGGCCCAGGCGCACCTCGACCCGCTCGGTGTTCCGCGCTTCGGGAGCGAGGCGAAGGACATCCTGATGCGGCAGTTCGCGCCGGTATTCGAGATCGAGACCGCCGGTTCGGATGACCGTATCGGCACGCTTCTCTGGGGGAGCGGCCTCGCGCCCTCGGTCGATCTGTCGCGGCCGACGGTCTACCGGCGCATGGCCTTCACCCGCTACGGCGACCGTGTGCTGGCCCAGCTCGTCTACACGGTCTGGTTCCCCGAGCGGCCGCCCGGCGGGGCCGTCGACCTCCTGGCGGGCAGGCTCGACGGGATCGTGTTTCGCGTCACCCTCGACCCTGCCGGCAACCCGCTCGTCTATGATTCGATCCACCCCTGCGGCTGCTACCACATGTTTTTCCCGACGGCGCGGGTGCGGCCGAAACCGCCGCCCGAACCCGGCGTCGAATGGGCCTTTGTCCCGCTGACCCTGCCGGCGGTCGACCCGTCCTGGCGGCTGGTGGTTCGGGTCGCGAGCCGTACCCATTACATCGTCGGACTGCGGTTTGACGCCGGCGACCGCAGCACTGCCTATCAGTTTGCCGAGGACGACGACCTGCGGTCGCTTCCCACGGCGGGCGGCGGTCGTCGCAGCGCCTTCGGCCCGGACGGGATCGTCCCCGGAACCGAGCGCGGCGAGCGTCTGCTTTATTGGCCGATGGGGATCGCCGACGCGGGCGCCATGCGGCAATGGGGGCGGCAGGCAACAGCCTTTATCGGCCGCCGCCATTTCGACGATCCCGATCTGATCGAGCGCCGCTTTGCGATCGTGGCGTCCCCATAGCCGGAACCGGCGGGGGCGGGCGCTCGCTCTGGCCCTGATCCTGGCGCTGCTCGGGCCGCGCCCGGCCGGGGCCGCGCCGGCTGCCGAGTTCTGGCCGAAATGGCTGGCGCACGACGATGCCTCGACCGCGCATATCGACCATGGCGTGTGGGACAGGTTTCTGCAAACCTATGTCCGCATCGGACCCGACGGCATCGCGCGCATTCCCTACGCCCGGGTCACCGCGCTCGACCGCGAGCGGCTTGATCGGGATCTTGCCCGGCTGGCGCTGACGCCGATCGGCAGCTACAGCCGCGCCGAGCAATTCGCCTTCTGGGTCGATCTCTACAACGAGCTGACGGTCAAGGTTGTCCTCGACCACTACCCGGTTTCGAGCATCCGCGACATCGCGATCTCGCCCGGCCTTTTCGCGGTGGGGCCGTGGGGCCAGAAGCTGATCGCGATCGCGGGCGAAGGGCTCAGCCTCGACGATATCGAACACCGCATCCTGCGGCCGATCTGGCATGACCCGCGCATCCATTATGCCTTGAATTGCGCCGCATTCGGTTGCCCCAATCTGCAGGCGCAAGCATTCACCGCCAGCAACGCCCAGGCGCTGCTCGACAAGGCGGCGACCGACTTTGTTAATCACCCGCGCGGCGCCTCTGTCGCCGCGGGCAGGCTGACCGTCTCCTCGATTTATGTCTGGTACAAGGCCGACTTCGGCGGCGACGACAGTGGTGTGATCGCGCATCTGCGGCGGTATGCCAAGCCGCCGCTGGCCGCCGCACTCGCCGGCGTCACGCGCATCGCCGAGGACCGCTACTACTGGCGGCTCAACGATCTCGGCGACTGAGCCGATACGAGATCGTAGACGAGCCGGGCAGCGGCGATGTCCTCGACGGCGAGCCCGACAGATTTGAACACGGTCGTCTTCTCGAGTGGCGCCGGCTTCAGCCCGGCGAAGATTTCGCCGATCTCGGCATAGATCGCCGCACCCGAGAGGATCACGTCGCCCAATTCCTTGAGCACGGCCTCGCGCAAATCGACAATGAGCACGTTCGCCATCGCCTCGTCGTCGAGTTCGCGCAAACTCGGCCGCGGCGAGCCTACCGCATTGACATGAGCCCCGGGTTTGAGCCAGGCGCCCTTCAGGATCGGTTCGAGCGCATTGGTGGCGGTGACGACGACATCGGCGTCGCGCACGGCGGCTTCGAGCAGCATCGCCTTGGCGCCATGCTCGACGGCAAAGCGCTCGGCATGCGCCGCGGTGCGGCTCCACACACGGATTTCGGCAAAGTCGCGGATTTGCGAGAGCGCCGCCAGATGCGCCCCGGCCTGCACGCCGCTGCCGAGCAGCGTCAGGACGCGGCTATCGGGTGCGGCAAGATATTTGGTCGCGGCGGCCGACACGGCGGCGGTGCGCATCTCGGTGATCAGCCGCCCATCCATCGACGCCAGCGGTTCGCCGGTGTCGGGGCGAAAGAGCGCGATCACCGCCATATGGGTCGGGACCGTGCCGCCGGCGTTTTTCGGATAGAAGCTGACGAGCTTGGCGCCCATGGCGTTCGCGGCCACCACCGGCATGACTCCGAGATAGCGCCGGCTTTCCTCGATGGTCAGCATCTGGCGCACCGGTTGCAGCACCTCGCCCCGCGAGAAGGCGGCGAGTGCGGCTTCCATCGCCGGAACCAACCGCTCCCAGTTCAGCACGGTACGAATCTCGTCTTCGGCGATATACATGGCGGCTACCGCGGATCGGGGCGATTGGCATTGACGCCGATCAACGCCGCACGCCAGTTTTCAGGGAGCAATCACTTTCTTTCGATGCGGAGCATAGAGCCATGCGCCTGATGACCAAAGCGGTCGCCCTTGTCCTCGCCTTCCTGATCGCCGGCCCGGCGCAAGCGCAAATGCTGGGGCCGAGCTGGGAATCGAACATCTCGCTCAAGCAGGGCGACCTCGACATGATACACCGTATCGTCGCCGAGCAGATCCACGGCAAGGCGGTCGGCGCCACCGCCTCGTGGAGCAATCCCGACACCGGCAATGCCGGCAGCGTCAGGCTCGTCAAAAAATATCAGTCGCAAAACCGGCAGTGCGAGCAGCTCGAGTACACGCTGCGCTCGACGAAGAGACCGGTCCGACCGGAGCACTACATGTTCAACAGCTGCCTGCAGCCGGACGGATCGTGGAAAATCTCCTAATCGCGGGCGACCCACTCCCCGGATGACCGGGGCCGCGCGGCAGCGTAAGCTGCCCGGAGGGCAGATCGCGGAGGAGACGGAAATGCAGAAGACGCGGATCGGTGATTTCGAAGTGCATCGCATTGCTGAGTATGAGGGGCCGTTCATAGCGCCCCAGGATTTTCTGCCCGATTTCGATCCCGAGATCCTGCGCGTCAACCCCGATTTGACCGGGCCGCGGCTGATCGACCCAGCGACGGGCCGGCTGGTGTTCAGCTTTCACACCTTCGTCGTCAAGACCGGGCGTCACACGATCCTGATCGATTCCTGCCTCGGCAACGACAAGGAGCGGCCGACCCGGCCGCAATTCCACCGCATGCGCAGCCCCTATCTCGCCGATCTCGCCGCCGCCGGGGTGGCGCCCGAAGCGGTCGATTACGTGATGTGCACGCATCTCCATTGGGACCATGTCGGCTGGAACACCAAGCTCGATAACGGCCGCTGGGTCCCGACCTTTCCGAACGCCCGCTACGTCATGGCGCGCCGCGAGTTCGATCACTGGCAGGCGTTCGCACGGCGTGGCGAGGATTCGCCGCATCGCCTGGCCTTCGAGGACAGCGTATTGCCGGTCGTAGCGACCGGGCAGTCGGTATTGGTCGACGACGACTACGCGATGGAGGACGGCGTCTGGTTCGAGGGCGCCCCCGGCCATACTCCCGGCAACGTCGTCATTCACGCCCGCTCGGGCGGCGACCACGCGATCTTCATCGGCGACGTGATCCATCACCAGCTGCAATTGGTCAAGCCCGAATGGTCGACCGCGGCCTGCACCGACCGCGAGTTGTCAAGACAAACCCGGATGCGCTTTATCGAGCAGCATGCCGAGGCCGGGACCCGCCTGTTGCCGGCGCATTTCCCGGCGCCGACCGCCGGCCGCATCGTCCGCAAAGGCAGCGCCTACCGCTACGCTTTTGAGCAGAACTGAGCCCGTGCGACCCTGCCCCGGTTAGAGTGGCGGCGGGTGCATTTCGAAGCCGGCGGGGCGGCCGGCGCGGCGTGCGGCGTCGACGGGTGAGAGCGAGGCGTCCCAGAGGTTGGCGTCGAAACGCCAGCCGTTGACCCGATCGGCTTCGCGCGAGACGACATAGAGAAGCGGCGGCACCATTTCCTCTGGCTCGACGAGGCGGGCGGCGCGGCCGTCGCGGCTCATTTCGCGCATCTCGACGGCCATGCCGGGCGTGTTGGCGCCGGCGCCGGGGTTGACGATGTTGACCGTCAGCCCTGTGCCCTCGGTGTCCTTGGCCCAGACTTCGGTCGCCATTTCGAGCGCCGCCTTGGTGGCGCCGTAGGGGTGGGTCCCGGCCCGGTTCATCGTGTCGAGCTTCGTCGTCACATTGACGATGCGGCCCCAGTTTCGCGCGACCATCTGCGGCGCGAGGCGGCGGGAGAGCCGGTCGGCCGCGAGAATATTGGTGGCGACCACATTGTCGACGATCTCATCGCCGACTTCCCAGAAATGCTGGATCGTCGGCCGGCGAAAGCGCGGCGGGTCGATATAGGTGAAGGTCAGCCCAGCGTTGTTGACGAGGATGTCGACATTTCCGAATTCCTGCTGCGCCGCTGCGACGACCCGGTCGCATTCCTCGGCGCGGCGCAGGTCGGCGACCAGCGGGCGCAGCCGCCCGCCAAAGGGCGCGGCCGAGGTTTCGGCCTCGATTGCGGCGACATCCGCGGCGATGTGTCCGACCGCGAGCACGGCGTGACCCTCGCGCGCCAGACCCAGCGCCATCGCCCGGCCGAGACCGCGCAATCCGCCGGTGACGATCGCGTTGCGTTGTTCCATCGTTTCCTCCCAAAGCGCCCCTCACTCACCCCGACCCTCTCCCGCCAGGAGAGGGAGCAATGCGGAGCCCTTCGCCTACTAGAATTACACCTGGGCCAGCGCCATCGGCTCGCGGTCGAAGGCGGGCATGATTTCTTCGGCGAAGGTCCGCAAACCGGCGACCGAGGCGCCGGGTGCGGCGAAGAGCACGTTCTCGACGCCGCCGGCCTCGAGCCGCTTCAGTTGGGCGATGATCTCCTCGGGCGTGCCGAGCAGCGGCGCGTCGTCGAGCATAAACGAATCTTCGTCGTCCTTGATGCGGGCATAACGTTCGGCGTCGGGGCCGCGGGCGAGATCGCCGATGTTCTTGAGCACTTGGCGGCGGGTGGCGATGGCGCGCTTGCGCTCCTCCTCGTTGTGCACGATCTGCAAGCCGCGGGTGACGCCGACCGACATCGGGTCCCACCTGCGGCCGACCCGTTCGCATTCGTGGCGGAACGTGGCGACGCGGTCGATGATCTGGTCGGTCGGAGCGATCTGGTCGAGCAGCAGGTTGTAGCCTTCGCGGGCGGCGCGGCGGATCGATTCGGCGCTGCCGGCGCCGAGCCAGAACGGCGGGTGCGGCTGCTGGATCGGGCTCGGCTCGACGACGACGTTGTCGAATTTCCAGCGTTTGCCGTGATAGGAGAAGCGCCCGGTCGAGGTCCAGGCCTTGCGGATCACCTCCATCGCCTCGTCGAAGCGTTCGGTCGCCTCTTCGGGCGCGATGCAGAAGCCCTGGAATTCATAACTGCGGTAGCCCTTGCCGACGCCAAAATCCAAGCGCCCGTTCGACAGGAGGTCGAGGGTCGCGGCCTGCTCGGCGACCAGGATCGGGTTGTGCCAGGGCAGCACGACGACGGCGGTGCCGAGCCGGATGCGCTCGGTGCGGGCGGCGAGATAGGCCAAGAGGCTCATCGACGCCGACACCTGGCCGAAGCCGGTGAAATGGTGCTCAACCAGGAAGACGCTCG
>CAWCWA010000012.1:0-106811 GCA_963799085.1 uncultured Alphaproteobacteria bacterium | reverse complement strand
AAGGATTTCCTAGGCTGGCGCGGCGCCGACGATCCTATCAGAGCGGGATCGCGAGCAGCGTGTCGATCTGGCGGCTGTCGAGCACGACGTCCTTGCGCGCGAACAGCCAGCCGCCATCGCCGCGCACGACCCGGTCGATATAGCGGCCGGCCGCGAACAGCGTCATCGCGCCGTCCTGCATCGTGCGCACGACGACGAAATTGGCGTCGACCGTCGAGCGCGCCGTCCTGCTCGCCGGCGATGCGGATGCCCGAGACGATGTGCCGGTAGCGCTGCGGCTCGTAGATGTTGGCCTCGCGCAATGCGCTGATCCGGTCGTGCAGCATGTTTTTCGAGGTGGCGTAGATCAGCCCGAGCGGCAGCCCGGCTTCGTAATTCTCGGCCGAGATGATCCGGTAGCGGCAATCCTCGGTGAAGAAATCCGGCCAGCGTTCGAGCGCGTCGCTGTCGAGGCAGTCGGCATAGGCGGTGTAAAGTCGCTGCAATTCGAGCCGCCGCGCGATCCCGGCGAGGTCCATCCGCTCACGCCCCATCATGCCCCGCCAGGCGTGCCAGAAACCCGCGCACCGAAGCCTCGGTCGCGCGCGTCTCCTGCGAGGCGTGGTCGAAGCCGCCCATCTCGATCACCGAGCATTCGTCCTCGGCGCCGGGGATCGCGCGCTGGATGAAGCCGCCGACCGCGCCGTCCTCCATCGACACATAACCGGCCGGCCCGACCAGATTCGCCTGCTGCAGCCGGCGCTCGGTCATCGCCGCATCGTCGTCCTCGAAACCGATATAGGTCCATTGCAATTCGGTCTGGTCCGGCCCCTTCGGCAGCACGAGACGCAGCGCGATCGAATTCTGCACCTGCTGCAGCACGAAGTTCGGAAAGACGCTGAGGATCTGCAGCGTCACGCCGTCGCCGATCTCGTCGACGAATCGAGCATTCGCGGGTCCTTGAGACGGTAATCCTCATGCAATGAATGAATGCCGGCATAGTGCTGGTCGGCGGCGGCGCTGTCGGTCTTGCCGCGCGTATAGCTGGCGTGATGGCCGCCGGATTCGGCGATGTGGACGCCGCCCGACGAGGTCAGCCGGCTGATGCGGAAAGTCGCGAAGAACGTGTGCAAGCAGCTCGCGTGATAGGTGTCCTTGATGTTCTCGACATAGAGCTTCCAGTTGTTGTGCAGGATCTGCGACGTCGTGCCGAGAATTTTCGGCTTGCCGCGCATGACCCGGCCGATCTTCGAGCCGATCAGATTGCCGATATAGTCGGGCAGGGGCGGGGCCTCGGGCGACAGCGTGCCGAACACCAGCCCGGCGAACTGGTCGGTGCGCAGTTTTTTCAGCCCGTGGTCTTCGAGGCGGAAGCTCTCCGGCATGCCGCCCTTGCCGCCGACGCCGCGGCGGAACGCGACGCTGTCAGATTGCCGGCGAGGTCGTAGCGCCAGGCGTGATAGACGCAGGTCAGCCCGTCGTTGTGTGGCCGCGCTGTTTCAGGCAGACGAGGTTGCCGCGATGGGCGCAGCGGTTGACATCGCGTGGATTTCGCCGTCCTCGCCGCGCGTGACGATGACCGGCGTCTCGCCGAGAAACGTCGTCTTATAGTCGCCCGGCCGCGGCAATTCGTCGGCGAGCGCCAGGAATTGCCAGGTCGGCCCGAGAAAGATCCGGTCGAGTTCGGCCCGATAGATCTCGGGGTCGGCGAACACGCGATAGGGAACCCGCGCATTCCCCTCGGCCGGCCATTGCAGTTTTTGCTCGTATCCCATCGCTCCCCTCCTCCTCGGCTGCTCTCACCCGCTCGGCTGATCAGCCGCCGTAGAAAACGTTGTCGCCGAGATCCTTCATCTCGAGGATCGAGACATCGGGCCGGCCGGTGATCGGTTTGGGCAAATGCGCCTCGACGACCTCGCCGACGACGATGTGATGATCGCCTTGTTCGACCACGCTGGTGACCTTGCATTCGACCGCGGCCAGCGCGGCGTCGAGGATCGGCAGACCGTTGGCGCCCTTGTGGATCGCCTGGCCCGAGAGCTTGCCGTCTTCGAGCTTGGTCGGCTTGAAGAAGGTGAACGCCACCCCTTTGGCGTCCTTGCCAAGCATGTTGAGCGTGAACTCTTTGGTGTTCTTGACGATCGGATAGGCGCCGGAATCGGTCTTGACCCCGACCACGACCAGGGGCGGGTTGAATGCGGTCTGCGTCACCCAGTTGACCGTCGCCGCGGCGACGTTGCCCTTGCCGTCGTCCGCCGTCAGAACATAGATGCCATAGGGGATCATTCTGAGCGCCGTCTTCTTGGCGTCGTCGTTCATCGCTCGGTTCTCCTCGATCATGGAATTCGTCTAATTCGACTATAGCCCATCGCATGCCCGCCGGCCAACCGGCCGACAGCAGCGGTAGCGCGCCATCCGAGCCAAATCCGCCGCGCACGACTTGACAGGCTGTCGCCGACGCGTTGGGCTGCGGGGACGGTGATGGAGGCTAGGTTGAAGTTCAGCGATTTCCTGTTTCCCGACAGCCGCGATCCGGAACGCGACGGTGCGGTTATCGACGAAACCTTGCGCGAGGCGCAGCTTGCCGACGAACTCGGCGTCGATGTCGTCTGGCTCGCCGAGCATCATTTCGACGGCATCTGCGCCTATGCCGACCCGATCAGCTTCGGCGGCGTCCTGGCCGCCTCGCTCCGCCGCGCCACGCTCGGCACCGCGGTATTGCAGACCGCGCTGCATCATCCGATCCGGCTCGCCGAGCAGCTGGCGGTGCTCGACAACATCCTGAAGGGCCGGCTGATCGTCGGCCTCGGCCGCGGTTCCTCCTACAACATCTACGATTATCAGGGCTTCGGCATCGACCACAGCGAGGCGCAGGCGCGGCTCGACGAAGCCGAGGCGATCATGCTCAAGGCCTGGACCACCGGCGCATTCAAACATCACGGCCGGTTCTGGGACCTCGACGTGCCGATGCTGCGCCCGCGCCCCTATACAAGGCCGCATCCCCCCGTCATCCGCGCCGCCTCGGGCGAGGCCTCGATGCTCGAACTGGCGCGCCAGGGGAAGCCCTTCCTGATGAACGTGCAGCCGATGGCGGTGACCCGAGAGCGCATGGAAAAATATCGCGACGCCCTGCGCGGGGCTGGCTATGACGAGGCGATGGTCGCAGCCAACCTCGAGGATTGCTGGGTGTGGCGCAACGTCTTCGTCGGCGAGAGCGACGCCAAGGCCGAGCGCGCCGGCATCCCGGCCTTCAAGGCCATGGTCGAGGCGCGCGCCGAGATGCGCAACCGCATCTATCGCGAAACCGGGACGCGGATCGAGGTGCCCGCGGGCGATCTGCCGTCAGCCCGCGCCTCGGCCGATCACGGCTTCATCTGCGGCTCGCCGGCAACGGTCACCGAGGCTGTCGCCGAGATCGAAGAAATCGGGGTCGGCGGCGTCATCGCCACCTTCCGCCTCGGGCCGCTGTCGCATGAGGAGGCAGCAGAAAGCCTGACCCTCTTCATGCGCGAAGTCGCGCCCCAATTCCGGAACCGCCGCGAGGCCTGACTCGGCTTCGATCCGGTCGGGCGACGGCGCAACAGGGCTGCGATGGCGACGGCAAGCCCAATCGCCAGCACGGCGGGTGCGGGACGCAGCCCGGCCCCTAGCGAGAAATCGGCGGTGATGATGCGATCGACGGCGACGCCGTAGGCGAAGCGGAAATAGATCGCCTCCGCGGCGGCGACGGCGAGCGCGGCGCCGAGGGCAAGCACCGCAGCTGCGCCTGCTCCCGGCCGCGCCAGGCGAGCGACCAGACGATAGGCGAGGAGCCAGAACAGCAGCCCCGCCATGATTGTCGGCTCCCACAGATCGAGCTTCGACTGCAGCCAATAATGGATCACCGCCAAAACCGCGATCGCATAAACGCAGCGGTGCAGGCGGCGCCACCGGCGCGGGCCCATCCGGCGGATCGCCGTATCGGTGGACGTTGCTGCCAGAGCCGCCAGACCGCACAGCGCCACAAACCCGATCGTCAGATAGATGCGAAGCGTGATCTCGGAAGCGACCTTGCCGAGGTCGAATGCCCGATCGGCGGCATAGAAGGTTAGGTGCATGATCGCATAGGCGAATGCGGCAAGGCCGATCGTCCGCCGCACCAGCGCGAGTTCCGGCCAAACCAGAACCTGGCGCAGCGGCGTCACTGCGAGCGCGAGGAAGATCAGCCGGATCGCCCAGAGGCCGCTCTGGTGGATCGCCTCGTCAAGCGGGCGAGCGCCGAGGAGGCCCAGCCCATAGCCGCCGATGATCCAGGTCGCCGGGAGGCACAGCAGGGCGAGGACGGCCGCCTTGAGCCGCGAGAATCGACCGGCGCGGTCCCGCCATGGAAGCATCGAGGTCGGGCCGGTCGGCGCTACATCGGCGGCTTGACGCCACTCTTTTCGGCGGTGACCCGCGCCGCGGTCAGACTGCCGTCAGGCTGCTTTCGGGCGACGATAAAGATCGCGGCGCCCGGTTTCAGCAGGCTCGCATCGGCCGGGACATAACCGACGATCGGAATGCCCGCGGGCACGATGATTTCGGATTCCTTGCCCTTGAAGGTGACTTTCATGACCCGGCCCTCGGGCGCGCTTATAATCTGGGCGACCGTCGCATTGGTCATGACGCTGTCCGGCACTAGATCCCAAGGAAACTGGCCTTCGGGGGCGCCGCGCATGTTCTCCGGAAAAATGTGCACCTCGACAGCCTTGAGCCTGCCGTCGGGTTCCTTCAACGAGGTCGAGGCGACGTAATCGCCGGCCTTTATGTCGGCAAGACTTTTCTTGACGACCCCGACCACGGTGAAGTCGGGCGGCAGATCGATCGTCGCCGCCTTGCCGTCGCGCAGTTTTACGATCAGTTTGTGGCCGTCGAGCTTGTCAACGGTCCCGCGAATTCGAACGGAAGGCGTCACCGGCGCGTTCTGCGCCAACGCTGGCAATACAAAAAAGGCGACAAACGCCGCTGCGAGAAATCCTGCCGCGCGCATGGCCGGCGTCCTTCCCTATGTCGTTTCAACACCAGGGCTTCGTAGACATGGCGCAGTGTGCAATCAAGCGCATCGCACGATTTGGTGAACGCCCGATGGCGCCGGCGGCGCGGCAACGTTAGGGTTCGGCTGTCCCCGGTCCTGCGCAAGGATGCCTGCCCGTGTACGCCGCCCTGCCCGTCATCGACAGCGAAGCTTTTGCCGGCGTTGCCGACCGCCTGGAGAGAGCGTTCTCCTACAAGTGACGACGAGGCTCGGAAAGCATAAAGGATGCAGAGGACGCGCGCCGGCCCAGCCGGCAACGAACCATCCGCCAAGGCGCGACCGGGGGCGGCCGCGATCCGCGCGGCGCGCGTTCCACTCCTCGGCCCGGCCGACGCGCGGGAGAAGGCCGCCGAGCGCCTGGCGCAGGCGGCGCTGGGCATGCCGCCCGTGACAACACGGCCGCGGGCCGGTCTTGCCGCACCTGCGACGCACCTATCGGCAGGCCCCGGTGAGCCGCTCGACGCCGCGACGCGCGCCTATTTCGAACCGCGCTTCGGCCGCGATCTGGCACAAGTGCGGGTCCACGCCGACAGGCCGGCTGCTGGCCTCGCCCGCGAGTTAGGCGCCGCAGCCTTCACCCTCGGCCACGACATCGCCTTTGCCGCCGGGCTTTATGCGCCGCGCGAGCCCGGAGGTCGGGCGCTCCTCGCCCATGAACTGGCGCATGTCGTGGCGCAGGCCGGCTCCCCACCGGTGCTGGCGCGCCAGACCGTCGAAGAATACCAGACCAAGGGGATTACGATCGACCCAGCCAAGCTTAAAGAATTGGCCGGGATCGGGTACTGGGAACAAAAGATCAGAACGGTGTTTCAAATAGCCGAGGACGCCGCTACCGCGGCCCGGCTCGAAAACGATCGCGAAGAGCGTGAGGCGGTCCTGTCGGTCGCGTGGAATTTGCGGCCGCCGACGGCACCCGCCAGCGTCACGACAAATCTCGTCGCGATCCCCAAGCGGACCGACGCAGGCCAGTCGCAAAATCTCCTGTACCAGATCAACTTCAAGCCGCGCGCCAATCCCGCCGGCCACGACACGGTCGAAATTCTGTTCGTCGCCGCGGGCGCTGGAGCGACAGCGATCACCCCCGATCCGCCCTCGACCAGTTTCACGCCGAAACCGGTCGGCTACCAATCGAGCGGGTTTCCGCAGAAGCCCGACGATTACTGGCGAGCGCATCGCGCCGAGGAGCGGCTGGTCTTCAGCTGGATCGAGACGCGCGCCCCGGTGAAATTCGATCAAATCGTCAAGACGCCATCGGCCACATTCGAGTTGAAGGGGGAGAAGGACCCCTCGGGCAGCGTCACCGGTCTGACGATCATTCGTCTCGCCGCCGCCCCATCATCGCGGACGCCGCCCGCGGGCTATGCCGCGCACGATTTCGGCGACCCGATGATCGAGGAGGCGCAGAGTACGGCCGACCCGGTCAAGGGAGACCGGCTAGGGACGATCACCGGGCTCGACAAGGTGCCGGAGAGCGAGCGCGCCTCGGTCAAATACGCTGTCTGGCAGTATTTTCGGGGCGGCACGCGCAACGCCGAGGTCGACGCCATCGTGCCGATCGTCGAAGCCTCGCTGTTCGACGAAGCCCGGCATGCCCCGGCACTGTCACCAGCGCAGCAAGACATCGCCGCGGAGTTCGCCTTGGCGGACATCCGTGTGTTCAAGCAGCAGCGCATCTTTTTCACGTTGCGTTTCCGGCCGAGCGCCACCGCGACGGGGCGCACCGACGTCGAGATCGTGCGCATCGGGCCGGAAAGCCGGAGACTGAGCCTCGACCCGCGGGCGGCGCTGTCGCTCGGCCGGGTCAACGGTTTTGCCGAGCATTCACAGCACCCGACGACGCTCAAGGCATGGCTGCGCACGCGCTATCGCGGGATTACGCCCGAGGGCGCCACCGTCGCTGAGATCGAAGAGGACGCGACCACCAAGATCCGCGCCGGTGCGGCCGATCCCAAATGGTTCGAGACCAATTACGGCATCACGATCCTCGACGAAGCCGGCGCCGCCAGACGGCTTCGAGCGATCGGCCACACGCGGCCGGAGGAATCGCGCGACCTGTCGCATTTTTCCCAGGCTGAATTGGCCCTCCTCGAAGGGGTGCTGGAACGGATCGGCGACAAGCTGATCGCGGGCTTCAAGGGCTTGCAGTTCATTCGCCAGAGCGTCTTTTTCAAGGTAATCCCGCCGGCCGCCGGAGCACCGTTGCGGGTCGAGCGGCAGCCCGAGGTCGGCGGCATTACGATCGGCGCCGGCGCCACCCGCACGATAATCATTTTCGACCATGCCGCGGTCAATCTCGACGCGCTCTTCCTCGGCGGCGCGCAGGGGATCGAACCCGCTTCGGCGCTCCCCTATACCCACGAACTCGGCCACACCGTGCAACCGCTGCCCGGCCTCGCCCGCGGCAAGACCGTGAAAGACGCCTTCGACCGGCTCGTCGCGACGAAGAACCTGAAGCCGATCACCTGGTACGCCTCGTCCGACCCGCCCAAGGAATTCTTCGCCGAATCCTTCGGCCTCTATTATACCGATCCGGAATGGCTGCAGCAGAACTGGCCCGACCTTTATAATTTCTTCGACGTGCTCGACAAGACCGGCAAGCCGCCGCCCCCTTGAGCGCCCTCCGCCGCTAATATTGCCCGCGCGGATCGAGGCCGAAGGCGTGCTGGCCGTACATCGTGCCGACGGCGTCCCAATTGAGGCTGACATGGCGGGCGACGGCGTTGACGTCGCGCCAGGCGCGCTGGATCGGGTTGCTGAGCTGCAGCCCCGCCCCCCGGTCGAGGCGTTGAGTAATTCGACCGCCTGGAGCGCGAGCTTCGTCGCATAGGCCTGGTTGCGGCGGGCGCGGATGCGGTCGGCGACAGTGATCTCCTCGCCGGCACGGAGCTTCGCCGTCGCCCCGCGCAGGTCGGTCAAGAGGATCAATTCGGAGGCCTCGACCGCGGCCGCGGCTTCGGCATAGCGAAGTTGCACGGTCGCGAATTCGCGCATCGCGAGCCCGCCGCCGGCAAGGGCGCCCCGTGTCGTGCGCCCCGAGGTCATCTCTAGATAGTCGGCCAGCGCTCCCTTAGCGGCGCCCACCGCGGTCGACGCCAGCATCGAGGCGCCGAGCACCAGAAGCGGCAAGCGGTAGAGCGGGTTGCGATGATGCTGCGTCCCCGTAGTGCGCCCGGCCCGGGTGTCGGCGAACCGCAATACGCGATGGCCGGGAACAAAGGCGTCCTGCACGATGATGTTCTTGCTGCCAGTGCCGCAGAGCCCATAGACGAACCAATTGTCTTCGATCTCGACATCCTCGACGGGGAGCAGAAAGAAGGCGCCGTCATGCGGCGGTTCCGCTCCCGGCGCCTGGATGACGGCGCCGAGCCGGATCCAGCTAGAATGGTCGACCCCGCTGGCGAACGACCAACTGCCGCTCAGCACAAAGCCGCCTTCGGCCGGGATCGCCGTCCCCGTAGGGGCAAAGCAGGCGCAAGTGAACGGGTCGCCCCCATCGCCCCATAATTCGCGCTGGGTCTCGAGTGGGTAATGGCCGAAAGAGATGCCGTTCGAGAGGGCGCCGTTGACCGCCCAGCCGGTCGAGGCGCAGGCGGACGAGACGATCAACGCGATTTCAAGAGCGACGACCGGGTCGAATTCGAAGCCGCCGAATTCCCGAGGCCGGGTCGTGCGCAGGAGTTCGGCGTCGCGGATCTTGGCTATGATGGCGGGCGAGATCGTGCGGTTGCGCTCGGTTTCCTCGGCCCGGGCGCGGATCTCTGGAACCATTTCGCGGGCGCGTGCGATCAGTTCCTCGGGGCTTGGCGACCGGATGCCCCGGAGCTCGGCGCTGACCATCCACCTCTCTCCCGCTCCATCCTGCCTGGTCAGGATGCCCCGGCGGCGGGAGTGCCACAACGTGAATCCGCCACACACCGTCCATCGCGGTCGCAGGCCCGTTGACAACCTGCCGATAGCGGCTTAGCGCTGACCGCTCGCCCCCGGCCGGGAGGCGGTATCGGGAGAAGCCCGTCGGAATGGCCACACTCGACGAAATCGTTGCGGCGGCGGCGAAGGTGTTCCGCGACAAGGGCTATCACGCCGCGACCGTGCGCGACATCGCCGAAGAGGTCGGCATTCTCAAGGGCAGCCTCTACCATCATTTCGAGAGCAAAGAGGCTCTCTTATACCTCGTCGTCAAGGAACCGATCGCGCAGATGCATCGGACGATCGCCGCGATCGCCGAGGCGGATCTGACCGCGACCGAAAAGCTCCACCAGGCGATCGCGGCGCATCTCGAAGCGTTCGACCAGCATTATCCGCATCTTTTCGTCTATCTCCGCGAGCGCGAGTCGGTGAAACGCCGGTTCCGCGAGATGATCGGCTTTTCGCCGAAGGAATATGAGCGCTGCTGGCAACAGATCATCCGCGAGGGCGTGGAGCAGGGCGAGTTCCGTTCCGACCTCGACATCCAGGTGGCGTCCTACGGCGTCCTGGGGATGCTGAACTGGCTCTACAAATGGTATGATCCACAAGGCCGGCTGAATGTGCGGGAGGTCGCCGAGCAGTTTAGCTCCTTGGCGCTCGCCGGCCTCGCAGCCGGGGCGCCGGCTGCAGCGAAGACCCGCCGGCGAGGGGCGCGAACCGCAGCCGGCGCGGGATTGCCCGCGAGTTGACAGCGGCGCGCCGACCGCCTAGGCTCGGCGTTACCAAACGGGCGTTTGGTTCGCGGAACGCCACTCAATAAGAACAAACGCGGACATTTCAGGCAGGAGGGAGGGTTATGGGCGCGATACACGACGACATGTTCACCCCGGACGTCATCGCCGATCCCTACGCCTATTACGGCCGTCTGCGGGACGAGGACCCGGTTCACTGGAACGAGGCCTATGAGTTGTGGGTCGTGACACGGCATGACGATCTGGTCTGGCTGACACGTCATCACGAGCTGTTTTCGTCGGCTGTGTTCAGGAACGACCCGAGGCCGCCCTATCCGGCGATCGACGAGTTGGATCTCGGCCTTTACGAGTACGTTCGCAATTACCAGTCCGATCAGTTCATCCAGCACGACCGCCCGGAGCACCTGGAGATGCGCCGGGTCGTACACGGCTATTTCACGCCCAAATCGATGGAGGCCTGGCGGCCGTTCGTGCAGAAGGCGGTCAAGGACTTGCTCGACGAGGCCGAGGAGAAGGGCCGCATGGACGTCATGCGCGACCTCGCGACCCCGCTGCCGGTTCTCGTCATCGCGCAGATGATGGGAGTGCCCGAAGAGGACCGCGGTTATGTGCGGCAGCTCGCGGAAAAGCTCCTCTACATCGGGCGCGGCGAATATGACCGCATGAAGCCGCTGACCGAGGGCATGCGCGGGATGATCGACTATGTTTCGCCGCTGGTCGACGAGCGCATGGTCAAGCCCGGCGACGATTTCATCTCGGTGCTGGCCAGCGGCGAAAAGCAGGGTGTCTTTTCCCGTCACGAGGTGCTGGTCAATACCTCGCTGTTGCTGCTTGCCGGACATGAGACGACGATAAACCTGCTGTGCAACGGCACGCTGGCGTTGATGCGCCATCCCGATCAATGGGCGTTGCTCAAGAAGGACCCCGCCGGTCTGGCGAAGACCGCGACCGAGGAATGCCTGCGCTACGACTCGCCAGTTATTTCCATCCAGCGGATCGCGGCGGAGGATGTTGAAATGCGCGGCAAGACGCTGAGCAAGCGTGACCGCATCCGCTGGTTCATTTCGTCGGCCAATCGCGATCCAGAAAAATTCGCCGACCCGAACAAATTCGACATCACCCGCTGGCCGAATCAGCATGTCGCGTTTGGCTCGGGGGTGCACCATTGCCTCGGGGCGACCTTGGCGCGCGTCGAGGGTCAGGAAGTCTTCAAGGCGTTGGCGGAACGCTTTCCGGGGATGCGACTGGAGAATGAGCCGCTGGAGTATCAGCCCAGCATCACCTTCCGCTCGCTGAAATCCTTGCCGGTCACCTGGCAATAGGGGGAACCGTTGCCTCGCAACCTGCGCATCCGGGTGGACCACGACGTATGCGTCGGGAACGCCATGTGTGAGACGATCGCGGCCAAGGTGTTTCGCCTCAACGACAACCGCCAGTCGGAGGTGGCCGATCCCGCCGGCGACGCGGTTGAAAAGATCCTGGAGGCGGCCGAAAACTGCCCGGTCAGCGCAATCCTTGTCGAAGACGCCGATACGGGAGAGCAATTATTCCCATAACGATCGTGAACAGGGCGGATCGTAAGTCACCGCCGGGGTCATGGCCCCGGAGCACCCGCACGCCGCAGCCTGCGATTTAGCTGAAAGGAGCTGGGTTATGCGCAACGAGTACAACGTCATCGACGCCGACGGTCATATCCTCGAACCGCTCGATCTCTGGGCCAAATATATCGATCCGAAGTTCCGCGACCGGGCACCCAAGATCGTGATGGGCGAGAACGGCAAGGAGCGGCTCGTCATCGAGGAGCATGCGGTCGGCGACGGCCAGCGCGGCATCGGCCGGATCGGCGCCGTCGGCGCGCGGCAGGGCGTCGTCGAAGGCGACACAATGGCCTACAAGGACGGCAAGCCCGGCGGGTTCGATCCGCACAAGCGCATCCCGGACATGGACGCCGACGGCATCGACGCCGCCTTCCTTTATCCGAGCCTCGGGCTTTTTTCGGGCGCCATCCACGACCCGGAGCTCGCCGCCGCGACCTGCCGCGCCTACAACCGCTGGCTCGCCGATTACTGCAGCCCTTATCCCGACCGCCTGTTCGGGGTCGCGATGCTGCCATTGCAGTCGGTCGATCTGGCGATCGACGAGATGAAGTTCGCGCGCAAGGAACTGGGGTTCCGCTGCGGGTTCATCCGGCCGAACCCGTACAGCGACAAGATGATCCACGAGGAGCGCTATGAGCCGTTCTGGCAGGCGGCCGAGGATCTCGACATGGCGATCGGCTTCCATGAAGGCGCATCGAGCGGCATGCCGACGGTCGGCGTCGACCGCTTCGACGGACGAGGCGCACGCCATATCATCAGCCACACGATGGAGATGATGCTCGCCTGCATGAGCGTCATCTGGGGCGGCATCGCCGACCGGCATCCGAAATTGCGCGTCGCCTTTCTCGAATTGGGCGGCGGCTGGATCGCGCCTTGGCTCGACCGCATGGATCGCCATTTCGACGATCAGGGCTTCAACGATTTCGGTCTGTCGATGCGGCCGAGCGAAATCTTTCAGCGCAATTGCTGGATCTCGTTCGAACCGGTCGAGGGCAGCGTCAAGGTGCTCGCCGATTACATCGGCCCGAACAAAATCATGTGGGCGACCGACTACCCGCATCCCGATGGGTTCTTCCCCGGCGCACCCAAGATGATGATGGACCGCCTCCAGGGGCTGTCGGACGAGACCAAGCACGGCGTCATGGCCGGCGGCGCCATGGGCTTCTACGGGCTCAACTAGGTCGCGTGCTCCGGGGGCGGCGCCACAGGATTCGGCGACGCCCCCGCCGTCCATTTAGCGCACCAGCCGCGGCTGGTGCGGCGTATTAGGATCCCACGCATGCCACGCCTTAGCTTCGGCTTGCCTAAACCCCCGAAATGGTGACGATAGCCTCACGGTCGCCGGGAAGACGGGGAGAAAGCGCATGGCGGACAGTTCCTGGGAGACGGCAATGACGGAGCTGGCGGCAGCGCAACGCGATTTCATGAACGGCGATGCGACCGGGCTGCAGTCGCTCTACTCACATGGCGACGATGTGACGGTCATGGGTGGCTTCGGCGGCTTCGAGCGTGGCTGGTTCGAAGTTGGCCCTCGCCTTGCCTGGGCGGCTTCACACTTTCGCGGTGGCGCGTACAGCCAGCAGGACATCAGCGTTACCGTGGGCCTGGATGTCGCTTGCATGGTCTGTCTGGAACGGTGGGCACGCCACCCAGACAACGGCCAGCCCGTACCGATCATGGAATTACGGGTCACGCAGACGTTCCGGCTGGAGGAAAAGCGATGGCGCCTCGTCCACCGGCACGCTGACGAACTGGTCCAAAAACACGAACCAAGCTGCTGACGTAGGCCAGCTCGACAAGTCGGGTTCGTCCGCGCCCGGCTTGTGGCGTACCTTCCAAGTAGCGCAAGAGCGGAAGTTCCGCCATTGCCCGCGAGCAAAGGAGCAGAACGACGATGCCATCACGGAGTGATCTTCGACAGTATTACGAAATCGGAGCTCAGTTGGCGCCGGCGATCCACCAGCATCAAGATTGGCCCTACGAGGTCTCGCATCCTCAATACGAGGCTTACCTGGCCCCTCCCCACGATGTCGGCGGCCAGCGCCGATGCGCCCGTTCGCTACGAGGAAAAAGAGGAAGAGCTGTGGGAGCTGACAACACCTATGTCACCTGCGAGGTGCTCGGCTGGCGGGGCGTGTGGAACGCCGAGGAAAGACGCCGCCGGGCAACAACGATCTGGGGCTATCGCTTTACTACGGCTTTCCTTACTACGGACGCTGGATTTGGTCCGCAGCGCGAATGCTTGTCGATAAAAACCACGTCTCGCTGACCGAATTGCTCGAGAAGATCGCAGAGGTGAGAGCTCGCCAATGAGACCAGCACTTGAACGACCGGCAAACCGTGCGCAGCCCGCTTCAATGTGGGCGACCGCGTCCGCGTGAAGGATCTGCCCAATCTGTTCTACACTCGGACCCAGATGTACGTTCGGGGAGTGAGCGGGACGATAGCCGCCCGGACTTACCAAGACCTCATTCCCGAGGACGAGGCCTGGAACAGGGACGACGCCCGATCCGAGCAATTCTACATCGTCCGGTTTCGGCAGAAGGACCTTTGGGAGGACTACCCATTCGACAACGATACGTTGCAGACCGAATTTCCCGACCGCTGGCTTGAACCCGTCAGCGATTGAACGAAACAAGCTCGAGACGCAGAAAGCATGCAACACTCGCACGAACACGACCATGGCGATCACGACCATCCGGCAGCGCCGATGGTCGAGGAAATTACCGACTTCGAGGTTCTGGAGATTGCCGTCCGCGAGCTCGCGATCGAAAAGGGCCTGTTCACCGCCGAGGATCACCGGAAGTTTACCGAGTGGGCCGAGTCGATCGGGCCGGCGGCAGGCTCGCGGCTGGTGGCAAAGGCATGGACCGACCCGGCATTCAAGGCCCGCGTGCTTGCCGATGCCGTCGCGGCCTGCCGGGAGATCGGCATCGACTGGACCGAGCCCACCGGCTCCGGCACTCCGAGCGACTATATGGAGTTGCGCGTCCTCGAAGATACGCCGACGCTGCATCATGTGATCGTCTGCACGCTGTGCTCGTGCTATCCGCGGCCGCTGCTCGGCCACTCGCCTTATTGGTACCGGTCCCCCAACTATCGACGCAGGTTGGTCCGCTGGCCGCGTCAGGTGCTGGCCGAGTTCGGATTGATCCTCCCACCCGAGGTGGAGGTGAGGATCGAGGACTCCAACCAGAAGTGCCGCTTCATGGTTCTTCCGGTGCGGCCCGCAGGCACCGAGAACTGGACGGAGGAGCAGCTGGCGGAGATCGTGACCCGCGACTGCATGATCGGCGTCGCCTTGCCGCGGCCCGACAGGAAAGCAGACGTTTTTCGGCCGGTCCACAAAGCCGGCGGCCCGTCCACAGGGGGGCGCCAGGAAGCAGAGGCCGGCCAATGAGCGGAGAAAGCGGTCAGCCACCGGCGGCGGCCGGCGAGCACCCGGCGGATGCTTCCCCGATCCCGCTGCTCGATGCCATACGAAACGAGGATAAGACCTGGGAAAAGCTTGCCCCGCGTTACGGTGTCACCAACCCGGACCCGCCGTGGAAAGTCAGCCTCTACGCGACGTGCGAGTGTCTCTGCCGCCGGCGCGGCGTTTCCGGCGCTGGAGCGGCGCCGCGCGGAGGATGAACTCGGGGAGACCGTGTACAGCGGGACACCTGCGCCCGAGCAACAGCTGCTGGCCCTGGCCCACATCATGTTGAGCCGCGGGCTCTTGAGTGAAGAGGATCTCGCCAGACGCATGAGTGCCGTCCGAGTGCGGCTCCAAGCGTCTTAGACCGACATCCGACAGATTTACACCGTACTTGGCCCAACGCTTTGGGCAGGAGCCGACATGACCAGCGCTATTTACCTATCATCGACAATTCGCGCCGCTATACCGGTGCGCGACATTTAGCCGGACCGTGTTCGCCGGATCGCTGTGCTTCTTGGCGCTCTATTTCGTCGGTGCGGAGCAGGGCGCGACGTCCCTTGTCTCCGGAATGCAGATCCACGAATTTGTGCACGATGGCCGCCATCTATTGGGCTTCCCTTGCCACTGAACATCGATGAGCCCCGCTCGCCAGGCCGCTGGTGATCGAGGCAGGCCCGCGGGCGCACTCGCCGGGATGTTGACTGCGGCAGGAAAGTCCTCATGCTGACGGAAGGGTGGTCGGTGTTCGCGGCCGCTCGCTCTCTCGGGAAGTGGCGGAGGAAGAATGTCGGTCAGACTGGTGGTGACGATCACGGCGGCGCAGGGCAAGGGCTCGGAACTCGCCGCGGCCTATAGGGGGCGTTGCGCCGAAGTCATGAAGGAGCCGGGCTGCGAGCAGTTCGAGGTGTTCCAGAGCGCCCTTGACCCGGACAAGCTGGTCCTGCTCGAACGCTGGGCCGATCAGGCCGCACTCGACGTGCACGCCAAGGTCAACACCACCCGCCCGCCGCTGCCCGCAGGACTTCGCGTCGGCGCCGGCGAGCGCGAGGACTACGAGTACAACCGCACGCGCTGACCGGCGCCTCGCCGAGCGGCGAACAGGGAGGCCGGCAATGGGTTGGCTCGACGGCGAGGTTGCGTTGGTGACAGGCGGCGGTTCGGGGATCGGGCGGGCCGTTGTCGAGCGCTATGTGGCGGAGGGTGCGCGCGTCGCGGTCATGGACCGCGTTTCCGGCCGCGGCGATGAACTGCGCGCACGGTTCGGCGACAAGGTCGTCGCGGTTGCAGGCGATGTCGCCCGGCTCGACGACAACCAGCGGGCGGTGGCCGAGACCGTCGCGGCGTTCGGCCGGCTCGACATCTTCGTTGGCAACGCCGGGGTTCTCGACGGCTTTGTCCCGCTCGCCGAAATGCCCTCGGACAGGCTCGCCGCGGCTTGCGACGAACTTTTCGCGGTCAACGTCAAGGGTTGCATCCTCGGCGCCAAGTCGGCGCTGGGCGAACTCGAAAAGACCCGCGGATGCATGATCTTTACCGCCTCGGGCGCCGGGTTCACCTCGGCCGGCGGCGGCGTCATCTACACCGCATCCAAGCACGCCGTCGTTGGCATCATCCGACAATTGGCGGTCGAACTCGGGCCGAAGATCCGGGTGAACGGCGTTGCTCCCGGCGGCACAATGACCGATCTGCGCAGTGTCTCGGCCCTGTCGCTCGCCGACCGTTCGCATTTCGCGGCCCCCGGCATGGCGGAGCGGATCAGCGTCGGCAATCCGTTGCGGCTGACGCTCGAACCCGAAGATCTGGCCGGCGCCTACCTCTTTCTGGCCTCGCGCGCCAACGCCCGCGGGATCACCGGCAGCATCGTTTCGGTCGACGCCGGCTCGACCTTGCGCATGCCCCGCCCCGGCTGATAACTGATCGGAGAGCGCAGACAGGCTGACCGTAGGAGACAGCGATGGCATCGGGCGTCAAAGGGCTGGTCGACAGCGAGAACGGCCTGGTCAGCCGGCGCATCTTCATCGAGCCGGAGATCTACGAAGCCGAGCAGAAGCAGATTTTCGCCCGCTGCTGGCTGTTTCTGTGCCATGAGAGCCAGATCCCGCGACCCGGCGATTTCTATACGACCTATATGGGCGAGGACCCGGTGCTGGTGGTGCGCGACAGCCACGACAAGGTCAACGCCTTTCTGAATGTCTGCCGGCATCGCGGCAACCGCCTCTGCCGCGCCGACAGCGGCAACGCCGCCACCTTCATCTGCGCCTATCACGGCTGGACCTTCCGCAATGACGGCCGCCTGGCCGGCGTGCCGCACCTGAAGGATTTCTATGACGGCGCGCTCGACCGCACGCGCTGGGGGCTCGTCCCGGTGGCGCAGCTCGACAGCCACGAGGGACTGTTTTTCGCCACCTTCGATCCCGAGGCGCCGCCGCTGCGCCAGTATCTGGGCGAGATGGCCTGGTATCTCGATACGCTTTTTCGACCGGCGCGAAGGCGGGGTCGAGGTCGTCGCGGCGCGCATAAATGGATCATGCCGTGCAATTGGAAGTTCCCGGCCGAGAATTTCGGCGGCGACGCCTATCATGTCGCAGTGGACGCATCTTTCGGCCGTCACCACCGGCTTCAGCGCGGCGTCACCGCCAACCAGCGAACGCGACGGCAGCATGGTCTCGCCCGGCAACGGCCACGTGCTGATCTGCGTCGGCCCCGACGATCGCGGCGACCCGCCGATGCCGGAGATCCAGAAATACGAACGGGAGATCAGCGACGAGGTCCAACAGCGGCTTGGGCCGCGCACCGCAAGATCAACCCGATCGTCGGCACCGTCTTCCCGCATTTCTCGTTGCTGCGCAGCACCTCGCGCACCTTCCGCGTCTGGCAGCCGCGTGGCCCGGACAAGACCGAGATCCGGTCCTGGATTTTCTGCGACAAGGCCGCACCCGCCGAGGTCAAGGAGGCGGTGCGGCTCGCCGCGATCCGCGGCTTCAGCCCGTCCGGCACGTTCGAGCAGGACGACATGGACAATTGGCAGGAATGCACCCGCACCTGCCGCGGCATTGTCTCGCGCCGCATGGAATTGAACAACCAGATGGGGATCGGGCCACGACCGCTATCGACGAGGCGCTCGGCGCCTGGGCCAGCGACACCGCATCAGCGAAAGCAACCACCGCCATTTCTATCGCCGCTGGGCCGAGCTGATGGCGGCCGAGAGCTGGGCCGAACTCGAACGCCGCAACGAGCCGGCCGAGACGCGGCATGCGTGACGAGCTGATCCGCGAGATCGAGCAGTTTCTCTACCGCGAGGCGCGGCTTCTGGACGAGCGGCGCTTTCACGATGGCTCGATCCTTTCACCGACGACGTGCACTACCGCATGGCGACGCGCGGCAACCGCTATCCGAGGTCGAGCAAGTCGGTGGCCGCACTCGACCCCGCCCGCTACAGATCGAGGACGACCCCGAAGCGAGGACGAATTGGCGGTGCTCGACGAGGACAAGGCTCGCTCGCCGGCCGCGTGGCGCGGCTCGACACCGGCATGGCCTGGGCCGAGGACCCGCCCTCGCGCACCCGCCACTTCATCGCCAATATCGAGGTGGCGCCGGGCGGCGCCGCGGCGAGATCGAGGTGCGCTGCAACTTCATCGTCTACAAGAACCGCGCCGAGGCCGAGCAGGATTTCTATGTCGGCGCCCGCCGCGACCTGCTGCGCCGAGTCGGCGGCGATTGGAAGATCGCGCAGCGCCGCCTGACCCTCGACCAGAACGTGATGCTGGCCAAGAATATCAGCACCTTTTTTTGATCCTCGGCATCAGCGGGAGCGCGGCCATGACACAGCAACACGAACCGGGCGCGGCTTTCGCCGAAGGCCATGTCGAGGCGGACGGGTTCCGCATCCGCTACATGGCGGCGGGCGACGGGCCGGCGCTGGTGCATCTGCATGGTGCAGGCGGGCTGCGCCTCAGCCCGGCGCATGACCTGCTGCGTCGGCAGTTTCGCGTGATCGCATTCGAAATGCCAGGCTTCGGCCGCTCCGCCGAGAACACGCGGAGCCGCACGATGGCCAATCTGGCGGCGACCATGGCGCGGTCGGTCGATGCTCTCGGGATATACCATTTCAACCTCTTGGGCACTTCGTTCGGCGGCAAGACGGCGCTCCAACTGGCGCTGCAGCAGCCCGAGCGGGTCGAGGCCCTGGTTCTCGAAGCGCCGGCGGCGATCCGCCCGCAGGGGTCCGAACCGCCATCGGGGACGCCGGAGGAAATGGCGCGCCGGCTCTACGCCCATCCCGAACGGATGCCGCCACTGCCGCCCGTTGATCAGGCCGCCAGGGCTAAGATGCAGCGCCTGACCGCGCGCTTGCGCGGCCCCGACCGCGACCCCGATCTCGAACGGCGGCTGGCCGAACTCGCCGTACCGACCCTGGTGCTGTTCGGCACCCACGACAACGTCATTCCGCCCGAGATGGGCCGCTTCTACAAAGAGCTCATTCCGAACTGCCACCTCGTCTTCGTCTATGACGCGGGGCACGCCATCGCCGCCGAACGGCCGGAGGCCTTTGCCGAGGTCGTGGAGGATTTTCTCGAACGCCACGAGGCCTTCGTCGTCAACCGGACTGAAACCGTCATCCACCCCTGAGGCTTCGCCAAATTGCGAACGTAAGAAGAACTGTGTTAGACTGCGCGGGCAATTGAGGAACGGAGCCATGGCCGTCGTCGCCTCGATCTCGCAGCAGATCTGGGACATGAAGTACCGGCTGCGCTCGCCGACCGGCGAGGCGCTCGACAAGACGATCGAGGATACCTGGCGGCGCGTCGCGATCGCGCTCGCGGCGCCGGAGCGCGACCCAGGCCTGTGGGCCGAACGCTTCTATCAAGCAATGGCGGACTTCAAGTTTCTGCCGGCAGGACGCATCGTCGCCGGCGCCGGCAGCAGCCGCTCGGTGACGCTCTTCAACTGCTTCGTGATGGGGTCGGTCCCGGACGATATGGGCGGCATCTTTGCCCATCTGCGGGAAGCGGCGCTGACGATGCAGCAGGGGGGCGGCATCGGCTACGATTTCTCGACGCTGCGGCCGCGCGGCGCGCCCGTCAAAGGTGTCGGCGCCGATGCCTCCGGGCCGCTTTCGTTCATGGATGTGTGGGACGCGATGTGCCGCACGATCATGAGTGCGGGCTATCGCCGCGGCGCGATGATGGCGACATTGCGCTGCGACCACCCGGACATCGAGGCCTTTATCGAGGCCAAGCGCGAACCCGGCCGGCTGCGCATGTTCAACCTGTCGGTATTGGCGACCGACGCTTTCATGCAGGCGGTCGAGGAGAACGCGCCCTGGGAACTGGCCTTCGGCGGCACGGTGTGGAAGGTGCTGCCGGCGCGCGAACTCTGGGACAAGATCATGCGCGCGACCTACGCCTATGCCGAACCCGGCGTGATCTTCATCGACCGGATCAACCGCCGCAACAACCTGTGGTATTGCGAGGAAATAACCGCCACGAACCCGTGCGGCGAGCAGCCCTTGCCGCCCTATGGGGCGTGCTGCCTGGGCTCGATCAATCTGGCGAGCCTGGTCGAGGCGCCGTTCACGCGAGAGGCGCGGCTCGATCTCGACCGGTTGCGGCGGCTGGTGCCGGATTGCGTGCGGATGATGGACAACGTCATCGAGGTCTCGCCGTTTCCGCTGCAGCAGCAGCAGGAGGAGGCGCAGCGCAAGCGGCGGATCGGACTCGGCGTCACCGGGCTCGCCGACGCGCTGATCCTGTGCGGTCTGCGCTACGGCTCGGCGGCGGCGGTGGCGGCGACCGAGGCCTGGGTCGCGGCGATCGCTCGCGAGGCCTATCTCGCCTCGGCAGCCCTTGCGGCTGAGAAGGGCGCCTTCCCGCTCTTCGACCGCGAGCGCTACCTGTCAGGCGAGACGGTCGCGACGCTCGACGAGGAAGTGCGGGCGGCGATCGCCGACCGCGGCATCCGCAACGCGCTCTTGACCTCGATCGCGCCGACCGGGACGATCTCGCTTTTCGCCGACAACGTTTCTTCGGGCGTCGAACCCGTCTTCAGCTTTCGCCACACCCGCAATGTGCTGATGCCGGACGGCAGCCGGCGCGAGGAGGAGGTGGCCGACTACGCCTACCGCCTGTTCCGGAGGCTCAAGGGCGAGAACGCGCCGCTTCCCGACTATTTCGTCGACGCGCAGGTGCTCTCGCCCGAGGACCACGTCGTCATGCAGGCGACCGTGCAGAAGCATGTCGACAGCTCGATCTCCAAGACGATCAACCTGCCGGCCGACATCCCGTTCGAGCGTTTCAAGGATGTCTATCTCCAGGCCTATGCGCTGGACTGCAAGGGCTGCACCACCTATCGCCCGAACGAGGTGACGGGCGCCGTTTTGGCGGCAAGGCCGGAGGCTTCGGACACTCCGGCCGCGCCGCGCCAGGCCGAGCTGCCGCTGCCGGCACCCGCAGCCGCGCCCAAACCCGCCGATATCTACGAGGCGGGGGGTGTGGTCTATATGACGCAGCCCTTGAGCCGGCCCGAGGCGCTTCCCGGCCAGACCTACAAGCTGCGCTGGCCCGACAGCGAGCACGCGCTCTACATCACCTTGAACGACATCGTCCAGGACGGCCGCCGACGGCCGTTCGAGGTGTTCATCAATTCGAAGAACATGGAGCATTACGCCTGGACCGTGGCGTTGACGCGGATGATCTCGGCCGTATTCCGCCGCGGCGGCGACGTGTCGTTTGTCGTCGAGGAGATGAAGGCCGTCTTCGACCCGCGCGGCGGCGCCTGGATGGACGGCAAATACGTCCCCTCGCTGTTGGCCGCGATCGGCGACGTGATCGAGCGCCACATGGTCGAGATCGGCTTTCTGCCGCCGCCGGCCCACCGCCAGCGCCCGGCTCTCGTCGAGCAGCAAACGGTCTTCGAACAACAGGCGGGCGGCGGCGCCCTCCTCGCCGACCGTCGGCCGCTCGCAGCGCCCATGGCGCAATGCCCGAAATGCGGTTCGGCCGCGCTGATCCGCCTCGAAGGCTGCGACCAATGCACCAACTGCGACTATTCCAAATGCTGGTAGGCCGCAGCCGGCAGCAAGGCCGCCAGCAGGTCAGCCCGCGAGTTTGACGAGTTTGTGGATGACGCGTAGCCGCTTGGGCGCGGGGTCCTTGGAGAAGCGCGACCAGCTGCGGCCGGAGAGTTCGCCGACATAGATGTTGGCGTCGCGGTCGACGGCGATGCCATGCGGCGAGGTAAACTGCCCCGGCGCCAGCCCCGCATGCATCTTGCCGAGGCGCGCCAGCACCTCGCCCTTATCCGTGTGGATGCTGACCCGCGGGCCGATATTGGGCCAGTCACGGTTGATCTCGCCCGATGGCCCGCCCTCGCCAATATAGAGGAGCGGGTTGCGGCCAGCCGCCATGCACATGCCGTTCGGCCGGTGCAGGTTGTTCCACTGCGTCTCGAACCGGCCCTCGCCGTCGAATACCTGGACGCGATGGTTCTCGCGGTCGGCGACATAGACCCAGCCGTCAGGGTCGCAGCAGATGTTGTGCGGCACGTTGAACTGGCCGGGATCGGTGCCGGGCTCGCCCCATGATTTGAGGAGCCGGCCGTCGGGCGTATATTTGTGGATGCGGGCGTTGCCGTAGCCGTCGGAGACGTAGAGGTCGCCACGCGGCGACAAGGCGGTATGGGTGCAGCGGTGGAACGGCTTGCCCGACATATAGGGCTTGGGCTCGCCGGGGACGCCCAAGGTCATCAGCACCTTGCCGTCGAGCGTGCATTTGCGCACGGTGTGGTCGCCGTCATCGGCCAACCAGATCGTGTCGTCGGGACCGATATGGACGCCATGCGGCCGGGTGAAGACGCCCTCGCCCCAGGTGCGCAACAGATTGCCCTCGGCGTCGAACACCGCCACCGGATGCTCGCCGCGGTTGAAGGCGTAAACGCGATTCTGATGGTCGACCCCGACCGCGGCCACGTCGCCCAACATGATCTCGTCCGGCACCTTCGCCCAATCGTCGCGCACCTCGTAGAGATACCGCCCGCTTTCGAGTTGCACCGTCATGCGTCCTCTCCCTTCGGTCTATTGTCGGCCGCGATCATAAGACGCCGGCGCCGGGCAAGGCGAGCGACGCATTTGCGGTAGCGCCGGCGGCGCTGCGATCGTACGATGTATGCCTTAGGCCCTTGGCCCGATGACCTTGCAGAGGAGCACAGGAGCGCGTCATGCAAGAAAAGTTGATCTCCGGCGACAACCACATCGATCTGACCTATTGCCCGCCCGATCTGTGGTCGTCGGCCGCACCGAACAAATGGAAGCTCTCCGCACCCCGCGTCGAGGAAATGGAAGACGGCCTGCACTGGTTCGTCGAGGCCGAAGACAAGGGCATGTGGAACGGCGTCGGCCCCGGCTTTCTCAAATATCAACGCGGCATGTTCTCCCATATCGACGAGATGAAGGATTCTCGGCTTCGAGTGGAACAACCGCAACAACGCGCAGCCGCGGCCGACGACACCGGAATTGCGCCTCGCCGATCTCGACCGTGACGGCCAGGACGCCGAAATGGTCTATGGCTGCCTGATGATCAACGACCTGATCGCCGACGCGCCGCTGCGCGCCTGGGCCGACAAGACGTACAACGACTGGGTCGCCGATTTCGCCAAGCGCGCCGATCCGAACCGAGTCTATCCGCTGGCGATCATCCCGAACACCGATCCGCTCGAGGCGGCGGCCGAGGTGCGGCGCTGTGCCAGGATGGGGCTGCGGGGCGGCGACCTCGCCTTCAAGCGGATGACCCCGCCGCTCTACACCGATATGTGGTTCCCGCTCTGGGAGGCGGCGGCCGAATGCCGCTTCCCGATCTCGTTCCATTCGACCGGGTTCAAGGCGTTGCGCGCCCCCGACAACCCCGAGCAGGAAAAGAAATACTTCACGCAGTGGCGGCTGGTGCGCTCGGCCTTGTTCCAGCTCGACACGATGGAGGTGCTGGTCTCGCTCCTGGCCTCCGGGGCCTGCGAGAAATACCCGGATTTCAACTTCGTCCTCGGCGAGTCGGGCGTCACCTGGCTGCCCTATGTGTTCGACCGGCTTGACACCGAATACGCCGACCGGGCGAAGAGCCTCAACTTCAAGCTCAAGCCCAGCGACTATTTCCGCCGCCAGGGCTATGTCACCTACCAGCAGGACCAGTTTCTCGAACCGATAATCCCGCTGATCGGCGAGGACAACATCATCTGGGGCGCCGACTACCCGCACCCCGATTGCATCTGGCCGAATTCGAAAGAGACGCTGGACAGGAACATGGCGGCGATCTCGCCCGCCGTGCGCCGCAAGATCACGTCCGAGAACGTGACCCGCCTCTATCACCTCGCGTAAGGATCAGTCCCTCTCCGTCCTCGGGCGGAGAGGGACGTTTCCTTCGTATTCCGCCTGTTACGCCGCGGTCGCGGTTGTCGGATCGATCATGCGGCGGATTTCGGTGATCTTGTTGGCCGGAAAGCCGCTGCGCCGCGAATGTTCGCGAATGATCTCCTCGTCCTTGGCGAGGTAGACGCAGAAGGTCTTGTCGCCGGCGACGTAGCTCTCGACCCATTGGATGTCGGGGCCGAGTTCCTTCAGAACGGCGTTCGACTTCTCTGCCGCTTCCTTCAGCGCCTGGCGCTCGGCGCTGCCGATTGCCGGCAGGTCGCGCTCGATGATGAATTTGTGCATCTGTCAACCTCCCTCGAAGTGACGGCCGACGCTAAGCGATTTCCGGCCTGCCGGTAAAGCGCGGCATTACCTCTCGGGCGAAGAGACGCATCGAGGCCTGCGCCGCGGCCAATGGAATCATGTTGAAATTGACCTGCAGCGAGGCGTGCTCGAAGCCGCCGAATTCGTCGCGGACGCAGGCGATCGTCGCGGCGATTTCGTCGGGCGAGCCGATCCACGCGGCACCGCCGGCGATCTGGTCGGCGGCGGTCGAGTTGCGCAGTTGCGCGATCATCCGGTCATAGCCTGGATAGTCCTGCGAGGTGCGGCCGTCGAGCCAGTCGGCGGCAGCCTCGACCAGCGAGCCCAGATAGGCGTCGAGGTAGGGTGCGGCGAAGGCCCGAGCGCGCTCGCCATCCTCGTCGCAGAACATGTGAAAGGCGAGCATGACCTCGCCCTTGCCCGGATGCCCGGCGTCCTGCCAGGCCGTGCGATAGGCGGCAAGCCGCGGGCGCATCGCCGCGCCGGTCAGCGGGATCGCCATCAGCGCGTGCCCCATCCGGCCGGCAAAGGCGAAGGATTCCTCGGTATTCTGCGCGGCGATAAAGAATTTGGGCCGCGGCTTCTGAGTTGGTCGCGGCAGCGATGTCGTGTTCTCGATCGTGTGAAACCGGCCGCGATGGGTGACGTTTTCCCGGGTCAGCAGTAACTTCACCTGCTCGATTCCTTCGCGAAAGCGGGCGACCGATTCATCCGGCGAGCGGCCAAACCGGCGGAATTCGTGCGGCAGGAAGGCGCGGGCGAAACCGACATCGAGACGGCCTCCGCTGATCGCGTCGAGCATGCCGATCTCGCCGGCGAGCTTCAAGGGGTGGTTGAACACCGGCAATACCGCCCCGGTCACCAGCCGCGAGGTCTGCGTGCGCTGTGCGGCCGCGGCAAGAAACAGCATCGGGTTCGGACTGTAGCCGCCGTAATATTGGAAATAATGCTCGACGATGCGGATGTGCCGGAAGCCGAGCTGCTCCGATTCCTCGGAGAGCGCCAGCGCCTCGGCGAAATATTGCGCCGCCGATTTCTGTTCGGGCCGGACATCGGGGAAGAACTGCACGCCGAATTCCATGACCCGCCTCACGTCTTGCGACCGCTGACGGCGAGAATAGAAGCGACCGGGGAACGGTCAACCCGGCAGCCGGCTGTAAAGAATTTCGACAGCGCGAGGCGCGATAGGCATTCAACCTACGGCCTCGGAGCGGCGCCCGAGCCGATCGCCCCGCCAGGCAGGGCCGCCCCTTGCGGGTGCTTCCGGGAATTGACATTCTGACGTCGCCGCAAGGAGATAGGGAAATCTGAGTGGTTGGGTATCCGCAGGCTGGCCAATTGCGTTCGGTTGTGGTATAGAAATCGTTGCAAGGCCGGCGAGCAGTAGGCCTCGTCGGAAACTTTTACAGGTGCGTGAGAGCGAATCTGCAATCGCTTGATTCGAAATAAATGTTTGGTTGGTATTGTTCTTGCTAGGGGAATATCGGTTGGACAGCGGGCGGCACCAGTCAGGCATAGGCGCGATGCGTAAGTGGCTTTTCGTCGCGAGCTTGGTCCTAGCCGGTCTGTTGCCGGCTCTGGCGGCTCCTGTCTCGGCGCGGCCGATAACTCCGAACATGCCACCGAACAAGCCCGGCAAGGGCGCCGATCCGCTGCACGCATTCTGCTACGCCCCGACGCCAACCTGCACCGACAACGGCACCAACACCCCGACCGACAGCGGCCAACCCTATTTCGGGTTCTGGGCTTCGGACGGCCCGTTTACGAGCCAATATCTGATCGATATTCTGGTGCCGAACAGCGAGGATCCCAACCCAGCTGCCGTTGCGTTCAACATCACCGGGACCCAGGGCGGCCTCACCAATAAGGATTCGATCAGCGCAGTGGCGTCGCTGTTCAGCGCCACCGCTTGGACCGGAGCGAGCGGTCAGGACCTGGACAGCTATCTCGGGTTCAGCGCTTCGCCCTGCGAATCCGATCGGGGCCTATCTCCCGGCAACACAGGCGCTCGTTCCCGGCGCCACGGGCTTTTACGTCTACCAGGCCAATCTGAACATTACGCAGGTTCAGGCCGAGGCCAACAAAGCAAACGGACCGTTGTTGCATGCCACGAGTTCGGGCGGCAGCTTCAGTCCGAACCTGCCGCTTGCCGCCTATGCCGTCGCGTTCTTGCGGACGGATCTGCAGAACCAGCGGCAGGCGATCGCCACGGCCAACAGTGGCGCCTTGTTCATCAGGCGCGTGCCGGAACCGGCGAGCCTTGCGTTGCTCGGCGTCGGTCTTCTCGGCTTTGCGATCGTGCGCCGACGCCGATCCGGCTGACGCGGCGCGACCGCGGGTTGAATTATCCATTCAGGCTGCACGGGTGATTTCGCACAGATAGGCGCGGTGCGACGCCGTGCCACTAACCGGATCGAGCGTCTCGGCGCCAATGATGAGGTTGAGGGCGGCCGGGTTCGGGCCGAACGGGTCGTAACCCGCAGCGCCGATTTCGGGACAGGCCTGCCACCAGCCATGCTCGCCGACGACGACGCGTGGATCGAGCTTGCCGTTGAACCGGACCCTTGCCCGTATCGCCCCCTCGGGCGTTGCGATCGACACCCAGTCGCCATCGGCGATGCCACGGCTCCGCGCCGCCGCGGGATGCAATTCGACCTCGGGATCGGGCGCGCGTTTGCGCAGGCTCGGCAGCGCCCGATGCTGGGTTTGGCAGAACAGGCTCGGTTTGGCGCTGGTCAGGACCAGCGGGAACCGCGCCGCCAGGTCCGGCCGTGCCACCGGGCCGATCTGCGGCTCGGCGAAATCGGGCAATGGCGGATAGCCGTGGTCGAGGAAGGTCTGCGAATAAAGCTCGACCTTGCGCGAGGGCGTCGCAAAGCCGCGCGGCGCGCCGTTTGCGTCGGGCTCGGCATGCTTGGCGTGGCGCGTCTCGAGCGGCACCCGCACACCCTCGGGGCGAGCACGCAACTCCTCGAGTGCCACACCCGAAGGCGCCAGCTGCTGGCGGTAGGCGGCATCGACATCGCCATTCCAGAACTGATCCGAAAGCCCCAGTCGGGCGGCCAGGTCGAAGATGATGGCGGTGTCCGATCGCGCCTCGCCCGGGGGCGGGACGACGGGCTGACGGAGCTGGATCAGCGATTGCGCCGTCTCGTTGATCTCGAAACCGAGCTTCAGCGCCTCGCGTTCGAAGGCTGAGGCGACCGGCAGCACTACATCGGCGAGTTCCGCAGTCGGCGTCATGAACAGATCGGCATGAGCGTAAAATTCGAGTGCCGCCAGCGCCTCGCGCCCATAGCGGCCGTCGGCATGGGCCAGCAGCATGTTGGAGCCGAACCCGAGCAGGCCGCGCACGGGATAGGGTGCGCCAGTCAGGATCGCCCGGTAGAGATCGCGGGCGGTGACGCTGCCGAAGCGCGCCGGTCCGAGCGGCCGCGATTCGAGACCGATGGTCGGCGCCATGTTCGCCGCCGCCGGAAGTTCCTCGCCGGTGATCGGCGCGGCCGGAGGCGCCGGCAACAGCACATTGCCGCCGGGCACGTCGAAGCAGCCGGTCAGCGCGTAGAAGAGCGACATCGCGCGCGCCGTCTGCGTTACGTTGGCGTGCTGCTCGTGCCCGCTCCAGGCGTAATAGGAGACCGGGCGCGACTCCCAGATCAGGCGGGCCGCCTCCTCGACCTGGGCGCGCCGGAACCGAGCAGATCGCCTCGACCGCCGCCGGCGGATACCGCCGGCACAGACTGCGCATAGAGTTCGAAGGCCGGGATGGCAGACGACCTCGCCCTGCGGCGTGGCGATGCGGTATTCGCCTTCGAGAGCGAGGTTCGCATTGCTCGCCGTCGTAGCGGCCGGTCGCCGGATCGTAAGACGCCAGCCTTGATTTCGCGCTATCCCAGGCGAGGAGGCGACCAGCGTCGCCGCCCGGCGCGATATCGGCTTCGGTCAGAAGCCGGCCGGTGTCGGCGCGCACCAGGAACGGCCCGTTGCTCCAGTCGCGGATGAAGTCGCGATCGTACCAGCCGCGCTCGATCATCACATTGGCGAGGCCGAGGGCGAGCGCGCCGTCGGTGCCGGGCCGCACCCGCAGCCAGAGATCGGCCTTGTTGGCGAGCCCGACATGGCGCGGGTCGACGACGATCAGCCGCATGCCGCGCTTCAGCGCCTCGACGGCGGCGGTCGCGTGGGTCAGGCGGGTGTAGCTCGGATTGTAGCCCCACAAGATCAGACAGCCGGTGTTGGCGATGTCCGGCATCGCGCCGCCGCCGCTGCCGACCCCGACGCTGCCGACGCCAAAGGTGTAGCGGGTGGCAAACGCGCGGCCCCAGCCGCAGACATCGAGGCTGGTGACCGCGTTGGGCGTGCCGAACGCATTCATCAGCCGCCGGATGAACGGCGGTGGAGTCGCCGATCGCGGTGGTGGAGGGAGAGGAAATGCTGAAGGCGACCGCCTCGGGCCCGTAGCGCTCGGCGATCCGGCGCATCGCGGCCGCGGTCAGGTCCAGCGCCTCGTCCCAGCTGATCCGCTCCCAGCCGGGATCGCGATCGCCCTTGGGGCGGGTGCGGCGCAGCGGATGGGTCAGCCGTTCGGGATGGTAGACGAGTTCCGGCGCGGCGCGGCCCTTGGCGCAGAGCGCCTGTCCGGTCGGGTGCGACGGGTCGGGCTCGAGGCGGGTGAACCGGCCATCTTCGACGACGGCGATTGAGCCGCAGCGGGCGATGCAGAGCCCGCAATAGCCGTGAATGCGCTGGGCGCCATTTCCGTCCATCGCGGGCCTCCGCTTTCAAACCTAGTCTGCCGCCGTCCGGGATATCATCCCCCGTACCTTAGGCGAGGACGCAGCCGGAAGAGCGTCGGGTGGTCCGGCTGGGTGGTCACCACGCCGACCGGTATGACGGGTTCGTCCCCGGCGCGCCCGATCTCGAATTTCTGGACGAGGGCCGCCAGCACCAGACTTGCCTCGGTCAGGGCAAATTGCGCGCCGATGCAGACGCGCGGGCCGATCCCGAACGGCAGATAGGCAAACCGGTCGGGCGGCGGGGCGCCGGGCAGAAACCGGTCCGGGTCGAAGGCGTCGGGCCGTGACCAGAGTTTCCGATGGCGGTGCAGGACCCAGGGTGCGATCAGCACGACAGCGCCCGCCGGGATCGGGACCCCGCCCGCCAGATCGTCGGCGCGGGCCTGGCGCGCCAAGGTGAAGGCCGGTGGGTAAAGCCGCAGCGCCTCCTGCACGACGGCGCGCGTGTAGACGAGCCTGGGCAGAGTGTCGTCGGCGGCCGGCGGGCGCAGATCGAGCGATTGGGCCTCGGCGGCGAGGCGGTCCTGCGCCGAGGGGTCTTGCCGCGAGCAGCAGGATCGCCCAGAAGAGCGCCACCGCGGTTGTTTCGTGGCCGGCGACGATGAACGTCGCCAGCTGGTCCACAAGGCGTTGGCGATCGCCCGCGGCGCTTTCCAAGAGCGAGAAGAGGTCGCTCGCCCCCGCCGTCCGGATCGGCGCATTGGTCGCGCTCCTCCATCAAGCCTCCGACAGCGGCGATCCAGCTGGCGGCGAAAACGTCGCCGAGCCAAATCCCGGGGGCTCGGAACAAATCGCGGCAGGATGAAATCGAGAAAGCCCGGCCGGCCGATACGGCCCGCATAGCCGGCGATCAGCGCGCGCAATTCCGGACCCCGCCGCGTCATGTCGAGCGAGAACAACGCGCGGCCGGCGATCTCCAGCGCGAGCAGCCGCATTTCCGCCAGGATGTCGACATCGCCCTCGCCGGCAGCCCCGAGGCGCCCCGTCATCGCCGCGGCGCTCTCGGCGACATGCCGCGCCAGCAATGGGATCGTGCGCGGGGCAAAGGCCGGTGCGGCGGTCCGGCGCTGCTGCTGCCAATCCTCGCCCTCGCTCAGCAGAAGGCCGCCGCCGAGCAGCGGGCGCAGGATGCGCAGCGTCACCGCGGTGCGGCGGTAATTACCGGGATTGTCGATCAGGATGTGCTGGATCGCCGCCGGCCGGCTGAGGATGATCTGACGGCGGCCGAAAAACCGCTGTTCGACAGCCTCCTCGACAAACGCCTCCGGCGGAAAGATGCCGAGCGCATCGTCCCGCAAGGCCCGCGCCATCCGCCGCGACGAATTCCGTCCCATCGCCCGGCCCGTCACCTGTTCTTGCATGGAATCAACAGGCATCCGCTTTCCGCATCATCGCAAGTTCCGCCATGACGCAATGCGAATGTGGCGATTTGACCGTCTTCGTGCCCGTGCATGCCTTGAAGGCTAGTCGCCGAGCGGGCATGTTGCGCCTTGGGCCCGAGGCGCCCCGCGCGCATTTAACAACGAAGCCTTCGGAGCGGAACCAATGAACGGTGCGGAAAGTCTGGTGCGGACTTTGGTCGGCGGTGGGGTCGATGTGTGCTTCGCCAATCCGGGCACCTCGGAGATGCATTTCGTCGCGGCGCTCGATCGGGTCGAGGGGATGCGCTGCGTGCTCGGGCTCTTCGAGGGGGTGGTCACGGGTGCGGCCGACGGCTATGCGAGGATGAGCGAGAAGCCGGCGGCCACGCTGTTGCATCTCGGGCCCGGGTTGGCCAACGGGCTCGCCAACATCCACAACGCCAACAAGGCCGCCACACCGATGGTCAACATCGTCGGCGACCACGCCACATATCATCGGAAATACGATGCGCCTCTGACCTCCGACATCGAGGGGCTGGCGCGGCCCTCCTCGCATTGGGTCAAGACCTCGCCCGACGCCAGGTCGATCGCCGCCGATGGCGCCGCCGCGATCGCCGCCGCGCGGCAGCCGCCGGGGCAGATCGCGACGCTGATCCTGCCCGCCGATACCGCCTGGAACGAGGGTTCGGGGCCGGCGCCGACGCCACCCGCCGCGACGCCGAAGACGATCTCGCAGGACGCGGTGGTCGAGGCGGCGCAGGCGCTGCGCTCGGGCGAGCCGGCGCTGATCTTGCTCGCGGGCAGGGCATTGCGGGCGGAGGGGCTCGATCTTGCCGGCCGCATCGCCGCCAGGACCGGGGCGCGGCTGATCGCGCAGGGTTCGAACGCGCGCACCCAGCGCGGCCGCGGCCGGGTCTTTGTCGAACGCGTACCCTATGTCGTCGATCAGGCGGTCAAGGTCCTCTCCGGGATGAAGCACATCGTGCTCGTCGGGGCGAAGATGCCGGTCGCGTTCTTCGCCTACCCGGACAAGCCGAGCCTCTTGGCGCCGCCCGATGCGCAGGGCCATGTCCTGGCCCGGCCCGACGAGGATTTGTTGGGCGCGCTCGAAATGCTGGCCGAGGCGGTCGGCGCGCGCGCGGCGCCGCGCCGCCGGTCACGAACGAGACGCCGGGACCGGTAGGAACCGGCCGGATCACCCCGGAAGCGCTGGGGGCGTCGTTGGCGGCGCTGATGCCGGAAAACGCGATCATCGCCGACGAGGCGGTGACGACCGGGCGCGGCTTCTTCGCCCCGACGCGCGCAGCGGCACCACATGACTGGCTGTCGAACATGGGCGGCTCGATCGGGCTCGGCTTGCCGCTCGCGACGGGCGCTGCGGTCGCCTGCCCGGACCGCAAGGTTATCGCCCTCGAAGGCGACGGCAGCGGCATGTACACATTGCAGGCTCTGTGGACGCAGGCGCGCGAGGGGCTCGACGTAACGACGCTGCTCTTCTCGAACCGCAGCTACCAGATCCTGAAGGGCGAGCTTGCCAATGTCGGCGCCGGCAATCCGGGCCGCAAGGCGCTCGACATGCTCGATCTCGACCGGCCCGATCTCGACTGGGTGACGATGGCCAAGGGCATGGGGGTTCCAGGCGCGCGCGTCGCGACGATGGAGGAGTTCAACCGCCGGCTCGCCGAGGGGATCGCCGCCCCCGGCCCCTATCTCGTCGAGGTCGTTTTGTGAAGATGCGGGAACAATATCCCGCTCAAAGTGTTTGCCCTGGACAATAAGGGGCGCAAGCAACTATGGGGTGGGCAAAGTTTGGTGACGGCGCATTCGAACCGGGCGACGGCCGAGGGGCTGCGCATCTACAATCTTTTTCCGCCGCTCGCCGGAACGGTGCGCGAGTGGACGGCGCATTTGCCGCGGATCGCGGCGATGCGGTTCAACGCGGTCTATCTTAACCCGTTTCACTATCCGGGCTTCTCCGGGAGCCTCTATGCGGTTAAGGATTATTACCGGTTGAACCCGCGCTTTCGCGACGGCGAGCGGGAGAGCGACGACGAATTGCTGCGCGGTTTTACCGATGCCGCGGGCGCGCATGGGCTGCGCGTCATTATGGACCTCGTCGTCAACCACACCTCGAAGGACAGCGAACTCGTCGCCCGGCATCCGGAATGGTTCAGCCGCGGGCCGAGCGGCGACTTGGTTTCGCCGCATGCCGTCGATCCCGACGACACGACGCAAAAGACGGTGTGGGGAGATCTGGCCGAACTCGATTACGCTTCTCCGCGACGCGACGAGATCGTCGCCTTCTTTCAGAAGGTCGTGCGCCATTACGCGGCGATCGGTTTCGGCGGCTTCCGCTGCGACGCCGCCTATAAGGTTCCGGCCCCCGCCTGGCGCGGCATCATCGACGCCGCCAAGACGGCCTCGCCCGGCGCCGTCTTCTGCGCGGAAAATCTGGGCGCCCCCGAGGAAGAGGTGCTGGCGCTTGCCGGAGCCGGCTTCGACTACCTCTTCAACAGCGTCAAATGGTGGGATTTCGAAAGCCCGTGGCTGTTCGAGCAGTATGACGCCTTTCGCCGCATTGCGCCGTCGATCGGCTTTCCCGAGAGCCACGACACCGAGCGGCTGGTGACCGATCTGCACGCCGCCGGGATCCCCGAAAACCAGATCGAGCCGCGTTATCGCCAAGCTTACGCCTTCGCCGCGGCATATTCGGCGGGCGTGATGATGCCGATGGGATACGAATACGGCTGGGCGCGGCGGCTCGACGTCGTTGCGACGGAGATCAAGCCCGAGGCGAAACGCTTCGATCTGAGCGAGTTCGTCGCCGAGGTCAACGCGATGAAGGCAGCGGTCCCGGCGTTGAACGAAGAGGGGCCGCAACGGCCGCTGACCGGCGAGGCCGACGCGTTGCTGGTGCTCGAACGGCGGGCCGAGACGAGCGGCGACCGTGCGCTGATCCTGGTCAATACCGATCCGCATGAGGCGCAGGAGGCGGCGCTCGCGGCGCTGACCCCGAGATGCGAACTTGTCGATGTGTCGCCGGGCGCCGAGAACGCAGCCTGCGATCGGGTTATGGTTGAGCCGCTCGGGGTGCGCGTGTTGCGGGCAGCGGCTGAGGAAGAGCGAGCCTCGCCGGCAATGCATCCGCTGTGGCGGCCCGAGGCGCGGATCGCGATCGAGGAGGTTTATCCCGAACTCGACGGCGGCCGCTATCCGGTCAAGCGGATCGAGGGCGATCTCTTCGAAATCTGGGCCGACATCTTCCGCGACGGGCATGACGTATTGCGCGCCGCCGCCCGCTATCGTTACGGCGACGGGGCGTGGCGCGAGACGCCTTTCGCCCATTTCGACAACGATCGCTGGGTCGCCCGCTTCCGCCTCGATCGCGTCGGGCTCTGGCAGTACACGATCGAGGTCTGGGCCGACCCGTTCGAAAGCTGGCGTGAGGAAATCGAAAAAAAGCGTGCGGCGGGCCAGGACGTGACCCTCGAACTCGTCGAGGGACGGGCCATCGTCGAAGCGGCGCTGCCGCAGGCCGCAGCCGGCGACGCGCGACGGATCAGCGAATTCCTACCCCGCTTCGACGCTGGCGACGCCGCGGCGCGGACGGAATTGCTGCTGTCTGCAGCACTGCGCGAGGGCATGGCGCGCTCGCCGATCCGGGCCGATCGGATCGAGTATCAGCGCACGCTCGAAATCGTCGTCGATCGCCCGGCGGCCCGCTTTGCCGCGTGGTACGAGATGTTTCCGCGCAGCCAGGGAACCGTACCGGGCAAGGGCGCCACCTTCGATGATTGCATCGCGCGTCTGCCGGAGATCGCGGGGCTCGGTTTCGATGTCGTCTATTTCGTGCCGATCCATCCGATCGGTCGGATCAACCGCAAGGGCCGCAACAACAGCACCACCGCCGAACCGGGCGATCCCGGCAGCCCCTATGCGATCGGCGCTAGCGAAGGCGGCCACACCGCGGTCAATCCCGAACTCGGCACGCTCGACGATTTCCGGCGATTTGTCGCCGCGGCCGCCGAACATAACATCGAAGTGGCGCTCGATTTCGCTGTGCAATGCGCGCCCGATCATCCTTGGGTGCGCCAGCATCCGGAATGGTTCCGCTTTCGTCCGGACGGCACAATCAAATACGCCGAAAATCCGCCGAAAAAATATGAAGACATCGTCAATGTCGATTTCGACAATCCCGACCGCGAGGGTTTGTGGGCGGCGTTGCGCGAGGTCATCCTGTTCTGGGCGGCGCAGGGTGTCCGCATTTTCCGTGTCGACAATCCGCACACCAAGCCCTTGCCGTTCTGGGAATGGCTGATCCGCGAGGTCAAGAGCGATTACCCCGACGCGCTCTTCCTGGCGGAGGCGTTCACCCGGCCGAAGATGATGCGGGCATTGGCCAAGGCGGGCTTCAGCCAGTCCTATACCTACTTTACCTGGCGCAACACAAAGGCGGAACTGACCGAGTACCTGATGGAATTGAACGGATTTCCGACCAAGGAGTATTTCCGCCCGAACTTCTTCACGAACACGCCCGACATCCTACCGGAGTTCTTGCAGGAGGGCGGCCGCGCAGCCTTTCGCATCCGCCTCGTGCTGGCCGCGACGCTGTCCGGCGTTTATGGCATCTATAACGGGTTCGAACTTTGCGAGAACGCCGCATTGCCGGGACGCGAGGAATACCGAGATTCGGAGAAATACGAATACAAGGTCTGGGACTGGGACCGGCCCGGCAACATCAAAAACGACATCGCCATCGTCAATCGCTTCCGCCGCGACAACAGGGCAATGCAGGAATTCGCGAATTTACGGTTTTTGTCTTGCGCCGACCCGAACATTCTGGCCTATTCGCGGGTATCCGCGGATCGTGGCGATATCGCCGTTACTGTTGTAAATCTCGACCCGCACGCCGCGCATGAGGGCGAAATCGAATTGCCTCTCGCCGATTTCGGCCTCGACGAGAATGCCGCCTTCCTGATGGAAGAGGCGTTCGGCCGAAGGGCGACGGTCTGCCGCGGCAGCCGACAGCGCGTTCGCCTCGACCCAGAGATCAACCCTGCCCTGCTCTTCCGACTGCTTCGATCCGACAAACCATGACCCCTGCCAACGACACGCTGGCTCCGGCGCGCCTCGGCGCCGCCGCGACTGCCTCGGCGACCTCGGACCCGCTGTGGTACAAGGACGCGATTATCTATCAACTGCACGTCAAGGCCTTCTTTGACGGCAATGACGACGGCATCGGCGATTTTCAGGGCCTTTGCCGCAAGCTCGACTATCTGCAGGACCTGGGCGTCACGGCATTGTGGCTGTTGCCGTTCTATCGCTCGCCGCTGCGCGACGACGGCTACGACATCTCCGACTATCGCACGATCAATCCCGAATACGGCCAGATGGCCGATTTCCGGCACTTCGTCCGCGAAGCCCACCGGCGCAAGCTGCGCATCCTGACGGAACTGGTCATCAACCATACCTCCGACCAGCATCCCTGGTTCGAGCGCGCCCGCCGGGCAAAGCCTGGGTCGGCATTGCGCAATTTCTATGTGTGGAGCGACAGCGACCAGAAATTTCCCGATACCCGCATCATCTTCGTCGACACCGAGAAATCGAACTGGACCTGGGACCAGGTGGCGCAGGCCTATTACTGGCACCGGTTTTATTCGCACCAGCCCGACCTCAATTTCGACAACCCGCTGGTGTTCCGCGCGGTGACGGCGACGATGCGCTATTGGCTTGATATGGGGGTCGACGCGATGCGCCTCGACGCGGTCCCCTATCTGATCGAGCGCGAAGGCACCAACAACGAAAATCTGCCGGAGACGCACGCGATCCTGAAGCGATTGCGGCGCGAGCTCGACCGCCGCTATCCCGACCGCATGCTGCTGGCCGAGGCCAATCAATGGCCGGAAGACGTACTGCAATATTTCGGTGACGACGACGAATGTCATATGGCGTTCCATTTTCCGCTGATGCCGCGGATCTACATGGCGTTGTCGACCGAGGACCGGCACCCGATCACCGATATCATGCGCCAGACGCCGGACATTCCGGAGCGCTGCCAGTGGGCGGTGTTCCTGCGCAATCACGACGAACTGACGCTCGAAATGGTGACCGACCACGAGCGCGACTATCTGTGGAATTTTTATGCGGCCGACCGCCGCGCTAGGCTCAATCTCGGCATTCGCCGGCGGCTGGCGCCGCTGATGGAGAACGACCGGCGCAAGATCGAACTCCTGAACGCATTGCTGATGTCGATGCCGGGGACGCCGGTGCTTTATTACGGCGACGAAATCGGCATGGGCGACAATGTCTTTCTGAAGGACCGCGACGGCGTGCGCACGCCGATGCAGTGGTCGTTCGACCGCAATGGCGGGTTCTCCCGCGCCGACCCGGCGAGCCTCTATCTGCCTCCGATCATGGATTCAGTCTACGGCTTCGAGGCGGTCAATGTCGAGGCGCAGAGCCGTTCGCCGTCCTCGCTATTAAACTGGATGAAGCGGCTGATCGCCGCGCGCCGACAGCGTCAGGCGTTCGGCCGCGGCACATTGCGTTTTCTCTACCCGTCGAACCGCAAGATCATCGCCTATCTGCGGGAATATGACAGCGAGACCATTCTATGCGCCGCCAATCTGGCGCGCTCTCCGCAAGCGGTCGAACTCGATCTCTCCGAATTTCGCGGCAGACAGCCGGTCGAACTGTTGGCCCGCAGCGTGTTTCCGACGATTGGCGACTTGCCTTACCTGTTGACGCTGCAGCCCTTTAGCTTCTTCTGCTTCGACCTGTCCGCGCCGATCTCGACGGCGGCGACCCTGCAGAGCTCGCCGCCGGAATTCATCACGCTGGTCATGCCGCGAGGCTGGCCCGACCTGTTTCGCCAACCGAACCGGCAGCAACTCGAAAGCGATGCATTGCCGGCCTTTCTCGCACGCCAGCGCTGGTTCGGCGCGAAGGACCGGCGATTGCGCAACGCCGATGTCATAGCCCAGGGCGAGATCACTCCGCCGAGCGACGCCGGCAGCGCCCCCGAAAGCGTTCTTGCCACAATCGTCGAGACGCATTTTGCATCCGGCCCCAGCGAGCTCTACTTCCTGCCGCTGCTGCGGATCTGGGGACCGCCCGAGGCCGACCAGCGCCAGGCATTCCTGCCGGCGACTGTAGCGGCGCTGCGCCACCTGCGGCGCGAGGGCGCGCTGATTGACGCGCTGGCGCAGGACGGGCTGCTCATGGCCGTCATGGAGGCGGTGGCGCAGGGCGCCACGATCCCTCTCGACCGTGGCGAGATCCGCTGCCGCCAGACGCCGAACTATGCCCAGAACCCTCCGCCGGAGCGGCTGGTGTTGCGCCGGCTCGGGGCCGAGCAGTCGAATAGTTCGGTGCTGTTCGAAGAATATGCGGTGCTGAAGCTCTACCGCCGCTTGCAGCCGGGCGCCCACCCGGAACTCGAAATGTCGCGGTTCCTGGTCGAGCGCGCCGGTTACGCCAATACGCCTCCGCCGCTGGCGACATTGGAAATCGCATTGAGCGACGAGCCCAATGACACCTTCGCGCTCGGCATTCTGTTCAGCTTTGTGCGCAATCAGGGCGATGGCTGGACGCAGGCATTGAATTATTTGACCCGGCATCTCGACGATGCGCTGCTGTCGACCGGCGACCAGCCTTCCGATCGTCCCGACCCCGATCATTTCTTTATCGGCTTGGCGCGGCAGCTCGGCATTCGCACTGCGGAAATGCACCGGGCATTGGCCGAACACGGCGAGGACGACCCCGATTTCGCGCCCGAGCCGATCGTCGCGGAGGATTTGGCGGGGTGGCGTCGGGTGCTCGAGGAAGCGGCGGCCGCGATGCTGACGCTGCTCGGCAGGATGCAGGCGAACCTGCCGGACCCGGCGCGGGAATTGGCCGGGCAGCTGATCGCCCGGCGCGAGGATTTGCAGGATCGGATCGGACAATTGCTGCCGCCGGAGGTCGCGGCCGAGAAGACGCGGGTGCATGGCGATTTCCACCTTGGCCAGATCATCGTCGTTCAGAACGACGTGTTCGTGATCGATTTCGAGGGCGAGCCGGCCCGTCCGCTCGCCGAGCGGCGCCGCAAGAACTCGCCGTTGCGCGATGTCGCCGGCATGATCCGCTCGTTCGATTACGCGGTTGACGCCGCGGTGCGTCATCTGGCCGAGAACCGTCCCGCCGCCGAGCCGCGCATGCGCCAGCTCGCCGAAAGCTGGCGGCATGCGCGCCGTCAACGGTTTCCATGCCGCCTATCGCAAGACCATGCGCGGCTGCCCCGCCTACCCGGCGAGCAAGCGCCAGGCGCGCGAAATGACGATGTTCTTCATGCTCGAAAAGGCTGTCTACGAAGTGTCCTACGAACTGGCGAACCGGCCGGGATGGGTGCATATCCCGCTGGCAGGCATTCTCGATATTCTGGCAAAGACTGATGGACATGCCGGCGCCGCCCCGTCTTGAGCCGGAGCTCGCGGCGGTCGTCGAGGCGCACTGCGACGATCCTTTTGCCGTCCTTGGCATCCATCTCACCCGCAAGGGGCTGTGCGTGCGGGCGATGCTGCCGGATGCCGAGGAGATGGCGGTGGTGGACGCCGCCTCGGGCGAGGTTGCGGCGACCGGGGTTCGCGTTCATCCGGACGGGCTCTTCGTGGCGGCGATGCGATCGCGCAAGGAGCCGTTCCGCTACCGGTTGCGTGTGCGCGGGGGTGCAGTCGAGCGCGAGTTCGAGGACGTCTATCGCTTCGGCCCGGTGCTGGGCGAACTCGATGTTTACCTACTGGGCGAAGGCAACCATCTGGCGAGCTATCAGAAGCTCGGCGCCCACCCGCTGGTGCACGAGGGCGTCGAAGGGGTGGCGTTCGCGGTCTGGGCCCCCAATGCCCGCCGGGTCAGTCTCGTCGGCGATTTCAACGCCTGGGACGGAAGGCGGATGCCGATGCGGCGCCTCGAGGGGATCGGCTGCTGGGAGCTTTTCGTACCGCGATTGCGGCCGGGCCATCTCTACAAATACGAGATCGTGGGCGCCGACGGCACGCTGCTGCCATTGAAGGCCGATCCCTATGCGGCAGCAGGCAGAACCGCCGCCCGGCACCGCATCGATCGTCGCCCGGCCGTCGGGGCATATCTGGCATGACGGCGCGTGGATGGCCGAACGCTGGCGGCGTAACGACCGCGAGGCGCCGATCTCGGTCTACGAGGCGCATCTTGGCTCCTGGCGGCGCAACGCGGCGGAAGGCGGACGCTATCTGACCTATCGCGAAATGGCGCGCGAACTCGTCCCTTATGTCGCCGATATGGGCTTCACCCATATCGAGATGCTGCCGATCATGGAGTATCCGTTCGACGGTTCGTGGGGGTATCAGCCGGTCTCGCTGTTCGCGCCGACGAGCCGCTTCGGGACGCCGGACGATTTCCGTGCCTTTGTCGACGCCTGTCACAGCGCCGGTCTCGGGTTGTGGCTCGATTGGGTTCCGGGTCACTTTCCGAGCGATGCGCACGGGCTCGGCCGTTTCGACGGCACGGCCCTTTACGAGCACGCCGATCCGCGGCAGGGCGTGCATCGTGATTGGAACACGCTCATTTACAATTATGGCCGGCGCGAGGTCGCCAATTTCCTGCTGTCGAGCGCATTGTTCTGGTTGCGCGAGTATCACATCGACGGCATCCGGGTCGACGCCGTCGCCTCAATGCTCTATCTCGACTACAGCCGCAAAGAGGGGGAGTGGATCCCGAACGCCTACGGCGGCCGTGAGAACCTGGAGGCGATCGCCTTCTTGCGCCGAATGAACGAGCTGGTCTTCGCCGACGGCAGCGGCGCGACCTCGGTCGCCGAGGAATCGACCGCCTGGCCGATGGTGTCACGGCCGACCTATGTCGGCGGGCTTGGTTTCGCCTATAAATGGAACATGGGGTGGATGCACGATACGCTGCACTACACCGCACTCGACCCGATCCACCGCAAATATCACCACAACGACCTGACCTTCGGCCTGCTCTACGCATTCCACGAGAATTTCATTCTGCCGCTCAGCCATGACGAGGTCGTGCACGGCAAGGGCTCGCTCTACGGCAAGATGTCCGGCGACCGCTGGCAGAAATTCGCCAATCTGCGCGCCTATTACGCCTTCATGTGGACGCAGCCCGGCAAGAAGCTGTTGTTCATGGGGGGCGAATTCGCGCAGGAGCACGAGTGGAACCACGATGTCGGTCTCGACTGGCCGCTCTTGGCCGATCCGTTCAACGAGGGGGTTCGCCGCCTGGTGCGCGACCTTAACCGCCTCTACCGCGACACGCCGGCATTGCACCGGCTCGATTGCGACCCCGACGGCTTCAACTGGATCGACGTGACCAACGCGGCCGAGAGTGTGGTCTCCTACGTGCGGCGCAGCCGCGACCCGCACGAACTCGCCGTCATCGTGTGCAACTTCACGCCGTTGGTGCGGGAGAATTACCGGATCGGCGTGCCGCGGCCGGGCCGCTACCGCGAGCGCATCAACACCGATGCCGGGGAGTATGGCGGCAGCGGTGTGGGCAACGCCGGTGAGGTCCACGCCGACGCGCATCCGATGCATGGGCAGGGTTATTCGGTTAGTCTGCGTCTGCCGCCGCTGGGGGTCTTGGTCTTCACCGCAGATTGACAGGAATGAACGAACCTTCGTTGCCGCCGCCGCGACGCTGACGCAATGGCGTCTCTCGCAAAGGTCTGGGCTGGCCGCCCCTATCCGCTCGGCGCTGCATGGGACGGCAAGGGAGTGAACTTCGCGCTGTTTTCGGCGCATGCCGAAAAGGTCGAGCTGTGCCTCTTCGACCGCACCGGCATCCGGGAAGAAGCGCGGATCATGTTACCCGAATACACCGACGAGGTCTGGCACGCCTATCTGCCCGACGCCCGCCCGAACCAGCTCTACGGTTATCGCGTCTATGGCCCGTTCGACCCGGCGAACGGGCACCGCTTCAATCCGAACAAATTGCTGATCGACCCCTACGCCAAATCGCTCTACGGCCGGATCCGCTGGGGCGATGCCCTCTTCGGCTATCGCATCGGGAGCCCGCGCGAGGATCTTTCGTTCGACCGCCGCGACAATGCCCGCCAGGTGCCCAAATGCGGCGTGGTCGAGACCGCTTTCACCTGGGGAGAGGATCGCCGGCCGCAGACCAGTTGGGAAGAGACGGTCATAATCGAAGCGCATGTCCGCGGCCTGACTATCCGCCATCCAGAGGTCGACCCGCCTTATCGCGGCACCTTTCGCGGTCTCGCCTCGCCGGCGATGATCGACTACCTCGTCGGGCTCGGCGTCACGGCGGTCGAATTGTTGCCGGTCCACACCTTTGTCGACGATCGGCATTTGATCGATCGCGGTCTGGTCAATTATTGGGGCTACAACTCGATCGCCTATTTCGCGCCCGAACCACGGCTTTTGACCACCGGTTCGATCAACGGCTTCAAAACCATGGTCAAAAGACTGCACGACGCCGGAATCGAGATCATCCTCGACGTCGTCTACAACCACAGCGGCGAGGGCAATCAGCTCGGCCCGACCCTGTCCTTCCGCGGCATTGACAATGCCTCGTATTACCGGTTGGCGGCCGACCGGCGCTTCTACAACGACGTCACCGGCACCGGAAATACGCTGAACCTCGACCATCCCAGAGTGCTGCAGCTGGTAATGGATTCGCTGCGCTACTGGGCATTGGAAATGCACGTCGACGGCTTCCGCTTCGATCTCTGCGCGACGCTGGGCCGCGAGAACGGCGACTACACACAGCAGAGCGCGTTTTTCGACGCCATCCGGCAGGACCCGGCAATGGCTGGCGTCAAGCTGATCGCCGAACCCTGGGATCTCGGCCCCTACGGCTATCAACTTGGCAACTTTCCGCCGGGCTGGGCCGAGTGGAACGCGCAGTACCGCGATACGATGCGGCGGTTCTGGCGCGGCGACGAAGGGGTTGTCGCCGACATTGCCTCGCGGGTGGCCGGCTCCTCTGACATTTTCGGCTATCGCGGCCGGCGGCCATGGGCGAGCGTCAATTTCATCACCGCCCATGACGGCTTCACGCTGCAGGATCTAGTCAGCTACGACAACAAGCACAACGAGGCCAACGGCGAGGACAATCGCGACGGCAGCGACAACAATCTGAGCTCGAATTACGGCGCCGAGGGGCCGACCGACGACGCCGAGATCATTGACCTGCGCGACAGGCAGAAGCGCAATCTGCTGGCAAGCCTGCTGTTGTCGCTGGGCGTGCCGATGCTGCTCGCCGGCGACGAGATCGGCCGCAGCCAGCACGGCAACAACAACGCCTATTGCCAGGACAACGAGACTTCCTGGACCGACTGGGAAAACATCAGGCCCGAGGACGAGGAATTGCGCCGCTTCGTCTCGTATCTGATCAAACTCCGCCGCGCCCACCGCGTCTTTTCGCGCCCACGATTTCTGCGCGGCGAGGTATTGTCCGAGGCCGGCGTCAAGGACATCACCTGGGTGACGCCGAGCGGCGCCGAGGCAACAGCCGAGGATTGGAACAATCCGGTCGCGTTGTCGCTAGCTTACGTGCTGAGCGGCGCGGCCGGCGAATTCTACACGGCCGGCGGGCAGCGCGACATCGACGAAAGCTTTCTCGTCATGATGAACGCCTATCACGGCGATCTCGATTTTCGCGTGCCGCAACTAGCGGCGCTGATGTCGTGGGAGCCGCTGGTCGACACGGCCAAACCCACGGGCCTGGTCGGAAACGGCAAGCTCTACATGCCGGGTGAAGTCTACCCGCTGCGCGCCCATTCCTTCGTGCTGTTTATCAATCGCTCGCCGCGCCCCGAACCGCCGCCGCAGGCCGCTGAGGAACCGCTGATCCTCGACGGCGGCGACGAGCGGGGTTTCGGGCCAGTCGGTGGCGACCCGACTGGGGAGGACGATGCGCCGGCGCCATGAGTTGCCGTTCGGGGCAGAACCAGTCGGCGGCGACGTGCGTTTTCGCTTGTGGGCGCCGCGGGCGCAGAGCGTGGCGCTGCAACTCGACGACGCGCCATCGGCGTTCGATATGGCTAACGAGAGTGGGGGATGGTTTGCTCTGACCACGAGCCGCGCCCGGCCGGGTTCGCGCTATCGCTTTGTGATCGACGGGCGGGCTTATCCCGACCCGGCATCGCGGCTGCAACCCGAGGGCGTTCATGGGGCTAGCGAAGTCGGCGATCCGGCCGCCTACGACTGGACCGATGATGCCTGGCGTGGCCGGCCTTGGCACGAGATCGTGCTCTACGAATTCCATATCGGGACATTTTCCGAAGGCGGCGACTTCGCCGGAGCGATCGCGCATCTCGACCATGTTCGCGCGCTCGGGGCGACCGCCGTAGAATTGATGCCGGTCGCGGCCTTTCCCGGAACGCGCAACTGGGGCTATGACGGCGTCTTCCCGTTTGCCCCCGCGATCTGCTACGGCCGGCCGGAGGCATTGAAGCGCCTTGTCGAGGCCTGCCACGCCCGTGGTCTCGCCGTCTTTCTCGATGTCGTCTACAACCACTTCGGTCCGGAGGGAAATTATCTGCCGGCCGTCGCGCCCGATTTCTTCGACGACAAGCGGCGCACGCCGTGGGGCGCGGCGCTCGATTTCAGCGGCGAGTTGAGCCGGCCGGTGCGCGATTTTTTTATCGAGAACGCACTTTACTGGCTCGAAGAATTTCATTTCGACGGGCTGCGGCTCGACGCCGTGCATGCGATCATGGACGACAGCGAGCCCGACATCGTCGACGAAATCGCGATGACCGTCCGCCGCCGGATCGCCGGCCGCAAGGTCCACCTGGTGCTGGAAAACGATCGCAACGAGGCACGCCGCCTCGCGCGTCGCGACGGCAAGCCGCTCTGCGCCACAGCGCAATGGAACGACGATCTACATCATGCGCTGCATGTGCTCGTCACCGGCGAGACGGCCGGGTTTTACGGCGACTATGCCGACGAACCGGCGCGCCATCTCGGCCGCGCGCTCGCCGAGGGCTTCGCCTATCAGGGCGATCCCTCGCCATTTCGCGACGGCAAGCCGCGCGGCGAGCCCTCGGCGCATCTGCCGGCAACGGCGTTCGTCTCGTTCATCCAGAACCACGATCACGTCGGCAACCATCCGTTCGGCAGCCGGATTTCGGGCGCGCCCCCGAGCCGCTGCTGCACGCGGCGGTCGCGATCGTCCTGCTCTCGCCGCAGATCCCGCTCCTGTTCATGGGCGAGGAATGGGCGAGCAGCCGGCCGTTCGCCTTTTTCTGCGATTTCGGGACGAAATTGGCCGAGGCGGTGCGCGAGGGCCGGCGGCGCGAATTCGCCCATTTCCCTGATTTCAGCGACCCGGCCGCGCGCGAGCGCATTCCCGACCCGACGGCATTGTCGACCTTTACGACGTCGCGGCTCGACTGGACCGAATTGCAGCAGGCCGATCACCGGCGCTGGCTCGAACGCTACCGACATCTCCTCACCATTCGCGCGACCGAGATCGCGCCGCGCCTTGGCGACATCCCGCCCGGCGCCGGTTCGTATCGGGTGCTGGGTTCGCGCGCGGCGACAGTCGAATGGCAGTTTGCCGACGGCGAGCTGCTGGTGCTGATCGTGAATTTTTCCGATCGCGAGTTGACGGCGCCGGCTGCCGTGGCGGGCGGCCGATCGATCTACGCCTCCGCCCCAGCTGGCGCGCCGGAAAGCGCGGCGTTTTTCCTGTTGCCGGCGGGCGACGGCTGAAATGGCTGACGAGAGCGCTCTGCGGCGGCTGGCGCGTCGGATCCGCATCAGCGATGGTTATGTCGACGCCCTAGGGCGTCGACAGCACGTGTCGGACGAGACCCTGGCCGCGCTGGTCGAGGCGTTCGGTCTGCCGTCCGACCCGGCGCGCGCCGAGGCTGCATTGGACGAGGCGGAGCGCTCCGCCTCGCTCGGACTGGGGCCCGTGCACCTCGTGCGCGCCGAGGACCTGCACCCAACGCTGCGGCTGCGCGCGACGGGCCCCGACCGCAACATCGCCTGGACCTGCCGTTTCGAGGAGGGCGGCGAGCGCGCCGGCGGCGCCGTCGTGGCGGCCGACGCCGGAGGCCATCTCGACCTGCCGCTACCCGCCGGTCTGCCGCTCGGCTATCACCGGCTCGCCGTCGAACTCGGCGGGAGCGCGGCCGAACTCGGGCTGATCGTCGCTCCAGCCGCCTGCTACCTGGCGCCCGAGCTTGGACCGGGCGAACGATGCTGGGGTCTGACCTGCCAGCTCTACGGCCTTGTCAGCGCCGGCAATTGGGGCATCGGCGATTTCAGCGATCTCGCAGCCTTGGCGTGCGCCGCCGGGTCGCAGGGCGTTGCGGCTCTGGGGATCAACCCGACGCATGCCCTTTTTGCCGCCGAGCCGTTGCATGCAAGCCCCTACTCGCCCTCCTCCCGGACCCGCCTCAACTATCTCTACATAAATCCGGCGGCGACTTCGGGCTTTGCCGAGGATGCAGAGGTGCGCGCGCTGATCGGCGGCGAGTGGTTCGGCGCCACGCACTGGGCCGCGCGCTCGGCGCAGCTGGTCGATTACGGTGCGGTTGCCGCGATCAAACGACCGGTTCTGGAAGCGCTCTACCGCCGGTTCTACGACTGTGAGCTCGACGCACAAGGTGATGCGGCGAGCCCGCTTGGCCAGGCATTCGCCGATTTCCGGCGCGCGGGTGGCGGGTCGCTTGCCGACTTTGCGGTTTTCGAAGCACTGCACGAGCATTTTCATCGTGACAGCGGGGCTTTCTCCTGGCGCGACTGGCCGCCGGCGTTCCGCGATCCGCGCGGGCCGGCAGCGGCCGAATTCGCCGCCGCCCATCAGGATCGCATCGGGTTCTTCCTGTTTCTGCAATGGCAGGCCGAATGCCAGCTGGGCTCGGCCGCCGCCGCCGGGCGGGCCGCCGGGCTTTCGCTCGGACTTTATCGCGATCTCGCCGTCGGCGCTCACCCGAGCGGCGCCGAAGCGTGGGCGGACCAGGAACTGGTCGCCGTCGGCGCCGCGATCGGCGCGCCGCCAGACGCATTGAGCCGCGCCGGACAGAATTGGGGTCTGGCGCCGGTCAACCCGCTGGTGCTGCGGCGACAGGGTTTTGCTTCCTTTATCGCCGCGCTGCGCGCCAACATGCGCCATGCCGGCCTGTTGCGCATCGACCACGTCATGTCGTTGATGCGGCTCTACTGGATCCCGAGCGGAGCCTCGGGCGGATCGGGCGCCTATGTCAGCTATCCCTTCGAGGAGCTGGTGCGGCTCGTAGCGCTCGAAAGCCACCGCCATCGATGTGCTGTGATCGGCGAGGATCTCGGCACCGTTCCCGACGGTTTTCGCGACAGGGCCCGCAATGCCAACCTGTTGTCCTATCGCGTCCTCGCCTTCGAGCGCGGCGGCGACGGCGATTTCCTGCCGCCCTCCGATTATCCGCCGCTCGCCGCTGCATCGGCCGCGACGCACGACATCGCGACGATCGCGGGCTTCTGGCTCGGCAACGACATCGCCTGGCGGCACCGGCTCGGGCTTTACCCGGACCCCGAAGCGTATATGGCCGAGACCACCTCGCGTGACCGTGACCGCCGGCTGCTGCTCGACGCATTGGCGCGGGACGGTCTTCTGCCACCCGCGCGCTTTGCAGAATTCCTCTCGGATACAGGCGAGCCCCGGTTCTCGAACGAACTCGGCGAGGCCGTCCTCCTCTATCTAGCGCAGTCCCGCGCCCGGTTGACCCTGGTGCAGCTCGAGGACGTGCTGGGCGAAATCGAACAGGCCAACCTGCCGGGCACGACGGAAGGTCATCCGAACTGGCGCCGCCGCCTGTCGCGCGCGCTTGAGGATGCCGAAGACGACGATCTGCGGCGGGTCGCGCCCAGAATTGCAGCGGCGCGACGCCACGCGGCGCGGGAATGAGCGAACCCGACAATAACTGGTCGGCGATCCGGGCCACCTATCGCTTGCAGTTCAGCCGCGACTTCACCTTCCGCGACGCGACGGCGCTGGTTCCCTATCTTGCCGCGCTTGGCGTCAGCCACATTTACGCTTCCCCGATCACCGAAGCGCGGCCCGGGTCGACGCACGGCTACGACATCATCGACCACAATCGCCTCAACCCCGAGATCGGTAGCGAGGATGAATTCCGGGCTCTGGTCGCCGCACTGCACGAATGGGAAATGGGGCTGATCGTCGATTTCGTCCCGAACCATATGGGGATCGGCGCCGACAACGCCTGGTGGCTCGACGTTCTCGAATGGGGCCGCGCCTCGCCCTTCGCCGAATATTTCGATATCAATTGGGAGGGTATGAGGCCCGATCTCGACGGGCGGATATTGCTGCCGGTACTGGGCGAACAATATGGCGTCGTCCTCGAAAACGGCGAAATCGAGCTGCGTTTCGATCCGCGGGAGGGCAGCTTCAGCGCGTGGTATTACGATCACCGCTTCCCGATCGGGCCGCGCAGCTACCCGATGATCCTGGAGGCCGGCGGGGAAGCGCAAGCCGCTTTCGCGCGAGGGTTTGCCGCGTTCGAAACCCGCGAGGATGCGGCGCGGCTGAAAAAGGGCCTCGCCGAATTCGCCCTCACCCCCGCCGGGGGCGAGGCAATTGCTGCGGCGTTGCGGGCATTCGCCGGCAGGCCGGACGACCCGAGCAGCTTTGAGCCGCTGCATCGGTTGCTCGAAGTCCAGAACTATCGCATCGCCTATTGGCGGGTCGCCGCCGAGGAGATCAATTACCGACGTTTTTTCAACATCAACGATCTTGCCGCGCTGCGCATGGAACTGCCGGCATTGTTCGAGCACACGCATCGGATGGTGTTCCGGATGATCGCCGAGGGCGATCTGCAAGGGCTGCGCATCGACCATATCGACGGCCTGTTCGATCCGCGGAGCTATTGCGAGCGGCTGCAGCGATGTTCGCCGGATCCGCTTTACGTTCTTGTCGAGAAGATTCTGGCGCCGTACGAGATGCTGCCCGATTGGCCGGTCGCGGGCACCACAGGCTACGATTTCGTCAACCAGGTATTGGCCCTTTTTGTCGACCCAGCGGGTGAACAGGCGATAACCCGGCTCTATCGCCGCTTCACCGGCCGCGAAGAGAATTTCGACGAAGTCCTCTACGCCTCGAAAATGCGCATCATGCGGGTCAACCTCGCCAGCGAAATAAATGTGCTCGCGAGCGAATTCCATCGGCTGTCGATGCGCGAATGGCGCACCCGCGACTTCACGCTGAACGGCATGCGGGCGGCGATCGAGGAGGTGATCGCGGCGTTTCCGGTCTACCGCACCTACGTAACCGCGGCCGGCGCCGGCAATGACGACAGGCGCTATATCAACTGGGCGCTGGCGCAGGCGAAAAAGCATTGGCGCGGCGCCGATGTCAGCATCCTCGACTTCATCGACGGCATCCTGACCACAGACGCGGCAGCGGCGCGCCCCTCCGACGCGGCCGAGGAAGTTCGCCGGGTAGCCATGCATTTCCAGCAGGTCACCGGGCCAGTCATGGCCAAGGCCGCCGAGGACACCGCCTTCTACCGGTACGCGCGGCTCCTCGCGCTCAACGAGGTAGGCGGCGATCCGCGGCGCTTCGGCACATCGGCCGCGGCGTTTCATCGCCTGACCCGCGAGCGCGCCCGGCTCTGGCCACGGACGATGGTGGCGACGGCGACCCATGACACCAAGCGCGGCGAGGACGGCCGCATCCGCATCGCGCTATTGTCCGAGATGCCGCGCGAGTGGGGCCGCCGCCTGGCGCAGTGGACGCGCCTCAACCGCTCGCGCCGCTCGGAGATCGACGGGGAAACCGTGCCGAGCCGCAATGTCGAATATCAATTCTATCAGTCGCTGCTCGGCGCCTGGCCTCCGGATCTGTCGCCGGACGATCAGGACGGCATGCGACGGCTACGCGAGCGGCTTGAGGAATACATCGTCAAGGCGGCGCGCGAGGCGAAGGAGGACACCAGCTGGAGCAATCCCAACGCCGCCTATGAAGCAGCATTGCTACGCTTTGTCTCGACCGTTCTCGACGCCGACCGACCGAACCCGTTCCTCGCCGAATTCCACGGTTTTGTCGGGCTGCTGGCGCGGCCGGCGGCGATCGCCTCGCTCTCACAGCTGGTCCTGAAGCTGACCGCGCCCGGCATTCCGGACATCTACCAGGGTGGCGAATTGTGGGATTTCAGCCTCGTCGACCCGGACAACCGCCGGCCGGTCGACTGGGAGCGGCGCCGTACCTTGCTCGACGAGACGGATGCGGCGACACCCGCCGATCTCGCCGGGCTTTGGCAGGACGGTCGTGAAAAGCTGTTTGCGACGCGGCGGCTGCTGGGGCTGCGGCGAGCCCTGCCTGACGTCTTCGCCGCCGGCGACTACCGACCATTGGAGGTCGAGGGGACAAAGAGCCAGCATCTATGCGCATTCGCCCGCAGCGGCGGCGGTACAACGGTGGTCGTGGCGGCGCCGCGTCTTGTCTGGCGGCTCTATCCCGCCGGCAGAGCCGCAGCCGACTGGACCCAAACAGAGATCGTCATGCCTGCCGCCCAAGGCGGGTGGCAAGACGTTTTTGCCGGGCACCGCTTCGCCGCGGTCGAGCGCATCCGAGCCGCAGAACTCCTTGCCGATTTCCCGGTCGGCGTCCTGACCGGCGCGACGCCGAGCTGAAACCAAGATTCCTCACTGCGGTCCGCAAAATTCGCTATAGTCGCCGCATCGCGAGCTTGGGTACGGGCCGCGGGATCCCGGGTTACCCTGGCGGCCGGCCCAGGGGGTCGGCAGGGGAGGTGGGGCCCATGCCTCCCCGCCCGCTCTCTTCGCAAAACTAACGGTTAACGTACTGAAGGGCTTACAAAAGAACAATTGCGGTCGGTCGCTTCAATTCCATCGGTGAACCGGGCCAAGATTTCATTCCGCCGCCACCTGCCATCGCCGTCATTCGGTACCTTTCTTGCGCGCCGCCCGTCCCGGATAGATTTGTAATCGAGTGCTGCGAAGGCCGCCAACGCCGTGTGCCTCTATCGCCAGCGGCCAACTACGGAGCTCTTCAGCTGAAATCGCATAGCGGCGGCACGCCTGATCGAGCGTGAGTCTGCCGCTTGCTACCAAGTTGACAACTTGCGCTTTGCGTCGCGCCGACCATCGCGGCGGATCGCTCCGCGCCAGGTCCGCATCTAACTCAAACCGTGTTGGTACCATGCCGCTGCCATCCCCATTCGGGCGGATGACATGAAAATGGCCTGAGAGAATGATAGCCGGCTTTCGCAAAAATGAATTGGGCGTAATGGTGAGACTAGGCGTGGTCGCGCTGTTGCTGGCGTTGTTGTTGGGGCTCTTCGGGTGCGCGCCGATGGCAGCCGACCGTGGCGCGACACCGAACGCGGCGGCTCCGTAGGACGATAGAGAGAGCCACGGCAGCATGTTACATATGTATTAGCTGAGATTTGATCTGACAGGCGGTGTTGGCTGTCTGAGCCTTTTGTCGCTGTCGGCCGTGGTCATGCCGCCATGAGTTTCTCCTTCGCCAGGGGAAGCGCGTCAAGGAAGGTCTGCATCGGCGTCTTGCCGAAGCACCAGCGGCCCTGATGCGGCCGTTGCTCGTTGTATTCGACCATCCAGGCATCGAGATCGGCCTGCAGCTCGTCGATGCGTGCGGTAGATCTTCTTGCGGAACGCCACCCGGTAGAACTCGTCCAAGCACGGTGCGATGGAAGCGCTCGCAGATGCCGTTGGTTTGCGGGCTTTTGGCCTTGGTGCGGCTGTGGTCGATGTCCTCGACCGCGAGGTAGAGCTCGTATTCGTGGCTCTGGGTGCCGCAAAACTCGGTGCCGCGATCGGTCAGCATGCGCAACAGCCGGATGCCGTGCTCGTCGTAGAACGGCACCACCCGGTCGTTGAGGATCTCGGCGGCGGTGATCGGCGTCTTGCGATCCCGGTCGCGGCGGCGCCGCGCCCAGGATAGGCTCCAGCTTGGCGAAGGCCACCTTGGCATAGGTGTCGATGACGGTCTGCTGGTAGACCCGCCCCACGCCCTTCAGGGTGCCGACGTAGAAGGTATCCCCGCCTTCGCGGGGCAGGCTCTGCGCGCCGCAATAGCCGGGGCATTCGCTCTCGAACTCGCCGTGCGCTTCCTTGTCGGCCTTGGCCTTCTCGAGCGCGGCGATCTGGGCTCTCGGTCAGCAGGATGCCCTCCTGCGCCGCCTTGGCGTCGAGCGCCTTGAGGCGCTGCTTCATCGAGGTCAGATCGTGGCGCTGCCACACGCAGCGCACCCCGGCCGGCGAGATCGACAGGCCGCGCCGCTTAAGCGCCTCCGAGACCCGCACCTGGCCCCAGGCCGGCTGCTCGATCGCCATCTCGACCGCCGCCTGTTCGATCTCCGGCGGCGTGCGGTTCTTCAGGATCGGCTTGCGGCGGCTGATCTCCTGCAGCGCCAGCTCGCCGCCCCCGGCCTGCGCCGGGGCAGGCTTTGTCGTACAGCTCCTTGAACCGGTAGAAGCTGTCGCGGCTGTAGCCCATCATCTTGCAGGCTTGGCTGACCCCGCCTTCGCGGGCGGCTATTGCCGAGCTGCTTGGCCAATTCCAGCAACCCGACCTTCACCCGGATGATCTTCTGTTCTTGGGTCATATCGCGTGTCTCCGTCCCGCCGAAGGGCGGGTCGCGGTCCCAGCTCTGGGTGAGAACCGCGCCCCGCCCTCCGGCTCCGTTTCGGAAACCAACAACGACTGTCAGATTAAGTTCCAGCTAATACATATTAGCTTAAATCTTTAAATCGCTCGATTGCGCGCCATGTGTGACATGATGCAGCGGCTAGACCTTACCGATAACGAACGTGCGGCGCTGATCGTCGCGTTGCGCCGGCTTATCGACGCGCAGCCCCTATCGGCCCAGAGCCAGACGTTGAAGGCCATCCTCGAGCGACTGGAGCCGCACAAGCCACGATCCCTGCCCAAGGATGCGAGCACCGGGTGAGCCCGCCGCAAACGGCGACACTCGATCAGATGGGCGACAAGCACGTCGAGATGATCAGCGCTTGGGCGGGGCCAGAGCCGCGCTATCAGCCGCTAAGCCCGCGCTTCGGCAACGTCAGAACAACGACCCGAGCCTGATCGAGCCGATCGCTGCGGGAATACGAGCCGCGTAATCTATCGGTGCCCATCCCTGATCACCCACAACTCCTCGCGGGCCTTGTTCTTCTGCTGACGGCGGCATTCGTCGCCTCCGGTTGGATGAAGCCCCCGTTCAGGGTTTGGTGGCGAACGGCTGTAATCGTCGGTTATCTGGTTGCGGCAGGGTTGGTAGCCGTATGGATCGCGATATGGCTTTTCGGGCTATCGTAGCCCTACTAGAGCATGATCCTGTTAGGCTGAAGCATAGCCGGCATTGGCGAGGTAATTGGCGCATTCCTTTGGGGTAAAGCGGTCGAGAAGACTGCCGATGCCGCGCCAGGTGGCCTCGATCGTGCGCGGGTCGGTTTTGCGCAGCAGGGTCTTGAGCTTGGCGAAGACCTGCTCGATCGGATTGAGATCGGGCGAGTAGCGCGGCAGGAAGAACAGCTTGGCGCCGGCGCTGCGGATCAGGCGGCGCACCGCCTTGCCCTTGTGACTGCCAAGATTGTCCATGACGACGACGTCGCCGGGGCGGAGAGTGGGTACCAGGAACTGCTCGATATAGGCGCGAAAGCTGATGCCGTTGATCGGCCCGTCGATGACGCAGGGCGCGGTGATCTGGTCGTGCCGCAGTGCCGCCAAAAAGGTCAGCGTGCGCCAGCGGCCGTGCGGCACCTTGGCGACCAGCCGCGCGCCGCGGCGGCAGCGGCCATGCCGGCGGGTCATGTTGGTTTTGGCCCAGGTCTCGTCGATGAACACCAGGCGCGTGGGGTCAAGCCGGCCCTGATGCCTCTTCCAGCGGGCGCGCCGACGGGCGATGTCGGCGCGGTCCTGCTCGCTGGCGTGCAGGCTTTTTTTTTAAAGGTGATGCCCTCGTGCTTGAAGAAGCGCCACACCGCGCCTACTCGCCGGCGTGCCGCGTTCGACCAGTTCGGCCATCACCGCCCGCAAGGTCAGATCCGGCTTCTCGGCGATCCGTGCCAACAGCCACTGGCGCTCGCGCTGCAACCGCAGCGGCCGCCGTCCCCCCATCGGCATGGCTGCCGCGCTGCCGCTCACTCGCCAGCGCTGCGACCACTTGACCACGCTGGCCACGCTCACCCCAAACAGCGCCGCCGTCGCCCGACAGGTGCGACCGCTGGCCACCGCCGCAACCACCCGTTCGCGCAGGTCCTGTGAATAGGGTCTTGCCATTCGATGCTGGCCCCCAACCCCAGCCCGCATCTTGAATCACAAAACCAACTGCGTGAAAATCACTTTTTGATTCAAACTCTTAGGGTCATGCTCTAGGAGGGTGCCGGGAGGCAGCCAACGGTTCCCACCGCCCACACCTGCTGCTCAACCACAGCATCGGTAAAGGGGGTTGAAAGTGGGGTTATAGGCCGTCACCAGGGGTATACCGACCGAATTATACATCTCGGGAGGACCATGCCTCCCCGCCCGCTCTTCCAGCCCAGTCACCCCTGGGCTTGCAAGACCTTGCCGCCGGCGCTGACCGGATGGGCCGCGATCAGGACAAAGGCGATGACGCAAGGGACGGTCCCGCGATTGATCCAGTTGTGGATCGTGCCGCGCTGCACGAGCACGTCACCAGCCTTGAGATGGACGGTGGTGTCGTCGAGTACCATGTCGACCTCGCCCGACATGACGACGGCGTAGTCGATTGAATTGGTGCGGTGGTTGCGCGGGCTGACGCCGGGGGCAAGTTCAAGCACGCGAAAGACGGTGCCGTTGGTAAGTGTCGTCCCGGTCGGGCGGTGGCCTTCGTCCTGATGGCCGTTGTTATCGACCGGGAAACCCTCGGTCGTCCAGACAACGCAGGCGGTGGCGCCGGGTCGGCCCGACGAGAAATCCTTGGCCGGCTCGTCGATCATGACAACGGCGTGGCCCTCTTCGTCATGACCGGTGACGACGCGACGAAATTGCAATGGCATGGCGGATCTCCTCGCAAAAGGGCGGCCCGCAGTTTCACCCGGAAAATCGCGGCTCGGCAACAACAGCCGTGCAGGAAGTGGCCGTGATCGGCATAGTCGCCCTTCGGAGGGCAACGCCATGCTGCTGCGCGTCCGTTCGATCACCTATCTGGCCGAGGCTATCAACGGCTACGAACTCGTTGATCCGCGCGGGCGCGATCTGCCGCGCTTCGAGGCAGGCGCCCATATCGCGGTACGGCCGCCGGGTGGGCTGACCCGCGATTATTCGCTATGGAACGATCCGGCCGAGCGGCGACGCTATTGCATTGCGGTGTTGTGCGAGGCCGCCAAGGACGGCGTCTCGCGGCATTTGCACGAAAGTGTGAGGGTCGGCGATCTCGTCGAGGTTGCAGCACCGCGCAACCATTTCCCGCTCGCCGCCGACGCCGAGCGGCATCTGTTGCTGGCGGGCGGCATCGGCATCACGCCGATCATGGCGATGATCGCCGAGTTGCGCCGCCGCCGCGCCGAATTCGAACTGCATTACTGCACCCGCTCGCCCGCCGCGACGGCGTTTCGCGACGAATTGTTCCTGCTGGCGGCGCAAGGTCACGTCCATTTCCACCACGACGGCGGCGATCCCGCGCGGGGCCTCGACATTGCCGCCCTGCTGCGCGACCCGCATCCGGGAACGCATCTTTACTACTGCGGGCCGGCCGGGCTGATGGCGGCTGCGGCGGCCGCCTCGGCGCACTGGCCGCCCGATGCGGTGCACCGCGAATATTTCACCGGCCCGCCGGTGTTGCGTTTCGAGGACGACCGCCCGTTTCGCGTCCGGCTCGCGCGCAGCGGCGGCGAATACGAGGTGCCGGTCGGCGACACCATTACCGAGGTGCTGCGCCGTCATGATGTCCCCGTCGCGACCTCATGCGAGCTTGGCTATTGCGGCGCGTGCCTCACCCGCTATGTCGGCGGTGAACCCGACCATCGCGACCAGGTTCTCGCCGCGGGCGACCGCGACCGCTACGTCCTGATCTGCTGCGCCCGCGCCAAAACCCCGGTGCTCGAATTGGACTTATAGCAAAAAAATTTCAGGCCGCTGGGGATCGTAGGCGGTGCGGCTGGAGGAACAATGAAAGACGGGTTTCGTTTCGCCGACGAGTTCGGACCCTACAAATTCCTATTCATTCATCGCCCTAAGCTGGGGCTGAAGGCGGTGACGGCGATCGACAACATCGCCTGCGGCGCCGCGATCGGTGGGGTGCGCATGGCGCCCGATGTGACCGCCGAGGAGGCCTTGCGCCTGGCGCGCGCGATGACCCTGAAGAACGCCGCGGCCGGTCTGCCGCATGGCGGCGGCAAGTCGGTTATCGTCGGCGACCCCAAAATGCCGCTCTCCGAGAAGGAGCGGCTGATCCGCGCCTTCGCGACAGCGATCGCCGACGTGACGGAGTACATACCCGGCCCCGATATGGGGACCGACGAATTGGCGATGGGCTGGATCAAGGATGAAACCGGCCGCGCCGTCGGCCTGCCGCGGGAGCTCGGCGGCATTCCGCTCGACGAGATCGGCGCCACCGGGTTTGGTCTCGCCGCCGCGGTCGATGTTGCCTGTGCCGATCTCGGGTTGCCGCTCGCCGGGGCGCGCGTCGCGATCCAGGGCTTCGGCGCGGTCGGACAGCATGCGGCGCACTTTCTCGCGGAGAAGGGTGCGGTCCTGATCGCGGCCTCCGACACGCAGGGCACGCTTGTCGACGAGAACGGGCTCGATCTGCCAGCGCTGATGGCGCTCAAGCGCGCGGGCCGGCCGCTGCGCGAATATCCCGGTGGGCGCAAGTCGGGGCCGGACGGGGTGATCGACGTCGCGTGCGACATCTGGATCCCGGCGGCGCGGCCCGATGTGATCCATGCCGACAATGTCGAGCGGCTGCATACCCGGCTTGTCGCCGAGGGCGCCAACATTCCCTGCTCGCCCGAGGCCGAGCGGATGTTGGCCGGGCGCGGCGTGCTGGTGCTGCCCGATTTCATCGCCAACGCCGGCGGCGTGATCTGTGCGGCGGTCGAATATCGCGGCGGAACCGAGGCGGCAGCGCTCGCATTGATCGACGAAAAAATCCGCGCCAACACCCGGGCCGTGCTGGACGCGACCCGGCGCGATGGGGTCACGCCCCGCGAGGCCGCGCTGGCGCTGGCGAGCGACCGCGTGCGGCGGGCGATGCGCATGCGGCGATGGGATTCGTGAGGGTCGCGGACGCGATTTGCGCTGGATCAAAGCTCGGCCCGAGCGGCTGGTCGATATTGCGATCGGTGTGCAATCTCATGGAGACAGCGATGGCAGACATACCTGTTGAAGTCAAAAAGGCGTCCGCGCCCTGCGCCGGCGGCGACCAACGTTCCCGATGTGTGGCAGTCGTTCCGCAGCGAGATGGACCGGCTGTTCGACCGGTTCGGCGGCGGTCTCGGCTTCCCCTCGCTGCGCCGGATGTTCGAAGCCGAGCCGGCGTGGCGCTCGACCTTCAGCCGTGTCGGCGCCGCCGATCGACATGAGCGAGGACGACAAGTCCTATAAGATCGCAGCCGAGTTGCCGGGTATCGACGCCAAGGACATCGATGTGTCGGTGACCGGCGACACCCTCGTTCTCAAGGGCGAAAAGCGCCAGGAGAAGGAGGAAAAGGACAAGAATTATTTCTTCTCGGAGCGCAGCTACGGTTCGTTCCAGCGCGCCTTCGCGCTGCCCGACAGCGTCGATCGGGAGAAGATCGCGGCGGATTTTTCAAAAGGCGTGCTGACGATCGCCCTGCCGAAAACCGCCGCCGCGCAAAAGCCGCAAAAGAAGATCGAAGTCAAATCCGCCTGAGAGCACTGGGCGGCGGTCGCAAGCCGCCGCCCCCGCGGCGTGGCGTTCAGCCATCCTTTGGCGGCGTCAGCGCCGCGCAGAGCTGCGCCGCAGCTTCGTGCAATTCCGCGCGATGCTGTTCATCGATCGGCTCGCGGGCCGCAATCGATGTCGCCATTTCGGCCAGCACCCCCGCCAACAGCCCGTAATGCAGATGGATCACCGCTTCGCGGCGGTCCTCGCCCGGCCGCACGAGCCGGATGGCGATGCCCTCCGCATCGGCGGAAGCGTCGAATTGCGAGTGGCGGCTAAAACTTCCGATATAGGCCTTGTCGGGGAAGTCGACCGAAACTTCGGCCTTATCGGAAATCGGATGCAGGGGCATGAGCGGGCTCGAAGTTGCTGGATGGATACGAGATCGAGGAGAACACCTGGGGCGGTTGCCTGCCTTGATCCAGATCAACCTCGGGCTGGGCGATCGCATGGCAGGGGTTTAATTTCGCACCGAAATGACGAAATAAACCGAGTCTATATGCCGACCGCAGCGCCGGAAACACCAGAGGAGGACGCCCATGCCTGACCATGTCTATCGGATCATCGAGGTTGCCGGCTCCTCGGAGAAGAGCATCGAGGACGCAATCCAGAACGCCGTCGGGCGGGCGTCCCGCACTTTGCGGCAGGTCGGTTGGTTCGAAGTCGTGCAAATGCGTGGCCATGTCGAGGACGGCAAGGTGGCCCATTACCAGGTGATCGTCAAAGTCGGGTTCACGCTCGAAGACGAATAGACCCAGCGCCGTCAAGACCGGACCGAGCCCAGCGCTGCATTGCGCATCAGTTCGGCCGCCTTGGCGGCAAAACCGTCGAGCCGTGCCGCGACACGATGGTTGACCGTTTCAGGCGGGTAATCGCCTTCGGCGTCGGGTTCGCCGGCCGGCATGCCGGTCAGTAGCGCGATGCCCCTGATCGATCGTTGCGATCGGCAGGACGCGAAACTGCTCCGCGGCAGCGGCCTCGACGACGTCGCGGCGCAGCATCAGGTGCTCGACATTGCTCGCCGGGATGATGACGCCCTGGCGGCCGGTCAGGCCCGCTCGGCGGCACACGTCGAAAAATCCCTCGATCTTCTCGTTGACGCCGCCGATCGCCTGGATACGGCCTAGCTGGTCGACCGAGCCGGTGACGGCGAAAGATTGCGAAATCGGCGCTTCGGCCAATGCCGACAACAGCGCGAAGAGTTCGGCCGCGGAGGCGCTGTCGCCGTCGACCCCGCCGTAGGATTGCTCGAAAACAAGGCTCGCATTCAACGACAACGGCCGCGTCTGGCCATAGCGGCCGCCGAGAAAGCCGCTCAGGATCAGCACCCCCTTGGAATGCAGCGGGCCGCCCAGCGCCACCTCGCGCTCGATATCGACGACCTCGCCGCGCCCCAAGCGCACGCGCGCGGTGATCCGGGTCGGGTTGCCGAAGGCGAGCCCGCCGAGCGAGAGCACCGAAAGCCCGTTGATCTGGCCGATTTCCGCGCCGTCGGTTTCGATCCGGATGATGTGGCGGCCGATCTCCTCCTGCAGCCGACGATAGATGCGGTCGCCGCGGCGGAACTTGGCGTCGATCGCGGCCTGCACCTCGGCGGCTGAGACAAACCTGCGGCCGGCGCCTTGCGCGATCTGGTCGGCCTCCTGCAAGAGATCGACGATCTCGCGCAGGCTGGTCGTGAGCCGGGCGGAATCGCCGACGAGGCGCGAGGCCTGTTCGATGACCCGCGCCACCGCGGCCCGGTCGAACGCGAGCAGCTGCTCGCGCTGGGCCACCCCGGCGATGAACTTCGCAAAGCGCACCGTGACGTCGGGCGAGCGCTCAACTCGGTCGTCGAACTCGGCGGCGATCTTGAACAATTCCGGGAAGTCGCCATCGAGCGAGGACAGCAGGTAATAAAGCTGCGGCGGGCCGAGAAGGACGATCTTGACCTGGAGCGGGATCGGTTCGGGGTCGAGCGATACCGTGCTCGCCATGCTCAACAATTGTTCGAGGGTCTCGATCCGGATCTCGCCCGCGTTGAGCGCACGTTTCAAGGACGGCCAGCCGAGACTCCCGGTCAGGAGCCGCTGGGCGTCGAGGATCAGATAACCGCCATTGGCGCGGTGCAGCGCACCGGCGGTCAACAGGTTGAAATCGGTCACCAGCGCGCCGAACCGCGCCAGATGCTCGACCCGGCCGACCAGGGTCTGGTGGGTCGGGTTGTCCTCGTAGACGACCGGGGCGCCCTCCTGCCCGCCGTTGTCGACGATGACGTTGATCTGGTAGCGGCGAAACCGCGCCTCGTCCGCGGCCTGCTGGAACTGCGCCGGGACCGGCATGCCCGGCGGCATTCCCGCCGGCGCCGGCGGCGGGGCTTGGGGCAGGAAATCGTCGACATTCTCCTTGATGTCGCGCTCGACGGCGTCGAGGTAGTCGCGGACATCGGGCAGATCGCGGTAGCCGCTGCGCAGCTCGTCCATCATCAGCGCGATCGCCGCACCGGTCGTCTCCTGGTTTAGCGCGCGCACTGCCTCGCGATGGTCGCGCTCCCATTGCGGCACCTGCTGCATGACCGCTTCGAGCTGGCTCTGCACGCCCTCGATTTCCTTCTGGATGCGCTCGCGCTCGGCTTCGGGCAGGGCCTCGAACATCTCTGGGGTCAGGACCTTGCCGTCGCGCCGTGGCGCCAACGCCAAGCCCATCGGCGTGCGCAAGAGCGCGATGCCCTGCTGCTCGGCGCGGCGCTGCAACTCGCCGAAGCCCTGTTCGCTGCGCTCCTTGAATTGCTGGTCGATCACCTCATGGCGGGCGCGGTAGTCGTCGCGCTCGAAGGCCGCCGGCAACGCGGCGCGCAATTCCCGCACCAGCCGCTTCATCGCTTCGCGCAGACCGAGCGGCGCGGCCGGCCGGCAATTGCAGCCGGCGCGGCTTTTGCGGGTCGGCGAAGTTGTTGACGTAACACCAATCGGGCGGCGTCGGCTCGCCCGAGGCGCGGCGCCGCAAAAGATCGTCGACAAGCGTGTGCTTGCCGGTGCCGCTGGGTCCAAGCGCGTAGACGTTGTAGCCCTTGCGGCGTAAGCGCCATCGCAAATTCGATTGCTTCGATCGCGCGGTCCTGGCCGATCAGCCCGGAAGCGCCGTCGAGTTCAGAAGTCAGCTCGAAGGGCAGTTCGGCGGGATCGCAGCGCCGGTAGAGAAGATCGGGCGGCAGCGCCTGTCCGGGCTCGGCGGCCGACGCGCGACTGCTGCTCGATGGTTCGCTCGCCGCCACGTTGCAACCTCCCTACCGGGATAGCACGAAAGACGTAACATACCCCGCCCGCGAGAGGATCGCCACGATCGGCGCTTGGCAACGGCGCGACGAAGCCCGATCCTCTGCCGCTGGAGGTCCCCATGACTTTGCCGATCATCGGGCGCTCGCTCCACCGGTCCGAGGATTATCGTTTTCTGACCGGCCGAGGCCATTATGTCGAGGACGCCGCGGAGCCTGACGCGGCCCACGCCTATGTGTTGCGCTCCCCCCATGCCCATGCCGAGATCCTGCGGATCGACGCCGGGGCAGCGCTGGCGATGCCGGGCGTGCTGGCGGTGCTCACCGCGGCCGATCTTGCCGCCGAGGGGATCGGGCCGCTGCCTTGCGTCGCACAGGTAGCGAGCCTCGAACCGCTGATCGTGCCGCCGCGGCATGCGTTGGCGAGTGGCGGAGTGCGCCATGTCGGCGATCCGGTGGCCTTTGTCGTGGCGCTGACCCGCGATCTGGCGCGCGACGGCGCCGAACGGATCATCGTCGATTACCGTCCGCTCGCCGCCGTCATCGATGCCCCGGCGGCGTTGCTGTCGGATGCGCCCGCGATTTGGGACGAGGCGCCGGGCAATCTCTGCTTTCGGTTTCAACGCGGCGACAAGGCGGCGGTCGATGTGGCTTTCGCGGCGGCGGCGCAGGAGGTCGAGATCGACCTTGTCAACAACCGCGTCGTCCCGGCCGCGATCGAGCCGCGCGCCGCGATCGCCCGTTACGATCCGGATTCGGACGCGTTTCATCTCTTCCTGACCGGCCAAGGCGTGCACGGCATCCGCAATCAGCTGGCGCGGTCGGTTTTCCATCTGCCGCCGGAGCGCATCCGGGTCGAGGCCCCCGATGTCGGCGGCGGCTTTGGCATGAAGAACTTCGTCTATCCCGAATGGGTGATGGCGTTGTTCGCCGCTCGGCGGCTCGGCCGACCGGTCAGATGGGCGGCCGAACGCGGCGAGGAATTCCTCGGCGGCACGCACGGCCGTGACAACCACACCCACGCGCGCCTCGCGCTCGACGGCGACGGCCGGTTCCTCGCGCTCGACGTGGCGACAGTCGCCAATCTCGGCGCCTATCTGTCGTCGAATGGACCCGGCAGCTCAACCAACTCGCCGGCGACCGCGATGGGCGGAGCGTACGCGATCCCGGCCGTGTTCATGGATGTGCGCGGCGTCTTTACCAATACCGCGCCGATCGACGCCTACCGCGGCGCTGGCAAGCCCGAGGCGAACTATGCGATCGAGCGCCTCGTTGACCGTGCGGCCCGCCAGCTCGGGCTCGATCCCGTGGAACTGCGGCGGCGCAACATGATCGCGGCGTTCCCTTATCGCAGCGCGCTGGGCATGACGATCGATTGCGGGCGGTTTGCCGGCAACCTCGCCGACGCTGCGACAGCGATGGCTGGGTTCGCCGAGCGGCGCGCCGAAGCGGCCGGACGCGGACGATTGCGCGGGCAGGGTCTCGGCGCATTTCTCGAAACCGCACGCGGCGCCCCGGACGAGGGTGCGGCAATCCGCTTCGAGTGCGACGGGCGTGTGTCGCTGGCGCTGGGCACCCAGTCGAACGGGCAGGGTCACGAGACCAGCTATCCCCAGATCGCGGCCTCCGTGCTGGGCCTGCCGCTCGAAACCTTCCGCCTGGTTCAGGCCGATACCGCCGCGGTCGAGGCCGGGAACGGCCATGGCGGCGCACGCTCGATGCATCAGGGCGGCGCGGCGCTCGTGAAGGCGACCGAGGCGGTCATCGACAAGGGCCGCGGTATTGCGGCGCATCTGCTGCAGGCCGAGCCGGGCGAGATCGAGTTTTCCGACGGCTGCTTTGCGGTGCGCGCCAGCGAGCGCAGCATCGGTCTGTTGGCGCTCGCCGAGGCCGCCCGCGATCCCGCCAACCTCCCCAAAGGAATGGCACCCGGTCTCGACAGCTATGTCTTCAACCGCCTCGACCTGGTGACGTTTCCCAATGGCTGCCATCTCGCCGAAGTCGAGATCGACCCCGAGACGGGTGCGGTCAGCCTCGAACGCTACGCCGCCTTCGACGATTACGGGCGCCTAATCAACCCGCTTCTGACCAAGGGGCAAGTCCAGGGCGGGGTAGCCCAGGGGATCGGCCAGGCGCTCCTCGAACACACCGTTTATGATGCCGGGTCGGGCCAATTGGTGAGTGGTTCTTTCGCCGACTATGCGCTGCCACGAGCCGACGACCTGCCGCCCTTCGACATCGCGCTCTTCGAAGTGCCGACCGCAGCCAACCCCTTGGGGGTCAAGGGCTCGGGCCAAGCGGGCTGCATCGCCGCACCGCAGACCGTCATCAACGCGATTCTCGACGCCCTCGCCCCGCTTGGCATCGACCATATCGACATGCCGGCCACACCCGAGCGTATCTGGCGCGCGATCCGCGACGCGACGCGCAAAGGCTGATTGCATGCGCTGGCGAATTCCGCTCAGTTTCCCTTTGCATTGAAGGAGAAGAGCCATTCAGCTTTTACGCAGCTTTCTGTTCGCCCCGGGCAACCATGCGCGGCGGGTCGAAAAGGCGCTGACACTCGACGCCGACGCGGTGATCCTCGATCTCGAAGACGCCGTCGCGACCGCCGAGAAACGGGCAACGCGCGAGACGGTCGCCGCCGCCCTCAAAAGACCACGCCGGGGGCTGCTTTATGTGCGGGTCAACGCCGCCGACACAGAATTCTGTCACGGCGATCTAGCGGCGATCGTCAGGCCGGGGCTCGACGGGATAATCCTGCCGAAGGTCGAGAGCGCGGCGGCGCTGGCGGCGGTCGACTGGCTTTTATCCCAACTCGAACGCGAAGCGGGGCTGACGGCGCAATCGGTCGATTTGATACCGATCATCGAGACGGCTCGGGGGCTCCGGGACATCGACGCGATCCTCGCGGCCGGCACGCGGGTCCGCCATGTCGCCTTCGGCGCCGGCGACTTCACGCTCGACGTCAATATGGCCTGGAGCCGCGAAGAGGCGGAACTCGGCTATGCGCGCAGCAAGATCGTGACCGCGTCGCGGGCCGCCGGCGCCGAGGCGCCGCTCGACACCGTCTGGGTGGATCTGGCGGATGCGGAGGGGCTCGAAGCCTCGGCGAAGACCGCATTGCGGCTCGGCTTTCAGGGCAAGATGTGCATCCATCCGAACCAGATTGACGTCGTCAACCGGGTGTTCACCCCCGGCGATGCGGAAATCGCCTTTGCCGAACGCGTCGTGGCCGCCTTCGAGCGGGCCGAGGCCGAGGGCAGCGCCGCGATCCAACTCGACGGCAAATTCATAGACTATCCGATCGTCTACCGTGCGCAGCGGGTATTGCAGCGGATGCGTGCGGTCCGGGTGCGGGAGCAGGCGTGATGGCGGACAATCCGGCCGGGCCGCTCGACGGCATCACGGTGCTCGATCTGTGTAGCTATCTCGCCGGTCCCTACGGCTGCACGCTTCTCGCCGATCTCGGCGCCCGGGTCATCAAAATCGAGTCGCCGCAGGGCGACATGCTGCGCCAGTTCCCCTCGAGCCTCGCCGGCGACAGCCGCTTCTTTCTCGGCGCCAATCGCGGGAAACGCGCGCTGGCGCTCGACCTGAAGGAGCCCGAAGGGCTCGCGGTATTGCATCGCATGGTCGAGAGCGCCGATGTACTGGTCGAGAATTTCCGACCGTCTGTCCCGGCCCGCCTCGGCATCGACTATCCGCGGCTCAAGGCGCTGAACCCGCGGCTTGTCTATTGCGGGCTGACCGGCTACGGCGATCGCGGGCCGCTTAGCGAGAAGGGTGGTTTCGACCAGGTATTGCAATGCCTGAGCGGGATGGCGGTGTTCCAGGGCGGCGGCTCCGAGAAGCCGCAATTGGTGCTGGGTTCGGTGGTCGATTACTTCACCTCGGCATTGCTCGCCTATGGCGTCGCGGCGGCGCTCTATCGCCGCGAGCGCAGCGGCGTCGGGCAGTATCTGAGCCTGTCCCTGTTGCGCAGCGCCTTGACGATCCAGGCCGGACGCTTTGTCTGGGCCGATAGCGAGGGGCGCGAAGTCGCACGCGATTCCGGGGCTGGCGGGCTCACCGGAATTCATCCGACAAGAGCGGGCGCGCTCTATATTTCGGTGCACTCCAATCATTTCTTCGCCGCGCTGTGCGAGCTGATCGGACGGCCGGAACTGGCGAGCGACCCGCGCTGTGCGTCGATGCGCAGCCGGGCCGAGCACGCCGCCGAATTGCTGCCGGAACTGCGCGCCGCACTCGCCGCCCGCACTGCGCTCGAATGGGAGGAGATTTTCGGCGAGCGCGTGCCCTGCGCCGCGGTGCGGCAGATCGAGGACATGTTCGACCATCCCCAAGTGCTGGCCGAAGATCTCGTCGCGGGGGTCGACCATCCCGTCGTCGGGCATTACCGGACGCTGACCAAGCCGATCAAATTCTCCGAGACGCCGGGACCGGTGCCAACTGCCGCACCGGTCTTCGGCCAGCACAGCGACGAAATCCTCGCTGAATTCGGTTACTCCACCGGGGAGATCGCGGCATTCCGCGAACGGGGAGCGGTGCGCTGAGAGCCGTCTCGGCGGCACAGGCTTCACCGAAATTCTGCTGATCATGCTCGCCGCCGCAAGGTGACAGCGATGCCGGCGACAATCAGCGCGATGCTGACGACGACATCGGCAGTCAGCGCGCCGCCGAAAATCACAAGCGACAGCACGAACCCGCCGACCGGCGTCAAGGTCAACACCTGGCCTGCGGTTGCCGCCGGCATCGTCGACAGCACCTTGCCCCAGAGGAAATAGCCGAGTGCGGTGGTGACGATGCAGTTGTAGACGATGATCACAGCAAGCGCCGGCGACCAGTGGACGGACGCATCGCCCGTCTGGAAGGATGCGACCGCGACGACCGGGACGAGGCTCACCGCCAATTGCCAGAAGGTCTGGGCCCAGAACGGCGAACGCCAAGCCTGGCGGCGGTAGAGGCAGGACCCGAGAGCCCAGGCAAAGGCGGCCAGCAGCAAGAGCGCGTTGCCCGCGAGGGCGCGGCGGTCGGTCCAATCAACAAGCCCCGGGTTCATGAACAGAACGAGGCCGGCAAAGCCGATCGCTGCGCCGAGGAGCTGGCTTCGGCCAAGCGGCTCCGGCCATAAAAATAGCCCGATCGGGATCGCCCAGAGCGGCATCGTATAGGCGAGCACGATCGCCCGCCCGGCTGGCACGATCGACAGGCCGATGCTGCTGAAGACGAGAAACCCGGCGACCTGCAATTGGCCGATCCAGAACAGCCTCGCCCGCTCGCCCTTGACCGGCAGCAGTTTCTGCCGCGCCGCGAGCAAGACCGGGGCGATCACGACAAGGCTGCCGACGAGACGCAGCAGCACGAAGACGAGCGGCGGGATTTGGCCCAGCGCGATCTTCATCAGCGGCCAGTTGCCGGCCCAGCTCACGATGATGATCGCCAGATAGACGAAGGCGACGGCGGGCGGGCGCGTCGTGCTGCCTTCCGCTGCCGCTACTGACAGCGGGCCTTCCTGCTTCCCTATCATCAAATCGCGTTCGCCTCTTGCGGCGCCTCAGCAGTCAACTCCAATACGGCGCGACCCTTCGAAGCGGAAAGGAAACGCGGGATGAGCAGGATCGCCTCGCTTGCGACTTACATGATTTCGGTGCCGCGGGAGCAGCCGGTCTGGACCGCGCACGAGCCGAGCGCCGCCTGGAACGTGATCTTGACCGAACTGCGCACCGATGACGGGCTTGTCGGCTACGGCGAAATCCACGGCGCGCCGATGCCGAAAATCTGCGAATGGGTCGAGCGGCTCGGCGCCGTCATCCGCGGCATGGATGCGCTCGCGACCGTGGCGGTGTGGGAGAGGATGTTTTCTGTGACCTCGCCGCGCCCCGGAGGGATCGAGGGCAAGGACGGAATGCCGCCGCCGGCGCCGCGCGGTGAACGCACGCAGGTCATGGCGGCGATCGGCGGCATCGACATCGCGCTCTGGGACCTCAAGGGCAAGGCCGCCGGCCTGCCGGTCTACCGCCTGCTGGGCGGCGAAAACCGGCCGATCTTCACCTATGCGACCGGCGGGTACTATCGTCCGGGCATGACCGTCGCCGACGACGCCGAGGGGATGGCGCGTTTGCAACGGCAAGGCTATCGCGGGGTCAAGCTCAAGACCGGGGCCGGCGGCGTCGCTGATGAGGCGCAGCGCATCGCGGCAGTGCGGCGCGCGATCGGCGACGAGCCGCTCTTAATGCTCGACATGAACGCGGCCTATGACTTGCCGGATTGCATCGAGTTTGCCCGCCTCGTCGAGCCGCACCGCATTTTCTGGCTCGAAGAGCCGCTGCATTGGTATCTGCAGCCGGCCGATTTCGCCCGGTTGGCGGCCGCGACCCCGATCCCGCTTGCGCATGGCGAGCGTGAACTGACCCGCTTCACCGTGCGAGATTTCGTCACCGAGGGCCGCATCCGCTATGTGCAGTTCGACGCCACCCGGGCCGGCGGCTTCACCGAGGCGCTGCGGGTGGCGCAACTCGCCGAGCAGCACGGCGTCATGGTGGCGCCGCACACCGCTCCGGAGCTGCACGGCCATATTGTGCTCGCGATGCCGCGCTGCGCCTTTGGCGTCGAGTCGCATGGCGGGGTGGAAAACGACCCGTTGGCGTACGGTCTCTTCCGCGACCATCCGGAGTTACGCGACGGCCACCTGCATCTGAGCGACAGGCCGGGCTTCGGCCTCGACGTCGATTGGGCCTTTGTCGATAAGTACCGGATCAGTCGGTAGTGCTGCCGCTCAACCTATCTGATGGCGGATGAAATCGGCGATCAGAGCCAGCGCGCGCTGCGCGTTCGGCGCGGCGGGATCACGGGCGATGAAGGCGTGCGGCTCGCCGGCGAACTCATGGAAGGCGATGCTGCCGCCGGCGCGCGTATAGGCCGCGGCGAAATTCCTCGCCATGTCCGGGGTCAGATTATCGTCAGCCGTACCTTGCATGATCAGAGCCGGAGGCTTCTCGACAGTCTCGCCGCGGTCGAGGATGCGTTGCGGATTGCCCTCCTCCATCGCCGCTTCGGATGGCCAGAACTGGTCGTGAGCGGCGACAAGGCGATCGTTGCCGCGCTCGCGCACGGCCTGGTAGCGGGCGAGCGGGTCGGCGACCGGCCAGCAGGCGACGGCGAAGGCAAGGACGGCGTCGACGCCGGGTAACGGTATTGCCGTATAGCGCGGGTCGCGTGGCCGCAAAGCGTTGAGCAGCAGCAGGTGGCCGCCCGAGGAGGTGCCGAGCCCGCCCACCATCTCGGGCCGCGTGGCGAAGCGCGCCGCATTGGCCTTCAGGAAACGAATGCCGAAATTCACGTCGGCGACAGTCTGCGGGTAGCCCATGACGGGCGGCATGCGAAAATCAATCGACAGCATGACGATGCCGCGGCCCGCCAGGTATTCGCCAATCGCGGTGTTGTTGAGCCGGTCGCCGCCGGTCCAGGCGCCGCCGTGGACTTCGAGGACGGCGGGAAACGGGCCACTGCCTTCCGGTCGATAGCAGCGGGCAAGCAGCGCCGCGTCGTCAGCGCGAAGAAATTCGAGGTCTTCGGTGTGTATTGGCATCGTGGCTCCTCGCTGCGACCGGCGCGACCCTAGCCTCGCCGCAAAGCCTCACGCAAGGGTGCGCGCCGATATGGCTTCGGGCGGCGATCGCCGATATCGTAACTCGATGATAGGAGGATCCCCGTGAGCAACGACACGCGCCCCGAGGACGATCTCGGGCTTGCCGGCAAGGTGGCGATCGTCACCGGCGGCGGCGCCCCCGACGAGGGCATCGGCAACGGCAGGGCGGCGGCGCTACTGCTGGCGCGCGCCGGCGCCAAAGTGGCCGTCGTCGATATCGAGCGCGCGGCGGCCGAGCAGACCGTGGCGATGATCGCGGCCGAGGGCGGGGCGGCGATATCGCTCGTCGCCGATGTCGCCGACGAGCGGCAATGCCGCGCGCTGGTCGAAGCGACCCTGAAGGAGTTCGGCCGGCTCGACCTCCTCGACAACAATGTCGGGATCGGCGGCCGCGGCAATGTCGTCGACACCCCAGTCGAACTCTGGCGGCGGATCATGCAGGTCAATGTCGACAGCATGTTCTACGTCTCGCGCCACGCGATCCCGGCGATGGTCGAGACCGCGGGCGGCGGTGCCATCGTCAATGTCTCGTCGATCTCGGCGTTGCGGCCGCGCGGGCTGACCGCATATTCGACCTCGAAAGGTGCGGTCATCGCACTGACGCGGGCGATGGCGGTCGATCACGGGCCGCAGAATATCCGGGTCAATTGCGTCGCGCCCGGGCCGATCTACACACCGCGCATGTACACCGGACAGATGACGCCGGCAGGCCGCGAGGCGCGACGCAAGGCCTCGGTGCTGGGTCTCGAAGGGCTCGGCTGGGACATCGGCCACGCCGTGCGCTTTCTGCTGTCGGCCCACGCGCGCTACATCACCGGCCAGACGCTTGTCGTCGACGGCGGAGCGAGCCTGGTCGGTCCTGCCCGCGCGCCCGGTACATGACGCGTTCCGGAGGCGCCCGGGCCTCCCGACCGACCTGATCCACCTGATAAGTACACAGAAAAAACAGGCGATCTGCTTGAAGACTAAACCCTCCGCGATGGAACCCTCCGCGATGGAGCTAATTTCTATTTATCATGCCTTTGCGGCGATTTTGCGGACGCCTTTCCCGAGCCTCGCGGGCCGCTTCGGCGCGGTCGATCGGCAGATCGTGACCTGGCTCAATTGGGAGCGCGGCGCTGGCGGGAGAGTTCGTAGAGCGCCACCGCGGCGGCGTTCGAGACGTTAAGCGAAGGCTGCGCCGCTAGTGTGGGCAAACGGGCGAGATAGTCGCAGCGTTCGCACACCAGGCGGCGCAAGCCATGGCCCTCGGAGCCTAGCACGAGTGCCACTCGCTCGCCGGGATCGAGCGCGCCGAGTTCCTCGCCGGCGGTCTCGTCGAGCCCGACGATCCAGAACCCCGTCTCCTTCAACCGGTCGAGAGTGCGCGCGAGGTTGACGACGCGGACGAACGGGACGGTTTCGAGGGCGCCCGAGGCGGCCTTGGCGAGAGCGCCGCCGACCGGTGCCGCGCCATGCGTCGTCGCCACCACGGCAAGCGCACCGAAAGCGGCGGCCGAGCGCAGGATCGCGCCGACATTGTGCGGGTCCTCGATCTGGTCGAGAAGGAGAATCACCGCGCGGCCGGACGCGACCGCGGCCAGGCGCAGCACGTCGTCGAAATCGGCGTTCGGGAAGCGGTTCGACGGCGAGCGCCAAGCCCTGATGCACCGCACCCGGCGGCAACAGCGCCGCCAACGCCGCGCGGTCCAATACTCGAACGGGTTCGCCGTCGCCGCGCCGGACCGCCAGCGCCGCCGCGACGAGCGCCTGGGCTTCCGCCTCCTGTCCGGCGAGGACGGCGAGCCGCCGCCAGTGGCGCGTCGGATTGTTGAGAGCGGCGGCGACTGCGTGCCGACCGTAAAGCCAGGCCCCGGAATCCGACGGCGCGCGTTTTGGCCGCTCGGAGCGAATTGGGCGCACAGCCTCCCTGGGCGCCGCGCGCGACGACTGTACCGGGCGTCTTCGCATCGGTCTCTTAAATCTCGAAGGGGAGGCGCCCATATCACGGCGACGCCGGCGAGACCAGCATCGATCGGCGCAGCATCGGCATAGCCTGCATTGACAAAGCGGGGGCGACACCGTATTGAGCCGGTTTCCGCTGCGCCGGACGGCACGCGATCCCGGAGGGGTTGCCGAGTGGTTAAAGGCAGCAGACTGTAAATCTGCCGACGTACGTCTTCGTTGGTTCGAATCCAACCCCCTCCACCAGCGCCGCAGCGCGCGGGACGGCCAGGGCCTCGGGGGCGGGAAGCGATGCGAACCCGGGCAGCGGCAATGTCGGGTCGGCGGCGCGGCGGAGCGCGGGTGTAGCTCAATGGTAGAGCTCCAGCCTTCCAAGCTGGCTACATGGGTTCGATTCCCATCACCCGCTCCAGATTGTGCATTGGTGTCCTGGGTCTCACTCTGACGGGAAGCCGCAAGCGATGTCGAAGGCGAAGTTTCAGCGGACGAAGCCGCACTGCAACATCGGGACGATCGGTCATATCGACCACGGCAAGACGACGTTGACGGCGGCGATCACCAAGGTGCTGGCGGAGGCCGGGGGCGCGACCTTTGTGCCGTTCGACCAGATCGACAAGGCGCCGGAGGAGCGGGCGCGCGGCATCACGATTGCGACCGCCCATGTCGAGTACGAGACCGGCAACCGGCATTACGCGCATGTCGACTGCCCGGGCCATGCCGACTACATCAAGAACATGATCACCGGGGCAGCACAGATGGATGGCGCCATCCTGGTGGTCTCGGCGGCGGACGGGCCGATGCCGCAGACCCGCGAGCACATCCTGTTGGCGCGCCAGGTGGGGGTGCCGGCACTGGTCGTCTACATGAACAAGGTCGACATGGTGGACGACCCGGAACTCCTCGATCTGGTCGAATTGGAGATGCGCGAACTCTTGTCGTCCTACCAGTTTCCGGGGGACGACATCCCGGTGGTGCGGGGTTCGGCCTTGGCGGCGCTCGAAGGGCGCGACCCGGAGCAGGGGGCGAACTCGATCCTCGAACTGATGAAGGCGGTGGACGACTACATCCCGCAGCCGGAGCGGGCGAAGGACCGGCCGTTTCTGATGCCGATCGAGGATGTGTTCACGATCTCGGGGCGCGGCACGGTGGTGACCGGGCGGGTCGAGCGCGGCATCGTCAAGGTCGGCGACGAGGTCGAGATCGTCGGTCTGCGGCCGACCGCCAAGACCGTGGTGACCGGGGTCGAGATGTTTCGGAAACTCTTGGACCAGGGCGAGGCGGGCGACAATATCGGGGCGCTGCTGCGCGGCACCAAGCGCGAGGAGGTCGAGCGCGGCCAGGTGCTGGCGGCGCCGGGGTCGATCACGCCGCACACCCGCTTTCAGTGCGAGGCCTACATCCTGACCAAGGAGGAGGGCGGGCGGCACACGCCGTTTTTCGGCAATTACCGGCCGCAATTCTATTTCCGCACGACCGACGTGACCGGCACGGTGCACCTGCCCGAGGGCACCGAGATGGTGATGCCGGGCGACAACATCTCGATGGAGATCGAACTGATTGCACCCGATCGCGATGGATGAGGGCCTGCGCTTTGCGATCCGCGAAGGCGGCCGAACCGTCGGCGCCGGCGTCGTCGCCAAAATCATCAAATAGGAGTGTAGCTCAACTGGTAGAGCACCGGTCTCCAAAACCGGGGGTTGGGGGTTCGAGCCCCTCCACTCCTGCCAAGCGGCGTGATGCGGCGGCCGGCCTGGAAGGGGTGCGGTCGCGGCATCATATGGTTTCGGCAGATACCCGCGCGGCTGAGCGCAGATAGGCGATGGCCAAGACAAACCCGTTCGAGTTTATCCAGGAGGTGCGGCAGGAAGTCTCGCGCGTCACTTGGCCGAGTCGCAAGGAGACGGTCGTCACGACCGCGATGGTGTTCGTGATGGTGTTCATCGCCGCCGCGTTCTTCTTCATCGTCGACCAGGGATTTTCGGCGGCGGTGCGGTTGGTCTTCGGGCTCGGGCAATGATCGTCGGGGTGACGCTATGACGAGCCGCTGGTATGTGATCCACGTTTATTCGGGCTTCGAGAAAAAGGTCGCCGCCTCGATCCACGAGCAGGCCGAGCAGAAGGGGCTGTCCGACAGGTTCGAGGAAATCCTGGTGCCGACCGAGTTGGTCGTCGAAGTCAAGCGCGGCGCCAAGGTCAACCGGGAGAACAAGTTCTTCCCGGGCTATGTGCTGATCAAGATGGAGATGAGCGACGAGACCTGGCACCTCGTCAAGAACACCGCCAAGGTCACGGGGTTTCTCGGCGGCCGCGGCCGGCCGTCGCCGATCAGCGAGGGCGAGGCGGCGCGGATCATGCACCAGGTGCAGGAGGGGATCGAGCGGCCGAAGCCGTCGATCACCTTCGAGGTCGGCGAGCAGGTCAGGGTGTGCGACGGGCCATTCACCTCGTTCAACGGGCTGGTCGAGGAAGTCGACGAGGAGAAGGCGCGAATAAAGGTCGCAGTGTCGATCTTCGGCCGCGCCACGCCGGTCGAACTGGAATATTCACAGGTCGAGAAGGTCTGAGGCGGCCGTCCGCCCGCGGCCGAACCCGCCCTCGCGCGAAAGATAAATCATGGCGAAGAAAATCGTTGGCATCATCAAATTGCAGGTGCCGGCCGGCAAGGCCAATCCGTCGCCGCCGATCGGCCCGGCCCTGGGCCAGCGCGGGCTCAACATCATGGAATTCTGCAAGGCCTTCAACGCGGCAACGCAGAACGTCGAGCCCGGCATTCCGATCCCGGTGGTGATCACCGCCTTTGCCGACCGCTCCTTTGCCTTTGTCACCAAGACGCCGCCCAACAGCTATTTCCTGAAGAAGGCGGCCGGCATCGAGAAGGGTTCGCAAACGACCGGCAAGGGCAGCGTCGTCGGTCGCGTCACAATGGCGCAGATCCGGGAGATCGCCGAAACCAAGATGCCCGATTTGAACGCCAAGGATCTCGACGGCGCCTGTCGCATGCTGATCGGTTCGGCGCGTTCGATGGGCCTCGAAGTGGTGGAGTGAGGACGATGACAAAGATGGGCAAACGCCTGAAAAAGGCTTATGAGGGTATCGACCCGACCGCCTCGTCGCCGCTCGAGGACGCGGTCAAGCTGATCAAGGACCGGGCCTCGGCGAAATTCGACGAGACGGTCGAGATCGCGATGAATTTGAACCTTGACCCGCGCAAGCAGGACCAGAATTTGCGGGGCACGGTGATGCTGCCGCATGGTACCGGCAAGACCGTCCGGGTCGCCGTCTTCGCCCGCGGCGACAAGGCAAAGGAGGCCGAAGCCGCCGGTGCGGACATCGTCGGAGCCGAGGACCTCGCCGAAAAGGTGCAGGCCGGCGAGATCGAGTTCGACCGCGCGGTCGCCACCCCCGATCTGATGGCGCTCGTCGGCCGGCTCGGCAAAATCCTCGGGCCGCGCGGGCTGATGCCGAACCCGCGGCTCGGCACCGTGACGCAGAACGTCGCCGAGGCGGTCAGTGCGGCCAAGGGCGGACAGGTCGAGTTCCGCGCCGAAAAGGCCGGCCTCGTTCATGCCGGCGTCGGCAAAGCGAGCTTTACCGACGGCGCGCTTGCGGATAATGTGCGCGCCTTTGTCGGCGCGATCACCCGGAACAAACCCAGCGGCGTCCGCGGTACCTACATCAAGAAGGTGAGCTTGAGCTCGACCATGGGTCCGGGCGTCAAGCTCGAATTGTCAGGACTGGCGGAAGAGACAAGGGTCTAGGCGCGGCGCGGCGGCGAGTTCGGAGAGAGAATTGGAGCGAGCACAAAAGCAGCGGCTGGTCGAGACTCTGGCGGCGGACTTGGCCGATACGGTCTGCGTCGTGGTGACCCACCAGTCCGGGCTCACCGTCGCCGAAGCCACGCAGTTGCGGCGGCAGATGCGCAACGCCGGCGCCCGGTATCGCGTGACCAAGAACCGGCTGGCGCGCCGCGCCCTGGTCGGCACCACTTTCGAACCCTTGACGCCGCTCTTCACCGGCCCGACCGCGATCGCCTTTTCGCACGACCCGGTGGCGGCGGCCAAAGTCGCGGTCGAGTTCGCCAACCGCAACGACAAGCTCAGCATCGTCGGCGGCGGGCTTGCCGGGCAGGTGATGGATGCCGCCGGGGTCAAGGAATTGGCCAGCCTGCCGCCGCTCGACGAGTTGCGCGCCAGGCTCATCGGATTGCTGCAGGCCCCGGCTACCCGGGTGGCAAGCGTGCTGCAGGCGCCGGCGGGGCAATTGGCGCGGGTCCTGGCCGCGCATGCTGAAGAAGCGGCCGAGGCCGGTTGAGCGGGGGCGGCCCCTGGAGACAACACAATTGCTGATCGACGTTAGGAGTTGAAGATGGCGGATTTGGCGAGTTTGGTCGACGATCTGTCGGCCTTGAGCGTGATCGAGGCGGCGCAGCTGTCGAAGATGCTGGAGGAGAAGTGGGGCGTCTCCGCTGCGGCGCCGGTGGCGGTGGCCGCGGTCGGCGCCGCGGCGCCAGTCGCCGAGGCGGCGGTCGAGCAGACCGAGTTCGACGTGATCCTGGCCGCGATCGGCGACAAGAAGATCAACGTCATCAAGGAAGTCCGCGCAATTACCAGCCTTGGCCTCAAAGAAGCCAAGGATCTCGTGGAGGCGGCGCCCAAACCGGTCAAGGAAGGCGTCAACAAGGAGGAAGCGGCAAAGATCAAGAAACAGCTGGAAGACGCCGGCGCCACGGTTGAAATAAAGTAGGCGCGTCACGACTTCTCTGTTCACGGGGACGGTGGTTCGACGGATCCGGACGCCGCACCCGACATCAAATGCCGAGACCCGGGGCGCGCTGCTGCGCGCACGCCGGGTTTTCGTGTCGATTGTCACCAACCGTTGGCCGCCGAGTGTCGGTTGGCCGCGCGGCATCGCCGACGCTGTTCCAGTAGGGAGCTTCCATGGCCAGGTCCTTCACCGGTAAAAAGCGCATCCGCAAAAGCTTCGGGCGCGTTTCGGAAGTCGCGCCGATGCCGAACCTGATCGAAGTCCAAAAAAGCTCTTACGATCATTTTCTGCAGATGGGGGAAATCCCGGAGCAGCGGGCCAGCGTCGGATTGCAGGAGGTGTTCAAGTCGGTATTTCCGATCCGCGATTTTTCCGAGCGGGCGCAGCTCGAATTCGTCCGCTACGAGCTGGAGGCGCCGAAATACGATGTCGACGAATGCCAGCAGCGCGGCATCACCTTCGCAGCACCCTTGAAGGTAACGTTGCGCCTCGTCGTCTGGGATGTCGACGAAGATACCGGATCGCGCTCGATCCGCGACATCAAGGAGCAGGACGTCTACATGGGCGACATGCCGCTGATGACGAAGAACGGCACCTTCATCATCAACGGCACCGAGCGGGTCATCGTTTCGCAGATGCACCGCAGCCCGGGCGTGTTCTTCGACCACGACAAGGGCAAGACGCATTCCTCGGGCAAATATCTCTTCGCCGCCCGGGTCATTCCCTATCGCGGGTCGTGGCTCGATTTCGAGTTCGACGCCAAGGACCATGTCTATGTCCGCATCGACCGGCGCCGCAAATTGCCGGCGACGACCCTGTTGCTGGCGCTCGACGACGCCGCCACCGAGGAGAACCGCGCCCAGGCCAAGGCCGACAACCGGTCGCTGCAGCCTGGCGAGGCGGTCGGCATGTCGAAGGAGGAGATCCTCACCGCCTTCTATCGCAAGATCGTCTACCGCCACGGCCCCCAGGGTTGGATGACGCCGTTCGACCCGGACCATTTCAAGGGCAAGCTGACGAGCGATCTGCGCGACGCACGCACCGGCGAGGTGGTGCTGGCGGCGGGCGAACGGCTGACCCCGCGCCTGTCGCGGCGGCTCGCCGAGGCCGGCCTCGTCGACATCCTGGTCCATGACGAGGAGCTGATCGCGCAGTATTTCGCGTCGGATTTGATCAACGAAGAGACGGGCGAAGTGTATTTCGAGGCCGGCGACGAGATCACCGCCGCGGCGCTCTCGCAGCTGGTCGAGATCGGGCTCGACGAACTGCCGGTGCTCGACATCGACCATGTCTCGGTCGGCCCTTATATCCGCAGCACGCTGGCAATCGACAAGAACGCGACCCGCGAAGACGCGCTGATCGACATCTATCGGGTGATGCGGCCGGGCGAGCCGCCGACGCTGGAGACGGCCGAGAGCCTGTTCAACAGCCTGTTCTTCGACGCCGAGCGCTACGATCTGTCGGCGGTCGGCCGGGTCAAGATGAATTCTCGGCTCGAACTCGACACCGACGACAGCGTGCGCATGCTGCGCAAGGCCGACATCCTGGCGATCCTCAAGGTGCTGGTCGAGCTAAAGGACGGTCGCGGCGAGATCGACGACATCGACCATCTCGGCAACCGCCGGGTGCGCTCGGTCGGCGAATTGATGGAGAACCAGTACCGCATCGGGCTCCTGCGCATGGAGCGGGCGATCCGCGAGCGGATGAGCTCGGTCGAGATCGACACCGTGATGCCGCACGATCTGATCAACGCCAAGCCCGCGGCGGCGGCGGTGCGCGAATTCTTTGGCTCCTCGCAGCTCTCGCAGTTCATGGACCAGACCAATCCGCTGTCGGAGATCACCCATAAGCGGCGGCTGTCAGCGTTGGGTCCGGGCGGGCTGACCCGCGAGCGCGCCGGTTTCGAGGTGCGCGACGTGCACCCCACGCATTACGGGCGGATCTGCCCGATCGAAACCCCCGAGGGCCCGAATATCGGCCTGATCAACAGCCTGGCGACCTATGCCCGGGTCAATCAATACGGCTTTATCGAGAGCCCCTATCGCCGGGTCGTCGACGGCCGGGTCACCGACGAGGTCGTCTATCTCTCGGCGATGGACGAGGGCCGCTACGCGATCGCGCAGGCCAATGTCGAGACCGATGCCGATAGCCGGGTTGCCGCCGACCTGACCAATTGCCGCAAGGGCGGCGATTTCGTCATGCAGCGGCCGCAGGACATCGATCTGATCGACGTGTCGCCCAAGCAGCTGGTTTCGGTCGCCGCTGCATTGATCCCGTTTCTCGAGAACGACGACGCCAATCGCGCGCTGATGGGCTCCAACATGCAGCGCCAGGCGGTGCCGCTGATCCGCGCCGAAGCGCCGCTCGTCGGCACCGGCATGGAGGAGGCGGTCGCGCGCGATTCCGGAGTGACGATCATCGCCCGCCGCTCGGGTGTCGTCGATCAGGTCGACGCTACCCGCATCGTGATCCGCGCGACCGCCGAAACCTCCACATCCGCCTCCGGGGTCGACATCTATAACCTATTGAAGTTCCAGCGATCCAACCAGAATACCTGCATCACCCAGCGGCCGCTCGTCAAGGTCGGCGACCAGGTCCAGGCCGGCGACATCATCGGCGACGGACCCTCGACCCAGCTCGGCGAACTGGCGCTCGGGCGCAACGTGCTGTGCGCCTTCATGCCGTGGAACGGCTACAATTTCGAGGATTCGATCCTGATTTCCGAACGGATCGTCTCGGACGACGTGTTCACCTCGATCCACATCGAAGAGTTCGAGGTGATGGCGCGCGACACCAAGCTCGGCCAGGAGGAGATCACCCGCGACATTCCGAATGTCGGCGAGGAGGCGCTGAAGAACCTCGACGAGGCCGGCATCGTCTATATCGGCGCCGAGGTCAAGCCGGGCGACATCCTGGTCGGCAAGGTCACGCCGAAGGGCGAGTTGCCGATGACGCCCGAGGAGAAACTGTTGCGCGCGATTTTCGGCGAGAAGGCGTCGGATGTGCGCGACACCTCGCTGCGGTTGCCGCCGGGCGTCTCCGGCACGATCGTCGAGGTCCGGGTTTTCTCGCGCCGCGGTGTGGACAAGGACGAACGCGCACTGGCGATCGAGCGCGCCGAGATCGAACGGCTGGCCAAGGACCGCGACGACGAGCGCGTGATCCTCGAGCGCAGCTTTGCCGCTCGCCTCAAGGAATTGATGCTGGGTCAGGTCGCGGTCGGCGGGCCAAAGGGCATGAAGTCGGGAACCGAGATCACCGAGGTGGTGCTCGCAGAGTACGCACCCGCATTATGGAAACAGATCTCGATCCGCGACGACGCCCGGATGGCGGATATCGAGACCCTGAAGAAGCAGATGGACGACGCCGTCACCACGCTCGTCGCGCGCTTCGAGAACAAGGTCGAAAAGTTGCAACGCGGCGACGAACTGCCACCGGGCGTGATGAAGATGGTCAAGGTCTTCGTGGCAGTGAAGCGCAAGCTGCAGCCTGGCGACAAGATGGCGGGTCGGCATGGCAACAAGGGGGTGATCTCGCGCATCGTGCCGTGCGAGGACATGCCCTATCTCGAAGACGGCACGCCGGTCGACATCGTGCTCAATCCCGCTGGGCGTGCCGAGCCGGATGAATGTCGGCCAGATCCTCGAAACCCATCTCGGCTGGGCCGCGGCCGGGCTCGGTCGGCGCATCGGCGAGGTGCTGGCCAAGGTCAGGCGCGGCGCCGCCGACGGCGAATTGCGCGGCATGCTCGGCGAGGTCTATCGCGGCCCCGAGAACGCCGAGATAGCCGAGCTTGGCGAGGCGGAGTTGGTCGAACTCGCCGGCAATCTGACGCATGGGGTGCCGGTGGCGAGCCCGGTCTTCGACGGCGCTAGCGAGGCCGACATTGTCGCGATGCTGGAGCGCGCCGGGCTCTCGTCCTCGGGTCAGGTGACGCTGGTCGACGGCCGCACCGGCGAGGCTTTCGACCGCAAGGTCACGGTCGGCTACATCTACATGATGAAGCTGCACCACCTTGTCGACGACAAGATCCATGCCCGTTCGATCGGGCCCTACAGCCTCGTCACCCAGCAGCCGCTCGGCGGCAAGGCGCAGTTCGGCGGACAGCGTTTCGGCGAGATGGAGGTGTGGGCGCTGGAGGCCTACGGCTCGGCATACACCTTGCAGGAGATGCTGACGGTCAAGTCGGACGATGTTTCCGGCCGCACCAAGGTCTATGAGGCGATCGTCCGTGGCGACGACAATTTCGAGGCCGGCATTCCCGAATCCTTCAACGTGCTGGTCAAGGAATTGCGCTCTCTCGGTCTCAACGTCGAACTCGAGCAGCGCAATTATTGAAGCGGGATCAGCATTCGGCGACGGTGGCGCGAAGCGCTCGCGCCGATCGCCCGGACGGTTTCTAAAAGGGGTCGTTCATGAACGAGTTGATGAACATCTTCGGGCAGGTCACCGGGACCGCAGAGCTTCGATCAGATCCGCATCTCGATCGCCAGCCCCGAGCGCATCCGCTCCTGGTCGTTACGGCGAGATCAAGAAGCCCGAGACGATCAACTACCGCACCTTCAAGCCCGAGCGCGACGGCCTGTTCTGCGCCCGCATCTTCGGGCCGATCAAGGATTACGAATGCTTGTGCGGCAAGTACAAGCGGATGAAATATCGCGGCATCATCTGCGAGAAATGCGGCGTCGAGGTGACGCTCTCCAAGGTGCGCCGCGACCGCATGGGCCATATCGAGCTCGCCTCGCCGGTCGCGCATATCTGGTTTCTGAAATCGCTGCCGAGCCGCATCGGCCTGCTGCTCGACATGACGCTTAAGGATCTCGAACGGATCCTCTATTTCGAGAACTACGTCGTCATCGAGCCGGGCCTGACCCCGCTGAAGCAGCATCAGCTGCTGAACGAGGAGGAGTATCTGCAGGCGCAGGACGATTACGGCGACGACCAGTTCACCGCGGCGATCGGCGCCGAGGCGCTGCGCACGATGCTCTCGGCGATCGATCTCGGCGAAGAGAAGGAGCAGCTGCGCGACTGATCTGCGCGACACCACCTCCGAGGCGCGGCGCAAGAAGCTCGTCAAGCGGTTGAAGCTGGTCGAGGCCTTCATCGAGTTGAATAGCCGGCCGGAATGGATGATCCTCGAAGTCGTGCCGGTGATCCCGCCCGAGCTGCGCCCGCTGGTGCCGCTCGACGGCGGCCGGTTCGCGACCTCCGACCTCAACGACCTCTACCGCCGCGTCATCAACCGCAACAACCGGCTGAAGCGGCTCATCGAATTGCGCGCGCCCGACATCATCGTGCGCAACGAGAAGCGCATGCTGCAGGAAGCGGTCGACGCGCTGTTCGACAACGGCCGGCGCGGGCGGATCATCACCGGCGCCAACAAGCGGCCGCTGAAGTCGCTCTCCGACATGCTGAAGGGCAAGCAGGGCCGGTTCCGGCAGAACCTGCTGGGCAAGCGCGTCGATTATTCCGGCCGCTCGGTCATCGTCGTCGGCCCCGAGCTCAAACTGCACCAGTGCGGGCTGCCGAAGAAGATGGCGCTCGAACTGTTCAAGCCGTTCATCTACTCGAAGCTCGAGCTCTACGGCCTCGCCAGCACGATCAAGGCGGCCAAGCGCATGGTCGAGAAGGAGCGGCCCGAGGTCTGGGACATCCTCGAAGAGGTGATCCGCGAGCATCCGGTGCTGCTGAACCGGGCGCCGACCCTGCACCGCCTCGGCATCCAGGCGTTCGAGCCGGTGCTGATCGAAGGCAAGGCGATCCAGCTGCACCCGCTCGTCTGCACCGCCTTCAACGCCGATTTCGACGGCGACCAGATGGCGGTCCACGTGCCGCTGTCGCTCGAGGCGCAGCTCGAGGCGCGCGTCCTGATGATGTCGACCAACAACATCCTGTCGCCGGCCAACGGCAAGCCGATCATCGTGCCGTCGCAGGACATCGTGCTCGGCCTCTACCACATCACGATGGAGCGCGCCGGCGAACCAGGGCGAGGGCATGGTCTTCAGCGGCATCGGCGAGATCGAGCAGGCGCTCGAAGCCAAGGCGGTGTCGCTGCACGCCAGGATCAAGGCGCGCTATCGAGACCGTCGACGCCGACGGCCGCCCGATCGTGCGGCGGGTCGAGACCACGCCCGGCCGCATGCTGCTGTCGGAGATCCTGCCGCGCAATCCGGCGTCGGCTTCGAGCTCGATCAATTGCCTGCTGACGAAGAAGGAGATCAGCAACCTGATCGACCAGGTCTATCGCCACTGCGGGCAGAAGGAGACCGTGATCTTCTGCGACCGGCTGATGACGCTCGGCTTCACAGCAGGCGTGCAAGGCCGGGATCTCGTTCGGCAAGGACGATCTGATCATCCCCGAGGCCAAGCGCCTGCTCGTCGCCGAGGCGCAGGAGCAGGTCAAGCAATACGAGCAGCAATATCAGGACGGTCTGATCACCCAGGGCGAGAAATACAACAAGGTGGTCGATGTCTGGTCGCGCTGCACCGACAAGGTCGCCGAGGAGATGCTCAAGATCATCCGCTCGCTCCGGGCCGGGCGAGCCGATCAACTCGGTGTGGATGATGTCGGATTCGGGTGCCCGCGGCTCGGCGGCGCAGATCAAGCAGCTGGCCGGGCATGCGCGGGCTGATGGCCAAGCCCTCGGGCGAGATCATCGAGACCCCGATCATCTCCAACTTCAAGGAGGGGCTGACCGTGCTCGAATACTTCAATTCGACGCACGGCGCGCGCAAGGGGCTGGCCGACACCGCGCTGAAGACGGCCAATTCGGGCTATCTGACCCGCCGGCTCGTCGACGTCGCGCAGGATGCGATCATCACCGAGGAGGATTGCGGCACGACCCGCGGGCTGTTGACCCGCGCCGTCGTCGAGGGCGGCGAGGTCATCTCGCCGCTCGCCGACCGCATTCTCGGGCGCACCGCGGCGGTCGATCTCCTCGATCCGCTGAGCGGCGAGGTCGTGCTGCCGGCCGGCGCGCTGATCGACGAGGACGCGATCGACGTGATCGAGCGGGCCGGCATCGACACGGTGCCGATCCGCTCGGTCCTGACCTGCGAGTCGCGCATCGGCGTCTGCGGCAAATGCTACGGCCGCGATCTGGCGCGCGGCACCGTCGTCAATATCGGCGAGGCGGTCGGCGTCATCGCGGCGCAGTCGATCGGCGAACCCGGCACGCAGCTGACGATGCGCACCTTCCATATCGGCGGCGCGGCGCAGCGCGGCGCCGAGCAATCCTCGGTCGAGGCCGCCTTCGACGCCACGATCGAGGTCAAGAACCGCAACGTCGTGATCAACTCGGCCGGCGTTCCGGTCGTGATGGGGCGCAATTGCGAGATCGTGCTGCTCGACGAGGCCGGCCGCGAGAAGGCGCGTCACCGGGTTCCCTACGGCGCGCGACTGCTGGCCGATGACGGCGCCCAGGTCGAGCCGCGGCGATCGGCTGGTCGAATGGGACCCCTACACGATCCCGATCATCACCGAGAAGGACGGCATCGCGCACTATGTCGATCTGATCGAAGGGCTGTCGATGCGCGAGGTGGTCGACGAAGCGACCGGCATCTCGTCCAAGGTCGTCATCGACTGGAAGCAGCAGCCGCGCGGCAGCGAGTTGCGGCCGCGCATCACGCTTGCGCGACGAGCAGGGCGAGGTGCTGCTGCTCGGCAACGGGCTCGAGGCTCGCTACTTCATGTCGGTCGACGCGATCCTCTCGGTCGACAACGGCGCCCATGTCAAGGCCGGCGACGTGCTCGCCCGCATCCCGCGCGAATCCTCGAAGACCCGCGACATCACCGGCGGCCTGCCGCGCGTCGCCGAGCTGTTCGAGGCGCGCAAGCCCAAGGATTTCGCGATCATCAGCGAAAGCGACGGCCGCGTCGAGTTCGGCAAGGACTACAAGACCAAGCGCCGCATCGTCGTGGTGCCGACCGAGGAAGGCAAGGAGCCGGTCGAGTACCTGATCCCCAAGGGCAAGCACATCAGCGTCCAGGAAGGCGATTATGTCCAGAAGGGCGATCTGCTGATGGACGGCAACCGGGTGCCGCACGACATCCTGCGCATCCTCGGGGTCGAGGCGCTGGCGAGCTATCTGATCAACGAGATCCAGGAGGTCTATCGGCTGCAGGGCGTGCGCATCAACGACAAGCACATCGAAGTCATCGTGCGCCAGATGCTGCAGAAGGTGGAGATCGAGGAGCCGGGCGAGACGACGCTGCTCGCCGGCGAGCAGGTCGACCGCACCGAGTTCGAACTCGAAAACGCCAAGGCCGAGCAGGATGGGCTGCGTCCGGCGGTCGCCCATCCGGTGTTGCAGGGCATCACCAAGGCGAGCCTGCAGACCAGCTCGTTCATCTCCGCCGCGTCGTTCCAGGAGACGACCCGCGTACTGACCGAAGCGGCGGTTTCCGGGCGGATCGACTCACTGACCGGGCTCAAGGAGAACGTCATCGTCGGCCGGCTGATCCCGGCCGGCACCGGCAGTGTCATCGCCCGGCTGCGCGAGGTCGCGGCCGAGCGCGACCGCGAGCTGGCCGCGATCGCCGCCAACGAAGAAGATGACGCCACTGCGTCGAGGCACGAAAAGCGCGGCGCCGCCGACTGAGCCCAATTGCCTCTCGCCGCTGACGGCAACAGGCGGCGAGAGGACGAACCGCCTGGCGGCGATAATGTCCGCGTGCTGTGCTGGTATCGCGGGGCGAAGGCGCTTGACCCGTGAAGCGGCATCACCTATATTATGCGCACTTGTTGGGGGCTGGCCGTAGGAAGCCACCTAGACGCAGCCGGTCGTTTGAGGTGTGGCTCGGCGCCCTTGCGAGAGGGCGATCGAATTCGGTGGTAAAGAGCGCGACCCTGCCGCGGCGTGGGCAAGACGCCGGGCGGCTTGTATGTCTTGAGGATGTCGGGATGCCGACGATAAACCAGCTGATCCGCCATCCGCGGCAGCCGCAAGTGGCGCGCAACAAGGTGCCGGCGATGGAAGCCTGCCCGCAGAAGCGCGGCGTGTGCACGCGCGTCTATACGACGACGCCGAAAAAGCCGAATTCCGCCTTGCGCAAGGTCGCGCGGGTGCGTCTGACCAACGGTTTCGAGGTGACGAGCTACATCCCCGGCGAAGGGCACAACCTCCAGGAGCACTCGGTGGTGCTGATCCGCGGCGGTCGGGTCAAGGATCTGCCCGGGAGTGCGCTACCACATCATTCGCGGCACGCTCGACACCCAGGGCGTCAAGGATCGCCGCCAGCGCCGTTCGAAATACGGCGCCAAGCGCCCGAAATAGGAGGCAAGCGTCATGTCGCGCCGCCGCGCCGCGGTCAAACGCGAGGTGCTGCCGGACCCGAAATTCGGCGACAGCGTCCTGAACAAATTCATGAATTGCCTGATGTACGAAGGCAAGAAGTCGGTCGCCGAGCGGATTGTCTATGGCGCGCTCGACCGCATCGGCAAGCGCAGCGGCCAGGAACCGCTACGGGTGTTTCACGATGCGCTGAACAATGTTCGGCCGGCCGTCGAGGTGCGCTCGCGCCGGGTTGGCGGCGCCACCTATCAGGTGCCCGTCGATGTCCGCCCCGACCGCAGCCAAGCGCTGGCGATCCGCTGGCTGATCGCCAGCTCGCGGGCCCGTTCGGAAAATACGATGGAGGAGCGCCTGTCGGGCGAACTCCTCGACGCCGCCAACAATCGCGGCGTCGCGGTCAAGAGACGGGAGGACACGCATCGGATGGCCGATGCCAATAAAGCATTTTCGCATTATCGCTGGTAGTCGGCGCGGCACGAGACGATCTGTTCAAGCATTCTGTACAGGACGGCGCCCGCCGGAGGCGCCGTTGGAGCTTTTCTCATGGCACGCACGACCCCCCTCGATCGCTACCGTAACATCGGCATCATGGCCCATATCGATGCCGGCAAGACGACCACGACCGAGCGCATTCTCTACTATTCGGGCCGCGCCTACAAAATGGGCGAGGTGCACGAAGGCACGGCGACGATGGACTGGATGGCGCAGGAACAGGAGCGCGGCATCACCATCACCTCGGCGGCAACCACCTGTTTTTGGCAGGACCACCGGATCAACATCATCGACACGCCGGGCCATGTCGATTTTACGATCGAAGTCGAGCGCAGCCTGCGCGTGCTCGACGGCGCTGTTGCGGTGTTCGACTCGGTCGCCGGCGTCGAGCCGCAATCCGAAACCGTATGGCGGCAGGCCGATAAATACGGCGTGCCGCGGATCTGCTTTGTCAACAAGATGGATCGGATCGGCGCGGATTTTCCGCGTTCGGTGGCGATGATCGCCGATCGTCTCGGCGCCCGCCCGCTGGTCCTGCAACTGCCGATCGGCGTCGAAAGCGATTTCGTCGGGGTCGTGGATCTGGTCGCGATGCGGGCGATCGTCTGGCGCGACGAAGCTCTCGGTGCGCAATTCGACATCACCGAAATCCCGGCCAATATGCTGGCCCAAGCGCGCGACTTCCACTCGCGCCTCGTGGAAACCGCGGTCGAGCAGGACGACGAGGTGCTCGAAGCCTATCTCGGCGGCGAGGAGCCCGACGCCGCCAGTCTGCAGCACTGCATCCGCAAGGGTACGATCGGCGGCGCCTTTGTCCCGGTGCTGTGCGGCTCGGCCTTTAAGAACAAGGGCGTCCAGCCGCTGCTCGACGCCGTCGTCGCCTATCTCCCGGCACCCACCGATGTCGCGGCGATCAAAGGCGTCAGGGCCGGAACCGACGAACCGGTCGTGCGCCGCTGTTCGGATGACGAGCCGTTCGCTGGTCTCGCCTTCAAGATCATGACAGACCCGTTTGTCGGCTCGCTGACCTTTGTACGGATCTATTCGGGCGTCGTCTCCAGCGGCAGCCAGCTCCTGAACAGCGTCAAGAACAGCCGCGAGCGGGTCGGGCGCATGTTGCAGATGCACGCCAACCACCGCGAGGACATCAAGGAGGCGCGCGCCGGCGACATCGTCGCTTTCGCCGGGCTCAAGGGCACGACCACCGGCGACACCCTGTCCGACCCGACGCATCCGGTGGTGCTGGAAAAGATGGAGTTCCCGGAACCGGTCATCGAGATCGCGGTCGAGCCCAAGACCAAGGGCGACCAGGAAAAGATGGGTCAAGCATTGGCGCGGCTGGCGACCGAAGACCCGTCCTTCCGGGTCACCATCGACAACGAAAGCGGCCAGACCGTGATCAAGGGGATGGGTGAGCTCCACCTTGAAATCATCGTCGACCGCATGAAGCGGGAGTTCAAGGTCGACGCCAATGTCGGCGCCCCGCAGGTCGCCTACCGGGAGACCATCACGCGCACCGCCGAAGTCGACTATACGCACAAGAAGCAAACGGGCGGCGCCGGCCAATATGCACGGGTCAAGTTGCGCTTCGAGCCGCTGCCGCCGGGTTCGGGCTTTGTCTTCGAGAACGAGGTGGTTGGCGGGACGGTGCCCAAGGAGTATGTGCCGGGGGTCGAAAAGGGGCTGCGGGCGTCAAGCGAAACCGGCGTCCTCGCTGGCTTTCCGGTCATCGACATCAAGGCCATACTGTTCGACGGCGCGTTCCACGATGTAGATTCGAGCGTGCTGGCCTTTGAAATTGCCGCCCGCGCCTCCTTCAAGGAGGGGATCATGAAGGCGGGACCGCGCCTCCTCGAACCGATCATGCGGGTCGAGGTCGTGACGCCCGAAGACTACATGGGCGACGTGATCGGCGACCTGAATAGCCGCCGTGGGCAGATCACCGGCATGGACACCAGGGGCAACGCCCGCGTCGTCGACGCGATGGTGCCGCTCGCCAACATGTTCGGCTATGTCAACACCCTGCGCTCGATGAGCCAGGGCCGGGCTCAGTACACGATGCATTTCGACCACTACGAGCAAGTGCCGCAGGCGGTGGCGGACGAAGTCCGCGCCAAGATGGCCTGACCGTCGTGCCGAAACGGATTTGAGCGGAGAAGAAGGCGATGTCGAAGGCGAAGTTTCAGCGGACGAAGCCGCACTGCAACATTGGGACGATCGGCCATATCGACCACGGCAAGACGACGCTGACGGCGGCGATCACCAAGGTGCTGGCGGAGGCCGGGGGGGCGACCTTTGTGCCGTTCGACCAGATCGACAAGGCGCCGGAGGAGCGGGCGCGCGGCATCACGATTGCGACCGCCCATGTCGAGTACGAGACCGGCAACCGGCATTACGCGCATGTCGACTGCCCGGGCCATGCGGACTACATCAAGAACATGATCACCGGGGCAGCGCAGATGGATGGCGCCATCCTGGTGGTCTCGGCGGCGGACGGGCCGATGCCGCAGACCCGCGAGCACATCCTGTTGGCGCGCCAGGTGGGGGTGCCGGCACTGGTCGTCTACATGAACAAGGTCGACATGGTGGACGACCCGGAACTCCTCGATCTGGTCGAATTGGAGATGCGCGAACTCTTGTCGTCCTACCAGTTTCCGGGGGACGACATCCCGGTGGTGCGGGGTTCGGCCTTGGCGGCGCTCGAAGGGCGCGACCCGGAGCAGGGGGCGAACTCGATCCTCGAACTGATGAAGGCGGTGGACGACTACATCCCGCAGCCGGAGCGGGCGAAGGACCGGCCGTTTCTGATGCCGATCGAGGATGTGTTCACGATCTCGGGGCGCGGCACGGTGGTGACCGGGCGGGTCGAGCGCGGCATCGTCAAGGTCGGCGACGAGGTCGAGATCGTCGGTCTGCGGCCGACCGCCAAGACCGTGGTGACCGGGGTCGAGATGTTTCGGAAACTCTTGGACCAGGGCGAGGCGGGCGACAATATCGGGGCGCTGCTGCGCGGCACCAAGCGCGAGGAGGTCGAGCGCGGCCAGGTGCTGGCGGCGCCGGGGTCGATCACGCCGCACACCCGCTTTCAGTGCGAGGCCTACATCCTGACCAAGGAGGAGGGCGGGCGGCACACGCCGTTTTTCGGCAATTACCGGCCGCAATTCTATTTCCGCACGACCGACGTGACCGGCACGGTGCACCTGCCCGAGGGCACCGAGATGGTGATGCCGGGCGACAACATCTCGATGGAGATCGAACTGATTGCACCCATCGCGATGGATGAGGGGCTGCGCTTTGCGATCCGCGAAGGCGGCCGAACCGTCGGCGCCGGCGTCGTCGCCAAAATCATCAAATAACGCGGCGCGCATCAGGGGACGAAATGCCCATGGACAATCAAAACATCCGCATTCGGCTGCGGGCCTACGATCACCGTGTACTCGACCAGTCGACGAGCGAGATCGTCAACACGGCCAAGCGCACCGGCGCCCGCATCCGTGGCCCGATCCCGCTGCCGACCAAGATCGAGAAATTCACCGTGCTGCGCTCGCCTCATATCGACAAGAAATCGCGGGAGCAATTCGAGATCCGCACGCACAAGCGAGTGCTCGACATCGTCGATCCGACGCCGCAGACGGTCGATGCGCTGATGAAGCTCGACCTCGCCGCCGGGGTCGACGTCGAGATCAAGCTCTAGGCGCAATGGGGTCGGTGATGCGCACGGGCCTGATCGCGCAAAAACTCGGCATGACCCGGATCTTCGCCGGCGAGGGCAATCACGTCGCCGTGACCGTACTCAAGATCGACAATTGCCAGGTCGTCGCGGTGCGCACGCCCGAAAAGGACGGGTACAGCGCGTTGCAGCTCGGAATCGGCGCGGCCAAGGTCAAGAACGTGACCAAGCCACAACGCGGCCATTTCGCGAAGGCGAAGGTCGAGCCGAAGGCGCGGCTCAGCCGAATTCCGCGTCAGCGAGGACGCGGTCGTCGCGGTAGGGTCGGAGATTACGGCGGCGCATTTCGTCCCCGGCCAGTTTGTCGATGTCGTCGGGACCAGCATCGGCAAGGGCTTCGCCGGGGCCATGAAGCGGCATAATTTCGGCGGCCTCAGGGCCAGCCACGGCGTCTCGGTTTCCCATCGCAGCCACGGTTCGACCGGGCAGCGGCAATCGCCCGGCAAGACCTTCAAGAACAAGAAGATGGCGGGCCATCTCGGAGCCGAGCGGGTGACGGTACAGAGCCTCGAAGTCGTCATGGCCGATGCCGAGCGCGGCGTCTTGATGGTGAAGGGCGCCGTTCCCGGCAGCAAGGGCGGCTATGTGCTCGTCAGAGACGCTGTCAAGCGCAAGCTGCCCGCCGATCTGCCGTTTCCGGCGGCGTTGCGCGGCGCCGAACCCGCGGCCGAAGCGCCGCAGGCGGAGGGCTGAGATGAAGCTCACGGTGCGCAACCTCGATAATGAAGAGGTCGGCGACATCGAACTCGCCGAGACGGTCTTCGGTCTGCCGGTGCGGCGAGACATTCTGGCGCGCGTCGTCAACTGGCAACTCGCCAAGCGCCGCGCCGGAACGCACAAGACCAAAGGGATCAGCGAGATTCGCGGCACGACCAAGAAGCCTTACAAGCAGAAAGGCACCGGCCGCGCGCGTCAGGGCAGCCTGCGGTCGCCGCAGTTCCGCGGCGGCGCTACGATTTTCGGCCCGGTCGTGCGCAGTCATGCCTTCGATTTGCAAAAGAAGGTACGCAAACTCGGGTTGAAGACAGCGCTGTCGGCAAAGCAGGAAGAAGGCCGGCTCGTGGTCATCGATCAGGCGAACTGCGCCGAGGCGAAGACCAAAGCGTTGCGCCGCCGGCTGGACGCGTTCGGCTGGGGCTCCGTGCTGATCATCGACGGCCCCGAAGTCGACGAGGGCTTCGCCCGCGCCGCCCGCAACCTGCCGCGGGTCGACGTGCTGCCGCAGCAGGGCGCCAACGTCTACGACATCCTGCGCCGCGATACTCTGGTCCTGACCCGCGCCGCGGTCGAGCATCTGGAGGCCCGTCTCAAATGAGCCGCTTTCGCGTCATTCCGCGGACCGAGGCCAAGCTCACGCGGCAGCAGATGTACGATACGATCCGCGGCCCGGTCATCACCGAGAAGGCGACCAACGCTTCCGAACACAATCAGGTGATCTTTCGCGTGCCGCTGACGGCGACCAAGCGCGAGGTCAAGGCTGCCGTCGAGGGCCTGTTCAGTGTCAAGGTCACGGCGGTCAACACGATCCGCGTCATGGGCAAGGTCAAGCGCTTTCGCGGCCGCGTCGGGCGGCGATCCGATTTCAAAAAGGCGATCGTCACGCTGGCCGCAGGTCAGCGAATCGACGTGACGACGGGCATCTGAGTTCGAGGGGCAGCAGCGATGGCGCTCAAGACGTTCAATCCGACCACCCCCTCGCGGCGGCAGCTCGTCATCGTCGACCGCGGCGAGTTGTGGAAGGGCAAGCCTGTCAAGGCCTTGACCGAGGGGTTGCGCGGCAAGGGCGGACGCAACAACACCGGACACACGACGATGCGGTGGCGCGGCGGCGGCCACAAACGGCGCTATCGCCTCATTGATTTCAAGCGCGCCAAGCTCGACATGCCGGCGACGGTCGAGCGCCTCGAATACGATCCCAACCGCACCGCGTTCATCGCGCTGATCCGCTATCAGGACGGCGAACTCGCCTACATCCTGGCGCCGCAGCGGCTGAAGGCCGGCGATACGGTCGTCTCGGGCGAGCGGGTCGACGTCAAGCCAGGCAACGCGATGCCGATGCGCAACATGCCGCTCGGCACGATCATCCACAATGTCGAGATGAAGCCCGGCAAGGGCGGGCAGATCGCGCGAGCGGCGGGGACCTATGTCCAGCTCGTCGGCCGCGACCAGGGCTATGCGCTGCTGCGCCTGTCCTCGGGCGAATTGCGGATGGTGCGGTCCGAATGCCGGGCGACGATCGGGGCCGTCTCGAACCCCGACCAGCAGAACATCGTTATCGGCAAGGCCGGGCGCAACCGCTGGCTCGGGCATCGGCCCTCGGTGCGCGGCGTGGCGATGAACCCGATCGACCATCCGCATGGCGGCGGCGAGGGCCGCACCTCGGGCGGACGGCATCCGGTGACCCCGTGGGGCAAGCCGACCAAGGGCAAGAAGACCCGACAAAACAAGGCGACGGACCGGTTGATCATCCGCCGCCGCCAGCGGCGCTGAAGCGGAGAACGGATTTGGCTCGCTCAGTATGGAAAGGCCCGTTCGTCGACGGCTATCTGCTAAAGAAGGCGGAGCAGGCGCGCGGCTCCGGGCGCAATCAGGTGATCCGCACCTGGTCACGGCGCTCGACGATATTTCCGCAGTTCGTCGGTCTGACCTTCGGCGTCTATAACGGCCACAAATTCATCCCGGTGCTGGTGACCGAGAACATGATCGGGCACAAGCTCGGCGAGTTCGCGCCGACCCGGACGTTCTACGGCCACGCCGGCGACAAGAAGGCGCGGAGGGCCTGAGATGGGCAAGCCCCGAGCCGAGCGTCGCCTCGACGAGACCGAAGCACTGGCGAGCCTGCGCGGCCTGCGCACCAGCCCGCAGAAGCTCAACCTCGTGGCCCAGACGATCCGCGGCAAGAGCGCCGCCTCGGCCTTGGCCGAACTCACCTTCTCCCACCGCCGTATCGCCCGCGACGTGAAGAAGGTCCTGCAGGCGGCGATCGCCAATGCCGAAAACAATCACCAGCTCGACGTCGACCGCCTTTACGTCAAGGAAGCGACGGTCGGCCGCGCCTTTATCATGAAGCGCTTTCACACCCGCGGCCGCGGCCGCTCGGCGCGGGTCGAAAAGCATTTCTCGCACCTGACGGTCGTGGTGCGCGAGCGGCCGGACGCCGACGTCCAATGAAGGAGCTTGCCTGATGGGTCAGAAGGTCAATCCGATCGGGCTGCGGCTCGGCATCAACCGCACCTGGGATTCGCGCTGGTTCGCGCGCAAGGAGTACGGCAACCTCTTGCTCGACGATCTCGGGCTGCGCAAATTCCTGCACCGCCGCTTGAGCCAGGCCGGGGTTTCGCGGATCGTCATCGAGCGCGCCGCGCGCAAGAGCCGGATTACCCTGCATTCGGCGCGGCCGGGCGTGATCATCGGCAAGAAGGGCGCGGACATCGAGAAATTGCGCGGCGACATCGCCAAGGTCACCAAAAGCGAGGTCAGCCTCAACATCCTCGAAATTCGCAAGCCCGAGATCGACGCCAAGCTGATCGCCGACAGCATCGCTCAACAGCTCGAACGCCGGGTCGCGTTCCGCCGGGCGATGAAGCGGGCGGTCCAGTCGGCGATGCGGCTCGGCGCGCAAGGCATCCGGATCAATTGCTCGGGCCGGCTCGGCGGCGCCGAAATCGCGCGCATGGAATGGTATCGCGAGGGCCGGGTGCCGTTGCACACATTGCGTGCCGATATCGATTTCGGCTACGGCACGGCCAAGACGACCTACGGTGTGTGCGGCGTTAAGGTCTGGGTGTTCAAGGGCGAGATCCTCGCTCACGACCCGATGGCGCAGGATAAGCGTCTGAACGAAGGGCAGCCGGCGAGCCATGAACGCGGCCGGCGCGAAAACCTCGGTTGACCGGTCTCAGGGACTAGAAAAAAGCTGGAGATGACAGGTCATGCTGGCGCCCAAACGCAGCAAATACCGCAAGCAGCACAAAGGCCGCGTCCATGGCCTCGCCAAGGGTGGGACAACGCTCAATTTTGGCGCCTACGGGCTGAAGGCGGCCGATCCCGGTCGGGTGACGGCGCGTCAGATCGAGGCGGCGCGGCGCGCCATCACGCGTCATATCCGCCGTGCCGGCCGGGTGTGGATCCGGATTTTCCCCGATGTTCCGGTGTCGCAGAAGCCGGCCGAAGTGCGCATGGGCAGCGGCAAGGGCTCGCCCGAATTCTGGATCTGCCGCGTTAAGCCCGGCCGGATCATGTTCGAACTCGACGGCGTGCCGGCCGAAACCGCGCGCGAGGCGTTTGCGCTGGCCGCAGCCAAGCTCCCGCTCGGGACCCGCTTCATCATGCGTGCGGGCGAGGAGGCGGCGTCGTGAAGGCCGCCGATGTCCGGGTCAAGACCGATGACGAACTCGCGGGCGATCTCGACACCCTCGGCAAGGAAATCTTCAACCTGCGCTTTCAGCGCGCCAACGGGCAGCTCGAAAACACCGCGCGGGTGCGGCAGGTGCGGCGCGACATCGCCCGCATCAAGACCATCCTCGATGAGCGACGCCACAACCGCGCCTAGGGAACGAGGCTGATGTCGAGACGCATTTTACAGGGGGTGGTGGTCAGCGACGCCGCCGACAAGACGGTCATCGTCAAGGTCGAGCGCCGCGTCATGCACCCGATCTACAAGAAATTCATCACCCACTCCAAGCGCTACGCGGCGCATGACGAGACGAACCGCTGGCATATCGGCGACGCGGTGCGGATCGAGGAAAGCCGGCCGCTGTCGAAGAGCAAGCACTGGGTGGTGCTGGGCGCGGTCGGCAAGGCCGGGGGCGGCGCGGAAGAGAACGTCGGAGAACCCGCATGATCCAGATGCAGACGAACCTCGACGTTGCCGACAATTCCGGCGCGCGGCGGGTGCAATGCATCAAGGTGCTGGGCGGCTCCAAGCGCCGCACCGCCAGCGTCGGCGACGTGATCATCGTTTCGGTCAAGGAGGCGATCCCACGCGGCCGGGTCAAGAAGGGTGACGTGCATCGCGCAGTCATCGTGCGCACCGCCAAGGAGATCCGCCGCGTCGACGGCAGCGCGATCCGTTTCGACCGCAATGCCGCGGTCTTGATCACGCAGCAGGGCGAGCCGATCGGCACCCGCATCTTCGGCCCGGTCACGCGCGAGTTGCGCGCGCGACGGTTCATGAAAATCGTCTCGCTCGCCCCCGAAGTGCTGTGAATTCGCCCCCCGGAAGCAGGTGATGCCAAAGCTCAGAATCAAGAAGGGCGACAATGTCGTCGTCATCAGCGGCCGCGACAAGGGCAAGACCGGCGAGGTTTTGCGCGTACTGCCGGCCGAGACGCGCGCCATCGTGCAGGGCGTCCATATCGCCAAACGGCACACAAAGCCGCGCATGGGCGAACCCGGCGGCATCGTCGAAAAGGAGCTGACGATCCACATCTCCAACATCGCCCATGTCGACCCGGCCTCGGGCAAGCCGACGCGGGTCGGTTACAAGCAGCTCGGCGACGGCCGCAAGGTGCGCGTCGCGCGCCGTTCGGGCGAAGTTATCGACAGGTAAGAAGATGGCGACAGCGCGATTGCAGGAAGTCTACCAAACGACGGTGCGGCCCGCCCTGATGCAGCAATTCGGGTACGAGAATTCGATGCAGGCGCCGCGGCTCGAAAAGATCGTCGTCAGTATGGGTGTCGGCGAGGCGGTTCAGGACGCCAAGAAGGCCGAGGCCGCAGCCAATGAGCTCGCGGTGATCACCGGGCAGCACGCGGTCATCACCCGGGCGAAGCGGTCGATCGCGACCTTCAAACTGCGCCAGGGCATGCCGATCGGCTGCAAGGTGACGTTGCGCCGGCAGCGCATGTACGAATTCCTCGACCGGCTGATCACGGTGGCGCTGCCGCGGGTGCGCGACTTTCGCGGCATTTCCGCGCGCAGCTTCGACGGGCGCGGCAATTTCGCGCTCGGCCTCAAGGAGCAGATCGTCTTTCCGGAGATCGATTACGACCGTGTCGATGCGGTGCGGGGCATGAACGTCGTCATCACCACTACGGCCAAGACCGATGCCGAAGCGAAGGCGTTGCTCGCCGCCTTCGACATGCCGTTTGCGAACTGAGCCGATCAGGAGTTCCGACCCGATGGCGAAAAAGAGCATGATCGAGAAAAACGCTCGGCGGGCGCGTCTTACCAAGCTTGCCGCGGGCAAGCGGCAACGGCTGAAGAGCCTCGCGCGTGACCGCACCGCGCCGCCTGAAGAGCGCTTCGCCGCGCAACTGAAGCTCGCCGAAATGCCGCGCAACGGCGCCGCGGTCGGGTGCGCAACCGCTGCTCGCTGACCGGAAGGCCGCGCGGCTATTATCGCAAGTTCCGATTGTCGCGCATCGCGCTGCGCGAGCTTGCTTCCTCCGGGCAGATCCCCGGCATGGTCAAATCGAGCTGGTAGCGGAGAAGCCTGTCGTGACGATGAGCGATCCTTTGGGAGACATGCTGACCCGGATCCGCAATGGCCAGCAGGCGCGCCAGGCCGTCGTCGCCTCGCCCGCCTCGAAGATCCGCGCGAACGTGCTCGAAGTCCTGCGGCGCGAGGGGTATATCCGCGGCTATCAGTCGCGAGGACGTGCGGCCGGGTGTCGCCGAACTCAAGATCGAACTCAAGTATGTCGACGGCGAGCCGGTCATTCGCGAGATCGCGCGGGTGTCAAAGCCCGGACGTCGGGTTTATTCCGGGATTGCGGACCTGCCGCGGGTCTATAACGGCCTCGGCATCGCGATCCTGTCGACCCCGCGCGGGGTCATGTCGGACAACGAGGCCCGCGCCGCCAAGGTCGGCGGCGAGGTGTTGTGCCGCGTCTTTTGAGGTCGGAAATGTCGCGCATCGGCAAGCATCCGGTTCCGGTTCCAAGCGGCGTCGAGGTCACGCTCGACGGTCGCCGGCTGACCGCCAAGGGCGGGCTTGGAACGCTGAGCCTCATCGTCAGCAACGACGTGACCGCGACGATCGCCGACGGTGCGGTCGCGATCGCGCCGAACGGCGAGACCAAACAGGCGCGCGCCATGTGGGGTACGACCCGGGCCCTGGTCAGCAACATGGTCACCGGCGTGTCGCAGGGCTTTACCGTTGGCCTTGAGATCAACGGGGTCGGCTATCGCGCCGCGGTGCAGGGCAGCGTCTTGAACTTGCAGCTCGGCTACAGCCATGACATCGCTTTTCCGATCCCGGACGATGTCAAGATCGCTTGCGAGCGGCCGACCGTGATCCAGGTCAGCGGCGCCGACCGTCAGCGCGTCGGCCAGGTCGCCGCCGAGATCCGCAGCTATCGTCCGCCCGAGCCGTACAAAGGCAAGGGCATCAAATACGCGAACGAAACGGTGCGGCGCAAGGAAGGCAAGAAGAAGTAGGCCCCATGTCGGACAAAGCGAAAGCGCTTTTCGAACGCCGGCGCGGCCGGGTGCGTGCGAACCTGCGTCGCCGCGCCAATGGCCGGCTGCGCCTTTCGGTGTTCCGCTCGTCAAAGCACATCTATGCCCAGATCATCGACGATTCGGCCGGGCAAACGCTCGCCGCGGCATCGAGCCTCGATCGCGATCTCCGGGCGAGCCTCGGCAAAGGCTGCGACAAGGCTGCCGCTGGTGCCGTCGGCAAACTGATCGCCGAGCGGGCCAAGGCGATCGGGATCGAGCAGGTCGTGTTCGATCGCGGCGGCTATCTCTTTCACGGCCGGGTCAAGGCGCTGGCCGACGCCGCCCGCGAGGGCGGGCTTGATTTCTAGAAAGGCGCAACATGGCACGCACCCAGGGTGAACGGCGCGGGCGCGGCGACGGCGACCGCCAGTCGCGCGACCGCGAAGAGAGCGAGTTCGCCGAAAAGCTCGTCAACATCAATCGCGTCGCCAAGGTCGTCAAGGGCGGCCGCCGGTTCGGGTTTGCCGCGCTCGTTGTCGTCGGCGATCGCAAGGGCCGGGTCGGCTACGGTGCCGGAAAGGCGCGCGAGGTGCCCGAGGCGATCCGCAAAGCCACCGAACAGGCGCGCCGCGGCATGATCCGCGTACCGTTGCGCGAAGGCCGCACGCTCCATCACGACATCGTCAGCAGCTACGGCGCGGGTCATGTCATCGTGCGCGCCGCCAAGCCCGGGACCGGGATCATCGCCGGCGGCCCTATGCGCGCGATCTTCGAGGCGCTGGGGGTCCATGATGTCGTGGCAAAATCGATCGGCAGTCCGAACCCGCACAATATGATCAAGGCGACTTTTGTCGCGCTGGGGCATCTGACGAGCCCACGCGCGGTCGCAGCCCGGCGCGGCAAGAAGGTTGGCGAGATCCTCGGCCGCCGAGACGCCGAGGCCAGGGAACCAGCGTGATGGACGCGAAGAAGACCCTTACCGTCGTCCAGACCGGGAGCCCAATTGGCCGGCGCTGGGATCAGGAGGCGACGCTCAAGGGATTGGGCTTGAACAAGCTTCGCCGGCGGCGGGTGCTCGAGGACACGCCCGCGATCCGGGGCATGATTGATAAGGTCAGGCATCTCGTGCGCGTCGAGGAATAAGCGCGACCGGCCGCGGCGACGCACAGGGACGAATGGCATGAAGCTGAACGAGATCAGGGACAATCCCGGTGCTCATTATCGGGCGAAGCGGGTGGGCCGCGGCATCGGCTCGGGCAAGGGCAAGACGGCGGGCCGCGGCGGCAAGGGCCAGACCGCGCGCAGCGGCGTTGCGATCAACGGCTTCGAGGGCGGCCAGACGCCGCTGCACCGCCGGCTGCCGAAGCGCGGCTTCGACAACAAGATGTTCCAGAAGGATTTTAAGGTGGTCAATCTCGGCCGCCTGCAAACCGCCCTCGACGAAGGCAAGCTGGCGGCCGAGGGTACGGTCGACGCCGCCAAACTCGTTGAATCGGGCGTCCTGCGCCGCCGGGGAGACGGCGTCCGGCTGCTCGCCAAGGGCGAATTGCGGGCCGCCGTCACGATTATCGTCGCCGGCGCCTCCAAGGCCGCGATCGCCGCCGTCGAGAAGGCCGGCGGCAAGGTCATTGTGCAGGAACCCCGCGCCAGGAAGGCGAAGACCGCTTCCGCCCCGGCGTGACCGGTCCGCCAAGCTTTTGCTGAAGGATGGGTTAAATGGCGTCAGCCGCCGAACAACTCGCTGCCAGCATCAATTTTTCCGCCTTTGCCAAGGCGACCGAACTCAAGAACCGGATCTGGTTCACCCTGGGCGCGTTGGTGATCTACCGGCTGGGCACCTACATCCCGATCCCGGGGATCGATCCCGCCATCCTGCACGATATTTTTGCCCGCAACGCCGGCGGCATCCTTGGCATGTTCGACATGTTCTCGGGCGGCGCGCTCGGGCGCATGACGATCTTTGCCCTCAACATCATGCCGTACATCTCGGCCTCGATCATCATTCAGCTCCTGACGGCGGTCTCGCCGACCCTCGAAGCATTGAAGAAGGAAGGCGAGAGCGGCCGTAAAAAACTCAATCAGTATACGCGCTTCGGAACGGTCCTGCTGGCCGCGCTGCAGGCTTACGGTATCTCTGTCGGGCTCGAAGGCATGCGCGCCGGGGCGGAAACGGCGGTGCTCGACCCCGGCCTTTTCTTCCGCCTCGTCACGGTCGTGACTCTGGTCGGCGGCACCGTGTTCCTGATGTGGCTCGGCGAGCAGATCACCGCGCGAGGCGTGGGCAACGGCATCTCGCTGATCATCTTCGCCGGCATTGTCGCCAACCTGCCGCATGCGCTCGCCTCCACCCTGGAACTCGGGCGCACCGGAGCGATTTCGAGCTTCTTCATCATCGTCTTTCTGGTGATGTCGGTCCTCGTCGTCGGCTTCATCGTCTTTATGGAGCGGGCGCAGAGACGCATTCTGGTGCAGTACCCGAAACGGCAGAGTGGCAACAAGATGTTTGGCGGCGAGGCCTCGCACCTGCCGTTGAAGATCAACACCCCAGGCGTGATCCCACCGATTTTCGCGTCCTCGCTGCTGTTGCTGCCGGCGACGGTCGCAAATTTCGAGGCCAATGGGCAAAACTATGGCTGGATCGGCGAAATCACCGCCTATCTCGCCCATGGCCGGCCGCTCTATATGGTGCTCTATATCGCGCTGATAGTATTTTTCTGCTTCTTTTATACCGCGATTGTGTTCAACCCGACAGAGACTGCCGATAATCTGCGCAAGTATGGCGGTTTCATCCCTGGCATCCGCCCGGGCAAGAACACGGCCGACTACCTCGATTACGTCGTGACGCGCTTGACCGTGGTGGGCGCCGCCTATCTCTCGGCAGTATGCATCCTGCCCGAGATCCTGATCTCGGAATATTCGGTGCCGTTCTATTTCGGCGGAACCAGCCTCCTGATCGTCGTCAGCGTCACGATGGACACCGTCGCGCAGATCCATTCGCATCTGCTGGCTCATCAATATGAGGGCCTGATACGGCGCGCGAAACTGCGAGGCCGTCGCGGATGAACGTCATTCTGTTAGGCCCGCCCGGTTCGGGAAAGGGAACCCAGGCGAAACGGATCGAGCAATCGCGCCGCCTCGTCCAACTCGCGACCGGCGATATGCTGCGCGCCGCGGTCGCGTCGGGCTCGGAACTCGGCCGGCGGGTCAAGGCGATCATGGATTTGGGACAGCTCGTACCGGACGATGTCATCATCTCGATGATCGACGTGCGCCTGCGGGAGCCGGATTGCGCCAACGGGTTCGTCCTCGATGGCTTTCCGCGCACCGTGCCGCAGGCCGAGGCGCTCGACCAGATGCTGGCCGCTCGCCGCTTGGCGGTCGACCATGTCATCGAGATCAAGGTCGATGAGCCAGCGCTTGTCGAGCGGATTTCGGGACGTCTGACCTGCGGCAAATGCGGAGCCAGCTATCATGCGCGGCTCAACCCGCCCCGCCGCGAGGGGGTTTGCGACAATTGCGGCGCCGCCGATCTGGTCACCCGCCCGGATGACCGGCCGGAGGCGGTCAGGGCGCGATTTGAGGTGTATCGTCGGCAAACCGCACCGATCCTGCCCTATTACGAGGCTCGCGGCGTCCTGCGCAGCGTCGACGGTATGACGAACATCGACACCGTGACCCGCCAGATCGAGGCGATCCTCGGCTGATCCCGACAGCGCCGCGCAAGACGCGCAAGAATTGGGCGGGATTGACGGCATCGCGCGGTTCGGTGTAAGTCATCGCACTTGCGAGAAACCGGGCTCGCACTTATGTCTCTCTTTTGCGAGGAGAAGTGCAGGTGGCGCGTATTGCCGGCGTCAACATTCCCAATCAAAAGCGCGCCCCGATTGGCCTGACCTATATTCACGGCATCGGACGGACCAAGGCGCTCGAGATCTGCGGCCGGGTCGGCATCCCGCTGGAAAGGCGAGTGCACGAGCTGACCGACGACGAGGTGTTGCGGGTGCGCGAATTGATCGACCGCGAATATACCGTCGAGGGCGATCTGCGGCGGACGGTCGCGATGAACATCAAGCGGCTGATGGATCTGGGCTGCTATCGCGGTCTGCGACATCGCAAGGGTCTGCCGGTGCGCGGCCAGCGCACGCACACCAATGCGCGCACACGCAAGGGCCCGGCGCGGCCGATCGCCGGCAAAAAGAAATAGACGCCAACGGCGGCACGGCAGCAACGGATCGAAAAGAATGGCCAGGACGGCAGGACCGGCGCCGCGCCTTCGTCGGCGCGAGCGCAAAAACATTACTTCGGGCACGGCGCATGTAAACGCCACCTTTAACAATACGATGATCACGATCACCGATGCCCAGGGCAATACGATCGCGTGGTCATCCTCCGGCAGCCAAGGGTTCAAGGGCTCGCGCAAATCGACGCCGTACGCCGCCCAGGTCGCCGCCGAGGATGCCGGCCGCAAGGCGATCGAGCATGGCATGCGGACGATCGATATTGAGGTCAAAGGGCCGGGTTCGGGGCGCGAATCCGCGTTGCGCGCCTTGCAGGGCGTGGGTTTTGCCGTGACGTCGATCCGCGATGTCACGCCGATCCCGCACAACGGCTGTCGCCCGCCGAAACGACGGCGCGTCTGACGCGTGAATTGACGTCGCTGCGGCGGCGGAGGCTATCGAATAGAACGCCGGCGGCACCGTCGCCGGCTTTGCTCGCGGAGACAATCCGCGCTTAACGGTCGAGGTCCGATCCGTGATTCAGAGAAATTGGCAAACCTTGATCAAGCCGAAGCAGCTCTCGGTGGAGCCCGGCGACGACCCAAAGCGGGTCGCCACCGTCGTCGCCGAGCCGCTGGAACGCGGTTTCGGGTTGACCCTCGGCAATGCGCTTCGCCGCGTGCTGCTGTCCTCGTTGCAAGGGGCGGCGGTCACCTCGATGCAGATCGAGGGCGTGTTGCACGAGTTCTCCTCGATCCCGGGCGTGCTTGAAGACGTGACCGACATCGTCCTCAACGTCAAGAGCATCGATCTGCGTATGTTCGGCGAGGGACCCAAGCGTATGCGGCTGCGGGCCACCGGCCCCGGCGAAGTGCGCGCCGGCGCGATCGAAACCGGCCACGACATCGACATCATGAACCCCGATCTGGTGATCTGCACGCTCGACCAGGGCACTCGGATCGTCATGGAGCTGACCGTCGAGAACGGTAAGGGCTACCTCCCGGGGACGCAGACCCGGGCCGAAGACGCGCCGATCGGCTTGATCCCGGTCGATGCGCTGTTCAGCCCGGTGCGCAAGGTCTCCTACCGCGTCGAAAACACCCGCGTCGGGCAGGTCACCGACTACGACCGGCTGGCGATGCGGGTCGAAACCAATGGTGCGGTCACCCCGGAGGACGCCGTCGCGCTCGCCGCCCGCATCCTGCAGGACCAGCTGCAGCTCTTCATCAATTTCGAGGAGCCGCGGCATCCCTCCGAGGAGGCTCGCCCGAGCGAATTGCCGTTCAACAAGAACCTCTTGCGCAAGGTCGACGAGCTCGAATTGTCGGTGCGTTCGGCCAACTGCCTGAAGAACGACAACATCGTCTATATCGGCGACTTGGTGCAGAAATCCGAGGCCGAAATGCTGCGGACGCCGAATTTCGGCCGCAAATCCCTGAACGAGATCAAGGAGGTGCTGGCCCAGATGGGGTTGCATCTCGGCATGGAAATCACCAATTGGCCGCCCGAGAACATCGAGGAACTGGCCAAACGTCTCGACGAACCCTATTGAGGATCCGATGCGCCACCGCCTCAGAGGCCGCGGTTTCAACCGCACCTCCGAACACCGCAAGGCGATGTTCGACAATCTCGCCGCGGCACTGATCAAGCACGAGCAGATCCGCACGACGCTGCCCAAGGCGAAGGATCTGCGCCCGATCGTCGAGCGGCTGATCACCAAGGGCAAACATGGCGGGCTCGCCAACCGCCGCCGCGCGATCGCGGCGCTTCAGGATACCGCACTCGCCGACAAGCTGATGACGACCCTGGCGCAGCGTTACGCCAGCCCGCAACGGCGGCTATATACGCATCATCAAGGCCGGCTTTCGCTATGGCGACGATGCGGCGATGGCGATCATCGAACTCGTCGACCGCGACCCCGAGGCCAAGGGCAAGGATTCCGGCCCCACGGGCGCCGAGAACGAGGACGAAGCCGAGGCCGCCTGACCCGTCTCAGGCGGCGGCAAGCTGGCGTGGACGGTAGATCGCGGTGTGCGCTATCCGCGCTATTGGGCGGGTGCCCTCGGCATAGACCATTACGTCCGCTTCGACAAAGCGGTGGCCTTTGTGCTCGTAATTGGCGGTGACAAGTGCGCGGGCCGACAGCTCCTCGCCGAGCCGCGCGAGCCCGAAATGCTCGACCCTGCTGCCGACATGCATCCACGGGCCGAGCGCCACGTTCTCGCGCAACACCCAATTGCCGAAATGCAGGATCGTGCCGGGATGCACCAGCCCCTCGGTGGCGTATAGCGGCAAGGTCTCGCCGATATCTCGCAGATATTGCGCGGCGTATTCGCCGGTCGCGCGGAACGGCCGGCTGGCGAGTCGGATCCCGACGGCGAGGCTCGTCTCGTCGGCAGGCGGCCGGTTTTCGGGTCTGTCCGGTGGCAATGGCGCGGCGGCAAAGACGGCCGGCGGCGATGGCGGGCTTTGCGGCAGCGCCGCATGGCCAGTAAGGCAGGTTTCGCCGCCGCTTTCGATCAGGATGTCGAGACCTTTAGGCGTCTCGGCCGCGGTCACGATCGCGGTCTCGCCGTCATAGACTGGCTTGCGCAGCCGGCATTCGGCGACGCCATGTTCGAGCCAGTCGCGGCCCCAGCGCATGACCGGCAGATGCGTCATATAGGCGTAGACCTCGACACCCGGCACCAGCCCGCCCTTGAAGCCGAAGCGGCGCGCCACCGCGTCGTCATGGATCTTGTTCTCGGATTCGAGTGACCGGTTGACCGCGACGACGCAGTGCGGGCCGAGAACGGTTTCGGGCATGTCCGGATTCCTCTATTCGAATTCAGCCGCGGGACTTAGGCTCTCACCGCTGCGACGCCCGCGCAATCCCCAGCCGCATCCGAGGCCGCGATGAACGCCCCGCTTCCCGAATATGAGCTCTTCGCCATCCGCTACGCCGAGCGCGACGCCCGCCGGCGCGACCATTTCATCGGCGGCGACCCGCATGACGGCCCGATGCCGATGGATTATTTCGTCTGGGCCGCGATCGGCGCCGAGCGCAGTTTCGTGATCGACACCGGTTTCACGGCCGAGGTCGCCGCCGCCCGCGGCCGCAGGCATCTGCGCTGCCCGGCGGACGCGCTGTCGCTTGTCGGGCTCGACCGCAACACCGTCGCCGACGTGATCCTGACCCATCTGCATTACGACCATGTCGGCACCTTCGATCGCTTCCCCAAGGCCGAGTTCCACCTGCAGGAAGCCGAGCTGCACTACACGACCGGCCATCATATGCGCCACCCGTTCCTCGCCCATTCCTTCGAGGTCGAGGACATCGTCGGCATCGTGCGGCTCAACTTCGCCCGCCGGGTGCGGCTCTATAACGGCCCGGTCGATCTGGCGCCGGGGATCAGCCTGCACCCGGTCGGCGGCCACACGCCGGGTATGCAGTTCGTGCGCGTGCATACGAGCCGCGGCTGGGTCGTGCTCGCTTCCGACGTGTCGCACTTCTACGAGAACATGGAACAGGGCCGGCCCTTCACCGCCGCCTTCAACATCGGCGACATGCTCGACGCCTACGACGCGCTGCGCGCGCAGGCCCCGAGCCCGCAGCACATCATCCCCGGCCACGACCCGCTCGTCATGCGCCGCTATCCCGCACCCGGCCCCTCCCTCGAAGGCCTCGTCGTCCGCCTCGACGTGCCGCCCCGCGAATAGCGCCCACTGCCCCGGCCGACCTGTTCCGCCTGTTATCTATAAGAAAAATACAGGCGCCCGCCCCTCGCCATTCTCCGCCCCGCCTCCGGTAGCCCGCCGCAAGGCGACCGGCCCCTACGCGTCCCGATAGTAGCAGACAACCATCGCCGTGTCAATTAGATAATTGCGTATCTATCAATCGTTCTGATCAGGGACATGCCGTCCGGTGGGCTTGCCGGAATACCCAGCGACGGCGATGATTAACGGTTGTAGAGCTGCGCCGCCGAGGACACTGACGAGAACCATGCTCGCCGCCGATTTTATCGCCAAATGGCGCGCGGCCGACCTGACCGAGCGCGCCGCCGCGCAATCGCATTTCCGCGATGTGTGCGATCTCCTCGGTGAGGAGACGCCGACCGACGCCGACCCGAAAGGCGAATGGTACGCTTTCGAGAAAGGCGCCACCAAGACGACCGGCGGCGAGGGCTGGGCCGATGTATGGAAGCGCGGCTGCTTCGGCTGGGAATACAAGAGCAGGGGCAAGGACCTGAAGGCCGCCTACGCCCAGCTGCAGCGCTATGCGCCGGCGCTCGAAAACCCGCCCTTGCTGGTCGTCTGCGACCTCGCGCGGTTCGAGATCCACACCAATTGGACCAATACGGTCAGCCATACCTACGAGATCGGTCTCGACGAGCTCGCCGATTCGAGAAAGCTGCGCTGGCTGAAATGGACCTTCGCCGATCCTGAGCAGCTAAAGCCGGGGCTGACGCGGCAGAGCCTGACCGAGCAGGCGGCGGCGGAATTCGCCCGGCTCGCCCAGCGTCTTCGCGAGCGCGGCCACCCGTCGCAAATAGTCGCGCATTTCATCAACCGGCTCGTCTTCTGCATGTTCGCCGAGGACGTCGATCTGCTGCCGGGAAAGATGTTCGGCCGCATGCTCGACGGCGCCGCGCACTCGCCGGGCGAATTCGAGGCACTGGCCTCGTCGCTGTTCGCAGCGATGCGGGAGGGCGGGCGGATCGGGTTCGAGCGCGTCGACTGGTTCAATGGCGGCCTGTTCGATGACGACAAGGCATTGCCGCTGACCCGCGACGACATCGCGCTGGTGCGCGAGGCGGCGGCGCGCGACTGGGCCGAGATCGATCCGAGCATTTTCGGGACCTTGTTCGAGCGCGGGCTCGACCCCGACAAGCGCAGCCAGTTGGGTGCCCATTACACCGACCGCGACAAGATCGGGCTCATCGTCGAGCCGGTCATCATCCGCCCGTGGCTGGCCGAATGGGCGGCGACGCGCGCCGAGATCGAGAAATTGATGCGGCAGGCCGAGATCGCCGGCGACCTCAGGCGGCGTCCCCAGCGCACCCGGCTCGCGAACGAGGCCCTGGCGCATCTACCGCGGTTTTCTCGACCGGCTGCGCGCCTTCCGCGTGCTCGACCCGGCCTGCGGTTCGGGAAATTTCCTTTATCTGGCGCTGTTGGCGCTGAAGGACATCGAGCACCGCGTCGCGATCGAGGCCGAGACGTTGGGGCTGGCGCGCGAATTCCCGCGCATCGGCCCGGAGGCGGTCAAGGGCATCGAGATCAACCCTTACGCCGCCGAACTGGCGCGGGTGACGGTGTGGATCGGCGAAATCCAATGGATGCGCCGCAACGGCTTCGATGTCGGCCGCAACCCGATCCTCAAGCCGCTCGACACGATCGAATGCCGCGACGCGATCCTGAACGAGGACGGCAGCGAAGCCGAATGGCCCGAAGCTGACGTAGTGATCGGCAACCCGCCGTTTCTCGGCAACAAGCGAATGATTGAACATCTTGGAGAAAATTATACGAATACCCTCAGAGCAAGGTATTCGGGACGGATCTCGGGCGGCGTCGACTTGGTCGTGTATTGGTTCCTGAAAGCTCGCGAAATGATCCAGGACTCGTTGGCGGTTCGTGCGGGCTTGGTCTCAACCAACTCCATTCGCGCTGGAGCAAACCGCTGTGTGCTTGAATTGATTTTGGAGCACGGGCGCATTTCTGAAGCATGGGACGATGAGCCTTGGGTCATTAATGGCGCCTCGGTCCGCGTGTCACTGGTCTGCTTTGATAACGATAAGACACGTCCGAGCGTGTTGAACGGCGAACCAGTCACACGGATAAACGCTGACCTGACCTCTAGCGCTTTTGATCTGACCCGCCGACGGCCGCTTCATGAAAATAGAAATGTCTGTTTCGTCGGCGTAATCTTGAACGGCGAGTTCGAGGTAGATGGCGAAGTCGCGCGACAATGGCTCTGCGAACCGCGTAACGTAAATGGCCGCTCAAATGTGTTGCGGCCAACTCTCAATGGAGACGACTTCAACGGGTTTCGACCCGACAAATGGGTGGTCGATTTCGGTGCAAGTCTATCCGAGACAGAGGCGGCTTTTTTACCAGAGCCCGTTTACTTATGTTGAACAAAGGGTCAAGCCATTCCGGTTTCGGCACAACGCAGATGGAGGATTTGCCGTTCGTGCGAAGAATGAGCGTGAGATTTGGTGGCGACACGCACGATCTCGCCCGGCAATGCGACGAGCGCTTAGCGGGCTCAGTAGGTATATCGCGACTCCGATGGTGTCTAGCTACCGAGCTTTTGGCTTTTTAGATTCTATCATACTTCCTGATCAGAAACTTGTGATATTTTCAAGGGAAGACGAATTCTTTTTTGGTATTGTTCATTCACGAATCCACGAGATTTGGACTATTAAGACGTGCTCGTGGATAGGCGCAGGCAACGATGTTACCTATTCCAATCAATTTGTGTTCTTGACGTTTCCGTTTCCTGAGGGACTCACGCCCGATGTTGCTCCCGATGAGTGCCTTCACGACCCGCGCGCGATAGTGATTGCCGAGGCGGCGCGGCGGCTGAACGAGTTGCGCGAGGCATGGCTGAACCTGCCCGATCTGGTCAAACGCGTGCCGGAGGTGGTGCC